>CAWGSC010000006.1:0-42346 GCA_963825145.1 uncultured Nitrospiraceae bacterium
ACACCAATGAAATATGCCCTCTACCCCGGTTGTGCCGCACAGGGGGCGACACCGGAACTCTATCTATCGACGAGGGCGATTATCGGCCGATTGGGGATCGAGGTCGTTGAACTCACAGCCGCGGCCTGTTGTGGCGCCGGGGTCGTGACGGAGGTGGACCCCGATATGGCGCTGGCGATTAATGCCAGGACATTTGCGCAAGCGGAGGCGCTTGGACTGGATGTCATGACGATCTGCGGTACCTGCCAAGGGGTGATGAGCGCAGCCAATCGACGATTGAAGACGGAGACGGGGACCCTGAATCGTATCAATGCTCTCCTGGCGCCAGAAGGCTTGGCCTACCACGGTCAAGTCCAGGTCAAGCATCTATTGTGGATCGTGGTGCGAGACATTGGGTTGGCTCGCCTAGGCGCCTTGGTTTCCGTGCCGATGCGAGATTTCCGCATCGCCCCGTTTTACGGCTGCTACATTCTGCGTCCGTCGTGGGAGCTGGGATTTGACGATCCTGAGAATCCCAAATCCCTTGAGCGCGTCATTAATGCCGTCGGTGGCGAACCGGTGGCCTATGCCGGAAGAACCAAATGCTGTGGGTTTCCCATCATCCTCGAAAAGGAAGCCATTGCCGTGGCCATGGCAGGGACGCACATGAAAGAAGCCAAGGAGCAGGGAGCCGATTTTATGGTGACGCCCTGTCCTCTGTGTCATATGAGTCTGGACATTTATCAGGATCGGGCTGGTCGCGCGGTGAACACCAAGCTCCACTTACCGATCTTGCATCTGCCCCAGTTACTTGGGCTGGCGATGGGGCTTCCACCCAAGGACTTGGGGCTCTCGCATCATGTGATCTCGGTCGATTCCATTTTAGCGACGCTTGAGCGTCGTCGAACCCATCCGCAACCTTCCTGAAGGAGTTGACGAATGAATGCAGTGGATCTCTCTGAATTTCAGCAGTTTAGCAATGAGAAGATGAAGAAGAACAATGTGTTTCAAACGCCACGATTCTTCTGCGATATCTACTGCTTTGAACCAGGGCAGGAACAGAAGGGCCATACTCATGGCGAGCAGGATAAGGTCTATCTTGTGCTTGAGGGGCAGGGCACCTTTCAGGTCGGTTCAGCGAAACAAGTGCTGGGTCCAGGGCAGGGGACCATGGCGCCGGCCGGAGAAGAGCACGGCGTGAAGAATCACACAGGCCAGCGCCTCAAAGTACTCGTGTTCGTGGCGCCGAATCCTTCTTAAAGATGTGAATCGCTAAAGGTGAAACGCGAAACGTTACATTTGGCATGTCCGTATCTTGGCCTTTCAAGGCATTCACGTTTAACAGTTACGCCGCTCTCCGCAATTTGAGAGGGGAAGTCAGAGCATGTTCATTCATACGCCCGACTATCTTTTCGGAACGGTTCGGCCTTCTTCTAAGTCTTGGAGGTCGGCCCAGGCGGTGAGGTCGGTGCGGGAGGGATCGACGGCGTCTCGGAGCTTGTTGAAGTACTCCTGCTTCTCCGGCGTGCTTGGTCCGCGATTCAACATCATCTCGTTCCATGCGTTCCACCTCGGCTGGGAGGATGCGCCTTCGCCGTCTGTGTGAACCATTTTGCCACGCGCTTCGTCTGTTGGATTGGCTTTGACGGCTGCGGTGAACTGATCGGCCGTGATCCCTGCGAATTTCATGAGCCGGTCATCCATGGGGCAGGGGTAGATGTATTCGCCCTCGGTGCCGGCCAGCACGGCGCGGCATTTATCGATCATCCGCGCCAGATGGACATAACCCTCCAGCTTGACGCGCATGCTGCGAGGGAATGATTCGAAGATCCATTGAGCTCTCGCAAGTTCCCATTCAAGATTAGATCAACTTGTGATTCGTGAACGTCAAGTTCTTCACGATCACTTCGCCGTTTTCGTATGTAATGATGCGGCGGGTGGCCGGCAAATCCGATGATCCGACGCGCACATGGGTGTCGGTGAAGCTTTCCACGTTGTTCAGCTTCCCGTCGGTGGGTGAATAGTAGTACACGCTGTACTTCGTCGTCAGATTCTTCTGGTCTTGGGTCACCGCGCTTTCTTCCACGTTGATCGTAAAGGCAAAGGGGGTCATGCCGGGGTGCGCCATCTTGCGATTGATCTGGGTGATGCGATTGTCTTTGACGCGATAAAACGAGTTCGACCCATGAATGATCAGTTTCGTGCCGAACGGGTGCCCGTCTTCTTCCATGGTCAATGAGTACTTGCCGTCCGATTCCTCGAAGGTTCTTGGGCCACGGTGCACCGCGATCATGCCGAGCTGTTCCTGCGCCCACTTCTGCACGTCGGCCTCTCCCAGTTGAACCGATACTTCGCGAGGGCTTTTCACCATGACGGGTCCGCTGGTTTCCTTCCCGTTCACATTCACGGTCAGGTCGGCCGTGAATCCCGTAAAGTCTTTCTGCCACCGTGCGGTGTTTTCGAAGGCTTGCCGAAGCATTTCTCGGGCCTTCGGGTCGTCGGCGACGGTCGGCTGTTCCTGTTTCTGATGCTCCATTGGGTGGTCTCCTTCTTCAGAATAATGTGAGCGGGATTATACCCCCCGGATGAAAATAGCCTCAAGTGGTATCCCAGCCTGTGCCAGGGCATCTGGTGCATTTTCGTAAATTTCCGCTATACTGCGCCGCGCGGTGCTGTATGCCCACGTAGAAGAAAGGACGGACATGGAACGACGGGCTGCTTCCCATACAGAAGAAGAAGAGATGAACCATCGCCGCCGGTTGCTGAATGCCGCGAAGAAAGGCGATCAGAAGGCCATTGGCAAGCTCTTAGAGCTCTATCAAGTGCGGATCTACAGTGGCGATATGGTGACGAAAATGAATAAAACATCCGCGACACACAAACTTCAGGCTCAGCTCGCTGAAGGGAAGCCTGTGAAGGGTGGGTCGGGAAGTCATGGTAAGAAGACTGCGCCTGGGAAGCCTGCTCCAGCGAAACGCGCACCTGCGAAAGCTGCACCACGTCCTGCCGTTTCGAAGGCAAAGCCAAAGGCAAGCAAAGCAAAGTCTAAGCCGGCCAAAGCCGCTCGAAAGAAACACAAGAAGTAGCCAGGCCTGCGATTATTGCACGGCCACTCGTAGTCCCCCTCCCCCCAGTTTTGCGGCGATCTCTTCCGCTTCTGCCAGCGTACCCGCGAACACGATGGCTTCCCCTTCATGGTCGATCTTCCATGCGAGCTCAAAGGCCTTCGTGGAGTTCATGCCAGGAATGTATTGGCAAAAGAGCGCAATGACTTGCTCATAGGTGTGACACTCGCAGTTGAACACGATCACACGCGCGTCGAGCCCGGCAGCTGTGTCGGTGCTGGTGGTCTCTGTCGGGACAGGGGGTGCGAAGGGGGTTTTTGTGCCTGCCATAGGGACGAATTCTAACAGACTTGGTTGTAACTTTTAATAGCCTACCCGAATAAGCAGGTGGTTGGTTCTCGGCCAATTCTCTCGGACACAGGATTGCGCATAGAGCGAGAAATGAGCGGGGGAGTCTGTGACTGGTTGGAGCTGGTGTGCCAGCGCGAGGGTCTGCGTATAGACGAGTGAGGCGGATGTCTTCACGAGGGCGAGCCCATATTCAAAGTGGTAGCCCTCTTCAAGGGTGAGGCTACTCTTCGATAGTGCTCTCACCCGACCGAGATCATAGGCGTGCTGTCTGAACGAGTCGTCCATGAGGCGCAGGAGTGCGGCAGGGCCTGGCACGAGACTGTCGCCGATACGAAGACTGTGGGACGGCTCGAATAGTCCACGTTGGAGACGACGGTCCCGGCGAAGCGCCGTGTGAAAGCGCGCGCGCCAAAGAGGATCGTGCAGGTCGCGATCGATGGCGTCTGCCACAGTAGGTGGAAGCGGTCCACTCACGTCATAGCCCTGCACGAGGCGTCCGGACTCGATGAGATCAGGAAAGCTCATGCCCATCCGGTCTTGGAATGCCGTCATTCCGGACATGGGGGTCAATTGCAGCGCCATGAAGTCGCGAAAATGGACTGTGGCAAAGCGAGTCAGGAGCCGTGCCAAGGTCTCCGGGTGGCATAGATGAAAGGGGTAGAACAGGGCGTGGGGTGCTCGGAGTCGATTCATCGACAAAGTTTCACGGTCATGCTAGGGTTTGCGCGTGCGATATCTCTTCACGTCGTGGCTTGATTTCCTGCTCATCTTTGTTCCGGTGACGATCGCGCTCGAAGTCCTTCGAGCCGATCCACTGCTGGTCTTTGTGTCGGCTGGACTTGCCATTATTCCGCTGGCGGGCCTGTTGGGGCGAGCCACCGAGCATTTGACGACCCATGTCGGCGCCGGCATTGGTGCGTTGCTCAATGCCTCGCTTGGCAATGCCGCGGAATTGATTATCGCGCTTGTGGCTCTGCGCGAGGGCCTTCACGATGTCGTCAAAGCCTCTCTCACCGGCTCGATCATCGGCAACATCTTACTCGTACTCGGGGTCTCCATGTTTGCCGGCGGGATGAAGTACGAGCGGCAGAAGTTTAACCAGACCGCTGCCGGAATGGGCGCCAGTCTCCTGCTCCTGGCTGCTGTGGGGCTCATCATTCCCGCGCTCTTCCATTTCACCGCTGCCGATCGCGGCGTCGCGATCGAGCGAGAGCTGAGTCTCACCATATCATTTGTCTTATTCGCCATTTATGTCGCAAGCCTGTTGTTTACCTTGAAGACGCATCGCCATCTGTTTGCCGGAGAGGCCCATAATGCTTCGGACCTCGGAGAACAACCCTGGACCCGTGGCGCCTCGATTACGGTACTCACCGTGGTGACCTGTCTCGTGGCCCTGATGAGCGAGATGTTAGTCGGTGCGCTGGAGCCGGCTGTCGCATCAACTTGGGCTCACGCAAGTCTTCGTCGGCGTCATTCTTGTCGCACTGGTAGGGAATGCGGCTGAACATTCCACGGCCGTGATGGTGGCGCTGAAAAACAAGATGGATCTAGCCTATGGTATCGCGGTTGGGTCTAGCCTGCAGATTGCGTTGCTCGTTGCGCCATTGCTCGTCTTTGCCAGTTATCTCTTCGGGACGCCGTTGGATCTGATCTTCACACCGTTCGAGGTGGCTGCGGTGACGATCTCGGTCCTGATTGTGGGATTCGTGGCGATGGACGGAGAATCGAACTGGATGGAAGGTGTGATGTTGGTCGGAGTGTACCTGATGCTGGCGATCGCCTTTTTCTTTCTGCCCGCCTAGACAGGATGCTGAAAGCGTCGCACTCGTTCAAGTCGCGCTGAATGTTCTAGTTGAGTCTCTCCATTCACCAGTCAACGTTGAGCCATGTCTGCCATATGCGCTTCGGCGTCTCAGAATTTATCCATGTCGATGACTTCCGTGGCCTCCCACAGATTCTTCTGCTCCGCATCCGCCAGTGTCCTTCACCCGATCCTCTTCCGTCTCTTCTCCGAACTGAGCCGCTTGTGTCGGCACAGTCGTTTCCTTCTCGGACGGAGACGAATCTGTCTCCTGTGGCGACGGCTGTCTTTTTCGCTTCTTGGCAGGATCCATATTAACGGGCATGGCAACTCCGCTGTGATCTGCGTTCAGTTTCCACCCGACCCAAGGACAAAGTCAATGCATGCGATGGCCGCACCGAGAGCAGGCTGTTCAAAAAGGCCGTCCAGCAAGGCCGCAGCGAGTGAAGGCCGAGGAGGTACATACCGCACTTCGTGTGAGCCGTTCGCTATCTGCATGGGTCGGCGAACGGACAAACCCCTTCAGTGCCTCCGACCTCCGAGAAGTCTCCTCAACGTTGAGGGTCTGAACGATGCGAGAACGAAGCTGGCGGACTTTTTCAACAGCCTGCTGCTAGTACAGCTGCCCGGCGATCGTGTCGGCCTGGAGGCGGCCTCGTGCCGATAGTCTGCTGCGCTCACCGTCTTCTTCGATCAGCTGTTGTGCGAGTAACTGTGCGGTGACTGCCGTATGCCCGTAGTTTGCGGCATGCTGATGAAGATGGTGCGAGGGAATGCCTCGAATCAGTCGTAACCCGAAAATCACGGCGTCGCGGAGTTGCTCCTCCTCCGAAAGCCTGGTGCGATCTTCAATAGGGAGGTGGTTTGCTGCGAGCGATGCGTCGTAGGCCGCGAGGTCGGCGATGTTGCCGAATCTGTGTCCCGTCCAGATAGGACTGTGCGCTCGGGCCCAATCCAAGGTATTCGCCATTGGTCCAATAGAGCAGATTGTGCCGGCAGGCATATCCCGGCTTGGCATAGTTCGACACTTCATACCGCTCGTAGCCGGCGTTGCCGAGCATCCGTTGCGCGGCCTCGTCCATTTCAATCTGAAGACCTTCATCTGGAGCCGGACTCCGTCGGCGCTGGATGTTGGAAGCGAGCTTCGTATCCTCTTCGACCGTGAGGGCATAGCAGGACAGGTGTGTGGGCTCCAGCGTAAGACAGTGGGCGAGTGTCCGTTGCCAGCCCTCCAGACTTTGGCCAGGGAGCCCATACATCAAGTCGAGATTGATGTTGGTGAATCCGGCGGCTCTGGCCTGAGTCACCGCCGTCGACGGTCTCACGGACAGCGCCGGGCCGTCCGATTCGAGCCAGGTCGCCATCCTCCATCGATTCTGCGCCGAAACTCATGCGGGTGACGCCGGCTTGAAGCAGTTGCACGAGATCCTGCTCGGAGATCGTGGAGGGATGCGCTTCAACGGTGATTTCACAGTCTGAGGTGAGGGTGAGATGCGTGCGAATCTCAGACAGGATTGCGGTCAGCTGAGTCGCGGCGAGGACTGTCGGTGTGCCGCCCCCGAAATAGACGGATTGGATGGGACGGCCTGCGGCTACGTGTTGCTGCGCCGACAGTCCGATCTCATGCATGAGGGATCGGACAAAGGTCTCTGCGCGGTTTTCGCGATGGATTTCAAGATAGAAGGCACAGAAGTCACATCGCTGCCGACAGAAAGGGATGTGGAGGTATAGACCGAGGGGAGAGGGCGTCATGACGACAGGCTGAATCCTTGGGGTTTGGAAAAGTCCCGCGCGAGGACGATTTCAATTTCATCGGCAGGGGATTTCCCGCGATTGCGCACGTGCGTCTGCCAGGACCGGTGCTGACGCAACGATTCGAAGAGCACCTTGAGCAGATCCGGTTTGATTCGCGTTTCCCACTCTCGTACCCAGGCCTGGTTTTCTTCTTCGCCCTCATAGTCGTCGGGAAACGAGGCCTCCAGGCTGAATCGAAGGGTAAAGGTTTTTTCTTCTTGGTACATACAGCTCCTGGCTGATTGCGAAGTGGCCGGTCCGATCTTATAATGTCTCTCAGAATAAGGAGAACAATCCATGCCTATCTTCGAATATGTCTGCGGGGAATGCAATCATCGATTCGAGCTGTTGGTGTATGGCTCAACACAAGCCGCCTGTCCAAAGTGCAAGACCACGAAGTTGGAGAAACAAATCTCTTCGTTCGGGGTTGGCGGCACGGATGGCTGGGTGCTGCCAGGTAATGGGGGAGGTGCCTGCGGAAGTTGCGGTGATCCGCGTGGCCCCGGTTCCTGTTCCACGAATTGACCATGGATTCAGGCGACCAGATCTTACAGCGTGCGATTGCCACCATCTCTCAGTCCGACCCGCTCACCAAGTTGCTTGAACAGGTAAAGCTCGGCCGGATGAAACCCACCGATGCCGGGCTGCGCGCCGTGATCGACTCGTGGATGGACACCTATCAAAAAATTATTGAGTCTGGTGGACTCACCAGACAGGCCTTGCGCCGCATCGATCCAAATCCTCGTCTGGCAGTCTTGATCGAATGTGGAGTGTTGACGGGTGAGCAGCAGGCGGTCACTGCCCTCCGCACGAGTTTTGAACGGGCCGTCGCCGCCGCAACGGAGTGATCGTCATCCCATGTGGGCTCTCTGGGTCATCGCCGTTCTGGTCCTGACCGTAGGATCGGTCGGAAAAGGATGGGCTGAAGACGCCATCGGTGCGAGACCTCTCCTGACGATTGCGCACAAGGATCTTCATAGTATCCTGCCGCCGGACTGCCGTATCCTGATCGATCCTCACTCAATTGAACAGTTTCTTGATGCACTGGATGGAAACCCGCCGGACTGGGGCTTGGTCTACGGCCATGGCCATCACGATCCTGCACATGACGAGCGATTGTTCACGTTGAACCGGGAGCGCGATGCGAAGCGTGCAGGGAAGGAAGCGCTCCAGTGGACAGTGGTCTTTCTCTGGTCAGCGGATCTCTCGCGCTACGATCCGACGACTGGTGGATTTAGCCTGGCCATTGGGCCGATCTTTACGCCGACCAGATGGGGTGTTGTCCGATTCAAACCTGAAGAAGTCCCGGGTAATCTCGTCGTGATTCCTAATCCCAGCACCCGTGACGTTCTCCGCCGACAGCTCGAGGCCGGCAGGAAGATCGACATTGAGATTGCCATGATGGGGCGGCTCATCCCCGAGGAGTCTCTTGTCTATGATTTTTCCCATGATGAAGAAGGCCTCGGCATCATCATGCCGGTGGTGAGGATTGAACGGGTTGAGTATCTGCTGGTCCGGTGATGCTCCACAGGATAGCAGCCGGCACAAGCGGGACGAGCGAGACAGGAGAGGGTTCGAGGTCCGAAGTTCGAGGGCTGGGAAGTTTGAACCCTGAACTTGGGATCACGCTTTTCTCGCATGTTTCACGCGTCACGGTGTGATTGGCTCACCGACCCGAGCCCCGTTGAGGGGCTGAGCACGTCTGTAGTCCCCGACGAACTTTTTCAGCATCCTGTCAGAACGCATCTTTCGCGCACCGAAATCCGGTGCCGCTGGGGCGGCTGTCCATCGTGCCCCAGTCGCGGTCGCTCGTGCGAAGACTGATAGCCGGCTTGAGCCAGGACCCGCCGCGCATCGCTTTGATCGCCCCGCGAGGAGGTCCCTGAGGATCTGAGAGAGGGGCCTCTTTGTAGTAGTTCGGGTTATACCAATCCTGTACCCATTCGGCGACGTTGCCTGCCATGTCATGCAGTCCATAGGGACTCGCGCTTTCTGGAAAGCTCGCGACCGGCATGGTGAGCACTTCTCCCCTTATGCCCTTCTCTTTTGAAATCTTCGCTCCTTCACCCTTGATCCAGAAGGCATCCCAGTCCGCTCCGCTCTGAAAGTCGATGGTTCGTCCCGCCCAATAGCTGGCGCTGTTGGCCTTCGTTGAAGTCCCACTCGTTTCCCCAGGGGTAGCGACGGCCATCGGTGCCGCGCGCGGCCTTTTCCCATTCCGCTTCGGTCGGCAGACGCTTACCCATCCAGGTGCAGTAGGCCACGGCATCCTCCCAACTGACATTGACCACGGGATGGGTGCCGATGCCGGAGATCGGTGCATTGTTCTCCCACAATGTGGAAGCAGGGTTCGAGTGTGCCGGCGCACGATGCCCGGTCGCTTGGACAAATCGTGCATAGGTATCGTTCGTGACTTCGTAGCGGTCAATCCAGAATGTTGCGGTGTAGACGAGGCGTTGTGGCTGTTCGTCGGGAAGACCATCGCTGCCGACCGGACTCCCCATCAGGAATTCTCCGGCAGGAACCAGCGCCATGTCGTTGGAAGGAGGGGAGCTAATGGCTAATGACGGATGGCTGAAGGTCAGAGCAAGAAACAAGAAGGAGAGATAGATCACCAAAGTACAATCTAGGTCTTTTTCAATCCACAGGCTTTGGCGACTGCATCGCGATACGCCTGCCAGAGCGTCAGGCATTTCTTGAGGCAGCTCAGTACGGCCTGTTGTTGGGTGTGTGTCGTGGCGTAGTTCACCACCATGGCATAGGCATCATGGCGGTGGCCGGCTTCGACCATTTGGTGCGCGCGAATCAGATCCATGGAATCGAGGGGCAGGCCGTGGTGTTTCACTAGTGGGTGGCGTTGGACGATCGCTTCGATGTCTTCGGCGGTCTTGGGCTTGGAGGGGTCGGCGATTTCTGCGCGATCCTTCACGCTGCCTTCTACGAAGACGGTCAGGGCCGCTGCTCCGATGACCCAGTCTCGGTTATTCGAGACACGGTCCAGCCAGGCGCGGTAGCGTCGACTGGCCGGTAGGAGGCGCACCCTGTCAAAATCACGCGCCGGCAATCCAAGGCCCGCCATCATGGTCAGGAACAATTCCGGGTGCGACTTTCCCAACGAGAGCCCACCGGTGTCTTCTTCGTAAATATTATCGGCGAGCATTCGGCGGACCGGGGCCGGGGGATTCTGTCCGTGAATGCGTGCCAGGAACACAGGAAAGTCACGCACGTAGACGCCGTATTCCTGTTGGAAGTGGCGTTTGAGTTGATCGACGGTGACCGTTCCGTCGGCGAATGCCGGCCAGGCCCAATGATGCTTACGGTCCATAATACGCAAGAGTTCTTCTTGGAATCGGCTTTTCGTCATGGGACGTGTCATGTCTGTTGCCTTCCTGGTGAGTGGCTCGTTACAATTCGATTGCGCGGAGGTTCTTCAATGAATCAGGTGACGATTCAAAATCCAGAAGACATTCTATCGATGCTCGCAGAGGTGTCTCTGCGAGGGTCGGGTTTTGTGACGGACTGTCTCCTCGACTATGTGTTGGAAGAAGGCTTCACAGAGCCGATCTTTCTCAATGCCAGCGGGGAAGATCCTGACGCCTATTTTAAAGGCCAATCTCCTGCCTGGGCGGTGTATCAGATCCGAGAATGGAAACGTGTGTTGACCGTTTCGGGCGGTCCCGGCAAACAGCGCCGCGTACAAATTACAGAAACCCCCTAGCCCGAGGGTGAGTGTAAGAGGGATGCAGAGAAAAAGCAACGAAACGACGGGGGTTCAACTGCCTGTGGCCGGTTTGAGCGTGGAGTGCGTCGCATGCCGATGATCCGTCTCACTGAGCCGCAGAGCATGGGTGAGCTGGCAATGATCACGAGTCTGCTGGAGGGCAGCGGCATCGCCGTACATGGTTCAGAATGAACATGTGAGCAGCTTGTATCCAGGACTCCCCATTCTCAACTCGCATGTCATGGTCGACGAGTGCGATCAGCTCCGTGCGGAAGTGCTCCTCAGCCGACTGCGGTTGGCGGTGCGTGATGTCTCGTCGCAGCCGTAGTTAACACTCTCGCAGGATGCTCAAAAAGGCCGTCAGCAAGGCCGCAGCGAGTGAAAGGCCGAGGAGGCGTACCCATCTGGGGTACGTTGAGGGTCTGAACGATGCGAGAACGCTGCTGGCGGGCTTTTTCAGCATCCTGCTAGCTTGGCGGTTTTGGGGTGTGCGGGTTCGACGGGGACTGAGTGGGGAGCCGTTCGCCTGAGCCTTGGAACCATCCGCCGATGAGGCTGCCTTCTTCAAAGTACAGATAGCGGTGTTTCACCACCGCAGCGCTTTCCCAATCTTCAAAAATCCATTCTTCGCGACGGATACCTTCTTTGGTGAAGGTCGTGTTGATCGTTTGTGGCCCTCCCCAGGCCTCTAACACCTGTTCTTTCGACATGCCGACCATGACCCGATGTTCCGCGATATGTTTTTGGAAATCCGGGTCTTTGAGTTGTGCAATGAGCGGCCAGATCACCATGAGGAAGACAAACAGGCCAAGCCCGGCGTAGATGATGAGCCGAACCGGACGTCGGCGGATGAATGGGATCGGTGCTTCCAGATCAGTTGGAGAGGTGTTCATCGATTCATGGATCGCCGTAGTGGTGTGAGGCATGATGCAGCGCATCGTAACAACGGCTAATGAAGGGGAGTCAAGCAGCGGCAAAGAAAAGCAATTATGAATCAATTAGATAGGGAAGTCGCTATACTCTCGAAGTATGGAATGATTCTTATGAAGACAGAACACGCATCCATTCAGGGATGGTTTCAGCTAGGGAATGCTCCTTGGTATCGGGGTCGTCCTCCTTATTGTTACGAGCCTTATGCTGCCCTACGCAGCGTCTGCCGAGACGATTTATTCCTATATCGATGAACAAGGCACGCCCGTCTTGACGGACAATTACGACAGCATTCCGGAGCGATATCGGGCAAAGGTGAAAACTACCGAACGGTCTGTCAGTCCGCCGCCTCAGACTGCCCCGTTGGGGGCCATCCACAACACGGTCACGAATTGGACCAAGAACATGACCGCAACAATAGGCGGCTTTGCTCCGGAGATTTCAGGTTTGTCTCCCGCTCAGTCGAAAATCTTGACGACTGCGGGGCTTGCTGGGTTGATCTGTGTGATTGCGATGTACATGAGTCGGAGTCAGGTCATAAAATTTCTCTCCCTCTGGGTCTTGATCCTCACGGGGATTGTCACACCTGTCTTGTTGTATACGAATCAAGGTGGGGCGAGCGATGTCATGAAAACCAAAGCCACCGACGCAGCCAAAAAACAGCAAGATCGCCTCCAGCAGGTTCCCTAGACCCGTTCACCCGTCACGTCTTTCACCAATCGTGATCCGCTATTCGGCGTACTTTGGAACAGGAATCTTCTTCGCCGGTTTGGCTTGAAGCGTGGGTTGCTGCGCGAATTCTCGCGAATACGGATTCATAATGGGGTCATGGGTGTGTCGCTGCCGTTGCTTCACAAGGTCGATACTTTGCGTGCTGATTTCCACTCGATCGACAAGCACCTTGGTTGTGAGTGGGTCCGGCAGGCCTTGCAACGAGAATAACTGATAGGCCAGGGTCCATTCCAGCTTGTCCCTGGTTGCCTCTCTCACAATAAAACGAGCCTGTGGTGACGCGGGGCCTTTAAACAACAATACCCAAATATTCGATCGAAATGAGGGGGACGCGGGATCCTCTGATGGGTGAAATTCCGGGACGAGTGAGGGGATCTTGGCGAGGGGAACGGAGGGGGAGAATTCAATATCGACGAGCCGAACGAATAATGTTCGATTCTCATTTTCATCGTTGGGATCGACGGTATAACTGAACGAGTATCGGACCTCGATGCCATTGCGTGTAAAGGTATAGACATCCTCGCCATTTTCCGGCGAAACGAGCTTCCGAAAATACTTTTCCCAATCGGTGATGGCGTAGTAGGTGAAGACGCGCAGCTCGGACTTTCGATCGCGCACCGCCTGCGGCATCCCGAGTTTTTGATGTAATTCCGTTTGTGTCAGCCCGAGGTACCCGTCCTCAAAATAGGGTGCTGCGAGGACTGCAGAAGGCTGGAGCCAGATGCCGGTGGCGATAATAGCAGCAGAGAGACGAGAAGATGGTATGGATGGAAAGACGCAGGAGCACAGTTTCTCTCCAGCTGGTAGCGGCATCGTATCGGCGGCTTCTCCTCCTGTCAAGGCACGAAGAATCGGGATTACTTGCTGGGGTAAGAACCTGTCGGTTATGATGGCCGGACTTTCTTCACCATCACAGCGGATTCGATCGCGGAGACAGGTCGTATGAGTGCATCGTTAGAAGCCTTACTTCAACAACGCATTCTGGTCCTCGACGGGGCCATGGGAACCATGATCCAGCAGCGGAAGCTGGACGAGGCTGCGTTTCGGGGCGAGCGGTTCAAAGATTGGAAGAAAGATCAGAGAGGGCATAACGATCTGCTGAACCTCACGCAGCCCGCCATTATCGAGGAGATCCATCGCCAGTACTTCGAGGCCGGCGCCGACATCGTGGAGACGAATACGTTTAACGCGCAAGCCATTTCCCTCGCCGACTACGGCATGGAGTCGCTGGCCTATGAGATCGCGAGAGCCGGAGGGGAATGTGCCAGGCGTGCGGCGGAGCAAGCCATGCTTGCAGACGCCTGGTCGGTCGTGCTTTGTGGCCGGGGCGATTGGACCCACGACGAAGACGTCGTCTATTTCGACCGATGTCAACAATTCTGCTGCGCGCGGCACCACCTATGACGAACTGGTGACGGTCTACTACGAGCAGGTCCGTGGCTTGGTCGACGGCGGAGTCGATCTTTTGTTGGTCGAGACCATCTTCGATACGCTCAATGCGAAGGCCGCGTTCTTTGCCATTGATAAGTTTTTCGATGATCGCCATATCAGGCTCCCCCTCATGGCCTCGGTGACGTTTATTCAAGCCGGCAGCAATCGCGGGGTGACGGGCCAAACAATCGAAGCCTTCTGGAATTCCATTTCCCATGTGCCCTTGCTCAGCGTCGGCATCAACTGCGCGTTAGGCCCCAAGGAAATGCGCCCGTTGATTGAAGAGCTCTCTCGCTTGGCCCCGATCTCTGTGAGCTGCCATCCGAATGCCGGATTGCCGAATCCGTTGCTGCCGACAGGATTTCCAGAGACACCCGATAGCCTGGCGCCTCAATTGAGAGAATGGGCGCAGAATGGTTGGCTGAATATCGTCGGTGGCTGTTGTGGGACGACACCCGGACACATCAAACTGATTGCCGAGGCCGTGCGAGGTCTTCCTCCGCGCGTCCCGCCGTCCGTCGAGCCTTATACCAGACTCAGTGGGCTGGAAGCGGTCACGATTCGGCCGGAATCGAACTTTGTCAATATCGGCGAACGGACCAACGTCACTGGGTCACCGGCTTTTTCCAAACTGATTCTAGGAGGCGATTATGAAGCCGCGCTTTCGGTGGCGCGACAACAGGTCGAGGGCGGAGCCCAGATCATCGACATCAATATGGACGAAGGCATGCTCGACTCCCAGGCTGCCATGCAGAAGTTCCTGCGATTGGTGGCGTCGGAACCGGATATCTCTCGCGTCCCCATCATGGTGGATAGTTCGAAGTGGGACATCCTCGAGACGGGTCTGAAGGAAATCCAGGGCAAGCCTGTCGTCAATAGCATCAGCCTGAAAGAAGGCGAAGCCAAGTTTCTTCAACAGGCCAAATTGGTTCATCGCTACGGGGCTGCCGTGGTGGTGATGGCCTTCGATGAACGCGGCCAGGCCGACACGTATGAGCGCAAGATCGAGGTCTGTGAGCGGGCCTATCGCCTCCTCACGGAGCGCATCGGCTTTCCAGCCCAGGACATCATCTTCGATCCGAATATTCTTACGGTGGCGACCGGCATCGAGGAACACAATAATTACGCGGTGAACTTTCTCGACGCCACACGCTGGATCAAACAGCATCTTCCGCTGGCGAAAGTCAGCGGCGGCGTCAGCAACATTTCCTTCTCGTTTCGCGGCAACAACCGCGTGCGCGAGGCGATGCACGCGGCATTCCTCTATCACGCCATCAAGGCCGGTCTGGACATGGGGATTGTGAACGCCGGACAGCTGGCGGTGTACGAGGAGATTCCCAAGGATCTCCTGGAACTGGTCGAAGATGTGCTGCTGAACCGCCGGCCGGATGCGACGGAACGATTGGTGACCTTTGCCGAGACTGTCAAGCAACAGGGCAAAGCGGCGGTGAAAGACGATGAGTGGCGCTCGGGCACGGTCGAGGAGCGCCTCTCCCATGCACTGGTGAAAGGCGTGACCGATTACATCGAGCAGGACATCGAGGAGGCTCGGCAGAAATATGCCAAACCGCTGCATGTGATCGAGGGGCCGCTGATGGCCGGAATGAACATCGTGGGAGACCTGTTCGGGTCCGGCAAGATGTTTTTGCCTCAAGTGGTCAAGAGCGCCAGGGTCATGAAGAAAGCCGTGGCCTACCTCATGCCGTTCATGGAGGCGGAGAAGCAACAGTCAGGCGCGTCAAGTTCGAACGGGAAGATCCTGCTCGCCACGGTCAAGGGCGATGTGCACGACATCGGGAAGAACATCGTCGGGGTTGTCCTGGGATGCAATAACTACGAGGTGATCGATCTCGGCGTGATGGTGCCCTGTGAGCAGATCTTGGCGGCTGCACGCGAGCATGGGGTGCAGATCATCGGGCTGAGCGGACTCATTACCCCATCGCTGGACGAAATGGCGCACGTGGCACGCGAGCTGACGCGCGAGGGCTTTGATCTGCCGTTACTGATCGGCGGCGCCACCACGAGCAAAGCCCATACGGCCGTGAAGATCGCCCCGGCCTACAACCACTCCGTGGTGCATGTGCTGGACGCCTCCAGAGCGGTGGGAGTCGTCGGGAGTCTGGTGAATGCCGACTTGCGGGCTGACTTCGCCAAGAAGGTTCGCGCCGACTATGATCAGATACGCCACACCCATCAGGACAAGGGAGCCAAATCCCTCTGGACGTTGGCGCGGGCGCGAGCCAATCGATTCCAGTCCAATTGGGCCGAGGTCAACATACCCATACCGGCCTTCACCGGGGTGAAGGTGGTGCCGCAGCAGCCGTTGGATCAGCTGATTCCCTATATCGATTGGTCGCCGTTCTTTCACACATGGGAATTGCGCGGTCGCTACCCGACCATTCTGGAAGATCCTGTCGTCGGCTCGAAGGCCAAGGAGTTGTACGACGATGCGCTGGCCTTGCTCCGCAAGATTGTGGATCAACGATTATTCACCGCGAATGGGGTGTATGGATTTTTCCCTGCCAACAGCCTGGGCGACGATATTGAGATCTACACCGATGACCAGCGCACGGCGGTCTTGACGACGTTTCATACCTTGCGTCAGCAATCGGAGAAGCCGCAAGGGCAGCACAGTTTCGCGCTGGCGGATTTTGTGGCGCCGAAAGAGTCCGGCCGCGCGGATTATATCGGAGCCTTTGCCGTGACGACGGGAGTCGGGGTGGATGCTCTTATGTCGGGAGTTCGAGCGTGACCACGACGACTACAATTCTATTATGGCCAAAGCCTTGGCCGATCGTTTGGCCGAAGCCTTTGCCGAGTATCTCCATAAGCAGGCGCGGGAAGCCTGGGGCTATGGCAAGAGCGAAGCTCTCTCTACCGAAGACTTGATCCGTGAAAAGTATCGCGGCATTCGTCCTGCGCCTGGGTATCCGGCTTGCCCGGACCACACGGAAAAGCGATTGCTCTTCGATCTCTTGTCCGTGGAACAGCACACAGGAATCACCCTGACTGAAAGCTTTGCGATGTGGCCTGCTGCGGCTGTGAGCGGATTCTATTTCGCTCATCCGGAGGCCAAGTATTTTGCCGTGGGGAAGATCGGAAAGGACCAGGTGCTCGACTATCAGGCGCGAAAAGGGATGCCCCTTTCAGCCCTGGAGCGATGGTTGGGGCCGAATCTGAACTATGAACCCACTGGAGGATAAGAGTCAACGCACAGAATGAGTGAGTGTCTCGACAACGAGGCCTGCTAGGAGACTTCTGCCAATACGGTACTGTCGGACGGGCTTCCCGATCGCCGCGGTCAGCGCCGACTTCACCCACCGATATCGTTCTTCTGCCCAGCGATTGACCTCCTCTGAATCAGTAAAGACCAGTTCCCAGGCTTTGGCGGCGTCCAGCATCAGCAACTGGTGAGGCTGATTATCGCCGGACACATAGACGACGAGCACGGCAGATTTGCCGGTGAGGCTGATATCCGTAAACACATGCAGCATGGCGCCATCCGGCAAGGTGAAGTCGCGAGAGGCGGCCTCAACGAGGGGATGGTACAGCCGCTGAAGAAATTGGGACGTCACTTCGTAGGCGTTGGTTGTACTTAAGAGGCGGGGATTTGGTTTTTCTCCAAACAGATTTTCGGTCAGATAGGTTGCAGCCTCCCAGGTCGGCATGACCCCGGACGTGACCAGGGATTCGCACAGATAGGCGATCCAATTGCGCGTCGCCCCCTGTTTGCAGGCCGCCGTTGCCTTCTTTGCCATAATCGGCAATCCTTTCGCACTCGTGAAATTTTGTGGGTACAGGGCCTGAGAATCTGTGCGTGGGGCTGTACCTGATGAGATGAAGAAAGTATATCGGCAGGTGGAAAAGCGGTCAACGAAATGACGAAAAAGATGCTAGGAGCCTGCCCGACATCGCCATTCGTATGAGACGAAGGGAGGGCCTCAAAAAGCCGGAGGCGGATTCGCTGGACTACGGTGAGGATTTTCGGGGCCGGGAACAATCATTCGGCGCGGCGACTGGTCGGCATACTGGTCATGGATCTGCTTGATGTCATTCAGCGAGGCAAAGAAGACGTCGAGGAGTTCGGGGTCGAAGTGTTCCCCCCGATGTTTGGTCATGAGATCGACGGCGTGATCGAGGGAGAAGGCGGGCTTGTAGACCCGTTGTGTGGTGAGGGCATCGAAGGCGTCGGCGATTGCGGCGATTCGTCCTTCCACGGGAATCGCTTCGCCTTTCAACTTGCGCGGATATCCGTTGCCATCCCAACGTTCATGGTGAGTCCAGGCGATCGATGCCGCGACTTTGAGGATTTCCGCATCCGATCCGCTGAGGATACGATAACCGATCTCAGCATGCTGAGAGATGACCGTGAATTCTTCCGGTGTGAACTTGCCGGGCTTGAGGAGCACATGATCCGGCGTGCCGATTTTCCCGATGTCGTGCATCGGACTGGCGGTGCGGATCAAATCACACCGTTCCGATGACAGCCCATACTTCCTCGCGAGCAATTCACAGTAGTGGCTCATGCGTTGAATATGTTGTGCCGTGGCACTGTCCCTGTATTCTGCGGCGATGGCGAGTCGTTGAATCGTTTCCTCTCGTGAGAGACGCAGCTCCTTTTCGCTCAGCTCGAGCCACTCGAGCGCTTGCTGGAGAGCCATCGTCCTGGTTCTGACGACATCTTCCAGGTTCTCCCGGTGCAGGCGATTTTCAAGTTCAAGCCGGCGGCGGCGGAGCGCATTGGCGACATCGATCATGACTTCATTGGACTCGAACGGCTTGACGATGTACCCAAAGGCACCCATGTCCAGCGCAGCGTTCGCCAGCATCGAGCTGTCGAGACCGGTTACCATGATCGCGGCGGTGTGGGGGTGCTGACTCAGGATATTGCGGACGAGATCCATACCCGATTCACCGGGCATATTCACATCGCACAACATCAACGCAAAGGGTTGTTCCTCCAGCCGTGTCCGTGCCTCACGCGCATCGGACGCGAGGACCGTTTCATACCCATGGGTTTGAAGCATGTATCCCAGCAGCCGGCGGATCGGTTCTTCGTCGTCGACGATCAGAACCCGCGTGAGTTCAAGGAGGGCTTGCTGGGTAGATCGGTCAAGAAGCAACGTCATGAATTGTGAGTCTGCTGTATATGAAGAAGAGAACTGTTTAGGCTCAGTGGGTGCTCTGGTTGTGTTACGACATTCAGAGGTCTCAAGAGACTGTAAGGGCATGTGCACCTTTTGTGCCAATATATTGTGAAAAGCCGCACGTTGTGGGCCTCTCACCAGATGACGTGTTCTTAGCCGAGAAGCAGTGCGATGCCGCGCTGTGACTGCGTTTTACGTGTTTCAATTGGGGCGGTGGCATCCTTGCTCGAGGTCTAAGCGGGGGATGCGTCTGGAGTGAGCGCACACTTGTACAGATTTAGCCGTTCACGCCGCGTACTTTTGTACAAGTCGATTGGCAGGAATGATCGAAGGCGCTAGCATTTTTCCCAAGCTTCATTCGCTGATTGGTACCAGCCCGCAGTATTCACGTGGGTTCGTGACGAGACGCCGAGACGCCATGCGAGACGAGTGGCGAGCCCGCCCGCCGTCAGGCTTGTCGCAACGAAGGATTACTCGGACAGACTCCTCGCCGGTTTCATTGCGCTTTCGCAGGGCCTTTACTATAATGCGCGGCATCAATGAACTGGAGTAACCAATGAGTAGTGCAGCGGGACTATTGCGTGCCGATGGGCGACGAAAAGATCAGCTTCGTCCGGTAAAGGTGACGAGGAATTTCATTAAACATGCCGAAGGGTCTGTCCTGATCGAAATGGGCGACACCAAAGTGATTTGTACCGCCTCGATTGAGGAGAAGGTGCCTCCCTTTCTGAAGGGAAAAGGGCAAGGATGGGTGACGGCAGAGTATTCGATGCTCCCCCGTTCAACCCACGAGCGATCCCCACGTGAAGCGGTCAAAGGGAAACAGGGTGGCCGGACGTTGGAGATTCAACGCCTTGTAGGGCGGGCTCTCCGTGCGGTGACAGATATGGGCCAGATGGGAGAGCGGTCGATCTGGCTCGATTGCGACGTCATCCAGGCCGACGGAGGAACCAGAACCGCTTCTATTACAGGAGCGTTCATCGCCCTGGCCGATGCGTTTACAGTCCTCAAGAAGCGAGGCCTGATTAAGAAACGTCCGTTGACGGACTATCTTGCTGCAATTAGCGTAGGGAAAGTGGGTGGGGAAATTCTCGTCGACCTGGCCTATACAGAAGACTCAATGGCCGATGTCGACATGAATGTGGTCATGACCGGACAAGGACGCTACGTCGAAGTCCAGGGTACAGCGGAGCGGACTCCGTTTGCCAAACAGGAAATGGATGAGTTCATGGCGATGGGATGGAGCGGGATTCAGACCCTTACCGCGCTACAGAGGGATCTGATCGGAGAATTGGAGTAGGGAAGAGACGATGATTCGTGAATTGGTGCTCGCGACTCGCAATCGACACAAAGTCGAGGAACTCGTTGCGCTCTTAGGCGATCTCGGGATCACGATTCATACACTCGATGAATTCCCAGATGCCCCGGACGTGGTCGAAGACGGGGACACGTGCGAGGCCAACGCAGTCAAGAAAGCGCGTGCCATTGCCGAGTTCACGGGCTTGCCGGCTGTCGCCGACGATACGGGGCTGGAAGTGGATGCGCTTGGTGGGCGGCCGGGTGTCTATGCGGCCCGTTATGCCGGCGAAGACGCGACCTACGAAGACAACTGTCGAAAATTGCTGCGGGAGTTGATGGGTGTGCCTCGTGAACAACGAACTGCTCGCTTTCTGACCGTCGCAGCGATCGCACTCCCTTCAGATGGAATACGGGTGGCACGAGGAACTTTGGATGGAATGATTGCAGAAGAGGCGAGTGGGACGTTAGGATTCGGGTATGATCCTGTATTCCTCATTCCAGAATTAGGGAAAACATTAGCTCAGCTGTCGGCGGGTCAAAAAAACACGATCAGCCATCGCGCCAAAGCATTCACTCTGGCAAAAGATCTGTTACGAGAGATGGAATTCGAAGTGCTCGAGTCGGGGCGTAGCGCAGCCCGGTAGCGCGCCTGCTTTGGGATCACAGAGATGGGGGTTGCTCAAGTCGTTGATGACATGGGCAATCCCCTTGTCATTCCTGGCGATTCTCACATTCAGCTGTTCATTTCTACTCGGCTCTCCTTGTCGCCAAGGGTCCCCCGGGTCAGGTTAAAGGCGTTACAGTGTCAACCCAAACGATAAATGAAATTGCGATGAGTCAGGTACGGGAAAGCAGGAAGGAAGTTGCCCGCCACGCACCGCGAAATGCTTCCGGACACCGTTACAGTTCCGTATGACACTGCTCGGCGAAGTAAAGAGCCGATGGGGGCTGCTTAGAGGGTGGCAAGAACGACGCGTAACAGTCCGGAGATATCTTCTGTATTGGCGGAAGGCATGGCATGGTTTGTCATTCGGTTGTAGCCGGCTTCGAGGGAGATCAACGTCGTCCATGCCTGTGATCGCTGAAGATCCCAGGCGAGTCTCCCTTTCCCGCCCACTAGTTCCGTGTCAATCAGCCTATCGCTCGAGCGTGTGCCGGCGTAGTTGCCCGTGGCACTGATCAGTACCTGCTGACTTTGCCTGTACTGCAAAGCGACTGATGCCGAAGGCGAATGGATTCGAACGCCTGACCAATCCTGTCCCTCTTCCCGATACCCCAGCGTCGGGGAAATAGTCAGGGTGTTCAAAGGGCTAAAGGCCGCCGTGAGCATCTGCATCCTCACCGTGGTCTCCGCTCCGCCGCGAAGGAGATCGCTCCCGAGGATATAACTCGATGCGAGACGAGCATTCCAGCCCATGCCGGTATAGGTGAGCGCGGTCTCCAGAGTGTGGTTGTGGCTCCGTTGGGGAGCGATGCCACGTGGTTCAAGCGTGCTATTCAGGGAATTGTGTGCATAGGTCAGCGTGATGTCAGGCCAGTCTGGACGCTTCCAGGCGAGATCAACTCGTCCATACGTCTTTTCCAGCCGAGCGCGGGTGGAGTCTTCGGCCACATTGTTCCACTGCTCTCCGATCGCACTCCGTAGTGTGGTCCAGCCGGTCTTCCATTCTCCCCACACCTCACGCAGCGCCTGGTCCGGCCCATTCAAGAACGCCTGCCCTGATGATCGGGACAGCATCCCGTAACGGATCGATCCTGCTGTGCCGATTAAACCGAGTCGGACCATGCGTTGGGCTGCATCGTCACGTGTATCGCCAGGAATTCTGCTTTGAAGCCAGCCGGCTCCTCTCTGACTCTGGGCCACTTCCGTTTCAGTGACGTAGGTTCCGTTCAGCCATGTGGTCTTAAACAGAAGGCCTTGCGTGCGGGGTTGATCGGTCTCCGGAGCGAGGTCGCGCAGGCGGGGTGAGGCCAGGGGTGGAGCAAAGAAGGTGGGTGTGAGGCTGGTCTCGAAGAGAGGAGCGGTGGACTGTTTCGAATCAGTTTGGGGACCTTGATCGGAAAACAGTCCCGCCCAGCGTTGAGCAATGTAGTCTAAAACCGATTCGTCGCCTCCCCAGGCTGGAGGAGCAAGCAGAACCAGCAAAAGCACCAGGGGCAATATCCAGAAGGTGTGCATCGTTCACATGATTGGAGTGGTCCAAATCCATTTGAACTCTAGCACTCGATGATTAGAGCGTAAGTCAATGATAAAGCGAGCTGCTATGCGAGGTAGCAGGGGGGTTCTTGAGTCGTGTGGGATGAGTCACATGGGAAAATGATAGGGAAACTATAAAGATGGCATGAGGCGCTTGTACTTGTCTTTGCCAAAGGTCTGGAGCATGACTTGTTTCCCAAAGACCAAGGCTGACGTAGCCAGCTTGGCATTGTTGCCGTAGGCTTGGCCCTTCTCAGAACAGTCGATGCCGCTCAGGCGGATACGTTCAGGGTGGTGATTGTGCATGACTTCGATCGTGTCGCCGTCGAGGACGGAGACAACCGGGCCGGTGAAGTCCAACGCGAGTACGGCTGAGAAAGAGGAAAGGAAGAAGCCTACAGTGGATACAGAGAAAGTCAGCAGTTTGCGTCTAAAGTGGCGAGTAACCAACATCCAATTGCCTCCGAAAATGAAGCAGAAAAGCACAGTTCACTAAGGGTATCTGTGCATAACTTGAGTGCGAACGCCGCTCGCAGCACAGAAATCAAAAAAAGATGATGCGTGAATTTGCTGTATTATCAAGGAATTGTGGTGTCTGACTTATTTTTGTCGAAACACCCCCATATGTTGTGGTACATGGGCCGTTTTAATCAATGCCTGTTTTTTAGGCAAAGACTCATTAACTATGGAGAAATGGGTTGAATTGGGATGGAAGGGCGATCTTATGCACAGGTTTATCCACCGAAACTGGGGAGAGGGTTTTGTGAATATTTTTCTTGACCTTTCTGTAGATATTTCTCACTGCTCCTCCTCGACTTGTGTCTGTGCACTATGCACAACGATTGAAGAGCACCAACAGAAGGCTGTGGGCCCGCAATAGGGTGCGACGCTGGCGAAGAGGTCGCCACCTACTCCCAGATGAACGTGAGGTTCCCCGCATTTACGAAAGTGTTTCCGGTGCAACATCGCGAGTGCGTCGTCCCCTTCGCCACCCGCTGCCCCATCTCAATAATTCGCCCCCAACCGTTTGAGCACGGCGCGATCACTTCTTGCCGCAGGCAAATGTCCACAGAGTTTGAACAACACTCTTTGGGTCAACTGGTACCCAGGTGCCTACGCCTGAAGTCCTCTTAACCTCTTTACCGCCTCCCATATTGCCGGAGAACTCCGAGAATGTAAGCACCCGGCGGCGTTTTCCATCACAGTCGTATTCTTCTTGCCCCTTGATTGACAACATCAAGTGGCCCGCCACAGTTTGTGTAGTCTTGAAGTCGAATAATACCCACATCTTCACCATCTCTTCCTTCTCTTCCTTGCCACGAATGGTGTCTGGATCGACGTATGCAGTCATCCCATCGTCGGCTGAGCCAATCGCCACCCACTCCGCATACGCTGGTCCATTACTCAGCACCAGGAGTGCGATCAGGAGCAGTCGTGTCATGCGAATCCCTCGGTCAGGTATGGTCATGAAGCATTGAAAGAAAAAGCGACGGTAGGGACGAATCGAGAAGGGCATAGCTGCCTCATAGGAAGGCATATTCACCGGCTAAAAGAGGGATGCGTACCGTTAGCAAGCCGTTTCAGTTCCGTTCCATCAGTATTCACGATGTAAATCTGATCGTTCCTTCTTCCGAGGTGCACTGAATATGTCAGCTTGCTCCCATCAGAGTTGAAGGAGAGCGGACCGGTAAGCTGCACAATATCCCTACCTGGCCCTATGCCGGCACTGTCAGATGGCCCTAACTCCTCACCGAAATTGATTTGTACAATGCGTCTCGCGTGTGTGCCATCCATATTCATGATGTAGATACCATCGTCATCGTGATGGGCCTGAAGCATGACTCCGCTCGCTCCTACGTTCGCGTATGCGATTTTCTTTCCATCCGGACTACAGGCCAAGTACCGCGAGGAGTCGATAGAACTTGTCAAGCGCCGCAGCTCGTTTCGGGCGGTCTCCATCGTATAGATATGGTCTGAATTGTACGTGCCAACATTAGTTTTCGTGAATGCTGCCATTCTGCCTGGACATAGGACAAACTCCGAGGTGTCTCGTCCTAGTGCTCCAATGTCGGGCGCCACGATCCTAAAGGGTACTTTTGTCGAACCGTCTTGGTTCATGATGTATGTATCAGTGAAGGGTGGTGTGCTCGAACCTGGATTCAACTCGTGGGAGTATATGATTTGTCCGCGGGGTGCTATCTGCAACAATCCGTGTGCATGAGGTGGTTCGGTCAGCCTTCGGACATTGGTCCCATCTGTACTCATGATGTAAATCTGTGGCGTACCCTCAGAAAGCTGAAAATACGTGAAAACAATCTTCAGGTTGTCGGCGCTGAACCGCGCATCATCGTAATGTCCTGGCAGCGTACCCACACGATGCAGATTAGATCCGTCTGCATTCATGACATGGATTTTGTCGTCTCCATCAGCAAACGCGAGAAAGACAATCTGGTCAGTTTGGGGGAGCGCGGTCGATGGACAAAATAAAAGCGTTACAGTAATAACGCAGACGGTCACTGACGATAGCATCCACTGGCGAATCATTCTTATCCTTTCTTTCCGAGCCATATTCACTCGCGTCTGAACTTGAATAATTGATCAGCCTCGCGGGTGCGATCTATCGAACCCCCATTGTGACCCAGGAGAGAGGAGTTGCTCAAGCTAGAATGGCCGGAAGTAGACATGAGACGCAAGGAGTTTACGCTTCGCAAGACCAAGAATGGGGAAACACGGGTGATTCCCATGACCCCGGATGTACATGCAGCATTTTCAGAATTATGGAAGGACCGTCGCCTAGACACTAATCGAGTCTTCCTGTATAAAGGGAAGCCGTGGAAGAATCCCCGGACTGCCTTTGCAGCGGCTTGTAGAAGGGCTGGAATTTCGGGGCTACGTCTCCATGATCTTCGCCACACGGCTAGCACGAATCTGAGAAGGGCGGGGGTTGATACCATGACTGCCATGAAGATTGTCGGCCACAAGAGCGAACAGATGCACCGGCGGTATAATACGATTCAGCCGGAGGACCTCCACGAGGCCGCCGCGAAGCTTCAGAAGTATACGGCTAACACTGTAATAACACTTGCCTCCTCACCGGTATCGGGGCAATGTGTCAGTGATTGTAATTCCAATGTCGGGGCGTAGCGCAGCCCGGTAGCGCGCCTGCTTTGGGAGCAGGATGTCGGAGGTTCAAATCCTCTCGCCCCGACCAATTCTTTCAATAACATGCACACATTCACCCTCCCGCTCATCGCGCGCAGTTCCTGTTCCTCTCACGGTTGGGTTTGAATTCTGCCCCTCGTGTCTCGATTCCGATCCGGCCTGTGTGGTCTCCCGCATTGCCCTCCCAAACCTTGAGACTCCCTCAAGCGCCGTCATATACACCCGACCATAGAAGTTATCCGAGTCCAGGTGCGTTTCGGGGTTCTCACGTGGGAAGACCCAGACCGATCCGCAGGAACATTTCAGTTCAGTGGATACAGCACAATGCAGAGTCACCGCGATAAAACCGCGTCCCTACGGCTTTGCGGACGATTCGCATCGTGCCATTTCCATTAGCGGTTTCAGCAATACCGGTAGTGGCATGATCGGTCACAGACATACGCGGCAATCGCTTCCTTAAAAATACGCCACAAAGGCCAACCTGTTAGCCGCGCTACTCACAAGACTTGTAATCCTCTAAATTTAAATTCTGACCTTCAGAAACTCTCTCTTAGCGTAGTGGGTTGTTACCCCACCCAGAGAGGGTCTCGGAAATTCGGACAGAGTGCTAAGTGGTAGCCTGGCTTAACCGACGCCCCCAAGGGGGGGCGAACCAGAGGAGCGAGGCGATGAAGCGAACGAGACGCAATCATGGAGCGGCCTTCAAGGCCCAGGTGGCTTTGGCGGCGTGCAAAGGCGACAAGACGCTGGCGGAGTTAGCGGAACAATTTGGCGTGCATTCCACCCAGATCACAGAATGGAAGCGGCATTTGCTGGAACGGGTCGCCGACGTATTTGGCGGCACGGCTCACAAGCCGGACGCGCCGGATCTCAAGATCCTCCATGCCAAGATTGGGCAGTTGGCATTGGAGAATGATTTTTTAGAAGGGGCGCTCACCAAGGCGGGATTGCTGAGCGCAAAGCGATGATCGACCGAACTCACGCCCTGCCAGTTATTCGGCAATGCCAGCTTCTGGCGCTCTCGCGGTCGACCGCGTACTACCAGCCGACGCCGGTGTCGGCCGCGGACCTGGCACGGATGCGTCGGATCGACGAACTCCATCTGGACCATCCGTTTGCCGGTGCCAGGATGCTGCGCGATCTGCTCAGGCGAGAAGGCCATTCGATTGGGCGGCGGCATGTGTCCACCCTGATGACGCGCATGGGCATTGAGGCGGTGTATCGTAAGCCGCACACCAGCCAGCGGCATCCCGCCCACACGGTCTATCCCTATCTCCTGCGCCAACTGGAGAGCACACGCCCGAATCACGTCTGGGCGGCGGACATCACCGACATCCCGATGCAGCGCGGCTTCGTGTATTTGTTCGCGGTCCTAGACTGGGCCAGTCGCCGCGTGCTGGCATGGCGGCTGTCCAACACACTGACCACCGATTTCTGTACAGAGGCGGTCCAGGAGGCCGTGACCAACTAGGGGGCACCGACTATCTTCAACACCGATCAGGGGTGCCAGTTCACCAGCCTGGAGTTCACGGGGATCCTGAAAGAGCCACGGCATTCAGATCAGCCTGGACGGCACAGGCTGCTGGCGCGACAACGTGTTCGTGGAACGACTCTGGAAGAGCATCACATACGAGGAGGTCTATCTGCACGCCTACGAGACCGTCAGTGCAGCCCAACAGGGATTGGAACGCTACCTGACGTTCTACAACCGGCAGCGACCACACAGGGCGCTTGACGGCAAGACGCCAGACCAGGTGTACTGCGACAACCTGACGACACGGCTCACTGCCGCGTAGTCAGTAAACCGCGAGGCGCCACTTAAGGAATGGAACATTCTGTCCAAACAACTGGGGCCACCTCTCTTTGTATAGCCCAATAGGTCATGCTGAGGAGAAACAACGTGGTGCGAAGTGTGGAGATCACATCAAGAGATTTGAAGCTTTCTTGGCGCAACATATGGTTTTACTGCGCCATTTTTATCATTGTCGTCGCCACCTATCCCTGGACAGATTTTCGAGGATATGCGCACTGGGACAGAATAATCTGGGTGCCGTTTCAGAGTATGCGGCACTCTCTTGATGGACTGGCAAACATCGCGTTGTACGTTCCTTTCGGGTTTTCGTACGTTCAGTCGCGGTTACATATGCGCAAAGGTGGAGTCATAAAGGCTGCCATACTGGCCGCGCTCTTGTCGGTTAGCTGTGAGTTCTATCAGGTCTTCTGTAATAGCCGTTTTCCATCGATGTCGGATGTCATATCGAATACGGTTGGGGGAGTGATCGGAGCTCTCATCGCAGGTAAGTTGCATGTCAGTAGAGTGATAATCGATAAATGACTGAGAAGGCCGATGCACCTTCATCTACGGATTTACCACTTCCTGTTCATAGGGCTTCTGTGCGTACCACCTTCACTGGTCCTCTCTGCCGGATTCACCGGGCACAAGGGCCTCTATACGAAGCAAGACCTCCACGACATCTTCACCGAGTCTCGGCGCCTGCTCCCGATGAAGACCTGCTCGATGTGGACGACCTTGCTGTTGGATGATGGTAATCGGGCGCGGCGTCTCTCTTTTCCATTGTACTCCGCCTGAGTATCAGACTTCCGTTCGTGACGTTCCGGCTCTCAGTCGGCGAGCTGTGGCTCATTTCAGAAAGGGAAAGATTGTCGGTCGTACAAGGGGCTCCTCGTTGCGCACCCCACAACCACCTCACGATGTCATCTCGTGTACAGTCACGCAGCCCCGCCCGATCTCGGTCGTGGTGCCTTCCAGCGTAAAAATCGAACTCTACCGTATGCCACCCAATGCCGAACAGCCCCGTTGTGGCTGTTGTGGCGTTGTTGTCAGGAAAGCCATAGGGCGCGGTGTGTTCGACATGATGCACGGCCCCATCCAATCGCACCGTCGCCATGACATCCCGATGGTCGGTCGTGGTAGCCTTCACCCCCCACGGACCGGTGGCCGGATGGCCCACGACCGTCAGCGTCACCGGCGCCATATGGGGCGGAGGCGGGAAGGTCACACTGTTGCTACCGCCCGACTCCTTGTTGGAGAAATCATAGGCCGCAACGAAGTAATAGTGCGTCACGGCCGGCGTCCCGATATTGAAACTCGTCGTCTTTCCCAATGTAGCCAAAAGAGACGCATGGCCAGACGCGCGTGTGCAGGGTTGCTGACTACATTGATAGATGCGATAGCCCGCCAGGTCCGGTTCATGGTTGGGCTGCCAGGTCAACATAGCACCCCACGCCGTACTCGACCACAACACCAGCACACCAACAATGGTTCTTACCCAGTTCATACAGACACTCCTAGATGCTCTCACTGGCAGCAGGCAGACCACGCCCAGAGAAGTCCACTTCTCATGAGCAAGCGCCTCTGTCGGATTGCAGAACTGACTCCGTCATCCGAGGAGAGATTGAAGAGAGCAACCGTTCAACTCTTCACTGTGGTAACTACGCAAGGGGTGTGCCGTTGCAGAAGGAGGAGGGTCAGAACAAAAACCCTGAATATGCGCCATGGCGAGAGGAAGGTTGATGAGGACAAGCAGGGAGTCTGTAGGAGAATGTGGTAGCTCGCTGAGCCGAACGTAGGCTTTTCAAGAGGATAGACACTGTGGTCTGTTGCCTACAGATACGACAGTAAAGAGTGAGATGGTACGAAGTGATATTCCCTCTGGTTCAATGGCAAAGCGGGCGCCCCTTGTTGTTGAGACCTATCGGCCCTCTCGTCTTCGCCCCGAGTTGCGAACAAGGGTGCGGGGGCCGCAGGCGGGGAATGGTTGTCTTTCAACTCACCCTGATCTCGTTGAGGATGCCACTGGCAAGACGGTACAATTCGTGCTCGACCAGGCGCGAATTGTAACCACATACGAAGATCGTGGAGGAGCTTCCAGCGAGGCGACGGGATGCGGTGCAATTGGTGCAATAGTCTCTCATGCGAAGGCTGCCGCGCCGGACGGACGGTGTGGGGGATGGTGTCGTTACCTCCTGCGTAGGTACCACTTCACGATCACCGCGAGCCAGGCAAGCCCAATGCCCATGATCACGGTTATCAGCCATTGCTCCCACGTCACGCGGGTAAACTCATACACAATTGCGTCGATCCAGCTCATGGTAGCCTCGCAAGGAGGTTCATTCTAGGTGCGGGACAATTTAAACTGCAAGGCAGGGCGTGAGAAATCCGGCACACTCCCTGCGTCCAACGTTGACGCACGAACTCACCCTCACCACAATAGGAGCGAGGTAGATCACGGACATGATCGACACAAAGGAGGGCCATCATGGTGCACCGACGAACTGAAGCGCGGGCCTGTTCTTGCTGGCTCAGCTTACCATCATCGCGGTATTCTGGATTGGTCTGTTGGCCGTCTATGTCTTGGGGAATGCGGTCAACCGGGCGGTCGAGCTGCTCAATACCATCTCACAACAACCCACTATGACGCCGCAGAAGGAAGGGGCTGACGGATGAGTGCGAGCGCCACAGTCCACGCACTGTTAGACGGTGCTGTGGAGACCAGAGCCTCAGAGACGGGCACGTCTTGCAGAAGCAGTCCGAAGACGCCCTGCGGACAGGCTGCCATGCAGGAATGCGCGAGCACCGGCACGTGAAGCAGGGGCCCCGGACTCAAACGATACGGCACAGTTGGCGCAGTGTTACTCCGTGGGACATGAGGGACGTGCGCATGGCGAAGACTATCCGGCGTGAGTGGGCCAGCAGAGAAATGATGAAGCTAGAGTGGCGCGCCTAGTTGTACGGCCCGGCCTTCCTGCTCAGGGGAGTGATCGAATCGATAGCGCGTTATTCTGCTCGTCCACCTTCACCTCAACACGGTCACCCTTGCTGAGTTGTCCCATGATCTGGGTCTTCTTCGTCATATGCACACGAACTTCCTTGCCATCGCTCTCCTTGACGATATAGTCGCCATAATCGATGCGCACCAGATCACCCTTGATCACCTTGGCTTCTGCGAGGCGTTTGGCTCCCTCCCCATCGAGGGCGTTCGCCGCCTGGGACAGCCCGAGGCACAGCACCACTCCACACGTCAGAACACTGACGACTTTGGGAATCGACCACATGAGTGCCTCCTCGGTTAGAAGTGATCACCATACAGACAACTGTAGGTGCCCCGGAGTGTCGGGGCTGAGGGTAGTACAAAACGCGTCTAAAGTCCATGGCGATATGGCGGCATAAGCTGCCGGCGTTGACACACCAATCAGAGAAAGGAGTACCCCATGGCGAAGATTTCGGGAGTGAATGGACCAGTGCGGCGCCGATGGGGAAGCTGGTGCGGCATGTCGCCTTCGGCTATACCCTGGCGGTCAACGGCAAGCGGGAGCGCAAGTTCTCCTCACCGGACCTCTCAAGAGGATGCGCTGAAGGCGCTGAGCGAACGGTAACAGCAGATTCGAGCCGGACAGACCGATCGCGCTCTTGATATGAGGCTTGACGCCAGACGCGGCCTAGCTTGACCAATGGGCTCATAAAATGGCACAAAACACGAAACAAAAGCCTCTGCCCAGGAGGTGGCCACCCCGTAACTCCTTGAACACTCAATGTGCGCCCGTAGCTCAGTCGGATAGAGCATCAGCCTTCTAAGCTGAGGGTCGCTGGTTCGATTCCAGCCGGGCGCACCAACCTATCAAGGGGTTGCACGGTCCTCGCCTCTCCGCCCTGTTCCTTGGCCACAGTTTTAGCCACAGTTCCAACAAAGCTCCCCTGATTGATCGCCGCCTGCAGATGGCGGGGGTCCAAGTGGCTATAGCGGAGCGTGGTCTGAATGTCCCGATGGCCAAGGATCTCCTTCACAGAAACCAAGTCCACGCCCGCCATAATTCTCCGACTCGCTGATGTGTGTCGCAAGGTATGCCATGACACCCCCACGATCCCCGCTCGTCGCAACGCGGGTTCAAAATGCCGCCGAATAAACGCCCGGCTATCCATCGGGTGATTCACATCCCTTATTCCTGGGAACACCCACGCCGAACGGAACAGCGAATCGAAGCTCCGGAGAATCGTCTTGGCCTGGTCACTCAACGGCACATATCTCGATCTTCCGCCTTTGGGGAGCGGCAACGTAAGCAAGCCGGTTTCCAAATCAACAAATTCCCAGCGCAGTTTGAAGAGTTCTTCTCTTCTCAATCCGGTTTCGACCGCCAGGAGCACGACCTGCCAATCCCTCGGCTGCATCACCCCTTGGAGTCGGATCAATTCTTCTTCGGATAAGAATCTCGTGGTCGTTGCTTCGGGAAAGAACGTAAAATCCTCAAATAGATTGTCCTGCATGTGTTTCGCTTTCAGCGCCAACTTGAGCACATGCCTCAAGTAACTAAAGTGCCGATTGATGGTGGCATCGCCCCACATACGCACGGGGGGAACCTGGTGCGGGGCCTTCGGCGACTGGGGTTTGTACTTCGCCCGCATTTGCACTTGCAGCCGCTTCAGGTCTTCCAGCGTGAGGTCCGTCAACAGCCGCTTTCCCAATGGTCCTAATGACAGGCGGCGATTATAGAGGTGTTCATTTTGAATCCCCCGATTCGTGCAGCCCTCCAAGCAGCGACGGAGCCACTCCCGAAACGAGACCGCAGGCGTGACCTTCGCCTTCGGCAGTAATCGCTCCGTCCGAATCTCCTCCTTTAATCGGTGATACACGGCGCGGGCCTGGCTCTTGGTGCTGCACTTCCGCCAGATCTCCTTTCCATTGTGGATGATACGGACCCACCAGCCCTCTTCCGTTTTGCCGTTCCGCATTCGTTGAAAGATCCCGCGATCCTTATCTCGATTTTTTTGTACCAAGCTTCCCTCCCTTTTTTGTCGCGTGTGTGACCCGCTTCGGTTGTGCATTACGTTGCCGTCTGATCCTTCTCGCCTCTTGCGCTCTCCTGCGTTTGTCACGCAAGGCCCAGGGAACATCATCAAGGACATGTCACCGGATCAACGCATTGCTTGGGGCGAAGCAGAATATAGCAAGCTTGAGCGTTGCTATGGCCAGGACCTGCCAGAAAGGCTAAATGCGGCCGGCCAGATGGTACGTCAGATCGAACTGGAGCAGGGACCGGGACTGGTAAATATTCTGAAGCAAGTCGGTGACCATGCAATGGTGGCAAAAATGTTGATCGACCAAGCCCCGCGTTTTTGGGCGCGGCGCAAGGGGCGCTAGCTGAGCCTACTAAAGAATCCTAGTGTTAATTATTGAAGCAGCACCACAACCACGGTGCCAGCCGCGACGAGAAGGCTGAAGGCCACCAATGCATCGAAGAGCGAGCGCATCTCGTCACTCCCATTATGTGAAGGATCCGTCGAGATGACTTTTCGTAAAAAGATTGCCCTGTCTAATTCAGGACACTCGCCATTCGACCTCTTTATCCGTCTCCTTCCGGCCCTTCTCCTTGAACCATGCCATGATACGACCTATCAATGTCGTAATGGCCACATCTTTGCTGGGGAAGAAATCGCCCGGGGGATGGGCGTAGAAAACTTTATTCTCGATATCCGCAGAGCAGGCAGCGACATACCAATGAGTTCCGTTCACATCAAGTTTGATCTCAATATTTGCTCTGAGCTTTTTTTCCCGGTCCATTCGCAGATGGCCTCCTGGAGGGTTAGGGTGGGAGCGGGTCAGCTGATCAGGTGGTGTCTGAGAATGCGACGGGCGCGGGAGTGTCGGTCTCGGACAGCGGGGGAAGACAATGGCGCGAGGGTGTATTCCAACGTTTTGACGACCATGACGACGAGCTCGCGCTCTTTGTCGGTCAGCCCCGTGTGCTCCTGCGTGAATCGAACGAGCGTATCGCAGGCGTGCCGAAACTCCTGTGCGTCTATTCGCATGGGTTACCTATACCGAACGGCATCAGATTCCCTCTCCCATTTGTGCAAACAGGTCTTAGCCAGACAGGCCCACATGGACAACGGCGGTCCTTTCAAGTGCCCGTCGGCGTACTGCACTATCTGGCACGGGATGACATTGTTACCAAGACACTGAGGGCAAGCCTGTATGATCATGCCCGACCCTATCACTCCGGCATCGAGCACGGGACTCGGAAAGTCCCCAGCTCAAGACGTAGCTCTATGGCATTGCGCTGGGAGCGGGTTCAGTCGATCAGGGGGGAGCTTGGCAAGGCGCTGATCGGCCGCTGGCACGGGCTCCCTCTCTCACACGCGCGGGTAACCCGCACCCGCCCGATATCTAGTCGCGTAGCATCTCGGTCAGTGCCTCCACCGTCAACGGCGCGTTTCCCTCGCCCGATTGTTGACCAGCACATAGGCTCGCCGGACGGGCTGCGCGAACTTTAATTGACCGACCTCGCCGGTCATAACAAACGTCCTAATATGAATAGGTCCAAGTAGCTCACCCTACTAAAGATGGGTGGAGAATAGCGGAAGAATATGTGATACATGCCGGCCTAGATTTCCTCTCAGAAAGCCCACCCTGGAAGCAACTTCGAGAATAAGAAGAGATTGGTATCGAGGTGTGTGCCAATAATCACTGATGAGGCCGGCTTGTCACAAAAGAAGAAGCAAAGGCTGTTTGTGATCATTGCCAGATCGAAGCAAAAGACTGGATCTGGCATGCGCTATATTGCCAACGACGGATCCACGACCACCAGCAAATCGAAAGCGGCAAGATTCTGGACCTTTTGGGATGCCAAAGCATTTGCCGAAGTGAACCGAATAATCCTGAACGCTCACACTTATATAGACGGGGAAATATTTACTGAATTGGAAACACAAGGTTAGCTCACACAGTCAGGAACTCGAGAAGAAGCGGCTGTTGCCGAAGGGGAAGGGTTGATCCGCAGTTATTGCAAAATAGTGTTGGCTAGAAAATCCTGCAGCGTCGCGGCCGCGACTTCCTGCTTGTCAGTATAGTCAATCCATAAGGTAATAGAGGCTTCGGGATATGGCCCCTTCACTAGTACGCTCTTGAACTGCAGGAGCTTGACGAGGTATGGATTGGCCGTAAAGGTTCCATCGATTGAATACCATGTCCAGATCAAACGGGAATGAGAAAACAATCGGATATTGGCTGAATCAACGACGAACGGCTTCGCATTGACTCTCACCGTATCCTTCCCTTCGCTCAGAACAATACCGTCCCCTCGGTATCTCTGCTTGTTCGCACCAGTCACCATCTCTCGCCCGTCGTGTTGAATGCTATAGTACTCAATCGCCACTTGAACGCTGTCGGTTCCCGACACATACGTGTGGACTAAAGGCGGCTCCCCCTCCGTTATACCTGCATCGGTTCCATAGGACTTCCAGAGAGGACTCACCGTGAAATGAAGAGGGATAAGCTCTGAAGGTTGATTGGCACGTTCGGAGACTGCAATTGCCACTGGCAAAGCAACACCGAACACACCGAGAGCCAAGTAGAGACTAGCCATAACCAGCCATTGCTTCGACACAACGAACCCTCTGTCGTGAAGGTGTTTGCTCAAGAGTGAGAACGCTAAGGATATATGACCTTGACAGACTCTAATGCAACTATACGTTCGAGGGATGAAGCTCGTGGCCTTACTCCTTGCGCCTTCCTTTACATCCCTCCTACAATGGGCCTCCCTGCGAGGCCCCCATGCCCTTCTCGATTCGTCCCTACCGTCGCTTCCCTGTGCACTGCGCTGTCACCTACAAGGCTGGACCTTTCCTCAAGCTGCGGCTGGCCTACTGTTTGGGTTTTTGGTCAGCTCACACAGGCGTAATGAAGCGACTGATCGTGATAACACTCCTGTTTTTGAGTAGTGCTCCGGGGCAGGCGGAGTGGGTGCCGGTTGCTGGGAACGACCAGGTTGGAATGGCTGTCGCTCAGCTAAGCCTCATACCGGTCCTCGATCGCAAGCCGGCGGCAGTGGTTCCCGTCCCGAAGACCGAGTCCTGGTGGACAACCCGACATGAGCAAATAGTCGCGCGCATTCGCCAGGGCGAAGTTGACCTGCTGCTGATCGGAGACTCCATTACTCAGGGATGGGACGATAAGGGTCGCCGCATTTGGAACGCGTATTATGGGCGCCGCCGTGCCGTGAATTTGGGATTCAGCGCTGATCGCACCGAGCACGTGTTGTGGCGGTTGGACCACGGCGAGATCGAGGAGATTGCCCCCAAGCTGGTGGTCGTGATGATCGGAACCAACAACACGAGTCAACGTCATGATCCCCCAGAGGAGACCGCCGCAGGCATCCAGGCGATTCTCACGACCTTGCGCACATGCCTTCCGAATACCAAGATTCTGTTGTTGGGCGTGTTTCCTCGCAGTGCCTCAGCGGATGACCCGTTCCGTCGGTTGAATGCTGCCATCAATGACCGCATCCGCCACTACGCCGACAACCAACAGATCTTTTTCTTGGACCTCAGCCGGCATTTTCTCGATGACCGGGGACGCCTCTCTCAAGACCTCATGCCCGATTACCTGCACCCAAGTGAGCGCGGGTACCAAGTGTGGGCCGACGGAATGGAGGATATGATCAGAAAGTTGCTGGGCGAGTGAAGTCGGAGGAGCGACCAAAAAGCCAATATTAGAAGGATGACAAGCCAAGTGTGGCTTGTGACAAGACCTGAAGCCGTGTCGCCGTGGAAGGGGTGGAAGCGGAAGGAGCACGCCATCAATTATTGAAAAGTTCCCCGTATGAGTAAGCCACGCCGGCTATGAGTGAGATGGCCGGTAAACGTTCTGGCATCTCTTCTGACTCCGCACCGTCCAACGCGTCGTGCTCAGTAGAGGCTCTTGCTCACCTCGTTTGAGGGAAGGCTTTCCATGCCACTGGTGGTATAGTCCGTCACAACAAAATAGTATGTATTTCCCACGGCGAGATTGCTGAGCACGTACGAGGTCACATTCCCCACATTGATAGGCGGTCCGTAGACTCCTGAGGCCGTCCCCACATATACCTTATATCCGGCCAGGTCGGTGTTGGTAACGGCGCTCCAACTGAGTGCCGCTGTCGTGTTTGTGGTGGTTGATGTGGGTGTCGTCAATGCACTGGTCGTCGAGGCCGGTGATACCGTCAATGTCACAGGAATCGAGGCGCTCCCTCCTTTATCCACCTTGATTGTGACTGTTGTGGTATAGGTGCCGGCTGCCAACCCGGTGATATTGACTGCCACGGCAACCAGCGCGGTGCTTGTGATGCTCCCCGTCCCGGGAGATACCGTGAGCCAGGTTGCGCTGTCTGTGGCGGTCCAGGTCGCCTGATGGTTATTCGATTTGGACACGTTGACTGTCCCGCTGTACGGATTGGTTCCACCCTGAACGGCTTGAAAGGTCATGCTCGTTGGACTCACAGTCAGCGCCCACGCTTCAGGGGATGTCCAGATTCCAATCGCCAGTGCCAGGCCAATGCCGCACCAGAGTCGGAGTGCTAGGGCACACATCGCACCTCGGCGGAAACTTAAATCTTGCTGGTCGTGAGCCATAGGAACCTCAATCCTTGGGTGACTGGTCATTTCCCGAACACGTTGCGAGAACAGAAATCGGTTGTGGTTCCCTACGGTTCGACTTCGCTTCCCCTAATCAGATAGCAATAGCGATGCCATCAGGAGGCACAAGCGGACGTGATTGGCTGGCAATAAATGACAGGGTTTACGCACACAATGGAGAGGTAGAGGCTTGACTCGCTTTGTAGGTCTAATAATTCACGGGAGGACGATATTGTTCAAAGAGGCCTTCGACTGACAATGCGGTTGCTGAATGACGGGCAGGGGCCAGTAGCGGAGATCGCCCGCAAGCGCGGCCTCCCACGCAATCGTTCCTATAAGTGGCAGAAAGAAGTCGCCCTACACGGCGACGCGTGTCCTGGCTCTAATGGGCAAGCCGGATCGGCTGCCAAACTGGACCCCCTCAGGTGCGAAGCACGAGACGCAAAGAAAGGCTTGTGGGCCGATCCGCAGCCGGTGCCGCCGTGGGACTATCGCAAGGCTCGACGCGGACACACTCTCGACCTTTCAGAGGTAGAACCTCTTGACGCACGAAATAGCAGGAAGTCGTATGCGAAACCTGACAATCAATTGTTTAGGTTAGGAGGCTTATTCAATGACTCACACAACAACTCTATTGATTGCAACGATCAGATTATTTCTAGTTGCTTGTGGAAGTTTGGAAAAGAAGTCCATTTTGATTGGGATAGGTGATGATAAAGAGCGTGTTTTGAAAATAATGGGGCCGCCGGATGATCGTCAACTGAGAGGAAGCAATGAAGCGTGGCAGTACTGTCAGACTGGGGCTGGTTTCGGCTATCACGACTACAGAGTAATTTGGCTCTACAATGGCAAGGTTACTGGCATTACTTCATACAAAAGCAATAGGGCAGGATCATCGTGCATGACGGATATTCGCTCAGTTAGATGGGAAGAGGCCCCATAGGTAATCGGCGTGACTTGTGGGCCGATCCTCAGCCGGTGCCGCCGTGGGAGTGGCGGAAGAGGAGCTGTTAGAACGAGTGAACCGTCGCTCCGTCGTATGAAGACCTAGTCGGCCTGCGCACCGAGTTCAAAAATCTCTCTCCAATTCAAGATGCGAGAAGTCGATTTTTCTAGGGCTTTGACGTATCCTTCCGCCTGTTCCAAAAACAAATCCTTCCGATAACGAGCGGACCTCAGTATGAACCCATACCACTTGAACCGTGATAACCCTCTCAGCCGATAGGGACGGTACCAACCTCCATATCAATCACTGGATGACCTCCCCAGCCGTCTACTCGGAGAGCTCCCCAAACGGCCTTCGCCGAATGACAGAAGGCCCCGGAGAATGCGCGACTCATTTTTGAGATTCGAAAATCTGTCACGGTAGGCCTGCTTCTCGGCCCACTCTCGCGGGTGGGGGCGGCCACGAGGGCCGGGTTACCAGCGGAGCACACCACTTCGCCTTCCTAAACGCCCCTCTTAGAACTGGCCTCCCTAAGAGATGCTCATTCCCTGGAACGACCTGCCTCCGACCCAGGGCATCTTCACATGATGCGATGGGGTATTGGCCACATCCCAAAAAACATGCACGGTCACACCGATCAGCTTGTTTGCCAAATGATTTTGTACCAGTCCTCCCGCACCGTATCCTTTTGGCATCGCATTGAATCAGCTCCCTTCGGTTCCTCTGCTATACTTCAGTTGGGTCGCTAACACATCGAGCCCGATGGCCTCGTGAGAAGCTCAATTCAGGAGAATGTCTTATGTACCGCCCACTGATTGTTGTGGCCTTGATAGCTATCATTCTCGCCCAGGACGCCCTTGCATCACAGGGACCGAATTCCATGGCCGAGGTGAGCGTTAATCCCATGTCCATGCCGCAAACGGCCAAAGCCCAACCTTCCAGAGCCCCCGCCGTCCTGGAGTCCAAACTTGTCGGACGACTCTATACCTTGACATACGGGGGCCGGGAACTCTGCCAACAGGTGGGGCTAGAGGAAGGGGCACGATTCGAACGTGTACTAGAGGGATTTCACAATGCCTTTCCAGAGGTCATGCGACAATTCGAACAATCGTCGTATTTTGAGGAGACCAAGCGCGGATTTTCCCGATGGGTCAAGGAAAGCCCAGAATTAAAGTCCGATGACGAATTCGCAAACCTCTGCCTGGCAGGCTACAAGCTACTAAAGGCCTACACCGACAACAAAGACGATCCAGAGGTTGTAGAGAACGTTTTACGTATAAAAAAGATCCTCAAGCACTGAACCAAGCTGATAAACCCGTCAGCCAGTGGCCTGAGTGATACCCAGCGCCCGGTTCGGTGCATCTCATCTTTTACTACCCCCTCACAATCTGGGTATGTACAAAGAAGTTGCGAAGCTCGCTTCCCAGGAGGAGTGGATTGTGCGCACTTCGTGCTCTCCACCATCTCCCCCTAAGGATCGAGGACACTTGATGAGGTCGTGAGCCCTTAGGATTTCGGAGTTACCCGAACCTCCACACGACGATTTTTCTGACGACCCTCATCCGTCGCGTTGGGTGCGACTGGTTTTGTGTCGGCGTAGCCAGCAGAAGCGATGGCACCTGGTGAGACGCCGCCTTCTGCCAAGGCTGTGACGCCGTTCGCGGCACGGGCTTCTGACAATTCCTTATTGGTCGGGAATCGCTTCTTGAGCGAACTCCGGATCGGCCAATTGTCGGTGTGTCCATCCACTTCCACCTTGTACTCGGGGTAGGCCTTCAGAATACCGCCGACTCGCTTGAGCGCATCTGTTCCCGCAGGCTTGAGTTGATCCTCGCCTGCTCCGAACAGCATCGAGGAAGTCAGATTGATCAGAAGACGCTCATTATTGATGTCTACCGTGATGTTGCCCTGCTCGATCTCCGGCCGTAGCTCCCGGACGAGCCCCCGTTGTGCCTCTTTGAGCCTCGCCATCTCGGTGGAGAGATCGCCGCGCAGTGCGACGAGTTCCTTGTCACGATCAACCAACTGCCCCTCGAGTTCGACATTCCGTTGCCTGGCCGCGTCACGATCAACCAACTGCCCCTCGAGTTCGACATTCCGTTGCTTGGCCGCGGCAAGGTCGGCTGCAAGCTTGTCTTTGTCTCCTGCCCCAGCCTGGAGGCCGGCGGCCAGCGCCGTCGATGCTGCGAGTTGTCCCTTCAGGCCGCTGTTACTGGATTGAAGCGTGGCGATCTCCCGATTGCTGTCAGCCACCTGTCGTTCAAGATCGCTCGCGCGGCTGCTCAAGCGCGCTGTTCTGTTTCTGTGCGGCGGCTAGCTCGGCGGCCAGATCGGGGCCCGGCTCCTTCGCCGCTTCGGGGGGATTGCAACGAGAGTCAGGCCAAGGCTGCCATCCGTGAGTCTTAGAACAGATGGGGCCCTTATCATAGTTATAGGTCGCAACGGAACTCTTCTCCCAGTTCGCACAGCCAGCCAGAGCGGCCAAGCTGGCTACGAGTATGGCGGTTTTGAATGCCTGCATGATGATCTCTCCCTTCTGATTCGCGCGGGTCCTCTATGGTCTGAGTTTTCCCTCGCCCGCATCGTGGGAACCCTCGTAGTAACGGTGGCGTTCAATGACGGGCCTTCAGCGCGTCGCGGATCTCCATCAATTGTTTTTCTTCGTTGGTCAGCTTTGCCTATTCGGGGGAAATAAGCTTACGCAATATCGATCGTTCGAGTCTGCTCAATATTGCTCAGTTTTGGAAAGTGGATGAAGATGGCGGTCGGACATTGCCTTTGGCCTGAGATGCCAGTGATTAAGGGGAACTAGTCGTGTAGACGATCTTGAGGCGGGAATCGTGAAGCCGTTGGCGTCGTGAATTGTTGTGCTTTACCTAAATTGTGGATAGGTAGCTTCATCAGCTGGATGCCGAAGCTAGGGGCACTGCAGTTGTGCTCATTTTGTGCTCAACTCCACACTCACTCAGGCCTACTCCAGCCAAAGTCGATTTTTTCGTAACTCTTGGCTAGACTTGGCCTGAATGAGCCTGAGTGGGCTGGAGTAGGGTGGTGACAACGAACCTTCCTGGTGTGAGGAGGACATCGTAAAATGCCAGATCATACGCATGTTCGCACAGAGGTCAGCCGGAGACAGATTCTTCAAGGGATTCTGTCCGGTGCGATTGTTGGGGTCGCCGCGCAAGCTGGAATCGGCCTGGCTTTTCCTCAGAGGGGCTACGCCCAAAGCAGTCTGAGTCCCGATGCAGCGCTGCACGCATTGCTCGCAGGCAACCAACGGATGGTCGCAAATCAGCCGACATCGATTGAGCACGATCTGACCATCCTGAGAGAGCACACCGTCGATAAACAAGAACCCTTTGCGGGAATACTTGCTTGTGCCGATTCTCGCGTACCCGTGGAACTCGTTTTTGATCAGACGATCGGCCACCTCTTTGTCACACGAGTGGCTGGAAATATGGTGACGCCGGAGGTGATTGCCACCCTCGAATATGGAGTGGCTGTCCTTGGGATCAAAGTGCTGCTCGTGCTTGGCCATGGTGGATGTGGAGCAGTGAAGGCGGCGATGAAAGCCGATGCCGTACCCGGACAAATCAGCGCCTTGTACCAACACCTTCAGCCAGGAGTGGCGCGATCTGGCGGCAACATCGATAAGGCAATTGAAGCCAATGCACGGATTCAGGTCGAGTTGTTGCGCACTTCTTCTCCAGTTATCCGGGATGCGATCAAGGCGGGCGAACTGAAGGTGGAAGCTGCCGTGTATGATGTCGCTACTGGCAAAGTCACGATGAGCTGACCGCCCGGTTCTATTCGGATCCAGTGAAGTAGTCATTCATTTGATTCTACAGAGGTGGGGTAAGGAGCACGATTCATGTATCCGCCATGTGTGCTCATGCACACTGTCTCGACCGAGGGGTTCACCTCAGCAGATTGTGCTCATTTTGTGCTCAACTCCACCTCACTCCAGCTCACTCAGGCCTACTCCAGCCAAACTCGATTTTTTCGTAGCTCTTGGCTAGACTTGGCCTGAGTGAGCCTGAGTAGGCTGGAGTAGGGTGGTGACAGCGCTTTCCTAAACCGCTGCTCCACTTGCACCCCTATCTCACACACCGCGCCTTCTTTAGTATTGCTCGTACACTACGGGCTCGGCGTCGGGTTTCCGTTTTAGCCCTCGCCCGCCGAACAGCGTACCCTCAAATTCTGGCCCCAGTTCAGGCCCCAGTTCGGCCCCAGTTTTGGCCACAGTTCGGAATCTGACGCGATCACACTCCCTCACCATGCGGAGGGGCCTAACTCACGGGACTTGCAGAATATTATCTCACTCTGTCACACTGTCTCATCATTACTCACATGCTCCGTAGGTAAGTCTTCTAAGCTGAGGGTC
>CAWGSC010000007.1:0-89187 GCA_963825145.1 uncultured Nitrospiraceae bacterium
AAGGCTCGTGCTCCGCAGTGAAAAAAGTCATGCGTTCGACCCAGGGTCGCGCACACGCCAGGAGCATCCGGGAGTCCAGTCCAGCCGTCAAACCAAAGGAGCACCGATTTCTTGGCGACGAGCGCTTTCATGTGAAGATGGACGCGTTCGACAACCTGGTTCACCGCTCCCGTCGTATCCCCGACGAGAAGAGTCTCCATTTTCGGCCAGTGTCGAATGGCCTTCCACTGCCCGAGATCGAGGAAATGATTGGGGAGTAGTCGCCAGACATTCTTCCTCGGCGCTCAGTTGAGTGGGTACATCGAGCTGGCAGGGACTCCCACCAGACGAGCGAGGTCGGTGAGATCTTCAGTTTCTCCATTACGATGAATAACTGATACCGTAGAGGCAGCGCTCTCCAATATAGGACAATATATGGCGGACAGTAAGTATCCACACGGGTCGAGGTAGACCCGCAGCAAGGTCTCAGTGATCAACACCACGATGAACCGCCCACCGTGGTCATAGATCCAGTGTTCGAATTCCGTGGGTACGACAGCAGCGTCGTTTCTGACTGACACCGTCACGGTTTCCGAGTCGAGCAGGACGCCCTTGCCATTGATAGCATACCCCAGCAACCATCCAATCCGCACTTGATCACGAGTCAGCAGGGTGACCACGGGAAGCGAGGGGTGGAGGCCGAGATGCCAGTTCCGAATAGCATGAACTGACCATCGGTTTGGAGATGCCGCGAATCTCGGCAGAGGAGAAATTGCTCGTTCAGGTCGAGCCAATCAGTCGTCATAGTTGTACCCTCGCGGAAGCCGCTTACAAAACTTAAAGGATTTCGAAGTGCAGAACTATTTGGCTTTTCCACATTTGGTTTGTTCCAATATCAGCTACAGATAACATGGCACAGTAGGATTAGTTCTTAAGATGACTCTATCCCAGCCTGATGCACTATGATTTAGCTCCAGACCAGCTAGAAGTAAGAGAAGCCGCACTTGAAATAGTACCTTGCGGCCAGGTTAAATTAATTAAGTAGTATACACATGTACGAGAAATTCGAGCGCTATTTTGCCAATGACCACTCTTGCTACAGCCCGGAGGACACCTCCTCTTCACTCCGGTGGAACTTAGGCCGAATTATTAAGTGCGCTGTGGCAGTGCCCCTGACGCTGAAGGCCAATTCATGACAGCCCTCGAATTCCTGTCAAACCAAAGTTTTAGTGACTATGATCGCTTGCGGGAATCGTGTCAATCGCCACATGGGGAAAAACACTGCCTCTTCGACGGTCTATTGCCCTATTGGCCCGCAGTCTATTTCCGTCTGACCGAATCGCCGAGGTTGGTTCACCCCAACCAACTCCAACCCTTCCAGTTACGTGCCCCCTGGTGCATACGTCCGATACCAACAGCATCAGCCATCTTTAACCAGGGCGTGATTGACGTGAGCGCCATCGGGCAGGATGATATCCCCAATGGTGCGCTTGTACTTATCGTAGCCGTGCGTCTGGAGCGTGACTTCTTTCCCATAGACCGATTCCGAGGTCGCTTACTTCGCTCGCTTGCCGTGTGCCTGGCCCTTCTCAGGACAGTCGATGCCGCTGAGGCCAATGCGTTCTGCATGGGTATTGTGCAGGACTTCGATCGTGTCGCCGTCAAGGACGGAGGTGACGGGGGAGGAGAAGTCGGCTCGGAGTGGTTCGATCAGTAGGAAACTGCAAAGGACAAGGCAAATTGTCAAACGCGGTAAGAAGGCATAGTAGGTGCGAATTTTCAGTTGTTCATTACTTGAGACTAGACCACCCCGCCCCCCAAGCGCAATCTTATTCTCCGTTCGGTAATCGTAGTATTTGACGAAACCATATCCTTCGCACCTCCACCTGAGCCCCAACAATAGAGAACACCATCTACAGCCCTCTTTTGGTCCATAGGAAGCGCAAGCCAAGCCTCTGTTACGTAGACACGTGGATAGAGGCCCGCAGGGACATCTATCTTATAGATGATCCCTTCCGCTTTTAATTTCCTGATTAAACTCTGTCGCCTTCGCTGTGTCGCACGATGGTTTAGACGTCGTCAGTGAGCCACTTGTCTTCGCGGAGGCTGTGTCGTTTTGTGTAATCATAATTACAATGACTATTATGATCCCTAGTATGGCCAAGATCTCCCACATGTTAGAGACGGTCGCTTCTTCGATGCTCATCGTGTCGCGTGTGGGGCGTTGGTCATTCATGGGATGCTCTCCAGAGATTCCTGTAATCGCTGCCAGAGGTATCTCTCATATCCTCCCGTGACTCGTCGTCCATCACGAGTGTTTCAACCCCGATACTCTTCGCCTCGCATCCATCGGACGATGCTAGCGGCCACGTAGAGAGTCTCCTGAGTTAGCAGATTCACCGTGAGCGAACACACTTCTCCAGAACTCGCAGCGGCAGATTCCCAGAAAAGCGCCAACCGTGAGGGAGACATTCCACACGGTGCCGTGGCCCTCAGAGTCGCCACAGTGGTAGGTGACGGGACAACACACAGGAAAGCGACGGTGAGGACGAATTGTGAAGGGCATAGGGGCCTCGCAGGGTGGCACAGGGTAGAAGGGAAAGCATCAAACCACAAGGCGAGGCGTGGGGGGGAATGGTGGTATTATGGCACAACTCCAAGGGCGGCAAACGGGCACGCTTGTCCCCCGACCGGCTTGTGTGTCCTGACGCGGCATCTCTCCCCCCGTCACGGTGAGGCGGGATAAAAGCCAAGAATTTTTCTGCTACCCTGCGCACCGCTTGACACGATATCGAATGAAGTATATAAGGGTATCACTCGGCCTCAAATAGAGGCGGCAAGACCTAAGCCGTGTAAGGGTCACTCCGCGCTGACAGCGTAGAGCATGACTCAGGGCCCAGAATAGCTTGCATAAGGCAAATTGTTTGCTTATGCGGTTCGCTTGGGCCTTTCGTATTTTAGGCACCGGCGAACCCCCAACTACGGAGGTTTCAGCCGATGCACGAACCCCTCAAAAACTTCGATTCCCTACCGGACTCTGCATATGTGCGGATTCCCACCGTTGCAGCACTGTTCGCATGCTCTCCCGCCACGATCTGGCGCGGGGTGCGCGACGGACGCATACCGAAACCCGTGAAACATTTTGAACGTGCCTCGGCGTGGAACGTGGCAGAGCTTCGCGCTGCCCTGCAAGGCCAGGGAAAGCGAGGTGCAGCATGAGCGCTGAGCCACTGGTCGACGCCGCAACCGTGGCGGCGACATTAGGGATGGCCAAGTCCAGTATTTACAGACTTGCGAAAAACGGAACCATATCGTCGTTTGCGGCAGGCCCACGCCTCCGTGGGCGTCGATTCGACCTCGCTGAAGTTCGGGCAGAGCTTAAATCTTTAGCACAGCAGGTGGTGACGAAATGACCGCGCCTGAGTTGCTTCCACGGCTTGAGAGTGTCCGATCACGCGGCACTGGGAAGTGGTCGGCCCGCTGTCCAGCGCACCAGGACAAGAACCCGTCCTTGTCCATCTCTGAAGGCAAGAGGGGTTTACTCGTCAAGTGTTGGGGAGGCTGTACGCTCGATGAAATCACGGTAACACTTGGCATAGAAATCAAAGACCTCTTCTTCGATGCACCAACCCCTCACGGACACCGACCGACCACGAAACCGGTGAAGATCGACCTCGCGGCCCTGGCATTTCGGTATGAACTCGCCGCGCTCGATCGGCGGCTGCGAGCGGAGCGGATTTTCTCGTCAGCCTCCAAGGTGACGCCAGACCAATTAAGTAATGACGACCTCGACCACGCCCTTGGTCTGATCGAACAGGGTCACAAAGACATCACGAAGGCCGAACTCTTCGAAGAAGTAGCAGATGACCTTCGCCTGAAGGAATTTCTTGAAAGGGACCATGAGCAACAAAGACGCATTGCTTGAAATGGAACAGGCGACAAAGAGCCCACTGGGGCCGTTCTTGCCTAACCCATTGGATGACGTGTACGCGTTTCTCGGTAAATTTTTGTCGTATCCCTCGGACGATGCGAGGGTGGCTCATGCGCTGTGGATCGTGCATACGCATTTGATGGACAAGTGGGAGTCGACGCCGCGCCTTGCCTTTTCCCCAGTGCGGAGCCGGGATCTGGAAAAACCCGTGCGTTGGAGTTATCTGAGACTATGGTGCCAAGACCGATTGAAGCGATCAACGCCACACCGGCCTATCTGTTCAGAAAAATATCCGATCCTGGCGGACTCCCCACAGTGCTCTACGATGAAATTGATACGGTATTCGGGCCGCGCGCCAGGGAAAACGAAGAACTGCGAGGTGTGCTGGACGCAGGACATCGACGTGGGGCCGTCGCTGGCCGGTGCGTCATCAGAGGAAAGACGGTTGAAACGGAAGAGCTGCCAGCCTTTTGTGCGGTGGCCTTGGCAGGATTAGGCAATCTCCCCGACACCATTCTAAGTCGGTCCATCATTATCCGCATGCGTGCCGCCGTGCGCCTGCGGAGAAAATTGAACCGTATCGCCGCAAGCAGCATGCGCCTACAGGCCATGCGATTCGGGACAAGATCATGGCCTGGGTCAGGCAGATTGGCGACACCATCGCGATCAACCCGCCGTGCCAGAGGGTATTGCAGATCGGAACGCAGATGTATGGGAATCACTTTTGAGCATTGCGGATGCGGCAGGTGAACCCTGGCCGAAGCGGGCACGTGAGGCGGCTGTTGCGCTTGTTGCGTCTACTAAGGGAGGCCAAGCCAGCCTCGGTCTCCGTTTCTTAACGGATCTACGAACTGTGTTTGTCGGCAAAGACGCGTTGCCAACATCCGAGGTGCTCTTGCTACTTATTAATTTAGAAGAGTCACCCTGGGGGGATTTAAGAGGTAAACCGTTAGATGCTCGCAGGTTGGCCAACCTTCTTCGACCGTATGGTGTCATGTCGAAGGGAGTAAGGATTGGGAACAGCACCCCAAAAGGATACACTCGCGAAGGACTGTGGGATGCCTGGATGCGGTACCTTTCTACGGAAGAAACCGAGGTTTCGCCAGAGTCTCCCTTAGCATCCGCAACAACCGCAACACCTAAAACGCCGGGCGAGGGACACCTTTACGCTGATGACCTGAGGGAGGTGATCAACCTTGTTGATTGAAGCTTCAACCCCGCTCACGATCCGGCGGCGGTCAGGGGACGTTCGCCTACTCCCAGGACAACCAATAGATTTTCCCGAAGAGGAAGCGCTGAAGCTTCTAGCCAGAGCGCCAGGCAAAGTTCGGGAAGCAATAACGGACTGGCTTCCGGCCTGGCGGGAGTTGGCCGCCCTCACCTCCCGGCCTCACGACAGATGACCCGCAGCTCCCTATGGTGATGGCTGTACTCAATGAGTGCGACAACGCCTATCTCAGCGGCGATTGGGTGGCCTTCCGCCAAGCTGCCGCACGGGTACGGAGTGCCATGGAAGGGAGGGACCTTCGTGCAGAACCTTGAAAAAGAATCAAACTTAATCAAACTTCGCGGGGGGCGACGACCTGGGGCGGGAAGGCCGCTAGGGGCCCCGAACAAAATCACGCGACCTGTGAAAGAGCTTGCCGCACAGCACACCGAGGGCTCGATTCATACCCTCGTCAGGTTACGGGATCATGCCGAGAGCGAGCAAGTCCGGCTGCAAGCCGCCACCGCACTCCTAGACCGCGGCCACGGCAGGCCCCGGCAAGAACTGGACGTGACCCAGAATAATGGCGTGCGAGTGTTTGTGTATGGGGAACCAAGTCCGGGACTGGGCATGCAGCCAGCCTTAGAGGATCATTCAAGAGAAGAGGAGTAGAGGAAGGACCTATTTCCGCTTGTCTCGATATTTCTTCAGCAGATCCCGCACGGCTTCCTCAACCAAGTCATTAAGCCAACGATCCTCATCGACGGCGAGGTGGGCCAAGTCTCTCATCAGCGCTTGGTCCAACCTCAAGCCGTAAGTTTTCTTGAGTGCAGGCTTGTCCCGTATCGGTTCTCTCGGCATGGCGCGAAGGTACAAGACGAACTGCTAGCTCGTCAATGCTCTAGCTTGCAATATTTATATATATATTGCTATACTACTATCACGCTAGCACACAGGAGGAACCATGAAGCAAGTAAAGGTGCTGATTCAGGTACCCGCGACGATTAAGCAGCAGCTCGACGCCTTACGGACACAGGGCTACACGATCAACGGCTATATCCGCTCGCTCATCGAACGGGATTTGAAGAAAGGACGGTGACCGATGGCACGATCAACGAAGGGACTCTACAAACGCGGGAACATTTGGTGGATGACGTACTTCGATGCATCGGCATCCAGCGGTTTGAGTCCTGTAAGACTTCCAACAAAAAAGACGCGGAAAGGCGATTGGTTGATCGACGCAAGGAAGCGATCGAAGGGCTGCTTCCAGCCGCACCGATTGAGCCGCTCGCCCTTGGAGGATCTTCAGGAACGGTATCTCTCCTTTGTCGGCCACCAACGGGGAGTGGCAACCAAGCATTATCACTTTGCCCACTTCACACGCGTGTGGGGAAATCCCCCGATTCATCCCTCACGGTGGAAGTGTTGGACCAGTACCGGGGGCTTGCGCCTGGGGGAGGGGTGGGCCCGCCACGATCAACCGGGAGATGGCCACCTTGAAGCATGCGCTTGAGCAAGGCGGTGGAGTGGAAGCTCTTACGCAAGACCGCACGGGAGGAATTGACCGCCATTAAGAAGTATCAGGAGCCGGATGGACGGCTTGCGGTATCTCTCTGGGGAGGCCGAAGCCGATCGGCTCCTCCAGGCCTGTGAGGATTCGCCTGAAGCCGATTGTTGCTCACGGCCGTCCATACCGGCATGCGGAAAGGGGAGTTGCTGTGCCTCACGTGGGACTTGGTGGATATGACGCATGGATTTATCCGCTTGAAACAGACCAAGAACGGGAAGGCACGGGCGCTGCCGTTCAATGAAACGCTATGGAGCCTGTTCAGCGGGCTACGAACCAGGCACAGACGTGCCGTGGGTCTTTCACGATGCGGAGGGACGACGCCACAATGATATCCGGCATCCCTTTGAGCGGGCCTGCGAAGGCCGCGGCTTGACCGACTTCCACTTTCACGACCTCCGGCATACCTTCGCCTCCTGGCTGATCATGCGAGGGGTGTCCTTTAGCGACGGTCAGCAACCTCCTGGGGCATACGTCCCCCACCATGACGCTCCGTTATGCCCACCTTTCGCCGAAACACCTGACGTCGGCTGTGAGGGTCTTAGACCCCTATTCGGACAGTCGTCACATGACAATTACATGACAATTCAGCCGAAACAGACATCCGAAGAGGTGTTAGTCGGTGTGGACAAAACGAGGGCGTCGAAACGCAGAAACGCCTTGATAGGAGCGGTGGAAGAGTAGTTGGTGCCGAAGGCGGGATTTGAACCCGCACACCCTTGCGGGCGCTAGACCCTGAATCTAGTGCGTCTGCCAGTTTCGCCACTTCGGCACATCGAGGTGGAAGCGGATTATCCTGAATAAGTGAGGTCCCCGTCAAGCAAGCGGCTTCGATCACCGACGCTCCGACTTCGCGTGGGGCCCACAGTCCGGCCGATGCGATGTCGCGCCGGTCGCCGCTGATCACGATTCTCTCGTGAACGAGTCCGGCAGCGCCGAGCAACGAGGCTGCCGCGATCCACGGTGCCTCGTCGGCGATCAAGACATCGAACCGGATGCGACTGAACAGGGGATCGTTCAGTACTCGCGATGCCGTAGTGACCACGAGCCGCCGATTCTGAATAAAGGCCTGGCGATTCGTGTCCTCTTCGGCCGCGAGCAATTCCCGGATCTTTTTCGTCCCGCCCAGCCGGACAATTTCTTCTTTGAGTTCGTCAAACTCCGGCCGCATGTCTTTCGGCACAGCGGCCTCCGGCACGAGTTCATCGATGCGCGCCTTGGCGACATCGAGTTCCCTCCTCAGTTCGGCGCACTGACTCTCATACAGCTCGATGTATTGATGCAGCGATTCGACGTTTTTCCCGACGGCCTGCAGGCTCAGCCGTCGCAAGAGTGGGAGGTTTTCATACTCGGCGAGAATGGCATTCACGTCTTTGATCTTGGCCTGTAGGTCGCTGACCTGCGTCAGCAATCTCCATTCGAGTAGACGCACTTCATCGAGATCCTTTTGCTTCTGTCCCTTGTAGGACAGTACGGGCGTCAGCTCGCGGAATCGGTCGTATTTACGCCGAAGCGCGGCCTTATCTGCGCGAGACTTGGCATAGAACTGGTGCATCTGCGCTTCGAACCCCAACTCCTGAATCCCGATGCCCTCGACCTGCTGGGCCAATGCCATTTCATAGCGACTCACCCATGTTTTATACATAAGCCCCACGGCCTTCATGGCTCGCGCGATGGTCCCGACGAGTGCATCAGCTGCTTGGTGATCGGGACAGATCATCAGGATGCGCTTATTCGCGCGAATCAGTTCGATCGCCAGCGCAGCCAATCGCTGCCGTCGCATCGAAAGCTCGTCCGCCCAGACGGTCGTGAGGATCGACGATCCTGTGACTGACCCGGAAGGTTCTCCTGTTCCTGTCGTCGCCTCGAGGAGGGGAGCCAAGCGGTCTGCTGGACCGAGTCGATAGGCGTCGGGCTGCGCAAGCATGTCACGCAAGCGCTTGGCTGACGTGGCCAGAAGCCCGGCCCGATCGGGAACCACCGTCGCGTCGGCACAGGACTGTCCGATGGCATCGAATGTCTGTACGAGGGCCACGTTGCCTTGCCCGCCAAGGACGATACCTTCGGTTGGCTCCATACCGTCCGGGGGGATAATCGAGAGAGGGGTGTCCTGCTCAATGGACGAGCCCTGCGGGAGCGTCAGCTCGTAGAGGTGGAGCGTACCGATTGTATACACAAGTCGGCCTGCGACCTGGGTAATCGGCTGGTCACACGCAGTACCGCTCACCCGTTTCTGTTCGGCTTCAAGCAGGAGCGCCCATGTTTCGAGTAGATCTCGGGCGGTCATAAGATTCTTAGCCCGCATTATTCATGACGGTTCGTCGCGAAATTGCTGAGCCGCGCCGCGAGACCGGCGCGCGGAGCCGTGAGGCCCGATGCGTAATCGTGCAGTACGTTGAGGGTCCGAGGGGCGAGCCCGCTGGCCGAAGGCTCGTCGTAGCAGCGGATCGGCGATTGTAGCAGAAGCGCTCATGGATAATGCGGGTTGGGAGCATGTCCTCGTATTAGCGGTCGTCATCATACGGTTGGCTTATTAGACCTGTCCAGCCTCCCGCAGGGCACGCGCTCGCTTACGATCGTTCCGAGACGATGATCAAGCGAACCTCTTCGGCACATTGCGAATTGACTTTTTGCTGGCCCCCCAGTATCCTCTTTTGCTTTCCAACAGAAGGAGTTAGGGGTATGAAGGTCATTCTACAAGAAACGATGGACGGGGTCGGACATCTCGGAGATCTACTCGATGTGAAAGCGGGGTATGCGCGGAATTTTCTGCTCCCACGCAAAAAGGCGGTGCTGGCCGACAGTCGCAGCATTAAGGCTTTTGAGCATATCAAGCGCGTGGCCGGCGAACGGGCGAAAAAAGAAAAGCTGGAGATCGAAACCCATGCCAAGAGCATCTCGGCCGTATCCCTCACGGTCCAGGCCCAGGTCGGCAAGGACGACAAGATGTTCGGGTCGGTCACGACGAAAGACATTGCAGAAAGATTGGCGGAGCAGGGATTTACGGTGGATCGGCGCAAGATCCAGCTGGACCACCCGATCAAGGAACTCGGCACCTTCACCGTGCCGATCAAGCTTCCACGGGATGTGACTGCAACCATACTGATCCACGTCGTCAAGAAACAGGAAACCGAAACGGCTCCAGCTGAGGCCTAACGAAGGAACGAGCTGTCATGAACGATGTGATCGGTTCTTTAGACGTACTCAAAGCCACAGATCCGGATGTCTATGACGCGATTGTCGCTGAGGAAGAGCGGCAGCGTGACAGGCTGCTTCTGATTGCTTCGGAGAACTTTGCCAGTCTCGCCGTCCTGGCCGCTCAGGGCTCCATCATGACCAATAAGTATGCCGAAGGGTACCCGGGAAAGAGATACTACGGTGGCTGTCAGCATGTGGATACCGTGGAGAATCTCGCCATCCAACGGTGTAAGCAGATTTTCGGCGCGGAGCATGTGAACGTGCAGCCGCACTCAGGATCGCAAGCCAATATGGCGGCTTACCTGTCCGTGCTGAAACCCGGCGACACCATCCTGGGTATGGATCTCGCCCAAGGAGGTCACCTCACCCACGGCAGCAAGGTCAATTTTTCAGGGATCCTGTTCCGTGTGTTTTCCTACGGCGTAGACCGTGAGACCGAAACCATCAACTATGACGCGGTGCAGAAGGTGGCAGAGGAATGCCGGCCACGCCTGCTCGTCGTAGGCGCTAGTGCGTATTCGCGCACCTTCGATTTTCCACGATTCCAACTGATCGCCAAGTCGGTCGGCGCCTATCTGCTGGTCGACATCGCCCACATCGCGGGGCTGATCGCTGCAGGCCTCCATCCGAATCCTGTTCCCTATGCCGACTTTGTCACCACGACCACCCATAAAACACTGCGCGGGCCCCGGGGTGGCGTCGTGATGTGCAAGGCTGAGCATGCCAAAGCGGTCGACAAATTTATCTTCCCCGGAATACAGGGCGGACCCTTAATGCATGTGATCGCGGCGAAGGCCGTCGCCTTCAAGGAAGCCCTCTCACCGGCTTTTACGCGGTACCAACAGCAGGTCATTGCCAATGCGAAGGTGTTGGCTCAAGGGCTCCTCGACCGTGGGTACAAGATTGTATCGGGCGGCACGGACACGCACCTGATGCTGCTGAATCTGACCAACAAGGGCATTACAGGCAAAGAAGCGGACGCAGCCTTGGACGCTTCCGGCATTATCGTGAACAAGAATGCCGTGCCCTACGACGAGAAGCCGCCGGCCGTCGCCAGTGGCATTCGACTCGGAACTCCCGCTGTTTCCACCCGTGGGATGCGGGAAGCCGAGATGAAAGAGATTGTGGGCTTGGTCGACCGGGTACTGCAGCATCGGCAAGACCCCGCAACGCTCGACGAGGTCCGCGCTCAAGCCAAAGCGCTCTGCAGCCGTTTCCCGATTTTTCATACCTACTAAACCGCGTCAGACGGGGCAGGATCACCGCCTGTGAAATGTCCGTTCTGCGATGAACTCGAAGACAAGGTCGTCGACTCGCGTATGGCGAAGGAAGGCGAGGTTATTCGCCGCCGACGTGAATGTCTCGCCTGCAGGCGTCGCTACACCACCTACGAACGCGTCGAAGAAATTCTTCCCATGGTGGTGAAGAAGGACGGTCGCCGTGAATCGTTCGACCGTACAAAAATTCTCGCCGGCCTCAAGAAAGCCTGTGAAAAACGGCCGATCAGTACCGCGACCATCGAAGATGTGACGGATCGCATCGAGAAACGTATCCAGGAAATGGGTGAAACAGAAATTGAGAGTCGGATCGTGGGCGAAGAGTTAATGAAAGAGCTTCATCAATTGGACCAAGTCGCCTATGTTCGCTTTGCCTCTGTCTACCGCGAGTTCAAAGACATTGACCAGTTCATGGACGAGCTGAAAACGTTGGCTCAGCAACGCCGCGAGCGGTGAGGGCCGCGGGATTCCTCCTCTCTCCTCATCGTCCTCTCCATGTTCTTCTGCCGTTCGTCTGGTTACAACATGGTGCAATTTCTCAGCGAGTAAGTGTCACGATGCCGGCAATCCAATCCAAGTCTGCCAGACGGCCACCCACGCCCGGAGCGCCGAGCGGTACGCATGTGGCGATCATCGGCGCAGGCCGCGGTGGCACGGCGCTGATGGAGATCTTTGCGACAGACCCGCTGGTAAAAATCGTGTGCGTGGCCGAAATCCAGGCAAACGCTCCAGGCGTCTTACTGGCGAAGCGGCTTGGTATTCCCGTGACCCGCGATTACCGGCGACTCCTGGACCTTGAGCGCGTGGATCTCATCATCGACGTGTCGGGCGATGCCAAGGTCTGGGAGTTGCTCCAGGACTTCCATCGGATGGGTGTCACAATCATCGGCGGAGCCAGCGCCAAATTCATGTGGGAACTCATCGAAGCCCGCATCCGCGCCACGTCGGAGATCGAGAAAACCTTGAATAAATACCAATCGCTCTATCGACTGTATGTCAAGGAAACGGGTGTGGCGGTGACGGAGGAACGGACACGCATTGCTTGCGAGATGCACGACGGCCTCGTGCAGAACTTAGCAGGGGTGAATTTTAAACTGGATCTGAGCTTGCAGCTGATTCGAAAAAATCCGAAAGCCAGCCTGGCTACCTTGCGCGAAAGCAAAGCTCAACTGAAGCTGGCCATCCATGAAGCGCGGCAAGTCATCTTCAATCTCCGCCCCCTCCACTACGACAAGATGGAGCTGCTCCCAGCTCTTACCAACTATCTCACCTCGTACGAGACTCAGTATCATATCAAGACGCAGTTCCGGGTATCCGGCGATGAACAGATTTTATTCCCGCGTACCAAGATCTTCCTGTTTCGGATCGTGCAGGAAGCTCTCAGTAACGTGGAGAGGCACGCGAAAGCGACTCGGGTCACTGTGGAGCTTGACATCGATCCCGAATGCCTTAGGGTCACCATCGAAGACAACGGCGTGGGATTCGACATGGACACCGTGTTGCGCGATCCCGATAAATGGGATCACTTCGGGATTCGCGGAATCCTAGAGCGAGCTCGACTCGTGGGTGGTGAAGGCAAGATCGAGTCTAAGAAGGGGCGTGGCACGACGATCGTCGTCAACATTCCCCTGGTGAAAAAGGAGACGACACTCCATGGAAAAGATTAAGGTGCTCATCGCGGACGATCATCGCGTCGTACGCGAAGGACTGGCCGCAATCCTCAAGACGAAAGACGACATTCATATCGTAGGCGAGGCCCAGGACGGCATGGAAGCGGTCGAGAAGGTGAGGACGTTGGTCCCCGACGTCGTGCTGATGGACGTGAGTATGCCCAGGATGGGCGGAGTCGAAGCGACCAGACAAATCAAGCGTGAGTTCCCTCACATCGGAGTCGTCGCCCTGACCATGTATGACGAGCAACAATACATCTTCGACTTGGTGCGCGCCGGTGCCACTGGATATCTCTTGAAAGATTCCGAGTCCTCTCAGATCGTCGCCGCAATTCGTGCGATCTACAAGGGCGAATCACTGATCCATCCATCCGTAGCGAGCAAGATTTTGGCGGAGTTCTCCTTGATGTCACAGAAGAAGGGGAAAAAACCTGGGTGGGTCGAGCACGATCTGACGGAACGAGAGATCACGGTCTTGCGCTTGGTCGCAGACGGCAAGACGAACAAGGAAATTGCCAATAACTTGGATCTGAGCGAAAAGACGGTCAAGAATCATGTGCGCAACATTTTTCATAAGTTGCAAGTCTATGACCGCACGCAAGCGGCCATCCTAGCTATTCGGAAAGGACTCATCGAGTTGGATCCACGGCCGTAGATGTTTGTATCCACCAAGGGGAAACGTTCTGGCCCGACAGGTAGCTCACAGCTCCTCCTAAACGACCGATCACTACACGTTGCCATCAGCCACCAACAGATCGTGAGCCATTCCCGTCAACCCTCGGTACCAATCATGGTGATCGATTAATTAAATGTTCAGCTACGCTGGCTCATCATGATTGGGATGGGAATTACGATTCAATAATCTTTGAAAAGTCACAGGTGTCACGTTTTTGCAACATGACTCCATGTCGCTAGGCAATCAAAACATTCTTGTATTATCAATACCATACGACAATTTATTGGAGAAATACAGACTGGCACACGAGTTGCTGATACCCATCTCTGTAAATTATTGAGGTGAATGTGAGGGCTCAACAAACCTTAGCGAATGCAGTGAGTTGTGCGGGAATTGGGCTCCATTCTGGACAGCCTGTCACCCTGACGCTCAAGCCTGCTCCAACAAATACAGGCGTCGTCTTCATAAATCGGAACGGCAAAGACGGAGCCTCCCTCGCGGCCTCCGTGGAGCATTTGGTACCTACGGAACTCTGCACCGCGATCAGCGGCAATGGGTTTCAGGTAAAGACGATCGAGCACATCTTAGCCGCATTGGCCGGACTCGACATCGATAACGTATATGTGGAGGTTGATGCCGGTGAAGCTCCCGTCATGGACGGCAGCGCGGCACACTTCGTTCGCCTGATTCGGTCAGCCGGAATTGTTACCCAGAGCCGGCGGCAACCCTATCTGAAAATCACACGGCCTCTCGAAGTGGTGGATGGAGATCGTCGAGTTCGCATCGAGCCATCCTCGACCACCAAGGTCACCTATTCCATCCACTACAATCATCCTTTGATCCAGACTCAGACCTACTTCTATGAACACTCAGCCCATGCATTTGAGCGCGAGATCGCGGATGCCAGGACGTTCGGGTTCCTGCAGGAAGTGGAAGCTCTTTGGGCTCGCGGGCTCGGCCAGGGCGGCAACCTGGACAATACGATCGTTCTCTCTCAAGACGGCATTCTCAATGAATCAGGCCTTCGCTTTGCCGATGAATTCGTGCGACACAAGATCTTGGACCTGATCGGAGACTTTTCGTTGCTCGGCGTCCCCTTTATCGGGCACTTGATTGCCGAGCGTTCTGGGCATGCGATACACACGCGCCTCGTTCAGCAGATTCTCAACCACCCCGATAGTTGGGTGTTGCTCAACGCCGACGAAACAGTCGCCGCGTCTGAGTCTCGCTCTGCCAAGGCCGCACCACGATCCGCATCGCGTGTGGCCCTTCAAGTCTCCTAACGCGCATCCTCTTTAAATGGAAATGTGCACGTGGTCTTGCCCATACCGGCGAGATGATGTGTGATATGGCGAGTAACTGAGATGTGATTTAACGTCGGGAGCAAGTGGCCTCGCTCCCGACGCTAGAATCAAGGCGGGGACTACTTCTTCTTCTTCTTTGCTGCTTTCTTCGTCGCCAAGACTCTCACCCCCCTTCGTGTATTTTGAGGTCTAACTAGTCCAGACACACTACACTGCGTGGATCAGGGATTCTTCCAATGCCTCGAACGTATTCGGCCCCACTTTTTTGAACCGCTTGTCCCGCTTCAAGGACGTGGCTACAGATGTCAGCGGCGTTTTTCCCTTGATCTGGAGCCCCCCTTCGACCAATCGCTGCACAAGCTCTTTTGCGTGCATCGAGCGATTCGCCTCGCGGAGCATTTCGTACGCGGCTTCCGACACACTTTTCCCAGAATACTTGCTTCGCCCCATGAGGATTTCCCTCGACTGGTCGGTGACATCCGTATTCGGTCGCTGGCGAGCACCTTTTTCGTCGGAATAGAATTGACTGGAAAGACTGGCGAGCTTGGCCTTGTCGGCTTCAACGCGATAGAGCGTTTCTGCCAATTCCAAATATTTCTTAATCGTGGCGATTTCGTCGTCCAAACGACGACGTTTCTTCTCGAGCTCTTGCAGTCGGTTCTTATAGGCGCTGATTCGCTGTTCAAGACCAACCAATATATCGGTGAGTTCTTCCACGAACTTGCCCCCAGGTGAAGCATGCTTGCTTTATAGCATTGCTTGCATAGCAAGTCAATAGATAAAGTTACAATCGTGGCTTGCATAGCATAACCGCTTTAAAACGGGTACGTGCTTGCTCGCAATGCCATCTGCTCGATCAATAAGAGTGTCAAGAAACCGGTCAAATCTTAGCCTCAATGAGTGGTATTGCTCCCTGTTCGAGAGTCCTCTTCGCTCCAGATAGTAAAACACAGCCTCGTGCTATGATGCCGTCCCATGTCTCTACTATATGGCCAGGATATTCCCCTCGACACACTCATCTCAGTTGCTGCTGACGCGGCCCGCCAGGCCGGAGCCATTCTAGCGGAATGCACGCGCACCGGTTTTCGCATTGAACATAAGCAGATCATCAACCTTGTCACCGATGCCGACCACCAGGCGGAGCAACGAATCATCGACGTCATTCACGACGCCTTCCCAACCCATCGTGTCCTTGCTGAGGAACGTGGTCTCACCGAGCAACCTCCATCCCGCTACAAATGGGTGATCGATCCGCTTGATGGCACGACCAACTTCGTCCACGGGTTCCCTGCTTATTGTGTGTCCATTGGAGTGGAATGCGACGGACGTGGGATTATTGGGGTGGTCTACGACCCGACTCGAGACGAACTCTTCACTGGGCAAATCGGTCACGGGGCTTACCTCAATGGAGTTCCCATTTCCGTGTCCACAACGGACCATCTCGATCGTGCGCTCCTCGTGACCGGATTTGCGTACGACATTCGCGAGACCCCGAACAATAATTTGAATCACTTCGTGCGATTTGCGTTGAAGGTGCAGGGATTGCGCCGAACTGGAACGGCGGCTCTGGATCTTTGCTATGTCGCCGCTGGCCGGTTCGATGGATTTTGGGAAGTGACATTGAATCCCTGGGACATGGCGGCAGGAGTCGTCGTCCTCCGCGAAGCCGGTGGCAAAGTGACGGACTTCAAAGGTGCTTCTCACTCGATTTATGGGCGAGAATTGGTCGCAAGTAATGGGCGTATCCACCCAGCCATGCTCGACCTGCTCCAGGAAGATAGCACTCCCTCATAAGGCCTCAGCCCTGCTACGTTCGAACCAGACCAGTCAAATGGCCGAACAGTCCAAGACTGACCATCGGGGCCTACTGGCAGATGTACAGACAGAATGACGATGCAGTATGATCTTTTGCTACAAGAGGGAAGGAGATCGGCTGTATGGCACATTCAACGCCTCCATCGGGAGATTCACACGGAAATCCATCCCAACCCGCAGGAGCCGAATCCCACGCCAAGGATGTGGAGCTACTTCGGGTGCTCGTGAGTCGAAAGGGAACGCAGGTCGATGCCCAATGGGCAATTCATCCCCAACTGAAACAGGATCTTCTGCCGCAGGAATGGCGAGAGGTGACCGACCTCATGGCCAAAGTGATCGGGATCGTCGGCACGCGGTTTTCGCAAGTGCTCACACAAGCCGATCCCGAACCGCCCAGTAACGCATAGCAGGCCAAGGTTGAGGTTAAGGTTGAGTGTGGTCTCCTTCCTGACAACTCAGCCTCAACCTCGGCCTTAACCTTTGACTAAGGAGCCGCCAATGGAGACCTATTATCATCCCCATGATCTGAGCAAGTTTGCCGAGATGGGTAAGGGCAACAAGGACCTTTGGGAGAAATTTATGGCCTATTACGGCGCCGTTTTCGCTGAAGGAGCGTTGACGGAACGAGAGAAGGCCCTCATCGCCCTCGCTGTCGCCCACGCAGTCCAATGTCCCTACTGCATCGATGCCTACACGCAGGCCTCCCTTGAGAAAGGGTCGAACATCGAAGAAATGACGGAAGCCGTTCACGTCGCCTGTGCCATTCGAGGTGGAGCCTCGCTCGCGCACGGTGTTCAAATGCGCAACGTCGCCGACAAACTATCGATGTGATGTGATGAGACCGGTGACTCGTTCAGCTAGAGATAGGGGTTTTCGGGAACGGCAAGGGTAAAGTATTTGCCGCGTTCTTCGTAGAGAATCCGTGCAGCCGTCAATGCAGCGAGCCCCCGATCGATCTCTGCATCAACGTTGTCACTTTTGCTCAGGTCTTTGTACCAGCAGCGTGCGGATTTGGTCTACACTCTTGGCCGCTTCGTTGCAGACCTCGATGATTCCTGCCGCAGGCCAATCGTAACGTCGCCGTATCGGTACTTTCTGGTTCCGACCATCGTAGACGGTGACATGGTCCATCGCCTTTGAGTAATAGAGAAACGGCCGATCGCTCGAACCGACCCGTCGCTGCCACTCCTGCACCAGACCGACCAATTCTTGGTAGAGGTGCGGGTCTACGTTCCAATTGTCCAGCTCATACTCGAAATCGTAGGCGATCTTCTTTAAGTCCACCTGCCGTGCATCATAGACATACTCGTACGCAGTTCCAGGACCTGTGATGCGGATGCCATATTCGTGTGGTTTGGTGTAGTAGGGACTGAAGCGTTCCAGCCAGAATTTCCCGGCCCCCTCCGGTGGGTGCAGATGGAACAGCGATGGAATCAGGTCGATCTGGCGGCGATAGTCCTCGTTCGTCTCTCCTGGAAACCCGAGCAAGAGATTCCAGGATACCGCGACATGATAGTAGGAACTCCACTTGAGGCAGATAATATTCTGCATCGGTGTCACGCCCTTGTCCATCGCCCGCAGTTGATTGAGGCTCAGGCTCTCCAATCCCGGCTGCATGCACTTTACCCCCCCGGCGGCGAGCGTTCGAATCTGGTCTTTTATGCAGGTTGCTCTTGGTTTCGATGAACACATCGAGGTCACAGTGGTCAGCCGCAAACCGACCGAAGAGGTTCTCCACATATTTCATGTCGATGATGTTGTCCACCAATCGAAATCGCATCGTATCGTATCGGCTGGAAAGATAGGCCATCTCCCGGGCCACTTGCTCGGACGATTTGGCCCGAAACTTCATGCTTTGCGCATTCAATCCACAAAACGTACAGTGATGTTTTTCTCCCCACCAACAGCCACGTGAACCTTCGTAGAGGAGGATCCGGTCGAGCCCCTGCGCGGCTTCTCCCAACTCAGCAAGGAGATGATAGTAATCGTCATAATCGGGTGGCCCGGTTTTCGCGAAGTCCGAGAAGAGTGAGTTGTTCGGAGTGAACGCGATCGCTGCTCCCTCTCGATAGGTCACGCCGCTGGGCACGATCCCGGCTTTTCCCTCGAGGAGGTATCGAACCAACTCCGGGAACACCTCTTCTCCTTCCCCCACTACGACATGATCGATGAAGGGAAAGGCTCGGAAGTATTCCAGCCCCATCTCACCGTCGTAGTTTGCTCCCCCGAAGACGATCGTCACGTCGGGATAGAGATCTTTGATGAGTTTCGCCATCGTCAGGCTCGCGACGTTCTGATCGAACGTGGATGTGAAGCCGACAATCTTATACTGTCCCCAGTCGATGGCGGTCAGAGCCCAGGTCAAGAACTGTGGCGCCGTCCTCGTCGCCATGTCTTCAAAGAACGAGGTCGGATGACCGCTCTCCTTGGCGACTTGCTCAAACACCGGCTTAAATAAGCGGGGATACTCAGCGCGCTTCGGATTGTCGCGAAACAAGAGGTATGAAAAGAGCCATTCGCCAAACAGCGCCCGTTTCTCGCAGATCATTTCATAGAGAGGCACGCCGATCTTGAGGGCAAAACGCACGTTCAGATGATGGCAATCGACGGGAGTCCCCTTCGATTTGAGCAGCGCGGAGAGTGTGCCCAGTTGGATCGAGGGATACTTCGAGTAGCTGAACGGCATATTGACGAGCGCCACTGCGGTCTGTCGTTGCATCTTAGACGGTGACTGTGAGGCTGACATGACACGGAAGGATCGCATCTCGTCCTCGCTCAGACTGGCATTGGTTCACAACTTGAACGGTTCAAATTCGCGATCGGCTTTGGCGGCCATGTAAAAATCGCTCTCCGTCAGGCCGTTGATCTTGTGCGTCCAGATCTCGACCTTGCACTTGCCCCAGGCAAGATAGAGATCGGGGTGGTGGCCTTCCGATTCCGCCACGGCCCCCACTTTGTTCACGTAGGCCAAAGCTTGAGCGAAATCCTTGAACGTATACAAGCGCTCAAGGTGACCGGACTGGTTCAGCGACCATCCGCGGCCGAGTTCCTTTAAGAGCGCCTGCGTCCGATCGGCAGGAAGCGGCGGCACCCCACCCCGGCAAGGCACGCATGTGTTGTCGGCTAAGCTCATCGTGGCCCTCCCTTCAAAAGCGGATTCAGATTAAGGCGTCACGCGGTCGATGGCGTCTGCGTAGATGATGGGAATCCCTCGAGGATCCTTTTCATCCGCGACCGCGACTCCACGGATGCGCACACGTTCGTTCTCGACAACCGGTTGCATCGCGTTCGGCTTGCAGGTTCCGGCCACTCCGACTTGGATGGATCCGGACTGGTCCTGCAGCATAAACAGTTGCGCATCGTAGACGGGTCCCCCGGCGCAGCGATGCACCCTGAATCGCGGCGGCAGTTCCATCACCTCGCTCGCCCGCCCTTCCACGATTACGACTTTGGCCTGATAGTCCGCAGGATGTTCCATAATCTTGGCGATGGGCAGGATCTCGTCGGCCAGCGCCGACGGGTTTAGGCTGAGCCCATACAATATCAATGACACGCAAAGAATAAAATAGGGCATCTGACCTCCTTTATTCGCCTTCGTCCGGCGCGCCGCCTGTTTTTGCCAGATCGTCAAGCTTGATCTTCTCCGGACTGAATTTCTCCGCGGCTTTGGTCATGCGATCCAATGCATCATCGAATGACAGGGGAGGGGCATCCTTTGGGCGGAAGCGGATGGGATTCACACGCGCGATCACGAAGCTCTTCAGATAAGGACTCGTCAATCCCCTTGCCTTGAGCGCCTCGACTTGCTTGATAATCTCATCGTCAAGTGCGAGCACCGTGCGCGCCCGTTCTCGCCGCAGTTCAATCGCCGCGCGCATCGGTTTCTTCAGAAATGCATCCACCCGTTTCAACACCGGATTGTAGGCCCCGCCGCTGAATCTCGGTCGCTCTTCATAGCACAGCCCCAGTGTGATGAAAGCCGGTTCTTCGAACTCCAAGGAATAGGTCTCTTCCGTCGTATCATCGAGGCGCGCCAGTTCCCTATACATGCGGATGACTTCGAGGGATTTTTCACGCAGATTGTGCGCCTTTTCTGTGTTCATCGCGAGAATCTGATAGGCCGCAGCCGCTTCCGGCACCACAATCGCGACGATGCTCTTCGCCCCCAGCGTCTTCATCGCCGAGAGCCGATGGTTGCCATTGGGAGTCCAGTATTTCGCAACCTGTGCACCCTTTGGCGCACACACCGCAATGATCGGATCGAGAAACCGTCCGATCTTGCCGATCACGAGTTCTAACTTGCGAACGTGTGTGTCCGAGAGATTGCGCTGAAAAGGGGTCGGCTCAACGAGATCGATCGGCAAGGCCGCGAGCACCACCCATCGCCCGCCATAGGGCTCCCGATAGATTGCGAGGACCTTCCCGCCATCCCCCTCGATTGCTTGATGCAGTTCAGCGGCCTCTGCCGGAGGAGCCGCAGCTTGGAGTTCAGTCGCAGCCAAACCGGTCGACGCATGAGCAGGCTGGCGACGACGTCGCACAACACCGGCGGCACGAGGAACTTTCAGTGGCTTCCCAGGCATCGCAAGGTATGGTAGGGAAGGAGAGAGCAAAAAGAAAGCCCCCGAGCCTTATCCAGCCACACACGCCATGAGCCATCCGTCAGTCAGTGACCCAAGCCTGAAATCAGTGGCACAGAAGATCGGCTGGTTCACGGCCTCCTGCGTGCTCGTGAGTAACATCATTGGCGGGGGCATCTTCACGACGACAGGATTCATGGCTCGGGACCTGGGCGATCCGATGCTGATTCTCCTATTCTGGTTCGTCGGAGCACTCTTTGCCCTCGGTGGTGCTATGGTCTACGGAGAACTGGGGGCTTCCTTGCCTCATGCGGGCGGGGACTACGTCTACTTGCGAGAGGCCTATGGGCCGCTGGCGGCCTTTCTGAGCGGATGGACCTCTTTTACGATCGGCTTCGGCGCGGCCGTCGCAGCTTCAGCCATTGGTTTTTCTTCCTATGCATTGCGAGTCATTCCAATCGAGGATGAGCAGGGATGGCTGGCGAAGGGGCTCTCGCTCGCTCTGTTGTGGGTTACAACCCTCATACATTGTCGAGGCGTGGGAATAGGTGGCCGCATGCAATTGCTATTGACGAGCACGAAAGTCGTCGCCATTGGGGGATTGATTCTTGGCGGGTTATGGGCTGTGGCAGGTCACGAGGAGGTGTTCCTCGCCAGGTCCACCGTACAACAGCCGACGCTTGGGGCCGCCGCCATAGCACTCGTGATCGTGACCTACTGCTATCTCGGCTGGAATGTCGCGGGTTACATTGCCGGCGACATCATTGACCCCCGGGCGACTTTGCCCAAGATCATGATCGGGGGTACGGCTTTCGTCGCCGTGATTTACTTGTTGTTGAACGTCGTCTATCTGTCAGCGCTGCCGATCTCGGAGTTAGCCCGAGAACCGATCGTACCGGTCGCGGAGAAGGCAGCCGCGGCGTTGTGGGGTCCACAGAGCGGGCAACTGGTTGCGGCTATGCTCTGTCTCTCCATCGCCGGAGCGGTGAGCGCCATGACATGGGCAGGACCTCGCGTGTATTGGGCCATGGCGCGCGACGGCATGATCAGCCCCTGGCTTGCCAGGCTCCACCCCCGCACCGCAGCGCCGGCCCGCGCCATCGTTTTCCAAAGTCTCTGGGCGTCCTTGCTCATTCTGAGCGGAACCTTCGAACAACTTCTCGTCTACAGCGGCCTCGTACTCTCGCTGTTTATGGCCTTGACCCTCTCCACGATCTTTCGTCTTCGTCGCGCAAGAGCCGCGGCCCCTCACCAATATCGCGCCCCACTCTATCCGTTCTTGCCCGCGGCCCTCGTCCTTGGAGCCTTCACATTGGTCATCTACAGTCTCGTCCAGCGACCCACAGAATCGTTGTACGGCGCGGCGACTGTCCTAAGTGGAATTCCGCTCTACTACTTCTGGCGTAGACGTCACAATCTTCCCCAGCATAAATCCTGACGAAGCTACCGAACCCACAGGCTGTTCAGCAAGGTCGTAACAAGTGAAGAGTCGAGGGCGTACCCTCTGGGGCGCACGATGCGGCGAATAAGGAGCACTAAGTCTGTGCGCGCCGCCGAGTGGTGAGGCGGCCGGGTCCCCGTGGAGGGCCTGAACAATGCGAGAACGCCGCATAGGACGAGCTGCGTTCTTGGGCAAAGGGGCTGTCTTGGCAGACTCAGGGCGGGCGGGTGACATAGCCGCCTGGGCTGGGCGGGTGAGAAGGGCAACTTTTTCAACGCTTGGTGGAACAGCACGGGCGACCCTGCACTAAGGTGGGAGGTCGCCCGCGTGTGGCGCTTAGGACGCCGGGTCAGCTATGGATTTGTTTCGGCCCAGCTAAAACTGAGGCCCGCGCGACAGGCAGGGCATTGGGCGCTGATCGGGGGAAAACAAATTGGTCCCAGGCGCTTAGGTTCCTCGCGCCAGCGTCGAGTTCTCCTGATGAAAACAGGCTAGTGTCCTATTGGTGTTTGGTGCCGTTATGGCACAGCCAGTGGAGAACCGGCTAGCACGACCGATCAGAAGCCCGCCCTCGAGTCGGCGGGCCTGTGTGGCCAGGTGGAGTCAGGTCATCCATCGCTACCCTCCTCTCTTGGAAAGTTGGCGGGGGAACCCGTTGACAGCCGCGCGCCCTGTCCAGCCCCCCTGATCGAATGAATGAATGGGCCGTAGTTTCCTCTTACGCCCATTAGAAAAACGTGTCAATGGAGAAAAGCAATTTCTCTGCATCGACTCGTTGAGCATAAAACATACCCACCAGGAGTGCCGAATACCAGCGAAGTGATTTTGGGGAACGCAGTCTTAACGGCCGAAGCGAGAGGGTTCGATTCCGCGCTGGAGCAAGAGGGTCTCCACTCCCCACATCCCATAGCTCGATAGAAAAAAGTGGACGAATGGCGTCACGAGCGCTTCCACCTCGTGATGCCCAAACACACTGTCCTTTCTGTTCATCGTTGGAGATGTGTAGAAAGAACTTGGGAATGGTCGTCCCGTTCTCATGGAGCAGTTCCTCGAATTCTTAGATCTGAATACACTTGTTGTGTCGCCACTTTGTCCGCTATCCACCCGTGAATGCGAGTAATGAGCATCGATCGAGTCGCGTTCGCATTCATAAGAGGTGCTCCAAAAGTTCGCCCCCACGAAAACACGCGGATCCGATAAAAGAAAAACACGGTATGCATCCCCTAGGGGCCTCTCGACCCTTGCGCTTTTTCGATCCTCCGGGCATAGTGCGGCCCAGCAGTACACGTTCCGAGGAGGCGTTATGGGAAATCGACTCGCGGCCGAAGCCATCGGCACATTCTGGATTGTGTTCGCCGGCTGCGGGAGTGCGCTGTTGGCGGGCGGCGTGCCGCAGCTCGGCATCGGGGTCTTCGGGATCGCGTTCGCCTTCGGGCTGAGCGTCGTGACGATGGTCTATGCCGTCGGCCATATTTCGGGCGGCCATCTCAACCCCGCCGTCTCCGTGGGCCTCATGCTGAGCAAACGGTTCCCGGCGCACGAGGTCCCCGGCTACATTGCGGCCCAAGTGGTGGGCGCGATCCTGGGGGCCGGGGTGCTCTATCTGATTGCCAGCGGGCGGGCCGGCTTCGTCCCCGGCGGCTTCGCCTCCAATGGGTACGGCGAGCATTCCCCCGGCGGCTATTCGCTGCTGGCGGGCTTCTGCGCCGAAGTGGTGTTCACCGGCATGTTCATGTTCATCATTCTGGGGGTCACGGATAGCCGCGCCCCGCAGGGCTTCGCGCCGCTCACGATCGGCCTGGCCGTGGCGTTGATCAACTGGGCCGGCATCCCGGTCACCAATCTCTCCATCAATCCCGCGCGCAGCGCGGGCACCGCGGTCTTCGCAGACGGGTGGGCGCTGCAACAACTCTGGCTCTTTTGGGTCGCCCCGATCCTGGGTGCCGCGATCGCCGGGGTGGTCTATCCCCTCATGGCCGGCCAGCCCCCCAGCAGCCCGAAGCGCTAGGGGGCCGGGGCGTCTTGGGCGCAGCGAAAGCCGACGTGGGGATCATGCTCGGTCGGATCGCCCTTGGTGCGAAACGAGGCCCGCAGCCGATAGGGACTATTGATATACGACCCGCCCCGTTGCCCCTTCGCGGGACCCGCCGCGGGGCCGCGCGGATTGATCGTCGGCGTCGTCGTATAGAACGCGTCGTCGTACCAGTCGCTCACCCATTCATAGAGATTGCCGGCCAGATCGTGGACGCCATAGGGGCTGATCCCCTTCTCGCGATCGCCAATGGGGGCCACCGTCTCGGCCCCTTCCTTCAACCCAAAGACCGCGTGCACCGGCGTCGGCGGCTCCTGGCCCCAGGGGTACGTGCGGCCATCGGTGCCGCGCGCCGCTTTCTCCCACTCCGCTTCGGTCGGTAAGCGCTTCCCCGCCCAGAGACAATAGCCGGTCGCCTCCAGCCAGGTCACCCAGCGCACCGGCCGGTCCGCGTGGAGCACCGGGGTGTCGTGGTCGGCGAAGCCCCATGGGGGTTCGCTCTGAATCGCCGCGACAAACTTCGCAAACCGCCCGTTCGTCACTTCGAACGTATCCAGATAAAAACTGTCGAGGAAGACGCGATGGACCGGCTGCTCGTCGTCATCGCCTTGCTCGCTGCCCATGATGAACTCCCCGGCGGGCACCAGCACCATCGGCGCGCCGTCCTTCCCGACCATCGTGGGCGGGAGGTGCGGACCAGCGCGAGCCTTCGTGGTCGGGGTCCCGTTGGTAGGAGGGTGCGTCTTCCCTTGAGGTTTTGCCTCACTTTCTGCCGCATGTGGGTGAGGTGCTGCCGGAGCCGGTTCCGGTTTGACAGGAAGAGCCTCATTCGCTAACGAGAGACCGCTCGTGATCCATACCATGGACCACAGACTGAACATCATCGCGTAAATCACGTTTCGAGCCTGCATCATCGACGCTATCCGCTTCCGTAATTGAGCAGAACCGCAAGCACCCATGACCAGAGTACCGAACATTGCGAGGACAAATCCAGCGTGGAGATCCGATTCCCAACCTCTTTCATAATTCCACCCACGATGCGTAGGCCGGGCCCACAGTGGGGAGGGTTCGTTGATGGAGGAGACGAGCGTTCTGAAAGTAAAGAGACTGGAGGGGGGCCGGCGTCTGCCATCACGATACATCGTAAAAGAGGCGCCGGGAGTTGAACCCGGGTCCGAAGATCGTCTGTGCACTGCGGCTACACATGTAGGCCGACCATTTTCATTTCGCAGCTACCCACGCCCATCGGCTGGCTTAGTCTAGTGCTAGCCCAGTATCGTCTCGTCCTCAGTCGTTGAACACCAGCTGAGGACCAGCCCGCTGTATCGCGCTCCGACCACCCCCGCGGGCCTCAGGTGGAGGAACGTCGCAGGGTATTAAGCTGCGAGTGCCAGTTCTTGATTGGCAGTTACATGTTCTCGGAGGATCTACGAGACCCCGAGAGCTCGACATGCACCGCTGACCTTAGTATCCCCGTCGAAACCGGTCGCCTCCCTTTCCTTTTTCTGCGTGAGAAGGAAAACGTGAGACGTGAAAGGTATTGGGGAATGCCTCGGCCTTAACGTTTTACCTTTCATATCTAACGTCTCAGATGCTCATGCAACCGCATCGGTCAAGGGGGTGCCATACTGAAACGCGAAAAAGGAGAGGGCGTATCCCATCTTGGGATACGCCCCTTCTCTCTTGACTATCAGATGTGAGATCTGATTATTGTACGACGTTACCTGACAGCTGACTTCAAGATTTTTCCTGCCGAGAACTTAGGGACTTTGGCTGCGGGAATCCGTAGCGCCTCACCGGTCCTGGGATTTCGCCCGAGCCGAGCCTTCCGCTTGGCTACCGTAAAGGTCCCAAAGTTCACCAGCGAGACGCGTTGCCCCTTCTTCAGGGACGTGGTCACCGCTCCGGTGAAGGCCTGCAACGCAGTGCCTGCCGCGACCTTTGTGATACCAGCGGATGCGGCCATTTTTGCGATCAGCTCTTCTTTTGTCATCGTGCCCCTCCTATTATTATTGAGTTGAAATACCTGACCCCTTGTCACCAACGTCTGCCGATACCGCATTTACATGAACCCGGCATTCCGGGAGCGTTCACAGAAGCATCAGACCTCTCGCGTCTGCGCGGTCCGATTCCGTTTCACGAGAATGTGCAAGTCATGGATCTTCTTCCTGAGGGTATTGCGATTTAACCCCAGCAGTTCTGCCGCCTGGATCTGGTTACCTTTGGTCTCCTGAAGCGCTCTGGTGATCAAGGGACGTTCAATGGCGCTGATCAACAGCGGATGCAGGTTCCGCCCGGAACCATTTCGCATTCCTTTCACAAATTCTCCCATCTTCCATTCGAGATAGTCCTCAAGGGATAGGGCGTCTTTTCCATTCGCTTCCGAAGCCTTCTGCCGCGCCATCACTTGCATGAACTTAGAGGCTCGCTTCAGCACAGTCCGAGAGCCGGTGATGAGCAATGTGTGCGTCAGATCGATATGAGCGGGTATGGCGGCGGCTCCACCGGATGAGCCTGGTTTCAATTCGATGATGACCGCATCAAACGTGCGACGCGTCACGTCTTTCGGCAGCGTGGAGGCGTGTTTGGCCGCAGTCACTGAAGCATCTTTGAACGCGTGCTTGAATTGACTCTGGATGTCCGGGTCTCCACTGATCAACAAAATACTGAAGGCGGATGACGTAGGCGACATGAAGGTTCCAGGGACAAAATGGTGAAGAGGTGCGGATTATTGCCCAGAGCCAATTTGATGTCAACCAGGAAAATAGAGAGAGAAGTGACCTTGTTGCTCAAGCACGGGAAACAGATTGGTCTTCTCTCGACGGATGGGTGGTCTTGTTCCAGCGAGTGAAGATCGATGTCTTGGTCGAGACATTCCTCGGGTTCAACAACTTCCGTGCCTGCCAATCTCCATGAGACTGGTATAAACATGCTGTGCTTCTCTCGATAGATTTGTCCCAGGTTAGTACAGCGAAGCTCTCGAATAGCCGGCCAAAATACTAAGGTCGGGCGCGAGAAATTTGAAGGGCCCCCTGTCCGTGTGCGGACACTCACAGGCAGACTATGTGGCACAAGGAGAGTACGCTCCCATAGGATAGCCGCACAAGGCCGTGAGGTTGGCGGGGCGAGGGTTAAAGGTCCGAGGTTTTAGAGGTTTTGAGTTCTGAACTTTGGATCCCGCCCTTCTCGCACATCGCATGCTTCACGCGTCAGAGTCTGGGTGCCGGATAACTATTTCAGCACCCGCTGAGACCAGGCTCTTGGGATTGTCAGAGCGCGAAAGCTTGACAGGAGAGCCTTCCAGGGAGTATAAAACACGGTGGGTTTTTAATTCCTACCGGAATACTCGTGTATGAAGGTATCTCTCAGAGCAACCTATGGAATCATGGCAGCTGTCGACTTAGCCATGCATCTCGGGACAGCGCCAGTCCAAGCGAAATCAATCGCGCGTCGGCAAGCTATTCCAGCTCGCTTCCTTGAACAGGTCCTCCACGGAATGAAAAAAGCCGGTCTTGTGTCGAGCGTGCGGGGAGCCCAAGGGGGATATGTGCTTTTGAAGAAACCGTCCGAGGTATCGGTCGTCGAGATCCTTGAAGCGCTTGATGGTCCGCTTTTACTCCCGAGCGGCGGAGCTGACCGTGCACAGGGGCGACGACTCAGCAAACCAGAGCTTCTGCTTGGGAAAGTTTGGGAACAGGTCTATCAAGCGGAGCGCCATGTGCTCGAGGCCATAAGCGTCGAAGAATTAGCCGGGCAGCAACGAGTGCTCGAGCAAGAGCGGTCGTTGATGTATCACATTTGAGGTCACCTATGAGTCGCACACCACTCAGCACGGTTCCCATAAAGACAGAGCCCATTTCTCCTGCCATTGTGGAAGAAATCGAGACCTTCGAAGCCGAGGCCAGGCGCATGGATTCGGGCGATGTCTCGAGCGATCTGTTCAGGCCCTTCCGTCTCCAGTACGGCATTTATGGCCAGCGGCAAGCCGGTGTCCAGATGGTCCGTATTAAAATCCCTTTCGGAGGCCTGACGGCGAATCAGCTTCGCCGGGTTGCGGAATTGGCCGAGCAATATGCGACCGGTGTCGGGCATGTCACCACGCGCCAGGACATCCAGTTGCATTTTGTCGAATTAAAAGATGTGCCGACCATGATGCGCGGGTTGGCCGAAGTCGGTTTGACGACTAGAGAAGCGTGCGCCAACACGGTTCGCAACGTGACGGCTTGTCACCTTGCCGGGATCTGTCAGGGGGAAGTGTTCGACGTGACGCCCTACGCGAAAACCGTCGCGCTCCACCTCTTGAGAAACCCGCTCAACCAGAGCCTCCCGCGCAAATTTAAAATTGCCTTCTCCGGCTGCAAGCAGGACTGCGCGCTCACACCGATTCACGATATCGGGCTACTTGCTGCCAAGCGCGCGGATGGAGCCATCGGCTTTCGGATGGTTGCAGGCGGCGGTCTCGGTTCCGCTCCTCGGCTTGCGCAGGTTCTTCGAGAGTTCACTCCAATGGATGAACTCATCCCGAGCGTGGAAGCCGTGATTCGAGTGTTCGACACCCTGGGCAATCGAAAGAATCGCACGAAGGCCCGAATGAAGTTTGTGATCGAGAAGCTGGGTTTTGAGGAATTCAAACGACGCTGGGAAGAGGCCTACGTGTCGATGGGACATGCCCGTCCGACCCATGAGCCAATCAAGCTACTGTCATATCCGGATGAACCCATTCCCCTTATCATGCCGACGTCGAATGGGTCGAAGCAGGCAGCGATGCAGACCAATGGTCATGTCAACGGGACGCCAGCGGAGACGCCGTTCGAGATGTGGCGGCGCACCAACGTGGTGCGTCAGAAACAAGAAGGGTACGTCGCCGCAGTGACCAAGTTATTCATGGGCGATCTCACGGCAGAGCAGATGTTTCACATTGCCGATCTTGCGGACCGCTACTCCAATGGCAATATTCGGACGACGATCAATCAAAACATGATCATTCGATGGATACCGGAGTCACGCATCGCTGACCTCTATGCCGACTTGGCCTCACAGGGCTTGGCCGATCCCGGCGCCGAATTGGTCGAAGATATCATCGCCTGTCCCGGTACCGACACGTGCGGCTTGGGGATCACGTCTTCAAAGGGGCTCGCGCGAGCGTTGGCAGAGGTGTTTCCGGCTGGGCGGGTCCCCGAGGACTTGAAGGATGTCAGCGTCAAGATCAGCGGGTGCCACAACTCCTGCGCCCAACATCATATTGCCACGATCGGCTTGCATGGAGTGGGGAAGCGCATCGGCGCGCACGTCGCCCCGTTCTATGAATTGCATTTGGGCGGGCGGGTCAACGGCACGGCGAAAATAGGGCAGATGGTGGTCAAGTTGCCGGCCAAGAGCGTGTCGGCGGCGATCACGCATCTGATCGACGTCTATCGGCGGGACCGACTCTCCGGCGAAGGACTGCCGGCCTTCATTGATCGTGTCGGCAAGGTCAAACTCAAGGATGAGTTGATCCCTTACACCATCGTTCCGTCCTTTCAGGATGATTCGACGTTCTACTACGACTGGGAAGGTGAAGAGGAATTTGTTCTGGAAGATCTCGGACCCGGCGAGTGCGCGGGAGGCGCGCTTGAAATGATCGAGAACGGCATTCTCGAAGCCGATCAAGAACTCTATCAAGCAAAGCTGCTCGTCGATAACCATCAATACTCCGTCTCGGTAAACAAGTCCTATCGCGCGGTGTTGGCCGCTGCCAAGGCGTTGCTTGTCACGGAAGGGCTTGAACCTTCGACGGATGCAGAAACCTTCATCGAGTTCGACGGCCGGATCGCACAAAAAGGTATCGTTCCGGCGATGTACCGGGAATTGAGGAAGCGGGTCGGCGATTTAGGGCCCAAGGACACAACGGGCGAATCAGCCCGCGACAAGATGGTCTTTGCCAAGGGATTTGTCGATGCCTGTCGCGCCGCTACGGAGCAGATGGGCAAAGATCTCAAATTGGCGCCGGCGGGCAAGGCAGCGGTGGCTACGACCAGCGCGCCATCCGAGATCAAGCCGGTCGTCACTTCTGTGCCCGCGCCTTCTGCAGCCGGCGCACCGGTCTACGATTTGCGCGGGGTAGCCTGTCCGATGAATTATGTGAAGACCAAGCTGAAGCTCGAGATGATGGATGCAGGCGAACAGTTGGAGGTCTGGCTCGACGCGGGCGAGCCCATCAAGAACGTACCGTTGAGCTTGAAAAACGACGGACATAAGTTGTTGCTGCAGGAACCGCTCGAAGCCGCTGCGGCTCATTATCGGATTCTGGTCGAAAAAGTAGAATAGCGCGGCGAAGGGATGTTCCCTTGCTCGCGCAACGCGCGGCCTCAGAAGGCCCTCGCCCGGGCTAATAGCACGTCTCGGCGTGCCAGTGGGTGGGGGAGGGTGAGAAAGTCGCGCGTAGTCGGGAATCATCCCTCTCGCCGCTTGAAGCGTGAGTGAAAGAAAAAAGAACCCAATGGCAAATATCTCATCAGAAGAAGAACTGAGAGCCTGGGGTGAGTCGTTTGAGGCGAAGCAGCCACCAGAGATCGTGGCGGCGGCGATCGAGCGCTACGAGCCGAAGATCGTGCTCGCCTGCAGTTTCGGGGCGGAGGACGTCGTGCTCGTGGACATGGTCCACAGTATCAATCCCTCCGTGCCGCTCTTCTATCTCGACACGGAGTTTCTCTTTCCCGAGACCTACGCCACGCGCGATCGCGTGATCGCGCGGTATCAGCTCAAGCCAGAGCAGGTCATCCAGGTGAAATCGTTGCTCACGCCGGAGCATCAAGCCGCTCAGCACGGCGAAGCCCTGTGGACGCGCCATCCCGATCAATGTTGCGAGTTGCGCAAGGTGGAGCCGCTCACCCGAGTGCTCAAAGGATTCGACGCATGGATCACCGGGATCAGACGAGACCAGTCTCCCACGAGAGCCAATGCGAAGTTGATCGAATGGGACCAGAAATTTCAGTTGGTCAAAGTCAATCCGCTTGCGAAGTGGACGTGGGAGGATGTCTGGACCTACATTCGTACCCACGAAGTTCCCTACAACGAATTGCATGACCACCACTATCCGAGTATCGGCTGCACTCATTGCACGAGCCCGGTGATGCCCGGCGAAGACTCCCGCGCGGGACGGTGGAAAAACTTTACCAAGACTGAGTGCGGGTTACACAAGGCCTCGTAATGTCGATGCAGGAACTTCATCGCAAAAATTGCCAAGGGGCCAAAGGCTGCCAAAGATCTCACCTGGGACGAAGCGAAGCGGGCGATGAAGGCGTTCATTGAAGGGGATGCCACGCCGGCGCAGGTGGGGGCCTTTCTCATGGCCATGCGGATCAAGATGGAGTCCGTCACCGAACTGGCTTCGATGACCGCGACCGTGCGTTCCTATGTTGCGCCTCTGCCGATCCCGCGAGAACTCGGCGTCGTGGATCTGCCGAGCTATGCGGGGAAGCAGGACACCTTCCATGCCCTTGCGGCGGCTGCCATCGTGGCTGTGTCGGCAGGCGCGTCGGTTTTGATGCATGGATATGACGGGATTCCTGGCCGCGCGGGGAATGCCGGGGTGCTCAAGGCCTTGGGCCTGCCGATCGACATGGAGCCGAAAGTGGCGGCAGAGGCGGTGACGCGGCATGGATTCGCCTATCTCGACATCGCCCTCTATCACCCTCCGGTCTATCGCTTTTTAGAGATGCGACAAGAGCTGGGGGTCCGAAACGTCTTTCATCCGATTGCGAGGCTCTTAAATCCGGCTCGCGCCTCATCGCAGGTCGTCGGGCTATCCCATCCTCCCCACTTTGAAAAGACCGCTGAAGTGTTGCGGATGCTGGGTTGCCTGCGGGCTCTAGTGGTCAGCGGTGTTGAAGGCGATCCGGAGCTCTCGATTGCCGCCCTTACAAGGGTTCTGGAATTGCGGGACGATCGGATTACACCCCTCTCGTTTGCGTCAAAAGATGTCGGGATGCCGCTGGGTACGCAACGCGATATGGCGGGTTTCCCGTCGAATCAACGAGACAAGGAAGCAGATCTGCTCCGACGGATTCTCCACAATCAGCTTCAGGGCGGTCCCTGTAACTGGGTATTGATCAACGCGGCGTTGATTCTGTATGCCGCAGGCAAAGGGGCAACATGGGCGTCATGCGTCCCACTGGCACGTCGAGCGCTCGAAGAGGGGGCGGCGGCACGAAAGCTTGAGGAGCTGGCTCAGGAGCCGGTGGGCACGGGAGTGACCGGCCGAGCGCATTGACCACACGAGAGGATCGAGCCTGTGCGACATCTTCGTCAATTGGAAGACCAGAGCGTCTACATTCTCCGCGAAGCCTATAAGCATTTTGACAACCTGGCCATGCTGTGGTCGATGGGGAAGGATTCGACCGTGCTGCTGTGGTTGGCCAGAAAGGCCTTTTTTGGTCATGTTCCGTTCCCTCTTCTGCACGTTGACACGAGTTACAAAATCCCCGCCATGATTGAGTATCGAGATCGAGTGGCTCGGGAGTGGGGCCTCAAATTGGTCGTGGGGCAGAACAAGGAAGCGCTCGCAGCCGGGATGAACCATACGTTGGGCCGCGTCAACTGCTGTACGGCCTTGAAAGACCAATGGACTCAAGCAATTGATCGAGCAAAAGGGCTATACGGGCATCATTCTCGGTGTGCGCGCAGACGAAGAAGGGACGAGAGCCAAGGAGCGCTACTTCTCGCCGCGTGACAAGCATGGCGATTGGGATTTCCGCGATCAGCCGCCTGAGCTCTGGGACCAATTCAAAACGACCTTTCCTCCGGGAACTCACATCCGGATCCATCCGCTGCTGGATTGGACGGAAATCAATATCTGGGAATACATCAAGTTCGAGAACATTCCCTTCATCGATCTCTATCTCGACAAGGGGGAGGGGACCCGCTATCGCAGTCTCGGCTGCGCGCCCTGCACGACCCCGATCAAATCGACGGCGAAGTCCGTGGACGACATTATTGACGAGTTGCGGCACACCACGGTGGCAGAGCGATCAGGCCGCGCACAGGATGAAGGGCGCGGGATGGAGTTGCTCAGAAAAGACGGATACATGTAGCGGCAGAATGTTGAAACAGGCATCCAGCTTCGTTCTCGGGTCGGAAAAATCCTCAACGTACCCCACCCGGGAAAAGAGCTGTTCCGACAGCTCGGGGTCGGGCGGGTGAGAATACTACGCCTGCGGTTTTTCCTCACCTGCGGCCTTGCTGGGCTGCCTGTTTGAACATTCTGGGGTTTAAGAATGGCAGCAAGCGATCTCGAAACCATCTGACAATTTGAACATCGTCATCGTCGGGCATGTGGACCACGGGAAGTCCACCTTGCTGGGGCGTCTCTATGCCGATACGGGATCGTTGCCGGACGGCAAGCTTGAAAAGGTCCAAGCCATCTGCCGCCAGCAGGGCAAGGAATTCGAGTACGCGTTCCTGTTCGATGCCTTTCTCGAAGAGCAGGAGCAGGGGATCACGATCGATACGGCGCGGACGTTCTTCGGTTGGAAGGGCCGGCACTACATCATCATCGATGCGCCCGGGCACAAGGAGTTTCTCAAGAACATGATCTCCGGAGCGGCCCGGGCTGAAGGGGCGTTGCTGCTGATCGATGCCTTGGAGGGCGTGAAGGAACAGTCCAAGAAACATGGCTATCTCTTGTCGCTGCTGGGCGTCCGCCAGTTCGCCGTCGTCGTGAACAAGATGGATCTGGTCGGCTATCGACAGGATGTGTTCGACGGGATTGAGAAGGAATATCGAGAGTTTCTCGGGCAGTTCAAGGCGGTTCCACAGCAGATCATTCCTGTCAGCGCCAAGCTTGGAGATAATATCGCCAACCGGAGCGAGACAGATGCCGTGGTACAGCGGTCCGACCGTGCTGGATGCGCTCAGTGCTTTTCAGAAGGAACCGGGACGATCCGAACAACCGCTTCGCCTGCCGGTTCAGGATGTGTATAAGTTCGACGCCCGCCGCATCATCGCCGGACGCGTCACGGCAGGGCGCTGTGAAAGTCGGCGATACCTTGGTGTTTTCACCGTCGAACAAACGGGCGACGGTCAAGTCCATTGAAGCGTTCAATATCGATCCTCCGCCAGTAGAGGGTCATGCAGGCCAATCAGTCGGCGTCACGCTCGACGAACAGATCTTTGTCGAACGAGGAGAGGTGGCCTCGCATCAAGAACAACTCCCGCTGGTGTCGACGGCCTTTCGAGCCAATGTGTTCTGGCTGGGCCGGAAGCCGTTGGAACGAGGGCGACGCTATCAGCTCAGAGTGGCGACGAGGGAAGTGGATTGTGAAGTGGCCACCATTCACCGAATCATCGATACGATGGATCTGGCTCAGCAGCAAGGCAGTAGCGTGGTCAACAAGAATCAAGTGGCTGAATTGACGATTCGGGCCAAAACGCCGGTCGCGTTTGACCTCTCGGCCTCGTTTGAGTCGACCGGCCGGTTCGTCCTCGTCGATGAGTATGACATTGCGGGTGGCGGCATCGTGACAGAACTGGTCCATGACGATCAGGAGTTTCTCCGCGAAGAAGCTCGGCAGCGCGACTTTGCCTGGGTGAAGGGTAAGGTCGGCGTCGAGGATCGCGCGCAGCAGTATGGTCACCGAGCCGCCATTGTGTTGGTGACAGGCGGGCGGCATACGGGGAAGTCCTTCCTGGCCAGGACTATCGAGGCGAGACTCGTGGCAGACGGTCGGCATGCGTACTTGCTCGACGGAGAGAATCTCCGCCGTGGACTCGATGCAGATCTCTCGGAGGGAGAGCGAGGCCAGGCGGCCGAGATGGCTCGCCGTTATGGCGAAGTGGCGAGGCTGCTCGTCGATACCGGGTTGATCGTGGTTTCGACGACCAATCCCTTCGGCATGGCCTATGTCGAAGCGGCACAGGTTATTCGGACGCTCGTCCACCCGGTCCCGGTTATTGCCATTCACATGAGCAAAGCGCCCGAGGAAGCTCCCCCCAATACGGATATCGCGCTGTCAGGTCCGGCAGACTTTGATGCAGCCACTCGTCGGATCCTTGAGGAGCTCAAGCGGCGTGGAGTCCTGGCTCAGGCGATCGGGGCGAAGCCGACCTTTCAGTACTCCATCTAGTGGAGGCTGAAAAGTCCCCAGCTGGCCTCAGCCTATCCCGCTCGCTGCAGCATTGTTTGACTCACCAGAAACCCCTATGTTAGCGTTGAACTTCTCTAGATTCTCTTAGTTTACAAGGAATATCATCCATGGCGGTCGAGAAAGATCTGAAGGCCATTCTTGGCAACTTGAAGTATTCAGACGACGCCAAAGTACTCAAGCAGATTTCAGAAAATACCAAGCAGGTCCATGCTCGCATGGCCAGCATCAAGCACAAGCTGGTCGTCATGAGTGGAAAAGGCGGCGTGGGCAAGAGTATGACCACGGTCAACTTGGCGTTGGCTTTTGCGCGGCAGGGCGCCAAGGTTGGGCTCTTAGACGTGGATCTGAACGGACCCTGTGTGCCACGTATGTTGGGGTTGCATGGCCAGTCGTTGACCATGAGGCCTGGGGGAGCGATTCCACCAGTCGGGCCGCTCGGGGTGAAGGTCGCGTCGATGGATTTCTTCCTGGACGATGCGTCGCCGGTTCGATGGAAGGGGCCGATGGATGTCAGCCCCGTGTGGTTGGGGCTGATGGAAATGAATGTCATTCGAGAGTTCCTGGCCGATGTCGTCTGGGGCGAACTCGATTATCTCCTGGTCGATCTGCCTCCTGGGGCCGCGGCGGACAAGCCGCCAGTCATCGCCGGGTTTATTCCAGACCTGGCGGGAGCGATCGTCGTCACGACGCCATCAGAAGTGGCATCGGACGTGGTGCAGAAGTCGGTCACCTATGCCCGCGACATGGGTATCAAGGTCATGGGCATGGTCGAGAATATGAGCGAGTATCGCTGTCCCTCCTGTGGGGAGGTGAACGAGTTGTTCGATGGCAACACCGAGGCGATGTGTGAGATGCTGGACCTGCCGTTGCTCGGGCGGATTCCCTTTGACCGAAAACTTGCGCGCACCTTCGACAAGGGAGAGCCGTTGCTCGACGAAACGTATCCGACAATTCAACGGTACCAAGAAATTGCCGGGCGCATCAGGACGCTGCTCGATTACAAGACGGTGCTAGCCGATAAACTGTGATGTTACGCACCGAAGAGGAGACGCCATGAAATTCGTGTGCCTCAATTGTGAAACCTACATGAACTTCGAGAAAGTGGAGAAGCCTGGAGAGGACACACTCGGCGTGTTCTTCGGCTGTCCGTCTTGCAATGCCAAGTTCTCCATGGTGACGAATCCCGGCGAAACGCAAATGGTCAGTTCTCTCGGGGTGAAGCTGGGCGGGCGCACCGTTGCGGCTGAGCCTTTTGAGATGACGCGGGGTACGTTGAAAGACGAAGCAACCGCAGGCTCTGGTCAGATGGCGGCATATTTGAATGAGAAAATCCAAGGTGGTCAGCCGGCGGCTGCGGTCACGGCCGCAACAACTGCCACGCCTGGAGAGAAGTCCAGCAGCGGCTGCCCCTTCTCCGCGATGGTGGCTGAAATGGGACTCACCTCAAGCGGTAAGCCCGGCACTGCTGGAGCGGCGACTACAGGGTTTGCCTGGTCGGCCGATGCAAAGGAGAAGCTCGACCGCCTCCCCTCATTTGTGAAACCGATGGTGCAGAGCAGTGTGGAGGCCTTTGCCCGTAAGCAGGGGTACCAGACGATCACGTTGCAAGTGATGGACGACTCCAAGAGTGAATCAAGCAATGGGATGACATGGACGCCTGAGGCTGAGAAGCGGCTTGAGAATATTCCCGACTTCATCCGTCCGATGGCCCGCAAAGAGGTCGAGCGGGTGGCGAAGGAACGCGGGATGGCGACCATTACGGCTCAAGTCATGGATGACGCAAAAGAGAAGTTTATGAAGTTTATGTAAGCAGGTCAGGCCTAAATATAAAACATATGATGATGGCACAAAGGCCCGTCCGGTCAGCTGGACGGGCTTTTCTACTATGCAACAGTCGTAATGGCGGCATGCTGCAGGGATCGCATCGAAGTTGCTGGATGAGATTCGTCTTTCTGTTGTGCCTGTTCTTGTCAGCCACGCCTCTATGGGCGCAGCATGATGAACAGAATCAGACATCGGTGCAGCAGGCAGTCAGTCCCGACCACCAACATCATGGAACCGTGGGACATCAGGCAGGGTGGGAAGGATCCGTCGCAGGTATCGCCTACTCCGAGTTCAATCATCACCTCAGCGGCATATTGATACTCATCATTGGGCTGAGCGAAGTGCGCCAGGCGCTGGCCATGCCATACTGGGTTTGGACCAGGTTTCTTCTGCCCGGAGCCTTGCTCGCAGCAGGCTCTTTCCTACTTGTCTGGAGCGACCATAATGCGTGGCCGATCGGATCGCTCAGTTTCATGCAGACCTTCTTCGGTGGCGACTCGGAAATCTTTCAACATAAGAGCTACGGGATCTTGTCGGTGACGGTTGGGATCATCGAGCTGCTCCGCCGATTTGGGCAGCTCGGTCACGCGGTGTGGGCTACGCCGCTGCCTGTGTTTGCCATCATCGGAGGACTGATGTTGTTCGGCCATTCGCACGGGGTCCATCCCTCAGCCAACAGGATTGCGATAGACCATGCGATTATGGGCACCATGGCGGTCACGGCGGGTTCATCCAAACTGCTGTCCGATTGGTTCCGCGCTCCGTCGCACGCACGTTCTTCCAAATGGGAATTACTCTGGGCCGGATTGATCATGCTCATCGGGATACAGTTGCTGATATATTCCGAGTAATGACCCTGCTGCGGTGCACCCTCCGGCATAATTGACACCTTTCCGAACCCTGTGCTACGAGTACCAGACCTCAGAACCGAGCCTGATATTATTGGGCAGCCGGCTTTCCCAAGTGCAGCTGCAGGGAGCGAGCATGGGTGGACATAGTCATTGGGCGACGGTTAAACGACATAAAGGGGCCCAGGACGCCAAACGCGGGAAGATCTTTACCAGAATTATCCGCGAGGTGGCGATTGCGGCTCGCTCCGGCGCCGACCCGGATGGCAATCCGCGGCTTCGCCTGGCCATCTTGAAGGCAAAAGAGGCCAACATGCCTGGGGATACGCTGAAGAAAGCCATTCAGCGCGGCACGGGAGAATTGCCCGGTTTGGTGTATGAAGAGTTCAGTTTGGAGGCGTATGGGCCTGGCGGAACCGGCATACTGATGGAAATCACGAGCGACAACCGCAACCGTACCGTTGCCGAGTTGCGAAATCTCCTCACGAAGAATCACGGCAATATGGCGGAAGCCGGTGCGGTCTCCTGGCAGTTCCACAAGAAGGGACTGCTCACGATCGAGAAGGGCAGAGTCGACGAAGATACGCTGCTGTCGCTCGCCCTCGATGCGGGAGCGGAGGACGTGAAAGTGGGTGAGAAAAGCTTTGAGGTCATCACGGATCCGCACCACTTCGAAGCGGTGAAGAAAGCCCTCGCTGATGCAAAAATCGACACTGTACTTGCGGAAGTCACCTCTGTTCCGCAGAACACGATCAGGCTAGAGGAGAAGGCAGCCGAACAAATGCTCAAGTTGATGGAAGTCTTGGACGAGCATGACGATGTACAGAAGATTCACGCGAATTTTGATATTTCCGACGAGGTGATGGAGAAAGTGGCTGCCGCCGGGTAACCAACAATGCGGAATGTTGAACGATGAACGGAGAACTCAAGCTGTTCCTCCTTCGCTCAACGCTCTGCACTCACCATTCCTCGTTGCTTCATAACGTATGATCGCCTCACTGACAGGCCGATTGGCCTTCAAGGCGCCGACCTCTCTGGTCCTCGACGTGCACGGGGTCGGATACGAAGTATTTATTCCTCTCAGCACCTACTATGGGTTGCCCAGTCTCAGCGACAGTATCTCGCTGAGCATTCACACCCATGTCCGCGAAGACGCGATTCAGCTCTTCGGTTTTCTGACGTCGCAGGAAAAAGATGCATTCGTGCTGCTGACCAGCGTGTCCGGTGTCGGGCCCAAACTGGCGCTGAGTGTACTGTCGGCACTTCCGGTGTCGGATCTGGTCTCGGCGATTCAGTCGGGAGATATCGAGAAGCTGACGACTGTTCCGGGGATCGGACATAAGTCGGCTAGCCGTCTTGTGTTGGAGCTCAAGGATAAAGTTGGAAAACTCCATCCTGGTCTCGCGCCGGCAAGCGATTCACCCAGGCAGGGGCAAGATGCCACCTTTGACGACGCGCTGTCAGCGCTCGTGAATTTGGGCTATCGCTCACAAGACGCCAGAGAAGCGTTGAAACAAGTGAAGAAGTCCAATCCTGAGTCCATCATGCTCAAAGACATGATTCGTGAATCGCTAAAGGAACTTGCAAGGGGGTAAGGATGATGACGAGACTGATTCAACGAATGGTCCAGACTCAATTATCCATCGGGGTTGCGGTGCTCTTATTGGGGATAGGGGCCATGCCCGTGCAAGCCGAAGAGTCGAGCGAGCCCAAAAGCATTCGCAAGATGTGCGGTCAATGTCCTGAAGGCTATGCAACCACAAACGTGACTGAGTCCAAAGAGATTTGCAAGGACGGCGATCCCACGCTCGTTCAGTGCGTACCATTGGGGGCGAATCTGCTGTCCGTCTGTGGTTCCTGTCCCGAGGGCTATCGTGAAATCGGCAACTCGTCCGTGCCGTCTCGCTGCGGAAATAAGGATGGGGGGCGGGTCACGCAATGCCAGCTGGAGAAGATGGAGTTGAACCTTCCCGATCCAACCAAAGGCGGTCTGAACTGCCCACCGGATTGCGGGAGCACAGCAACGCCTGGGCAGGGTGCCTTGCCGCCTCCACCCAGGTACCTCCCAACGCCGGAGAAGAAGTAAGCCAGCAGCGAGAGAGGTTCCCTCACGATGGCCGAGCGAGTTGTCAGCACGCAAATCACGGACGAAGAGCGAAGTATCGAGACGGTGCTACGCCCGCAGACCTTGGAGGAGTACGTCGGCCAGGATCGGATGAAAGAGTCCCTGCGGATCTGCATCGAGGCGGCGAAGCAGCGGAACGAAGCGCTCGATCACACGATCTTTTATGGCCCCCCTGGGTTGGGGAAGACCACCATTGCTCATATCATTGCTCGTGAGATGGGGGCTGCGCTCCGCTCGACCTCCGGTCTCGTGCTGGCCCATGCGGGCGATTTAGCCGCCATCCTGACGAACCTTCAAGAACACGACGTCCTATTTATCGACGAGATTCACCGCCTCCCTGCCTCTGTCGAAGAGGCGCTCTATCCAGCGATGGAGGACTACCAGCTAGATCTTGTGATCGGCCAGGGGCCTGCAGCCAGAACGGTGAAATTGGATCTCCCTCGGTTTACCCTGGTTGGGGCCACAACCAGGGCCGGAGCGCTGACCTCTCCGCTCAGGGACCGATTTGGCCTCGTCCACCGTCTGGAGTTCTACTCTTCGTCGGAATTGCAGACCATCGTGACACGCTCGGCGGGGGTGCTCGGAATCCCAATCGATTCCGAGGGAGCGCAGGAAATTGCTGGTCGGGCTCGAGGAACTCCTCGCATCGTCAACCGGCTGATCAAACGAGTGCGCGACTATGCTCAGGTCAAGGCGGCGGGACGAATTACCCAGACTGTCGCCCAGGACGCACTTGCATGGTTGGGCGTCGATACGGCAGGGTTTGATGAGATGGATCGCCAGATTCTTTTGACCATCATCGACAAGTTTGCTGGGGGACCGGTTGGGGTGGAATCTTTGGCAGCCGCAGTCCAGGAAGACAAGAGTACTCTCGAAGATGTCCATGAGCCCTATCTGATTCAGGCTGGTTTCCTTGAACGAACCGGGCGTGGCCGCCAAGCCACGAAGCTGGCCTTCGATCATTTCAAAAGGCCGACCTCCCTCCTCTTCTCGTGAAGCGCCGGGCCTCTGTCACGCCTTTCTGATCGCAAATAGAAACGGAGGGGGGCCGTCACGCAAGTTCGTGAAAGGTCGAGGGTCTCCTTGCATTGGCAGGAATGGTTCCTGTATCATTTCCCACTTAGCTTGTGCCACTCCAGCCGACGGACGGGTGCCCGCCTCCTGGGCTGGGAAGAGGGGGGGTAGCTATGTCCGGAGACTTTTCCGAGTACCGGAAAGCGATCGATCGCATCGATGACGAGATTTTGCGCCTGCTGAATGAGCGGTCCAAAAGCGTCATAGAGATCGGCAAGCTTAAGAAACAGCGGGATGCGGATGCCAATCTCCATACTTCGGCGCGTGAGGCGGCGATAATCGAGCGCCTCATACAACAAAACTCCGGGCCATTTCCATCAGAGGCGATTCGGCCGGTCTATCGAGAAATCATGTCCGCCTCCCTCTCTCTTGAGGGCCCTCAAAAGGTGGCCTATCTCGGCCCCAGAGCGACATTTACTCACATGGCCTGCATGCAGAAATTCGGGTCGTCGGCCCAATATGTTCCGGTCAATAGCATTAAGGACGTGTTCAGCGAAGTCGAGCGGGGGCGAGCCAATTTTGGCGTGGTCCCGATCGAGAACACGACGGAAGGCGTGGTCAACCACACGCTCGATATGTTCATCGATTCTAATCTCCTGATCTATGGCGAAATCCTCCAGGAAGTGTCCCATCATTTGATGTCAAAGTCCGGCGTGATGGAAGAGGTAAAAAAAATCCATTCTCATCCCCATGCCATCGCCCAATGCCGAAATTGGCTGGAAACCAATTTGCCTGATGTGCCCGTATCGGAGGTGGCAAGCACGGCGCGGGCAGCGGAACTGTGCGTGGAAACTCCCTCTGTCGCCGCGATTGCATCGGAGCTGGCGGCCCAGTTGTACGGCTTGAAGGTCATCAAAGCCCGCATTGAAGATAATATGAACAACGTGACGCGCTTTCTTATCTTGTCTCAAAAGCCTCCCGAGCGTACCGGGAAAGATAAGACATCATTAATGCTCTCAGTGAAAGACAAAGTCGGCGCCCTGTACGATCTACTCCGGCCTTTCGCCTCCCATGGCCTCAGCATGACCAAGATTGAATCGCGTCCTTCCAGGCGAAAAGCCTGGGAGTACATTTTCTTCGTCGATATCGAAGGACATATTGAAGAAGACCGCGTCAAGAAAGCCGTCGAAGAAATCACTGGCCGTTGCCTGTTCATGAAGGTCCTCGGGTCCTATCCGGCACACAGTTGATGTCATGCCACTGAAGGTCCATCCAGATATTGTCTCGCTGAGCCCCTATGTTCCTGGGAAGCCGATTGAGGAACTCCAACGGGAGCTGGGTCTTGCACGCGTCATTAAGCTGGCGTCCAACGAAAATCCGTTGGGCTCCTCCCCGAAGGCGCTCGCCGCATTGAGCGAGGGAACCGCGACCCTGCATCGCTATCCTGACGGCGGCGCATTTCGCTTGCGCGAAGCCCTGGCGGATCGTTGGAAGGTGACCCCAGATCAGGTCATTCTCGGAAATGGATCGGATGAAATCTTGGGCTTGCTCGCCCGTACGATGTTGGCTCCAGGCGATGAAGCGGTGATGGCGGATCAGACCTTCGTCATTTACAAAATGGAGGTTACGGCAGCCCACGGAAAGCCTATCGTCGTCCCGTTGAAGCAATGGCGGCACGATCTTCAGGCGATGGCGGACACAATCACTGACCGGACACGGCTTCTGTTCCTCTGCAACCCCAATAATCCAACCGGAACAATGGTGTCAGCCGATGAGGTTGAACTTCTGCTCTCGCGCGTGCCGGCGCATGTCGTCGTGGTGTGTGACGAAGCCTATTTCGAGTATGTCCGGGATCCGCACTTTCCGGATTCTATGGCCTATGTGAAGCAGGGGCGGAACGTGATTGTGCTCCGGACGTTTTCGAAAATCTATGGTCTCGCTGGATTACGAATCGGGTACGGCGTGGCGACAGCGGAGATCACCAACATCTTGAACCGAGTCCGCCCGCCATTCAACGCCAACAGCCTGGCGCAGCGTGCCGCGCTCGCCGCCCTCGATGACGATGAACATGTGGCGCGGAGCCGAGCGGTGAATGAAGCTGGGATGGCGCAGATGGTGAAGGGATTGACCGTGCTCGGGTTTGCGCCGATCCCGAGCGAAGCGAATTTTGTCTATGTCGATGTTGGCCGAGACGGCCGCACGGTGTTTGAGGCCCTGCTGAGGGAGGGCATCATCGTTCGTCACATCGAGGGGCATATGGTTCGAGTGACCATCGGCCTGGAAGAAGAAAACAGGGAATTCTTGGCTGCGCTCAAACGGGTGATCCATCCGCATTGAGTGCATGGTGAGGACAACATGATCATTGTATTAAAACCAGAGGCAAGTGAACGAGAAGTCGACCACATTATCGATCGGCTTCGCGAGTTGGGACTGAAGTCGCAACTATCGACCGGTCAGGAACGCACGATTATTGGAGTCATCGGCGACGATCGGATTCTGCATAATCAGCCGCTCACGGCCTTGCCAGGCGTTGAAAGTGTGTTGCCGATTCTCGCGCCCTGGAAACTTGTCAGCAGAGAGTTTAAGCGCGAAGGTACGGTGATCGATGTGAGTGGCGTGAAGATCGGCGGCCATAAGCTGGTCATCATGGCGGGACCTTGCGCGGTGGAGCGGCTCGAAATAACGGTCGGCATTGCCCACGAGGTCAAGGCGGCCGGAGCGAGTATTTTGCGCGGCGGCGCCTACAAGCCACGCACATCGCCCTATTCCTTTCAGGGGTTGGGGCGTGAAGGATTAGACTATCTGGTTGAGGCGAAAAAACAAACCGGGTTGCCGGTCGTCAGCGAGATTCTGGATACCCGCGACATCGAATTGTTTCTCGAAAAAGCCGACATCATCCAGGTTGGTGCCCGCAACATGCAGAACTTTGAACTCCTCAAGGAGGTTGGGGCCTACGACAAGCCTGTGCTGTTGAAGCGGGGACTCTCGGCAACGATCAAGGAATTCCTTCTGTCGGCAGAATACATCATGTCCCGCGGGAATCAGAACGTCATGTTGTGCGAGCGGGGGATCAGGACTTTCGAGACGCAGTATCGCAATACGCTCGATCTTGCTGCGGTTCCGACTTTAAAAGAGCTTTCGCATTTGCCTGTCATCGTCGATCCCAGCCATGCCACCGGCAAGTGGAATCTGGTGGCGCCGATGTCGAAAGCCGCAGTGGCTGCGGGAGCGGACGGCATTCTGATCGAAGTCCATTCGAACCCTGAATGTGCATTGTGCGACGGTGAAGAATCCATTAAACCGAGCAAGTTCAAAGAATTGATGCATGACATGCGAAAGATTGCGGTGGCGGTCGGTCGGGAACTATAACGAGAGAGACTGGGCTTGAAGGACACAGGATTGAGGCTCGGCTTGAGTCCAGTTTGAAGAATGGCGCTGCACTTTACCCAGGTCACCATTATCGGAGTGGGGCTGATCGGCGGATCGCTCGGCATGATTCTTCGCCGAAAGGGATTGGCGGAAAGGGTCATCGGGGTTGGGAGGCGTGTCGAAAACTTGAAAACCGCGGTCGAGTTGGGCGCGATCGATCGCTACGTCGTCGACCCAAAAGATGGAGTGAGAGAGGCAGACCTGGTCGTGTTGGCCACCCCGGTCGACACCTATGACCGGCACCTGACTGAATGGGCCTCCTGCTTGAAAAAGGGCGCGATTGTGACCGACGTCGGAAGTGTGAAGGGTTTTTTGGTGGAACAGGCTGAGCAAGCCATGCCGGCCGGTGTCCATTTTGTCGGGGCCCATCCGATTGCCGGTAAGGAAAAGACGGGCGTGGCGGCCGGATCGGATCAGCTCTTTATGGGCGCGCGCTGTATCATTACTCCAACGAAAACGACCGATCCGCAGGCGCTTGAGCAGGTCCGAACGATGTGGCAGGAAACCGGCTCGGTGGTACTTACGATGGATGCCCATCTGCATGACAAGATTCTCGGGGCGGTGAGTCATTTGCCTCATGTGGCGGCTTTTGCCTTGATCAACGCGCTGGCCGAGATTCGCGATCAACAACTTCCCTCCCTCGATCTGGCAAACCATTCCGGGGGCGGCTTGCGGGATACGACCAGAATTGCCGCGAGTTCTCCTGAAATGTGGCGCGATATTTTTCTCTGGAACCGAGACAATGTGGTGACGTTTATTGAGGCCTATGAGCGCTCGCTTAGTCAATTGAAGCAGCTCATTCGAGTGGGTGATGCCGCAGGCATCGAGAAGGAACTCGAACGGGCAAAGCAGGAACGGGAGAAACTTTCCACGCGACCGAGCGTCTCCGCATAACACACCTATGGCGTCGTTGACCATCACACCAGGCCGACCTTTACAGGGAACGATTTCCGTCCCGGGCGATAAGTCGATCACCCATCGCGCCATCATTCTGACAGCGTTGGCAAACGGGGTCAGTACGGTTGCGCGCTATTGCCGAGGCGAAGATTGCCTCAATACGATGCGTGCATTCCAGGCGCTTGGCATACGCATCGATGAATCGGTCGAGGAGCTGCGTGTGTATGGCAAGGGACTCTGGGGGCTGACCGAGTCGAGTGGACCGATTGATTGCGGGAATTCCGGAACGGGCATTCGTCTCCTGACCGGCCTACTGGCGGGACAGGACTTTTTTACGGTACTGACCGGTGACGAATCGATTCGTCGCCGTCCAATGGGGAGGATCGTCAAGCCGTTGCGGGAAATGGGGGCGACCATCGCCGGACGCAAGGGCGGTGAACTTGCGCCCTTAGCCGTGATGGGTAGCCGCCTCCGCGCGATCACCTACGCCTCACCGGTGGCGAGCGCGCAGATTAAGTCGGCGTTGTTGCTCGCAGCCTTGTTTGCCGAAGGGACGACCCGCATCACAGAGCCGCGTCTTTCGCGCGACCATACGGAACGGTTATTCCAGTTTTTTAATATTGCGTTTCGACGGGAAGGGACCACACTGCTGATCGATGGAAGACCGTCGGTTGGGTGGAATGCGGCGTCTCGATTGGTCGTCCCGGGCGATCTCTCAGCTGCTGCGTTTTTCATCGTGGGAGCGACTATTGTCCCAGGTTCGGATGTGACGATTCAACAGGTGGGGATCAACCCTACTAGGGCCGGCTTGTTGGACGTGATGACGAGGATGGGCGCGGACATTCAGCTGTTCAATAGGGGTGAAGAGGCAGGAGAGCCGGTTGCGGATATCCGCGTGAGGTCGGCACGGTTGCGTGGAGTGGCGGTCGGGCCTGATTTGATCCCGCAGACAATCGATGAATTCCCCATCCTGTGTGTCGCAGCTGCAGTCGCAGAGGGTGAGACGATTATATCCGGAGCCGAAGAATTGCGGGTCAAAGAGAGCGATCGAATTGCGACGGTATCGGCGGAGTTGCGCGCGATGGGGGCCCAGATCACAGAAAGACCCGACGGGATGGTAGTGCAAGGGCTTGGCAAGGCAGAGAGTAACGGCCGATTGCAGGCTGCACATGGCCGCAGCCACGGAGATCACCGGGTGGCGATGTCATTGGCCATCGCGGGCTTGACCGCTTCTGCGCCGACCTCGATTGACGAGACGGCTTGCATCGAGACATCATTTCCAACGTTTCATCACACACTATTGGAATTATTGACTGAAAGCCGGTGACGGCTATAATACGGGGCCACGACGTGGGACATGTTGCGGAGGAAAAGCAAACGAGACGGCTGACCGTTGCGATCGATGGTCCAGCCGGTGTCGGCAAGAGTACAGTGGCCAAATTGTTGGCCTCTCGATTGGGGTATCTGTATCTCGACACGGGCGCCCTCTATCGCGCGATGGCTTGGGCCGTCATTGAGTCTGGACGGGATCCGGCTGATGTCGAAGCAGTTGCCGCTTTGTTGCCCACCCTCTCGCTCAAGATGGAGTTCCATCAAGGGGCCGCGACGGTGTTCGTCAATGGCAGAGATGTGAGCGGCGACCTCCGAACGCCTGCGGTGTCGTCTGCGGCCTCGGTGGTTTCTGCAATTCCAGCGGTTCGGGCCTGGTTGCTGCCTATCCAGCGGCAAATTGGACAAGGTGGAGCGGTGGTGGCTGAGGGGCGGGATATGGGGACGAAGGTATTCCCCTCGGCGGACGTGAAATTCTTTCTCGAAGCGGATCAGACTGTCAGGGCGCAACGCCGACATCGGGAACTGGTTGCGGCGGGACATTCGGGGGTGCTTGAAGAGACGACAGCCGACCTGGCAGGACGCGATACCCGGGATCGTTCCCGCTCCATCGCCCCATTGGTTCCTGCTGAAGATGCCCGGTTCATTGATACCTCAACGTTGTCCATCGCGGAGGTGGTGGACCAGATGATGGCTGTGATTGCGGCCCGATTGTGAGTTCAGTCCTCTACGGGATTCTGTGGGTTCTTTCCCGGACCATCGGCTGGCTCTGTTTTCGTTATCGAGTCGTTGGCGCAGTCCCCCGGACCGGTGGGTTCATCGTGGCGGCGAACCATGCCAGTTACCTGGATATTCCTCTCCTGGGCTGTGGGATGCGGCGGCGGGCCTGGTTTTTGGGGCGGAGCGATCTCTTTCCGGTTCCGGGCCTTAGGGCAATCTGCCAATGGTTGGGATGGATTCCCCTGCGAACAGGCCGGTTAGATCGTGACGCATTTGGTAAGGCGGTCGCTTTAATCAAGGAAGGGAAGGTCGTGGTGATCTTTCCGGAGGGCAGCCGCAGCCTGGACGGCCAGTTGCAATCTCCCAAACCAGGGATTGGTGTGATTGTGGCACAAACAGGATGTCCTGTGGTTCCGGCCTACCTCAAGGGCACGTACGATGTACTGCCGTCGGGAACCATATGGCCGCGCTTCCATCCCGTGACCGTGTTCTATGGAGAGGCTCTCACGTTTCCCCAGAGCGGAGAGAACGGAGAGACCAAGCAGTTTTATCAGGAGGTCAGTCGCACCGTGATGGATCGCATTGCCTCCTTAGGTGGCGTAGAGGCTTCGACCCAGCAGTCCAGTGCCGGCATTCGCAAGGCTGAGTGAATGTCGGTGTATAATCATCAGCACCCGACTCCAGTCGGAAGAGTAGGATTCACACCATGAGTACGGTTTCTCCATCGAGTGACCAGCAATTAGACCGAGCGGCCTTAGCGGCCTTGTACGAGGAGACATTCAAAAACCTCGAAGAGGGCACCATTACGGAGGGTCGGATTGTCGCCGTGACCAAAGACAAGGTGGTCGTGGACATCGGCTACAAGTCCGAAGGGATGATCCCGAACGATCAGTTCTCCACCGAGGAACTTCAGAGCATCAAGGTGGGTGATCGGCTTCAAGTGTATATCGAGGAGTGTGAAGACGCCGACGGCAATCTGGTTCTCTCCAAAGAAAAAGCCGACAAGATGAAGATATGGGAGGAACTGGAAAAGCTCTTCAATGACGGCAAAAGCATCGATGGCAAGATCGTGGCGCGGATCAAAGGCGGCATGATGGTCGATATCGGTGTGAAGGCGTTCTTGCCGGGCTCGCAGATCGATCTTCATCCAGTGCGGGATCTTGACGGGTTGGTCGGGCGCACGTTCCCGCTCAAGATCATCAAGATCAATCATCGGCGCGGCAACGTCGTCGTATCCAGGCGCGTGCTCTTGGAAGAGACGAGGGATTCGAAACGGAAGACCACCCTTTCCACGTTGAAGGAAGGGCAATTGATTCAAGGCGTGGTGAAGAACATCACGGATTACGGGGCGTTCATCGACCTCGGCGGCATCGACGGGTTGCTCCACATCACGGACATGTCCTGGGGCCGTGTCGGCCATCCGTCGGAAATGTTCAACATCGGCGACAAGGTGGAAGTAAGCGTCCTCAAATACGATCGAGAGACCGGGCGCATTTCACTCGGCTTGAAACAGAAGAGCGCCGATCCCTGGACCGGCGTGGCCAGTAAGTATGCGATTGGTACCCGCGTTCGAGGTCGTGTTGTGAGCCTGACCGACTACGGGGCATTCATCGAGCTCGAGCCTGGTGTCGAGGGACTGGTGCATGTCTCTGTGATGTCATGGACACACGAAGTGCGCCATCCGTCACGCGTCGTGTCCATTGGGGATCAGGTTGAAGCGGCGGTGTTGAACGTGGATTCGGCCAGCAGGAAGATTTCTCTCGGTATGAAGCAGACTGCCCCGAACCCCTGGGATATGGTGGAAGGGAAGTATGCCATCGGCACGCGCATTGAAGGGAAGGTGAAGAGTCTCACCGACTTCGGCGCGTTCGTCGGACTCGAAGAAGGCATCGATGGATTGATCCACATTTCCGACATGTCTTGGACGAAACATATCAAGCATCCATCTGAACTCTTCAAGAAGGGGCAGAAGGTAGAGGCCGTGGTTTTGCGGATCGACAAGGAGAAGGAACGGTTGTCACTCGGATATAAGCAGCTCAAGAGCGATCCATGGGACGACGAGATTCCGAACCGGTATGCTGTCGGGGATGTGGCGATCGGTAAAGTCAGCAAGGTCGCCGACTTTGGTATCTTCGTCGAATTGGACGGAGGAGTCGAAGGGTTGATTCACATCAGCGAGGCCGGGCTCGACCAACAGGCCAAGCTCGAAGAGAAATTCAAGCTGCAGGATGAAGTGACGGCCAAGATCATCAAGGTCGATCGGGAAGAGCGGAAGATTGCGCTCAGCCTGCGCGATCATCAAATGGATTCCGATCGCCGAACGGTCGATGAATATCATGCCACGCAAGGCGCGTTGGACCAAAGCTTGGGTCGTGCGGCGAAGCAGAATCGGAAGCGAGGCCAAGCCGAGGACGATAAGTAGGTCCGATGCACCGGACCTGAGTGTAGCTAGAGGGGCGCCTTCCGACGTGGTAAATGAGCAGAACCATGAGTGATGACACAGTGGAAAGACCTGCCAGGCGAGGGATATGGCGCCGAGCACTCTGGGTGCTCGGCGCCGGGCTTGGTCTGCTCTTTCTGATGAATCTATTCTTTCCAGACCTCGACTTTTCGATGGAGGACAGGATTGGATTGATTCGCATTGAAGGGGTCATTGTGGATGCGCAATCCACAATCGGCGAGTTGAAGCGTTTTGCCGACAACCCCTCCATCAAAGCAATCGTATTGCGAATCGACAGCCCCGGCGGCGGAGTTGTGCCGTCGCAAGAAATCCATGATGCGGTCAAGCGAGTTCGTAATAAGAGCAACAAGACGGTGATTGCTTCAATGGGCACGGTGGCCGCGTCAGGAGGTTACTATATTGCGGTTGCCACCGACCGGATCATGGCCAATTCAGGGACGTTGACGGGGAGCATCGGGGTCATCATGGAGATGGCGAACGTCGAAGGGCTGCTCAAGAAGATCGGAGTCGAAGGTATCGTGATCAAAAGTGGACGGTTCAAAGATGTGGGGTCTCCTCTCCGGAAAATGAGTGATGAGGAACAGGCGTTGCTCCAATCCGTCATGGACGATGTCCATAAGCAGTTCATCGAGGCGGTGGCGGAAGGGCGCGGGCTCGACGTGGCGGCGGTGCAGGCATTGGCGGATGGTCGAATCTTCACAGGCCGTCAGGCCAAAGCGTCAAAGCTTGTGGATGAACTCGGTGATCTCGAGACTGCCATCCAGCTTGCGGCGGACGTGGCCGGCATTGAGGGCGAGCCGAAAGTTATTGAGCCGCGCCGACGGTTTTCGATCAGAGAATTGATCGAATCGCGAATATCGGGGCTCTTCCCCAAGTTGGATTTGTACTCCGGGGTTGGGCTCAAGTATCTCATGGCATTCTAGCGCGTCCGGATCGGTGCACAGGTCGATTCATCATCACGAAAGGGAGTCCAATATGACGAAGGCCCAAATCATCGAGCGCGTATCCGAACAGATCACGACCTTGACGAAGCGGCAGGCGGAAGTCGTCGTCAATACGATTTTCGACTGTGTGCGTGATTCGTTGAAGAACGGAGATAAGACGGAGATTCGAGGGTTTGGCAGTTTTCGGCTGCGGGCTCGTCGGATGAAAGAAGGGCGAAATCCCAAGACCGGCGCGACCGTGGCGGTCCCTGCCAAGAAGGTCCCATTCTTCAAGGCCGGCAAAGAATTGAAGGAACTTCTGAACCAGACATAACGGAACGATCATCATGAATTCACCAGACTCCCACAATGCGGTTGGGGTAGATATCGGTTGGACGGACGAGGCCTCCAAACGTTTAGAGCGGGCGCCGCTCTTTTTGCGTGGAATGGTCCGGCGTCTAGCTGAAAAAAAGGCCAGAGAACTTGGCTACGCAGAGATTACGGGGGAGCTTCTCGACCAGTTCAAGAACCAAATGATGGGTAGTATGGGCGGTGAGTCCGGCATGGCAGACGCGGTGGAACAAATGGCGCAAGGCCATCTCCCCTGGACTGCCGCCGCCAAGGACCGGCTGAACACGGTTCCGGAATTCATGCGGAACATGATCAGGCAAATTGCCGAAGAAGTTGCCAGGGAGCGGGGCCATCTCGAAGTGAATGTCGAACTCTTCGAGAAGGTGGAAGCACTGGGCGATCTCCGTGAGGCCTCGAGGCCTCCGTTGGAATGGAGCGAGGGAGCGTTGGCCCAACTTCGTGAGAAGTTGAAACAGTCGCCGCCGATCGCCGTCGAATTCGTCACCGACATGTTAAGGCGGGACACCGAAGATTTGGCGAGAGAGAAAGGCGTGACGCGGATCGACGAGCCGATGTTGCTTCAATTGTGGGACACACCACAAGAGCGAGTCGCGTGGACCGATGAGGCATGGAAGCGGCTGCAGACGTCTCCGGATTTCGTGCGTAGCGGAATCCGTAAAGCCGCTGAGCGCAGGGCGCGGAAGCTTGGGCTCAAGGAGGTCGATTCGGAACACCTCACGACGTTCCGGAATCAGGCCATGATGAAGGCCGTCAAACGGATTCGCTCGTTCGGGTACGACAATCTGACCTTTGAGGCGTTTGATACGGCGCTAGAGAAGACCAAGCGGCTGCAAGGGAATGAGCAGGCGGAGAAACGCCTTCGGGAAATTCGTGAACATTTTGCCGATCCAGACATGAAGAAACCGGAAGGTGGGACACTCGGCGCCGACTTGATGGACCGTTTTCGCAAGTATCTGAAGGGAGAAGGGACGCTCTAGCAGGATGCTGAACTAGTCGCTCTTCTCACCCGCCCAGCCCCGGCGGATATTTCACCCGCCCGCCTTGAGGCTGCCAAGACAGCCTCTTCTCCCAACGACGCGCCTTTTCCCATGCACCGTTCTCGCTTCACTCGCAAGAACCGTGAAAAGTGAAACGTCGGACTTCCGAATGTTCTTTCTGTGAAACCTTTCACGTTTTACGATTCACGTTCTGCGGATTGCCGATAGGTTTTTTGAGCATCCTGCAGCGGTGTTCTCTTCCTGTCCAAGACGTGTGGGCCATCGAAGTTTTGTTGTGCCGAAATGGTTTTTCCGCAGCCGTCAGGTTGCTCCTTCCGCCAGATAGTTCTCCCCACGCGCTCATAAGGAACAGAGCGAGTTCTTCACGCCGCGCTCACTGTATTTCGGCCGAGCAAGCCGGGTGAATCGTTACGAAGTAGAGGCCCGGGGGCGTTTGAGAACGACCCCGGGTCAATCAGTGGGCGGTTATCTGTTGCGGCCAAAATTTATGTCGGATTTGCGGGAGAGGCTCGCTGTCGAAATTGGGGATATCGTAGAGACAGCGATCGATCGTCGCCACTTCATCTTCCGTCAGGTCCAACGTGACCCTCTTCTTCCAAAACTGATCGAGGGTAAAATAATCACCTGACTGTGGTTTCTCAGCCAAGAGCACCTTCATCTTATCGAAACCGGCAGTGTCCACCCCAGGGACGCGGCCCTTATTGCGGTCGTGACACCAATGCAGTACCTCAGCGATTCCGTACATCGACAACTCAATCTGCGTCATCTTGCTCATGGAGTCCTCCTTACCAAGAGGGGCATTGTACCTCAAACTCTGGCCCGTTTTCAAAGCCGTCGCTGAGCGGGCTAGCATTGGAGAAACCGAGTTGCGACGAGGATCGTTGCGTTGAGGGATTGATTGCCAGGAGAAAGCAGTGGTCGTATACTGGCCACGCTCATTTCGGCGGGAAGGCCTGGTTGAGGGGCGTGTGCGTATCCAGATGAATCACCACGTTGCCGGTTCCTCGCGCGAGGAGGAGTGCGTGATCAGAAGCGCTGACGGTCGCAACAGGTGGAGAGCCCGTGGTCTTGTGATCGTGGCGACAAGTGCCTTCTTGCTTATGGCAAGCGGCTGTACCAAGCAAGACCCCTATGCCCCACCAGATCTCTTCTACTACTTTGCCAGTTACAAAGTAGGGAAGAACCCGACGACTGTCACTCCCGTTGATGTCAATCAGGACGGTTTTACCGATCTGGTCACAACCAACATTGGCAGCAATACGCTTTCGATTCTCCTAGGCAACGGTGACGGCACCTTTCGCGATCAAATCCAACTGAATGTCTGTAAAGAACCCCGTTCGCTGGCCTTAGGGATGTTCAACCGCGATCCGTATCCCGATGTGGTCTTGGCCTGCTCCGGGGGCGACGAAGTGGCCGTACTCTTCGGCAGGGAAGACGGGAAATTTGAAGAAGGGCCGCGGTATCCCGTGCATCGGACTCCCATTGCCATTGCGAGCGACGATCTGAACGGCGATCAAACGCCCGACCTTGTGGTGGCGTTGCGGAACGACAAGATCAAAGTCTTCCTCGGAACCGGTGCCGGTGAGTTCACCCATGGGGCGCAGTACGAGTATGGCGATACGCCCACGTCGGTGGCGCTGGCCGACTTGGATGGCGATGGGAAGATCGATTTGGCCGTGACGAACGGGGGGCCGATGTCGAACGCGGTCTCCATCTGGATGGGGAATGGCGACGGCACGTTTCGCCCTCCCACCGACTATCGGACGGGAAAGCGCCCGCTCGGGGTGAGTTTCACCGATTTCAATCGCGACCGGATCCGCGATCTACTTGTCATCAACGGCGTGCAGGACAGTTTCACAACCTTTCTCGGAATAGGTAATGGGACTTTCCAGCCAGGGCACGATTCCGGCGCCGACGCAGGACCGAATTTCGGACTCGCTCGCGACTTCAACGGCGACCAACGCATCGATGTGGCGATCGTCAATCTTCAGTCGAGCGATCTCTCCATTCTCTATGGTCGTGGCGATGGGACCTTCGAATATCCGCCGAGAAACTATCGGACAAAACCAGGCCCCTTCGCCCTCGCAACATTTCGTGTCACAACGAAGGAGGCTGAAGAGCCTGGACTTGTGACGGCAGACAACGGCAATGCAAGCGTCTCCGTCTTTCTCCATCGAGGATTGAAAGCCGTGTCCGCTCCCGTCGCGTCTCCCCCGTGAGGCGTGTCGACGTCTGTCGAGGGTGGAGGGAATCAACAGGCAGTCTTCTTGACAGCCTGCCGACCCTCGGCTACAGTGACCTGCGAGCGTCGCTTCCAGACCTCTTGGCGCTCTGTTTCGGGGACACCGTTGAGATCCTTTAGATGGTGGTTTGCTATTGGTGCATTGCTCACTCTCTCCGTGCTGATGGTACAGGGGGGTGTGCGAGACCTGCTCGACGGAGCCTCTCCAGGCAGTGGGGCCAGCGCGTACCTCTCGTTTGGCACCACGATTTTCGGCGGAGGATTGTTGGCAGGTTGCTTGGCATTGGTGATGAATCGACTTCGATAGACACAGAATCTGAAGATAGACGTGTCGATGCACTGTTTGAGATGCAAAGGTTTCATGATGGTCGAGCGTCACTATACGTTGGTGAATCGGCGACTCTATGCCCGCTGTTTGAATTGCGGGTTTTGGATCGACCTTGCCGACCTGCTCCGCTTCTTCCATAAGGTGATTCGACAGCGGGTTTCGCGGAGGAAAGGTGCGGGAATCGTATACACTATGAGTAGGAGCGTTGCGTTCATGATGACAAGAGACTGTGAGAGATCTCATCGGCGCCTATTTCTCGCTTGCGCTGCTGGGGTGTTCATCGGTCTCCTGTTGATCGGCGGCGAGGCCGTCACTCCATCCATCGCCCTCGCAAAGAACGTAGCGACTCAATCTGTTCCTGTTCGAACCGCAATTGCGCCGCATCAATTCCCTCCGTGGCGAGTCGCTCCAGCCCATGGCATTCTTCTCAAGGAACTCAAGAGTGGACGTGTGCTGTATGAACACGATGCGGGGAAGCGAATGTCCCCTGCCAGTCTCACGAAAATCATGTCGGCCTTGGTCATTCTGGAAAAGGGTCAGTTGGATGACTTCGTCACGATCAGTCCCAGTGCTGCACGGGCGCATAAGACGCACTTGCGCGTGAAGGCGGGGCAGGTCTTTAGGCTGGAAGATCTGCTGAAAGCCATGCTGATTGTATCCGCGAACGATGCCTGTCTTGCAGCGGTGGAGCATGTGGGTGGCGACGAAGCACAGTTTGTGACGTCTCATGAACGCCAAGGCTGAGGAACTTGGCTTGTCTGATACGCATTTCAGCAATGGCTGCGGGTTCGATAACCCTGACCATTACTCGACGGCCGAAGACCTTGCCACGCTTAGTGTCATGGCTCTCGATCAGCCGATCTTCCGGCAGTTGGTTCGTGAGGAACGCGCGATGATCACGCCGATCAACGGTCACCGTGCATATGTGTTGCACAATACGAACAGATTGTTGGGACGTATTCCCGGCGTCGAAGGAATCAAGACCGGATTTACCTCCAAAGCCGGGCGGTGCCTCATCGCCAAAGTCTCTCAGAACGGGAGCGATCTTCTCCTCGTGATCCTCAATTCCAAGCGTCGATGGAACACTGCGACGAACCTCATTACCTACGGTTTACAGGTAGCTGAACCTCTGCACTGAATTCACTTCCCCTGTGTGATCAAGTCGACAAGCACGAGGAAGAGGCGGGAAGACCGCCCGCAGCCTGAGGGCTACCCTCAATTTGTCCGTTCGAGTCTTGTGCTACGTCCTCTGGCGAAGGTCTATAGACTTTGTGATCGCGCGTGGAAATAGAAGGAGAGAAACGGAGCAGGAACGAATTTAGGTTCGCACCCGATAGGAAGGGTAGAAAGTCATCTAAGTCGGCTCGAACGGGTTGAGGTCGAACATAAGGGCAGCTTCACTACCGAGGTGCCGAAAACTCCACATTGACATCTTTCCCCAGATAATTGATGACGAATCCCTGTTTATCGTATGCGAGTATGGCACCCATCACGTTTTCGTCCCCGTAGTCTTCTTGTCCCAATAGCTTTCGCACGTCATCGGGGCTTTCGCTATTCAAGACGTTGCGAAAGATACCCCGAGTCTTATAGGAAAATCGATTATTGATAAAGATCAGGTCGACCTTGCCGTCCTGGATGCGCACGCCAGCCATTGGACCGGTCGGCTTGCGTTGGTCGAGCAAGAAGATGAACAAGGCTTCTTGTTCCACTTTTATTCCAGGAATTTTTTCATTCACAAGAGAGTCCAAGGCTTTGGCTTCGGAGTCTCCCAATTTGACCCCAAACAGTGAAATTTCTCCACTCTTCAAGGCCTTGGAGTCCATCACGTCGTTCTTGCTCAGTTCGTAGGGCTCACCATACCCAGGGGATACCCATGTGCCGACTCCGGCCGTCACCATACAGGCTAGCGTGACGACTCGCAGTACATACTTCATCGACGCTTCCTTATCCATGGGTTTCGAAGGATGTATAGTACCTGAAATTTATTAGTGAATTCGGTGGGACCAATGCAGCGTATGCCCATTTTATCGAACGGCCTGAGAACTTGCAAGAACGGCTGAATACGTGATGGAGGCGAACCAATCCGTTATCAGCCGTTTCTACATGGAACAGGTTAGATGGTGTGATGAGTGGTGATGAGGAGAGTTCCGAGGTGTCGGAGCCGTTGAAAGTAGGGCAGGCAGTCTTCGTCAAGCTCGTCGGTCAGGTTATCCAGGTCTGCAACACAATCTTCGACGATTCTGATCCTCTGGGCATCAAGCCCCTCAGGACTATCGAGGAAATACACGACGCATCCGCTGATCACGGTATCGAGTGTCATCAACGGTCCCTCTTGTTGGCTTCCCACTTGAGGCCACCGCTCTTCCTTGTGGGTTTCCCAGAGAGACAGCACGGCATCCCGATCCATACTGCAGATCTCCAAGGATCCAGTCTGACTCAGTTCCGGTCGTTCCACCTTAGCGCATGGACTAACGGGACCGCAAGCACGTAGAGATTAAGGCCCACAGAATCAGTAGGCGATGTCTTCTCGTTCGGTACACCAATCGATGACCGGTCCACGCCACGAGTGCAATCCAATCAACAGTAGGGTTTCGTTGCGATCATGCTACCCACGGGTACCTCCTTGCGTTATTGGTCGGTCGGCTCTTACGAGGTGAAGAGTACGAAGACGCCTCCGATGGTCGCGAGAAGTTCTCGCTGAAAAATCGCGGGGGACTACTCTGAGCAACTCACGGACCTGCACGATAAAGTCGTGGAGGAGCCATGATGCGGGGCATGCGATTGCCCAGCCAGTCTCCGGTGAGTATTGCCAAGACATCGTCCGTCAAACGAAAAACCCTGGCGTACGTGACCTCCGCTCCCATAATGCCGGGGACTCACGGGTAGAGTCCACGATGGAGATGCGCTTGGGCCACTTTATCGATCCCACTCATCAGGGCGGCCATCCGCATAGAAGTGTTTTTGGAAATGGAAAACTGCAATGTCCGATGGAAGGCGGAGATCAGAATATCTTGCAATCGCTCTTGAATATCCGTTTCTTTCCAGAAAAAACGCTGCACATCCTGCACCCACTCGAAGTAGGAGACGATCACGCCACCGGAGTTGGCTAGGATGTCTGGAATGATAAAGACTCCCTGGTCCTGCAGGATGCGATCGGCCTCCAGGGTTGTCGGGCCGTTCGCCCCTTCGGCGAGAATCCGGCAGCGCAGTTTCGCAGCATTGTGCTCGGTGATCTGCTCGGAGAGCGCGGCGGGGACCAACACGCTGCAGTCGAGTTGCAGCAATTCGTCGTTGGAGAGCCAGTCTCCCAGCTTGGTGTCGCGGAGGGATTGACCCCTGGTCTTGTAGCGCGTAAGAAGTTCCGGAATGTCCAAACCGCTCGAATTATGAATGCCTCCCTGCACGTCGCTCACTGCGATGACGCGTGCGCCACACTCCTGCATGATGCGGGCGGTATGGGCTCCCACGTTACCAAAGCCCTGTATGGCCACGGTGGTGTTCCGAATGTCGAGCTTGAGGTGACGAAGCGCTTCCAAGGTGACATAGACCACTCCACGGCCGGTGGCTTCCTCACGTCCGAGGCTTCCTCCAATCGATAAGGGCTTGCCTGTGACGACGCCTGGCACCGAATACCCCATCTGCTGACTGTATGTATCCATGATCCAGGCCATCACTTGGGCGTCCGTGCCGACGTCTGGGGCTGGCACGTCCTTGTCTGGCCCGATCAATGGGAAGATTTCCGCTGCATAGCGCCTGGTCAATCGTTGTAACTCTGGCCGCGAGAACTGTTTGGGGGCGATCGCTACGCCACCCTTGGCTCCGCCGTAGGGTAGATCGGCTAACGCGCATTTCCAGGTCATCCACATGGCGAGTGCCGCAACCTCTCCAAGATTCACATCCGGATGATAGCGAATGCCGCCCTTCGTGGGGCCACGGGAAGAATCGTGTTGCACACGATAGCCGGTATAGACCTCGACCCGGCCGTCATCCATCTTGACAGGCAGGCTGACAATCAGCGACCGCTGTGGAAGTTTCAGCCGCTCGCGTAAATTATGATCAAGCTCCATGGCCTCGGCCGCTTGATCAAACTGCGCAACCGCCAGCCGGAAAGTCGGTGTGTCGAGTTCGTGCATTGTGTGTTCCTTTGGTCAGGTGTGAAGCCGGGATATCGGTGTGAGGTGGTAATCATGGTGCCCCTGCCTCGTGACGTCGAGAGGAAGACTCATCCATCGAATGTTGAATATTCGCGCGAATTCCTGCGCCATCTGCTGCGCGACGACTGAGGGCGACACGGTGGACTGCCGCACCTCGGCCATGGATGTGATGTGGCACTGTGTCAGGCCACAGGGCATGATATGCGAATAAGGGGAGAGGTCCAGATCGACGTTGAGTGCAAATCCATGAATCGTGACCCCATGATCGATTCGGACTCCGATCGCGGCAATCTTCGCATCGGCATGATTCCAGCGCACCCAGACGCCCGGTTTCTTTTCAAGGCGATAGCCTTCAATCCCCCATTGCAAGAGTGTATGGATCAAGACCTCTTCCAACTTCCGTACATACTGCTTCGGTCCCGCGCAATAATGAGACAGCTTGAGGATGGGATAGCCCACGACTTGTCCAGGTCCATGATAGGTAATCGAGCCGCCACGGTCTACGGACGCGAGGCTGGCGCCTGTCCGGCGGAGGACTTCGCCCCCGCAGGCCCAATGTGCTGGTTGGGTGGTACGGCCCATGGTATAGACTGGCGAATGTTCAAGGAGCATCAATACATCCCCTTGTCTCTCCGCAATCCGTTCCTCCTGTAGCTGCTTCTGAAGTGTCCATGCTTCGGCATAGGGGATCGGTTGCGAGAACCGGACGAGCGTGCCCGCTTGTGGAGTAGGTGTCTGGAGAGGTTCACTTCCTTGTCCTGAGAGAACGTGACTCGGGTGTGATCCATCGGCGAGACTCATGGGACAGCCTTCGGCAGCGATGGATTCTGGAGCGAGATTGTGGTCTGGACGTTTTTTCTCTGGATGGTCAGCTGCAGGGTCGGCTGTTCCCCGGAAGATCGGAGGGAGTGCCAAAAGTCTCCGAGATTGTAAATCTGATGCTGGCCGACGGTGGTAATGATGTCGCAATTCTGGAAGCCTCCGACGGCGGCCAGACTTCCCGGCTCGACATTGAGAGCCAGGACACCGTGGTCGCCTTCAAGCCCGAAGCTGGCCATGATGCTCGGGGTGATGGTGACAGGCGTGAATCCGAGGTCGGGTCGGAGAACCGATCCGCGGACGATCATCGACCGAATATGGGGGTATATTGCATCCATCGAAATGGCATAGCTAATGGCTTGAGCGGATGGGGCGATGGCCACGTTGATGCCGATCACATGACCCGACAGATCGACGAGCGGACCGCCACTATTGCCCGGGTTGATGGCGGCATCGGTCTGGATCAGGCCATAGAGTGTTTCGCCGTCCGGGGTGAGTACCGAGCGGTCTACCGCGCTGACAACACCGACCGTGACGGTCGAACCTCCTTTGAGGGCAAGGGGATTGCCGATTGCGACGACCGATTCACCAATCTCAAGCACCGGAGAAGGGTTTAGTGTAGCGGGAACCAACTCCGTTGCCGCGATCTTCACGAGGGCCAAATCGAGCAGGAAGTCACGGGCGACGACACGGCCAGGGGTGAGTCGTCCGGTTGAGAGCCCCACCACCAGGCTCTTGATTCCTGCTACCAGGTGATTGTTCGTCAGGATGTATCCGCTCTCGTCGATAATGACACCGGACCCCGACCCCGATTGGGCTTGCGTGGGAGTGGTCGGCATGCCTCGGGTGAGAATGGTGACGACCGAGGGACGTACTTTCGCCACGACTGCGGGGACCGACAGCGATTTTTCTGAGAAAGGGACCGATCCAGTCGGTGGTTCAGCGTAGGCGATCGGTTTTTCAAATGCCAAGGCGAAGACAAGAAGGAGAAGGAATGGAATTGTGAGGAAGCGAAAGAGAAGGAAACTCGTCTGTGTTGTACGCGCACTCGTCATGGGACCTCATCTACTCGAGTCGACCGTATTGTCGCACAAGTGCTGTCAGGGTGAAAGTCGTAGAATAGAAAAGGGGCGAGGATCGTCCTCGCCCCTTTCTGCTTCGTGAGTCTGTGGCTTACTGGATAGCGGTAAACATTTCCTTAATCTCAGGAGTCTTCAGTTTCTTGAGCGCTTTTGCTTCGATCTGACGAATCCGCTCCCTCGTCACCGAGAGGCTTTGTCCCACCTGCTCCAGCGTGCAGGCCTGATCGTGGCCGATACCGAAGCGCAGCCGGATGACTGTTTGCTCTCGGGGCGTGAGCGTGCCGAGAATGCGTTCAAGCTGGTGCGACATTTCCGTCCGGTGCACATGGGCATCGGGTGGGACGGCTTGCAGGTCGGGGAGCAGTTCCCCGAATTCCGTACTTCCGTCGCCCACCGGCTTCTCCAGGGCGACCGGCTCTTGAAAGGCCTGCACGGTTTCGTGGAGTCGCTCTGGTCTCATTCGCAGCGCCTGCGCCACTTCTTCGAGTCGAGCCGGACGGCCTAGCTGTTGCCCAAGTCGTCTAGTCACGCGGAGGATGCGGTGCGAGGCTTCAGTCTGGTGAACCGGAATGCGAATGGTCCGGGATTGATCTGCCAGCGCACGTGTGATGCCTTGTCGGATCCACCAGGTTGCATAGGTGCTGAACTTGAACCCTTTGCGGTATTGATAGCGCTCGGCCGCTTTCATCAAGCCGATATTTCCTTCTTGCACGAGATCCAACAAAGTCAGGCCACGGCCGGTGTAATGTTTTGCGACGTCCACGACAAGCCGTAGGTTGCAGCGCACCAATTCGTCCTTTGCCTGTTCGAGCACAATTCGAGCGGAGCGGAGGGTGGCCAACTCTTCCTTGAGCCGCTTGCCGACGGCAACCGGAAGCTTCTGCTGCCCCGTTCCAGGTTTGATCATTTCGATGAGACTCTGCTGGGCCTTATCGATCGCGGTGGCTGAGAGTCCGCTCAAACCTCTGACCATTTGGAGTGTGCGCTGCGCCTCGAGCACAGAATCCGAACGCTTGAGACGAGGGAAGACTCGAATGGCGTGGCGTAGAGCCCTCCGAATGGTGCTGGTCCCATTATCGATCTTCTTCGCCAGCGCGACTTCTTCCTCTCTGGTCAATAAGGCGCGCTCGCCGAAGGAGCGAAAGTAGAGTGACTCCAACATGAATGGACCGCCACCAACGGCGGCAGGAGTTGCCGCCTTCGTTGGCTCCTCATGTTGTTCCTCTTCGGATGTATCTCGGCCGATCACATCTAAGAGGTCGCTCGCCTCGGGATCGTCCGCATCAACATCCTTTGCAATCGTGACAAGTTCTTCCGGCTCGGGGGTTGGGAATATGTTCTCTTTCATGTCGTCGCTCCTCCTCTAGCTGTCTGATGTCTCGCTCCATACGGCCGTGACGTCAACAGACCTTTGTTCTTCCGTTCTAGTGTATGAGAGACAGCGATACGTCAAACGATTCATTCCCGGCTCTGTACTGCTGAGCTGTTCTGTTATTCTCTATACGCAGCAAATCCCGTGCTGGATCGGTCATGAGAACGGCAGATCGCAATCGTGAGGAAAAGATAGCACTATTAGAGCGAACTAATGAGAAGGTCTGAGAGAGGGTGAGGCAACCTTGCTACAGGTGTGTATGGATGGCTATAGGGCAATAGGCCCAATCGCCACATAGACTTCTGGCTCAGCCTTTTCAAGAAAGACGATCGTATCGAGGGGAACGGAGAAAGTCTTGGTGGAATTTTCTCCACCGCGATTGCGAGGAGCGTCTGGAGATAACGGAGTTTCGACAGTGCGTTGGTGTCGGACATTCGCTCTAACAGGTTTGGCTTAGTGGATGCGCGTATCGAAATAGAATTCAATCGGCTTCCCAAGAAAACACATGGGAGAGCCCAAGCAAGCCGTCTCGTGGTCGTTTGTCTTGTTGAAAACCCGGCGCGGCACTTCTAGAATGGGCTCCGATGTCATATTTTCAATCAGGCGAGCGTATCCATCTCGTCGACAAGAAAGGGCGGCAGTATGCCCTGACCTTGAAGGCGGGAGATCTCTACCAACTGAGCGGTCACAAAATTGCCCACGACGACCTCATCGGAAAGCCTGATGGTTCTTTAGCCACGCTCTCCGGAAACAAAACGATGTTGGCGCTTAGGCCCACGTTTGGCGATTATGTGTTGAAGATGCCGCGTGGCGCGCAGGTGTTGTATCCAAAAGATCTTGCGCTCATTCCTATGTGGGCGGATGTCTATCCTGGCGCACGTGTGTTCGAAGCGGGGACCGGTTCCGGGGCATTGACGATGGCCCTCTTGCGCGCTGTGGGCCCGCGCGGGTTGGTGGTAACCTACGAAGCCCGTGAGGATTTCGCGCGAACGGCGATGATGAACATTGAACGGTATATGGGCCCTGTGCCGAATCTCATCCCGCTTCGTCGGAACGCGTACGAGGGTATCAGCCTGCTCGACGATGGTTTGCTTTTCGATCGTCTCGTCCTCGATCTTCCTGAGCCCTGGCAGGTGGTGCCACATGCCGCACAGGTGCTTCGTTCTGGCGGCATATATGTGAGCTTTGTTCCCACCGTCCCTCAAGTGGTGCAGACGGTTGAGGCTCTTGAGCGAGCGACGGTCTTTGGTATGGTCGAAACATTTGAAACGCTGTTGAGGACCTGGTCGATTCAGGGCCGGAGCGTACGGCCGGATCATCGAATGGTCGCCCATTCTGGCTTCATTACGGTGGCCAGGAAAATCGAGTCTGGTTTGTGGCCCGTAGCTCACGTTGTTGAGTCTGTAGATGAGCCTGCCGACATTCACGAAGAACGAGAGGATCACGCGCGATGAATCGATTGCGTGGAAAGGTTGCGGTCGTGACGGGAGGCAACGCGGGTATTGGTGAAGCGATCGCGAAAGCCTTTGCGCGGGAAGGGGCTTCGGTCGTGATTACGGGAAGACGGCAAGGGGAGTTGGACCGGGTCGTAAATGCTATCGTGAAGGAAGAGGGCAAGGCCTTCGCGGTTGCCGGATCGGTTACAGACGAATCCCACGTTCAGGAAACGGTGCGTCGGACTGTGCAGCAGTTCGGACGGCTCGATATCCTCGTTAATAATGCCGGAGTAGGGGACTTTGGGAAGCGCCTTCATGAGATCGATGATGCAACCTGGGCGCAGGTTCTTGACGTTAACCTGACCGGGGTGTTCCGCATGACACGAGCCGTCTTGCCGCAGATGTTAACGCAGGGGAAGGGAGCGATCGTCAATATCTCCTCCGTCGCGAGCTTGGTCGGACTTCCCACATTGCCGGCCTATGCTGCTTCCAAGGGGGCGATTGATGCCGTGACAAGAGCCCTAGCGGTCGACTACGCCAAAGAGGGCATTCGCTGCAACGTGGTGAATCCAGGACTCATCGATACGCCAATGGCCGCTCCGCTGATGAGCAACTCGGAACAACTGAATCCCATTTTGTCGCACTATCCAATCCGTCGAGCCGGGAAACCAGAAGAGGTGGCCAATATGGTTCTATATCTGGCCTCCGATGAGGCAGCCTGGGTCACGGGTGGAACCTTTCCTATCGATGGAGGGATGACAGTTTCGTGAGAAGGTGTCCCATGCGATTGGTGAAGATTACACGCGCGATGACGGGTGCCTGTCGGTTGGCCCCAAGGCGGGCCAGTGGTCGTGACTGCTCGAACCTATGGACATCAACGCACATACTCAGTTCTGTGGAGTAATCGGCAATCCAGTCGAGCACTCACTCTCACCGGCGATTCATAATGCCGCGTTTCAGAAACTTGGGCTGAACTTCGTGTACCTGGCGTTTCGGGTGGAAGCGATTGGCGATGCGATTAAGGGCCTTCGCGCCCTGGGAAACTTTCGCGGCGCCAGTGTGACCATCCCCCACAAAGTGGCAGTCGTTCCATTTCTGGACTCTGTCGAGCCGATCGCACGTCACATCGGCGCGATCAATACCATTGTGGCTGCGGGCGGGATCCTCACAGGGTATAACACCGATGCGACCGGCGCCTTGCGCGCGCTTCGTGAGGGCTCGGTTGCTTTGAAAGGGCGTCAGGTAGTCATGCTCGGGTCCGGAGGCGCCGCTCGCGCAATTGCATTCGCGCTCGGGGCAGAGACGGGGATCGATCGTTTGACCATCCTAGGAATCGACGGTCAGGAACGCACAGCCTTGGCCCGAGATCTCCAGTTAAAAACCGGGATGACCGTGCAGGACTCGCTTCTCGATGAGGGGACGTTGCGAAAGGTACTCCCGGATGCTCATGTGCTGATTCATTGTACCCCGATGGGCATGTCGCCAAAAGTGCACGAGACCTCTGTGCCGGCCACCTTACTCCATGCGGGACTGACGGTCATGGATATCGTCTACAATCCACGGGACACCCGGTTGCTGAAGGATGCGAAGGCGGCAGGCTGTCGTGTGATTCCAGGGCTCGAGATGTTCCTGCATCAAGCTGCGGCGCAATTCGAACTCTGGACCAATCAGACCGCTCCAACCGATGTCATGCGCGCCGTCTTGGAGTCCCGCTTCTCATGAACATTGTGCTGATTGGCTATCGGGGGACCGGCAAGAGTGCCATGGGTCGGCTGCTTGCGGCGAGATTGGGACGAGAGCTCGTGTCAACCGATGCGAAGATTGTCAAACGTGCGCAACGTACGATTCCGGAGATCGTCGCCCAACAGGGATGGGATTACTTTCGCGATCTGGAGTCCGATATCTGCAAGGAACTCGCCAGTCGTGACCACCTCGTAATCGATACCGGCGGTGGGGCCATACTTCGCGCGCAGAATATCGAGGCGTTGAAGAAGAATGGCACCGTATTTTGGCTGACCGCTTCTGTCGAGACGATCGTGAAACGAATCGGGAGTGACAATCAGCGCCCCTCGTTGACGGGGACCAAGTCGTTCGTCGATGAAATTCAGGACGTGTTGCGGGAGCGGACGCCGAAATATCAAGCGGCCGCCGATCATGTGATCGCGACCGATAATCGATCAATCAATCAGCTGGTTGAGACGGTACTTACCTTGATATGAGCAGGCTCGATCATTTTTACTGTTCTGTCGAGACGAGGATCTGGAGTCGTCTCGTCTTGATAAGGTATCCTTTGAAGTGTTTGAAGTAGCCGAATGCGCCCGTAGCTCAATGGATAGAGCATCGGACTTCGGATCCGAGGGTTGGGGGTTCAAGTCCCTCCGGGCGCACCACTCTATCCCTGAGAAGACTCAGGCTGAAATCACAGAAGTATCGGTAGCTTATATCTGATCTGCCTGGCCCTTTCGAGCAGAGTACTCCCCCCGCCAAAGTTGCATAGATTTCTCGTATCTCCAGCAGTATTCTTACGAAACGTAGCAGGATCCATGGGGTGCTGAATGGTGCTATGCTATGGGCATGACGGAGTGAGACTTTTTAGGGGGAGGTTTCTAGACTGGGGACAGCGGCACGCTTGGACGAGGCATTGCCCCTGTTGCGGACGGTGGTTGACGAAGCAGGATCCCACGGCACCCTGGGTCTGTTCTTGCGGATGGCTGAGTGGGTAAAAGTATAGTCACACAAAGGAGGGGCGCATCATGAGTCATGCAGTCCTCCATGATGTCCGGGCTGGTTTTCTTCTGATGGTGGGTTTGGCCATGTTGGCTTTCATTTGTGCTGTGGCCGCGTTAAGCACCGTGATGCGTCCGGCTCGATGGGCTGATCGCAAACCGGCCCAATTCTAAACTGTTTCCTCGGTGATCCTCTCTTTCGCGGTTGGTCACAGAGGGGTGCCTGCCCCTCACCTACCGCGTCCATCCTCAAGTTAAGATCATCTACAACAGCCTGACAATTCAAGCGAAATGGCTACGAGCTGCAGGAGAGCCTCATCTTTTTATTCAAGTGCTATATTTCATGTACAGAGGCGGAATTGTTATTTCAAAATGGGAGAATAATCATGATCGGAAGTCCAATGAAAATAGGTATCGTGGCAGCGATGGGGCTCGTTCTGTTGGTTGGTCAGGGTTGTAGCATGAAATGGCTGCAGTCCGATGGAGAAACGGGAGCAGGGTCTGCACAAAAAGGTGGTCAGGAGAGAGGGCTAAGTGGTTTCTCTCAGAATCCCTCAGAAGAGCGTCTGGGGAAGGGCAGCGATATCGTTTCCCTTTCCCCCTCTGGGATGAGTGCCCGTCAGCGTGCGGAAATAACTAAAGAAGAAAAAGCGGCCATCGAAGCCGGCTTACTGGACGTGTTTTTTGGATATGATCAGTGGGTGCTTTCAGATACTGGAATGGAGGCATTGAACCTCGACGCACAGTGGCTGAAGAATCATCCTAAAGCGGTGATGAGGGTCGAGGGTCATTGCGACGAACGAGGCACGGCCGATTACAATGTCGTCTTGGGGGATAAGCGAGCCAAGGCTGCGCGCAACTATCTCATCGAGTCGGGTGTGAGCCCCAGGCAGGTGGCGATCGTGTCGTATGGCAAGGCGCGTCCTTTCTGCACGGATCCTAATGAATCCTGCTATCAACAGAACCGCCGCGGGCACGTATTGTTGAATGTGAAGAAGTAATCTAGCGATTCATGGCCTCGAAGCAGCCCCGGTGCCTCTTAATAGAGCCTGGGGCTCATTGTTTGACGGGGAGGAGTAGGCATGAGTTTTGTGAAGAATCTGTTGGACTCAAGTAAGAGGCATTCTCAGCCTCGCATGATCAAAAAAGAGCCTCCAAAGGAAAAGCGCCAACAACCACGTTTTACATCACAGTTCAGGAGCACCATTTCGGGTGGTCAAGGAGAAGGCCAAGGTCGGACGCTGGACCTCTCTGATCGGCGGGTGTATGATCGAAACGGATTTCCCGGTCGTCGAGGGGACTTCATTTGAGTGCCGCATCTATGTCCCAGGGCTTGACTGGCCTTTGCGGATAGACGAAGCCCAAGTGCGATGGGTCAAGGCCAATACATTTGGGATCCAGTTCATGAAGATTCAGCCCGATGAAGAGGCGAAACTCAAGCAGGTTATTGCCAGTCTCAACGAAGAACTTAAGGCGTAGCCTTTCTCATTCCCCCATTTCTTCCTTTATCGTCATACGATTTGGATACCCGCCTAAATCTTAGTTGAAATGAGCCCGCGCTCGTTCAAGAACCCTATTGGCAGCCTCGTGCCGCTCCATGGTATAAGGCAGAGAACTATCCGGAAGAGAATGGAGCTTGTCATGACTCATTCTCTGTCCAAGCAATCAGATATCTGCACTCGTATGAGACAAACCGTATCTCCAGCGCAGACTGGATTCAGCATTGCAACCGTAGCCGGCGGTTGCTTTTGGTGCCTCGAAGCGGTCTATGACCAGATGAAGGGTGTAGTCGCAGTCGAGTCCGGCTACATCGGCGGTCAGGTAGATCATCCGACGTATGAAGCTGTGTGTAGCGGCACGACTGGTCACGCAGAAGCGGTCCGTATCACGTTCGATCCCGCAGTCGTCAGCTATCGAGAGTTGCTCGAAGTGTTTTTTGTCACCCACGATCCCACGACCCTCAATCGGCAGGGGCACGATGTCGGCACACAATACCGCTCGGCCATTTTCTATTATACTCCGGAACAAAAGCAGATTGCGGACGATGTCATCGCGGCAATCACCAAAGAGGGGATGTATCCCAGGCCTATTGTGACGCAAATCGAGCCGGCCGGAACCTGGTACGAAGCCGAACCCTATCACCAGGAATATTTTGTGCGGAATCCCTTCCAGGGATACTGTACAGCCGTCGTTGGGCCGAAAGTGGTCAAGTTTCGCAAGCAATTTGCGTTGAAGTTGAAGACGTAACCTCGCCCAGTGTTTTTCGATGCATCCCGAACAATTCGTCAATAGCAGGTCTATCCTTCGAGGAGAAGGTGCGTGAGGTCTGGGATGTATGGGATGACGGGTGCTCGCATCGGTTCCAGGTCGCACGATGTGGGCGGTCCTGAATCCTGCCGACGCGGCAGCATCGAGTTCGCGTTCCGCGTCCGACAGAAAAAGAATGTGCTGGGGCGGCAGACCGATCTGCTCGCTGATCTTACGGTAGCTGGATGCTGTCTTCTTCTCGCCTACACTGGTGTCGAAAAAATGCTCAAGCAACGATGTCACATCTCCGGCGTTGGTGTGCGCAAAGAGGAGCCGCTGCGCCTGTTCTGAACCAGACGAGTAAATTCCTAGGCGGATGTCTCGTGCACGCCATTGCGTGAATGCCGGCAGCACATCATCATACAGTTCCGGTACAAACTCCCGCTGTCGATACCCCTCTTCCCAAATCATTCCTTGCAACGCCTTGAGGCCGGCCAGTTTTCGATCTTGATCGATCCAGCCAGTCAGCATGACAGGCAGCTCTTCGTACGAGGGGCGCGTACCAGTCTCGCCCTCAATGGCATCCTGACATACCGCGGTCCATTGGAGCACGTCAGGGTCGTGGCGCCGCTCATGGAGGAAGGGCGCGAGACGGTGTTTTGCGAACGGAAAGAGGATCTCGCGGACGAAGGCCACCGAAATGAGAGTGCCTTCGATGTCCATGAGGACGTATCGGACCATGCGGTAGCTACCAGTGATACTGTTGATCGATTCCGGAATTCGTATAGTGCGGAACCCAGCCTGCTTGATCGGTGAAGATACGAATCGCGCGCACTTTTGGGGGGTTGCCTAGGTCGAACCAGTGCCTTGTGTTGGCCGGGACAGAAATGAGATCACCTTGCTCGCACATTAGGGCGAAGACCTCATCGTCGTGCCCTTCCTTGTGGAACCAAAAAAAGCCCTGGCCTTCAACAAAGACACGCACTTCGTCCTCGCTGTGAGTGTGCTCCCGGATGAATTTTTCTCGAATTCCTTCCAGATTCGGCGTGTGTCCATCCACACATATCACATCCGCCGTCCGGTACCCGCCTTTTTCCATGAAGGGCTTGAGCAGGTAGTCGTAGGTGGCGAGGACGTGCTCGTTCGTGGCTCCGGAAAGTATCTCTCTGTCCGCAGACCATCGTTCATGGATGATCCCTCGGATGTCGAGGAATTGCCGCACGGCCGATGGATCGCGCAGGGTCACGTTCTTATCTGGTATTCGCAGAATGGCCATACAGTTTCATCTCTCGTTGGCATTGGAGAAGATATTCGAAGACTTCGAGATGTCGTTTCGCTTCGGATACATCCTTGCCCCAGGCATAGAGACCATGTCCTGCCAGCAAAAATCCATAGCAGGACCGCTCCTTCAAAAGGGACCGTTCCACGCGGTCGACAATGCCTGCATATCCTGTGAGTTCGGAAAGACCGGCAAGGAGATTTCAACGTCGTGGGTATCGATGCCGCTCAACCCTTTCAGCAATTCCCATCCAGAGAGCAGTACGCGTTCTTCATCGCGAGCCAGCTGCGAGAGCAACGCTGCTGGGAGCGAGTGCGTGTGAAGCACGGCTCCGGCTCCCATCGTGCGATAGAGCAGCAGATGGAGGGGAGTTTCAGCTGAAGGTGTCAGTCCGTCTGCATCAATAGGACTGCCATGTTGGTCGACGGCGAGGATGTGTTCGACCTCAATCGTACTTTTGTCGACACCCGAACTTGTAATCGCGCAATATGCGGGGGCAGCGTCGTCTGGTAAGCGCACACTGTAGTTCGTGCTTGTGGCCGGAGCCCAGCCCATACGAGACGCCCACCGGGCTGTCTGGACCAGTTGCTCAGCAACCATCTTGAAATCAGGATAGTGTGTCACGGATCACAACCTGCCGGCTAAAGTAGGACGTTTTGTATAGCGAATTACGGAGTTCGACGCAATGGCGGACTCGCCAGGGGTTGTACTATATCATGGGGCCGATATCCGGGCGCTCGTCTGGTTCGCTGATCTCATTCCATGTTGTAGAGTTGGAAGGTTCATGAAAATTGAGCATGGTCTTGATCCAACCAGGCGTCTTCTTGTCCCTCTGCCTGATCGAATGCGCGCAGACCCACGAAGTCGAACAGCCGTCGGTCCAGGAGAAGCGGCGGCGCCACGTTCGACAGGGCGGCGAAGATACTGTCAGTACAGCCAGGCGACCGTCTGCTCCCATTCGCGCAAAAACTCCTTTACCTGTTTTCGCTTGAGATTCTCTTGTGAGCCACAGAGATCGCAGGGAATGATGGGAAACGCGCGAAGTTCCGCATACCGAGCGAGATCGCTCTCCCGCACGGCGGACAGCGGGCGAATGACCACATGCCGGCCATCTTTCGAGCGTAGTTTTGGCGGCATGGTCTTGAGCTTGCCGGTATAGAACAAGTTCAAGAACAGGGTTTCAACAATGTCATCCCGGTGGTGACCCAATGCGATCTTGGTCGCGCCCAATTCCGTGGCGACGCGATAGAGATGGCCACGACGGAGTCGGGAGCAGAGCGAACAGGTGGTCTGCCCTTCAGGAATCAGTCGCTTGACGATCGAGTAGGTATCCCGTTCCTCGATATGGAAAGGCACTCCCATACGTGAGAGATAATCCGGAAGTACATGAGCAGGAAACCCGGGCTGCTTTTGATCCAAGTTCACCGCGACAAGGTCGAAGTGAATCGGGGCACGCCGTTGCAAGACCAGCAATAAGTCGAGCAGAGCATAGCTGTCTTTCCCGCCTGATAGGCAGACCATGATCTTGTCGCCATCTTCGACAAGACCGTACTCGCCAATGGTCTCCCCAGCAAGGCGAAGCAGTTTGGTTTGAAGCTGTTCAGTGGCTTCATCCAATTTGAGGTATGGGCGTGAGGGGCTTGCCGAATGCGACATGGGTTGGCATTCTACTTGGTCAGGCGCGTCGGCTGTCGATCTTCAGCCAGGGGGGATCATGGGGAAGGATGAGAACCGATCGAGCGGGAAGCCTCAGTCAGTCCTGTTCGTGTGTACGGGGAACATTTTCCGGAGTGTGGCAGCCGAGTATGCACTCAAGGCCGGACTCGGCGTCGGCACATCCTGCGTTGTCAGCTCGGCCGGGATCGACGTCAAGCCTCAGTCGGTGCATGACTGGGTCCAGACCAAATTACGCGAGAAGGGAGCTGATCCGACCAGTCATGTCCAACGGCAGCTCACCCAGGAGTTGGTCGACGCTGCCGATCTTGTGATTGCAATGGGGCGAGACCACCAAGTCTTCGTTCGGAAACAATTTGGACGCGACGTTCCCCTGTTTAATCAGGTCTGTCTCGGCCACGATCAGCCGATTCTTGATCGTGCACGAAGCGATACCGGATTGGGAGACCGACCCTGAGCGAGCCCGAGCTTACGTGTGGTCGGTGATTGATGTCATCTGGGCCACGGCACCGGCCCTTCTTCCCCGTCTCCGTTAGCCCGATGTTGCAACACATATTGTCTGCGCCGGTTCATTCTTGGACTCGATGCGGACATTTTTTCTCCTCTTAATAGGAGGCAGTCAACGGAAAGGCCTCCTAAATTGGGGCAATGTTGAGGCACGTGCTATATTTTCTACAGCACCTCTTGCAGATTGACTGCGCGGAACATGGCATCAATGCAACGATTACGGACACAGGAAGTAACAGAGTCAGGCAGCCATGATCACGAGCCGGAATGGGCCTCGTGGTCGAACGAGAAGCTCCTGAACCTTCCCATGAGCCGACTCGGAGTCACCCTCGACGGGGCATTCCTGTCAGAACAGATTCAGCAACTCCATGCTGAACTCGAAGCCAGACAGCTCATATTCCGTCCCCACTTTTGGGTGTCCAACGAATGGTTTACTCCGGATGGGGTGCCGGGGATTGCCGTGCCGTTTTATCTGGCCCATCCACGACTCGCGAAACTTGAAATGGAACAGATGCTCGAGGTCGAAGGCGGGACCCCGGACTGGTGTATGCGCATTTTGCGGCATGAGGTCGGGCACGCCATTGAAAATGCCTATCGCCTCCGCCGCCTCCGTCGTCGACAACAGGTCTTTGGGCGCTCGTCCGAGCCCTATCCCAAATATTACCGCCCCCGGCCCTATAGTCGGAGCTTCGTACGGCATCTCGATGTGTGGTATGCGCAAAGCCATCCGGATGAAGACTTTGCGGAGACCTTCGCGGTCTGGCTGACGCCCGATTCGACCTGGGCCGACCGCTACAAGGGATGGCCGGTGCTCAAGAAGCTGCAGTATGTCGATGGGCTCATGCACGGGCTGGCTGCTGTTCCGCCCAAGGTGGTCACGCGTGAGGAGATTGATCCGCTCTCAGAACTGAAGAAGACCCTGCGCGAGCACTACGAGCGAAAGCGTAACCACTATGGAATTGAACGACCGTCATTTTACGATCCGGACTTGAAGCGGCTATTTTCCGATGCCCCTGCCTACGCCGATAAACTGAGTGCCGCCACATTCTTAAACCGCTTCCGAAAAGAGGTGCGCCGCAAGGTCGCCGCCTGGACCGGTGAATATCAATACACGATCGATCAGGTCCTGGAGGACATGATTCAGCGCTGTCGTCAGCTCCACTTGCGATTGCCGGTCGCGGAAGAGCAGGCGAAGCTGGATTTCACGATTTTGCTCACCGTTCATACGATGACCTACTTGCGCAGCGGCCGGCATCAGGTGGCGGTATGAAACGGCTTCGAATCCTCGTTCTGATGCACGAAGATCTGGTTCCTCCAGATCCTCTCAACGGGCACGACATCAAAGGCGCTGAGTGGAAAACGGAATACGATGTGGTCTCCACGCTTCGCAAGCTCGGGCATGACGTCAAGCCGCTGGGGGTCAAGAGCGATCTCGGGGTGCTTCGATCGGCCATCGAGGATTGGAAACCGCACATCGCCTTCAATCTGCTCGAAGAGTTCGATGGGGTGGCGGTGTACGACCAGAACGTCGTGTCGTATCTTGAACTGCTTCACGTGCCCTATACCGGCTGTAACCCGCGGGGGTTGATGCTGGCGCGGGACAAAGTCCTCTCCAAGAAGCTGTTCTCGTTCCATCGCATCCCGTTCCCGGATTTCATGGTGGTGCCGCAGGGGCGGACGGTCAAGCGGCCCAAGTGGCTGCCCTTTCCGCTCATTGTCAAATCGGTGACCGAAGAGGCGTCGCTCGGGATCTCTCAGGCGTCCATTGTCCAGGATGACGACAAACTCAAGGAGCGAGTCGAATTCATCCACGCGAGCGTCGGGACCGGCGCCCTCATCGAGCAGTACATCGAAGGGCGCGAACTGTATGTCGGGGTGATGGGCAATGGGCATGTCCACGTCTTGCCGGTGTGGGAGTTGATCATGGACAAGCTTCCGGATGACGCCCGTCGGATTGCGACAGAACGAGTGAAATGGAGTCGTACCTATCAAGACAAATATGGGATTCGGTCAGGCGAAGCCAGGAATCTTCCTGAAGGGAAAGCGGAAGAGATTCAGCATCTCGCGAAGCGTGTCTATCGCGCACTCGGCCTGAGCGGCTATGCACGCATCGACGTGAGGATGGACGCGGCGGGGCAGGTGTACGTGCTGGAAGCCAATCCGAATCCACAAATCGCGCACGACGAAGATTTTTCGGATTCGGCAGAGAAAGCCGGCTATACCTATAAAGATCTGTTGCAAGAACTGCTGAACATCGGGCTTCGCTGGCGACCGGCCAAAGCCGCCTAGCCATTACCTCTCCCTTACCCAATATCCCAGATACTTCCGTACCTTGCCAGAGCATTGCCTCTTCGCCGTGTTCGGCCAAAGTTCCTGTGCCTAAATAGCCTGAGGATGCTCAAAAGGGCCGTCCAGCAAGCAGGTAGGCTGAGGTCGAGGTCAAGGTTGAGCGAAGGTCAGACTCTTTTTTTCCTCAACCTTGACCTAAGCCTTAACCTTCCGGAAACGCTGGCGGACTTTTTCAGCATCCTGCTAGGGGCCGAAGCGGAAACCAAAAAGCATGGCAACGCTTGTTGTATCATTCTCCGATAGCGACGGAGAAAGATTGATGTCGTGGAGATTGACGATCAACGTCGACGTCAAGGCGAGATTGTGGGTAGCCTGGTACTCGAGTGAGAGCACCAATAGGGATGTACCAGCTCGTGTCGTTGCGGTCGATGCTCCCAGGGCCGGTCCCTCGGTCTAGGTCTGCGTGGATCAATCCGATTCCCGTGAAGGGCACCAGGTTGATGCCGTTATTGAGGCGAAAGTAATAGCGGCCGACCCCAGCGAAGGAGATCTGGAAGAGATCGCCTGTCGGACTGATCTGCATCAACGGTCCGACAGAGAAGTTTCGATCTAGATAGTAGTCACCACTGAATGCCAGGTTGAATACCGTGCCATTGACCGTTCCGGATGTGAGTCCCAGGCCGCTTCCGAATCCCCAGCGGTGTTCGTCGGCTTGGGCCCGAGGTGCGTATACAACGGCGCCAGCGACCAAGATAGCCAAGAGACTAGCGGCGCAGGTCCATCGTGAGAATGTGGTGGCAATCTGCCGAATCATGCCGGCGGACTCTAGCACAGAGGGTAGACTCGGACAAGTCGTTTGAGTGCACTGGCGACAGTAGGGTATTCTTTGCCAGCGTAGACGAGGAAGGGGGTGAAGCATGTCAGCCAACTCGATGACCCCAAGGCAAGCAGCGGTCGCTCTGGTCGCAGCCATGCCGATCGGCGTGTCCGTTCAGCAGCTGGAGGAGTATGGGATCGAGGCGACGACGGAGCAGGCTCAGGCCATCACGCAAGAGGTGCTCTCGCTGAACCTATTTTGGATCTTCGCAGCCATCGAGGCGCACATCCCCCAGAAATATCAGTCCGCGCTGTCGGAACTCATCTTGGATACGATAAAAGCAGGATGGGGTACAACCGTTCCCATCGGTCCAGCTCCCTGGACCGTCTACCTCAACGAATGGCAGGAACGTCGTCGCCGGTATAGTCGCTTGGTTGAAGAAGGGGTGAATCCGCTTGCGGTGAGTGCGGAAGCCGCTTCGTTGATGGAGGAGAACCGATTGGTCAAAGAAGCGGAGAGGCGAAATCTATTGACCCTGCTGATCGACTTCGTGCCAGTCGACACCTATGGGCGGTTACTGCAAGATGTCGGATAATCTCCTGACCTGCTGGCCCGCATTATTCATGAAGGTTCGTTGCGAAACCGCCAGAAAGTGCGTTCCTCGTGAAGCGTATCTCGACTCGGAGGCCAGGGACTGGCTCTGCTGTCTGCTGCAGTGCCTGTCCCGCTTCTCGGACGGGGACAGGCACCAAGAAGAAGGGTGCCAGTCCACGTGCAAGCGACGGCTACGCGTCACGTCCGCGCTTGCAGCAGAAGTTTCATGAATAATGCGGGCTGAACCTGTCAGAGGTAGCGGTGATCGACGACCTTCCCCATCTTATCCATTTCATAGAGCAGCGGCGCACCGGTTGGGACATTTAGCTCCAGCACTTGCTCTCGGGAGAGCTGCTCCAACTCCATGATCAAGGCCCGTAAGCTGTTTCCGTGTGCCGCGACGAGGATCGTGTCCCCTTTCAAGAGATAGGGCTTGATGGTCCGTTCATAGTAGGGCAACACACGCTCGGCAGTATCTTTCAGACTTTCGCCGCCCGGCGGACGCACGTCGTAGCTTCTCCGCCAGATCTTCACCTGTGCCTCGCCGTATTTTTTCACGGTCTCGTCCTTATTTAATCCCTGTAGCTCGCCGTACATCCGTTCATTGAGGGCCTTGTCCTTCTCGATCGGGATAGCCGTCTGGCCGATGATGTCGAGCACGAGTCGCAACGTCTCATTTGCGCGGGCCAACACAGAGGTAAAGGCGCGGTCGAACGTGAAGCTGCGCAATTTCTCTCCCGCGTCCTTCGCTTCCTGAATGCCGCGCGGAGACAGGGGCACATCCACCCAACCCGTGAAACGATTCTCCAAGTTCCATTGCGATTCGCCATGACGCAGCAAGATCAATCGAGCCATTGTGCGTTCCTCTCAAGCCTGAAGGGAGATGATGGTCACGGACCGAAGCATACTGGAACAGGCGCTCAAGTCAAGCAGTAGTGTTCGTCAGATCCCGGCAGCACCCATCACTCTTGGGACACCATGCGAGCCCTCGACCGATCGAACGCCCGCAGAAACTTCTCCCTCAGTGGCCGTCATTGCGGGGGTTGTTTGGGCGGAAAGAGACGACCGCGCGGCTAAATTATGTGGCCTATCGGCAATATGGGTATCCGCTGGCCGAGATTGCCGGCCACATGGGCGTCCATCCGGCCACGGTCAGCCGGCGATTAAAGCAGGCCGAGAAGTGGAATATATGATTGCAAGACCTGACACCATTTTCAGGAGACCCACTACCCCCTCGTCTATGGGATAATCATGGAGTCGTCGCAATGGTATTGCATGCTACGTGATACACAGACCTAAAGCGGTACTGACATCATGTCATCCTGGTTTCTGAAAGAGCCAGGGTCGGCTATCAGCACCGTCTATCAGTGGCTACAAGGAGACAGGCGAGATCAAATATGCCGCCGATACCGCTCTAGACCACATGGCAGTGATGGATGAAATCGAAAGTCCGGTTGAGGCACACTTAACGAAGAACTGATATTGTAACTTCAAGGGTTTTGCCGGCGTACTACATCGAGAACGGAACTGGTGGTTTACTGAATTGCAGGGAGCCCGCTCCCGCACCATAGACTAGGAGGTGCCTTACGGATATATTTGATAAGGCTAGACAGGACATGGAGGCCGAAGTCAAGAAATCGCTCAAGTGGGTCGTGTTAGTCGCCATCTTCGGGCTCGCGCTGGTGACGTTTTATGTCCTGGTCACGTGAGCCCGCTGAATGTTAATCAGCGTGTAGTCTGGTTAGCCTCAGTAGACGTGTCGCTTTGCCCTTTGTTCCAGTATAGGAGTTGTTTTTCAACTCGCATAGTTCCAGGAAATCGAGCCTGGAAGTTTTTTAACGTCTCGCCCTCTCCGAAAACAGCAACAAGAATAAGGAAAACTATTCCTGACACCATTTTCCTCTTGCTCGCAGTCGGCCCCGTAAGACCCGCAACAAAATAGCCTGTCCCATTTCTCTTCCTCCACAGGAGGTGGAGGCGGAAGAGACGTCAGAATTGGCTGGAAAATTTGGTGGGCCGTGTAGGGGGCGAACCTACGGCCCGCTGGTTAAGAGTGGCAAAAGGCCAATGATTCGAACAGCTCGATGTTGAGAAGATTTCCCTGTCTATCGTTCAAAACCATAAATTTCCTGGATGCAGAAGGGAAAATGCGTCTTTAGTTCGGGCTTGTGATTGCGGTCTTCTTCACGACCCGAAACGGGTGATAATAATATGCCTTGCTCTCGCAGAAGCGTAAATGGCCTTCCCATTCTTGCTTAACTTTTACCCGTATCCTTATACGCAGAAAATCTCCCGCGACTCGTCTATAGGCAGGCGAATATGTAAGATCATATCCCCCAGCCTTATCATGCTTGGAGGAAAATTGAGGAGCACGGATATCAAGGTCTTTCGCGTCTACGATGGCGATAACTGATTTCTCAACGTCTGAACGTGGGCTTTGTACTTGCTTGGTATCGACAGCAAAACGCAGATTGGCAGATTCGACTTCGACTGTTCGCTTTGCCCGAATCATCACATCTAACACATGCTCTCCTATTTCAATTGTTTTAAAATCGGCGCCCACATTCACCTGGTCATCGCCCTCACCGAAGTACACGGCATAGGAATGCTTCTCCGTCCACTTACGGTACAACCCCTTGAATACAAAAAAGCCGACAACGAGCAATACACCAAAAATCTGTAACGTCCCGGTACAATCGGAGTCACGTATTGAGGTAGGCAGTTGAGTGAGGCAACCCACGATTATCCACCACCATATGTTTGCGCGGGCGTGAACCGTACGCCGGGTTGGTGCCGATCAAGCCATTCGATAGTTTCTGCTCCTGAGAGCGCCCAGGCATATCCGGCCAATAACGTGGCAATCATGGCTATCCGCCCAAGTCCTGCAGAACAAAGTTAAACGCAGAGTATCAGGTAACATAGTATCGATGCCTTTGGAACAATATATTTTAGCGAAAGGTAGTGCGTTGTGAAGGGAGTCGGTATGGATGTGTGGAAGAAGCAAAACGGGAGAGGAGTTACAGCGGTTCTTGAAACTGGAGCGGGGCGTGCTTCCGATCTTTCGGCAGCGTGAATTTGAAATGCCAATCCTGTTGTCCGCCTTCCGGTGTGGCGTGGAACCAGCCTTCTGCGCCGAGATGCTGGTCTGATTTGGACTTGCCCTCCGGATAGAACTTAAACTGCAAACGTCCCTGTCGATTCGCCTTTCACATCATCTGGATCGAGTTTTCCCATGATCTCAATGTGGTCTTCAAATTTATCGAGCGCTTCGTTGAGAAGTGAACGGAGCAGACTCGTGCTCAACCCCTGTTGGAAGGGTGCCTCCGGGTTGAACGGTTCAGCCTCAGCCGCCCACACCGGAGCGGCCGTACACATCAGGAAAAACGCAATCACGATAGCGCGTATCATGTGATTACTCTATTCCCCGGACCCCGCGCCGTCAAGACCTCGCCTCCCTGACTTTCCGTACTTCTCCATGCGTGATTCAAAAATGATCATCCATCGATTGTCGTGTCGCCCTCATGTCTCCGTTTGTGCTGCGTACCGCGAGGGACGCGGCGGATTCTTTGCTCGATCAGCCTTTATTCCGGAAGAATTGGATGTGCCTAGAAAGGAACGGCGGAGGTTGGCTCAAGGACCAACTCCCGGCACGTTTTGTTGTGGCTCACATTGCAAGAACTGAGTGTCTTGGCAGCGCCGCGCCATCTCCTGCGCCTGCTCAATCTGCGCGGCGGTCAGGTCTGAAGCCACAATGGTGTGATTCGCGATTGCAGGCTTCCCATCATCATCGCCTCTCGACCCTGCGACCGCGATGGTGAGCCACATGTACGCGCGCATCACGTCCTTCGGCACGCCCTGCCCGTTGGCATACAACACGCCGAGATTGCTCTGTGCCCGTGCATGCCCCTGGTCAGCCGCCCGACGATACCACCGCCCGGCTGTTTCATAATTCTGCGGTACGCCCTGTCCATTGGCATACCTCACACCCAGATTGAACTGTGCCACCGCGTCTCCCTGGTCAGCCGCCCGCCGGTACCACTGCCCGGCTATTTCATAATTCTGCCGCACGCCCTGCCCGTTGGCATACAGCACACCCAGCTGAAACTGTGCGAGCGCATCTCCCTGTTCAGCCGCCCGCCGATACCATTGTATGGCCACGCGATAGTCCTTCGGCAGGCCCTGCCCGCGGGCATACAACACGCCCAAATGGCTCTGCGCCCGTGCATATCCCTGGTCAGCCGCCCGCCGGTACCACTGCTCGGCCAATTCATAATTCTGTGGCACGCCCTGCCCGTTGGCATACAACACACCGAGCTGGAACTGTGCCGCAACCACTCCCTGGTCAGCCGCCCGACGGTACCACTGCCCAGCCATTTCATAATTCAGCGGCACGCCCTGCCCGCCGACAGACAGCACACCGAGCTGGAACTGTGCCGCGGCGTCTCCCTGTTGAGCCGCCCGCCGGTACCACTGTGCGGCCTCTTCATGGCTCTGCGGCACCCCCTGCCCGTTGGCATAGAGCACACCCAGAAAACTCTGGGCCCCTGCATGTCCCTGTTCAGCGAGAGGACGGAAGAGTCGGGCCGCGAGGTCATAGTCATCACGATGAACCGCAGAGACGGCATCCGTATAGGAATCGGCCGCCGAGACGGTCGCACAAGCCGCAACCAAGAACACGGCAAAGAGGACATACCGCATCAATGAGCTGCCTTTCAGCATACCCACAGCATCAAGAACTGGAGCGCCGCACAAGCGGTGACAAGACATCGAGGTCGTCGACGATTTCTTGGGCGATGATGTTGCGTACGATCTCTAGAAAAAGGCTCCTCACACCTGTATTCCCCTGGAAGCGCAGGGGTTCATGGCCTAACGAACGGCCTCCATGCTTTCCTCATTCATCGACCTCTCCTGATCGTGTTTGATGACTTTCTTGGTGGAAGCTTTCTTGCCCGTCTCCTGCTTCGCGTCGGAAGGAGGGCTGGAGGTTGCGCAGCCGGTCACGGCGAGCAGGAGCATGGAGAGAACTACCGCCGTCACAATGGACATAGGACCTCCTTGATCCTGAGTGTTTTCTTGGGATTCAGCATGTCTCGCACGTCTCGCGTCAAAGACACGATACGTGCAATCGAAAATGAGCAGGCCGCCCACCGTATAGCGTTACGTCAGCGCGGGTGACGGTTTCTTTGGGGTCGGGTTGGCCGGCTGCCTGCGAAGCCCGATGCGCAGTAGTTCTTGCAACAACTCTTGATAGGTATAGCCGGCTTTCTCTGCCGAATCCGAAAAATCTTCGTCGTGTGCGATTTGTGGATTCGGATTGGCTTCCAGCACGTACACTTGCCCCTCCGCGTCCATGCGCACGTCGATGCGGGCATAGCCGCTCAGGCCCAGGGCGCGATAGACCCGCTTCGCGAGATGCTGAATTTCCTTGGCTTTCCCGTCCGGCAGATTCTTGGCTTCGCCGGACCGAATCCCATACTTGGCTTGATACGTCCGACTCCATTTGACTCGTTCGGTCGCAATCCGGCGGGCGTCCTCCGGCAGCTGGTCCATGATCAACTCCCAGACAGGCAAGACGTGAAGCTGCCCATTGCCCATCACTCCGACATACAGTTCGCGCCCTTCGATGTACTGCTCGATGAGGGCGCCGGTCCCGACGCTTGCGTGGATGAACTCGACTCGCTCCTTGAGTTTGGCGTCATCCTGCACAATGGACGCCTGCGAGATCCCGAGCGACGCCTCTTCGGTCACTGATTTGACAATGAGGGGAAAGGGCAGCCACTTCGGCCGCTTGACCCTCCGCCCTTGCGGCACCACGATGAAATCAGGAAACGAGATGCGATGGAACGAGAACAACTTCTTCGACAGGACTTTGTCTCGCGCCAGCATCAACCCCCGCGGGTTACAGCCGGTATAGGGCACGTGCAGCAGTTCCAGATACGACACGACGTTCTGATCGTACACCGCCACCCCGTCGAACTCTTCGAGTAGATTAAAGGCGATGTGCGGTTTCCACTCTTCGATGGCCGAGCGCAGCACCCCGAGATCGCTCTTGACCCCCAGCGGCTTGACGTCATGCCCGAACTTGCGGAGCGTGGAGACCACATCGTATTCCGTCTTCCACTCGGCGGTGGTCACATCCTGCCCGGCCGGTGGCTCATCCGGCGGCACCAGATCTTCGTGCATCAAGACGAGGATGCGGAGCTGTTTCATAGCGCCACCTGATGCCGCCCGCTGCGCAAGTAGGTCATCGTGTGGACGGTCAGCAAAATCGTGAAATCCAACTTCGCCTGCTCTTCCGCGAGCGGCAGGCGCAAGTGGAGCTGCCGGCACCGCTGAATCATGTCCTCCAGGACCTGATCGATCGTATATTGATATTCGCCGGTCCAGGCGGCGACCTTGCGGCGCACCTCTTTACGGAAGCGGTTCAAGAAGGTGGCGGCGCTCAGGTGCGCGGCATGGGCCGGGGCATCGGAAAACAAGCGCTTCAAGTCCGGATCGTAAAAGGACGGTCGTTCAATCCCATAGTGCTTGCGCTTTCGCTCGTAGTGCTCGCGTAGGGTTTTCTTCAGGTCGGGCAGCGGGTCGACCTCCTCCTGCGTGACCACCTTGGGCGGCACCGCCGCCAGCCCCTGCCATCAGCGCCTCGACATACTCCAGCTTCTTGAGCACCGGCCAGCCCTTGTAGCGGTCGGCCCAGGTCGAATCGGGCGTCAGCCAGACCGCGAAGGTCTCCGCAAAGTCTTCATCCGGATGGCTTTGCGCATACCACACATCGAGATGCCGCACGAAGCTCCGACTATAGGGCCGGGGGCGGTAATATTTGGGATAGGGCTCGGAGGAGCGCCCAAAGACCTGTTGCCGACGGCGGAGCCGGCGGAGACGATAGGCATTTTCTATGGCGTGGCCGGCCTCATGCCGCAAAATGCGCATGCACCAGTCCGGGGTCCCGCCCTCGACCTCGAGCATCTGGTCCAGTTCCAGTTTCGCGAGGCGCGGATGGGCCAGATAAAACGGCACGGCAATCCCCGGCACCCCATCCGGCGTAAACCATTCGTTGGACAGCCAACAGTGGGGACGGAAGAGGAGCTGGCGGGCGTCGAGTTCGGCGTAGAGTTGCTGGATCTGAGCTGACAGGAAGGCCCCGTCGAGGGTGACACCGAGTTGGCTCATCGGGAGGTTCAAGAGCTGCTCGTCGGACCACGAGGCCCATTCCGGCTCGTGATCATGGCTGTCAGACGCGGTCATGACCTAGTGGCTGTCATCGTTGCATCGATGCATGAACCAACGTTGTACGTCACGTCGCATTGCACAGAGAAGCGACGGAATGGGCGAATCGAGAAGGGCATGGGAACCTCGCAGGGTTATCCATTCTAGGAGGGGGACTGAGGAAACCGCAAGGCGGGGACCTGATAAATGCTTATTATGGAGAATGTCCCAAGTTTCGGGTCTTTGACGCTGCCTTGGTCCGGTTTTCCGGGCCAACGGTATCCATTGTCCCGCTCACAGCATTTGACCAGCCACCCTGCTCTGCTAGACTTTACCCACACTATGTATCATGTTCTGATTGCAGCGTTCTTGCTCTTGACTGTCTTGGAGCCGGCCCACGCGGGCCAGCGACAAGACATCTTCCGCCACGCCAAAGCTGCGACCGTGCTCATCGTCGGTATCAACGATGCCGCTCATAGCATCTCTCTGGGAAGCGGGTTCTTCGTGGATGCCAGTGGCTTACTGGTCACGAATGCCCATGTGCTCGAAGAGAGTGCCCGTCTGTACGTGTATGTCCTCGATCGAGAGATCTATGCTGCCCCGGACGTCGTGGCCGTAGACCCTGATTTGGATCTGGCAGTCCTCCGCATCCCGAACACATGGGCCGACCCCCTCGCGCTGGCAGCGGACCCTACACCCGAAGGGACCGAAGTGATCGCCGTCGGCTATCCCCGGATCACGGATATCCTCCAGTTGGGCTTTGCGCTGCATGCCTCGACCATCCCGGCGATGGTCAGCGGCCTCGTTCAAGGACCGTCGAGGACTAACGGGCGAGTCGTCGACTTTCTTCAAACCGCAGGTCTTCTCAACTTCGGGAACAGCGGGGGTCCGCTTGTGCGGACAGACTCCGGCGAGGTGGCTGCCATGGTGGTCACGACCGTACCCTACCTGGAACGAGCGAAGGACTCTCACGGCGTCGCGATCGGAAGCGTCATGATGAAGTCGGGCATCAGTTACTCGATCCCGGCTCCAGCGATCCGGCAATGGCTGGCCGCGAAGCACCTGTCGCCATCGCCGTTTCCGCTGGCCCAAGCCCAACAGCCTCTCCCCAACATGGCTGAGCCCGAGGCCAACCGTTCCTTCGCCACCGGCTATCTCTTACAGACCATCGCGATGGTGCTTCATGGGGATGCCGATCTCTTGAAGCTTGCCATCCGCCACTACAGTGTGGCAGCCGAACTCCGACCGGATGCCCCGTCGATCGTCCGGAACCTCGGCCTAGCCTACGCATCTCTGGAGCAATGGGATAAGGCAGTGCAAGCCTACAGCAAGGCGCTGGCGCTGGCCCCGGACGACCCGGAACTACTCACCGACGCGGCCGTCGCACAGCAGCGATCAGGCCGGGCAGAAGGAGCTGCGGCCTTGCACCAAGCGGCCCTCAATACGGTTGATTCCGCAGCGGAGAAGGAACCCGTGCACAGTAAGATGCGGGGCGCGATCACCCACCTCAAGTCCGCAATCCCCGTGGACCTGGCCGGAAGACTGAACTCAGATTCTGCAAAGTAAACGGGATTGAGCCAGTGCGAAGACTGGCTCAATCCGTGTAGGACCTCTACTTTGGCATTCCAGAAGCTGCACCGGGCAGGTTTGATGGACAGCGCGTGGCCCTTATCCGACGCCTGGGCCTCGATCTTGTCGCCGGCCTTGAAGGTACCTTCCAGCTTAGAGGTTCCGTCTACATGCAAGCGGACTTCCTTGCCGGACGCATCCTTCACCACATAAAACTCCCCGTCAATCCTCAACAGGTCCCCTGTGATAGCCTGGGAGCCAGGCGCTGCCATTTGCTCAGCTGCGTAGGTCAGGGGTGTCATCCCAACACAGAGGATCGCTGCGAACGCTAGAAAACCAATAAAGCTCTTCATAGGAAAACCTCCTTGTGAATGGTTGCGTGGCACTCGGTAAATCTACCTTAGCCCCTCGAACTGACAGGAGCAATACGTTTCTCAAGGATAGGGGCCCAGCATAGTGAGGAGGCAACCTTCGATCTGGCTTAGGAAGAATACAGCACGTATGTAGTCAGCGCGAGCAGTTCAGCGACTGGCTTCAGGATCAGGCTCATAGAACGTAATGATCTTCAGCATATTCGATTCGACATGCTCGGCGTATATGTATCGTTAGGATAATCCACAATAATAATGGAGGCCTGCTGGCAGACACCTCCCGAAATGGAGAATGTCCCCGATGTTGTCTCGCTCACGTTGAATATCGGACGAGCACGACCGCACTGCATGGGCAAGCTAACCGGGCACCGTGGCTTTGCCAGGTAAACGCAGTAGTTCCAGAGTGACCGGACAAAAAGTCAGCTGCGGGAATTGAAGTAAGCGTCCCGGGGTCGACCTCATACCACTCGCCATGCTGCAGGAGCAGCGTGGTGACTTTATCGAAATTCACAATTTGCGCCATTGTTCACCTCCATACCGTAGGACTGAAGGGATTCGTCACGCTGTTGGGCGAGAAGGGATTCCCGCCGCTGTGTACCTTATGCTTTATTCAATGCGCGGGTGAACAGCTCCAGCACCATGTCGTAGCAGATCCTGGCCGCAGCCGGATCGTAGCGGGGACCTTCGTCGCGAAGAAAGGCGTGTGCGGCGTTGAACTCATGCCATTGGAAATGCGCGCCGGCATCACTCAGCGCGTTGTAGATCAGCGCCCGTCCCTCGCGGGGAATGTGTGGGTCCTGCCTGCCCCAGATCATCAGCAGCTCACCCGTGATCTCGCCGATCCGGTCCAGGCTGTTGTCGTGCATGCCCTCTCCCAGGCTGCGCTTGTGGATGTCGGTCGCGTAGAAACAGGTGGTGGCCAGCACGTCAGGCTGCATCGCCGCACGAAACGCCAAATGTCCCCCAAGACAAATCCCCATCGCGCCCAGCTTGCCCGTGCAATGCGGTGAGGACTTGAGAAAGTCCAGCGCCGCACGCGCGTCGGCGTCGTAGCTCGACAGGGTCTTGGTGATCTTGTGCCGGTTGCCGCGCTCGGCGCCGGCCTCGTCATAGGCCAGCACGGTTCCGGCCGGCTCCAGCTCGTGGTAAATCTCCGGGACCGCCACCACAAATCCGTGGCTCGCCAACATCGCCGCAGCGCGCCGGATAGGCCCCGTCACCTGGAAGATCTCCGAAAACAGCACCAGGCCCGGATACCGCCCCTCAGCCACCGGCCGAAAGAGGTACGTGCGCATGGGCCCAGTGGAAGTGTGGATATCAACCGACTCGGTATCTTTGATAATCATCCCGTTCTCCGATGTGGTGGATGGAATCGAGCCCCGAAGAAGACCAGCAATGCAGCCAGGGGGAAGGAAGCGCGCATCAGGTCACTTTCTCTGAAGTGTCACTACCAAGGTCATTCGCAATCAGCCGGAATTGTTCGAGGGCGGCTTCGAGGTCGTCGACGATTTCTTGGGCGATGATGTCGGGATCGATCTATAGAAAATGGCCCGGATACCTTTGTTTCTTCTCTCGTGAAGTAACTGTCTAATTGCAAAGTTGAAGATGGCTCCATAACAAAGACTCCCGGCACATTTTCTCTTACCGAGTCGTCATGGCTCCTCCAGCAGGAACCTATCTCTATATCTGCCGGAGCAAAGGTCACGCGAACATGACCGGCTCATTGATCGTCGAGTCTAAGCCTCTTGTCTCTGCCCGTGCTGCTTGTCGCGAGGGACGCGAGAGAAATTCACAGCAACAAAAGATCCGGCCTCAACAAAGTAGCCCGTCCCCTTTTTCTCTTCCCAGGTGACTGTCCGGTTTCAAGGAATCTACTTTCCTCAGCCAACCAACGATTTCCCTAGAATATCGAGAATTCTGCCACTGGGCACCAAACTGATTGCGGTGTACCGATGAGCAAGAGCGATTGGCACGGCATTCGCCAAGATAGTTTCGACCTCTTCGATAAGCGCACAAGCTCTTGCCAAATCGATATAGTTGCCACGCCTCGATTTTTCAGAATCAAAGTCGAAGCCTGGTGCAACCTTTGAAAGAAAAGGATACGGAAGAGACAGGACAAACAGCTTCCCACTGTGAGTCTTCACATAGAAGTCTTGGCCATAGTAGGACTCCCTGCCGAAGCCGTTCTTCAAGCTGCCGTACCGGCATACTTCTCGCGAAACTCATCAGTGACGGCAAAGCAAGTTCCCGGTGTAAGTTCGTCAGCAATCAGATTGCCAAAGTCCACAAGCTGTCCAGTCTTTTGGAGGCCAATCACCAAAGGTAGTTGAATGCCTTTGGTCTTCAGGGTCTCCCTCGTACCGTGCAAAAACTGCATGATGCACGAATGCGAGCCATGCGCCGTTACCAAAAATAGCGAGTGGATTATCTACAAAGAACGCAGTCTTCCCTAGAACTGTCGGCGATGTTTTCAGTAGGAACCGGATGTAATGAACTGGCAGAAGGTGCTCCAGATAGATCATCAAGCGAGAGGACGCTTCCACGCTGGACTTTAGGTCACCAACCTCTTCCCAGAGGCGCAGGCTATCGGTGATGAAGATAGGGTCACCACAAGTGGGACAAAGGTAAGGCTTCCGAAGGTCAGATAATGATTTTCGGCTCCGCAGTCAGGATTGGCGCACTTATGGACCTTGACGGTTCCTGGTGGTCCCGAATGATCCTTGCGAAGTGTGGCCAACTCGGCATAGGTGGCTGCCAACGATGTCGCTTCGTCTTTTGCATCAAAACGTGTGCGATCGGAGAGAAAAAATGTTTCAAGCTGCTTGCGAAACGTTGAGCGCGGTGATTTCTCACCTTTCAGACGAAGGTTCGAACTCGGGAGGACGATGGTAAGGGCATTGTTCTGGTCCTTCAGCTTAGCCACCTTGAAGGGATCAACCAATCGGGTTTCGTCGTCGAGTAAGGAGCGAAAGACCGACATGTCGAGCAAGACAGTTGATACCTTCACATAGCAAGCCCGTGTCTCGGAATTCGTGGATCGATCTGACTTTCATAGAAGCTGCCATCAGTCGCTAGTGCAAACTCGACAGGATGGTGGTCGGCCTCCTGCACAGAGTAGGGCTCAAATAGGGTCCTTAGCCGAGCCATCTCTTGACCATCGGGAGGGGTTCAGACTCACAGGCCTTAAGGAACTCCGCCACATCGGGATTTATCGAATAAAATCTTGATGTGCGGTTGCGCTGCTCGGTTCGCCTTCAAATGGCATGATCGTAAAGCAGTTCGAACATGGGCTCAGGACTTACTACTACCAGCAACTCTCTGTTTTTCTTTCTCCGGATCGAATTTGTCTATCTGAACGGGAATCACGAATGGATTCGATAGTGTCTCACTCGATCAAACCCGACATCTTGAGCCCGGATAATTGATTTCGCAAAGTCTCGGAAGTCATAAAACTTCGCCAATTCACTCAGCTCATTCTCATTATTGAGGTGCGACGCAAAAATATTCTCAGTATTGGACAAGATGTTTGGATGAATGGAGGACACCTCTTGCGTGGCATAAACGGTAGCAATCCGTGCTTTAGCTCCTTCCTTTGCGATCCGAGGCCAGGTCTCTGTCAATTCCTCGCCTTTACCGATGAGGTTATGAGCCTCTTCAACATAGATAATGATGTGAGGAGGATGTTTGCCTGCATTGAAGGTTGCCATCGAGCTTTCGAATATATGTTTAGCAATT
>CAWGSC010000008.1:0-315465 GCA_963825145.1 uncultured Nitrospiraceae bacterium
TCTTGGCCGGTCGCGCTGAAGGTGTTCGATAACTTTCTCGGGTTCCGTGCAATGCGGTCAGCCTTGACGGACAAAGACATTGATGTCCGGCTGCTCACTCGCAAGCTCAACTGCTGCGCTTGCGAGCGGGCAGGTCAGAGCGGTCAGGAGGAGCGTTAGGACGAAGAGCCTGTGTGCGATCATGTCTCCGCCGCTGGAAAGCCCGTCAACTGAGCGGGTCGAACGGCGCCATCATCCGCACATAGGCCAGCACATCCATCACTTGCTGGTCGGTCAGCTTCTCCCGGAACCCATGCATGGGGGTGAAGGCTGCTCCGTGGGAGATCGTGATCAAGAGCTCCCGATGGAGCTTTGACGCCGCGAGGTGATGGACTGGAGGTTCGTAGGGCGTACGATCAGATACTCTCCCTCCGGCCCGGCCCCATTTAACTTCTCGCCGTGACAACGCAGGCAATTCTTCTCATACACCATCTGGCCGGCTTGAGGGTTCCCGCGCACCGCTTGTGCGGCGACCCATGAGCTGCATACCGTCGCCAGGAACAGCACGCTCAGTATCAATCGAACGTTCATGGCTCTGCATCCTTTCAGGAGCGAATCGTTGAGGACGGTCGATTCCGGGAACGTCGGGCGGTCAGCGCACCACGAGCACGGAGCAGCCGGCCCGATGCACGATTCCGTGCGACACGCTGCCCAGCAAGAAACGATCGAGCCCTTTGCGTCCATGGGAGCCGACCACGATGAGGTCGGGTGGCTTCCGCACTCGCACATCGTCGTCACGGGATCGCCCAGGCGGACCTCGGTAGACACCGTAAAGTGCGGGCTCGCCAACGCTCGGGCCGTGTCGTTCACGATCTGTTCAGCATGTCGCTTACTTTGCTCAGACCAGTCTTCGAGTCCCACCATGACATGCGGGTCGACCATGTGGAGCGAGGGACGACCGAGAGGATCGTGACCTCGACGGGGTTCTTGAAGGGGTGCGACGTCAGCCATGTGTGCAGACGGATCGCATCCTCGTGGCCTTCCACCGCCATGAGGACGCGGGTGACGGGGCGAGCTTTCCCTTTCACGATCAAGGTCGGCACCGTGGCATGGAGCAGGACACGGTGCGAAATGCTGCCGGCAAACACTTCCGTCACTCGGCTATGGTCGTGCGTGCCTACCACGATGAGGTCGGCTTTCACAGCGGCGGCGCTGTCGAGAATGAAGGCGGTCGGGTGCTGGACATCGCACAACGTGCGGATGGAGGGAATCTCAGCCGGCAGCAGGGTGCGGCAGCGTTCAAGGGCCTGGCGACCGGCCTCCGTCATGGCATGGCGGAATTCGTCGTACCCTTGCAGATTGACTGCTTCGGCGACGATGGGATACTGAAACATTCCCAGATCCACGCCATGTACGAGCACGACTTCGTCCGGCCGGTAGAGTAGGCCGATCTGTTCCACGGCGGCAAAGGCTTCGTCCGACCAATCCACGCCAGCTACGATTCTCATTGTCGCCTCTTCAGAATAACGGGTGCGGTGCTGTGCCGAACGGCAAGGCTCGTGGCGTTTCGCCGGATTTTCGCGAATGCGCCAGGCGCCGCACTCAAGCATTAGATAATGCACTTCTTCGTACCAGCTGTCAATTGGTACTCGTAGTTCGCTGGGTCGTCGAAATGCCTGACCAGTTCTCAATCCTGACGGATCTTGGAATGGGTGGACGTGTTAAGGCGCATCCTCTTTGGCTGAAAGGACGTCTTATGAGGCCGGTGACGAGGGCGTGCGTTCGAGCATCGCCTCCTCGGCCAGGTTGAGATACTGTATTACGTCGCGATCCTCGACTTGTGTGAAGTCGGTGAAGAAATTTCCTACGGCGTAGAACGGCTCCGGTGCCATGAGGACCACCAGTTCGTCCACATAGGATCGCACTTCACGGATTGTCGAGGGGGGTCCGACCGGAATGACTCCCACCAGACGGCGAGGCTGCAAACTGCGAATGGCAAGCGCCGAGGCCATGAACGTCGAGCCTGTGGCGATGCCGTCGTCAACCAAGAGCACGGTGCGGCCCGTGAGTTGCGGGAGCGGCCGTCCCTGCCGGTACAGGTCCTTGCGCCGGGCGATCTCGTGCTCTTGGACATGAATCAAGCGATCCAGCTCATACCGGGATATGCCAAACGAGCTGACCGCCTCTTGATTCAGAGAGTGCGATCCCGTCTCGGCCACCGCTCCAATCGCATATTCGGGATTGTCCGGCGCACCGATCTTGCGCGTAATAAACACATCGAGCGGGAGATGGAGGGCGAGGCTGAGCTGATAGCCCACGGCCACTCCGCCTCGAGGAAGCGCGAGAATCAACCCCGCGGATCGTTGCGATAGTGACTCAGCTCATCGGCAAGTTGCCGGCCCGCTTCTTCGCGATTGTGGAACATCACCCACGCTCCTTCTTTCTCTCGCTGCCGTCGATCTCACTGCGGGAGCGGCTAGATGATTCCCTCGTGACGCCGACGCCGATCAGGAACGTGGCGAGCAGCAGCAGGAGCGCGATCAGCCACCACAGATGACGATGAGGCCCCGTGGTGACGCGATGCCAATGAATGTCCCAAGGAAGGTCAAGATAGTGAGGGATGTCGGAACATCGCACACCTCCTTCAGCCAGTCTTAGGAGACCTTCACCTCGATCGATTTCGGCTTCGCCTTCTCCGACTTGGGCAGGCGTACTTTCAAGACCCCGTCTTTGTATTCCGCGCTGACCTTGCTGCCGTCGGCATCTTCCGGCAGGGTAAAGGTCCGCATAAAGCTTCCGTACGCCCGCTCGACACGGTGGTATTTCTTCCCTTTTTCCTCTTTTTCATACTTCCGCTCTCCGGAGATGCTCATCACGTCGTCCTGGACCGTCAGTTTGACGTCTTCTTTCCTCACTTCCGGCAGGTCCGCTTTGATGAGATATTCCTTCTCGTCCTCTGTAATGTCGACCAGCGGCGACCATTCGGCGACGGTCATGGCTTCCTTCCCGGCCTCGGTCCGAACAGCGGGGCGACCCAAATACGTCGAGAGGCGTTTCTCCATATCCTCCAAATCTTTGAAGGGATTCCAGCGCGTCATCACCGGTTGCCAACGGGTTAAATCAGACATGATAAATCTCCTTGTGATTAAGATGGGAGTGAGTATCGATCGGGAGGATCTTCCTGCCGTTCCGGAAAAGTCAATTTATACATGCCACGGCCTCTGGGCATAAGCATGACCTCGCCGCTTCGGCTCAAACGGTCGACTGCGAGAAATACTTGGTTCCACGTAAGATTAGCGGATTGACGCATAACCTCTTCGAGGTCGCAGCCGTGGGTTCTGTGCACGATGTCGATTAATAGTTCTTCTACGGTCGTATGTTGATGTTGGGTCATGCACCACCTATGGGGCAGGAGAACGCGCTGCTGGAGGAACAGAAGTGCATCGTCGGTGCCACGGGATGGTGGTGCCGGATGGTAGTGGGAGAAGTTCGGTAGTACAGGGACTTACAGGCTTAGAGCATCGGAGAAAGAGCTACGCCATCCGGCAGGTTGAGGAGTTTTGGGTCAGTGACCAGTCAGGCCACTGTTGCCAAATACCTCAGCAAATGTAGAGGTACCGTTTCTGATGCGAGAAGTTTGATGGTCACAAAAACCGGTGGGAGAGGGACTACGTTCCCTTGGATTCCCGTTGGAGGTGTGGATCGGGAATGACGCTTCCACACTCAACACAGTGCACCTTGCCGGCCTTGTGTTCCTCCTCCGAGACGCAATCGGAGATCATCCGGCTGTGTCTACAGGTAGCGGGCGGGCTCATTGGGAAAGTTTGTGGGGCTCGTCCTGGTTTTTCGAGGTTCACGATGCACCTCTGGGACGGCAAGCAAATAATGCTAACAGATCTACGCTATCATAGTTCCTTGGTATCCGCGATGCAAGACACAAGATATGGGAAGGTGGGCAGTTTCCTTGCTGATGCTGAGTGTGGAGTCTAATGAAAGTTACTTCATAAGGCTAAGGCGTGCGAGGTCGGACTGGTTGCTCTGGTTTATTTGGTTTGTCTCATTTGCTTAGTTGAACCAGACAGACCAGATGAACCAGAGCAACCCTTACCCGTTTCGTCACCCTCGCGCGGTTATCCTAGTGACTCGTCAATCCAGCACGAACGTAACTTTCATATCCACGCGAAACAAGACGGCCTTGCCGTTTTCGACCACCACGTGTTGCTCCTTCACCCAAGCCGATTTGATCCCGTGGATGGTCTTGGATGCCCGACTGATTCCGTCTTGAATGGCGTCTTCGAAACTCTTCGGCGATTCAGCACTCAACTCGATGATCTTTGCGACGGACATGGGATTCCTCCTTTGTTGCGCGCGTGAGCGTGGTTCACATCGACGATGTTACTCTGTGATATTCCTCAGAGAGGCTCACCCGCATCCCCAAAGTTACCATAGAGCAAGCGACATGCCGTCAAGCTGTGGCAGGGCCCTACTCGGGAGAATGGTGAGAGAGCTAGAGTGTATAGTGCGGGAACGAAAATAAAAGAGGCGGTTCGCTTCCGATTGCCGGGCAAGGTGCCTCAACCCTCAGAATGCCCCCGTTGCAAAGGGCGACAGCGGTCGTGCTGTGTACTCAGAGCCTTGGGTACGTCATATCTCCGCAAATTGGATTCGGGATGGCTTGTCGAAAGCGCAGAAGATTGGGCTCTCAGGCTCTGCTATGCTGCCACTGGGGAACAGGGGCACTAAGATGATCGAGTCAGATGAGGCAAAGGATCCGGTACTCTGGCAGACGTATGTGTCCTGGAATCAGTTTGTTTGGCTTTATGTGATGAGTCTTATAGCGGCTTTGCGTGGGGCGTTGCTCTGGCAGGCGACACTCCCTGGTTCGGCGCTGTGGGTGATTGGGGCTGTTGCGCTTGTGGTCGTGGCGCTGGCATCGCGTTACTGGGTGCGCTACGAGGCGACGTCACAGCGGGTGCTGATCAAGAATGCATTCACCGGGCGAGAGATTCAGGCGATGGCAATTGAACACATCAGTGAGACGACCATAAAGCAAGGGCCGCTCGCGCGGCTCTTAGGAATTGGGACGATTGTCTTTACATCTGCTCGTAGCGATGAGGTGATGGAGTTTCGTGGCGTGAGAGATCCGGAAACGACCCTCCAGCATATCCAGACGGTCCGGCGGAAGCGGATTTTCCCGACTTCATAGCCAGCGAAGGCACACATCTTCCACGCTATCGCAGAATCCCGCTCACGATGAGTTCGACGGCCTGTTCGGGGCTGAGCCCTCTTGCCATCAAGGTTTCTAATTTCTTCTTATCCGAGCTCCCGATCGCGGCTTCGTGCGTGATCTTCGCTTCCGGGTGGAGGACTCTCACGATAGGAATCGCGGTGGCATCAGCATTGCGTATGCTATCGGCATGAAGCGAAGAGGCATGCTCAAGATCATACTGATTCTGACGGGAGCCCTGATCCTGACCCAATGCCGGCCGCCGACTCCCGTTGCCGCAGCCGTGGAATTTTCACCGGGAGTAGGTGCGGATGCCGATCAGCCGATCATCCAGGAGCTGGTGGCAGCGTTCAATGAGGCGGAAGCGGCAGTCAAGAGCGCTGATCTCGAAAGACTCATGAAGTTCTACGCCACGAGCTACAACTACCATGGCTTGAAAAGATCGGATGTGCGACGAGTATGGGAAGAAGTCTTCCTACACTACCAGGACATCAGCTCATCTCATGTCTTCACCGAGCTGAAATTGGTCCAGGCCGACGGCGTCAGAAAAGCCTATGTGACTTGCACCGGAGTGCTCCACGGGACGGAGAAACAGACAGCGAAGCCCATCACTATTGATAGCTGGGCGCGCGAGGTGCACTACCTCGTCAAAGAGGAAGGGGCCTGGCGATTCCTCGGAAATGCGGGACGGGTAGCCGATCATGTGCCACCGGCAAGCGCTCCCCATCATCCTCTTTTCTAATAACCTAATCGCTCACGGGAGCCGGAACTCTGGTTCCTCTGTTTCGGCTGCTAGCTCTCGATCTTCGACGGTTCGTGATGAAACGCGGCGACCTTCGGGCAAACGAGATCGGCAAAGTCTTGGTACCGTAGCTTGATCGCGCCGACGTACGTCCCGGCTTCAAACACGATGGATTCGTCTTCCGTCAGGAGCCGATCCACATACACTTCCACGCCGTAGAGATTCCCGAAGGGTGGCATCGTTCCCACTTGGCAATCGGGGAACAGATTCGCGCACTCGGCTTCTGTCGCTAATCGGATGTCGCGGGCTTCCAGTACATCTCGCAATCGTTTCAAATCTACGCGCCAGGTTGAGGGGAGCACTGTCATCACGAAATACTGATCGGCCTTTACCACGACGACTTTCGCAACGAGGTCTCCCGCCACATCCAGCGTCTGCGCCACATCGTGCGCTGTGTAGGCCTTTGGGTGACTGACCACTTCATAGGGAATCTTGTTCGTATCGAGATAACTCTGAAGTCGTTTCAGGATCGGCATAGCCACCTCCCTCGCTCGGCAGAAATAGATGTGTGTCTGGTTCGCATGAAAAGTAAGATGAGCAAGGGAAATGCCATGAATGCTTCGCGGGGCGATGATGCAAACGTGTGAAGAACAGAGGAGTTAGCGCGCAGCATGGTAGAGGATGAGAAGATTCGGACCCGTGCTCGTGGCATTATGGGGCAATGGCGATGGTCATCTGTCCTGAAATGCTACGAGACCGGGGTAGTTCTCTGTGCTGTTAGCTGAGAACTTTCAAGCTCATGAGAGGGGTGAGTGTCGCCCTCTCGGTTCCCTTGTCGAGATCGCGTTAGCCTAGCGCGGTGGTCATGCTCTCTGCTCAGCGATCCGCCTCTGCTGTCGCTACTGTCGCATTTCACCACGGTCTTCCGTTGCTACCGTGGCAAAAGGCTCCTAGATCGTCTATTTTCTCTTCTAATATCACGAGTTTTCTGCGGCACACCTCCTGCTGGTTCATTGGCGGGGTGGTGTGATTATGAGGCCAAGAGCTTCAGGGCGGATACATCTGTCGATGGATGTGTTGTGTTGAGACACAGACAGTGGTCAAGAGTGAAGAGCAGGGGGCACGGAACAGGTATCCTGGCGGTCGGCCTTGCCGCCTTTGTCTTCGTCGGATTCGCTGCCTGCGAGAGAACTCCCGACCAAGCGCCTGAGGCCAAGAAGGCGGTTGTGGCTGACAGGCCGGGAGTGCTCCATCTCACCTCCGAAGAGCTCGCGCGGACGGTGATCGAGGTCGCGCCGGTTGCCCGTGGGGAGTTGCGTGTACCTCGGGAATTTCCCGCCACAGTTCAAGCCAACGAAAACGAACTGGCTGAGGTGACCACGCTCATCAGGGGCCGGGTGGTGAAGGTCCACGTGGATGTCGGTCAAGACGTGAAGAAAGATGCCTTGCTGGCAATGCTCCACAGTACGGACCTTGGTGTGGCGGAGGGAGCCTACCTGAAAGCGGCTGCAAAATTGTACGAAGCGAAACTCGCGTACGAGCGTGCCAGGGGCCTGAATGAACAAAAGGTCGTGAGTCTGGCCGAGTTGCAGCGTCGCGAGGCTGCGATGAAAACGGCACAAGCCGAAGCGCGTGAGGCGCGGAATCGTCTGGAACTGCTCGGCGTCCCTCGGCAGGAAATCGAGCGGCTGGATCGAGAGGATACGATCAAGGCCGATGTGCCCCTACGTGCGCCGTTCGACGGCCGGGTCATCATGCGCAATATCACGAGGGGCGAGGTGGTCGAGACGCAGCAGAAGCTCTTCACCGTCGCGGATCTTTCGGATGTGTGGGTGGTCGGCAACGTGCCGGAGAAGGACGTGCAGTTCATCCGGAAGGACCAGAAGGTCAATGTGATTGTGTCCGCCTATCCCCATGCGATCGTTCCGGGAACGATCACCTACATCGGGGATGTGCTCGATCCGGCCACCCGTACGATGCGCCTGCGGGTGACGGTGCTGAACCCTGATCGGCTGCTGAAACCGGAAATGTTCGCCACCGTCCTCGTCTATGCGGCGTTGACCCCGGATGCGCTGACTGTGCCGCTCGAGGCAGTCCAAAACGGCCCGACCGGTACGATAGTGTTTGTTCAGCGGGGGACGAACGACTTCGAAGTGCGAACGGTCAAGGTGGGAAGCGAGCAGGGGAGGTGGTGACGGTGTTGGAGGGGGTGAGCGCCGGCGAGCAGGTTGTGACCAAGGGATCGTTCGTGCTCAAGTCTGAGATGGAACGGCACAAGATCGAACCGACGCTATGATTGCCTCTCTTCTGGAATTTTCGCTGCGGCAACGGATCCTGGTCCTGGGTCTGGCCTGCCTGTTGTCCGTCGCCGGCGTCTTCGCCTTTCAGTCTATTCCGATCGATGCCTATCCCGACGTGACGAACATCCAGGTGCAGGTGCTGACCGAGGCGCCGGGTCTCTCGCCGGTCGAAGTCGAACGATTCATCACCTATCCGCTCGAACTCCAGATGACCGGCCTGCCCGGTTTAGCGGAGATCCGATCCCTTTCCAAATTCGCCCTCTCTCAGATCACGGTCGTGTTCAACGACGACGTCGATATCTACTTCGCCCGCCAGTTGGTTCTCGAACGGATCATGGCGGCGAAGGAGCGATTGCCCGATGGGCTGGAGCCTGTCATGGCCCCTGTCAGCACCGGGCTGGGCGAGGTCTATCAGTATTATGTGGAAGGGCCGAATGCGACGGCGACCGATCCCAAGATCGTCGAGACGGAGTTGACGGATCAGCGCACGCTCCAGGACTGGGTCCTGCGCCCCTTGCTCAAGAGCGTGCCAGGCGTGATCGATGTGAACGGCATGGGCGGGTTCGTCAAACAGTATCAAGTCCTGGTCGATCCGGCCAAGCTCCGCAAGTTCGACCTGACGCTCCACGATATCTACGACGCGGTGGCAAAGAACAATGCCAATGCCGGCGGCAATGTGCTGGAGCGCCATGCGGAACGCGCGATCGTCCGCAGCCTGGGCCTGATCAAGACAATGAACGATATCGAGTCCATCATCGTGAAAGAGTCCGGCGGCACGCCGGTCTTCGTTCGTGATGTCGCGGAAGTCCGCATCGGCCACGCCGTCCGCCTTGGGGCAGTGGTGCTCAACGGCGAGCGGGAGGTCGTGGCGGGCACCGTGCTCATGATTCGCGGGGGCAATGCGCGTCAGGTGGTCGAAGCGGTCAAGACCAAGGTGGAAGATCTTCAGCAGAACAATATCCTCCCTTCAGGCACGAAGCTCCTGCCCTTCTACGATCGCATCGAATTAGTGACGGCGGCGATCAATACGGTGCGGGATGCATTGATCGAAGGGATCGTGCTGGTGATCTTCGTCTTCTTTTTCTTCCTGGGCCACGTCCGCAGCGCCGTCGTGGTGACGGTCTCGCTCATCGTCACCCCCTTGATCACGTTCATCGTGATGCAGCGGCTGGGGCTCTCGGCCAACTTGATGACGCTCGGCGGACTGGCCATCGCCATCGGCGAGATCGCGGACGGGTCGCTGGTCGTGGTGGAAAACGTCTATCGGCACCTGGCGCAGAACCATGGCGCAACGAGGAAGAGCACGTCGGAGGTGATTCTTCAGGCCACGAAAGAAGTGGGCCGGCCGATCCTGTTCGGCATTCTGATCATCAGCGTCGTGTTTTTGCCGCTGATGACGCTCCACGGCATGGAAGGGAAGATGTTCGCGCCGCTGGCCTACACGTTGGTGATCGCTCTCCTGGCCTCGGTCGTGGTCACGTTGACCCTGTCGCCGGTGCTCGCATCGCTGATCTTGCGCGGAGACCATCCGGAAGAAACGCGCCTCACGCGTTGGATGAAACAGCGCTATGTGCCGGTGCTCACCTGGACCCTCCGGCATCGCAGTCTCGTGCTCGGCGGCTCGACAGCGATCGTGCTCTGCAGCCTTGCCCTCGTTCCATTTGTGGGACGGGAGTTCATCCCACTACTCGAAGAAGGCACTCTGACGCCCAAGATTGTTCGGCTGCCGAGCGTCTCGCTGCCGGAGTCCATCGAGATGGAGAAACAAGCCCATAAGGTCATGTTGGAGTTTCCAGAAGTCCGGATGGCCGTGAGCAAGATCGGCCGGCCCGAGATCGCTGTAGGGCCGGAGGAACTGAACGAGAGCGAACCAATCGTGTCCCTGAGTGATCGGAGCACATGGAAGACGGCGACAACTCAGCCGCAATTGACCGACGCCATCCGGAGAAAGTTGGCGGAGATCCCAGGCATCTCCGTGCTCATGAGCCAGCCGATTCAACACCGGGTGGACGAGCTCATCTCCGGCGTCAGGGCGGAATGCGCGATTAAGCTGTTCGGGGAGGATCTCGATGTGCTGCACGACAAGGCGGAGGAGATTGCCGCCTTGATGCAGCAGATCAACGGCGTCAAAGACATCAAAGTCGAGCAGATCGCCGGCCAGCCCTATCTGACGGTCGACATCGATCGGCAGAAGATTGCCCGTTTCGGCATCAACGTGGCCGACGTGCAGGAGATCGTGACCACCGCGATCGGCGGCAAGGCGGTGACCCATGTCTACGAAGGCGAGCGGCGGTTTCAATTGACGCTTCGGTTCCCGGAACTGCAACGCAACAGTATCGGCACCATCGGAGAGATCGGGTGAAGTCTGCGTCCGGCGCGCTGATCCCGATGAGCGAGCTTGCCACAATCGAGATGCGCGAAGGGCCGTTCAGCATCAGCCGGGAGCACGTGAAACGCCGCATCTACATCGGCTTCAACGTCGTCGGGCGCGACATCGGCAGCGTCGTGGATGAAGGGCGGAAGAAACTGGCAGAACAGGTTCGCTTGCCCGAAGGGTATACCGTCACGTGGGGTGGAGCCTTCGAGAACATGGAGCGGGCCAACGCGCGGCTGTTGATCGTGGTGCCTATTACGCTGGGGCTCGTGTTCTTTCTGCTCTTCTGGGCTTTTCACTCACTCCGTTACGCGACGTTGATCATTATGAATCTCCCCTTCGCCTTGATCGGGGGCGTCGTGTCTCTGTGGCTGAGCGGGCAGTATCTGAGCCTGCCGGCTTCCATCGGCTTTATCGAACTATTCGGCCTTGCGGTGGGGAACGGGATCGTGCTGGTCTCCTATATCAATCAGTTGCGCAATGAAGGCACGCAGATGGACCAGGCTATCGTCAGCGGTTGCGTCCTCCGGCTTCGCCCCGTCGTCATGACGATGATGACGACGCTGCTGGGCCTGCTGCCGTTGGTACTCGCGCAGGGGATCGGAGCCGAAGTGCAGCGGCCGCTTGCGACCGTCGTCATCGGCGGCCTCTTCACATCAACGGCACTCACGTTGGTGGTCTTGCCGGCCCTGTATCGATGGTTCGCAGAAAAAGAAGCGGGGAAGGAGTATGCGCCGGAGTGGGTGTGACGGGGCAGGCTCGTGGGTCCTCCGTGCTCGCGGAACGCGCGCCCTCGGAAGGGCCTCGTTCGACGCGCGCAGTTGAGGACCCACGAGCCCACCCCTTTATAGGAGATAGCGAGCGAGCTTGGAGGGAGCATCATAAGAGTATGACACTGCGCCGAAACGGCGCGATGTCGTCGCACGCGTTCTGTTACTGCCACTAGGCACTATCTCCCGCTATGTCGCCACCTCCGTGCCCATCCCTTCCAGCCGCCGCATACTTGGAGGGGAAGGATGATGAGCAAGCTTGGATGGAGCATTAAAGGCTCCGCTGCACATCTGTTGAGCTTCGCCATCTGATGGGGTATCGTTCCGGCAAGCCGTCAGGGATATGCTCTTGCCGGAGTGATCGGGTAGACTTGTGCGGGCCGAAGGCAGGGCTCAGATTGCGTTCAGCCGGTATGGCAACACCGAGCGGGAGGACACATGAAGCGGAGCTGGATACTCGGGGTATCAACGTTCGGGTTTGTGAGCGGTCTTCTCTTTGGGGCTGTGGTGCAGGGATACGCTGAACCCAAGGTCCAGAGCGGCGATGTGGCGCGTGGTAAAACCGTGTTTGTCAGGTACTGTACCGGTTGTCACGGGCCCGAAGGCGGAGGGGACGGGTACCGGTTTCTTCGTGGGCCGGACCCGGCTAACCTCACATCACCGTCGACCAGGAAGAAATCCGATGCCGAGCTGCTCAAGACTATTCATGACGGGAAGCCGAACATGCCGCCTTGGAATGTCCGCCTCTCTGATGAAGAGAGCAGAGACGTGCTGGCCTATGTGCGGACCCTCGCCAAGTAAAGCCATGCGATCGGCATTGTTGTCGGAAGGGGTGGCTGGGGGACACAAAAAATGGCCGGAGTCTTTCGTGAAGCACGAACGGCAGAGACTGTTATGCATAGAGAAGAGAGCTGCGATCTAATACCACGCTCGGCAGAACGTAGCAGGTTTGTAGGTTCCATTTCACAGAGAGGAGGATCTTATGTCGCGAATCAAGGAATTCAGAGCATCGCTTGACAAGAAATTGGACGCCCTGGAGCACCAGGCGTTGGCGCTGGAGGCGCAACTGACCCAGACGAAAGATCAGGCCATGCAGCGGCTGGAGCAGCGAAAGCAGCAGTTGCGGGATCTGCTCAAACAGGTTCAGGGCGAAGTGCAGAAGTCGAAGGAGATGGCAGAGCAGGCGAAGACTGAGGTGCAGGCCAAGCTCGAACATCTTCAAGTCCAATTGGCCCTCGGCAAGGCGGACGCCCGCGACACGTTCGAGGAACAGAGGGCGAAGACTCTCAAGGCTCTGAACGAGTTCGAATCCATTGCGGAGCAGAAACTGAAAGGAGCCGCGTTCGACTCGGGCAAGGTGTGGGAAGATCTCGTGGACCGGACGAGCATACTCGAAGCCGAGTATGAGGTCCTCAAGGACCGGTTTGAAAGCGAGAAAGCCAAGCAGCAAGGCACGCTGGAATCAAAAAAAGAGGAGCTGCTCGCCAAGCTGGTGTTGTACAAGGACCAACTCAAGGCTAAGCGCGTGGTGGTGCAAGCCAAGGCGGATGTGCTTGAAACCGACTTGCGCCAGGGGTTGGATCAGATTAAGGCGGGGGTGAGGAAGTTCTTCGAATAGAAGAGAGACAGGGTAGCCTGGTCGTCCTCCTGCTCGCGGAACGCGCACACTCAGAAGGTGCTCGTTCGACGCGCGCATTTGAGGATCGACCAGGCCACCCTGTGGAGAGTAGGTGACTGAGTTCGGAAAGGAGTACGGGAGGGCAGCCTGTTGGTCTCCTGTGCTCGCGCAACGCGCGGCCTCAGAAGGCGCCTCGTGGAACGCGCGCAGTAGGAGACCAAACAGGTGCGTCCTCCAGGGAGAAGGCCAGCAAGCTTGGAAGGACATCAGTCTGATAGACGCGTGCAGTGGAGGCCAAACCAAGCCAGCTGATGGGAAGAAAAGATTCCACCCGTGCGAGTCGTGAGCGCGATCGTGGTCAGCGAGGGTTGACGAGCCGAAGTCGTTTGCCGTCGGACGCCAGTTTGGCGAACTGCTGCTTCATTGCATTGACCCGTGAGAGGTAGGCTCGCACGTCATGGTCGCCGCATCGTTGGTGGAGAGCCGGTCGAAAGCCGCGTGCGGCAAAGGCGTGGCCGGCTCCCGCTCCACAGAGGTGAATGACGGAAGCCAGATCCTGCTTTTGCTGGAGAGTGACCGGGCCGATCTGTCGCGTTCCCACTGTCTGTGCGACGCGGCGATCGAGCCCCGCCGCAGTCAACTCGATGGCATGGCTTGGCACGACACGCTGGTAGAGGCTGTTGAACCAGCATGATTGTGGATCGTGCCAGGGGCCGTCCTCGACCACCATATGGTCGTGGATGCAGTAGCGCGTCGCCTCCTGGAATGTTCCGTCGGTGATCTGGTACATACCGACCGCGCTCGACGCCGGTTGGTACCAATCCAAGGGATTCCACGACAGATGCCATCGCCAGTAGGTCCGCGCCACCGGGTTCCCTCCCCCCTCGACCTGCGCCAGTGCAGCCAGCAATTCCGGGGTGATGACCGCCGTCGCATGCTCGCGGAACAGCGATCCGTATTGTTTCCACGTCTCGGCGGGGCTCTTGTTGAGTGAGCGGTCTAAGGGAAAGAAAACCTCGCTCGGCTTGTTGAACGTGTGATAGGTCCAGTTGGCGCCGAGCCAGCATATGAGGATAGCCGCCAGAATCACGACGGTGCGCACGGTCGGTGGCGAGGCCAGCACGGCCTTCGTGACCTTACGGAACATGCGCCAACGGGCGCGTACGAAACGCCGGAGCGAGGCGAGCTTTATCCGGCGCCCGCGCCGTTTTCGTCGACGAAGGGGCGTGGGAGTGTGCCGGTTAAGCCGGGATGGCATAGGAATACTATAACCCAAAAAAAGGAGGGGGTAGCCTTGGTCGGGCACGTACCCCAGAGGATCACGGAGCCTTCACCGGTCGGAAGCTGTCGGATTCCCTCGACGGTCGCGCAGTGGGAGCTATCAGTCCAGCGTCCGCCCGGCCGAGCTGGCGAGACATACGTATTACGGTCAACGTGCGCTAGTGGAAGGAATATTTACATGCGCGTAGTGAAGGACAGTCTGACTGCTCTCCTTAGGGTAAAGTGAGAGGTCCAGCATCATAACCTGCCACTGTAGCCAGCGCATATAGATCGGCTTGTCCGATTCTTTGTGGCCCTATGCTTAGACCCCCAGTATAATCAGGACCGGACGTAGCGGGTCTCGGGTTCTTTATTGTGATTCGGCAGCCGGATCATGTAGCGACCTTCGGGGTCGAGCGTCACCTGCACTTGTCCATCCCGGCTCAGCCGATCAACTTCAAGAAAGACCTGGCTCCAGGACAAGTCAGAGAGACTCTTCGTCAACATATCCAGATCACACCCATGCGTGCGTTGTACTTGGCCGAGAATGCGATCAGTCACGGGTGTCTGAAAAGTCATGATCAGATCCTCCTCTCATGTCCGGATGTTCAGTGCGATTTTTGGCGCGCCCCCCTTCCGTTTATGGCTCCCTTCCCGATCCGGGATAAACAGTGCAGAAATCCTCCAGCAGGCGCGGTAGCCGATAGAAAGGACGGAGAGTCACCGGCCTGAATGGGGTTCGGTGGAATTACAGAGAAGACAGAAGGCGCAAGGGGCGGCGCCAAGAAGGGAAGGAGCACTCGGCGGCTGACAATCACCATGAGGACCCTCGTTCCAAAGGATCCATACTGGGGCAATGATTCTCTCTGACAAGGAATCCGGCGTAGGAGTGAAGGGGACTGTGTGAGATCCGGCGCGCAGGCGGCATGTAGAAGCGTGCGGAAGGGACAGCAGCCACCGTCACTGGAACGTCAGGCTGTTATGCTACGCCGATGAGAGATGCGTGGTCAATCGATCTTCGATTGGCTTAGGGAGCCAGCTCTCGTGAATCATCGGATGCACACCGATGACAGTGGAAATGACTGCTGACTCATGTTGTCCGCTCCGAATGAAAAACCCTGTGGAGATTACATCTCCACAGGGTTTTAGCGGATAGACTCCCGATCGATTTACTCTGTCTTTGGCCTTCAGTTGTTTCGCGGTGCCTTTCATCCTCTCTCCGGCTGCTTTTGTTTTCCCCTTCGCCCGTTCCATCGCGGCATTCATCTTATTCCCTTTCGCCTCTTCCGTTAGGGCCTTCGCTTCCCCTTTGGCCTCCTCAATCTTCGCGTTCGTTTCTCCCTTTATTTCCTCCATCTTGGCTTTCACCTCATCCGCTTGAGCAACCCGCTGCACTCCGACGAACACGAATAGAAACGCCACTGCGACTATCGTGGATGCCCGCATAGGAACCCCTTTGTTAAGATTTGTGATTTCGGGTGATTCCGCTCATCATCACCAGTTGATGTGTCAGGTTATGCCTGCTGAGATCGATCGCAGTCTGGTCAATACTGAGCGCGCGGCGTGCGCACGCGTTCAGCTTCTGCTCGGATAGGCTGCGGGGGTGATCGTTTTTGTTATCGGCTCCCTGCTGCGCCTTGCCATAGCATGTCGTATCCGAGTTCTTTGGTGTCGGAACACATGGCCGCCAATGCGGCGAACTTGTTGGTGAAGATCTCGTCCGCATGGGATCGTTCGTGCTCTTCGAACGATCGCCAATAGGTCACGATGACATAATGGTCGTCGGCGGTTCTGGATGCAGAGAGGGATCCCTCGTTCGATACAAAGCCGGAGAACTTGAACACTTGTCCGGCGAGGAATCCGCCTTTGTCGCCTCCGTAGGTTCCTTTGACGACACTGCAGAGTTCACCGACGGCCAATTCAACATCCTCGAACGTGACTCCGGGCTTGAGTTTGACGGTGTTGAACAGCATTTTGGCTCCGAAGGGGACTGTGATTGGACCGAACATGTGCATCCTCCTGGCAGGCTGTTGAAAAGGTTTTCCTGGGGCAGCTGTCTGATTCGCCTTGTTGTGCGCTAACGACACCGAACTGCGGTAGACCAATGCCCGTGGCTAGACCACTTGCTCACAGGGGAGGACGAATACGTGAAGATTGTCATGGTGACCCATCCCCTGCTCCGCCTTATAGCGCGTGAACCCATCGATGAGACGGTAGGCAAGCTGTTCCGATACCGCGGTGAGGATCATATAGTTGGGGCCCGGTGACAGGAAGAACTGAACGGTGGGTCCGGTCTCCCCCCTGCCGGCTACGTTGTGCAGTTCTGTAAACGCGTTGACTTCATATTCTTTCAGCAGTGCATGGATCTGTTCCACAATCGACTGACGAAAGACAATCAACAGCATTTTCATAGAAGGCAACTCCTGTGCATCTACGAGAGGGGTACTCTCGGAAGCTGACGATTGTTGAGCTGTGCGCCTCTGCCCATTCTCCTTGTCAGGTGCTTCCTCCACGCGCGGTCTTAAGTGGAGAGCCATGAAGAAGTTTCATCTCGCCTTGGGCGTCTCGGATGAGTAGGCTGTACCGCCGAGCATGATGCGAACGGGATGCTCTTGGGTTTGCATACCGTGCTCATGAGACTGCTTTAGATGCCAGCCCCATTCCTGACGGAGCACGGTCAAAACGGCTGCCGACAGGCAGCAGGAACGCTTGTAGAAGACGATTGAGCCAACCGTGAAGCGGTACTGATTTCATAGGACCGTATCTCGAGATACCCGTTGCCGGTCTGTACCAGAAGTTTTCCCGATTGCTTTGCCATGATTTCTCCAGGAGCTCTCCCTGACGGAGAGCCCTTCTTGAGGCTGCGCATCGTAAATCTTGATGGTTGTACCATTAAGAGATGCTGCGAGAGGTTCATAGGGTTGTAATGCGCGCCACAGATTTGCAATTTGTCTTGCAGACCCGTTCCAATCCAGAACGAGTGTCGGCGGCTTTCTTCTTTCCAAAATAGGTACGTTCCGCGATATTTTGTGGCTTGGGGTCGAGCGTTCCTTGCGCCATGGCATTGACGGCTCCAGTCAGCAGCGCAGCAGCGGCATGGTGTTGTCGCTGCGTCAATTGCCCGGCATTTTCGTTCTCTCCGATCATGCAGTTCTTGTTGGGCGACAATAGCCCCTGCGTCAATTTTTTCCGTCATCACATGAACGGTGAGCCCTGCAATCGATTCCCCGTTCTTGAGCATCCAAAATGCCGGATGTGGTCCTCCGTAACGAGGGAGCAGCGAGGGGTGACAGTTGAAGACTCCCAATCGAGGAGTTTGGAGAATGTCCGGCTTTAAAATCTGAGGAAAGAAAAAGACCACGATAAGATCAACGTGCAAACCTTTCACATAGTCAATAAATGTTGGAGCGTTCACGTTGGGGCAGGGTACTGCGCGGGATCTTTTCCTTATCGAGCCATGTCCAGGCATCGAATCTAGGTTTGAATGACCGTACCGGTTTGGACTTGCACAAGATCGCGTCTGACGGTGGATCTGACCGCATGACAAAGGCCGCCACACTTTGGGCCTCGTTTCCACGTAGGGCGAGCCCAGGCTACAATTTGGTGTCCGCAAGCTTTCACTTGCCGGCCAAAATCCCAGTCGTCAACCTCCGAAAGGACTAAAAGACGTAGAGCGGATACGTTGAGGGATCGCTTCTGTATAGGGGTGGGGGCTCATACGTATCTGTCCCGAACATCCCATCCCGCAAACCCACGTTGTACAGCGCTCGGCAGTTTCTCGCTAAATATGAGCAGATAGGGGTTCTGATCTTATGACTCCAGTCGTTGACGGAGCCAGTTTCGCGACTCTTTCCGCCGACTCGGTCGTTCTCCTTTGATCGTTCACAGCCGCACGGTGACGGCTTTCACCTCGGTGTACAGTTCCAGCGCGTCATGGCCCATTTCGCGGCCCCACCCGGATTGCTTGTAGCCGCCGAAAGGCAGCGCGGCGTCGAAGATGTTGTAGCAGTTGATCCATACCGACCCTGCGCGCAGGTCGGCCGCGATGCGGTGCGCCTTGTCAACATCGGTGCTGTTGCCTTCGGCCACGTGGGCCAGGATTTCGCCCGTGGCCGGGTTATAGGTCGGGAAGGTTTTCCCCGACGCCGCTTCGAGCCACTTGCCGCCGATCAGCATCTTCCGGGGCTTGCTCACAAAGGTAAGGACATGCTGGTGAGTCGGGATTTCCACCGTTGCCGTGCTCATGGTGTTCCTCCTCTCTGGATGTGTAGCTGGCTGTGTCAGGTACGTAGAACCGAGTATAAAGACACCCCATTATACATGAACGGGAATACGGTGATAATCGTGAGAGGGTGGAATCCTGTCCGCCTGAGCTTTTGACGGCAAGTTGTACGCCGCTCTATGAACTTCCCGGTGCAACCAACCATCCATTGACAGGGCCGCCCGCAGCACGTAGCTTGGCGGGATCGATCATTGTGACGTTTCGCAGGTGTTGAGCATTGAGGACTTCATCTATGACTGAGCAGGTGAGCGAGAGCCCCAGCTATCAGGGACTTGCGGTCTTTTCGTACGGGTTCAGACCGTTTTTTCTTGGCGCCGCGCTGTTTGCCGGTGTGGCGATCCCTGTCTGGATTCTGGTGCTTGCCGGAGTCGGTGACTCGACCTTTCTCTATCCGGCGCGGGATTGGCATGTGCATGAGATGGTCTTCGGGTTTCTCCCCGCAGTGATCACGGGATTTCTGCTCACGGCCATTCCCAACTGGACCGATCGTCCGCCGATTCGAGGGCATGAGTTGATGCTGCTCTTTACCCTGTGGCTGGCCGGGCGCCTGCTGATCGCCATCCCATGGTTCACGCCCCTCGTGTCGGCCATCGTCGACGTGGGGTTTCTTGTCGCGGTGGCGGGGCTGGTCTGGCGAGAAATTGCCGCGGCGAAGAGCTGGGATCGTGCGCCGATGGGGGTGCTGGTGAGTCTGCTGGCCGGCGCCAACATCCTGTTCCACGTGCTCACCCTGAGCGGGATGGCGACGGATCGTCCCGAGCGCATGGCGATCGCGATGGTCATGATGCTGCTGACGTTGATCGGCGGGCGTCTGATCCCCAACTTTACCGGCGAACTCCTGGCTGAATCCGGCAGGGCGGAACGGCCTGCATCCTTTTCCCGTTACGATGGCCTGTCGATCGCGCTCGTAGGATTCGCCGTTGTATCCTGGATTGTTCAGCCGCACTCCATGGTGACGGGTTGGATGTTCGTGATGGCCGGGTTGGCCAATCTGGGTCGTCTGGCACGCTGGTACGGCTGGGCTCACATGGCGTGAACCGTTGGTGCTGATTCTGCACGTTGGATATGGCTGGTTCGCGTTGTCGCTGCTCATACTGGGAGGCTCGATTCTCGGGATTGGTCTGCCGAAAGAGGATGCGGTGCATGCCTTTACCAGCCGGCGCGGTGGGCGCGATGACTCTGGCGGTGATGACCCGTGCCAGCCTGGGCCATACGGGGCGTCCCCGGCACGCGGGCCCTCTGACGGTCTGTCATCTATATGCTGGTCAACGTGGGTGCCGTGCTGAGGGTATTCGGGCCGATGACGGATCTCCCAACCAATCTTGTCATTGGGTGTGGCGGCAGGTAGTTGGAGTGGAGCCTATCTGCTGTTCGCCATGGTCTATGGACCCTTCCTTCTTCGTCCAAGCCTCGACGAGTGACAGGCTAGCAGCCATTACTTGGATGGAGTTTTCGACAGACTCAGCTTGCTGTTCCTATGGGCGTCCGAATCAATCTGTTTCAGGGCGCTGAGCTGGTCCGTCAATTCCGCGATGCGTTTATCGCGACTACGAATCCTCTGCCGGAGAGTGTGTACGGCTAGACCCGGGTTTTTAAGCGTTTCCCCAGTCCGCAATGTGACGGTTGCATTTGCCGCACGCTGCTGCCCCAGCCATGTGCGCACCAGCCCTTTCATCACCGCTAACGCCCCATTGGGCTCGTCGGCGGAAGTGGGGTGGACAGTCCGGTCGGCAAGAAACCGAATCCATTGCGCGCTTGAATCCGCAAATGGACCTTTCGGCGAGACGGCAATCGCCTGCTGAAAGGAGGCCGCTGCCGCCTCCCCATTCTGGAATAACGCGATCATCGCACGTGTGAAATGCACCTGATCGCAGGACTGGTCCTGTGTGCAGGTGCTCAGCCGCGTTTCTTGTTCTCGATGGACGGTTTGCAGGATGACCGTGTCGGTTCCATCGGCTTGAAATAATGGCTCAGAGCCAGACGGTGGGGCGCCATTCACCATCGCACAGCCCCATAGCATTCCCGTCAGCAAGAGCCCGGATCCATGACGAAGCCACATCGCAATGCCTCTAGGTGCGCCGAGGACTCAGTGCCGTTGCTAGGGCAAGTTTAGCAGATGGTACGGATTTTGACGGGTCAGAGGCAGAGACAAAGTCAGGGATATGCTATCTTATTCAGTACCTTATCCATGCGGGGCGGTGATCAGATGATCCTCGGCAGGTTCCTTTCGTTGACACATCGGAGCGCCGGCGGTAGCCTACCGTGTCTTTTCTTCCACAGTTGGAGGTTCCCATGACGACCGTCTCGGAGATCGCGCCGGACGTATTCAGAATTTCCACGTTCGTGCCGGATTTCAATCTACAGTTCAATCAGTTCCTGGTGCGCGACGACGAGCCGCTGCTGTTTCATACCGGCCCACGCGCGATGTTTGCCGAGGTGCGGGACGCCGTCGCGACGTTGCTCGATCCGAAGGCCGTCAAATGGCTCGGTTTCAGCCATCTTGAGTCGGATGAATGTGGCTCGCTGCGTGAGTGGCAGCAGCTTGCGCCTGAGTCCGTAGCCGTATGCAGTGTGGTGGGCAAGTTGGTGAGCATCGACGATTGCATGGCGGTGCGTCCTGCGTTGGGGATGAAGGACGGGGACGTGCTCAATACGGGCAAGTATCGGTTCAGTTTTTTGCACACGCCGCACGTGCCGCACTGCTGGGAAGCGGGGTTGTTGTTCGAAGAGACCCACCACACGCTGTTGTGTTCGGATCTCTTTCATCAGAACGGGGATGTTGAGCCGGCGACGCATTCGGATGTGCTGGGCCGGTGCCGACAGGTGCTTGTGGAGTATCAGCAAGGGCCGCTGGCCAACTATATGCCGTACACTCACGCTCACGGAGCCGACCCTCCATCGGCTGGCCGAGTTGCAGCCGAAGACCTTGGCGACGATGCATGGGTCGGCCTTTGTCGGCGACGGCGCCCGGGCGCTCCGCGATTTGGCAACAGTATTCAAGGATGTTCTCGGGCCGAAATAGCACGAGAATCGGAAGGCATCACCGACCATTCTCTACCCATTCACGTGTCGCCTTAAGGGGAAGATCTGTGTTCCTCAGAAAACAATGCAGGAGAACATGATCCGCGCCGTTTCTATTTTTGTTGTATGCACCGCTGCTTCGCTCATCGGCTGTGCTGGGTCTCAGCCGGTGGACCCGAACCCTATCGGGAAGGCCATGCTTGGGAAAAGCAAACAAGAGCTCGTCGCCTGTGCAGGCAAACCTCTTGAGGAAGCGAAGACGGCTGAGGGACCAGTACTGGCCTACTACAAAGAAGCGCCCATGTTTGAGGAATCATTTGCCTCTTCTAAGGCCAGTAGACCGGGAGCTCATCATGGGTGTTGGGCGCGCCTCCTTATGGAGGAGGATCGCGTGGTGGGGGTAGAGTATAGGTCGGTGCCCCCGTCGGTTGATGCTACGGATCACTGCGAGGAGATTTTTCGCACCTGTGTTCAGTAAAGACTACTCTGTCAATCTTGATGCACAGGGTCGTAACTCCTGGTTGACACATCTTGTATGGTGAGGTAGAAGGCCGCGTCTATCTAGCTGCTGTTTGAACGCTGTTATGTCAAATCATAGAGATCTTGGGCGATTGTATTTTTAGGGGGAAATTCGTATGGATCCGAGTGGTAGTAGCCAATCCGACATAGCCGACTTAAATCCCATGCCTTTGAGCATATCCCGATCTCCCTGCGTAGCCCCTCCTCTCGTGGCCTAATCCAACGAGCGTGATGATGGCTCCGGTCCGGTCCTCGGGGACAGGGGAAAAGGATGACATCATGACGCTTCTCATTATCCGTCTCACACAGTTCTGCCTCGTCGTATACTCAATGTGGCTTGTTGCCCGAATAGGGAGAAAGAGGCGTCTGGAACAGCGACAGATTACTACCCTCACCCGTGCGGTTGGCCTTCTGATCCTGAGTAGCATCGGGCTTCTGGCCTCACCTTCTTTGTCCCTCGCGTTGGAAAAGTACGGTCGTCCATTGCCGTCAATGGAGCAGCCGGGCGGCGCCGCGGCACGGGAAGCCGAAGAGACCCTATTCGGGGGATATTTTCTCGAAGCCGCCTTTGTATCCAACCCGACGTTCGCTGCTCGTCCCGATAACACGGGATTGGTTGGTCTCCGGCACATGCTTCACTTGGAAACCGACCTCTACAAGCAATACCTGACCTTTTACACCGATCAAAATTTCTTCTCCGATCGAACAAACGGCTGGATCGAATTGAGTGAATGGGATGGTACCTACGCGCTCACAGGCCTTGTGGATCGATTTGGTTGGCGTATTCAATATGAGCGCGATGCTCCCATTGATAAGAGTGGCCTGAAGCAAGCCTATGCGGATACCTTGCTCACGGCTCGATTTCAGGCGACAGAAGATTTGAGTTGGTGGAAAGCACTCTTTCCTCATCAGAACCTGACGGCCTATGCCGGTGCCGGGTGGCTGTTTCAAAACAGCAACTACTTTGCCCGACCAGATAATACCGGAAGAGCCCTTTACCGGTATGTGGCCCATGCGGATCTCGACCTCTACAAAAATAGAGTCGTGTTGTATGGAGATATGAATTTCTTTACAGATCGGGAGGCTGGAAACGCGCTTAGCCCCAGCGAGTTGGATTGGATTATCGGGCTGGCAGTGCGGTTTCGCGAGGATATGGAACTGAGCGTGTATCGAGAGCAGGACGAATCCTTAGACAAGGGCGGACTCGTTCAAAAATATGTGGCCGTTCAACTGCGGTACTCATTTGATGTTCCCAAGCGGCTCTGGAGGAAGTAAGACATTTGGTGAGGCGCTCTATCCATGAGAAGAGCTGTTGCTTTTCTGCATGATGGCTGGGCGAGAGGTCGAGTTGCCTTCGTCGTGGTTGCCGTGGTGATCCTTGGGCGTCTATCTGTGCAGCAGAGTAGGTGGTTGTGGCCAAAGATCACCGAAGTGAGGGCTTCGGATCCGATCACTTCGCAATCGTAATGCTGGGGACACCGACGCGAGGCACCTCGCTGACAGTCATTTGGAATAAGAGATACAGCATCTGAAAGGCCTCGCGGTTCCAGCGTGCCAGCGGCCCCGTGGTGTTGACCGAGTAATATTTCCCTTGGGACTGAATCGACAGATCTGCTCCCGAGGGAGCGCTATCCGACAGCAGGAGCTCCATGGTGCGGACGGGATTTTCAATGACCTCTGGGGTTCGAGGATCTTTGTCGACGTGGTATTCGGGGTCTTCTCCAAGCGATCGGCCCAGAAAGCTGAGAATGGTATAGAAGCTCCGTAGCCGGAAATCTCCCTTGAGGGGGAATTCCCCTCCGACGTGCCCCGGCCGGATATCGAAGGAGACATCGTTGAGGTACCCTTCCTCCGTTTCATCGATCAACCTGGCCCGTTCCTTTGGTGAGAGCGTGTAGGGGTCATAGTTGGTAATAAGAATTGGTCCCGTGATTTGTTTTTGAAGGGTGTAGCTGTTGTCTTTCTGGTTGTAGGTGACGTGATACTCTTTCTGTAACGTCTGAAAACCTTCGGCTGTGACCGAGTTGGCAGGAATGGTCCAGGTCCGATTGTAGACGAGCGGTTCGGCATGGAGCTGGTTCTGGTCCTGAATGGACGAGATGTGCGTGACCACCCGGCGGAACATCTCGTAGCCCGTCCGATCTGCCGGTGTATTGCGATAGGTGACATCCTGGCCATTCTCCGTGATCCGCAGTTCCTGGGCCATCAGCCGGAGCAACAGATCGATGTCGTACCGCTGGCGGAGGAGGAGGAGGAACTTGGTTTCCTGAAAGGGGGTCAAGAGTCGCTTGGTGAACTCTTCCCCTTCGATCGGTGCGATACTGATGGTGGGGTTTTCCGCCATGCTGCCGCCGAAGATCGGCATAAGCGCTCTGCTGGCTTCTCCCGTGAGTGCCGGAGTGGCGCCGGCGCTGACACGGAAATCGAATGTCGCGGCGATATTCGAGACGCCGGTGAAGTGAATCGGTTGATGCTGATGGGCGCGGGCGATGTTGATGAGCAGTTGTTTGGAGATGGCATCCGTGATCGCCTGATCATAGGCGGTCACAGCGCGATTCAGCGTGATAGGGGAGAGGCAGCCGGTCACGGCCAGGCTGCAGAAGATTCCCGCCAGGATCAATCGCGCGGGGGATGTTGAACGCTGCTCTATCGTCATGCGAACGACCTTCGAGCGAGCCAGACAACCATTCGGCAGGTTTGTATCATAATCGGCATGGGATGCCTAGCGGATCGCAAGCAGACGGTCTGATGTCGAGAGGCGTCCGGATGGTCCAGGAGACTAGTTCGCGGTGTGAGCGCAGGAGAAACTGAATTCGTCCACTGTGATACGATGGGTGACTCATGACTCACTCGATGGAGGAGGGCTGGACATGTTGAAAGAAGTGGCAGGGGATATTTTACTCACGAAAGCGGAGGCGCTGGCGCACGGTGTCGCACCCAACGACAACTTTGCAAACGGCTTAGCCTTGGCACTCAGAGAACGGTGGCCGGCGATGTATAAGGACTTCCGTCATTATTCTCAGACGGTTACTCCCAAGACCGGCGAGTTGTGGACCTGGGCTGGTGTCGGCGGCGTTCGGATTGTCAATCTGTATACCCAGGAGCCTGCCGCCAGTCACGGAGCCAACCCAGGCCGAGCCACGATCGAAAACGTGAACCACTGTCTCAAAGCGTTGTGCAAGGAGATTGAGGCTGAGAAGTTTAAGAGTGTCGCGCTTCCACGCTTGGCCACTGGTGTAGGCGGGCTCGACTGGAAAGTCGTCAAGCCGCTGATGCAAAAACATCTTGGCCACCTGTCCATCCCCGTGTATGTGTACGGCACCTATCATCCTGGGGTCCAGGCAGAGGAATAGGGCTGGAGCGAACTATAGGAAATGAAAGGGCGGCCTGGGTGATCCGGTGCTCGCGGAACCCCCACTTCAGAAAGTGGTCGTTCGACGCGCGCAGTTCGGGATTCACCCAAGCCGCCCTTTCTGTGTCACGTTCGGGTGGAGCGGTGGGGAGAGGAAACGAGCAAGCTTGGAGGGATCATTTATAGTGGTGGTTGAACGCGCGCAGTTGACGATTGGCTCGGCCGCCTTCACTTTCCAAAGGTGACCCGGTCCCTGCTATGCGGAGTGGTTACGTGCCGGGCGATGTCCTGATTCTGCGCGATGTTCGCCATGCTCGTGGCAGACCTACTCGTAGTGCAGCGCCTCGATGGGGTTCATCTTCGACGCTTTGTTCGCGGGATACAGGCCGAAGAAGACGCCCACGATCAGAGAAAAAAGAAACGCAATGCCGACGGCTTCCGGAGAGATAATGGTCGGCCATCCCACAATCGTGGTCAGCAGTTTCGCCCCTCCGATGCCGGCGGCCACGCCGACGAATCCACCGATCGCGGTCATGATGATCGCTTCGACCAGAAATTGAAGCAGGATGTGCCTGCGTTTCGCGCCGACGGCCATGCGAAGCCCGATTTCTTTCGTCCGCTCTGTGACTGACACCAAGAGAATATTCATGATGCCGATGCCGCCGACGATCAGCGAGATCGAGGCAATGCCCATCAGCATGAGCATCATGGTCCGGCTCGTGCCTGCAATGGTCTTGGCAATATCTTCCATGGTGCGGATGGTAAAGTCGTCCTCCTCCTGGGCGGGGAGGTGATGACGCGACCGCAAAAGCTCTTTAATGTCTGCGACGACGGCAGGGATCTCATGGCGCGTCTGCGTGGCGACCAGGATGATCCCGACGGTTCCGAGAAACTTCGTGCCCAGGACTTTCCGTTCAGCCGTTGAGAACGGAAGCACTACCAGGTCGTCTTGGTCCTGACCACTGATCGATTGACCCTTCGGTGCCAGGATTCCGATCACACGAAGTGGGATGTTTCTGACGCGAATCTGAGCACCCACCATCTCTTCACCCGGCTCGAACAGATTCTGGGCCGCGGTTTTCCCCAGCACGACGACTTTTGCGGCGGAGTCCATATCGGACTGCGTGAAGAAGTTGCCCTGGGCAATCGGCCAACTGCGGATGTCGGTGAATTCGGGCGTCGTGCCGACAACGATGGTGCTCCAATTCTTGTTTTCGCGAATGACTTGCAGGACGGATCGCGAGCCGTATATCACCGTCGTGACACTTCCGACTTTTGTTCGGATGTCCTCTGCGTCGTCGACCGTGAGTGTGGAAATCGTGCCGAGTCCGCCCCTCACGCCACCGACGGTCGTGGCGCCCGGGACGATGATGAGGACGTTGGTGCCAAGGCTGGCAATTTCCGCTTGGACGGAAGCGGTGGCACCCTGGCCCAAGCTGACCATCGCCACGACGGCGCCGATGCCGATGATGATGCCGAGCATCGTCAGCCCGGCGCGCAACGGATTCCGGCGGAGGATGCGGAGGGCGGAAAGGATGGTGAGCCAGAGAAAGGACATGGTGAGTAGCTTTCAGCTGTCAGCTCTCAGCCTTCAGCTCTGAGACCCAACCGTTCGGTCCGAACCTGAGTGCTGAAAGCTGATCGCTAGTTTCCTTCATCTCATCCTCGGGCCGCCATCGAAGCCCGGCGGCAGTTTCTTTTGGGCTTGTTCTTCAGGCGTCTCAATCCCCAGGATCACCGTGTCTCCTTCCTTCAGCGTCCCCTCGGCGATTTCCGTGAAGAGGGAGTCGGCGATGCCGGTGGTGACCGCCGTTTGGCGCACCTGTTTCTCATGATCCATCACCCATACCTGCGTGGCCTTCCGGTCCACCGGGACCGCCGGCATGCGGAAGCGCAACGCCCCATTCGGTACGCGTAGGGGATTCTCCTTCTTGTCCGTCACGATCGTCACGTTCGCTGTCATCCCGGGCTTGAGCTTGAGTTCCCTATTGTCCACCGTGATGACCACGTCGTAGGTCACCACGTTCTGGATGCTGATTGGCGCGTTGCGCACCTGTGTCACGGTGCCCTCGAAGAATTGCTTGGGATAGGCGTCCACCCGGAAGTTGGCGGGCTTGCCTTCTGCCACGCCTCCGATGTCGGATTCGCTGACATTGGTGTCCACCTGCATCTGCGTCAGGTTCTGGGCGATCACGAAGAGGGTCGGCGTTTGGAAACTGGCGGCGACGGTTTGGCCGACATCGACGTTGCGGGACACCACGATGCCGTTGACCGGGGAATAGATCATGGTATAGCCGAGATCGAGCTCGGCCGAGGCCAATGTGGCCACTGCTTGATCCACCTGCGCCTGCGCGATCTCGACTTGGGCCTGGGCGTCGCGGAAGTTTGTGGCGGCGAGGTCGAGATCCGCCTGCGAGACAAATTGTTGCCGGAGCAGGGTTGTCATGCGATCGAGTTCAAGTTTCCGCTGATGTGTCATGTTCTTCGCTTTCGCCAGATTGCCACGCCCGCTCTTGAGCGCCGCGCGGGCTTGACTTACCTTCGCTTGGAACGGCTGCGGATCGATCGTGGCCAAGACTTGGCCCTTCGTGACCACGGAATTGAAGTCCGCCATCAGTTGGGTAATTTTGCCGGAGACTTGGCTGCCTACCTGTACCGATACGACCGGATTGACCGTGCCGGTGGCGGTGACAATCGCGGTGATGGGACCTCGATCGACCAGCGCTATCTTGTAGTGGACCGGCGGAGTCCCGGCCATCCACCAATACCAGGCTCCTGCCCCGATGATCGCGAGCATCGTGACGATGCCGATGAGCAGGGGAACCCGAGACCGTGTCTGAGAGGGAGACACCACGGGTATGGAGACGGGGAGTCGGTGTTCGTGGTCGGATGATGGACTTGACGAACCGCGAGCCGGAACTGCAGCAGATCCGGGGGGAATGATCTCGGTAATAGGTACCTCACGAATCGGATCTTGGGGGTTACTGGTCATGATGTACCCACTCGTTGCGTCACTCCGCCTGTGCGACGGTTTGTGAATCGGTTCACGATGAACTTCCGGCTTTCCTCTGCGAACAACAGCGCAAGGGCGCCCAGCGCGAGTGGCCCGAAGATCCAGGCAGGCAAGGGGCTGGTTCCAAAGATCGCGTTGCCCCACGGGGTATAGATGATGAACGCCAGGACGACCAGTTCCGTCGCGATTCCCCAGAGGAGCATGGGATTGGTGAACCAGCCGAGTCGAGAGAGCGGCACTCGGTCCGAGCGGCAGGCGAACACGTTTGCCACCTGGGCGACGACGATGCCGGCGAAGGTGGCGGCGGTTGCCTGTTTGTAGAGCGGATCAGACCAGTCGAGCGGCATGCCCCAGGTCCATCCCTGTGTCAGGAGCAATAAAAAGAATGCGCCCATGGCGATCCCGGCTTCGATCAGGCCTAAAAAGATATAGGCGCGCAGAAGAAGCGGAAGATTCATCAACCGTTCCGTGCGCGGGCGCGGCGGGATTGACATAATGCCGGCGTTGGGCTTTTCGGCACCCAGGGCCAAGGCCGGAACCATGTCGGTACCCAGATCCACGGCGAGGATTTGCGGGATCGTGAGCGCCAGCGGAATCCCGAACAAGCCCTACGCAAGATAGGGGACGACCTCGGGCACGTTGCTCGACAGCACGTACGTGGAAAACTTTCGGATGTTGGCGTAGACGGCCCGGCCCTCTTCAATGGCGTTGACGATGGTCGCAAAGTTGTCGTCGAGCAAAATCATGTCCGCCGTTTCTTTCGCCACATCGGTTCCTGCGATGCCCATCGCAATGCCGATATCGGCTTTCTTGATAGCCGGGGCGTCGTTCACCCCATCGCCCGTGACGGCCACCACTTCGCCCATATCTTTCAGCACCGACACCACGCGCATCTTGTGCCGGGGGGCCATGCGCGCGAAGATCGGCTCAGCCTTGTCAGGGCTGGTGGGCGTGAGGAGCCGACGCAGCGCCTCGTCGCTCATCGTTTCGACCTGGTGCCCTTCGATCGCGGGACAGTCTCCGTCCGGATCGGCGAGGGACTCTTTCGGCGCCAATCCGATCTGGCGGGCGATGGCCAGGGCCGTGAGCGGATGGTCGCCGGTAATCATGATGGTGCGGACGCCGGCCTGGCGGCAGCGCGCGATGGCCTCCGGCACTTCCTGGCGCGGGGGATCCATCATCGCCACGAGGCCGAGGAAGGTGAGGTTCTGTTCCACCTGGTCGATGTCGAGCTTCTCGACACCCTGCTCGATGTCACGCATGGCCACAGCCAGGACCCGATAGGCCTGCTGCGCGAAGGTCTGGCTTTGCGCCATGATGCGCTGGCGGTCCTCCTGACTCATCGGCGAGCGTGCAGCTTGGTGGAGCATCTGATTGCAGAGAGGCATGAGCGATTCCGGCGCTCCCTTCACGAAGGCCACAAGCCGGCGCTCACGCCAATGGAGGGTGGTCATGCGTTTTCGGTCCGCGTCGAACGGGAGCTCGCCCATCCGTGGCAACGGTTCTTGGTGGAGGAGTCCGTGATCCTGTGCGAACTCGACCAGGGCCACTTCGGTCGGATCGCCCGTGACGGTGGAGCGGCCGTCGGTCCGCCGTATGCGCTTGGCATTGTGGCAGTGGATAATCGCATCGAAGAGCGGCGCATACTCCTCGGCCTCGATCGCGCTGGTCACGCGTCCGGCGATCACCAGACGGCTTTCCTGCACCTCGACTTCGAGATGGTCCATATAGAAACGAGCCACGCGCATCCGGTTCTCGGTCAGGGTCCCAGTCTTATCCGTGCAGATGACGGTGGTGCAGCCCAAGGTTTCAACGGACGTCAGTTGCTTGATGAGCGCGTGGCGTTTGGCCATGCGCTGGCTGCCCAACGCCAAGGCTAGCGTCACAGTGGGGAGCAGTCCTTCCGGCACGTTCGCCACGATGATGCCGATCCCGAAGATCGCACTGACCCAGAAGCCCAAGCCCATGGAGACGCCGATGACGAAAAAGACCCCACCCATGGCGAGCGACAGGATTGCGACTACATGGGTGACCTTCGCGATCTCTTTCTGCAGGGGGCTGAGGCCTGTCTTCACGCTTGTGGAGAGGCGAGCGATCTTGCCGAATTCCGTCTGCATGCCGGTGGCGAACACCACCGCCCGACCTCTTCCGGAGAGCACGGGGGTGCCGGCGAATACGAGATTGGGAATGTCCAGGAGATGTCCATCGGTGACCGGCTCCGCTGTCCGCCGCTTCGGGTGGGATTCGCCTGTGAGAGAGGAGAGGTCGACACGCATTTCGGCTGCTTCGATGAGCCGGGCGTCGGCAGGGATCTGTTCTCCCTCCTCGATCAAGAGCACGTCACCCGGCACGATCTCACTCCGCGACACGTCATGCGGTTGGTTGTTTCGCAGCACCCATGCCCTGGCAGGGAGGAGGCGATGGAGGGCATGCACCGCGCGCTCCGCTTTATACTCCTGAAAGAAGGCAAAGACGGCGTTGATGACGATCACACCGAGAATCGCCCAGCCGAGCGTGGCCATACCTTCGCCGGGCTTCATGAATTCTGCCGTGAAAGCCAGGGCGGTGGCGATCCAGAGCAACACGGCCAGGAAGTGAGTGAACTGGTGGAGGAACCCTCGAATCAATGAGTAGTGACTCGGCTCCTCCAGAACGTTGGGGCCATACTGACTGAGCCGTTGCTGTGCCTCTTCGGGCGACAAGCCGCCTTCCCTGGTTCCCAGGTGCTTGAAGATTTCAGCAACCGTCAGTTGGTGGAGGTGTCGCTCGTCGAGGTCAGGCACGCCAGCCTCGCACGATCAGGACGGAACAAGGGGCGTGTCTCAGGAGACTTTCCGAGACGCTGCCGAGATAGAGCCGCTCGCTCTTGGTCAACTCGCGGGACCCGATCACCAGGAGGTCGGCATGATCCGCCTCCACCTGTGTGACGATCGTGTCGATCACGTGGTCCATCTTCACGTCACTGACGACGGCGTAGCCTTCTTTCAGGAATTCATCCCGCATGGCCGTGACCAGTCGCGTGGCGCGTTCGAGGACCGGCCGTTCCAACTCTGCGACTTGGGATTTGGACAAGTATCGAACGGCCAAGTCGGTCACCGGTCTCTCGGCCGAGGAGAGGATGGTGGTCGTGGCTGATTCCGGAAGAATGCGGGATCGAAGAAATCGAGCGGCGGCTCGGGAATGCTTGGAGTCATCGACCGCGAGGACTACACGCGTCAGCTGCAGAAGCGGCTGTTTCACGACGAGGATGGAGCACGGAGCGATCGACGCAATCTGCCGGGAGATGCTCCCCAACAAGAATCCTCGAATGTCGCTCAACCCGCGGGATCCGAGGAGGATGAGATCGGCCTTCACCCGCCGCGCCTGTCGCACGATCGTCCGGGCGATGGGGCCATGGGCTAAGACGTGGTGGAGTGTGGTGCGGGGGCCGGTCGCGGCCTGTCCGAGAGCGACTCGAGCCGATCGCTCTGCCTCGCGGAGGAGGATTCCACCGGCCTTCTCCATGGCGGCCAGGGCGCGCGTTTTCGCCACAGGATTCCTGCTCTCTGCCCGCTCGGAGGGCCGACGGATCGACCACATGGAGAAGCGTCACATCCTCCGGTTCCCGGTCGGCGAGCGCTTCGAGTGCTTGTACCCCCCACCGCGAGCATTCAGACCCATCCACAGCACAAAGAATTCGCATGACAGACTCCCTTTTCCTCAATGACGCCAAAAGCACACAGGTAATTCCGGGTATCAGTTCTGCATTGGATGTGCCTGTGACGCACGGGAATAAAGAAGGAGAATCAGCCCTGTTCCGATGGGTTACGAAGAGAAACGGTACTCCGGCTCCTATGGATGGTGCGGCGTTTTGCAGCAGAGAGGAAAGTGTCACTGTGGTGATTGGCGTCAGTTGCATGGGCTAGCAGGCTGTGGCGCGTGAAGCGCGAGACATGCGAGAAAGGCGCGACGTGGACAGAATAACTTGCATCTCGTCCCGCCCTTCCCGCCAGTCCGGCTCGGTCATCTTGCTAGATGAATGGTGAGGAGGGATGTATGCCGACAAAGAAAAAGGCCAGGACACGAACGAAGAAAGATTTTGACGTGATGACGGTCGAGCAGGTCATGCAGAAACAGGTGCAGGCGGTTCATCTCAAGACCAAAGGTGACGTCATTGCGTCGCTCATGGTCGAAGGATTCGGCGCCGTGCCGGTGGTGGATGCCAAAGATAAGCTCGTGGGCATCGTCAGCGAACATGATCTGTTGGCCGCCATGGATGATGGACACAAGCTTGGTGCGGTTGCCGCGGGCGACATCATGACATTTAACCCCTATTCGATCCACCCGGAAGCGATGCTCCCGACGCTGGTTCATGTGTTCAGAGCCAGCGACCTAATTCGCGTCCCGGTAGTGGATGCCAAAGACAAGCTTGTGGGCATCATTGCCAGGCGGGATGTGTTACGTGCCTATCTGGCAGCCGGCTAGCAGGATGCTGAAAATGACCCCCAGCGGCGTTCTCAGCTCGCAAGAATCCTCAACGTACCCCGAGGGTACGCCTCCGGTTCTTGCTCCGCCTGCGGCCTTGCTGGGATGTCATTTTGAGCATCCTGCGGGATAGAGGATAAAGAAAGGGAGTATCTATGCGACAAACGGAGTTTCTTGCGACGGCCTGCGACCCAAAAACATTGACCGTGGGGCAATTGATGCAGGACGCGGTCTTCACCTGTGGCTCCAGGACCGATGCCTTGACCATCAGCCGGCTGATGACCCAACGAAACTTCGGCAGCCTGCCGGTGGTGGAAGAGGACCGGACCTTGATTGGTCTTATCAGCGAGTATGACCTGCTTCAGGCGATGATCGAGGGACGGGACCTGAGAAAGGTCATGGCCGTCGAAATGATGAGCACCCACCCCGTGACCGCCACCGAGGATATGAAGTTGGAGGAAGTCGCGAATCTGTTCCAGGATCGATACATTACGCGGGTGCCTGTCGTTCGAAACGGTAAGCTCGTGGGAATTCTGGCGCGGCGGGATCTGTTGTTCGGGTATACGAAGGCATCGCAGTATTGGTCTTAGCAGGATGCTGAAAATGACGCCCTTCTCACCCGCCCACCCCCAGCGCGCCGAGACGCGCTTTTCCTCGAGCGTCGTTCTCAGTCGCCCGTCTCCCTGCAACGTACCCCCGGTGATTGAGCTGTCTCGGCAGCTCGGGGTGGGCGGGTGAGAAAGGGTACGCTTCAGTCGCCGAGCTCCCTGCGGCCTCGCTGGGATGTCATTTTGAGCATCCTGCGGGATTCTGAACTGAACGATGCACAGAGACTGTTCGAGTGGGTCTTAGGGAGGGAGCCGGACGAAGAGCGTGTGATTCCACTCCCTCGCGGTCCACGGGTTCACATTATCGGCCAGGTGCCGACACATCAGCTGCCCTAGATTAGTGGTGCCAAAGGCGGGATTTAACTTTGGGCCAGCTCAGTATGCTCGAGATATGGATAACCGCAGATTCACGCTCCTCGCTCTGTCACAATTTATCCACCATCATTTGCTCTGGTTCTTGATCACCGCTTACGCCATTGCTGCCGTCTTTCCGACGGCCGGTTTATGGATCAGGAACACCACCTTCGGCGACGTTCAAGTTTTCCAGACAAAGATCCATGTGTCGTTGCTCCTGCTCCTCCTCGCCACGCTCATGTTTAACGCCGGATTGGGCGTGAAGACGTCGCACTTACAATCTCTCATGCAAAAAAGCAGGGTGATGTTGGCCGGACTCGCGGCCAATCTGGTCATCCCCATGGTCTATATTTTTGGCGTCACCCTGGTCATGCGGCTATGGTATGAGCCGGACGAAGCGCAGCATATCCTCGTCGGCCTCGCGTTGGTTGCCGCCATGCCGATTGCGGGCGCGTCTACTGCCTGGGCGCAGAACTCCAATGGAAATTTGGCGCTGAGCTTGGGATTGGTTCTTTCCTCAACCGTGCTGAGCCCTATCATCACGCCTGTGGCGCTGCAGGTATTCGGGGAGATGGCGTCGGAGGAGTATGAGAGGGTGCTGCAGGACCTCGCCGCCTACGGATCGGGAGCGTTCTTGGGCCTCTGGATCGTCCTGCCATCCGTGCTGGGCCTTGCTGTACGATTCGCAGTTCCTGAAACCCAGCTCACGGACGTCATGCCGTTCGTCAAACTCACCAATTCACTTGTGTTGCTACTCTTGAACTACTCGAATGGATCGGTCTCACTTCCCCAAGCAGTAGTGGATCGAGATTTCGACTTCTTGGCGGTGACGCTGGGAATCACCGCAGGTCTCTGCATCACGGCCTTTGCCTCCGGATATGGGCTGAGCCGTCTGTTCAAGGTAGACCAGCCTGACCGTGTCTCGCTCATGTACGGACTGGGGATGAATAACAATGGGACTGGGCTGGTCCTGGCCTCTCTTGTGCTCGTTTCATACCCACGAGTCATGGTCCCGATCATCTTTTACAACTTAGTCCAGCATTTGGTGGCCGGTAGCGTGCATGAAGTGATAGGCCGAACTGTTGGCAATCAAAAGGTGGGAGGAACCTAAGGCGAGCAAGCTCTCCGGTGTCCCAAATCGGTTGATTTAGGGACACCAAAGGGCTGGTTTTGGCAGGCTGGAATTTCGAGAGCTTGGGAGCCTGAATTCTTGCAGGTTTTGCGGACAGCAGTCCCCGTCATGATAAGACCAACCATTTGAGTATCAAGTCCCCAGCTCTTTACGCGTCTACCCACGATTCAACAGTAGTTCCGAGCTGCAGTGGCGATTTCCAGCGGGTGTCGCGGCGAACCGGGTGCCCCTTTGCCTCCGTCAAACAGAGGACAGGCAAGAGAGTAAGGGCTAGAAGACGGATTATCCCGCAACGTATCCAGGTTCCTGATGCCTACCGTGTCCTTGTTCGCGACAAAATCGAATGGCCGGACAAAATTGAAAGCAAAAATGCAACAGGGCGTACAGGAATGTACGTATAAGTAGTCCCCACAGTGCTAAGTCATTGATAGTGCGACGAATGTAATGCTGGATCGTAAATTGCTCTCACTTCGCGCAAGTTCACTTTCACAATGAGGGAGAAAACAATCATGGACTGCCCGAAGTGCAAAGGATTGATGATGTTGGAACGCTTCTCGGATTTCTTCCTGGCCTTCTATGCTTGGAAATGTATCAATTGCGGAGCGGTCATCGATCGAACGATCTCCAATAATCGGAGAAACAGCCTCGCAGCTAAAGCGGCAAAGGAAGTTGAAGCTGCCACCGTCAGTTGATGAATGGATAGGTTGGAATTCTCAGGGCTGGGGGCAGGAATTTCTGAGGTGACTAAGGGTTCCTGGAACCATTCTCCATGCGCGACTTCTTTGCGAGACTCTGACGAATGTTTTGACAAGTCCAGCGGATCATCACAGAGGTTCGAGCGCCTGTGACGAACGGAGCCTTTAGGACGTCGGCCTCTCGGTCAGAGTCATGACCCCGTGTGCGCGGCGACTAGTCCCAGTTCGGTCAACCCCAGTTCCTTCGCGTGTGTCCTGATATGGGTCAGGAGAATTCGTTTGACTATTTCTTCATCAACTTCCTTCGTTCCCTTCACGACTGCGAAAGGGAGCTCAGCCTTCCACAAGAGTGTCCCTTCCGCACTGACCAGATGCAGGTACAATCTCTTCGGATATCGCTCCTTCCATCCCCAAAATGCTTTCTGCGGCGGTTTGCTCACCACTCTTCCGAAGAGCACACCATCCGCCTGAATATCCCGGCTAACCTGCGGCGCCAGTGCGATGTCATCTTGGTCGGAGGTGCTCTGCGTCAGTTGCGTGAGCACATTCGCGGGGCAGACGGCTGGTTACCTCAGTCGGACCGATCACGTGACGGTCGGTTGCTTGTCCGAGCACGGTTGCCCACCAGTCAGCCATGCGTAGATCCCCGACAAAGGGAGCCACCGCAATGTGCTTGAGAGGAACCTGCTGCCGCGCCTCTGGCGGTGCCACCCACGCGTGTTCAAAGGACTCGAATTCAACGTCACTGCAGGTAGCCACATCAGCGCAAACGAGGCCCACCCAAGCCAGGACGGAGCAGCCCTGCATCAGGATGGCGGAGAAAAAGAGCATTCCCGCAAGAAAGACTTGTCTGAGTCGAATAGGCATAGCTGTTGGCTCTAGCTCACGAGCAATGCGGTACTGTCTGAACCCTCAGAAGTTCACCGGTTTCTCTTCTTGTTTGCCGCCACGCAGGGAGCAGGGCGGCTGAGTTCCGCTGGTAATTTCGTCTGCTCGTCCACGCAGGCTGTGTCGAGCTGGGCCTGTGTCAAGCCTGAGACTGAAGTCAGGTTGGCTCCGTGCAACGTCGCACGGTGGAGGTCTGCTGCGTCGAGTTGTGCGCCGGTGAGATCGGCTCCGGATAACGTGGCGCCTCGGAGGTTCGCCTCTTGGAGATTGGCATGGGCGAGATTGGCATGGGTGAAGTTCGACCTCGTGCAGGTCCGCTGCGACGAGATTGGCCGATTCCATGGTCGCCTCATTGAATTGTGCGTGATGGAATTGGGCGTTCGGTGCATAGATCTCGCTGAGGTTCGCCTTCGTGAAGATGGTGCCGATTCCTCTGGCGCCGATCAGCACCGCTCGATAGAATTCGGCATCTCGAAAATCCGCCTGGTCCAGGACGGCTGTATACAAAATCGCCATCCGAAGTTTGCCTGACTGTACCTTCGCCTTGATCAACTGCGCTCCTTCCAGATTGGCCTCTTCCAGATCAGCCTGCTGCAAGCCGGCCGAACGGAAGTTCGCGTATCGCAGGTCCGCCCCGCGGAGGATGGCCTCACGCAGGTTGGCCCCCACCAGACTGGTGCCGTCGAGATAGGCGCTTTCTAAATCTGCTTCAACCATCAGGGCTCCGTCGAGCTGGGCGCCGTCGAGGAGTGCTCCTTGCAGATTCGCCTGTTGAAGGTTTGCGTTGGTCAAGACGGTTCGGCGGAGGTCGGCCCCCATCAGATCGGTCCCTGCCAAGATGGCCCGGGCGAGGTTGGCGCCGTAGAAGTAGCTTTCGACGAAGGAGGCGTTGGTGAGATCGGCTGAGGCGAGGTCTGCTCCTTCAAAATGGGCCCGTTCGAAAGCTGGATTCGCGCAGTTGTGCTCCGGTCAGGACGGCGTTATAGAGCGCCGCTTCATCGCCGATCGCACGGAACAGATTGGCGTGCGACAATCGTGCATGCCGGAGATCGGCTCCCGCCAGGTTGCTGTCTTTCAAGACGGCTCTCGTGAGATCGGCTCCCGCGAGACTCGCTTGCGACAAATCACTTTCGCGCAGATTCGCCTGGCTGAGGAGGGTCCCTTCCAGTCGCGCCCGTTCCAGATCGGCCCCGGCGAGTTTCGCGTGGCGCAAGTCCGCCTGGCACAGATCCGCGCGTTGAAATTCAGGATTCTCACGGTGTTCGAGCCACTGTCCATGCGATTCCACGATCGCCTGCAGCTGCTTGGGCGGAACGGGTTTCTTTTTGTACGTGCTCTCACAGCGGGTGGGGTGACTGCTTGCCTGACTCGGCTCTGCTGCATGGGTGATGGCCGGTATGCTGATGGTCAGCACTGCGATCAACACAGCGTGGACGGCACAGACTCCGGCATACGTTCTGTTCATTGCGTGTCTCCTTGAGAAAGATTCTTCGGTGGTGTGGGGCATGATCATGATACTACACACATTGGTCCACGACTCGCGCGAGATCCTGAAGCGGTTGCGAGATTCGAACGTCATAGGGGTGGTCGCACTCAAGACTCCGAAGTGAATCGGGCAACAGTGCCAACTGTGTGGCGGCCCGTTGACGCAATTCCGTCAATTTCTGAGCAGGAACGAGGCGGCGGCCCTCTGTCATCACGGGATGCAAGAGCGGATCTCCTGTTCCGGCGGCCTGCACCGTGGTCACGACATCGTAATCACATCGTCCATCGCGGGTGTACTGCCGGTAGACCTGTTTGCGACCGGGCCAGGTGGCTTTCCCTTCCGATCGCTTCCGGCAGGGTCGGCCCGCATACTCTTGAAGTTTGTAGGCACAATCGAGCGACGGTGCATCGGCGGACGTGGTCATGGCGGTGCCGACGGCAAAACTGTCGATCGGCGCACCGCTGGCGATCAGCCGCTGCAGTTGGTATTCGTCCAGATTGCCGCTTGCCAGGATCTGGGCTTGTGGCAAGCCCCCCTCGTCCAAGATGCGCCGGACTTTTCGCGCATGGTCTGCCAGGTCGCCGCTATCTAACCGCACACCCTTCACCATGATGCCCTGTTGTCTCAAGCTCGGAGCCAGCGCTACCACTTTGTGTGCCGCTGCCTCCGTGTCGTAGGTATCGATCAAGAGGACTGCGTTCTTCGGCTGCGCCAGAGCGAAATGCTCGAAGGCGGTCTTCTCGTCTTTGTGGGCCTGCACAAAGGAATGGGCCATGGTGCCGTAGATCGGAATGTCATATTCCATACCGGCGAGGACCGTCGCGGTTCCGGCGAAGCCGGCCAGATAGCTGGCTCGCGCGGCGAGCAGGCCTGCCTCCGCGCCGTGCGCCCGGCGCAATCCAAAATCGATGAGCGGTTTCCCGCCGGCGACCAAGACCGATCGCGCCGCTTTCGAGGCGATGAGCGTCTGAAAGTTGAGCAGATTCATGATCCTGGTTTCGACGAGCTGCGCTTGGGGGAGGGGAGCGGTCACGCGAAGGATCGGCTCATTCGGAAAAAACACCGTTCCTTCCTGCATGGCGTGCACGTCGCCGGAGAACCGCAGGGTTTCCAGATAGTCCAGGCACGATCGACTGAACCGTCCGGTCTGTTTGAGCCATTCCAGCTCAGCCGGGCTGACGTGCAGCTGTTCCAAGAAGTCCAGGACTTGCTCCAGACCCGGCGGCCATCAAGAAGCCACGTTGGGCCGGTAACCTCCTGACGAAAAACTCAAAGACAGCGGTGTCCATCATTCCTTGCTCGACGTAGGCCTGCACCATGGCGAGTTGATAGAGGTCGGTCAGGAGAACCGTGGAGCAGGGATTCATGCGGCGAGACTTTCTAGACGGGTCGGGATCGCTCCCAATCGAATCATGGCCTCTTCCGCCTTGCGTCCATCCTCCCAGGCCACATTGACGGCCCGGATTGCATCGGTCAGCAAGCAGACGTGGTAGCCGAGCACCCGCGCGTCTTTGACCGTGTTGAGGACGCAATAGTCCGTTGCGAGCCCGCCGATGAAGAGTCGCCCGATGCCGCAGCCTGTAAGTATTTGTGCAGGGACGTATCTTGGAAGGCCGAATAGGCTTCCTTGTCCGGCAGGGTCGCCTTCTGAATGATGGTGGCCGTTTCCGGGATGGGGAACGAGGGGGGCGGCAGAGCGCCGGCCGACCCGGCCACGCAATGGATTGGCCAGGGCCCGCCCTGCTCGCGAAAGGAACAATGGTTGGGGGGATGCCAGTCTTGCGACAAGAAAATCGGCAGGCCGCGTGATCGGAAACGATCGACGTACCCGCGCAGGACTGGGGACGATCTCGTCGCCTCCCTTCACCCCTAAGGCTCCGCCGGGGAGAAAGTCGTTCTGGACATCGGCGATCAGCAAGGCATCGCCGACATACAGCGCTTCTCTTACTGAACTCATGGCTTCGCAACGATCATAGCAACAATACAAAGGTTGGAGAAGACTTCGGCTAACGTCCCTGTTGGGCCAACAGACGAATGTAGGCCACTACATCCTGCATTTCTCCGTCCGTCAGCTGGCCTCGCCATGAATGCATGGGGCTGAAGACGACCCCGTGTTCAATGGTCCTCAACAGTTCTTCGTCGGATTTCAGAAAGGACGAAAAGCGGTGAAAATTGGCCGGTGCCACCTTGAGAGCCTTCGCGTCCGGTCCATCCCCCCAGCCTCCGACACCGTGGCAGGCCTGGCAATGGCGCTGATACACGTCTTTGCCGCGTGTGCTATCGGCCGGATATTCTTGTGCGTTGAGGAGAGGAGCGAACAGGAGGCCGATGAGTCCCAAGCTCAGGGTGAGTCTGAGTGCGACACATGTTCCGAGAGATGATACGCATCACAGCCTCCTAAGCTCGCTGCGGAAAACCCACGGGGGTATGCCCGATATTGAAATGCTCCCTTGCCATCGACGACAAGATTCGATCCTCCAGCATGCTCAAAATGACATCCCAGCAAGGCCGCAGGGAGCTCCGACCAGGAACGACCCGAGCTGCGAGACAGCCTCAGGGGTACGTTGCACGGGACTGAGAACGACGCTCGAGGAAAGCGCGTCTCGGCGCGCTGGGGTTGGGCGGGTGAGAAGGGCGTCATTTTCAGCATGCTGCCAGCTTTTCTTGGTCGTGTGGGCCACAAACGACGTATAGAGTTGCTGCATCTTGGTGCTGCCGCATTTCGGGCATTTCACTTTGCTGGATTCATGTTCCTTTAGCGTCAAGACCACCAACGATTCCTTCCCGCAGTCCAGACATTTGTAGTCGTACATGGGCATGAAGTACCTCCTAGCAGGCTGCTGAAAAACTATGATGGCACGCAGGACTGACGGGACGTGCGAGACCTCGCGGAATTCGATGTGCCCACGTCGCGATTTCCCGCCTGTCTCGCAGCCAGGCGTCTCCGGCGCTGTCGATCTTTCATTCATGCATTCTGCTACGGGACGATGGGGGACGGACGATGGACCGTCGACGCCTGAGGGCCTTTCTCGCCCTCTTCAATGTTGAAGGCGACGTCAGTCCCGTCATTCAATTCTTCGAACGTGAGACCCTGCAGCGCGTGTTTGTGAAAGTACACCTCGCCGCCGCCTTCCTTGAGGATGAATCCGTATCCTTCCTTCGGGAACAGTTTGCAGATCACGCCTCGAAATGGAGGGATCGGAGACGTGCGCACCTCGGTGCGACCCCGCTTCTCGCGGTACTTGCGGAGTTCGATGGCCATGGCGTCGAAGGCGGTTCTGATGGCCTCTTCGAACGTCTTGTCTTCCTTGCGGGACGTCATGGTCTGGCGACCAGGGAGCGTGACGACGATGAGCGCCTCGGCGACGTTGGCCAGCTTTTTGTGGTGAGGATTTTTCGTCAGGGTGACCCGCCCATGAATCAGATCCTCGTGCCTCCGTTGGAGGTCTGCCATGCGGGATTCAATCTCAGTTTTCCACCGGGGAGTCATCTCGACATTTCGACTTTCAATTTCCAGCTCCATGCTGCCTCCAAGTTGTTTATTTGGTCTGTTTGGTTTGTCTGGTCTGTCTGTTTTTGGTTGAACCAGACCAACCGATAAACCAGATCAACCAGATCAGCGTCAAACCTGCGTGCCGAATTGGTTCCAGCTGCTGGTGGTTGATATCAGCAAGCGATGTGCCGCACGTTCCTGGAGGCGAGAGGTATGAGGCAAGGGGCTATGGGCTTGAGAGTTTTCCCTCTTGCCCCCTGATCCGTCGCCAGGCGCCCAGGTGTGAAGTGGCGCATTTTTCCTCAGTGGCGCTCTTGGCAGTGAAGCTCAATGCACCAGTTCACGTTGAGGCGAATGGGTGAACGTGCTTCCTAGCTGGACTCCACTCGCTTGCCTGAACCTCACTACTCTGTGATGGAACATGAATTGCGTACCTTCAGTACCGCACAATGCCCACGCTCAGGAAACAGTCCCTGGAACGATACCTTCGCGACCGGTTCGGTCCCACGGCGACCTTGCTGACCTATGGGGTCATTGGAAAGGAAAGTTCGCAGGGCGCTTACAAACAGTATGGGTATGGTTCACCCCGTCAAATTGACCTTTCAAGTCGGACGCACAGTCCGGTCGGCGGTGCTGGAGACGATGAGCCCGGGGCCGTTCGGTCATGAGCATCCGGCGGATCGGGCCCAGGCGATCCTCTGGGATTATGACTCCTATGGCCGGCTGCCGCGCCACGTGAAGGCTCTCGATGTCGGGGCCTTTACGGACGATCGGCAGCTGATCTCGGTGGCCCAGGCGCGGGAATTTTTCGTCCTGACCCAGTGGACGGAGGGGAGCAGCTATCATCTCGATCTGGAACGATTGGCCAAAGGCGGAAGGCTCCGGAAACAGGATCGAGAGCGGACGATAGCTCTGGCACGCTACCTGGCGGAGATTCATGCCAGAAAACGGCGCGATCCCGCTCTCTATCGGCGTCGGCTTCGGGAATTGATCGGCCACGGCGAGTGTATTATGGGGCTGACCGACAGTTACCCGGACCGCTATGAGTTCATCTCGGCGGATCTCTTGCGCGGGGTCGAAGAAGCCTGCAACCGGTGGCGCTGGCGCCTGCGCGGGGAGACCCAGCGTCTGTCGCAAGTCCATGGAGATTTTCATCCCTGGAATGTCTTGTTCCGGAAAGGAACGGATTTTTCAGTGCTCGACCGGTCACGAGGGGAGTGGGGGGAACCGGCAGACGACGTGACCTCGATGACGATCAACTACCTGTTTTTCTCACTCTGTCGCTGGGGCACCTTGAAGGGGCCGTTGGAAGTGATGTTCCGACTCTTTTGGGACACCTATATGGAGGCAAGCCACGATCATGCGGTCACAGAGTCGGCCGCTCCCTTCTTTGCGTTTCGAGGGTTGGTCTTGGCGAGCCCGGTGTGGTACCCCAAGTTGTCGATCGAGGTGCGCCGGACCATCTTCCGATTTGTCGAACATGTGCTCGATGAGCCGCGCTTCGACCCGTCGCGGGTGAACGAATATTGCCGGGAGTGAATGAGCTCAGTTGATCAGTTTGAGTCGATGTCGACGCATTGAACAATGCTCGTCATACTGATTCACTGAATGCTGATGACTTCATGAATGGACCCAAAGCTTCGCCATTTGGATCACCGGCCTGCCGGCCTCGGGCAAGAGTACGATTGTCTCTGCTCTGAAGCCGCAGCTCGAAGGGCTCGGATTGACGGTCGAGGTGTTGGAATCCGATGAGGTCAGGCGGGTGATCACGCCGATACCGACCTACTCAGAAGCGGAGCGGGATCTCTTCTATCGCGCGTTGGCATTCACCGGACAGAAGCTCGTGGCGCATGGTGTGACCGTGGTCTTCGATGCGACGGCAAGCCGTCGGGTCTATCGGGACTTTGCGAGGTCCGTGATCCCTCGTTTCATCGAGGTCGCCGTGGAATGTCCCCTCACGACCTGCATGGAGCGAGACCGGAAAGGGACCTATCGAAAGGGCCAGCGGGGCGAATCTCTTACAGTTCCGGGACTCCAATCACCCTACGAAGCGCCGATCAACCCGGATCTCCGAATCGACACCACCACCACTTCCTCAGGCGACGCGGCACGCCGGATCTGGGACCTGGTCAAAGCGAAATTCCTTTAGCAGGATGCTGAAAAAGGCTGCCAGCTTCGTTCTCGCCTTGAAAGCATCCTCAACGTAGCCCAGAGGCTACGCCTCCGGTGCTTTCATCGGCTGCGGCCTTGCTGGACGGCCTTTTTGAGCATCCTGCCTGGTGCTCTCCCGTTGTTCCAGACGTGCGAACCCTCTCGCACTCATCCTGAGAATCCTTTCTCGTCCTGCTGAGTACACTCTATGAGCTAAGTGTCTTACCTCTGTTGACTCGGGTGGCCTCGTGAATTTATTTCGTGACGGCATACTAGTCCGGGGAATTTTTCAGTATGATGACCTCGATGTCACCAACCCCGCAAAATTTTACACCGGCAGCCGTACTCCGCAATCCGCATTTCATGACGGTGCTCCCAGGCTGTTGGCCTCGCCGAGCGCTTCTTGCCGGAGTTCCGACCGAGTCGCGGCTCTTCACCACCGAACCGCACACCCAGTTACTCGGCTACTGCCACTGGCAGCCACACCGCACAGCCTGCCGGACGGTGGTACTCGTGCACGGCCTTGAAGGCTGTAGCGAGTCTCACTATATGCGCGGCATCGCCGCGAAAGCCTATCGCGCGGGATTCAATGTCATCCGGATGAACCAGCGTACGTGTGGCGGGACCGAGCACCTGACGCCGACGCTCTACAACAGCGGCTTGAGTCAGGACTATCGAGCCGTCGTCCAGGAATTGGCGCGCGTGGATGGACTCAATCGCATCTGGCTGGTCGGCTATTCGTTGGGAGGGAATCTCGTCCTGAAAGCGGCCGGAGAAACCGGCTCGTCAGACGCAGCGTTGGCCGGCGCGATCGCGGTCTGCCCGACTATCGATCCGATCCAATGTGCCAAAGCCTTGGAAGCACCTCGGAACTGGATCTATCATCATCATTTCTTGACCCAACTTAAAAGGCGTATGCGACGGAAAGCGATGCTCTTTCCCGGCAAATGGGATCTCTCCGGACTTGACCGTATTCGCATCCTCAGTGAATTCGACGACCGCTACACGGCCCCGGACGGGGGATACGCCAGCGGAGCTGACTACTACGATCGCGCAGGCGCATGCCGCGTGCTCGACTCCATCGCCGTCCCCACCCTCATCATCACGGCACAAGATGATCCCTTCATTCCCTACTCCATGTTTACGGTGCCGTTGATTCAGCGCCACCCGAAGATTCGGGTGATTGCGCCTCGCCACGGGGGCCATTGCGGGTTCTTTCACTGGGCGCCGAACGGAGAAGATCCCTACTGGGCAGAAAATCGGATTGTGGACTTCCTGCAGGAAATGGACTGCCCCAGCATGATTTTGAACCGGCTCGTTGCTTGGTGTTGACGATCCATTGCGCATAGAACTTGACTGGTGACTGCATGGCCAATATGAGCATCCTGCTAGTCTGTGCCTCAGTGAAACACCAGTACCGGGCATGGCATCTTGTGTAACACCTCATGAGACACGCTGCCGAGCACGAGGCGAGTGAGTCCCTGCCGGCCCCTTGTGCCCATCAGAATCAGATCCGATCGCAGGGTGTTCGCTTCTCGCAGAATCACGGTGGCCGGTGCTCCGACCACGGCGACTCCGTGGGCCTGGTAGCCCATGGCGCGTAGACGTTCTGCCAGACTCTCGATGTAGGCGGCTTTCTTCTCCAGTATCTCTGTGGCGGCGGCGGCAGCGACTGAACCGACCGGCAATGGCGGCTCTGTCGAAGGCAATACGGTCAGCAGCGTGAACTCAACCGCATCGTGAAACGGCTTGAGTTGGAGAAAACGCATCGCGGCCTCCCCGTCGGATTGATCGTGGATCGGCAGCAAGATCTGTTTCATGGCCTTGACCGGGCCGTGCACGATCAATGCGGCGCAGTGGGCCGTGGTGATGATGCGGTGCGATACACTGCCGAGCAGCCACTCCTTGATGGGGCTCACACCCCGTGCTCCCATCACGATGAGATCGGCTTTCTGCTGCTCGGCCATCGACACGATCGCTTCTGCCGGAGACCCGATTCGAAGATGTTTCGTCGAGGGACCTGCATGCATCGGGAGGAGGGACTGAACCCGATCGAGCAGCCGCTCGCCGTCCTCCCGCAAGCTCTGCTCGAGCGCCGTATACTCCTCCATATCCCCTCTCGTCGCCATCATCGGGTACGCCGATTTCGAGACGTTCAATACGTGAAGCAGGGTGAGCTGCTCTGCCTGGGCAAAGAATTTGAGGGCATGAACGGCCTCATAGGAATGATCCGATCCGTCGACCGCGAGTAATGTGTTCATCGAAGCCCCTCCTTTGTTTGCGCACCTGTGTCCTCGTATTGAGCAGGAGGAAAGTGTTGCTCCAACCAGATGATAACACGCTCTGCAACCTGAGAAAGTCAGCAAGTCTGATGCCTCTCTGCGGTACGTTGAGGGTCTGAACGATGCGAGAACGATGTATGGGAACAGGCGCGTCCCTGGGCAAAGAAGTTGTCTTGGCAGGTTTAGGGCGAGAGGGTGAGAAGAGCGACTTTTTCAGACTCCTGCCAACCCGTTCCTCAATGAAACGCCAATACCGGGCAGGGCGTTTTGTGTAACACGGCATGAGACACGCTGCCGAGCACGAAGCGGGTGATTCCCTGCCGGCCCCTTGTGCCCATCAGGATCAGATCCGATCGCAGGGTGGTCGCTTCTTGCAGAATCATGGTGGACGGTGTCCCGACCACGGCGACTCCGTGCGCCTGATAACCTATGGCGCGCAGACGTTCTGCCACACCTTCGATGTAGTCGGCTTGCTTCTCCAGTATCTCGGTGGAAGCGGCGGCAGCGGCGGCGTCGCCCGGCCATGGCGGCTCTGTCGAAGGCAATACGGTCAGCAGCGTGAACTCAACCGCATCGTGAAACGGCTTCAGTTGGAGAAAGCGAATCGCGGCTTCCGCGTCGAATGGACCTTGGAGCGGCAGCAAAATCTGTTTCATGGCCTTGACCGGGCCGTTCACGATCAATGTGGCGCAGTGGGCCAGGGTGAGGATGCGGTGCGACACACTGCCGAGCAGCCGCTCCTTGACGGGACCAAGACCCCGTGCTCCCATCACGATGAGATCGGCTTTCTGCTCCTCGGCCATCGACACGATCACTTCTGCCGGAGACCCGATTCGAAGGTGTTTCGTCGAGGGGCCTGCGTGCATCGGGAGAAGGGACTGAACCCGATTGAGCAGCCGCTCCCCATCTTCCCGCATGCTCTGCTCAAGAGTCTTATAGATCTCCTCCGCCACTTCCGGCAGCATCATTGGATAGGCCGGCCTCGGGACGTTCAACGCGTGAAGCAGGGTGAGTTGCTCTGCCCGGGCAAAGTATTTCAAGGCATGAACGGCCTCATAGGAATTATCCGATCCGTCAACCGCGAGTAGTGTGTTCATCGAAGACGCCCCTTTGTTTGCGCACCTGTACCTTCGTACTGGGCAGGATGAAAGTGTTGCTGAAACCAGGCGAGAGCATGCTCCGCAACCTGTTCAAGCGTACCGGGCTCTTCGAAAAGATGCGTGGCACCGGGCACGATCACAAGACGTTTAGGGCAGGAAAGCAGTCGGTAGGCTGCTCGATTCATCTCGATGACGGGCTCGTCGTCTCCACCGATAATCAGGAGAGTCGGCGCGGTGACCGACGGGAGATAGGGTTCGGCCAGATCCGGTCTGCCGCCCCGTGACACGATAGCCCGAATCGATGAGGGATCGCGGGCTGCCGCCTGCAGGGCCGCGCCGGCGCCGGTACTCGCGCCGAAATAGCCGATGCCCAGGCCCTTCGTCCGATCGTCCTGTTCAAGCCAGGCTTTGGCCAATAGAACCCGATCTGCCAGCAGGTCGATGTCGAAGACCTTGCGGCGGTCCTCGGCTTCATCGAGGGTCAGTAGATCGATCAGGAGCGTGGCCACCCTTCCTTGCTGGAGATGGCGGGCGACGAAATTATTGCGCGGGCTGAATCGCCCGCTGCCGCTTCCGTGGGCGAAGACCACCATTCCGAGCGCCTGCGCCGGAAGGCCGAGCACCGCTTCAAGAGAGAGACCTCCCCGCGTGAGTCTTACGGCCGTTTCATTCATCGCCGTCCCCATGGTCCTTACTTCATTCTCACCTTTCGAATACGGACGAATGGCGAGGGGTGTCGCCACAGTCCGGCTGGTCGCGGAACTCAAGGCACTTCGCCTTTCACCAAAGTTGTCGCGGCGGTCATGGCAAAACCCTTAGTATCATCGCTGCTCTGGTCATTCGAAGCTCACTGGCATTCCGCGGGGCAGAAAAACAGAAGGTACAATCCCACTCCGAGCCCGAGCAGGACGGCTCCTAGCAGCAGCCACTGTGTCCTTGTCATGAATCCGTCTCCAGTTTCACATTACAAAGAGACTCAGCAAGTCTGATGCCGTTGAGTTAACAACTCCGTGAGGGCTGAGTCGTAAGGGGTGAAGAGTGAAAAGCAATTGGTCTTGTCTTTCTGCTTGACGCCTCACGGTTCACGTCTTCTGTTGCCTTCTGCTACAGCAGAGAAAGTTGAGCTGTAGCAGGACACCCCCGCTCACAATGTAATGAGCCGATGGCGGAGTGTGTATGGTCTGAAAAGACGGACAAAGCCTTTGTTTCCACTGAGCTATTCGCCATCGGCCATTGGCCATCCGCTATCGGCTCGGTGGCACCGGCCTTGCTGATGACAGGGAATGAGTCCAATCCTTTGGGAGGTCGCATGGCTGATTCGCTCTTCACGAAGATCCTTGTGCCGGTAGATTTTTCTCCCTGCTCGGATGAAGCTTTCCGCGTCGCGCTGACCCTCGCCAGGACATTTCAAGCCGAGTTACTGCTGTTGCATGTGATCGACACGAGTGCTCTGGCGACTTTCAATCAACTGGGGTTATTGGCGGTGCCTTCAGACGCACAGGGCCAGAAGCGGCGGCTGCGCCATCATGCGCGACTCAATGTGCGGCGATTGCTCGAATCGGAGGCGGTCAAGGGCGTGACCGTGACGCGAATCGTATTGGAGGGCGGGCCGTTTGTGGAGATTGCGAAGACGGCTCGGATGGAGAAGGTGGATCTGGTGGTGATGGGGAGTTATGGCGGGCGCTCAGGCAGCGTGGACAAGATCTTTTTCGGCAGTACGGCAGAAAAGGTGGTGCGGACTGCAGGCTGTCCGGTGTTGACCGTACCGCTGCCACCGAAACAGAAACGATAACTCGGGAATACGTCGAAAAGGAGCGGGGTATGAAAAGTCAGAAGGTGCAGCAGTGGGGATGGGTTCTTGTGCTTGCCGTCACGTGCGGATTCTGGTGGGAGACCGCGGGGCCGGTATTCTCGCAGTCGGAGCAAGTCGTCGAGGTCACGATCAAGGATTTCAAGTTCGTGACCAAGCAGGGAGTGCTCCGCCTCGGATTCCCTACAGTGATTAAGGTCAGGAACGAGGATGCCGAACGGCACGACTTTGGCTCGACCATGTTCGAGGGCCTTCCGACTCAGGTCGAGAAGGACGGGGTGATCGTCTATGGCCGAGGCCTGGGCGGAGTATTTCTCGATCCTAAACGGGATGCAGTCATTCGATTCAACATGTCGCGGCCTGGCCGATATGAGTTCCGGTGCTCAATCCATCCGAACATGACCGGTGAGCTGCTGTTGCTCAGCGCGGAGGCGGTGTAAGCAATAGCAGGCTGCTGAAAAAGTCCGCCAGCGTCGTTCTCGGCTCATCGAAACATCCTCAACGTACCCCAGAGGGTACGCCTCCGGGCTTTCACTCGGCTGCGGCCTTGCTGCGGCCGGCAGTCTGGCGCATCGAATTTTGCCCGCTGGAATCGTTTTTCAGCGTCTGCCAGAGGTTATGAGTAGGAAGGAGAGGACACCAGTGATTAAGCGAATTTTGTTTGCCACGGATTTTTCACGATGGGCCCAGCGGGCGGAAGACTATGCCTGTGCCCTCGCCTGCTCGTGGAAGGCTTCCTTGACGGTGCTCAGCGTCGCGGAATTTCCACCGGGGCTCAATCCCGATTACCTCGTCAATCAGCAATACTTGGCTGATCTGCTCAAACACGCCTCGTCGCAGTTAGTCGACCTCAAAGGCCGTGCGGAGCGGCGAGGCATTGCGGTCACGACCAGGGTGGCCACGGGGATTCCAAGTGAAGAGGTGATCTCTGCGGCGCGGGCGGAGGATTCAGATCTCATCGTCGTAGGGACCAGGGGCAAGACCGGCCTTGCGCACGTCTTGTTAGGCAGTACGGCCGAACGGGTCATTCGCGGAGCCCCTTGCCCTGTGCTGTCGGTGCGAACGGATTCGGCAGACCTCGAGGATGAAAGGGTCCTGGCGAGGCCTGTCACGTTGGAGCGTATCCTCGTGCCCGTCGATTTCTCCGATTGTTCCCTCGATGCTTTGGAGTATGCAGTCGTGGTGGCGCAGCAGGCGAAGGCCTCCCTTATGTTGCTGCATGTCTTGGAACCGGTGTCGTATGGCTTGGACTTTACCCTCAGCCATATCAGGACACGTGAACACGTACGCGAGAGTTGGACGAAACGACTGAAAGAGTTGACGTCCTCCCACCAGCATTCCCATGTGGCGATGGAATTTCAGCTGCGGGGCGGCCTTCCAGCTGATTCAATCCTCGATTCTGCCCAGACCCTACCCTGCGACCTCATCGTCATGGGCACACACGGACGCCGCGGGATCTCGCACACCATTTCCGGCAGCGTGGCGGAGGCGGTTCTGCGAAAATCTCACTGCCCTGTCATCGCGGTGCGTAGCCCAAAGTTTGGACCAGGCCATCGTCGGGTGATTCCGACAGAAATGTCTCCCGGAACAGCATATTTAACCAAGGAGTAGCGTGATGGCAAGTGCAACAAAACTTACAGTAAAGAAGAAACCCACGATGCGTTCGCCCTTGGCGGCATCGCCACAATCTATCGAGTTGCCGGATGGCATGCGGGAACGGATTTCGAAAAAGGCGTTCGAATTGTGGCAAGAGCGGGGGTATCGAGACGGACACGATCTTGAGGACTGGCTCGACGCCGAGGCCATCGTGATGGAAGAAATTCATGAAGCTCGCGAGTGAAACAACAGCCGGCCTCTGGGTGCCTCTTGTCCCTTCACTCGACGCGTTGCTCGCTCGGTTGGAATCCCTTTCGTCGGAGCCGGGGCTGGCAGCTCAGCGGCAGATCGCATTGCGTCTTGCCCTCCAGCCCTATCTTGAGGGCGCTATGGGGACGCTGTTGTCTCCGCTGCCGCAGGAAACGGAGTTAGCCAACCTCTTATTCTATGCCGACTTCTACCCGCAGGACGGGCAACTGACGTTGATCGAGCAGTTGCGCGACGTCATCACGGAGCATATCCCACAAGAAGAGCGAGAGTGGTTGGATCCGCTGAAACATTCCTATCTCGATCTGGCCGAGTTCCTGTCGGTCGACGAACAGGGCCAGCGTCTGGTTTTCCGCTCGATAGGAGATGCGCGAGTCTATCGCGTGCCGGACGGAGCGTTCCGCAAGGAACTGCAGCCGGGACAGGTGCTGCTCACGAGGCTGATTCGCGAGCCGGGCGATGTGGAGTGGGAGCGGGCGGTGATCGCGGGCGCCGCGATCGTGTTATCCAACGAGGACGGAAAAGGCCTGCTGAACGCCACGCTCGACTATCGGCGGCAGGTGGAGATTTCCGCCGGATCATTCGAACTCGGCGATTGGCAGGAATTCGCCAAGCGCTATGGACATGTGTTGCTGTGGACCTTCGCCCGCATGCGGTTTGCCGCGCTCGTTGACGCGGTGGAGAGTATTCACTATGTGGCAGAAGGGGGGCAGCCCTATCTGTATGCCTTGGCCCTGTACGATCATAGCGAGTATGGATACATGGCTGAAATGCTCGCAGGCCTTGAAGGATTCGAGCGGGAAGCGGCGGTCTCCTCCACCCGGTGGAGCCTCAGCCTCGAAGGACGCGCAGCACTTCGTGCAGCGAGGGGCATGCGGCGCCCTTGAATCAGCGGTGATCGCAAGACTGATCCTCACGGCGACCCAGTTGTGGGTGGAGTGTGATTCGCGAGAGCGGCTTGATGCCGTCAAACACAAGCTGGCAGCGACGTTCGGATTTTCTCTTCATTTCCGCGGCGAGACCTGTACGCCACCGCCCCGACAACTCAAGGAGTCAGAGTTGGCCGTCGAAGAGCCTCTGACGTTGGTGATTTCGGCGGAGGAAGATCGGGCCCTCTTGAACGGATTCTTAGAGACCCTGTATTTAGAGTGGGCGGAACGGGCCTGCCCGTCGCTGGGGAATCAGATGCCGCGTCACGTCGCAACGTCAGCAGCCGGTCGCGAGCAGGTCGCCGCCTTGATTGCCGACATGGAGCGCCACGACCCTGGAATCAGGCGCGTAGGCCAGGCGTCATTCGACTATAACAAGCTGAGAGCCCATGTGGGGCTCGACGAGGTGACTCGATGACGACTCGGCACAGGCCCGAGGCTCGCCGAGACGCTCGAAACCTGCCGCCCTGCGCCGCCGGACAAGCCGAACATCCTCAAGACGCTCCTGGCTGTCCAGTCTGCTCTGGGCCATGTGCCGACGAGTGCCATTCCTCAGATTGCGCAGGTGTTAGGCGTGACGGATGCCCAGGTCGCCGGGGTCTTATCCTATTATTCCGATCTCCGGACTCAGCCGCCTGGCCGGCACCTCATTCGAGTGTGCATGGGCGAATCCTGCACGGCCAACCATGGCGGGCGGTCCTTCGCGCGATCCAAGATCATGTGCGCGTGAGCGGTCGGAGACGACACGCCGGAAGGGCGGTTCACTGTGGAACAGATGTCCTGCGCGGGGAACTGCGCGGTGTCGCCGACTGTGATGATCGATGAGGATCTCTGTGGGCGAGTGACGCCTTCCGACGTTCCGTCACTTCTGGAACCCTATAGATAGAGGATGCTGAAAAAGCCCGCCAGCTGCAGTTCTCGACGTCGTTCAGAGGCTCAACGTACCGAAGCGTACGCCTCGCCTCTTCAGCTCGCTGCGGCCTTGCTGGACAGCCTTTTTGAGCATCCTGAGGCTCTGTTCACATCGGCACCACTATGTAAAATTCCAACGGTGTATCGTGCATCAGCTGAGTTTTCCGGAGCCTGATAAATGAAGACGACGCGCTGCTATCTCGCTAACGACACCTCCTCCCGTGCGGCCGGCGCCGGACGACTTGCCGATGCCTGGCGCGATCGTTCTGAGATTCAACTGATTCGCACGTCCTCGCGCGGAGCCTTCTTTCTGGAGCCGATGGTGGAGCGAGATACGCCCAACGGGCGTGAGGCCTGGTTCAACGTGGCGCCGAATGACTTGCCGCGCATCGTGGCCGGCGTGGGCGGAACGCCGGTTGCCGGGATACCGTTTCTGCAACAACAGACCCGCTTCACCTTCGCCAACTTCGGCATCACCGAGCCGCTCGCGCTCGATGAGTATCAGACGCGGGGCGGACTCAAGGGATTGGCAGCAGCGCGGAGTCTGTCGCCGGAGGCGATCATCGAAGAGTTGCGCATTTCGCGATTGCGCGGTCGCGGGGGCGCGGCGTTTCCTGTGTGGAAAAAGTGGCAAGTCGCGCAGCAGACCGGGTCGGAGCAGAAGTATGTGGTGGCGAATGCCGACGAAGGGGACGCCGGCACCTATTGCGATCGGATGATCATGGAGGGCGATCCCTTCCGATTGATCGAAGGGATGCTCATCTGCGCCCAGGCGATCGGGGCGACGCGCGGATATATCTATTGCCGGTACGAATATCCAGCGGCGGTGCGGACCATGCGGTTCGCGATTCAGAAGGCGCGCGAGGCGGACTTGTTGGACTGCGACGACTATCCGTTCGATCTTGAGGTGGTGGTCGGCGCCGGCTCCTACGTCTGCGGCGAAGAAACCGCCTTGCTGGAATCGCTGGAGGGCCGTCGTGGTGTCGTGCTGGCGAAGCCGCCCTACCCGGCAGAATCCGGACTGTATGGTAAACCGACGATCGTCAGCAACGTCCTGACGTTCGCGACGATTCCCAACATCCTGGCAAACGGCGGCGCCTGGCATGCCTCTCTCGGCACTGAAGGGTCGCGCGGTACGATGGCGCTCCAGCTCGGTGGTCGGGTGAAGCAGCCTGGTCTGGTGGAAATTCCTTTTGGTCTGACGCTCCATGATGTCTTGGATCGATTCGGCGGTGGCATGGCGCCTGGTTCACGGTTCAAAGCCGTGCAGGTCGGTGGGCCGTTGGGGAGCCTGTTTCCCGAATCGCAACTCGATATTCCCATCTGCTATGACGCGTTTGCCGAGGCCGGAGCGATTCTCGGGCATGGGGGCATCGTCGTCTACGATGATGAGACGAACATGGTCGAGTTGGCACGGCACTTCATGGCCTTCACGGCGGACGAATCGTGCGGCAAGTGCACACCCTGCCGGGTTGGATCGGTGCGTGGTCGCGAAATTCTCGAACGGATTCAGAGTGGTCGGGGAACCGCGGAAGATCTCATCCTCCTGTCCGACCTCGGCGAGACCATGAAGACAGCCAGTCTCTGTGCCTTGGGAGGGCGAGCGCCCTATCCGGTACTGACCGCGATCGAGCATTTCGGAGACGAATTCCGAAGCAAGCTGTCAGCCATCAGCAGTAATCTGTGAGCTGAAAGCTGATGACCATGAACATCACCATCAATGGTCAACGCGTCGCCGCTGAGCCTGGCGAAACAATATACCAGGCTGCCAAGAAAGCCGGGATTGCCATCCCAAGCCTCTGTGCCTCCAATCATCTCAACCCCTTTGGGTCTTGCCGTCTTTGCCTGTGTGAGATCGAGGGGCAGAGCGGGACCTCGGCGACCTGTACGATGCCTGCGCGAGAAGGGCTCGTCTTGCAGACCGAAACCAAACGGCTCCAACGGCTGCGGCGCAACATCGTCGAGTTGTATCTCTCTGAACAGCCGGCTGCCGGGCCCGTGCCGGAAGCGCTGCAGCGCCTGGCCGTTTCCTCCGGTGTCCGTTCCGTGCGTTACCGCGAGCCGGCGCGCCGGCTAGCCTATCGCGATGACTCGAATCCGTTCTTTACCTTCGATAACGCCGCCTGCGTGTCCTGCGCCCGTTGCGTGCGGGCCTGCGATGAAATTCAGGGCACGTTCGCGTTGACCATGATTGGACGAGGATTTTCGGCCAGACCGGTCGCCGGTGCGCGGCCCCTGTCAGGGCGATCAGGGGCAGCTTTGCCGACTCGAACTGCGTGTCGTGTGGCGCCTGCGTGAAGGAATGTCCGACCGGTGCGCTCACGGAGAAGACGGTGCTGGAGCAGGGGGCGCCGACCGGAACCGTGCGCACGACGTGCGCCTATTGTGGCGTGGGCTGTGCGTTCGACGCCGGTGTGCGGGATGGTCGAGTGGTGGTGATGACGCCCGCAGACGATGGGCCTTCGAATCAGGGCCATGCCTGTATGAAGGGACGGTTCGGCTGGACCTATAACGATGCGCCGGATCGACTGCGAGTTCCGCTGCTCCGACGCGGCAATGATTGGGAAGAGATTTCCTGGGATTCGGCCTTGGATCGGGTCGCGCAGGAGTTCACTCGCATCAAGGACGCGCATGGTCCGGATGCTCTCGCGACCATTTCTTCCAGCCGGGGCACGAACGAAGAAAATTATCTGTTCGGCAAGTTCATGCGTTGCGTGATCGGGACGAACCACATCGACAACTGTGCCCGCGTCTGCCACAGCGCGACCGTCACCGGCATGATGGAAACGCTCGGCGCCTCGGCGGCGACCAATTCCATTCAGGATCTCGATCTGGCTCATCTGATCATGGTGGTGGGAGCGAACCCGACGGAGTCCCATCCCGTGGTCGGGGCCAGGATCAAGCAGGCGCATCGACGAGGGGTGCCCGTGATCGTCATCGATCCCAGGCGCACGGAGCTGGCGCGGCTGGCCGATCTGCATCTGCAACTGCGACCCGGCACCAACGTCGCCTTGCTCAATGCGATGGGCCACGTCTTGGCGAAGGAAGGGCTCCTCGATCAGAACTTCATCGCGACAAGGACCGAGGGCGTCGATGACTGGCTCAAGACCGTCGCGGACTGTACGCCGGAAGCGGCTGAAGCCATCACCGGCGTGCCGGCCCATCTCATCTACCAAGCGGCTCGGCGTTATGGGAACAGCAGCGCGTCACTCTGCGTCCATGGTCTCGGTGTGACGGAACATCGCTGGGGCAGTCATGGGGTCATCGCGCTCTGTAACCTCGCCCTGGCCACCGGCAACATCGGAAAGCCGGGCACCGGCATCAATCCCTTGCGTGGACAAAACAATGTGCAGGGGGCCTCGGACATGGGCTGCCTCCCGACCTACTTCGCCGGTTACCAGAGTTTGGACGATCCGAAACTGGCATTGCTGCATCAGACCATCACCGGCCGTCCGTTGCCCACGAAACGCGGCATGAAAACGCCCGACATGTGGGACGCGGCGATTGCGGGTCGGCTCAAGGGCCTCTGGATCATCGGGTATGACGTTGCGCAGACCGACCCGAATTTGAAGAAAGTGCACGAGGCGTTGAAGCAGGTGGAATTTCTTGTGGTGCAAGATCTGTTTCTCAGCGAGACCACGAAGTTTGCGCACCTGGTGCTGCCTGGGGCGTCGTTCCTCGAAAAGGACGGCACATTTACCAATCTTGAACGGCGAATTCAGCGGATCAGGAAAGCCGTGGAGCCGCCTCACGGGATTCTTCCGGATTGGCGCGTGGTCTGTGAAGTCTCAAACCGGATGGGCTATCCCATGCTCTATCGGCACCCCTCGGAGATCATGGACGAGATTGCGAGGCTCACGCCGATGTGTGCCGGTGTGTCCTACGACCGGCTTGACCAACCTGCCGGGTTACAGTGGCCGGTGCCGACTGCCACGCACGAAGGCACATCGCTGATGCATCAGGAGACATTTCCAAAAGGGAAGGCGCACTTTGTCGGCGTCGACTATCTGCCACCGGGAGAAGCTGCGAGCAAGGAGTATCCGTTCGTGCTGACCACTGGCCGCATTCTCCAACATTACAACTGTGGGGCCCAAACACGCCGGACGGACATTCTCGAGTTGGTCGATACCGATGTGCTGGAAATGCATCCGGCCGATATGGAAGCGCTGCATCTGCGTGACGGTGAGATCGTTCGTGTGGTGAGCGCCCGTGGCGACGCCCTGCTCCCCGTCGTGGGGAGTGAACGCGTCCTTCCGGGGCATCTCTTCACCAGCTTTCATTTCCCTGCTTCAACGGTGAACGCATTGCTCTCGTCGAGTGCGGACGAAAGTTCAAAATGCCCGGAGTATAAGGTGTCTGCCGTGCGCGTCGAATCGATTCAACGGGACGAACTCGATTCGGAAGATGAAGTGGAACTGCGACACATGCACCGCCAACTGATTCTATAGCGAGATATGGAACAGAGTGCCACCAACGGTCTGCTCGATGCCTATGCTCCCGCGCAGATTGCCATGCGGGTGCGTGAAGTTGGTGTGACAAAAGCCACGATGCCGGTCCTGACCATGTTCGCCCTGGCCACCTTGGCGGGAGCCTTTGTCGCGCTGGGCGCATTGTTCTTTACGATTACGATGACCACGAGTACCACCGGTCAACCGCCGGCCTTTGGACTCATGCGCTTAGCGGGTGGGATCACGTTCAGTTTGGGGCTCATTCTGGTGGTGGTGGGCGGAGCGGAACTCTTTACCGGCAATAACCTGATCGCCATGGCCTGGGCTTCCGGTCGGGTGACGACACAACAGGTCATGAGGAATTGGGGTTGGGTGTATCTCGGCAACCTGGTCGGAGCGGTTGGAACAGCGGTCTTAGTATGGCTGGCCGGCGTGCACAGCATGAGCGACGGCGCGGTCGGGGAGACGATGGTCCAGATCGCGCGCAGCAAGATCGCCCTCGATCCGGTCTCGGCCGTGGCGCGCGGGATCCTCTGTAACGTGCTAGTCTGTCTGGCTGTCTGGTTGTGCATGGGCGCGCGGAGTGTGACCGATAAGATTCTCGCCACCGTCTTCCCGATCACCGCGTTCGTCGCCTGCGGGTTTGAACATTCCGTCGCCAACATGTACTTTCTCCCGATCGGCGTGGCGCTCGCTGCGGGGACCTCGGCACCGCTCTCAGTCGCTGACGCGGTCAGCAATCTCGCGCTGGTGACGCTCGGCAACGTTCTCGGCGGGACGATCCTCGTCGCGTTGGTCTATTGGTCGGTGTATTTAAGAAGCTCAGATTAGATCACAGGAGTTCCCATATCATGAATTCTCCTCGGACGATCGTCGGTATTTTAGTCGGGGGCGGACCGGCGCCCGGGATCAACAGCGTGATCAGTGCGGTCACGATCCGCAGCGTCCTCGGCGGTTGTGAGGTGGTCGGCATCCTCGACGGATTCAAATGGCTCATGGAAGGCAGTGTAAGCCAGGTCAGGCCCCTCTCGATTGAAGAGGTGAGTCGCATTCACTTCCGAGGCGGGTCGTATCTGGGCACCTCGCGGGCGAATCCGACAAAGAAAGCCGAGTCTCTCGGTCATGTCATATCGTCCTTAACGAGGCTGGGGATCACGCGCCTGGTGACCATCGGCGGAGACGATACGGCCTTCTCATCGCTCAAACTGGAAGAGCAAGCGGCCGGACGCATTCAGGTCGTGCATGTGCCGAAGACGATCGACAATGACCTCGATCTACCGTATGGCATTCCGACGTTCGGCTTTCAAACGGCCCGGCATGTCGCTGTCGAGATCGTCAAGAATCTCATGGTGGACGCCCACACCACGTTGCGCTGGTACTTTGTCGTGACGATGGGCCGCAAAGCCGGCCATTTGGCTCTCGGGATCGGCAAGGCCGCGGGCGCCACGCTCACCATCATTCCCGAGGAATTTGAGGAGCGGCCCGTGAGACTCCCGCGCCTGGTGGATCTCGTGATCGGGACGATGGTCAAGCGTCTCAGCGAAGGGCGCTCCGACGGGGTGGTTGTGTTGGCGGAAGGACTGATCGAGATTCTTGACCCGGGAGACCTGGGTGGGTTGGATCATGTCGAGCGGGATGAACATGGCAACCTGCGTTTAGCAGACGTGGATATCGGCGACGTGCTCCGGCGTGAAGTGACGAAGGGCATGAAAGCCTTGGGACTTGCCACGTCGATCGTCGCCAAGAATGTGGGTTATGAATTACGCTGTGCGGACCCGATTCCGTTCGATATGGAATACACCCGCGATCTTGGCTATTGTGCGGCGCAGTTCCTTCTCGATGGAGGCACGGCGGCCATGGTGTCGATTCAAAATGGGCGGTTTACGCCGATTTCCTTCAAGCAGATGGTGGATCCCGTCAGCGGCCGGGCGAAAGTGCGGATGGTGGACATTACGGCGCAGTCGTACCAGATTGCGCGCCAGTACATGATTCGGTTGTCCGACGAGGACTTCAAGGATCCGGTGACTCTGAACCGCTACGCGATTCTCGCAGGGCTGTCGCCTGAGGCATTTCGCAGCCGGTTTCAGCCTATCGGTTTGAATGTGAGGGAAACTCAATTGAAAGGACGCGCAACATGAATGTGCTTGTGGCGACGGATGGATCGAAGTATGGACGCTGGGCGATGAATTGGGTGGCCACGCTGCCGCTCGTCGAGCCGCCACGAGTGACGGCGCTGCATGTGGTCGATATCGCTGCGCTCCGCGCACCGTTTCTGGCGCAGCCGGTCATAGCCGGTACCGAGCGGTACATCCAGGAAGAAATTCAGCGCATGGAAGCGCGTTCGGGCAAAGCGCTCAAGGAGGCTAAACAACAGTTGGCATTGCTGAAGCTCAAGGGCACGGCCCGCAAGGAGCAAGGGGCGGTCGCACCGACGATCTTAAAACGTGCGCCCAAACGGGACGGGCTCCTGGTGGTGGGTAGCCAGGGCCTCGATGCTCTCGATCGCTTCATGCTCGGCAGCGTCTCGACGAATCTCATCCAGCACGCAACCTGCCCGGTGCTCGTCGTCAAGGGCGAGGCGGTTCCGTTGCGGCGGATCACCTTGGCGACCGATGGATCGGAGGCATCGGCCAAAGCCTTGAAGTTTGTGCTGACCAAGTTTCAACCGGACCAGTCGAACGGCAAGGACGGGCGCGTGCCGATTCACGTAAGCGTGCTCCATGTGCTGCCGTTGGTCATGTATCCCGGGTTGAAGGAGGCAGGTAAGAAATTACTCGAACAGAGCGTGCAGAGGCTGATCAAGGCGGGATTTACAGCCGAACCACTGTGCTACCTTGGGAACCCTGCTGAAGAGATCATGAAGGCGGCCTCCCAAGAGCAGGCCGATCTGATCGTGATGGGGGCCAAAGGGCTGGGGGCCATTGCCCGGTTTCTCCTCGGGAGCGTGTCGACGCGGGTGGTGCAGCATGCGAACTGTGCCGTACTCGTTGTTCGATGAGAAACGGTTGGTTTTGTAACCGAGGCTGAGAGAGGCGTACATGGCGGCGGCCGACACTCTCGCCGTATAGGCCTATGAAGGGTTCTCGGTTCCTTTTTCGGTTCCCCAACTGACGCCTTCAGTCGAAATGGTTTCTGTGACTGGCTCTCAACCATTCGTCGATGTGCCGGTTCTCGCCTCTACGCCGTTTCATCCTCCTGTTCACTAGTTTTGGCTTCGTGTTGCACAGCAGGGCCGTATTCCTTTTGCATGAGAAAGTGGCCGCTCCTGCTTCCTCTTCGAAGGATCGTTTAGTCGGGCATCGGCTATCCGGGTGGGGATGGCGGGGCTGAATATAACGCAGTAGGATAGACCCGAATGCGTCAGAGCACATCGCTCCAGGGGGGACTCACGGCAAAGGCAGCATTAATCAAGCCGACGTGGGAGTAGGCTTGAGGGAAATTGCCGCACTGAGTGTTCGTGGCGGGGATAAAATGTTCGGAGAACAGTCCGACATGGTTGGCAGCGAGGAGTACACGATCAAGGATAGTTCGGGCCTCGGGGGTCCGTCCCAGCCTGGCGAGCGCCTGGGCGATCCAAAAGGAGCAGATGACGAAGGCTCCTTCAGGTTTTCCAAAGTCGTCGTTTCGCACGTAGCGGTAAAAAAATCCGCTGTCCTCGTTCCCATGTCGAAGCGCGAGTTCCCGAGTGATGTGCAACACCGTGGACTCACAGAGTTGCTGGTTCGGATAGCCCAAGATCGGGAGCTGGGCGAGGGCGGCGTCATCACTGAAATCAGTGGGGCCGTTTCGGAGCGCCCCGCCATGTACGCCTCGGAGGAGGGCATCCGCCGCCTGGATCCGTGCGCCGGTCAAGTCCAAGGAGATCGAACCGAGATGCCCGGCTTGTCTGATCCGCTCCAATCGTTCGAGACCGGCCCAACAGAGCAAGTTGGTAAAGGAATGTTCCTGCCAGCCGTTGCGGATCTCCCAGAGCCCGGCGTCCGGCTGGCCGATGCTGCGGACGCACAACTTCGCCAGATGGGCCAGGAGCGTGTCGAGATCTTTGCTGCGCAAATCGCTATACCGTTCGTCGAAGAAGATCGGTGTAAAGGTCAGAATCATTTCTCCATAGGCATCGTTCTGCACATGCTCCGCCGCTTGGTTGTGGCTGCGAACCGGTACACCGCCCTGATGGCCGGCCCAATTCGGATATTCGGTTTCTGGCAGGGGAAGACTCTGGCTCAATGTATAGACAGGACGTAAGCGGTCGCGGGAATGTTCGTGTGTATGCGCAATGTTCAGCAGAAATTTGAGGAAGGCTTCCATTTCCTCGAAGTGCCCCAGATTATGAAACGCCGTGAGTGCAAAATAGGCGTCGCGCAGCCAGCAATAGCGGTAGTCCCAGTTGCGACCTCCGCCCGGTTGCTCCGGAAGGCTCGTCGTCAGGGCTGCCAGTATGGCGCCAGTGTCTTCGAAGCAGTGCAGCTTCAAGGCCAATGCGGAACGGATGACCTCCTGTTGATGCAGCAGCGGCACCGAGCAGTTTTTGACCCAGATGCGCCAATAGCGTATCGTCTGTTCGAGAAAGTCGTGTGTGACTTTGACGAGGTCATCTTCGATGCCGAGGCCCCACGTCAGACCGAAATAGAATTTCTGAGTCAGTGCGACCGGAATTTCATCGCAGAGATAGGTCAACGGCATGTTGGTCAACAGGCGGAGCGACTCACCGCGGATGTCGTAGCGAAGATGGTTACTGCCCCTCACAGGCTGCACAGGAATTTTTTCCCAGCCCGAGACTGGCCGGCAGCTCACGCGGATGGCTGGAATGCCCTGCAATGGTTCGACCAGACGAAAGAGTGCCGCCGGACGATAGATGCGTCCATACTGCTCGAACCGCGGGCAGAAGTCGGTAATCAGAAACGCGTCGCCGTTTGGCAAGGTGACAGTGGTAAGCAGAATATTTGTGTTTGCAAGATAGCGCTGTTCGGCCTTGATGTCGGTGGAAGGGATTGCGCTCGCGATCGAAAAGTGCCCCCCGTCCGGATCAAGCAGCCGTCCGAAAACAGGCGGGCTGTCAGGTCGCGGCGCACACATCCATTCGACAGCGCCGTTCAGTCCGATCAATGCCGAAGTTTGACAATTGCCGATCAGGCCGTAAGGATACATGCCATTACCATAGGCGATTTTTCGCTCGATGTAAACGAGAGGTGACCTATGCGCTTATCGCTTCGATTCTTGTTGCCGCTGGCGTTGGTGCTGGCCGGCCTCGCCTATGCGGTCATTCCACTCGTCGATACGCTGACGCTGAAATGGTTTGTGCGGGATCTTGAAAGCCGGTCGGAACTGATCGGCCGCATGGTCGAAGCTCCCCTCGTCGATCTCCTGGCGTCGGATTCCAAGGTCAAGCTGCACAACTATTTTTATCGAATCCTTCAGGACGAACGGCTCTTCGCCATCGGGTTCTGCGACCGGGACGGCAGGCTGGCCTACAAGACCTTGACCTACCCTGATTCAATTCCGTGCGACGGCACCAGCACCATCGAAGCCGGAGAGACCGCCCTGTTACGGCTTACCCAAGGAGCCGTCCATGTCGCGGCTGTAAAAATCGAGGGGAACGGCCGCGCATGGGGACGCCTGATGCTCGTGCATGACATGAGTTGGATTGAACGTCGAAGCAGCGATACCAAGTGGTACCTCTACTATCTGTTTGCGATCATCGGCGTGGTGATTTCCCTCGTGACGGTGCTGGTCGCGCACCTGAGCTGGCGAGGATGGGTCGCCGGCGTGCGAACGATGCTTCGCGGTGAGGGGCTTGCCGCATTGCTCGGTGATAAGCCGCAGCAGGATTCAGAGCTCCACCCGGTCGCGCAGGATCTTCGTGCGATGATTCGGGAACTTGAATCGGACAAGCGTATGCGCGATGAGAGCCAGATGAGCTGGACGCCCGCCACCCTCAAGGCGATCCTGCACGATCACCTGGCCGGAGATGAAGTGCTGATCGCCTCCAACCGTGAGCCGTATCTCCACAATCGGAAAGGGGAGCATATCGAAGTCCAAGTGCCGGCCAGCGGGGTCGTCACTGCCCTTGAACCGATTATGCGTGCCTGTTCGGGCGTGTGGATTGCGCATGGCAGCGGCACGGCTGACCGAGAGGTCGTCGATGCGCACGACCATGTCCGTGTCCCGCCGGACAATCCTGCTTACGAGATCAAGAGGATTTGGATGTCGCCGGAGGAAGAAGACGGCTACTACTTCGGATTTGCCAATGAAGGGCTCTGGCCGCTCTGTCATCTGGCCCACGTCCGTCCCGTCTTTCGATCCTCGGACTGGGAACAGTATAAGAAGATCAATGAGCGGTTTGCGATGGCCGTCATCGAGGAGGCCAAGACCGATAATCCGGTTGTGTTGGTGCAGGACTATCATCTCGCTCTCGTGCCCAAGATCGTGCGCGACCATCTTCCGCACGCGACGATCGTGACGTTTTGGCACATCCCCTGGAGCGATCCGGAACGCTATGCCATCTGTCCCTGGCATCGAGAAATACTTGAAGGGCTTCTGGGGAGCAGCATTCTCGGATTTCACACGAGATTCCATTGCAGAAATTTCATTAATACCGTGGACCGTTCTCTCGAAACGAGGATCGACTGGGACAGCTCCTTGATTTCCTATCAGGGTATACTTACCGCGGTGAAGCATTACCCGATTTCCATCGCCTGGCCCACTCGAGGGCAGGCACAACTGCCGTCCGAATCCGAGTGCAGGACCCATATCCGCGCCATCAACGGCATTCCCCACGCGCATCGCGTCGGTGTCGGCGTCGAACGGCTGGACTATACGAAGGGCATTCTCGAACGGTTCCTCGCCGTTGAACGGCTGCTGGAGCTGCAGCCGGAATGGATCGGCGTGTTCTCCTTCATCCAAATCGCCGCTCCCAGCCGCTCCAAGATTGAGGAGTATCAGCAGCTGACGCAACAGGTCATCGCCTTGGCCAAACGTATCAATCAACGATTCGGGCGAGAGGGATATCAGCCCATCTATCTACGGATCGAACATCACGAACCGCAGGACGTCACGACCTATTACCGAGGGGCCGACCTCTGCATCGTCAGCAGCCTGCATGACGGCATGAATCTCGTTGCCAAAGAATTCGTGGCAGCGCGAGACGACGAGCAAGGCGTGCTGATCCTCAGTCAATTCACCGGCGCAGCCACCGAGTTACCCGAGGCGCTGATCATCAATCCGTACAACATTGATCAGTGTGCGGCTGCCCTGCACCTGGCTCTGACGATGCCGCCGACCGAACAGCGTGCCCGGATGCGCAGCATGCGCGGCATCGTGCAGGAGTTTAACGTGTACCGCTGGGCTGGGCGTATGCTGATGGATGCGGCCCGCATGCGGCAGCGAGCCCGCATCGTCCGCCAAACGGGAGTGCGAGATGCGCCAACGACCACAGGGGACCAAGCATGACCTACTTGTTTTCTGACCAAGGACGCCTTGCGCTTCGCGCGTTGGCGAACCGTCCCATTCTCTATGCGTTTGACTTCGACGGGACATTGGCGGGAATTTCTCACGAGCGGGATACCGTCAAGCTTTCCCAGTCCACGTATGAGTGGCTGTCGGAGTTGGCGCATCGTATCCCTTGCGCCATCGTTTCCGGGCGCGCACTCAGCGACTTGGCCTCGCGGGTCGACGGGGTGGTTCCCCACTTAATCGGGAACCATGGTTTGGAAAGCCCACTCACCGCTCCCGCGATGCTGATCCGGGCTGAACATGTCTGTCAGGGATGGATGCAGCGATTGGGAACAGACTTCGCTCAGCCGCTCAAGACGTATGGAGCAGAAGTTGAAAATAAACGCTACACCCTCACCCTGCATTATCGAGGGACCGACGAACCGGCCAGAGTTCGCATGGGCCTTGTCCTCCTGCTCGATCAACTCACGCCGACTCCGCGCCTAATCTTTGGGAAAGCATCGGTGAATGTCTTGCCCCCGGGGGAAGGTGGGAAAGGGCCGGCCGCGTTGGCTCTCATGCGCCATCTCCGGCAGACCGGGCTGTTTTTCATCGGTGATGACGAAACAGACGAGGATGTCTTCGAGCTTTCCGAAGGGCTCGTCATGGGGGTGCGAGTGGGACCACATGAGAAGTCGCGGGCAAAATATTTCATCAACCATCAGGGAGAGATCAAAGATATTCTCCGCTTCCTCATCGATTGTATTGATCGAGTCCCGGAATCATCTGCCAGTGGTGAGTCAGACATGATCGGCATCGAGAAGCGCGCAGATGACCATTGAGGCGACGCCGGCGCCCGATCCTATTCCAATCCCGTGAGGCTTTCATCCATTCCCCTTCGACCATCTCTTCTCCTCCCAGAAGCCGATAGCCTGCCATCATCTCTGTCAACCAGTTGAATCTGTTCGAATAACGTTGCGATATTTCTCCGAAACCATGATATTTAGTCCGCAGGAATCGAGGAAAGATCGAAGAGCTGGGGCGGTGTGACTGTGAAGGGGATGAGATGTTGACGTTTACGGATCAATGGACAGGCTACGTGGCATTGGCGGTTTTTCTGGCCGCCTATGTGTTGGTGATTCTCGAAGAAGTTCTTCTTCTAAGGAAATCAAAGCCAGTCATGGTCGCGGCAGGCGCGATCTGGATCCTGACGGCGATCGCGTATGCCTCTCACAACCAATCTCACGCTGTCGCTGAACTTCTGCGCCATAACCTGCTCGAATATGCCGAACTGCTGCTGTTTCTTCTTTCCGCGATGACGTTCATCAATACGATGAGTGAACGCAACATCTTTGAGGCTTTGCGGGCGCGCCTGGTTTCACGGGGATTGTCCTTCCGTGCGGTGTTCTGGCTGACCGGCATGCTGGCGTTCTTCATCTCCCCTGTCGCGGATAACTTGACGACGGCGTTGGTGATGGGGGCCGTGGTCATGGCCATGGGGGCAGGCAACGGACGGTTCATCGCCGCTGCCTGCATCAATGTGGTGGTTGCGGCCAATGCAGGCGGTACGTTTAGCCCCTTTGGCGATATCACAACCCTCATGGTCTGGCAAAAAGGCGTCGTGCAGTTCGGCGACTTTTTCGCGCTGTTCGTTCCCTCTCTCATCAACTGGCTTGTTCCGGCTGCCCTGATCTCCATGACGATTTCAGGCGAGAAGCCATCAGTGACGACGGAAACCGTGCAGGTCAAGAAAGGCGGTTATTTCATTGTGATCCTGTTTCTCCTTACCATAGCCGGCACCGTTCTCATGCACCATGTTCTTGCAATCCCCCCGTTTCTCGGGATGATGACCGGGCTGGGTTTCCTGACATCGTATGGTTATGTTCTCCGGCGCAAGGAGCTGGACGAGTGGACGGAAATTTCCGCATTTGATGGCGAGAGTGCCGCAAGCCTCAGTACATTGTTCAAGCCGGCAGTCAAGCCGTTCGATGTGTTCATCAGTATGAAGCGTGTGGAGTGGGATACGCTGATGTTCTTTTACGGAATTATGCTCTGCGTCGGCGGGCTCGGCGCACTGGGATATTTGGCCGCCCTTTCAGATTTTCTCTATGGAGGCTTGGGCGCAACAACAGCGAATATCCTTGTCGGGGTTCTTTCAGCGGTCATAGACAACATTCCCGTCATGTTTGCTGTGTTGAGCATGAACCCGGAGATGAGCCTCGGCCAATGGCTGTTGGTGACGTTGACAGCCGGTGTCGGCGGATCGCTGTTGTCCATCGGGTCGGCAGCGGGCGTGGCCCTCATGGGTCAGGCACGGGGGATCTATACCTTCTCTGCCCACCTAAAATGGATATGGGCGATTGCCTTAGGCTATGCCGCGAGTATCGCTGTTCATATGGTGATGAACCGCGCTCTCTTTAGTCCATAGAGTTTGGAAAAGAGGTTGGTTTGAAATACTGGTACAAATGAAATCAGTGCAGCGCCTAATCCACCGCAACAGCCAGCAGGAACGCGCTTACGAAGCTCGCGGGCAGGCAGCAAAGGGGGAGGGCTTCTGGCTGGCGTCGCTTATAGAATTGAAAGATAAGGCGGTGAGGCGTGCTTCAGTTCCTCGGCTCTGGACGACGTCGGCACGATCATGGATCGGAGTGGTCGCGTTCGAGGTGAGGGGAAAGACTGTCTGGCTTTCTCCGACGGACCGTCATGTCTGTATAATGGGGCGAACAGTTGTTCTTGTAACCGAGGCCGAGAGAAGCGTACTATATACGTATTCGCGGTGGGTGTCTTAGCTGCGCCACAACCACCAAGTGGAGCCGCTTACACATTTCCACGAACTTATTGACAATCTCTTCATCCTCGTATTTATAAGGTGTTGTGGTAACGATCCGCTTGTTCTTGTCTATCCTCGTCTTTGGGCTGCTGCTAAGCGTCCTATTTCCCGTCGCGCAGATCAGGTGGTCTGCCGAGATCATGCATGCTGCGAATGGCGATGGTGGGGCCAATCAAGCCGGTGATTTTAATGACGTAGGGGCGGAGGCGGACTCCGAGGACGATTCGCCGCAAGAGACGCCGGACGGTGGCGTCGTTTCTCGGGTGAGTGTGTCCGATTGTAAGTCAGGCCTTTTCCTTGCCTCGATGAACGAGATCCCTCCCTCCACCCTTCTGGCTTTCCGATTGTTCCATCCCCCGACCTCACCGAGCTAGCACAACGTCGACAGTCTGTTTCGCCTTCGCTCTCGATCAGATTACCTCATCCTGAATCTGCAGGAGGCTGCATATGCCGGCTCGGCTTTGGAATTGCGTCATGATAACCGTGATGGTGACAACGAGCGGGTCGTTGATGTCGTCTTTCGCACAGGCGAAGGAACCGATGCCCACGTTCGAACTCGACCGCATCATCGAACTGGCGCTGGAACGGAACCCGGCAATCGCAACCGCCCGCAGTGTGATCGAACAGAATGAGGGCGGCCAGATCCAGGCCGGCGCCTATCCCAACCCCCTGATCACCGCCCAGTCGGCGGATGCCGCAATCCGAGACCCCAGCAACGGAATACGTATCATCGAACGTGGCGTGACGGTGCATCAGACGGTGGAATGGCCGGGCATGCGCTCAGCCCGTAAGGACGCGGCAGGAGCCGGTCTAGAGGGTGCGACGGTAGGCCTCGAAGTAGCGAAGCTCAATCTCATTGCGGAGGTGAAGGGGCTATTCTACGAACTGCTGCTGGCAGAACGGACGGTAGATCTTCTTCAGCAGAACTTTGAGACTGTTCAGGAAGTGGCGCGCATTGTCAAAGCTCGCGTCCGATCCGGAGAGGGTCCTCAATTCGAATCGGTTAAGGCGGAGGTGGAGGTGCTCAAGGCCAAGCAAGAATTGACGAAGGCCAAGAATGCCGTGCGTGTGAGACTTGTCGGATTGGACACCTTGACGGCAGGGGGTTTGGGGCCTCGGTACAAGGTGCAAGGAGATTTCCGGTCACTCCGGGATCACCTGGACCCGGAGCAGATGGCAGCGCGAGACCTGTCGCAACATCCTATTCTCAAGCGCCAGGGAAAACTGGTGGAACAGGCCGAAATTACCGTATCCAAGGAGCGCCAGAGCCGTATGCCGAACGTGACCATGTTTGGCGGGTATGCCAGGGAGGCAGGTCGCGAGGCGGTGTTTGGGGGCCTGACTGTGCCGACGCCCATATGGTATTTGCAGCAAGGGCACATTGCGACGGCGCTCGGTTCTCAACGAAAAGAAGAAGCGGAGCTGCTGCGTGCCAGGAACGACTTAGCCCGTGCCATCAACCAACATGCTCGAGAGGCGGAAACGGCGCAAGAGCAGATCCTCGTCTACGAGGAAGGGCTCTTAAAGCAAGCGCAAGAAGCGCTTCGCATCGCCCAATTGAGCTTCCGCCAGGGCGCCTCCAGCCTGCTGGATGTCCTCGATGCCCAACGGGTCCAACGCCAGATCACGGTAGATTACAATCAGGCACGTTTCGAACTCTCCCTGGCGCTCACGCGGTTTGAGCGCGCCGTGGGCGGTCCACTATAAATGTGTAAAGGACAGATGAGAGGCATGGTCATTTTTCCTAGCCGATGTACCAATCGATGCGAGTGTCATGCGCACCCGCGAGGCCGTCTGAGTGCGACGTGCAGGGTCTTCTTCGGCATGCTCCTGTTGGCCTCCTCCTTCACGGGCTGTGACCGTGCGCCGGCACGGCGCCGGCTGAGGAGCACGTGACGAAACATTCGGCAGGCGAGGCGCGGCTTGTTCGGCTCCCGCCGGATGAAGTGACCCGATCCGGTGTGACGGTGGAGACGGTCGGGCGAACAGCATTTCGTACCTACCGTACCTTTCCCGGCGTCGTACGGCCGAACGAACACGCGTTGGCGAATATTACGACTCTCGTGCGTGGGCGGGTGGCCGAGGTGCATGCCGATTTAGGACAGATGGTCAAGCCCAATCAGCTGTTGGCGGTGCTCCATAGCAGCGATCTCGGACTAGCCCAGTCTGCGTACCTCAAGGCCCGAGCACGGCGACACGTCGCGGAGCAGGCCTATCAGCGGGCGCAGTATCTTTACAAAGAGAAAGTCATCGGCCAGGCAGAGGCGCAGCGCCGCGAAGGAGAGATGATCAGTATCCGCGCCGAGACTCAGGAGGCTCGCGAAGGGCTCCGGTTGTTAGGCATGGACGACAAAGAGATCAGAACCCTTGAGCGGACCCAAACGATCCGCTCGCAGGTTACGATCGTGGCGCCCTTTGCCGGCCGGGTGATCGCGCGGGATCTCACCAAAGGCGAGGTGGTCGAAACCACCCATAAACTGTTTGTGGTTGCCGATCTCTCGACGCTCTGGGTGGTGGGGAATGTATCGGAAAAAGATATCTCGTATGTGCAGCGCGCGGCAGCCGTTCCGAATCAGCCGGTCGAGGTCCATGTGGCTGCGTATCCCGACGAAGTGTTCCAGGGGACTGTCTCGTATGTCGGCGACGTCCTCGATACTGCGACGCGGACCATGCAGGTGCGCCTCATCTTGGAGAATTCCAACGGTCATCTGAAGCCGGAAATGTTCGCAACGATCCGCGTCTTGTCCGAACCGGCCTCGGATGTCCTGGTCATTCCCGAAGCAGCTATTCAGCATGATCGGGATCGCATCTTCGTGTTTGTGCAAAAGGAACCCGGCGTCTATGAAGCGCGGACGATCAAATTGGGCGAGAAGAACGGGGCCTTTGCCGAGGTCCTCGAAGGGGTACAGGAAGGGGAAGCGGTCGTCAAAGAAGGAGCCTTTACCTTGAAATCTGAGCTGTTGAAACCTAAAGACTAGGCTATGGTCGACAAACTCATTGAGTTCTCTCTCCATCGCCCCTTACTGATCCTCACATTCGCCGGCCTTCTTACCCTTCTGGGGGGCTATGCCTTCCGTACGATTTCGATCGACGCGTTTCCCGATGTGACGAGCGTGCTCGTGCAAATCGTCACGAAAGCGCCCGGCTTGTCCCCCGAAGAGGTCGAGCGGCTGGTGACGTTTCCCATCGAACAACAAGTCACCGGGGTTCCGCATCTGACGGAACTACGCTCGCTCACCAAAGTAGGGCTGTCGTTGATTACGGTGGTGTTCGACGATCATATGGACATCAACCTTGCCCGCCAACTCGTGCTCGAACGGCTGATCGAAGTGCGGGAGAACTTACCGCCCGGGTCTGAACCGATGATGACGCCGAACAGCACCGGACTGGGAGAGGTGTATCAGTACTATCTGGAAGGCCCTCCGCATGCCGGCCTGGACGCTGGCGCGGTGGAACACGAATTGATCGAGCAGCGAACGGTGGAGGACTGGGTCATCCGGCCGTTGCTCAAGGGCGTCCCTGGAGTGATCGACGTCAACTCGCAAGGCGGGTATGTCAAACAGTACCAGGTGCTCGTCGAGCCGGAGCTGTTGCGCAAATACGCTCTCTCACTGGATGAGGTGTTTGCCGCTGTGACGAACAACAATGCGAATGCCGCAGGCAACATACTGGAGACACATGCCGAAAAGTACATTGTCCGCGGCGTGGGGACTGATCCGGAAACTGAGCGACATCGAGGACATCGTCGTCAAGGAAGTGGGCGGCACTCCCGTGCACATCCACGACGTCGCCCAGGTACAGATCGGCCATGCCATTCGTCATGGCGCTGTCGTCTTGAACGGTGAGCGCGAGGTGGTGGCAGGAATCGTGCTCATGCTGCGCGGCGGAAATGCCCGCGACGTCGTAGAAGGCATCAAGGGCAAGATCGCCGAGATACAGGACAAGGGGCTGCTGCCGGCAGGATGGCGGATCGTTCCCTTTTATGATCGTATCGAATTGATCTCCGCCGCCTTGACGACCGTCTATAAGGCGCTGGGGGAGGGTATTCTCCTGGTGGTGGTCGTGCTGTTCGTGTTCCTGGGGGATACCAGGAGCGCCTTGATCGTGGCGGCGACGCTTATCCTGACGCCGCTCGTGACGTTCTTCGTGATGGATCGGTTCGATCTCACGGCCAATCTGATGTCCTTGGGCGGTCTGGCCATCGCCATCGGCATGATGGTCGACGCGTCTGTGGTGCTGGTGGAAAACATCCACCGGCATCTGTCGGATCCCCGTCACCAGGGCCTGCCTCGACTGGCTCTCATCCTCAATGCCGCTCGGGAGGTCGCCCGCCCCGTGGTCTTCGGCATTATCATCATCATCATCGTCTTTATGCCCATCCTCTCTTTCCAAGGCATGGAAGGCAAAATGTTCAAGCCGATGGCCTATACCATCATGATTGCCCTGATGGTGTCGCTCATTCTGTCGGTCACCCTGTCGCCGGTCCTGTGTTTGCTGACTTTGCGGGCAGGGCACGCCGACTCCGATCCCTTGGTGCTCCGATGGGCCAAGCGTACCTATCTTCCCGTGCTGCGCTGGGCGTTAGGACATCGGACGGTGGTGCTGACAGCCACCGGACTCATGTTGGCAGGAAGTATTGCGCTCTTTCCATTTTTGGGGTCGGAGTTTGTCCCGATTCTGAATGAAGGCACGATGGCCCCCCTCACGATCCGCTTGCCGAGCATTTCTTTGGAGCAATCGATCAAGATCGAACGGGAGGTGCAGAAAGCGGTGCTGGAGTTTCCCGAAGTGCAGATGATGGTGTCAAAAATCGGACGCACGGAATTGGCGAACGACCCGCAAGAACCGAATGAAAGCGATTCCGTCGCGATGTTGCATCCGATTGAGACGTGGACGACGGCCTCCACCATGGCGGAGTTGAAAGAGCGAGTCCGCGAGCGGCTGGCACTGGTGCCCGGCGCCAACTTTCTGCTCAGCCAGCCGATCCAGCAACGGGTGGACGAATTGATTTCGGGGGTGCGCGCAGAGGTGACCGTCAAACTGTTCGGGCCAGACCTGGAGGAGTTGCGTCACACGGGGGATCGAGATCGCCGGCGTCCTCGGCACGATTCGGGGCGTCAAAGATTTAAAAGTAGAGCAACTCTTCGGCCAGCCGTACATCACGATCGATATCGATCGGGGTAAGATCGCCCGGCACGGCATCAACGTCTCGGATGTGCGCGAGGTCATCGCGACCGCGATCGGAGGAGAAGCCGCGACCCGGGTGTATGAAGAGAATCGACGGTTCAATTTGATCGTGCGGTTTCCGGAACAGTATCGGAACAGCATCGAGACCATCGGGAACATTCGACTGACGGACGGCAGTGGGGCCTTCATTCCACTCAGCGATCTCGGCACCATCCGGATGCACGAGGGACCGGGGCGTATCAACCGCGATCATCTCCAGCGGTATCTGCCGGTCAGCTTCAATACCCACGGACGGGACATCGGGGGTATTGTGGCTGAAGCGCAGGAGCGGATGGCCCGGGAGGTTCGGCTCCCGGAAGGGTACCATGTCGTCTGGGGCGGATCGTTCGAAAATATGGAGCGGGCGATGGCCCGCATCAAGATCATTGTTCCGATCACCATTGGCGTGATCTTCTTGCTCCTGTTCTCGTCGTTCTCCTCGCTCAAGCAGGCGGCACTGATCATTCTCAATCTCCCGTTTGCCCTCATCGGCGGAATTGTCGCCTTATGGGTGACGGGGGAATACCTGAGCGTGCCGGCCTCGGTCGGATTCATCAATCTCTTCGGCGTCGCCGTGTTGAACGGCATCGTGTTGGTGTCCTATATGAATTCGCTGCGTCGGCAGGAGGGAATGGGCGTTGAGCAGGCGGTGCTGACCGGCTGCGTGATGCGTCTGCGGCCCGTCTTGATGACGGCGCTGGTCGCGTTACTGGGATTGGTGCCGCTTGCCTTTGCCCATGGGATTGGATCGGAAGTTCAGCGGCCCCTGGCCGTCGTGGTGATCGGTGGACTCGTCAGTTCGACGTTCCTGACGCTTGTTGTACTGCCGGTGCTCTACAAGTGGATCGAAGACCGCCCTGTCGTTCCGGGCCCTTCAAAGAGCCTCACACACAGTAATTGATTAATGGGACGGAACGGTGCGAACATCCTGGCTGCCGCGTGAATGAAACGCGACATGGAGGCGGCAGCTCCGGACAGTCGCCGAGAGGTGAAGCCGAGACGCTGTCAGCAGCGTCCCGGAAAAAACTATCTCAAGCACAGCGGAACCTCGATGGCCGAGCACGTCTGCACGACAGGAGAACAACTGTCAGCATCCTGCTAAGAGACGGTTGACCGTTCACACTGAGGAGCCTGCGGATGTCGGAACATCAGGTTGAGCCCCACGTCTTTGTCATCATCGGTGCGACCGGCGATCTGACACGTCGGAAGCTCCTGCCCGCGCTGTATCATTTGCGGGACCAGGGAATCCTGGAAACACACAACACGCTGATCGTCGGCGCCGCCTTGCCCGAGATGGGTGAAGAGGGATTTCGGCTCTGGGCCTTCGAAGGTCTGCAGCAAGCGGGCTGGCGCAATGAAACAGAGTTGCGCGTCTGGTGCGAGGAGTGTCTTCACTACCAGACCCTGCATGAAGGGAGGCCACAAGATTATGAGGCGTTGGCCGGATACATCCGACAGTTGGAGCGCACGCACAACATGCCGGAGAACCGGGTGTTCTACCTGGCCTTGCCACCGGACACCGTGCTCGATCGCGATGGAACGGCTGGACGAGGCGGGACTGCTCAAGAGTCATGGATGGGTCCGCGTCGTGTTCGAGAAACCGTTTGGCCACGACTTTCACTCAGCCCGGCACCTGAATACGACCCTGCATCGCTATATCGAGGAATCCCAGATCTACCGCATCGATCATTACCTCGGCAAAGAGACGGTGCAGAATCTCCTGGCGTTCCGCTTCGCGAACCCAATTTTTGAATCGCTCTGGAAACGCGACACCATCGAGAACGTTCAGATTACCGTTGCCGAAGATCTCGGCGTCGAGCATCGCGGGGCCTACTACCAGCAGGCCGGAGCGCTCCGCGACATGGTTCAGAACCATCTGACCCAACTCATGACGGTCGTTGCGATGGAAGTGCCGGCGTCCTTCGATGCTGCTGCGATCCAGAATGAAAAACTCAAAGTGCTGCATTCCATTGCGCCGATCACTCAGCAGAATGTCGTCTTTGGCCAGTACACGTCCTGGCAGATCGCCGACCAGACGATTCGAGGTTATCGTGAGGAACATGGGGTCCCAAAGGATTCGACCACGGAGACGTATGTGGCCCTGAAAGCGGAGATTCACAACTGGCGATGGAAGGGCGTGCCCTTCTATCTCAGGACGGGCAAACGCTTCCCGCGTAAACTGACCCAGATTGCGGTGACCTTTCGTGAGGCCCCCACCCAAGTGTTTCGGTCCCTCGATCCAGGCAGCATTCCGCCCAACATGCTGCTGATCATGCTCCAGCCCAGTGAAGGGTTCTCGCTCTGTTTTTCCGTGAAGAGTCCGGGGAGGCCGTTCCACCTGAGCGAACATGCGCTGCAGTTCGACTATGAAAAAGCCTTTGGCCAGCTCCCCGAAGCCTATGAGACTCTGCTCCGTGACGTGATGATCGGCGATCAGACTCTCTTCGTCAGCGCGGATTTCACCGAAACGGCTTGGCGCCTCTATGACCCGCTGTTGACCGGCGAGAAATCCGTTCACTCTTACAGCGCTGGGAGCTGGGGACCAAGCGAAGCGGATGCGCTGTTGGAAAAGAATGGGCATCGGTGGGCGTTGGGGTGGTAAGGGGGAGGGCGAGCTCTCTGTGCTCCGGACACGCCCTCTAAGAGAGGCTGATCGACGAGCGCAGTTGGGAGTCGACGCCCTCGTTGGACAGCGTGCAGTGAAGGACAGTCTGAGTTGCTTCGCTCTGTAGAAGAGACTAACGAGCGAGCTTGGAAGGAGTCATAATGCTGAGACGTAGTCATCGGATCATTCGAAGCGGCTGCTCAGATGGGCGATGATGAGTCTCGCGTCGGCGACCGGGTCTGTTGTGAAGGGGGTTGCGTGCTGACGGGTCACAGCGGTACTCAATCGCTCGGCCGCCTGGCGGATAGGAAGAGGGAAGGATGCGTCCTGCTGAATGTGTCGGAGCCGTGCCATCGCATCACCATGCCATGGTGGGGAAGGGAGTTGCGCGATCCACGCCTCGGTGGCGCGGGCCACGGCGCGTCGAGCACAGACTCGCGCCTTCCCGTCGTTGCCGTCCTGCTGCGCGGCCTCGGCTGCCGCGAGTTCCTGTTCAATCAGCGCTGCTGGTGTCATGAGGCGAAGTCCCTACGATATCTGAACCCTGCTGGGTGCGCCGCTGGCCATTGTGATCAATTGAAGATAAGATCCGCAAGCTGCTGCCTGCAAACTCGGGAGGATGTCTGGTTCAGGTGATCAGGATCAGTGGGCAAGTGAAGAGAACGTGAGGGAGACATGTCGAGACAGCGTAATCAGGGGGCGGCGAACACGGGCGGCGGTGCAGAAGAAAGCAACGTCGGCGCGTCGGGCGAAGGGGTCCAAGGCAACATCCGTCGCGGTCCTGGTTCTGTCCGGCTCCACGGCGCTCCGCCGAAGGAAGTCTGCCGAGACCTTGGCCGAATCCCTAGACGTAGAGTTGTTCAGGGTGGATTTGTCGGCGGTGGTGAGTCAATACATCGGTGAGACGGAGAAGAATCTGAACGACGTATTTGATAAAGCAGAAACCAGTGGCGCGATCCTCTTCTTCGATGAAGTAGACGCGCTGTTCGGGGCGCGAGGTACAGTCAACGATGCCCATGACCGATTCGCAAATGCGGAGACGGCCCATTTTCTCCAGCGCATTGAAAGTCACAGCGGAATTGTCATCCTCACGACGAATGGAAAGCAACGCATCGAACAGGCCTTTTTTCCCCAGACAAAGGTGGTCGTCATGGTGGGAACGATGGGAACCAGGCGGAGAAGGAAGAAGTGAGCACCTGGGGTTCCGGCACGACGAGCGAGACGAATGAAACTGGCTGGTTCGAAGTTTTCGGAACGTTGAATCCAGAATTTTGACCTTCAGCTTGCGCCTTCATCTGCCCGCCCGGAGTCGGTCAAGACAGCCGCTTCACCCAGAGACGCGCCGTATCGCAAGCGAGGCGTTAGCTCCGAGGCTGAGCCTCGTTTCACACCCCACGATTCCTGGGAAGACGTAGGTAGCTAAAGGGACGACGCACTGAAAGAGGCAGCCGCTTGTAGCGTTCCACTCGAAACTCTCATGAAGAAAGCAAGCTACGCGCGAGTTCGTCTTTTCTGATTTCCATATGCCAGCCACGCACCGGCTGTTGCGCCAACAATAATGCTGAGCATGTCCAGAAGGTGTTTGTACCAGCCTTCCAGACCGATGTTGGGATCCGCATTCGCAGCTTGAACCAAGATGAAGCCCAAGAAGCCTACGGCGGCGGCGGATACAAGAGAGGCAGCAACGATCGCCACCTGTTTGTGATAGCGCGGTACGATGTAGATAATCATACCCACAAGGGAAGCAGCGGCAATAGTCCTCGTAACAAAGATAATGTATGTGCCAATGATTGGCACCCCATCCATATCCGGCGCTTCCCAAAAAGCATCGACACGTTCAAACCCATGGATAATGCCGAATGCCGCTCCTATAGAATAGTTCGCTGCGAACCACAGCATGATACCTGCCGGAACCGCGATGGCCCATCGAAGTATATTAATTGCTGGATTATTGCGCATAAGTTGAAACGGACATCGGAATTATTCATTGGTTCTCTTCACGGAGGGCAAGTTCTATCATATAGCTGGTACAAACCGAGAACGCAATCAGAACCATGCACTTCGTAGGGTCAACCACTCTGCGGAGCTGAAAATCCCACGAACCAAACGAGGTCAATCAAGCGCATTCAGGTCTTTCTCTCCCACATTCCCATGTTTCCCAGGAGCCGGGAGATATGATAGGGGAACGGGTATTCCGAGAAGCCAGGAAGATGGACATGGGGTTCATTCCAGATTGAGGGGGACATGAAAAATCATCGTACAGATCTCAAGAGTATCGCTCGTCGCGTTATGATCGAACGCGGTCTCTTGCCGGATTTTTCTGCCGCGGCGATGGCCGAGCTTGCCCGCGTACAGACAGCTGCTACTAACGGGCACTCGGACATGCGTGACCTCACGGGTCTACTCTGGGCGTCGATCGACAACGACGACTCCCGAGATCTCGACCAACTCACCGTGTCTGAGCCACATCCTGATCGGTCTGTCACAATTCTGGTCGCGATTGCCGACGTGGACGCGTTGGTCAAGAAGGAATCTGCTCTGGACGCTCATGCTCAGCACAATACGACGTCGGTCTATACGGCCGGCGACATATTTCCCATGCTGCCGGAAAAGCTGTCGACCGATCTGACATCTCTCGGCGAAGGGCAAGACCGATTCGCGATCGTCGTGGAGATGGTCATTGCGGAGGATGGGGCGGTCCTCAGTTCGACCCTCTTTCGGGCCCTGGTCCGCAACCACGCGAAGCTGGCCTATAACAGCGTCGCAGCCTGGCTCGCAGGGGAGGCGCCCGCGCCTGAGCAGCTCAAGGCCGTCTCCGGCCTCGATGCGCAACTCCGCCTCCAAGACCAGGTTGCGCAGCGGCTCAAGGCACGACGACACCAGCAGGGAGCGCTGAGTCTTGAAACGATTGAGCCACGAGCCGTGTTTGAGGGTGAGGTGCTGACCGATCTCAGGGTCGAGCAGAAGAATCGCGCCAAGGAACTGATCGAGGATTTTATGATCGCAGCCAATCAGGCGACGGCATCCTATCTGAAGGGAAAGGGCATGCCCTCCTTCCGCCGCATCCTGCGCTCTCCCGAACGCTGGCAGCGGATTATCGAGGTGGCCGCACGCTGGGGCGAGCACTTACCCCCGGAGCCGGACGCAAGTGCGCTCGAATCGTTCCTCGTCACACGTCGGAAGGCCGATCCCCTCAGATTTCCGGATCTGTCCCTGGCCATCGTGAAGCTCATTGGCAGAGGCGAATATGTGCTGGACCAGTCGAAGGATGGCTCTCCTGAACATTTCGGGCTCGCGGTGAAGGGGTACACCCATTCCACGGCTCCCAACCGGCGTTTTCCCGATCTCATCACCCAGCGGTTGATCAAAGCGGCGTTGGCCGGCGCGCCAACGCCGTACCGTCCGGAAGAACTGAAGTATCTGGCCGATCACTGTACCGAGAAAGAAGACGATGCGGAAAAAGTCGAGCGGCAGCTCCGCAAATCCGCCGCCGCCTTGTTGCTCGAATCGCGGATTGGGCAACGCTTCGACGCCATCGTGACGGGCGCATCAGACAGAGGCACGTGGGTCCGGCTCCTTGAGCCGCCGGTCGAAGGGAAACTGGTGACGGGCGAGCGTGGCCTCGACGTCGGAGACAGGGTGCGAGTAGAGCTCATAAGTACGGACGTCGAACGAGGGTACATCGACTTCGTCAGAGTTGGATTGTGAGGGAGTCGCTGTTCTCTAGTTTGTCTGGTTACAGAGGTTTATTTGGTTTGTCTTGTTCAGGGAACGAAATAAACCAGACAAACCTATACACCAGATAAACTGCCCATGTCGCGCTATTCGCGCCTTTCCCGCACGTCTCACGACGTCTTGCTATCAGCACATGTTCTTCTGCCCGCTTGTCCGGTGTCTCCAAGCTGGTGCGGCCGAGTGTGCCGTCGCGGTAGTCCGACAAGAGTATCCTCGCCGCTTTGTCTCGATCTATCCCGCCGCCGCTTCTGGTCAGTAGGCAGCCGCGCTTTTTGCCGATGGCGTCGATCACGCCCGCACTAGTCAGCCCGTCCACAGCAAAACCGTAGCGGGTCGTGAGCCGGGCAGGATAGCGCGAAAGCAGGATGGTGGCGAGAAATTCGGCGACCGCTTCGTCATCGACGACCTTGTGGCCCACGGCGTTGACCGTGGCGAGCAGGAGGCCCACATGAGGGTCTTTGATGGTCCCCCACAACAGTCCGGGTGAGTCGGTGATGGCCATGTGGTCGTTCAGTTTGTGACGTTGCTGGACTTTGGTCACGGCTGGTTCGTCGCCCACGCGAGCGATGCGGCGTTTGAGGAGCATGTTCATCAGGGTCGATTTGCCGACGTTGGGGACTCCCATGATCAGCATGCGCAGCGGCTTCGCACTGCTGTTGCGATGGGGGGCGAGCGGCTGACAGAGCTGGGGTATCTTGGCGGCATCGCCCGCATGACTACAAGATAGGGCCACGGCGCTGACGCCCGGTTGCTGGTTATATAGGTCGAGCCAGGCCTGAGTGACGGCGGGATCGGCGAGATCGGCTTTGTTGAGGACTTTCAGGCTAGGACGCTGGCGGGCCAGGCGCAGTTCTTCGATCAGCGGATTGGAGCTGGCGTTCGGTATGCGTGCATCCAGCACTTCAACGATGACATCGATCACCTCCATCGTCTTGGCCGCTTCTTTGCGCGCCGTATTCATGTGACCGGGGAACCACTGGATGGACATGGAGGGAAGACCTTCCAATAAAAATGAACTGTACTGTACCAGGATGCTGAAAAATTTCGCCAGCATAAGAAGACCGTTGTCTGGCCTATCTGGTTTGTCTGGTTTTTTGGTTGAATGAAACTAACCAGATGAACCAAATCAATCAGATCAACCTGTCCCGCCAGTCTGGCGGGACAGAATAGTCTTTTCGCATCCTCCTGGGTCAGGGGAGGCGTCCACTCGCATCGTTGCTGGTCATGTATTGAGCCGATTGGCTCAACCGACTTAGGCCGGTTCGGCGGTGAGTTCGAGCGGTTCCAGCAGGGCTCCGATTTCTTCGGACGCCGTCTCAGTCTCAAACCGCTCTCTCCGGATTTCGTTGCCGGTTTTACTTCGGTACACCAGCTCGTCCGTGTCGAGATCATATTCCGGAATCTCGGCGCTCTCCCATCGCTGCACGAAGTAGTGGGCATAGAGGGTATAGAGGCCGTGGTCCTTGCGGTTGTGCCGCAGAACATACTCCGGCATGGTCTGGACATCTAAATCGGCATGGTAGTGCTGGAGCCAGAGGTAATCTCCGAGGATCACCAATTTGATCAACGGGGAATCCGAGTAGAGCTTGAGTTTGACGGCCTTCCCCATGGCCTTCAGCCGCTTGAGGAGCCGGATACTTTGCCGAACTTCTTCCCGAAATGTGTCCAGGGTGAACTCGGGATGACTGATTGCCTGTATGCGCGCGCTCGCTTCCTGGCTGTAGGGATTCACCAGCATGATTCTGGCCCCCAGACACTTGTCGAGGACCGACGATAAGCCTCCCACTTGATCCACAAAGGTGCTATGGCCGCTTGACCCGATAACCGAAATGGTTCGGCCTGTGCCCTGCTCTTCCTTGAGTTGATTGATGTGCCGTTGTGCCCCACGCGTGCGGCGCGGGAAGAACGAGACGAGACCGGCGCCGGTCGCCACGCTGGCGAGAGCCCGGTCCCGCAGGCTGCGATGGAAGTAGTTGAGGCAGACGATCAGGAGGATCGCCACCGTCATTTCCACGGCGATGAGCGAGAGCGTGTCATGTTCGACCCGAGACCAGAATGACAAAAACTGTGTGGCGCCTGCCGGGAGCAAGAGCGCAATGCCCGCGCTCAGGGCGACGACGACAATGTGATAGAGACTCCCTGCGGTGTCGCGGAGGAGTGTTCGAACGGTTGACGAGAATTCATGAAACAACGAATGCACCTCTTGAAATTGTTAGATACCCCACGACGTTGTCGGGCTGGTCATGCGAGCGATGGGCAGTGAAGCCTTCGGGGGTGTGCTCAGCAGATGCAGGACGGCTGCGTGCGGACAAAAAAAGATCGCGTCAGACTTCGTGTCTGCTGGAGGACTGCAGCCTCCGAGCACGGAAGGTCTTACGCGATCACGTTGCACCTTACCACGGACGTATCAGCCACGCAAGGGTTGCCGCGAAACTGGTTGCTCTGGTTTCTCTGGTTCATCTAGTTTCTCTGGTTTATCTGGTTCAACCAAATAAACGAGACAAACCAAACAAACCAGAGCAACCGATCCGCTCGTTATCGCAGAAGTTCGCGGCCATGGGGAGTGGTGAGATCTTGGTCGGGACCAAGGGGGACGATTCGAGTCGGATTGATGTCGTCGTGAGTGATGTAGTAGTGCCGCTTGATGTGGTCGAAGTTCACGGTGTCGGCGATGCCGTCGGTCTGATAGAGGTCTTTGAGGTAGCCGAAGAGGTTGGGATAGTCGATGATCCGCCGGAGGTTGCACTTGAAATGGCCATGGTAGACGGCGTCGAAGCGTATGAGGGTGACGAACAAGCGCCAATCGGTTTCGACGAATTGTGAGCCGAAGAGATAGCGTTGGCGCGCCAGCCGGGCCTCGAGTTGATCGAGGGCCTCGAAGAGGCGCCACACGGCTCGTTCATAGGCCTGCTGCGATGTGGCGAATCCCGCGCGATAGACCCCGTCGTTCACGTTCTCGTAGATGAAGGTATTGAGGTCGTCGATCTCTTTCCTGATTCCGTCCTGATACAGATCGATCGTGCTCTCGGTGAAGCGATTGAACTCGCCGTTGAATATGCGCATGAGGTCGTCGTCGGAATTGGTGACGATGCGTTTGGTTACCGTATCCCACAACACAGGGACGGTGAACCGTCCCCGATAGTTCGGATCGGTGGACTTGTAGGCCTGGCTGAGGAACTGAAAGTCCGTTAATGGGATCGAGCGAATGGCCCGGCCCTTCGCGAAAGGCCCAGCCCCGCTCATCGCGGATCGGGTCCACGACCGTCATGCCGATCACGTGTTCGAGCTTCTTGAGTTTTCGCACAATGATCGTCCGATGCGCCCATGGACAGGCCCAGGAGACATAGAGATGGTAACGGCCACTCGCCGCCGGATAGCCTGAACTACCATTCGCAGTCACCCAGTCCCGAAAGGCATCCGGCTGCCGAGTGAAGGCTCCTTCGACGCTCTGCTCGTCTGGAAATTGTGCCTGAATGGTCATCGCCGGACTCCTGCTTTCTTCTACCGTACCACATTGAGGAGCGATAGGGAGGAAGATGGGACCGGCACCCGCGTCGGTCCTTTGCTCCCGTTGCGCGCGCCCTAAGAAGGGCCTCGCTCGACGGCCGCAGCAGGACCAATACGGGTGCCGGTCCCGGGAGGGTGAAATGACAAGCTCGGAGGAGGGAAGGAGTGGCCAGGTGCCCTTCTTGATCGCAGAGCCCCTACGATGAAACTGTGGTCGTTCGATGCGCGTTTGTGCGGATTGACCGGGACAATCCGGAAAAGTAGAATGCCGAAATATTTTCCACCGGAGAATGGTTGGTAAGCAGACGAGAGGATATCTCGCAGGGTATGGCAACTACAGCATCCATTCAGCTGGTTCACACAAGGAGGTTGCGATGCAGGTGATGGGACGTTTCGGGGTCGTGGGATTAGGGATCGCGTTAGCGGGCTGTCTCGCCGGGGCACCAGCCTTTTCAGGGGAGAAACCAGTTAAGCCACCAGTCGAAGACGGGTCGAAGGTCGTCATTACATCTCCCAAGGACGGGGAAGAGGTCGACGACAGCTTTGAGTTGAAGTACGAGTTGACCAAGGGCGCTCAAGCTACGCATGTCCATGTGTACCTGGACGGTCAGTATCAGAAGGGTTTTTCCGGGGCGTTCAAGGGCCTGAGCAAAGGAGATCACAAGATCACCGTGACTGGTGCCACGAAGGACCACGATCTTGTCACGGCCAGCCACACGATCACCGTCGAAGTGGAATAGAGTTACGCTCCGCCACCCGCAAGGCCATCAGCGCCTCTAGTGAAAGAGGCGCTGATGCACCGGGTTATCACAAACCGTTTTCATCACTCCGTACGAAGCCGCCCCGCTCCAGCAGCAGATTTTTCTTCCCCCCGGCAGCAGAGGAGGGGATGGAGCCTGATGATCTTCTGTGCTCGCGCAACGCGCGGCCTCAGAAGGGTAGGAGAGGGAGTCGCCAGACCATCTTTCGTGCTCGCAGAACGCGCACGATGAAACGGTGCTCGTCCGATGCGCGCAGTGAAGGATAGTCCGGCGACTCCCTCGGGGAGAAGGTGTGATGGTGCGGAGGAAGAAACAGGAGGCCCTCGCATGGGCTAACGGCACGTCTCGGTGTGCCGGTGGGTGGGCGGGTGAGAAGGTAGCGCGCAGTGGAAGATCAATCAGCCCCCATCCCTGAAGAAATAACGAGCAAGCTTGGAGGGACCATTTGTGTTTATGGTCGCTCGATGCGCGTCTGTGCGGATTGACTGAGACAATTCTGAAAAGTAAAATGTCTCAATTATTCTCTACCGGAGAACGACTGGTCATCAGACAAGAGGATATCCGGCGGGGGATCGTAAGCTGCAGTGTCCATTCAGCTGGTTCAAACAAGGAGGTCGCGATGCAGGTGATGGGACGTATCGGGGTCATGGGATTAGGGATCGCGTTAGCGGGCTGCTCTCGCCGGAGCACCAGTCTTCGCAGGGGATAAGCCAGCTAAAGCACCAATCGAGGATGGGTCGAAGGTTATGATTACGTCTCCCAAGGACGGGGACAAGGTCAGCGACAGCTTTGAGCTGAAGTACGACTTGACCAAGGGCTCCCAAGCTACGCATGTCCATGCGTATGTGGACGATCAGTATCAGAAGGGTTTTTCTGGGGAGCTGAAGGGCCTGAGCAGGGGGACGCACAAGGTCACCGTAACCGGTGCCACCAAGGACCACGATCTTGTCACGGCCACCCATAGCATCACCGTCGACGTGCAATAGGACTACGCCCAGCCATCTTCAAGGCCACCAGGGCCTCTTGCGAAAGAGGCCCTGGTGCGCCCGGGTTTCGCAAACGGTTTCCACCCCTTCCATGTACTGCCTCTCTTAATTTCAGGACAGCCTGATCCTTGGTCAAAGGAGTGGGCAAACCAGGAAAGAGTTACGGCATCGGTCTTGGGGGCGCCTGCGGATTGAGCTGTGGGCCAGATCGAACTTCATTCGATGGTGGGCCTCCGATCTTCAACAGTCGCGTAATCCATGGAATCGCCGTTCCCTGCATGACGACGGATGTGAGCGCAATAAAGAACACCAGGTGGAAGATCGTGTCGGCCTTCTCGATCCCGGCCACTAAGGGAAACGTGGCCAGGATAATCGGCACGGCCCCTCGGAGCCCCGCCCAGGCCACCAGCGTCTGCTCTCGAAACGACATCGGCGAAAAAGCCAGCGCCACGTGGACGCTCGCAGGGCGGGCGACGAAGATCAGGAACAGGGAAACCAGGAGGCCCACCCCGGCGATTGGAAGGAGCCTTGCCGGAAATACTTGTAGCCCCAGCGCCAAAAACATGGTGACCTGCATCAGCCAGGCCAGCCCATCGTGAAAACGCAAGACACTTTGCTGGTGAGTAAACGGCTTTCGCGCCATGACGAGCCCCGCCAGGTATACGGCAAGAAAGCCACTCCCGTCCAGGTAGTCGGTCAGGCCGTAGGTCAGCAGCGCCAGCGCCACCGACAGCACCGGATAAATGCCTTCCAACTCCAAGTCGAGCGCATTGAACGATCGCCGCATGATCTCGCCCATGGCAATGCCAATCACCGTCCCCACGGCCATTTGCATCACAAAGAATACGACAAGCTCTCCGAAAGAGGTCGAGGGTTCCGTCAATAGTCGAATCAGCGCGATCGTCAGCACGACGGCCATCGGATCGTTGCTGCCGGATTCAAATTCGAGCAATTGGATCAATCGCCGGGGGATCTTGGTTTTTCGCGCCCGGAGCACCATGAAGACGGCCGCAGCATCGGTGGACGACACAATGGCGCCGAGCAAGAGGCCCTCCAGGAATGAGAACCCCTGGACCCAGGCGACAAACACCCCGATGAGCAGCGCAGTGATCAGCACCCCGATCGTCGAGAGCGACAGCCCCTGCCACACGATGGGACGCACCGCCGACCACTCCGTGTCCAATCCACCCGAAAACAGAATCAAGACGAGCGCAGTGATACCCAGCGACCGCACCAGGGACGGATTGTCGAACGTGATGCCGCCGAGACCGTCGGACCCCGCCAACATGCCGATGGCGAGGAACAAGACCAGTGAGGGGATGCCAAACCGATTCGAGAGCTTGATCGTTAAAATGCTCAGGATGATGAGGCTGGAGAAAACGATGAAGATCACATCAATGGAAGTCGGCATCGTGCTTTTGTCTTTCGAGGTTGTTCGACGAGACCCGATGCGGTCTATAGCACAGACGACCGGATCACGCTAGCCACAATATAAGGGAAAGAGCTGTACCTAGGGAAATTGAAAGGTTGGGTGAGGATGGACGGTGTTCGGTCGATAGGTGCAGCAAGGATAGATCCACGCTACCCCTTGAGGGGAAAGTGTGAGGGAGCTTTGAAGGGGTATGAGAGGGTAGACTAGAGGGTCTCCTGTACTCGTGCAACGCACGGTGTCCCACATCTGAAGTCCACCCCTCGGAGTTTGAGCGCAACAATCGGATAGTGCATCGACCTGTTCCAGCGGTATTATGGCCCATCGACAACGAGGGAGAGGCTCATGGCATCAGTCAATGCAGACCATGCGTGGGAAGTCGTGCTGAACCGTGATCGTCACGGCGATGGCCGGTTCGTCTACGCGGTGTCTTCAACGGGAGTGTATTGCCGGCCATCTTGTCCTTCCCGGCGACCGGCTCGCCTCCACGTGACGTTTTTCAATTCGCCCCAACTGGCCGAGTCGGCGGGATATCGCGCCTGTCTTCGCTGCCGGCCTCAGTCGCTTCATGGCTCCGAGATGGAACAGCGAGTTGAACAAGCCCGATGCTATCTGGATGGGCATGCGGACGAACCCATCACGCTTCGAAAGCTAGCGGCTCAAGTCGGGGTCAGTCCGTTTCATTTACAGCGGGCCTTCACGCGCGTGATCGGGCTCTCCCCGAAGGCATACCAAGGAGCCAAAAGAATGGCGCGGTTCGCCGCGTTACTGAAACGAGGCGAGACTGTGACGAACGCGACCTATGAAGCCGGGTTCGGATCCAGCAGCCGTCTCTATGCGCACGTGCATGAGGACCTCGGTATGACGCCCTCTGCGTTTCGTTCTGGCGGGAGGGGCGTCACGCTTCGCTATACGACCGTCCCGACGGCTGTCGGGCGTATGCTGGTCGCGATGACGGGACAAGGTATTGTTGCCGTGAGTTTCGGAGATACCGAAGCGGCGCTCGTCACATCGCTTCACCACGACTATTCGAAGGCGGTGCTTTGTCGCGACACCAAGGGACTGGCAAAGCATGTCCATGGTTTACTCAAGTGCCTCAACGGGAGCGCAGATGTGGATTGCCTTCCCTTAGATGTGAAGGCGACGACGTTTCAACGCAAGGTCTGGCAGGCGCTGCAACAGATTCCTCGCGGACAGACACGCTCCTATCATGAGCTTGCGCGAGCGATCGGCCAACCGACGGCCGCTCGCGCTGTGGCCAGAGCCTGCGCCGGCAATCCCGTCGCGATCGCCATCCCTTGTCATCGAGTCGTTCGAAATGATGGGCGTCTCGCGGGCTATCGTTGGGGGCTGGAGCGGAAGCAACGGCTGCTCGCGCTGGAACGAACGTGAACCGGCATGCAGGGTTCCAGGCTCCCTGTTCTGCCTTTCTCAACATCGGCACATTCCTGAAGTCCCAAGTCCACACTGACATTGGTTTCAATCTCGCATCTTGAGCGCGCGCGCTCATCATCGTTGAGCCGGCTCAACGAACTCTGGATGATGTATTGCTGCTGGGCGACGTGTCGAAGGGCAAGTCCGGCATACTCCTGTGCTCTCCGCCACAATCTTTGCGTCATTTCCCACTGAGTTCCAGTATTGCGACGGGGAAACCGATAAGTATCGAGATGAAGAATGAGAGCATTATTTGGAGTTTAAAGGGATTCAGGGAAGCCGAGCGCGGGAATGGATCTTACTGGTGTATCTAAGTAGATTAGGCTAGAGTCAAATCGAGCCCACGAGCAAGAAATGAAATGACAGCAGCACCGGTTTTGCGGCGCGCGGTGTCTCATCTTTGAGGTACTCGTATTCGACACGCCCCTGTTGGCACATGCTTCTCTGAACCGTAGTCTGTTTGTGGTTCCCTTTCATGCCTCACAAACAGGTCGTCATCATCGGGGGTGGTTTCGGAGGCCTGACGGCCGCGCAATCGTTGCGTGATGCCGACGTGCTGCTCATCGATCGCACCAATCATCACTTGTTTCAACCGTTGCTCTATCAGGTGGCCACGTGCGCGCTGTCTCCCGGCGATATCGCGTGGCCGTTACGCACGATCTTTCGGCGGCACCCGCATGTTCGCGTGGTCATGGATGAGGTCCTGTCCATCGATCGTGTGGCGCGACTCGTACGATTGCGGGACAGCGCGCCGATTGCGTTCGACGCCCTCATCGTCGCGCCCGGATCGCGGCACTCGTATTTCGGCCACGACGCATGGGAGCAGTCTGCGCCCGGGCTCAAAACACTGGCTGATGCGGTCTACCTTCGGGAGAAGATGTTGCTGGCATTTGAGGAGGCCGAACGACGACGAATCGCCACCGGCACACAGGATCGACTCACCTTCGTGATCGTGGGAGGAGGTCCCACCGGCGTGGAGTTGGCCGGCGCGCTGGCGGAGATCGGATGGAGGGCCATGGGGCCTGATTTTCCGAACTTGCGTCTCGCTGATCTTGCCATTCTGCTCGTGGAGGGCGGCCCTCGCATTCTGCCAGGGTTCGACCCCGACCTGTCAGCGAAAGCGGCGACTGCGCTCGAACGCAAGGGCGTCACGATCAAGCTCAACAGCCCGGTGAGTGAGATCTGCGCCGATGGCCTGGTGATCGGAGGCGAATTCGTTCGGTCCACGAGTATTATTTGGGCGGCAGGCAATAAGGCGTCGCCGCTTCTCACCTCGCTCGGAGTTCCCCAGGACGGGTCCGGTCGGATCAAGGTTCAAGAGGATCTGACGATCCCAGACGACCCCTGGATTTTTGTCATCGGCGATGCCGCGCATTGTGCCGGTGCGGGAGGGATCCCCCTGCCGGGAGTAGCTCCCGTCGCCGTGCAGCAAGGCCGCTATGTCGCGATGCTCATTCGTGGGGAGACCGCTCCGGACCAGCGCCGGCCATTTGTCTATGCGGATCGAGGCATGCTGGCGACCATCGGACGCGCACAAGCCGTGGCCCAGTTCGGCCTCTTGCGCCTGTCTGGCCTGAGCGCCTGGTTGGTGTGGTGCGTGGTTCATATCTTCTTACTGATCGAGTTCCGCAGTCGCGTGCGGGTGATGTCGGAATGGGTGTGGTACTACCTCACATTCAAGCCGGGCGCGAGAATTATCTATGCGCGGCGCCAATTTGGCGGAGAAGCGCGTACACGATCGTCAGATTCCGAGAAATCTGACTCGAAGCCATGAGTCGGTTCCGCACAATCTGTCCGACTCGATATGGATGTGCAACGCGCTGCCATCCCTGCTGTACCTCAAACCGGGCTTGAGCCTATCGGGATACATCACATTTTAAACATCCGATCAGAGGCATCCGTCTCACGTCTGAGCGTTCAACGTTCGACCTCTTATACCGCTCATTCATTGGCCTGAGCCGATTCTCGCCTGCTTGACTCCAATTCAAGCGGGAGCGATGCTACAGAACATCCCGGAGGTGCGATATGAAACCGGGGTAGTCGGTTCTCTCTTAGTTCAGGCCCCGTGCCTTTCCCTCCTCGTCCCTTTCTCCCGCCTCCATCGGTCCTGTGCCTGCGAGAGCCCTGCTGTCTTCCCCCACTCACCAAGGAGGTTGCACCATGAAGACCTCTCTCGTGCTACTCACCGTGTTCCTCGTCGTGTTGTTGTCGATTTCTCTGGTCTTGGCCAACCCGACCATGTTGCCGAAGCACCCGGGGTATCCCATGGGCAAGGCCGTCGATCCCGTCAGTGGGCAATCGCTCGCGAACGATCCAGGCCAGACCAATGCGACGGGAGAGAACTCGTTGGCCCAGGCGTCGGCGTTTGACGACGTCCACGTGAGGCAGAGTCTTTCGATCAATCAAGATGATCAGCGTTTGTTGGAGAAACCTGATGCGGGGTTGCTACCAAAAGTTCAGGGACCCAACATCAAGATCGAGCCGCCTGTGAAGGAAGGAACGAAAGTGAATGCGTCGCCGCAGTAAGCAAGAGTGACGAAGCGATGACCCGCTGGCCGGACCATGGTTCTTATCCAGCCGAGGGTTCGGCTCCGAAACAGCGGATGGTGGCTCGGGTTCAAGCCGTCCGCAACGTCCGTTGTTCGTGAACCGTCAGTTGGTATATGAATTGATTCATTGATCCATCCGACCATCGACTCAATTCAATGGCGCCATGGATCAATCGTCAATTGTGCGTCGAGGCACCCCTCTCAAGAGTCGGGAATGCCACCGCCGATGCTTGAGCATCCTGCTAGAGAGACAGGCCATTGATCTCCTGCGAGAAATCTCTTACCCTACGCCTATTTTTACGCGTGCCATGACCATTGCCTCTCAGCAAGGAACCGATTCGCAACTGTCAAGTTTGTTTGAAGGAGGTCTCGGATGACAATTCATGATCGAGCACGTAGAGTTCTGTCTCGTCTTACTCTTGCCTTCGCGGCGAGCGTCTTGGGGGTGGCAGGAGTGGGAACCGGTGGCATGGCTCCAGCTTCGGCCTATGAAGTGTGGCTGACGGATCAATCTGATACGGGGAAAGAAAGCGGCGGCTTTCTCTATATCTATGACGGTGCGGCGCTCGCGGCAAATCCTGCCGCGGCGAAACCGGCTGTCACCATCGATCTCTCCGGCGAGATCAACACATTTTGCGAAGCGGCGACCAAGAAGCCGGTCCGGCGTCCGCACATGCTGTTCTTCAACAAGAACCAGGATCATGCAATCATCTCCTTCCTGAGCGGCCACGTGCTCTTTATGGATGCCAAGACGCGTAAACCTGAGGCGTGCTTGTCGATGGGGAAGAATGTTCATGCGGCCTGGCCGACGCCCGATCAGAAGATGGCGATTGCGGCGAATATTGCCGAGAAAAAGTTCATCCGCATCTGGACCGACTATGCCGCACATAAATTCAACTTTGACCCCGAGAAGGATGTGGTGGATCTCATCGCGTGGGAGGGTGGGGAGCGTCCCGATACGTCGCCGATTTGCCCGATTACGGAGTCATCCAGTCACTACGCTTTTGTTACGCTACGCGGGGGAGGGCTGTTGGTGTTCGATGTCACCACTACACCGATGAAGATCGTGGCCACGCTCGATAATAATCAGATTCATCCTGCCGGCTGTGGCGGTATTGAGGTCGACGGGACGATGTTTATCAACTCCGGTGGCGGCTGGCCGGTGGCGCCTCTCTCCTACGATGTGTATGCCCTCGATCTGTCCACCCTCCCGAAATCGGTCTCAGCCAAATTGGTGTCTCAACGGGATGACAAATTTGCCGATTCCCACGGGATGGCCGCAGTTGGACGCTATCTTTGGAGTGCGGACCGGGCCGGGAACAATGTGGAAATCATCGATACCCTCTCGAACTTGAGCGTAGGCTCGGTTGAACTGGTGACAGATGCAAACAAGGATCCCGCTCCTGACCTCATGGACAACGCACCGGACGGACAGTATGTCTTCGTCGGATTGCGCGGCCCGAGTCCACTCACCGGGAATGACAAGACCGTGAACAATGCCAAAGGGACGATCCCCGGCATCGGCGTCATTCACGTGGATGGTGAGGGGAAAGTCGGCCACTATAAGGGGCAGGCGGCCATTACGAATATGAAAGACGGAAAAGAAACAGCGGATACTCACGGGATTGCGGTCCGGAAGTAGCCTCGCACTTGGGCAACATGGTGGGGCCGCGGCTTCTACGCCGCGGCCTACTGCAAGCGTGAATGAGATGCGGGTGTTAAGAAGCACATTATCAATACGACGATGTGGTGCCAACAACCCAGGTTTCGTAAGCGCTCCTCGCCCTGCCTCATCGTGACTGAGCAGAACGGACCCTTACAGGCATCAGCAGCCCGGTTACCTTGGAGAAGATGGCATGTCCTTGACCGCCTATAACCATGTGCCGGTTCCTTCGTTCATGTATGGCACGGCTTGGAAGAAGGAGGCCACGGCGCAATTGGTGCAGCTAGCCGTGGGGGCTGGTTTCACAGCCATTGATACGGCCAACCAACTGATTCATTACCAGGAGGCTCTGGTAGGGGAGGCTCTGCTCGTCCTTGCGCAGGAGGGGGTCGCGAGAGATCGCCTGTTTCTTCAAACCAAGTTTACACCGGCGAATGGCCAGGACCATCGTACCCCCTACGATGCCTCGGCCAATCTCACCACGCAAGTGACACAGTCCTTCGACAGCTCGTTGACCCACTTGCACACCGACTATCTCGACTCCTATGTGCTGCACGGGCCTTATCAGCGGCAGGGGTTGGGAGCGGCCGACTGGGAGGTATGGGCCGCCATCGAAGGGCTCTATCGGTCAGGGAAAACAAAAATGATCGGCATCAGCAATGTCACGGCTGATCAACTCACCCAACTCTGTGCCCGGGCGGCGGTGAAGCCCATGATGGTGCAAAACCGCTGTTATGCTGCACTTGGATGGGACAAAGAGGTACGAGAGATCTGCCGCGCTCATGGCATCATCTATCAAGGTTTTTCGCTGTTGACTGCCAATCGAGAAGTCTTTGCCGATCCAGGCATGCGGGCCATCGCCCAACGGTTAGGGACCGGTCTTGCCCAAGTCGTCTTTCGGTTTGCCATGCAGGTCGGGATGCTCCCGTTGACCGGCACCACGAACCCGCAACATATGAAAGACGATCTCCAAGCTGAACAGCTCACCCTCACAGCTGAAGACATGTGGTTGATCGAATCGATTGGGATGTAATCGGAGACCTCGGGAAGTTTTCGTGGCGGGATCTGCCAGGTCGTTGCAAGCCGTCAGGATTTTTTCGATCTGCCCGGCTGGATAGCGGGTGTGATGCCCAGGTCTTCGATCAAGACACGTAGCAGTTCTGCAACCGACCAAGCCTGCGCGAAGCAACCGCGTGCCTGGTGCGGCGCGACCGCATCAAAAATCTCCGAGATCTGGCCGAGACAGGCCTCATGGAGATGTCCCTCCAGCCCGTCGAGAAACGCCCGCGCCTCTGCTCTCTTCGCCGAGCCCTTGCCGTTGACCTTCCGCCAGGCTGTGACAAACGGTCCCAGCAGAAACGGCCAGACTGTCCCTTGATGGTAGGCTCCGTCTCGCTCCACGACGGCGCCTTCGTACCTCGGGCGATAGCGGCTGTCCTTTGGTGAGAGAGTCCGCAGCCCAACGGGCGTGAGCAAATGGTCCTCCACGACCCGGAGAATCTGCCGGGCCTGTTCCTTGGTCACCAGGTCGTCGTTGAGGGCGACCGCGTAGAGTTGATTGGGACGAATCGATGCATCGTTCCCTTCAGGTCCGCCGATCACATCGTAGAGACATCCGCCTGCTTCGTTCCAGAACTTCGCGCGGAAGGACGCCACGGCGTGCTTCCGGTCTTTTCGACAACGCACCGCGTAAGCCGGCTCGCCGAACTGAGTGGCGAGGCGTTCTCCGATTTTTAAAGCCCTCGCCCACAGCGCTTGAATCTCGACCGGCTTTCCATGACGTGGCGTGACGACCCAGTCGCCGACTTTGGCATCCATCCATGTGAGTTGCGCGCCTGATACACCTCCGGCGATGAGCCCGTCTTCATCCATGTGGATGTTGTAGCGAGTGCCGCGCCGATAGCCGTCGATGATTTGTTTCACCACAGGCCAGGCCACTGCGCGGACGCGCGCGTCGTCTTTGCTATAGACGACATACCGTTCAATCGCATGAATAAACCAGAGTGAGGCGTCTATCGAATTGTATTCTGGGTGATCCACGGAGTCGGGAAAGCGGTTCGGGATCATGCCTTGCGAGATATCCGCGGCGAACGATTCGATAGTGTGCCAGGCTGTTTCCCACCGACCTGTCACCAGGCAGAGTCCCGTCAGCGAGATGAAGGTATCTCGTCCCCAATCCGTGAACCAGGGATAGCCGGCCATGACGGTCTGTCTGTTGCCTCTCGCAGAGAGATAGGCCTCCACAGCGCACCAGAGTTTCTTGGCCAGCGGATCGGTGGTTGGGGCCGCAGCTCGGAGATCTGTTCGTTTCTTCCGTTCACCCTTGGCCAGGGCCACGACATTCACCGAGTCGATTGACTCGGTGGTAAGTACCAAGGTTGCAGCGACACTACGATCGAGCCGGTAGGTGAACTCACCGGGAGACCACCAGTCTTCTTCGAAATCGAGCCCTCGTTGCTGTTCAGCCGGGAACTGGATGGTGAGACACCACGTCGGATCATGGCGATACCCTCCGTTCTGGAACGCCTGCACCGATGGCAATTCGCTGTAAGGGCGCCAGGACACGAGTCCGTCAGTCACTGTGGTGGCGGTGGTGGATAGACTGTCGTTCACATGATGGGTTGCGTGATATTCGCGCCCGCTCACCATCGGTCGCACGCGCAGGGTGACCGCCTTCTTGGTCTTCCCGGCGAGCGTCCATCGGATGACCACCAGGTCGCGGTCGCGCACGCAAAAGACTTCTCGTAGCACGGCCGTGCCGTGGCAGTCATAGGTCCAGGTCGGCCAGAGGTCTGTCGTGAAGCCCGTGCATTGTTTGTACCCTTCCGGGTGAATGGCGTTGGGGTAGAGATTGGTCGAGAGCGGATAGGACTGGCCTTCGATATCGATCCATTCTTCAAGGTGATTCACGAAGACAAACCGTTCACTCGGCGGATTGCACGCCGTCAGCAGGAACGCATGGTAGCGGCGTGTATTCGCGCCTGCGACTGTCCCGGATGCAAACCCGCCACGGCCATTGGTCTCAAGCCACTCAAGGCTGAGCGCGCGTTCGAGGTTCTGGCAGTCTTGGGTCGTGATCTTCATATCAAGCTCTCAGCTGTCAGCGTTGGAAATAACCACTCGGCTTCTTCTATGGCTGATTGCTGATGGCAGACCGTTTCTTCACTCCCCCGACTGTTGAATCAGTTTCGCCACCAATCCCGTCCAGCCTGTTTGATGACTTGCGCCGATGCCGGCGCCGTTGTCTCCGTGGAAGTATTCGTAGAAGAGAACCGTGTCTCGCCAGAGCGGATCTTCCTGGAACTTGGCGGTGCCTCCGAAGACGGGGCGACGCCCGGTTTGGTCAAGGAGAAAGATGTGGGTGAGTCGCCGTGACAATTCTGCGGCGACTTCGTTCAAGGGGATGTTCCGGCCAGAACCGGACGGACATTCGACTGTATAGTCGTCGCCAAGGAAGTAATGGAACTTCTGGAGCGATTCGATCAGGAGATAATTGACAGGAAACCAGATCGGGCCACGCCAGTTCGAGTTTCCGCCAAAATTCCCCGTGCTCGATTCGGCCGGTTCATAGTCCACTCGATGGTCCACGCCCATCGCCGACAGGACATAGGGGTGATCCTTGTGGTAGCGCGAGAGGGCGCGGATGCCGTAGGGAGACAGGAACTCCTCTTCATCCAGCATATAACGCAGCACGGATTTCAGCCGGTCGCGGTTCACCAAGGACAGGAAGCGCCGGACCTCGCCGTCGCTGTGATTGGGTTTCCACATGCGCGCTGAAGTCGGGACGGTTTTCGATGAACCATTGCATCCGGTGTTTGAACCGGGGGAGGCTATCGATGAGTTCAGAATCCAGCGTCTCTACGGCAAAGAGCGGGATCAGTCCGACCAGTGACCGGACCTTCAAGGGAACTGTCTCGCCCGTCCGGAAGTTGCAGGACATCGTAGAAGAATCCGTCTTCTTTGTTCCACAACTCGATGTTCTCGCCGCCGATGTTGTTCATGGCCCGGCAGATGTAGACGAAGTGCTCGAAGAATTTGCTGGCGACATCCTCGTACGCCCGATTTTCTCGGGCCAGTTCCAACGCGATCGAGAGCATGTTGAGGCAATACATGCCCATCCAACTTGTCGCATCAGATTGTTCGATATGACCGCCGGTCGGCAACGGCGCGCTGCGGTCGAAGACCCCGATGTTGTCGAGTCCTAGAAAGCCACCTTGGAAGATGTTTTTTCCTTCAGCGTCTTTACGATTCACCCACCAGGTGAAATTCAAGAGCAATTTGTGAAACACGCGCTCCAAGAATACGCGATCGCCGACACCCTTCCGCTTCTTCTCGATCTTGTAGACGCGCCAGGCGGCCCACGCATGTACGGGAGGATTCACATCTCCAAACGCCCATTCGTAGGCGGGAATCTGGCCGTTAGGTTGCATGTACCACTCACGGAGCATCAGGATCAGCTGTTCCTTGGCAAAGGTCGCATCCACCAAGGCTAGCGGGATACAGTGAAACGCCAGATCCCAGGCCGCATACCAGGGATACTCCCACTTGTCCGGCATGGAGATGACGTCGGCGTTGTAGAGATGCGTCCAATCCGAATTGCGTCCATGGAGCCGTTCTCTCGGCGGTTCGGATCCAGTCGGGTCGCCCTTCAGCCACCGATTGACGTCGTAATGGTAGAACTGTTTGCTCCAGAGGAGGCCGGCAAACGCCTGCCGCTGGACGCGTCGCGCGTCTTTGGAGAGATCAGGCGGCGCAAGTGCGTCGTAGAACTCGTTGGCCTCCTGAATCCGCTGCGTGAACGTCGCGTCGAAGGTCTCGCGCGAGAGACCCTTCTCGCTCTCGTCGTTCGTCAAGCGAAGATAGATGGTGTCCGATGCGCCCGAAGCCAATGAGAAGGTGTAGTGAGCGGCGGCTTTCGAGCCGATCTTGTCGGGGTTCACTGCGTCTTTGTCGCCGCGCATCACATAATCATGAAAGCTGTCTTTTACATAACGGGCCCCTTCCGTATCGCCGTAGAGCCGCCGGCTGTTCGTCTCGTTTTCCGTGAAGAGTAGCGTTGGTTGGCGATCGCACCAGAGGCGGCGTCGCCCATAGTATTCGTGGTCCAGTGTCGATGACACTCATGCCCTTCGCGGCCTCTCCTTCACGCATCCGCGGCCGTCGCGCGTCGAGCCCCCAGGACCAGGTGTTCCGAAACCAGAGCGTCGGCAAGAGCGTGAGCTCAGCTGGATCGGGCCCCTGGTTGACGATGTGAATGCGGATGAACAGATCTTCGGGGGATGCCTTGGCATATTCCACGATGACGTCGAAGTAGCGATTTTCGTCGAAGACGCCGGTATCGATCAGTTCGTATTCTAAGTCCCGCCGGCCCCGTCGATGATTCTCTTCGACGAGCTTCGCATAGGGGAATTCCGCCTGCGGGTACTTGTAGAGGTATTTCATGTAGGAATGGGTCGGGGTCGAATCGAGATAGAAGTAATACTCTTTGACGTCTTCGCCATGGTTTCCTTCATTGCCCGTGAGGCCGAAGACCCGTTCCTTCAGAATAGGATCACGTCCATTCCAGAGGGCGATGGCGAAGCAGATATATTGGTGACGATCGGAAATGCCGGCTAGTCCGTCCTCATTCCAGCGATAGGCGCGCGACCGAGCATGGTCGTGAGAAAACGATTCCCAGGCGGTTCCGTGCGGGCTGTAGTCTTCGCGGACGGTACCCCAGGCCCGTTCGCTGAGATAGGGCCCCCAGCGTTTCCAATGTTCCTGCCGGCGGGCATCTTCATCGAGACGCTGCTGTTCTGCGGTGAACGGTGGAGAAACGGTTGGGTTTGATGGATTAGTTCGGCGTGACGAACGTGGCATGCAGCTCCTCAACGATTCGGGCAGGGATCGGCTGACGGACAGGTTATTCCTTACAACCCTAGCAGGAGAATGCTCCGTCCGCCAGAGGCGCTCTCGCTTCGCTCTCAAAAACCGTGAAGGGGAAGAGGTGAAACGTCCAACGTAGGGCTGTCGAGTGCTCTTCCTTCAAGCCCTCTCACATTTGACGGGTCGCGTCTCACGGATCGCTGAACTGCGAGACCGCCCGTCACAGCCGCGTACTCTCGCTAGCAGCAGATGCTTCATGAATCATATGGGTTCTGAGGGGGGTTCGATGAGCCGGAGGGTGTAGAGATACTGGTAGAGTCCTTTATGGTCCATCAGCTCGGCATGAGTGCCGGTTTCCACGAGCCGCCCTTTGTTGAGGACGAGGATCCGATCAGCTCGTTGAATCGTCGTCAAGCGGTGGGCGATCACAAAGGTCGTTCGGCCTTTCATGAGTTGTTCCAACGCTTCCTGGACGAGTCGTTCCGACTCACTGTCGAGGGCAGAGGTGGCTTCATCCAACAACAAGATCCGCGGATTTTTCACGATGGCCCTGGCGATGGCGATGCGCTGCCGCTGCCCACCCGACACATTGATTCCCTTTTCCCCCACAACGGTTTGATACTGGTCGGGGAAATTCATGATGAAGTCGTGAGCATGGGCTGCACGGCTCGCCGCCACCACCTCTTCTTGAGTGGCCTTCTCGTCCCCGTAGCGGATATTGTCGAGAATCGTCCCGCCGAATAAGATCGTCTCCTGTGGAACCAGCGCCGATTTGCCGATACCAACTGTCCATGGTGACTTGGCGGAGATCTTGCCCGTCGATCGTGATGTGCCCCTCAGTCGGATCGTAGAAGCGGTGGAGCAAGTTCATCACAGTCGTCTTTCCAGCCCCGGTGGGACCGACGATGGCGACTAGTTCGCCTGGCTTGGCTTCGAACGACAGATCCGTCAAGACCGGTTGCCGTGGATCATAGGCAAAGCTGACGTGCTCCGCCTGGATGTGTCCGGAGACGGTGGACAGCGGCGTGGCCGTGGGGGAGTCGCTCACCTCGGAGCGTGTGTCCAGAATTTCGAACACCCGTTGAGTGGCGCCCTGCGCTTCCCTGATCTGCGCGAACACACGGGCAGCGGAACTGAAGGGACCGATCAGAATTCCGGCAAAGAGGACGAACGCAAAGAGATCGCCCGGCGACACGCTTCCGTCGATGACCTGGCGTCCTCCATACCACAACACGGCCGCTGCGACGGAGAAGGTGAGGAGGCTGATGACGGGAATAAACACCGCCATGACGCCGGCCCGTCGCATTGTCAACGACAAGGTCTGTTCGACTTGCGCGGCAAATCTGTTCTCTTCACGCTGTGTTTGGACGAAGGACTTTACGATACGGATACCCGAGATCACTTCCTCGATCAGTGTACTCATGGCGGCGGTGTGATCTTGAATCGAGGTCGAGAGGGATTTCAGCTTTCGCCCGAAGATCTTGGCCACAAGGACGAGCAAGGGGAGCAGAATCAGGGTCAAGAGGCAGAGCCGCCAATTCATCGTTAATAAGAAGGCGATCCCTCCGACGAAGGTTACGAGCTGTTTGGCACTGTCGATCGGCGTTTCGGTGACGACTGATTGGATGACCGTCACGTCGTTCATGAGCCGTGAGAGGAGTTCGCCGGTTCGCCGGCGGGCAAAGAAGCTCACCGATAAGGTATGCAGATGCGAAAAGAGGTGCCGACGAAAGTCGGCGATGATGCGCTGGGAAATCCATGCAGTCAGATAGCTATGGCCCATCGAACAGAGCCCCTGCAGGATGACGAGCCCGAGAAAGACAGTGATCATGTCCGTCATCCTGGACTGGTCGTGCTGCACGGTAATGATGTCCCACAGGTTACCGGCCAACCGCAGCAGGGCCAGATTGATGGCGGCGACACCCATGACCAGCAGGCCTGCCAACACCATGCGGGACAGGTAGGGCTTCAGGAACGGGAGAAATCGTGAGAAGGTGGACATAGTGAGGGGCAATTTTAGCAGAGTGCGGAAAAACTATGTTGGCACGGTTGAATTTTGATAGAGAGCACGTATGGCATAACCGGGGAGCACCTTCGTAGGATGCTCAAAAAGGCCAGACTTCTCACCCGCCCAACCCTGGCGCGCCAAGACGCGCCTTGTTCCAAGCAAGGCCGCAGCGAGCGAAGGGCCGAGGAGGTACAAACCACACTTCGTGTGGGCCGTTCGCCTTTCCAATAGATCTTGGCGAACGGAAAATCCCCTACAGTGCTTCCGGTTTCTGAAACACCCTTCCTCAACGTTGAGGGTCTGAGCGATGCGAGAACGCTGCTGGCTGGCTTTTTCAGCATCCTGATTAGAGGAGGTGGCTACGAAAAACCAAGAGAGAACGGCGGAGGGAGAGATTCAAGCTGGAGGCGGGATGACAGCTACAGTTGTGCGATGGACTCGATCAGGTTTTTGTTGATGGCCACGAAGTCCGAGCGATCGTTCTCACCGATCACCACGTCGGTGAGGCTGATAAAGAGACGTTGCTCTTCGTTGATCGCATCGGACACACGATTCCGCATGGGAGGAATGAGGAAGTCGCCAACGTAGACGCAGTTCACAGTCCGGACGCGGATGCGAACCTTCTTGCCTTCGGGCACGGACCCCTCCTCCCCCTTCTCGGGTGAAGCCTAGCTTTTACGACGTTCAAACTTTTGACGCCGGCGCAGCTTCTTATACTTGTGCTTGCGCATTTTTTTACGGCGTTTTTTTAGCACACTGGACATGCATTCTCTCTCCTGCAAGGGGCGAAGTGTAGAAGTTTTCGACGGCAAATTGCAAGCTCATCAACGGATTAAGTTGATCGTGAGTTGGGCCGGGGCCGAGCGTCTTGGGGATCTGCGATGCGATGAGCGCCGGCTCACGGGCCGCTTGACCTGCCTGATACTCGTTCCTATATACTGCGACTATTATGTTCCCGCACAAATTTCGACTGATTCCCGTCTTGCTCCTGCTCGGTGCAATATCCTTGGTCGGCGTCGGCTGCGGTGGCAAGAAGGATTCATATCCTGAAGATCACGAACGGTACCTCCGTATCGATCGGGCGGTGGAATCGCTTCGCCAGGCGTATGTGAAGAAAGATTCGTCGGATCTGGCTTCGCTCATGATGCCGAGTGACCAGCTTGATCGGCTGAAGGAAGAGGCCCAGGGCGATTTCGACACGTTTAGTGCGATCACGTTGGACTTCGCGGTTGAGCGCATTATGATCGAAGGGGACAACATCGATGTGTTCGTCCATTGGCAGGGGCTGTGGAAAAAAGATGCGGACGATCCGGGGCTCCGTCAGCGAGGCCATACGCGATTGCAGTGGGTCGGAACACAGTCGATTCTGTTGCGCGGGATTCAGGGCGATGCTCCCTTCGGTATGAAAGCTCGGCAGGCCACGATCGACCCCACACATTCTCCCAAGAAGAAATAATCCATGCCCTCTCGCCGATCCCGTGCTCCGGTGAAGGCCGATTTCCTGGTGATCGGGAGCGGTGTAGCCGGTCTTCGCGCAGCGTTGGAGTTGAGCCGTGCTGGCCGTGTCATGGTGCTGACGAAAGGGTCATCCGCTTCAAAGCAGTTCGATCCATGCACAGGGTGGGGTGGCGGTGGCGATGAGTGAAGAAGACGATGTGGCTATCCATTTAACCGATACGCTCAAAGCGGGGCATGGGCTCTGTCGGAAGGAAGCCGTGCGTGTCCTCGTGGAAGAAGGTCCTGATCGGATTCAAGAACTGATCGGATGGGGGGCCAAGTTCGACAAAGTCGGCGGTAAGTTCGCGTTCGCTCGGGAGGCTGCCCACAGCCGAAGCCGCATCCTGCGCGCGCGGGGGGATGCGACGGGGAACGAGATGGTGCGAGTGTTGATTGCCGAGGTGAATCGGCAGGAGCGCATTCAGCGATTGGATCATCACTTTACCGTGGATCTCGTCGTTGACGATGGACGTTGCTGCGGGGCCGTTGTGTTGGATGAAGGATCCGGTCGCCAGTTCGTGCTGCCGACTCGTGCGGTCGTGCTGACCACCGGCGGGGCCGGGCAGATCTATGCACGGACGACCAATCCCCCGAACGCCACCGGTGATGGAATGGCCATGGCGCTGCGCGCGGGCGCGGTGCTTCAAGATATGGAGTTCGTTCAATTCCATCCCACGGCACTGTATTTGCCGTCGAGCCCGCCGTTCTTGCTGTCGGAAGCGATGCGAGGGGAGGGTGCGCAGCTACGCAATAATAAAGGGGCGCTGTTCATGCAGCAATACCACCCCATGGGCGCGTTAGCGCCGAGAGATATCGTGTCGCGGGCAATTTTGGCGGAGATGGCGGCGACGAAAGCGCGTCATGTCTATCTTGACGTCACCCACTTAGGGGCAGAGTTTGTGAAGCGACGTTTCCCGACTATTTATGCAACCTGTCTTCGCTATGACATCGATATCACGGAGGAATGGATCCCTGTGTCTCCCAGCGCGCATTATATGATGGGCGGGGTCTGGACCGAGCTAAACGGTGCGACGACGGTTCCAGGGCTCTTTGCCGCCGGGGAGGTGGCCTGTAGCGGTGTGCATGGAGCGAATCGTCTGGCGAGCAATTCATTGCTCGAAGGATTGGTGTTTGGTGCGCGCGCGGCATCGGCAGCCGTGGCGTTTGCCGACCGACAGGAGCCTCCCACACTGTCGTCTCAGGAGGCCACGCTTCGAGCAGGCCAATTCGGCACACTGGAGGATGCGGAAAAGTTGAGAAGCTCACTCAGGCGAACGATGTGGGGGCAGGTCGGTGTCATTCGTTCAGGCGAGTCGCTCATCCGTGCCTGTGCTCAACTGTCACGGTGGGCCCAACTCGTGACTCAGCCGTTTGCAAACCGAGCAGCGCTGGAAGTGAAAAACATGGTGCAGGTGGCGCAATGTGTCGCGGAAGCGGCGCTGTGGCGAGAGAACAGCGTCGGGGCCCATTACCGGTCTGATTTTCCTGAGGCCAAGCGGGCCGGGTGGCAACAACACAGTCGCCTATCGAGCGGGGAAGTTGTTAGCGGGAAGACATCTCAGAAATCGCGGGGGTTGCTGTTGTCTCCGCGGGGCCGTATCGGCTGACCGGACGTTCCATGATGACGCCATCGCGGACCAGGAACGTGCGGTAGTATCGGAGGACCTTCCGGACGTATTGCCTGGTTTCATCGTACGGGGGAAGTGCCTGATAGCGGTCGACCGCATTCTCTCCGGCATTGTAGGCCGCCAGGGCTAGCGGTAAGTTCCCATGGAAGCGGTCGAGCAGTTGGCGTAAGTATTTGGTCCCTCCACCCACATTATCATCCGGATCGTACATATCCCGCACATCCAGGCGCACGGCGGTCTGCGGCATCAGTTGCATCAGGCCGATAGCGCCGGAGCGAGAAACTGCCCGTGGGTCGAAGTCCGATTCAGCCTTGATGACGGCTCGTATCAATGCGGGATGGAGCTGGTGGCGCGAAGAGTGCCGACGAATGACCGGTTCGAGTTCCCGCTCGGACAAGGTGGTGTGGAATCGGCTGGATTCGATCTCGATTTTCCGATAGCGAGGATCGGATGGGAACATTGGTGAGCGAGATCGACCCGTTGGGTCCGATAAACTGATAAATTTCTGCCGTAGTTGTTGGCACGGAGAAGGCCAGTGAGCCGATTCCCACGATTACCGTTGTGGTGAGTCCAATGGCCGCGTGCCGCCGGAGGGATGTCATTATGAGAGAAAAGGTGTTGTGCATGGTTGCAACGATACCAGTCTGCCACTGGGTGTCAACAAAATGCAGGTCTTGTGCCTGGGCGTCGGTAGTAAATAGTGCAGAAAAACAATGAGGTTGGTGAGGGTGTGGAACGACTAGGGTTCGAGAAAACGTATTCGGTTGTCAATAAATAGTCTGTGGAGTTCCCGGGTGAGAATTCCCGGTGTTCCATTTCCCACCGGATGCCCGTCCACCATGGTGACCGGCATCACTTCCATACTCGTGTTGGTGAGAAAACACTCGTCTGCCTTATAGATCGCCTCGACCCCAAAATATCCTTCGTCAACGGGGATCTGTGCTTCTTGCGCAAGGCTGAGCACGATGTCGCGCGTGATTCCGTCTAACAGGCCGCATGCAAGTGCCGGGGTGCAGAGCCGGCCGGCTCGGACGAAAAAGAGATTGCTGACGGTGCATTCCGTCAGATGCGACTCCCAATTGAGCAGGATGCTGTCGAAGGCACCTGCCGCAATTGCTTCCCGTTTGGCCAGGATATTGTTCAAAAAGTTGGTGGTCTTGATCTGGGGCGAGAGGGCGCTGGGCAGGTTCCGTCTCGTTCGGGCAACGATCAAGCTTCACGCCGATACGATAGTGTTCGGGGAGGGAGGGTGAAGCGGTTTGGTCATGATCACCACGGTGGGGGTTGGGCACAGGGCGGGATCAAGACCGATGTCGCCGGCTCCTCGGGAGATGGTGATGCGAAGATAGGCGTCGTTGCTGTTCGTTGCCGACGTCGTTGCGCGCCATCGCTTCGTGGAGGAGCATCCGGCCATCTGTGATCGGGAATTGGGATCGTCAGGCCGATCGCGTCCGCAGACCGGCGAAGCCGAGCAAGATGTTGGTCCCGCATGAAGATCCGGCTCCCGTAGGAACGAATCGTTTCATAGACGCCGTCGCCGTAGAGAAAACCATGATCGAAGACGGAGACGACGGCCTCCTCTTCTTTCACGAACCGATCATTGAGATAAATCCACATTGTTACGTATCGTGCAGCGCGCTGAAGAAAGCCTGCGCTTTCTGGAGCGTTTCCTCGTATTCCTTGGCCGGATCGGAGTCGGCGACAATCCCGGCACCGACTTGCAAGTATCCCTTTCCCGCACACCATACCAAAGTTCGAATCACGATATTGAGATCGAGGTCGCCGTTCCAGCCGATGTACCCAAATGATCCGGTATAGGGACCACGGCGTACCGGCTCCAGTTCCTCGATAATTTCCATGCAGCGGATCTTCGGCACGCCCGTGATCGTGCCTCCAGGGAACAGCGCTCGAATCAGATCGAAGGGCGTAGCGTCCGGCTTCAAGGCGCCGCTGATATGGGACACGATGTGGCTGACGTGGGAGTACTGTTCGATCGCCATGAATTCATCGACCTGCACGCTGCCGAATCGGCAGACGCGGCCCAGGTCGTTTCGTTCGAGGTCGACGAGCATGAGGTGTTCCGCCCGCTCCTTTTCATTCGCGAGTAATTCGCCGATGAGGCGTTGATCGTCACGAGTGTCGAGTCCGCGCGGTCTGGTTCCGGCTAATCGGGCGCGTGTCCGCCTGCCGGTCCTGCAAGCGGACTAGCCGTTCGGGCGAGGAGCTGATCAACGTGACATCGTCGAAATGTATGAGCCCTGAGAAAGGCGAGGGGTTTACGGCTTGGAGACGTCGATAGAGTTCCTGCTCGTAGGGCTGTCGATCTGTGCCATCGTTGTAGGTGTTGGGAGGTTGCAGGGTGAATCGATGCGACAGGTTGGCTTGGTAGATGTCTCCAGCCGCAATATACTCCTGGCAGCGCCGGACTCGATCGAGGTAGGCTTCCTGCGTTTGGTTGAGATGAAAGGCCATCTGATCGAGGGAGAGGAAGATTCTTGAGGGGGGCGGGCCTTCCGTTCAATCGTGGCTTCCCATTCGGCCAGCCGGTCTAAGCCCTCGCGATAGAGCTTCTCGCGGGGCTCTCCTAAAAACCGTTCCATGGGCGGACAAAAGATAATCTGCAGACAATCGGTTTGATGATCGACGGCGGTGATGATGTCGTACAGACCGAATTGTAGATCTGGCAGCAGCAGATCGTCTTTGGCGATGGACGGAAGCGTTTCGAATTCGCGGACGAGATCGTAGCTGAAGTAGCCGACGGCTCCGCCCCAGAAAGGAGGGCAGACCTGGAGGAGGCTCAATTTGGGGGCGGACGAATAGGCGGCAGAGGCTTCCAAAGGGATCTTCCGAGGAGTATTCGCGTCCTTCACGGGTGCGAAGGGAGGCCCGTCCTTGTCGCCCAGTCAACACCGAGAAGGGGCTACTCCCCAGAAAAGAAAACTGGCTCCCGCTGTCCGTCCGCTTCCCGCTGTCAAGGAGGAACGATGGCTGAGCGGGAGATGCAATCAGGCGGTACAACTCAAAGGGTGTCCTCCCTTGGCCGTCCATCGTAAGGACCAGGGGCTGTGGAGGCCCACCAAGGAATGATGGTTGGGAGAAACGAGTCATGGGTGAACGTGTATCGCTCTACACATACGCGCCACTCACTATACTCTACTGTATCGGCTGCGTCACAGCGCATGGTCGGCTTGACAAATTTAGGATGATTCTGCTTGAATTGCGCGCCCGCCATCGGCAGAGTCCTTGCGTTATGGGCTGCATTGCACTCTCCTCCGTGGGTACGACATGCCTCCTTCACAAGATCCATTGTACGCGGGGCTTGGCCAAGCGGTCAGGATCGCAACAGATCTGCTCGCTGCGCTGATTGTCGGAGGAGGGTTGGGATGGGTCTGTGACACATACCTCTTTGATTCCACCCCCTGGGGGATGGTCGGAGGTCTTGTGTTGGGCGTCGTGACCGGGATCAGGAATGCGTACCGGTCGGCGCAACGGTGGCCGAAGACATAACGCTGTTCAATAGAGAGAGTACGAAATCGCCATGGAAGAAAGTCCGCTTCATCCATTTGAACTTCATAACTGGATCCCGATCTCGCTTGGCGGATTGGATATTTCCATCAACAAGGCCGTTGTCATGATGTGGGTTGTCGTTTCCCTAGTGACGGTGCTTATGGTGATGGCAGGATCGGCACGCAAGCTGGTGCCCGGCAAGTTGCAGAGCATGGCGGAAATGATGGTGGATTTCATTCGCGGCATCATCATGGATACGATGGGCAAAGAGGGGATGCGATTTTTCCCCCTCATCGCCACCCTGTTTCTCTTTATTCTCTTTTGTAATCTTATCGGGTTGATCCCCGGCAGCTACACCGTGACGAGTCAGATTATCGTGACGGCCGTGTTCGCCTGCGTGGTGTATGGGCTCAGCCTGGTCATAGGATTTTTTTTACACGGGGTGAAGTTCCTGGGCATTCTCGTTCCGCCCGGTACGCCCGTGTGGCTGGTGCCATTGATGATACCGATCGAATTGATGAGTCAGTTGGCACGGCCCATTTCACTGGCCGTTCGGTTATTTGCGAATATGACGGCGGGCCACGTGCTTCTCGGGGTCCTGTTCGGCATGGCGATCAGTGGCGGATTGTTGATCGGGTGGTTGCCCTTTGCTTTCACGGTTGCGATAAATGTATTGGAAGTCGGTATCGCGTTCATTCAAGCCTATATTTTTACCATGTTGACCTGCGTCTACTTAGGGGACGCATTTCATTTACATGGCCATGATGAGCACGCGCACTGATAGGCTGCTGGAAAAGACCGTCCAGCAGCGTTCTCAGTCGCGCCTACTCTTCGACGTACTCAAATAGTACGCTTCATAGGGTGTCGCTCTTTGCAGTCTTGCGGAGGACATTTTGAGCAGTCTGTTCGGGATTGTATTGAGTTTTCATTAAAGGAGGATTGACAAACAATGGATTCAGCAGCAGCAGGGTTGATGGGCATGGGGTGTGCCGCGGCAGGGTTTGCCGGAGCCGGTGTAGGGATCGGCTACATCTTCGGGAAGATGATTGAAGTGGTGGCGCGCCAGCCGGAAGCAGAAGGCCGCGTCACAAAGTATATGTGGATCGGGTTCGCGCTGGTGGAAGCCATCGCGCTGTACGGCCTGGTCATTGCCTTCATCATCATGGGCTTTCGCAAATAGGAGCAGGCTTAGGTCTAGTCAAGGCGGAGGGAAGCATCTCGCCCTCAGTCTCAACCTCGGCCTTTCTGATGTGAATTATGCCGCAGTTTGAATCTCACTTTTTTTCTTCCCTGATTTTTTGGGAAGTCCTGTCGTTCGCGATTCTCTTCTTCGTGCTCTACAAGTATGCCTTTCCCGGCATCTTGAGTGCATTGGAGGAACGGGAAAAGAAAATTAAGGACAGTCTCGATCAAGCCGAGCGTCACCGGTCAGAGGCCGAACGGAAACTCAAGGAGTACGAGGCCAAGCTGAACACGGCTGCGAAAGAGGCGGAAGGAATTCTGGCTGCCACAAAGGAACGGGCGCAGCGGCTCATGGAGGAAAATGAGCAGCGGATGACGACCGAAGCCGAGCGGATCAAAGGCGATGCGACGCGTGAAATCGATCAAGAGCGTCGTAAAGCGATTCAGGATATTCGCGCCCAAACGACCGATTTGGCACTGATGGTGGCGGAGAAAGTCGTGCAGCGAAGTCTGAATGAGGCGGACCACCGAAAATTTGCAGACGAGGCGCTTGAGGCGCTGTCAAAATCCTACCAACGATAATTCTTGGACCGGGCGGGGTCAGCCTAGGCTGATCCCGCCCGGTCTGTATCCTTCCAAATCCACACAGACGAAGCGAAATCCGGCCTTGCGGAGGCGGGCGCTGATGTGCGCACGCAGGTCCGGCTGGTTCAGCCGAGAAAACTCCTCTGCCCCGACCTCGATTCGCGCCACCTCTCCGTGCTCCCGTACACGCACATGGCGAAATCCCTCAGCCTGTAGAATGTCTTCAGCCTGCTCCACGCGACGGAGACTTTCGATCGTGATTGGAGTGCCGCGAGGAATTCTGGAAGAGAGGCAGGCGGCTGCCGGCTTATCCCAATTTGAGAGTCCCAAAGCCTGGGCGAGTGCCCGCACATCGGACTTCGAGAGGGAGGCTTCGACCAGCGGGCTTCGAATGCCCCACTCGCGTGCGGCTTTGATTCCAGGTCGATCGTCCCCGAGATCGTCGAGGTTCGTTCCGTCCACAATCCACCGGCTCGCGCGCGGTTCGCGCAGTCCGTCCAGCAATTGATAGAGATCGGTCTTGCAATGGAAGCAGCGGGCGGCATCGTTCTGTACGAAGGCTGGAATCTCGAGTTGATCGGTGTGGACCAGTTCATGCCGCGCGCCGATCTCTGAGGCGACCTGCTTCGCGCCGTCGAGTTCGATCGTGGGAAATGTCGGTGAGACAGCGGTGACGGCCAGCGCGTGTTCACCGAGTTGTTCATGGGCGATTTTCAGGACGACGGTGCTGTCGATCCCGCCGGAGAAGGCGACCAGGACGGACTGCATGTCCGAGATTACCTGGCGGAGTGTATTGAGTTTGCCGTGGAGGGATTCGGTCATCATGGATTCCTGCCTTTAACGTTGCGCCTAGCAGGCTGCGGAAAAACTCTGTAAGCACGCGAACACGTCACTCATCTGCACGTCTGGAACAACAGGAGAATACCACGCAGGATGCTCAAAAATCCCGCTCAGCAAGGCCGCAGCGAGCGTAGAGGCGAGAGGCGTACGCTTCGGTACGTTGAGCCTCTGAACGATGCGAGAACGACGCTGGCGAACTCTTTCAGCATCCTGCTAGTGTTTGACCTTCGCTTTGGCGAGGTTGCCTACCACCACTAAGGCGTATCGTTTAGGATCCAGGTATTGTTTGGCAACGCGCTGGACGTCTTCCTTCGTGACCCGGTCTATCCATTTTGGGTATTCCGTAAAATATTCGAATCCCAGGCCATAGAATTCCACTTGGGCGAGCACGTGCGCGAGTTTCGCGGTGGAATCAAATCGTAGCGGGAAGCTGCCGATCAAGAATGATTTGGCCTCGGCCAACTCCTGGTCGGATACCGGTGCTGTCACGAATGGACTTGATTTCAGACAGGACGCCGGTGATGGCTTGATTCGTCGTCTCCGTCTTGGTTTGGAGGTTGACCCAGAATGAACCGGGCATCAGCCGGGCGTCGAAGTGGCTCATGATCCCATAGGCCAACCCCTGCTTGTCGCGAATCGAATCCATCAAGCGGGAGGAAAATCCACCGGCCCCCAGGATGTAATTCATCACCGTGACTGAATAAAAATCCGGGTGCGCGCGCGAAAGGCCTCCATGACCAAGCACAATGGTGGATTGGGTGAGATCTTTCTCGATGAGTTGGACCGTTCTCCGTTCGACCGGCGAGGGTTTTTTCGTATTCCGTGCTGTCGCCGTCCCTTTTTTCCAGGTTTCAAAATGGGTCTGTACCAGTGCGGTGGCCTGTTCAAGCGTGACGTCGCCGACGATGGTCAGGATGACTTGGGAAGGGGAGTATTCCCGCCCATAGAAGGTCTGCACGTCGGCCAGGGTGATCTTGTTGAGCGTCTCCTCCGTTCCATTGACGGGCCAGCGGTAGGGGTGTCCGTGGAAGACGAGCTGATTGAACGCCTTCATGGCGATATGGCCTGGGTCGTCGTTGTCGCTCGCCATCTCGCCCAGGAGTTGGGTGCGAATCCGTTCGAATTCCTGCTTATGAAACGCGGGGTGTTGCAGCATGTCCGCGAGCAGGGTAAAGCCGAGGTCGATGTCTTTCTTGAGTACGCGGGCGGAGGCGGTGGTGAAATCCTCTGAGGCTTTGGCTTCCAGGGCCCCGCCGACGAAATCGATTTGCTCCGCCTGCTGTTTTGACGTGCGCGTGGTCGTCCCTTCGTCCAGGAGACTGGCGACGAGGTTCGCGAGTCCTGCTTTGTCGGGAGGATCTTGCGCAGAGCCGGTCTTGATCAGCGCGTGGATTTCAACGATGGGGAGGAAATGTTGTTCAAGGACGAGCACCGTGATGCCGTTTGTCGTCACGAATTTCGTCGGCGCGATCTCTGCCGCCACACTGGGACCGCTTGCCAAGAGCAAGGCGCAGAGTCCCATCACGAGGGTCAGAGTCGCCTGTCGTCGAAGCGGCGACAGGCCGTCGTCTCGTCGTCGGCATCATTAGGGCCTTCCCTGTTGCGCAGCGGTGGAGGGCGCCTCTGGTTGTTTGGGAGGCACGGGAATCAATGTGCCGACGGTCCGATTGTCTTCCGTCAAGTATTGGCGGGCGACACGCTGAATGTCTTTGGTCGTCACCGCCCGGATCCGTTCGACAAACTGGTCGATTTTCCGCCACCCGGCACCGACGGATTCAGCCTGTCCGAGCAACATGGCATGTCGGAAGTTGGAGTCCTGTTCGAAGACATGGGTGGCTTCGACCTGGTTCTTCGCCCGTTGGAGTTCTTGCTCTGTTGGCGGATCGGCCTGGAGGCGTTTGATCTCTCGATGAAGGGCGTCCTCGACCATCTCCGGTTTCTGGCCTGGGCTCACGAGGGCATAGAAGTAGAAAAGGCCTGGATCGGTCTGCAGCAAGCTGTATTCTGCTCCGACTGCAAGCGACGACTTTTGTTCGTATACGAGGCTCTGGTACAGGCGCGAACTTTTCCCATGCGACAGAATCGAATCCAGAATGTCGAGTGCGTACGAATCTTCGCTCGTAAAATTCGGCACGCGATAGCCCATCATGACGAACGGGACTTGCGCATCTCGCTTGAGGAGGAAGCGGCGTTCACCTTTTTGCTCCGACTCCATGGTGGCGATCGGCTTGGGCTCCGGTCCTCGCGGGATCGGTTCGAAGAGCTGTTTGATCGTGGGGAGCAGGTTGTCGGCTTTGATGTCGCCCACCACGACGAGGGTTGCGTTGTTGGGCGAGTAATAGGTGTCGTAATGTCGTTGCAAGTCATCGAGAGTCATCGCATCCAGGTCGCCGAACCAGCCGATCACCGGCCAATGGTAGGGATGGCTGAGATAGGCCTGGGCGAAGAGCGCCTCGACGAGCGCGCCTTGTGGGTCGTCCTCCGTGCGAAGGCGACGTTCTTCCTTCACGACTTCTCGCTCTGTCGTCAATTCAGGCATGTCGAGCACGAGCCCTTGCATGCGATCGGCTTCGAGTTCCAGGGCCAGCTCGACGCGGTCGGCCGCGAGATTCTCGAAGTAGGCGGTGAAGTCCTGGCTTGTGAAGGCGTTGTCCGTCCCGCCGTTCTTGCGAATAAGACGGGAAAAGGTGCCTTTGGGGTATTTGGCGGTGCCCTTGAACATCATATGTTCCAGCATGTGGGATAGGCCCGCGCGGCCCATGACTTCGTTGCGTGAGCCGACTTTGTACCAGACTTGGACGGTCGCAACCGGAGCTTTGGGAACTTCGACTAACAGGACTTTCATCCCATTGGAGAGGATGAACTCACGAGGTTCCGTTGCAAAGGCGGGCGATGTGAAGGCGAAGACAAGACTGCTCGCGGCAGTCAACCATGATATTCGCATGATGTATCGAGAATACAGCCAGGTCATGTTTGGGCGGTGCGCACAATGCATGCTAGCAACGGGATTCAATTTGTGTCAAGGCACGTTCTGCGTATTCGGGTGAGAGATTGCCCAATTGGCCGCAGGCGCCGAGGACGTCGCGCCCACGGCTCTTACGGACGAACACATCGAGGCCTGCCTGTCGCACGATGGCTTGAAAGGTGGAAATGTCGCGCTCCGATGGACGGCGAAAGGGACTCCCGGGAAATTCATTGAACGGAATCAGATTGATTTTGCACGCGATCCCGCGGACGAGCTTGGTGAGCCGACGAGCATCGTCGGCTTGATCATTCACCCCGGCCAGCAGCACGTACTCAAAGGTGAGTCGTCGGGTCGGCGGCAAGGGGTAACGGCGGCAGGCGGCGAGCAATGTTTTGAGCGAGGCGATACCATTGACGGCCGGCATCAGGCTGGCGCGCTGGTCGTCCGTCGTGGCATTCAGCGAGATGGCCAGATTGACGCCGAGTGGCGCGATATCTTTCAATCGCGCCGCCAGGCCGGCAGTCGAGACCGTGATGCGTCTCGGCGACCATCCGAGCCCCCACGGTTTGTTGGTGAGTCGCCGGATGGCCTCTGACAAGGCCTCCATGTTGGCCAAGGGCTCGCCCATCCCCATAAAGACGAGGTTGGTAATCCGCTCACTAGGGTCGAGGCGATCTTGGGCGGTCAGCACCTGCTCCATGATTTCATGTGGCTTCAAGTTGCGTTTCAATCCCATCGTGCCGGTCAGGCAGAATCCGCAATCCAGGGTACAGCCGACCTGCGTCGACACACAGAGGGTTAAGCGGTCTTCATCTGGAATCAGCACTGTTTCGACGGTGAGCCCATCGCTGAGTGTGAGTACGAGTTTTCTCGTGTGATCGATCGAACGGAAGACCGTGCAGCCTGCGGCGCGTGGAATCGTTGCTTGTGAAGCCAGCGCTGTTCGCTCCGATTGGCCGAGGTCCGTCATCTGGTTGATGTCTTTCGCTCGACGTTGATAGAGCCAGCGCAAAATCTGACCGGTTCGGTAGCGGGGCCATCCGAATTGCTGCACGAGCCGGCCCATCCCTTCTTCATCAAGGGCCAGGAGGTTCGTGGGAGCTGTGCGTGCCGGGAGGGCGTCTTTTTCGTGCCGCATGAGGGCAGCCTACCACAGCCTCAAAAAGTGGAACAAGGTGCAGGATTTACGCGGCTTCGCTGGCAACAGGGGAGGCACACTGCTATATATGTTACAGATCGAGAGGGAGACGACGAGTGCACGACTATCTCCATCAATGGGTCATACGAAACCTGGTCCTTGCCGCGTCTATTGGTCTCTGTGGGTTTGCGTCTGCTTTCCGACCAGGCGTCCGCCGGTCCTTCCTCTCCGTCGATGTCGAGTGACAGCGACGTGTGCGAGAGGGCGGAAGATTGCTTTCAGGCCGCCGCACTGCCGAAGGAACGGCTCGGCAAGGCCCTCAATAAAGAGCAAGTCTTGTTGCTCAAGCTTGATCGGCTGCAACGGCTGATGGAGCGATTCCCCGCCACACTCTGGGCCAAACGCGCAGGATTGCTGTCCGGAGTGTTGCTCCTCGAACGGAATCCTGCCGTGGCGATTCAATTTCTCCGCGCGGCACAGCGAGACTTTCCTGTCTTGGATGACTATATCCGACTATGGACGGGGGAGGCGTTGTTGAACCTCGGAGATGCCAAACAGGCGGCGGACATGTTCGAAAGCATTCCGCAGGCGGTGCCGGACTCCTATCTGCTGACCAAGGCGGCGTATCGAGCAGGGGAAGCGTGGTATCAGGCGTCGAGTTGTCCAGAAGCGACGGCGTGGTTTGCAAAAGCGGTGGAACTGAATGATAAGGAGCCAGGGACTCCCCAGGCGCTTCTTCGGCGAGGCGCCTGCCAACTGCGAGACAACAACATACGGGAAGGCCGCGAGACACTGATGCAGCTCTGGGTTCGGTTTGCATACAGCGCAGAAGCGAAAGAAGCGGAGAGCGCTACTGGCCTCGAATCTTGGTGGCGAGCCGTGGGTCGTTCAGCCGAGCGAGCGGCTTGCCCGGGCTCAGGCGTATCTTGGACAATCCTTCCATGCCGAGGCGATCGAGGAACTCCGAAAGTTTCTTGCGGCTGATCCACAGTCGCCTCGTCGCGCCGAGGCAAAGCTGAAGCTCGGCATCGCGCAGGTACGGCTGAAACAGTATGACGAAGCCCGAGAGACGTTCCGTGCGCTGGTGAAAGATGGGGGGACGGAATCCCACGAAGCGTCGGTCTGGCTCGCCCGCGTCTATCTTCGACAAGGACAGGGGGACAAGTTGTTAGATCTCGCCCGTACGATGCCGACATCTTCGCTCTCTGCGGAGCAGAAGGGCCAGATCACCTTGTTCGCCGGGATGTGGTTGGAAGATCAGGATCGCTTTGACGATGCGATTGTGCGGTACCGACAGGTGGCAAAGGTCGGAGAGCCGGCGTCTCAGCGAGCCGAGGCACGGTGGCGCGTGGGCTGGGTGTATTACCGTATGGCGCGCTATCGTGAGGCGGGTGACGAGCTGCGTCAGCTCGCCGATCAGCACGACAGCGATTTTGAGCCACAGGCACTCTATTGGATGGGGCGCGCGGCCGAATTGAGCCAGCAGCCTCACGCTCGTGATGTGTATGTGCAACTCTGCCAACGATACGTCTATACCTATTATTGCCAGCTGGCTCGCGAACGAATCGATATCCCGTTGTCGGAGCCCCTTGCACCAGAACCGATTTCGGCGACCGCCCCGGTGAACGGTGGCACGCCTGCGAATGGTGAGGCCACACGCTGTGGTGTCTACCAGAGCAGAAATCGAACAGCAGTCGGCGTACCGTCGAGCCATTGAGCTCAAGACGCTGGGGTTGGACTCGGATGCTGCGCGCGAGTTGGCGGGGTTGACCGATCGCTATAGCCGAGACCCCGATGTCCTCATGGCGCTTGCGACGATGTTGAACGAGGTGGGTGCCTACCACCATGCGCTCCGACTCGCGAGGGCCAGGTTCCGCGATAAATTGGAGCGAACCGGCGGTATCGTCGACCCGTCGCTGTGGAAGGTGGCCTATCCGACAGGTCTCCTTCCCACGATCAAGGGCCAGGGTGCGAGCGGTGTCGATCCCTATCTGGTGGCGGCGATCATTCGAGAGGAGAGTCAGTACGATTGGCACGCTGTGTCGCGGGTCGGTGCGATTGGCCTGATGCAGGTGATGCCGGGAACCGCGAATAATGTGGCGCAGCGACTCGGGCTTCCCGCGGTCGGACGGGATGATCTCTTCGATCAAGAGACCAATATTCGGATCGGCGTCCACTACGTCGAACAGTTACTCGAACAATTTTCCGGGAATGTTGCGCTCACCATTGCCTCATACAATGCAGGGCCAATAGTTGTTGGAAGCTGGATTGCGCTGCACCCTGGACGAAGTCAGGATGAGTTCATCGAATTGATCCCGTATCAGGAGACGCGGCAGTATGTGAAACGCGTACTGCGAAGCTACCGAGAATACATACGGCTAGACAAGGCCTCCTGATGGCTATTTCTTGACAAGATCTAGACAAGTTTCTATAGTGCGCCACAACCTGTAGGGGCTTGTTAAGGAAGAGAGTGAGGGAATGGCACTCGATCGATTGGACGCGCTCGAAAGTCGTATTAGAGATCTGGTGAAGCTCGTTCAAGAGCTGAAGAAAAAGAATGCAGCGGTTGAAGAAGAATTAAAGGTCGTTCGACAACGACTTGCGGAGAAGGATGATTCGAATCGACGGTGGGAGCAGGAGCGTGTCGATATCAAGTCTCGTATAGAAAAAGTCCTCGGCGACATCGAGTTGTTGGAGTGCCTTGAAGAACGCAAGGAGGTGGCCCTTGACTAAGACCATTGACGTGGAAATCTACGGCCAACGATACGCGATTCGTGGCGAAGCGGACGAAGGCGATGTCCGGCGCCTCGCGAGCTTTGTCGATGGCCAGATGCGCCATCTCGCGGAAGGGATGAATACGACGACCCCCTCCAAGCTCGCCGTGCTGACTGCCCTCAATTTGGCCCATCAGTTGTTTGAGCTCGAACGGAAGCGTGCTCAAGGTGAGGCGGATGTCGAGCGGCGGATGAAGTCGCTCATGGAATCGATCGAGGAGCAGGTACCGACCTCGCTCTTTCGCTAGATTCAACTTGCAAAGGGCGTTCCCCTTTGTTATCGTAGTTTGTGTGTGTCGGGACGTAGTGGATTCTACGATAGGGATATGATTAGGTCATGCTCGAACCGGTTCAGTGATCCGGGGATACGATGTAGTCACCGCGGAATGGATGTGGGTTCTTGATGCTGGCGAAATTGAGACAGTTAGAATGTGCACAAGGGTTCGTCCACCTCATGTATAACCTCTTAGAGATGTTGGGCAAGGTCATGGAGTTCATGCTGCCGTCGGGGAGTGCGGTCTGCGGAAACAGCCAGCGGCTGCTTCCGGTTCGCACGCTGAATCCTCTCATGCAGATGAGACGCATACCGACGCAGATGGATCTCGTGGGATCTGTCCCGCACAGGACGTACTCGTCATCTCAATCCAGCAAGGCATCCATCCCCGTGGAGTCCGTACTCGGAGTAGGTCTGTAGACCGCGTTTCCGGCCGTCCTCTTCTAGTCCCTCATCTTTCCACTGCGCTCCCTTCTCATTCAAGACCGTCGAATAACCTTGTATCAAACGAGACTGGGAAGCAGGATTCTTCTCGTCTCGCGACTGTAAGGGGGGAGTCCACATGTCAACCTCAATTATTGCCTATCTGTTGACAGGACTCGTTGGAGGGCTGCTCGGAATCGGCCTCTTTGAGCTGATTCGTCGCTCATCGAGCGCCACGAAGAAGGCACAGGAAGAGGAGCAGGCCCGCCAGGCTGTGCAGAACGCTCAGCGGGAGGCGGAGAACATCGTCAAAGAAGCGAAGCTGGAAGCGAAAGACCTTCTGCTGCAGTCGAAAGATGGAGCTTGAGAAGGAGCAGAAGGCCAAGATGGCCGAGTTCGCTGTCGTCAGAAAAACGTTTGATCCAGCGAGATGAGGCCCTCGAGAAACGGATCAGTGCGATAGACAAGCGGGATAGTGAGGCCCAGAAGCGAGATCTGGAGTTGGCGAAGCGAGAAGAGAAGCTGGTGGTTAAGGAGGCGGCTTGTGCTCGAGTGGAGAAGGAGCATCGTGAGGCGTTGGAGCGCGTTGCGGGGATGACGGCCGACGAGGCGAAGAAGCAGCTTGATTCAAGAAATGGAAAGCCAGGCGCGGCTTGAGGCCGTTGGGCATGCCAAGCGGACGTTAGAAGAGGCGCGGGAGAATGCGGAGCGGGAAGCGCGCGAGATCATTACCAATTCGATTCAACGGGTGGTGCGTGATTACGTGTCCGAATCCACGATTTCTGTCGTGCCGATTCCGAACGATGCGATGAAGGGACGGATCATCGGGCGGGAAGGGCGCAACATCCGTGCGATCGAAGCCGCAACCGGGATCGACCTGATTATCGATGAGACGCCTGAAGCCGTCATCGTGTCGGGCTTCGATCCGTTGCGCCGCGAGATCGCCAAGGTCTCGCTCGAACGGTTGATGCATGACGGGCGCATCCATCCGACACGGATCGAGGAAATCGTCGAGAAAGTCAAAGTCGATATCGATAAGCTCATGTATGACGAGGCCGAGAAAATCATCTTTGAGTTGGGGCTCTCGGATTTTCACCCGGAGTTGATCAAGGTGCTCGGTCGGCTCAAGTACCGGACCAGCTATGGACAAAACAATCTCTATCATTCGCGTGAAGCCGCGTACATTTGCGGCATCATGGCTTCGGAGCTTGGTCTCGACGTGAAGTTGGCGAGACGGGGCGCGCTTCTGCACGACATCGGGAAAGCCGTCAGTCACGAAGAAGAAGGCCCGCATGCCATGCTGGGTGCTGAGATTGCCAAGAAGTACGGCGAGAGCGAGAAAATTGTGAATGCCATTGCGGGGCACCACGAACAAGTGGAGCCGATCTGTCCCGAATCGGTTTTGGTTGCTGCGGCTGAAGCGTTGTCCGCGGCCAGGCCTGGGGCTAGACGGGAAGCCTTGGAGACCTACGTGAAACGGCTGGAGAAACTGGAGTCGCTTGCCACGACCATCAAAGGGGTGCAGAAGGCCTATGCCATTCAAGCGGGCCGAGAAATTCGCGTCATCGTTCGACAGGAAGACATTACCGATGCCGAGTCGTTCCAACTGTCTCGGGATCTGGCGAAGAAGATTGAGCAGGAACTGACCTATCCCGGCACGATTAGAGTGACTGTGATTCGCGAGAGCCGGTATGTGGAGTATGCCAAGTGAAGGTTCTCTTCATTGGCGATATCTTTGGAGAGCCTGGGCGCCGAGCATTGGCCAGGGCTGTTCCCAGGCTGGTGGCTCAGCGGCAAATCGACATCGTGATCGGGAATGGAGAGAACGCGGCCGGCGGGTTTGGCATCACGCCGGAGTTGGCAGAAGAGTTGTTCGACCTCGGCCTCGCGGTGATTACGACCGGGAATCATGCGTGGGATAAGAAGGAAATTCTCGACTACTTTCCCCGAGAGCCACGCCTACTTCGGCCGGCCAATTATCCGAGTGGTGTGCCGGGTCATGGAAGTGTGGTGGTCGAGTCGGCCGGCGGAGAGCAGCTCGGCGTTCTCCAGCTGATGGGGCGGGCGTACATGCCGACTTTGGACTGTCCGTTCCAGGTGGCCAAAAAAGAATTGGCCGCGCTGAAGAAGCGAACGGTTGCCGTGATTGTTGACATGCATGCGGAGGCAACATCAGAGAAAATGGCGATGGGGCACTATCTGGACGGAGAGGTCGTCGCCGTGGTCGGTACCCATACGCATGTGCAAACGGCCGATGATCAGATTCTCCCGAAGGGGACCGCGTATGTGACGGATATCGGGATGACCGGTCCGCTCCATTCCGTGATCGGGGTGAAGAAAGAGTTGGCGATCGAAAAGTTCCTGACCGGGATGCCACGGCGCTTTGAAGTGGCCTCGGGTCCCTCCGTCTTTTGCGCGGTGCTGCTCGAACTTGATGCGCGCCTTGGCAAGGCGCTGTCGATCGAACGAATTCGCATCATCGATTAAAGGAGACCCACCACGAGCCCTTCCGGTTTCCCCGCTTCCCCTTCTCAGGTTGTTCCTCCGAAACGGATTTTAACGGTTTCGGAGTTGACGGGGCTGCTTCGCACCTCAATCGAAGAACAATTCTCCGACGTCTGGTTGGAAGGTGAGCTCTCCAATCTCCGTGCTCCCGGATCGGGACACGTCTATTGCACGCTCAAGGACAAGACGAGCCAAATTCGCGCGGTGCTGTTCCGATCCAGCGCGGTGCGGTTGCGCTTTGCCTTGCAAGAAGGGCTACAAGTGATCGTGCGGGGGCGGCTCACGGTCTACGAACCACGCGGAGAGTATCAGATCGTACTCGACACGGTGGAGCCGAAGGGAATCGGCGCGCTGCAGCTGGCATTTGAACAATTAAAAGAACGATTGGCGGCGGAGGGGCTGTTCGATCAGGAAAGAAAGAAGTCGATCCCGGCATTTCCTCGGACGGTGGGTGTCGTCACATCGCTGACCGGCGCAGCCATTCGGGATATCCTGGCTGTTCTTCGGCGACGCTGGCCGACGCTCCATATTCTTATCGCCCCGGTTCAAGTTCAGGGGGAGAGTGCCGGGCGTCAAATTGCTGAGGCGCTGACTGCCTTGAACGACCTGGGTTCTGTGGATGTCATCATTGTCGGGCGAGGCGGAGGATCGTTGGAAGATCTCTGGAGTTTCAACGAGGAGATCGTGGTGCGTGCCATTGCGGCCTCCCATGTTCCAGTGGTGTCGGCTGTCGGTCATGAAATCGATGTGACGCTTGCTGATTTCGTCGCCGATCTCCGAGCGCCGACGCCGTCGGCGGCAGCGGAGGCTGTGGTTCCGGTGTTGGCTGAGATCGTGGAACGATTGCGGGAGTTGAAGGTCCGTATGGGACAGGTGATGCTCCGGCATTGTGCCTTCGAGCGGCAGCGGCTCGATGCCGGAATTCGAGGGGTGACGGATGTACGCTTCCGCCTTCAGGAAGCGGCGCAACGGACAGATGATATGGTGGATCGATTGCGCGAGATGGTCCAACAACTGCTCACGTCTGGGCGTGAACGGGTTCACGAGGCGCAGCGCGATCTATCCGGTCTCAATCCTATTCTCGCGATCAAGCAAGGTCTGGCGACAGTCCCGCAATTCTCGAAGCGCCTTGAAGGGCAGATGGGGGTGATATTGGCGCAGCATCGTCACCGGATCCACGCCACGCTGGCGCAGCTCAATACCCTGAGTCCCTTGGCGATTCTTGGACGTGGCTACAGTATTCTTCAAACGGTCCCGGCTGGTCAGATTCTTCATCGAGCGAACGACGTGGAGGTTGGACAGGAGTTGGAGGCTCAATTGGCAAGCTGGGCGATTGAGTTGCATGGTCACGCGTGTGTGTGACGATTCCTCAGTTTGAAATCGTGGTGCGGTCGAGTATAATGGGCCTCCACCCATATAATAATAACGAGGCGTGTTGTGGCAGCGGTGAAATTTGAACAGGCAATGGCGCGGTTGGAAGCCATTGTTGGTGAATTGGAAAAAAGCGATCTTCCTCTAGACGAATCGCTCAAGATCTTTGAAGAGGGCATTCGCCTCTCAAAGAATTGTCTCAAGATTCTTGAGGAGGCCGAACATAAAGTAGAAGTGCTCGTGCAAGATAAGAACGGCAAGAAACGAATCCACGCCTACTCTCCAGACGACGCAGCCGATGAACCGTCCTCCTAGCTTCCCTAGTACAGGCTTCTATTTCCATCCATGCCCTGATGAGTGGTTTCCCTAGTCGATATGGCCTACCCTTCCTCGTGTTCACAAAGAACGGTTGGACCGTGTGCTTGCAGCTCAGGGCTTGGTGCCCAGTCGGGAGGCTGCAGCCAGAACGGTCTTGGCAGGCGGAGTATCGGTTGATGGGATCATGGTGGATAAGCCTGCGAAGTTGGTGCCGCTGGATGCGCGGATCGAGATCGTGCAGCCTGCATTGTTCGTCAGTCGATCGGGTGACAAATTGGCTGCGGCCCTTGATGCCTTTCATATTGATCCGAGAGGGACAATCGGTTTGGATGTCGGGTGTTCGACCGGTGGGTTTACCGATTGTTTGTTGCAGCGAGGAGCCACCCGCATCTATGCCATCGACGTGGGGTATGGACAGTTTGAGTGGAGGCTCCGTAAAGATTCGCGTGTTGTCTTGCTCGAACGGACCAACATTCGGTATGTTGACCGTGCAGCGGTTCCTGAGCCGATCGACCTGGCGGTGATCGACGTGTCTTTTATTTCTCTGACGCTGGTATTGCCCGCGGTCGTCCACCTACTCAATAGCTCCGCAGTGGTCGTGGCATTAGTGAAGCCACAGTTTGAAGTCGGTAAGGGTCAGGTGGGACGAGGGGGAATCGTGCGAGATGATGCGCAGCGCGAGGCGGTGACTGAGAAGGTCATCGCCTGTGCCGCTCATTTGGGGCTTCAGCTGAAAGGCGTGCTCGATTCTCCCGTGATAGGGCGAAAAGGGAATCGGGAGATTCTTGTTGGTTTTGCACGCGAGATAACAACCTGACCGGGTAGGCGGTGGACAGATGATGGCACGAATTCATAGGCGATGGGGGCATGCATGAAAGTACTCGTGACCGGAGGTGCCGGTTTTATCGGGTCGCATTTGGTCGATCGTCTTGTTCAGGAAGGGCATGAGGTTGTTGTCGTGGACAATCTGTCCACGGGGAAGCGGCGAAACCTCAATCGTGCCGCTCGTTTCTGCAAGCTAGATATTCAGAGTTGGCGACTTGAACGGGTGTTTCGCAACGAACGGCCCAATATTGTCATGCATCTTGCTGCACAGATGGACGTCCGAAAATCTGTGGAAGATCCAATCTTCGATGCCCAGGTGAATGTCCTTGGGATGCTGAACGTGTTGCAGCAAGCGATCAGGCACGGTGTGCGAAAGGTGGTGTTCTCTTCTTCCGGTGGGGCCATCTACGGCGAGCAGGAGATCTATCCTGCCCCCGAGTCCCATGTCACGAGGCCGCTGTCGCCTTACGGCATCAGCAAGCTGTGCGGGGAGCAGTATCTATCCTACTATCAACGAGTGAGCGGACTTCAAATAGTGAGCCTGCGCTATGCCAATGTCTATGGTCCACGTCAGGATCCTGATGGAGAGGCCGGCGTGGTCGCGATCTTTATTCAGAAGCTGCTGAATAACGAGCAAGCGATCGTCAATGGGAATGGACGGCAAACGCGAGACTTCATCTATGTCGAAGATGTCGTTGAGGCAAATCTTGCGGTGATGGGTCAGGAAACACAAGGGACGTATAATGTTGGAACGGGAGAAGAAACCTCAATCAACGATTTGCTCAGGATTTTAATCGCGCACACGAATTCGACATGCAAGGAAGTTCATGGGCCAGCCAAAAGTGGTGAACAGGTACGGAGCGTGATTGATTCGAACAAGCTCCGTCAAGAATTGTCCTGGGAGCCAAGAACCGAACTCAGTGAAGGGCTCAAGCGCACCGTCGACTATTTCCGCGAGCGCATGAGCTAGAATCGACTGTTCCGTTGAGACAGGGTGGAGAGCACATGTACTATGGGCCTTGGTGGGGTTGGGTTAATATCGAGGGACGGTTCCATCCACCTGGGTTGACCAGGCATCGATTCCCCCCACCAAATTCTTTACATTCGGGAATCCTTGTTGAAGCAGGAAATTCGTCGCATCGGCGCTTCTCATGCCATGGTGGCAGATGGCAATGATCTCTGAGTCGCGGTTCAATTGAGCGAGCGATTGAGGGAGTGTTCCGAGGGGAATTAGGATTGAGCCGTTCAGTTTCGCAAGGGAATATTCCCATTCCTCTCTCACATCAACCAGTACTAATTTGTCGCCTTTATCAAGGCGTGCTTTCAGTTCTTTCGGGGAAATGACAAAGCCCATTGAGTGACCTCCTTGCTTGAGATCATCATAATATGTGAGGGGTGAAAAGCTTGTCAATGAGCCTGATGGCGTCTCTCGGTTTGGCCATTTTCTCAGATAGAGAGTAGGTAACTGATAAGGTCTCATCCCATTGTTTCAGGAAAAGGAGACGACAAAAAATGTACATTTTTGTCAACTCTTGTCTTTGTGTAGGCTTATGGCAACTACAGTTTAGATATGAAAAAGAGCTGACAAAGGTTAGATCGTGAGCATAACATCATAAGATATTGATAAGTTGTAATAATCATGTAATTGCATACGTAGTAGGCCCAGAAATTGCTTTATCATTCTATCAAGAGAGAATGGCAGGGATCATTGCAGGGCGGAAAGGTTGTCTTACATATGGTCGCAGCCCCTTATGAAGAAATCAGCAGGGCAGGTTCTTGTTATCTTGGTTACGGCGGAAAATCAGGAAGAAGCGGTAAGGATTGGCGAAGAAATGGTGAATGCAAAGCTGGCTGCCTGTGCGAATATCATCCCAGGGATTCAATCGATTTATCGTTGGAAGGGAAAAGTTGTCAAAGCACAAGAAGTTCTCCTCATATTGAAGTCCACCAAACCTCGGTATCGTGCACTCGAAAAAGCGATCAAGGCGATGCATACATATGAAACTCCTGAAATTATCGCGTTGCCGGTTAAGGAAGGCCTTGAATCAATATATTGGGTGGGTACAAAGTGAGACCCACAGCTAATTGGGTACTGAAGGAGTATTTTTAATACCAAAATGAGGGGTTGACTGAAGCGATCTGGATCGATACACTCGCCAGGAATTAATCGTAGGAAGCGGAGGAGCCCATTCAGCAAGGGGTGAAGATCATGGGACAAGTGAACGGCGCAGAAGATAGCGATGCCTATACCGTCGTGATCTTTCGTGGCTCAACAGCCAAGCCACTGCGGTTTAGTTTCCCTCGCAAACTTGTCAGTAAGCTATTGATTGTCGGAGCCATTTTTGTCCTAGCCGATATTCTTGTCATCGCGCACTACGTGATTAGAACCGGCGAAGTCTGGGAACTCTCAGCGTTCCGTGCAGAAGCCATGAGTGCACGGGAACAGACGGGAGCCTTTTCTAGCGCCGTCGACGATTTGAAGAAGCGTTTAACGAGCATGAAGGAGGTCAATCAGCGACTTCGTGTCATGTTGGGAATCGAGAACCCGAAAACAGGGGATATGGCTAATGGTCGAGGTGGTGTGGATGCTCCCATTCCCGATGGCCATTCTCTTCCTACCTCTGAGAAGATGCCTCAAGAGTGAGGCTGAAGGCTCAGTACGTCAGTTCAGTGGAAACTAGTCAGAGTGCTGCTGGCTGGCCAAACGAGCCCATCTGCCGGTTCGAGCGGTCTCACTGAGCAGGAAGTGATTGCCTCAATCAAGGATGGTATAGATTGGCTGTCGAAAGAAGCTACGATCCAGGAACAATCGCTTCAAGAGTTGTCCTTGGCTGCCGAACAGAAATCTTCTCGATGGGCAGCAACCCCATCCATTTGGCCGGTGAAGGGATGGGTGACCTCTGGGTTTGGGCCAAGGGTTTCCCCATTCACTGAAAAGCCCGCTTGGCATGACGGGTTGGATATTGGAGCTGCTGCCAATGCGCCAGTTCAGGCTCCGGCTCAAGGACGAGTCACAGCAGTCGGCTTCGATCCTAAGCTGGGAAATCTCGTGAAAGTCGACCATGGATTCGGTATTGAAACTCTCTATGGCCACCTAGCCAAGGCATTAGTCAAAGAGGGGCAGCGCGTGAAGCGTGGAGAAGTCGTTGGCTTAGTCGGTAGCACTGGACTAGCCACGGGGCCCCACTTGCACTACATGGTCAAGGTTCATGGCCAGGCGCTAGATCCCGGTAAAGTACATCCTCGAATAGCTCGTTAGTTTTCCTGCTTCGCTCACCGGCTCGTCATCAACCAACTTGGTTTCATGACGAGGCTCAGACTGAACTCACCCCTCCTATCCAACGACACCCACCGAATCGACTCAATTCCTATGCTATACTGCCGCGCCACTACAGGCGGTAGAGATCATGCCGTTACTCGACCTATGACAGATATTGAGATCAACCGATCAGTAAAGGCGCGTCCAATTCAGGATGTCGCTGATCAGCTTGGCATCCAGGCCAGCGAGCTACTTCCGTACGGAAAGCTGAAGGCGAAGGTTTCGCTTGACGTACTTGAGCGGCTTCATGCTGCACCACTCGGCAGGTATGTACTCGTGACCGCCATCAATCCGACCCCGCTCGGGGAAGGCAAGACGACAACTTCCATCGGGCTTGCCATGGGTCTTTCCCGCCTCGGCCATCGAACGGCCGTCACGCTTCGGCAGCCTTCGTTGGGGCCGGTGTTTGGGATCAAAGGGGGAGGAACAGGAGGAGGAAGGGCGCAAGTCCTTCCGATGGAAGAAATCAACCTCCATTTGACCGGCGACGCCCACGCTGTATCTGCCAGTCACAATCTCTTGTCAGCATTTGTCGATAATCACCTGTTTCATGGGAATGCACTTCAGGTGGATCCGAATCGGATCACCTGGCCACGGACGTTGGGAGTCAGCGATCGGGCGTTACGGCAGATCTCGCTGGGAGAGGGGGCTGCGGGTCGCACGGGCCAGTTTGTGATTACCGAAGCCTCCGAAGTCATGGCGATGCTCGCTTTGGCATCGAGTCAAGCCGATCTGCGACACAGGCTCGGGCAGATCGTCGTTGGGTTTACAACGGATGGTAAGCCAGTGCGGGCAGAAGAGTTTGGATGTGCTGGGTCCATGGCAGTCTTGCTTAGAGAAGCGTTGTTGCCGAACTTGGTTCAGACGCTGGAGGGAACACCTGCATTCGTGCATACGGGTCCGTTCGGTAATATCGCCCACGGGAATTGTTCGATTCTTTCCGATGCCATCGCATTGCGTTGTGCAGACTATGTCGTTACGGAAGCTGGATTCGGGAGTGATCTCGGGGCAGAGAAATTTTTCAACATCAAGTGTCGCCTCTCAGGATTCAAGCCGGCGGCGGCCGTGGTGGTCGCTACGCTTCGCGCACTCAAGCTTCACGGTGGCGGAGGAACAGTCAAGGTTGGAGCGCCGCTTCCGGCAGGGCTTACCGGGCCTAATCAGGAGGCATTGGTAAAAGGCTTTGCGAACTTGGAGCAGCATATTGCGAACGTGAAAGCCCATGGGGTGCCAGTGGTGGTGGCGGTCAATGCGTTCATCGATGACCCGGTGGCTGAGCTGGAATGGGTTCGAGAGCGGTCCCGAGAGGTTGGTGCGGTGGATGCCGCTGTCTCAACCCATTGGGCCGATGGCGGCAAAGGGGCCGAAGAGTTGGCGAAGGCGGTGGTCAGAGCCACAGAGAAAACGTCTACGTTCAGGCATTTATATGACGTCGCCTGGCCGATCAAGAAGAAAATCCAGACCATTGCCACGCAGATGTATGGAGCCTCGGCCGTGTCGTTCGACGCACAAGCCGAACGAGACATCGAGGTGGCGCAGCAGCTTGGACTTGATCGGCTGCCCATCTGCATGGCCAAGACGCCGTTATCGCTGTCGCACGATCCAGCGTTGAAGGGGCGCCCATCCGGGTTTACGCTGCCGATCAAGGAGGTGCGAATACTTGCAGGGGCTGGGTTCCTGACGGCGGTCTGCTCAGGAATTCAACTCATGCCGGGGTTGCCCAAGAAGCCGGCAGGGGAACGCATTGGAATCGATCCAGGCACGGGAGAGATTGTGGGATTGTCCTGAAGGCTAGCGCTGCTTAAGATAGCGGAAGAATTCTGAGTCTGGACTCACCACCAGGGTGGACTTATCTTTGAAGGTTTTCTTGTAGGCTTCCATCGAGCGAGTAAATTCAAAAAAGTGAGTATCCTGCCGGTAGGCGTCAGCATAGACCTTAAAGGCCTTCGCATCCCCCGCGCCACGAAGTTCCTCCGATTCCTTGTACGCCTGAGCCAGAATAATCTCGCGATCCTTTTCCGCCTCTGAACGGATTTTCTGTGCTTCCTCAGCGCCTTCCGCACGGTATTGCTTCGCCTGCCGTTCCCGCTCAGCTTGCATCCGGGCGAACACGGCCTTCTCGTTCTGCTCAGGGAGGTCGGCGCGTTTGATTCTCACGTCCTGAATCTCGATCCCATACGCGGACGCTTTTTCATGCGACCGCTGGGTCACGATTTTCATGAGATCGGCACGGTGATCCGCGACGATTTCCAGAAGGTCATGGCGCCCGAGTTCGACCCGGAGTTCAGAATAGATAATGTCGTTGAGCCGTTGCAGCGCTCCCCGTTGGGTTTGAAAGTTCTGATAGACCTTGAGTGGGTCGACAATCCGCCATTTGGCGTAGTTGTCCAGGAGGAGGGTCTTCTTGTCTTGTGTGATCACATCTTGGGCTTGTGAGTCGTAGTCCAGCAGGCGCTTATCGAAGTAGGTGACTTCTTGAATGAACGGCATTTTCACATAGAGCCCCGGCTCCGTGATATTGCGAACAGGCTTTCCGAGTTGGACCACGATCGCATTCTGGGTGATGTCCACGATGAAGAGCGGTGAGGCCCCCAGGAGAAACAACCCAATGACGACCACCAGCCAGTGCAATGATGAACCCCTGCTTGGTCATGGGTTCTGGCCCTCAGCGGCGGTGCTGGTCCTGGGTTTGAGACGATCGAGCGGAAGGTACGGCAGCATACGATCGGCTATCTTGCCATCAATGATGATTTTCTCGATGTTCGGGAGGATTTCTTCCATGGTTTCGATATAGATCCGCTTGCTGATGATGTCTTTGGCTTGATTGTATTCTTTCAGGGTCGCCAGAAAACGGTTGGCCTCACCTTGGGCGCGATTCAGTCGCGCCTGGGCGTTGCCCTTGGCCTGGTTCACGACCTGAGCGGCTTCGCCTTGGGCTTTGGGGAGAATGTCGTTGCGATAGCTCTGAGACTGGTTGATCAGTTTCTCTCGATCTTCCTTCGCATTCGTCACATCCTTGAACGCAGCCGCCACGGCCTCGGGAGGACTCGACGTCCTGGAGTTGGATGGCTGCGATCTGGACGCCGCCCTGATACTGGTCGAGAAGGGATTGCAGGAGTATCTGGGCATCCTGCTGGATCTGGGCCTTGCCGGTCGTCAATGCCTCGTCGATCTTGCCCTTGCCGACCACTTCACGCATTGAGGCTTCAGCCGCTTTGCCGATCGTCTCATCGATTTCTGCGACGTTAAAGAGATAGTTCGCAGACTCTTTAATCTTGTATTGCACGATGAATTGGATGGCCAGGATATTCATGTCGCCGGTGAGCATCAGGGCTTCTTGCGCCAGCATCTGCTGGCGGCCTTGCCGATCTGTGCGGAAGCCTACCTCGATACGATGGAGTTTTTGGACTTTCGGCTGCAGGACGGTTTCGACAAAAGGAATTTTCCCGTGGGGGCCGGGTCCCACGGTTCGGACAGGGACGCCGAATCGCTTGACGACGCCTTCCTCATCCGGGGCGACGATAAAGGCACTATTGCCAGGCAAGAAAGATGAGCAGCCCTGCCAAGGCGATGTTTCTGAAACCGCTTGAGGGCATCAGATTCTTGAAGGAAGGCATCAGATTCTTGAATTGCGATTGGGCCTGCTTGAGGGCATCCTCAAGCGGGTCGCTCTTCCTACTCCAAGGATCTTTTGGGTCCCAGACCATGCGAAATATTCAACCGAAGTGAATTGCGAAAGATCTCTAACGGCGCTCACCTTAGCAGACTGCCTGGAGGCTACGCAATCACGATAATCTCCAATCGCTCATTTGAAGTGCTCCACTGTGGGGGAAACGGAGCCAGAACAGCTGAACTGTGCCATGCGCTTCCAGGTGAGACGCGGTTGGATATTCTCGATTGGCTCAAAGCGGGCGAGCGTTGCGTGTGCGAATTGGCCGATGTCTTTTAGCCCAGGCAGGCACGGAGGCTGCGATGCGATCACTTTATCGATTCGTGGGTTTCTTGCCTCAGCTTCGGCATGATCACCATGCCAGCGCCACTCCATTTCCGAAGAGAGCGACAGTTTTGTGATGGTCTCATCGTGCCGGCTGTGCCCGGCAACGGTGAACATCCTGTTAGAGAATTCTGGTGAAGAAGAGGTAAGCGATACAAGCGAGGAGAGCCGACGCCGGCAGCGTCACCACCCAGGCCAGGGCCATGTCGCGAACCGTCGTCCAGCGCACGCTGTTCAGGCCTTTGAGAAGGCCGATTCCGATTATCGCTGAACTGCTGACGTGGGTCGTCGAGACGGGCAGTCCCAGCGATGCCCGAGACGAGCACGAGCGAGGACGTGGTCAGGTTTGCAGATAGCCCCTCCGCATGATTCATCTTCGTCACTTTCTCAGCGAGGACTTCCGTCACGCGGAGTCCCCCCAAATAGCTACCGAGCCCCATCGCCAGGGCAACCCCTCCGAAGGCGATAAGCTGGGACAAAGGGCTGGGCCATGCGGCGGTCGCACTACCGAGCAGAAGCATGGCCACGATCTTCGGCGCATCGTTCGTGCCGCGGGCAAACGACGCAAGGCCGCTGGAGAGCCAATGGATCGTATCGAGTCCTACAACCAGCCCCTGCAGGCCGGCGCGGTCGCATTGCGACGGTACTGCCATGACCGGCGAGCCGAAGCTCGTGGTCTGAAACAGGGTTCTGGTGCTCCCGTGCGCATCAATGGCCACTAACGCACGGGAAGCCGGCATTGCGCACAAGCAGGCCCCTTCCCACTTCCTCGCGAGCGCGCGAACAGCTGGATGGATGAGTAGAGAGACGGTGAGGGCAAGGAACGGACTGAGTAGCAAAGGAAGAGCGATCTTCTTTCCAATCGCGGGCCAGATCAATCCTTCTCCGGCAAAGGCGACAAAGCCGGTGCCGACGATGGCTCCAGTGAGTGCATGAGTTGTTGAGACAGGCAGGCCTGTGCGCGAGGCGAAGAGGACCCATGCCATCGCCCCGGTCAAGACTGCCAAGGTGACGGCCGGTTCGATGATTGTGCCGGTCTGGACGAGGCCATGGCTGAAGGTTTTGATCATCGCAGCTTGCAACAAAGGCAGCCAACGCTGCGCCGACCACGGTCCAGGCAGTTCCCCAAGCAATAGCCGACCGATAATCAGTGACTCCGCTGCCAACTAAGGTCGCGATCGCTTTAGAGACGTCGTTGGCCCCATTTGCGAAGGCGAGAGCGAATACGAGAGCGAAGGCGAGCAGGGAGAGTTCCATCGTTAGTCTGAGGAAGTGACGGACCCACCGCAAGACGACCCGGCTCCGGCGGTACAGCCGTAGCAATGGTTGCGGGTTGTGATCTGGCGCTGATTGAGTTGATGCCGGATCAAAGTCGCGGATATGAGCGGGAGCGCCATAACCCACCGGCAGATCGAGCATCTGGTTGAAGTCGCAGTCGTAGAGGGCGCCGTCCCAGCCCACTGAGATTGTGTAGCGGCACATGACACCGGCCGCGGCAGCGGGATTAAAGGCGTTGGCCAATCGCTCCATATACTGCTCGTAGTTGCCGCTCTCCAGGAGAAACTCAAGGAACCGGCTGATCGGCATGTTGGTGATCGTGTAGAGATGGTTGAACTCAATGCCATGGCGAGCCCGGAGTTCCTTTCGAAACTGCGCTTCGATCGCCTCTTGCTTGGGAGGGAGAAAGGCTCCCACGGGATTGCAGACGAGATTCAACGACAACCCGCTTCCAGGCTGGCCGTAGCCGAGTCGATTGAGAAGACGAAGCGCCTGGATTGATTTCTCAAACACGCCCTCGCCTCGCTGCGCATCGGTCTGGCTGGCGCGGTAATAGGGCAGCGACGCGACGATTTCCACACGATGCCCGGCGAGGAACTCTGCCAAGTCCGCTTGAGATGGAAGGAGCAAGACAGACAAGTTACATCGATCCATTACATGGCGACCCAATGCCCGGCTCTGTTCAACCAGCCAGCGAAAATTGGGGTTGAGTTCCGGTGCGCCACCCGTGATATCGACCGTCGGAATATCGGTCTGAGCGAGAGCGCGGATGCATTGCTCCGCCGTTTCACGGGACATGCTGTTCGGTCCGGTCAGGTCCCGCATCGACATGACAGTGCCGGCAGGTCTGATTGCAGAGCTTGCCGACATTGATCTGAAAGACCGTGATCCCGGTGGCGCGAAGCGGGAACAGGCCGATTCGATCGAGTTGCGTCTCGAAGGGTGGGCAGCTCGTGGTCCTCCCGAGCATCTTCAATTGCTCCGTGGAGGAGGCAAGGGGATTATGTTGTCCCAGCAGGGTCAGCGCCATATCAATGCTCGTCAGAAAGGGAGAACACTCTTGAGGGGCCGATCACCCATCAGCGCACATGACCGATCGTCATCAACGCCGATTCTGGAAACCGCAACTCACAGCAGCCAAAATCCAGGGCCTGTCCTTGCCTGTTCGCCAGCGCTCGCTGGATCGTGGGAGAGACTTTGTAGCACACCTGTTTACCCTCTCGATGTCCCTCGACCAGACCTGCGTCTCGCAGAATACGGAGATGATGGGAGGCGTGGGGTTGAGAGCATTTCAGTTCCTGCACAAGATCCGTCACACATTTTTCACCGACGAGCAAGGATTCCAAGATACGCAGCCGCGTTTCGTCGCCCATGGCCTTGAGCACCGTGGCGCATTGGCGCGGAGTCAGCATCTTGCTGCTCGAAGGGGATTTCATCAGCAGCAGGCTCCCTCGTCGGAAGAGCAGGTGACGGCGTCACCGCTGACGTGCTGGCCCGCGCGGTTGATGATCGCGAAATGAGGCGCGTAGCCGTCGGCTTGTAATACTGTCAGCGTCTTGGAACAGATCTCCACCGGTTCGCCTCGGCGATAGACATGGTGATCGTCGTCGGCGGCTTCGACGAAGGGTCCGGCGAACAGGGCGAAATGTCCTTGCCAGAGGCAGGGAGCGTCTGCCGGGTAGACCGCGGTCCATCGGTCATCGGCTCGATCCAGCCATAGCGGGTTGGAGGACAGGACAAAGTGAGAAGCCAACGGAGCCTGACTCAAGAGGCACACAGTGTCCGGCGTGATCGGCTGGGGAATGCCTCGGAGATATGTCGTGCCCAGTTCATCGACCACTCGGCTGAACGGCCCGCGGAGCGTGGCATAACGAACGTCCGACACAGGCGCGCTCGGCGGGAAGTTTATATCCCGTCAACGTGACGGAGAAGAAGTGAATGCCGTCGATCATCTGCCAGGGTGAGGACTTGATCAGATGAATGCCCAGGAAGCCGGCTCCCACCATCCCCGCAATATAGTCGGTGAGCGTCAGCGCCCCGGAGAGGCAGTCGCCCCACTTTTGAGCGTCATGCACCAAATACTGCGGAACGGGCTGATCGGCCACGATGTCGGAGATCGTAAATCGTCCACCCGGTTTGGCGACGCGAAACATTTCCCTGAAGACCTTACGTTTATCCGGCGCCAGGTTGATCACACAATTGGAGATGATCAGATCGACGGTGCCGTCGATCACCGGTATCGCGTCCGCCATTCCTTTGCGAAACTCGACATTGGAAGTCGAATAGCCAAGATTGGCTGCAACGATGGGAGCATTCTTTCGGGCAATGGCCAGCATCGTGTCAGTCATGTCGATCCCGATGACGTGACCTGTCGGGCCGACGAGCCGGGAAGCTGCGAAGCAATCGATGCCGCCACCTGAACCGATATCCAGCACGGTTTCCCCCTGGGAGACGGTCTTTAACCCGGCCGGCGTCCCGCAACCATACGAAATCTTGAGGACTTCTTCCGGGATAAAGGATTGGAGATCGGCCATGTCATAGCTGGTAGGGCAACACATCTGCTCGCCCGTTGACGCAGCCCGAGCATAGCGATCGCTGACCTTTTGGGTAATCTCATCTATTGGCATAGCGGCCTCATGGTCGAGTGAAAATATGCAGTCCTTTCCATGTATCAACTTTGTCGTCGATTCGTCAACTCCGTTTTCCCCTCCCCTCGGTTCCCCGCCAGAGCCACCAATAGACGGCGGCATTGAGGACGACCACGACTGTGCCCAACAGCAACTGAAGGTCTCGTGTCAGGTCCCCAGGGTAGAGCACCGGCAGCAGATATTCGTGCGATGAAGTCGGAACGATAAGAGGTCTCGCCATCCTGCGTCGCGCAACCAATTCTCCAGCGGCGTGAGCGGGCAGATCCAGCCGGTGAATTCGACGACCGCGCCCCACACGGCAGCCGGCAGGTGCAGCCACGCGATCCACCGCCACTTCAGTGCAAGCAGCCCGCCGCACAGGACGAAGACCACGAACGCCAGGTGAACAACCAGAACCAGATCGGCCAGGAAGGGGTACATCGTCGCACTCGGCTAGAACAACGAAGGGGGATCGGTCGGTTTCGGATAGGTCAGCGTTCCCTTCTCGAAATGGGCAAATGACGTGAGGACGTGCGGGGTGGCTTGCTCGGGCGACATGATATGCCGGACGTTCCAGCCACGACTCACCAGCGCATCGGCGATCAACGACCGATGGCAGCGCCACGGCACCGCTTCGGCGCACATGATGGCTGTCGGCTGCAATCGGCTTTCAGCCATCAGCTCTTCTAACGCGTTCAAGAATTCTTCCGTCTGCATATAATCGGCGTACCCGCGAAAACTGGCGTTGCGCCATCCGTCGTTTAAGGAATCCTTCTTCGGTTTTCGTAAGCCGCCCAACTCCGGAGGTGGCGATACTGAAGCCCGGCTTCGCGCAACGACTCGGCCAGCGTATCCGTATTGAACTGCGGATTGTAGCGAGATCGAGGAATGGTGCGGACATCGACAAGAAGGCAGATTTCATGAGCGCGCAAGAAATCGGTGAACTCACCGATCGGTCTGGTCGAATGGCCGACGGTCCAGATTGTCGGTGGCTGAGGCATGGAGCAGTGTGGCACAGCGAGCAGGGAATCGCCACGGGCTGGTAGAGGGAGGGTCAATCCGGCGGCATTTTTTCGGGGTCGATTTCGAGTAGCCGCAGCCGGCCGTTGGCGATGTGCTCGGTCTTGTAGAGGCGATCGCCCAGCTGCATGGTCGCGACAAGGAGCGAGGCATTGACGACAAAGGTAAAGTCTCCCCTCGAAGGCGGCTTGAACGTACCGCGGATGACGGCGCTATCGTTGCTACGGGAGATCGTCGACGTGATATCCAACTCGTGGTTGGCGCCATCAAAGAGCTCAACGGTTATCCTGGGATGGGGTCTGGCCCCGGCATCCTTCAAAATTTGAAGCAGTGAGAGGTCGAGGGCGATCTCCCGATCGCGGAGCACCCACGGTCTCCGCGGCGTCGGCGGCTGATCGGTGGCGGGAGGAGGAAGGACTGTCTGCCACAAGCTCTTCGGTGTCGGGCGCTCCTCGGCCCACACAGGAAAAGAACACACACAACCGAGTAGTCCGACAAGAAGCAGGCGTCGGTATGGGACGCGGTTGAGCCTGTGCCACGCGAAAGCCATCAGAGGTCGCTGGCCTGCCGAGCCCAAATCGTCAGCTCTCCCGCATCTTCCAGGACGTCCACCGGGACTTCGTAATAGGTATTGAGCGTTTGTTTGGCGTTGGGTCTGAATGGTTTCATCTTACGCTCGCGATATCGTGGCGCCGTGGTCGCATTCGTCTTGAAATAGAGCCGGCCCTTCTGGACGATGCCGAAGAACACCCTACCACAGTACAGCCCATATCCGCCGAACATCGCGCGGCAGGTCAAACCGGGCAGATCGCTGAGTTGATCCAGCACGAAGTCCTTGAATCCGTCGTGCTTCGGCGCCACGGTAGTCTCACAGAGGTTTGCGTGCCGCGACCATTCGGACGGCGATGGGAAAGGTGATTCTGTTGCCACGCTGGAATGAGGTCGCAGCCTGGGTGATGAGCCGCCTCACCTCTTGAATTTGGTGTCGCCGAGAGTTTGGCCATGAGATTCTGTATCGGTGCGGCAATTTCCAAGAGGCTCGTGTAATACTCATCGGCGGACGCATACGACCATTCCGCGAGAAATTCCTGGTCTGTCACATCGACCAATCCGGCCTGTTGCAGCATGCCGGCGAGATCGCCGGGCTTGGCTAGCCGAAAGATGCCGGGGGCAGTGGGGTCCGGTGGCGGCAGTTCAACCACGCTCTTGATCGCCTCCATCGAGAGGCCGATCGAGGGATTCTTCTCTGGCGCAGACCAGACAGCCGCCGCGACCCAGCTTCCGGGCTTCAGCACGCGCGCGATCTCAGCGGCGGCCTTCGGAATCTCCGGCAAAAACATCAGGCAGAAGCGGCTCGTGACGGCATCGAACGAGTTCGCCTCAAATGGAAGCGCGGTCACGTCGCCCGTGCGGAACGTCACGTTCGCGAGGCCCAACGCCGTTGCCTTGCGTCGCGCGACAGCGAGCATCTGCTCGGCGAGGTCCAGTCCGATCACGCTTCCACTCGGTCCAACGGTTTGTGCGCCGAGCAGGGCGGGATAGCCGGTGCCTGAACCGAGATCGAGCACGCGCATGCCGGATCGAAGCCGAGCATCGGCTACGAGCCGGTGATTCAGAAACGCCATCTGCTCGTCGAAGAATCGATCCCACTTCTCCCAGCCCCCTGCAACACGGTTCCAGTCCTGACGCTGCCCTTCGATAACTTGCTGTGGAGTCTGCGATGACATCGATGGTTCTCCTTGTTCGAGGCTCACGTTCGTCACTTCCGGCGGAAAAATGTCCAGTGCCGAGGGAGCGACGCAACATGCTGTCCGTACTGATGAGGTGCGTAATCGGTTCGTGTACTACCGTTTTTCGGGCGGTATTGTTCTGACCTCAGCTGCGAACTGTGCATGGGCTACCGGATCAATCGGCCTGTGTTTGACCTTGGTGCTTGCCGGGTCCTTGCCGAGAAAATTGTCGTTCCTCCAGTTCATTGACGGTCTGATCGGCCTAGCAACAAAGCCGCCGCCGCAGTTTGGACAAACATTGCTCAACACCGTATCAACGCATGCGGCACAGAACGTACATTCGTACGCACAGATGCGTGCCTCAAGTGAGTCGGGTGGCAGGGCTTTGTTGCAGTGCTCACAGGTCGGTCTGAGCTCGAGCATGGAATCTCCTCTGCTGCTTCCTCGATCTCGGCATCTGGACGCTCTTCTTGTGAGGGCCTACTTGATTGTTTGCAGTGTCTCGCGCAGTTCCTTCAGCTCGGCGCTCAGGAGATCAAGATGCAGGTCGCGCTGCGGTTGATCCCCTTTGAATTTCCACAGCCGTTTGAAGATAGCCGTCAGCTCCTTCTTATGCGTCACGGCCAAGTCGTAGGCTGGCGTCTTGGCCTGCGCGTCCGTCACACCGCAGAATGCATCACGAAGCGCATGGAACTGGTTGTGCAAATCATCGAAGGCGGGGTCGACCCCTTTTCCGCCTTTGGCCTTGCTCGCCGTGGTCTCCATCATAGTAGTGAGATTGATCATCGTCTCAACCCCGCTCGCGCCTTTCGCTTGCGTCACATAGTCGGCCGCTCGTGGATAGAACAAATAGCTGCAGCCGCTGAGTCCGATCAGCAGCATCGAGAGAGCAAACAGTCCAATTGCGCGTGTCATGAGGCCTCCTTTGGTGAATCTGTTGACTGCGTAGTCAAGCATGTTGACCCGGTGAGGTCAACGTCGATGGCGGCGTTGATTGCTGTGTTCACGGATAGAATGAGAGAGTTGGATTGCCGATCACCCCATCGTGTAGAAGAACTCCTCCTTGACGATTTTTCCATTCTGAACCGTGTAGAGACCTGTTTCATCCATCGTCATGCGTTTTCCCATGTGCTTGGGCGTGACGTCATATTTGAATCGCACAATGAAGCGGTCGCCATGGGGGTATGGTCCTTCGGCTATGCTCCCATGGATTTCATGGTTGTCCATCCACCATTGATTCTTGCCTTTGATCTTCGCGATCCCCTTCTGGGTCTGCTCCATGCCCGGCATAGCGACGGGTTCGACGCTCTCGATATTCGGGGAGTAGAGTCGATCGATCGCCTCCTGATTCTTGCCCTGCTTGCACAGGGCGACCAGTTCCTTGCCGATCTCCATTGTCGTCATGATACTTCCTCCTCTTTCTCTGGTGGCGATGGCCTATCCATTCTGATCTCGACGCCGATACGTTGAAACATCCTCTTGGCGCGTCTCCTGCGCACTCATACCGCCATCACTCCCCCGTCGACAGGCAGAATACTGCCGGTCGTCCAGCGTGACTCATCGGACGCAAAATAGATCGCAGCTTCGGCTACTTCTTCCGGCTCCCCCAGGCGACCCATCGGATGGATGTCCTCGAATAACGCTTTAGCCTTCGGGTCCTTCAGCATCTCCTGGACCGGCGGGGTCAGTACGCCCGCGGGACAGATGCAGTTGCAACGGATGCCCTGCTTTGCATACTCGACCGCTACTGATTTGGTCAGCATAATCACGCCCGCTTTCGCCGCCTGGTACGCATGGGCCTGAAAGAAGGGGATGGCTTTCATCCCCGCGACCGTTGAAACGTTGAGAATCGAGCCCCCGCCCTGCTTCAACATCAGCGGGATCGTGGCACGAATGAACCGGAATGTCCCTTTCAAGAACAAGTCGAGCGTCTCGTCCCAAATCTGGTCGCTGGTTTCATGCAGCGGCCCGGCATAGAACAGGTTACCTGCGTTGTTCACGAGGATGTCGAGTCTCCCAAATGTTCGGACCGTGGATTCCACCGCTTCCCGTACATCCGATTCATTCGTCACGCTTCCCTGAAGCGCCAATGCATGGCCGCCCTGTTGCTCAATGTCTTTGACGACCCGCGCTAATTCCTCCTTCCGCCGACCCGTGATCGCGACCTTCGCGCCCTCCCGCGCGAAGACTCTCGCAATCGCTTCTCCGATACCGGTCCCTCCGCCCGTGACAATAGCCACTTTATTTGCGAGTCTCATGGGTGCACCCTCCTTGAAAGAATTGTGTTGAGTGTGTCTCGCGGCATATTTCCGCGCTGCAGTGAGCGATAAGTCTCTTATGTCGCCATCACCAGTTTCTTCAGCCGTTGCCGGCACAACGGGTCAGGCTCGGTCTTGTGGGTAGGTTGATGATGAGCCGCGATCACAGAATCGACGATCGCGCCGCAGTTGAGACAGCGCCAGGCGGAGACCTCATATCCCGCAGAGCCCAATTCAAGATCGTCATACCGCTCCAGAACCATCAGCCCCTCACAACGTTGACATGTCATACGGCAGCCTCCTTCCCTGGATGATCGCTGTAACTTCGAGTGTGGAACGAGCGTTCCATAATAGGTCAAAAAAAGAGATCGATTCAGTCCATGATCGAGAGCGCGATCTCCGCTGTCTGTTTCACCACATCAGCCGGCGTTCCGGCTTTAATCATCACAATGGTGCCTTGCATCATCGTGATGAGGAACCGCGCCAGCGTTCGCGGGTCTTGTCCCTTTTGGAGTTCGCCCTGTTGTTTTGCGCGGGTCAAGACTTTGAAGAAGGTGTCTTCAACCATCTTCAGGGCCTGGCGAAGCGTGCCTGCGATCTCTTTCTCGTGCGGCGACAGTTCCATGACCGTGTTGGAGATAAGGCAACCGCGGCGCTGCGGGTCGGCCAGGCCACCCTCGATCATGCCGCTGATGAACCGACGCAAGGTCGGGAGTGCCGGGCCTGGTTGGTCGAGGAGGGAAAACTTCGAGCTGGCGAAGGTGGTGCAGTATCGGTCCACCACTTTCAGGAACAGTTGGCGCTTATCGCCGAAGGTGTCGTAGAGCGAGCCGCGATTGAGATCCATGGCGCTCAACAAATCCTCCATCGACGTGGCTTCATAGCCCTTGTGCCAGAAGACCTGCATGGCCTTCTCGATCGCGTCGTCTGGATTGAATTCCTTCGGGCGGGACATTCGGGCTCTCCTGCATTTCTGAGTCCTGGTAGGAAGGTAGCATATATTGGAACGATCGGTCAATAACTAGGACTGATCATCCATCCCTCCGGAAGGCGCCGCCATGCCGGGGATGTAAGTGGAGTGAGGAGCGTAGCCTACTGAGTTCTATACGCCCGCTTTTGGCTTCTATACAATAACGATGACGATATATAATAACGTCTCAACTACCGGTGGGACGACAAAGGTCCTCGTGACGGTGGAGAGGATTCAAAGAAGCAGATCGTGGAAGACATACTGTCATACATCAAGGCACTGCTGCGGAAAATGGGCCTGCAGGTTGCGGAGCACCCTCGTCATGAAACCGCACAGCAGGGAGGAAGGCCTCCTCGGTCTGAACGTCGGCGAGAAACACGAAGGCCGAGGATTAGTCCCTGCACCTATGGCTTGATGCGCTCGGTGGATCGCGATGGCGCGATTTTCGAAGAGGGGCATGGCACGGCGGTGAACGATAGTTCAACCGGAATGCGACTCCTGCTCGGCATCGCTCCGTCCAAAGGTCAGCTTTTGGAAATTCAAACCAACGATCGGTTGCTCGCGCGTGCGCTCTGTCTCGTAGAGGTCTGTTGGACGAAACCGCTGCGAGAAGATACGAGCAAGGAGCGCTGTACCTCGTCGGCTGTGCCAGACCTTCGGTGCCCCGCACAGTGAGGCCATTTCGCCCGCAGTATTCATGAGCGCTTCTGCTGCACGCGCTGAATCGCCATGAATAATTCAGGCTAACTGCGCCGCGCATTTCCCCTAGCACCCTTCTCTAATCAGACATCTTACCTGCTTGGTCAGTCTCTTCCCGATCGCTCCACAGTGAAACCGTAGAGCGATTCCTGCAAATGCTCGTCTGTTTTGCTAATCGAGTTGGTCTTCTTCAACCAAACAAACGAGACAAACCACGTAAACCAAATGACGGGCTTCTTACGCTGGCGGATCGTTTCAGCATCCTGCTAAAATCTCCCGCCATGCCGATCGAAACATTTACCGCACAAGTTGAGTCAATCAAGAATCTCACCCACGACGTGCGTCAGCTCGATCTTGCGGTTGATCGAGCCGAAGACCATCACGTTCAAACCCGGCCAGTTCATTTCTTTCGAAATGCCGCATCCGCAGACCGGCCGTCTCGTGACGAGAGCCTATTCCATTGCTTCGCAGCCCAGCCGCGTCGGACGTTGTCACGCTGCTCTTCAACCTGGTGCCGGGCGGATCCTGGCTCCGGCTTTCTGTTCCACCTCAAAGCAGGAGATAAGACACACTTCAAAGGGCCGGCGGGGAATTTCTATCTGCGAGATGACCCGGGGCGTGAACTGCTGTTCATCGCCAGCGGTACCGGCATCGCGCCGATTCGGTCCATGCTGCTGGCGAACGCGGAACGTCCCGATGCGAGACCGGCAACCTTGTTCTGGGGACTGCGCAGCCAGCGGGATTTGTATTATCAGGAGGAGCTGGCCGAATTGACCAAGCGGACGCCGACCCTCACAGCCATCACGACGCTGTCCCGCCCAGAGCCAGGCTGGTCCGGCGAATCCGGCCGCGTCCTGCGGCTGATCGAGGAGCGGATCGCCTCGGTCAAGAATCTCGCCGTCTATCTCTGCGGGAACAGCGCCATGATCGCCGACGCGACATCGTTGCTCCAGAAAAAAGGCCTCTGCCCCATCTACCGCGAAAAATACTACGACGACACAGGTTCACCAGAAGATTAAGAGGCGGAAGGGATGGAGCCTGATCGTCCTCTGTGCTCGCGGAACGCGACGGTCAGAATGTGCTCGTTCGAGACAAGCGCGCTCGTCTCGGACGCGCCTTGGGTGGCGAGTGAGAAGACGCGCGCAGTAAAGGGCAGCCTTGGCCACTCCCTGAGAAGTGAACGAGCGAGCTTGGAAGGAGCATTTCTTTCTTTTATAAGGTGAACACATGCACCGGTTGAAAGATAAAGTGGCGATTGTGACGGGCAGCAGCAGCGGCATCGGCAAGGCGATCGCGCTGCGGTTCGGAGCCGAAGGGGCGAAAGTCGTCGTCACGGCCAGGCGGATGGCGCTCTGCGAGCAGACTGTCGCACAGATCACGAAGGACGGCGGCGAGGCCTGGGCCATTCAAACCGACGTGGCCGATGAACGTCAGGTGGAACGACTGATCGAGGAGACGGTCACGCGCTATGGGCGGCTGGACATTCTCGTGAACAACGCGGGAGTCATTGCGGGTGGGCGGTTAGCCGAGACGACGACGAAGGCGTTCGACGAGGTGATGAACGTGAATCTGCGCGGCACGTTCTTCTGTTGCCGGGCCGGGTTCAAGCAGATGAAGAAGCAAGGCGGCGGGATCATCATCAACATGTCGAGCGTCGCCGGCGTGCAGGCCTGGGCGGGCACGGGCACCTACAGCGCGTCGAAGCACGGCATCATGGCGTTGACGAAGTCGCTGGCCGACGAAGGCCGCCCGCATCACATTAAAGTGAGCGCCATCTGTCCAGGCGGCGTGGCAGATGAGTTGGTCGATGCTTCGCCGGAAGAGATTCTCCGCAGCGAGAAGATCGACCCATTCGACGTGGCTGAAACGGCACTCTATCTGGCGACCCTGGGCAAGTATTCCGTGGTGCATCAGATTGTCATCGATCGGTTAGGGGCTGATTGGTGAGGGGAGGAGAGAGGGCGGCCTGGTCGTCCTCCTGCTCGCGGAACGCGCACGCTCAGAAGGTGCTCGTACGACGCGCGCACTTGAGGATCGACCAGGCCGCCCTTGAGGGGGCATAGGGAGATTTTTTGGACGCGCGCAGCAAAGGGCAACCTGGGCCAACCGTCGTTGGCACCCCTTCTGCGCTTTGAAATTCAAGGGGGTTGCTCTGGTGGCTTAGAAGTCTGATACGAATTTCGGATAACCCACTCTCAGACAACCTAACCCCACAAGAAACCACAAGACACGATGCTCTTGAAATGGGGCCTGATGGGACTGGTTTGTCTTGTCCTGGTAGCGCCGAGGTGCAAACTAGCTTGTGAAGAGGTACGAGACTATGGCTATTCCCAAAGGTGGATCGAACCGTTGCCACGTTCCTGATGACGCTCCTCTGGGCAATGTGCTATCACCTATGACGCGAGATCGTTCCAAGGGCAAGTCACTGCATGAGATCTGTTACATTGCATGCGTGCAGTGAACCAGACGCTTGGCGGGCCGATAGTTGTCAACGTTGGAGAGTGCAGACCACAAACACGCAATCGGATAGCATGCCGACGAATCTTGTCTCTCTAAGCACGGGGTGCACAGGCGAAGAAACTCAGCAAGGTTACGGTCCGTCGGATAGATATTCTCTCACCGGCGCTCTATTGCTCCCTCACATCGGGAACTGACAGCGCCATCTTTATGAAGGGAGTAGTCATGCGACTCAGACATTCCATTCTACCGATGGTCACCTTTCTCGTCTATGAGCATGGGATTCTTCTGCGGAGCCGAGGCAAAAACTATCGAAGCGGGCCATGGGACTGTGAGTTGGACGGGACAAGGCGTCATCGATGATCTGGGAGATGGGGACAGAATCTTTAGAGGCATGATTACCGGGGCTATCCTTGTGAAGCATCCTCCCGCAGGCTCGGCACCGCCGCAGATCCATAAGAGCAAAATGGATTGTCAGGCGATTCTCCATATCAGTGAGAATCAAGAGGGCCCGAAGACGGGCGTCTGCATCATCAGCGCCCATGAAGGCAAGGACCTCGCGTACGTAGAGATACGATGTGTTGGAATGAAAGGTGAATGCAAGGGCGAGATGACCTGGGCCTGGGGCAGGGGAGGATTCAAGGGTATCACGGGGACGACGCCATTCGTCTCCAATATCTATATTGAACAAGAGAAAAAGGGACGGATCCACGGAAGTGCACATTGGCCGGAGATGACCTATACACTGCCGTAGAGGTTCAAGCATGGTAAAGGAACTGTGTTCGGGGAACACAGGGCTCAAAGAGTTTTGGTTTTGAACGGGGCCCAGGCTAGTTCAAATCATTCGAGAAATCGACCAAGACTGCGTATGATTTCAACAAGAGGTTTTTGACGCAGGTACGTTGGACTCTCCTGCAGGGAGGCAGGAGGGCAGACGATTCGTAGTTGTCGCCCATGAAGCGTGAAGCGATCTAGCGAGAGGCGAGATGTGCTTCACGAGCGACGTGTCTAGTTAACATCTTTGTTATCGGCTTGTGTTCCCAGCCTCTTGTCCCGCGCCTTCTCCAACCGCCCCCTGCTTTGCTCATTCACCGTCCAACTTTCAACATTCATCCGGCCTCTAGATCGCGCGGCGCTGCGGGAGACAGTGGGGATCTTCAGCGAGTTCTATGATGGACAGATGATGATCTCATCCATGCCTATAGGCTGATCCATACATAGGTTGACTCATACATCTTCTGCTGCACTTCTTGTTCAGCCCCGCCTACGCGATCGTGGAATGGTTGGAATTTCAATGACTAAGTGAGGCCTCGGAGATTAAGGCATTGGGCACACCTTATGCTCAATTAGTGGTGCCATGATCGGGCCTAATAATGGTGGACAGGAATTCAGCTACAGGGAGGTTACCATGACTCCTCGCACATACATCATGAAGTTCGGAGGCATCGTATTGTCGGTGGCGGCATTTGCGGTGATCGGAGCGTCCTTTTCGGACGATGTCTGGTCGCAGATGGCAAGACTTAGCGGCACGCGATCCCGGTGTCCGCTCAGGGCCTTACGGGGCTGGTGGGCCGGCTCTCAGATCTGACCGAGTTCGCAACAAGCAGTTGTTTGATGAATGGCTCGTGAAGACTTTGAGGAAGTGCAGTCGGTTCGAGGCACGATTCCCGACACAGAAGCTTGGTCTCGGGCCGCGCTTCAACCTGGACAGTTGCGCCGGCTGCCACACGCATCCGGATATAGGAGGGACCAGTCCAGCCATCAATCCGCAGGTCGAGGTGGCGAAAAAAGAACGCGCGCACAACGAGATACCCTCGTTTATTAGGAAAGACGGTCCGGTACGCGAAGCCAGATTCAAGTTTAATCCGGACGGTACGCCAGACGGCGGAGTGCATGCGCTCTTTACGATCACCGGGCGAGACGATGCGCCGGGCTGTTTTCTTCAACAGCCGGATTTCCGCACCGCGGTCGCTCGCCAGAACGTGGTGTTTCGCATTCCGACTCCGCTCTTCGGGGCAGGGTTGATCGAGTCCATCGACGACGACGCGCTCCTCGCCAATATGACGTCTCATAGTGCCGTGAAGCAGTCGCTCGGGATTCGTGGCCGGGCGAATAGGTTAACGGGCCGTCCAAATACCAGCGGAAATGACGGCAACGATCACCCGCTTTGGGTGGAAAGCCCAGAACAAGTCGCTCGAAATATTCGCAGGCGAGGCCTACAACGTCGAACAGGGAGTAACGAACGATCTCTTCCCGCACGAGCGGGATGAGGCACCGAATTGCTATTTTAACGCGACGCCGGAGAATCGAACCAACTTCGACGCCACAGATCCTCTCGAAGTGCCCAGCGACGTGGTGAGGTTCGCGATGTTCATGCGTTTCCTCGCACCTCCGATGCCCGTCCCCGACACGGACACCATCGTCCGGGGCCGGAAGCTCTTCGCAGACGTCGGCTGCGCGATGTGCCATACCCCGACGTTACATACCGGTAAGAAGATAGCCGTGGCAGCGTTGCAGGACAAGGACGTCAATCTGTTCTCCGACCTGATGCTCCATAACATGGGACCGGGCCTGGCTGACGATGTGAGTCAGGGCAATGCCGGTGGAGACGAATTCCGCACGGCGCCCTTGTGGGGCCTTGGAAAGAGAATCTTCTTCCTGCACGATGGCCGCACGAAGGATCTGCTCGAAGCGATTCAGGCCCATGCGAGCGGCGGCAACGGAGTCTATCCACCGTCGGAAGCGAATCAAGTCGTCGGGCAGTTCTTCCGGCTCGGCGAAATCGACAAGCAACATGTGCTGAATTTCCTTCGTAGCTTGTGATCCTAGTTGGGTGAGTGTATGCCTGCGGCGTGCCTTCATAGGAAGGTACGCCGCAGGTGTGAAAGGGGAGGAATCTGGTGATGTCTCAAACCGGCAAGATCCTGACTCTCTTCTCGGTGCTGTTCGCGCTGGCATTTCCACAAGGCCTTTTGGCGGAGGGATTGCGCGGCGGATTCGATGACGCGTTCGGCCCGCGGTTCCATCCGGATGCCAGGCAGGCTCCACCGGATTTGAAACATCGTCCCCGGCACGGGTTCGATCGGGCCAGCGTCGTCCGCCATTGGAATCAGATCGCCGTCGATGCCAGCGGCCTCGACCATACTCCGGTCGCTCCGGGAGAGACCCGCCTGTTCGGCGAACAACTTGGGCCAGGTCGCGCGGCCCGGGCGATGGCCATTGTCCATCTTGCCATCTTCGAAGTCGTGAATGCCGTCGAAGGAGACTTTAAAAGCTACGTCGGTCTGCCTCATGCGAAGCTGGGCACGTCGATGCAGGTGGGCGTCGCGCAAGCCGCCCACGATACGCTTGCTGCGCTCTTTCCCTCGCAAGCGGCGGCCTTCGACACCGTTCTCGCAGAGGAGCTGGTCGAGATTCCGGAAGGGCGTCTGAAAACCAATGGGATCGCGTTAGGGAAGCGTGCGGCCTCGGCCATCCTCGCCGCGCGCGCCAACGACGGTTCGCAGCGCCCTGAACCACACGTCGGTATCGAGTTTCTCACGAGCAACGATCCGGGCAAGTGGCGACAGGACCCCATCAGTTTGATTCCACTCGCATTGGGCGCCTACTGGGGCGAGGTCAAACCCTTTGTCCTCGAACGAGCCGATCAATTTCGGGCGCCGCTGCCGCCCAGGATCGACAGTCCCGACTATGCCGCCGCCTATAACGAGGTGAAGACAGTGGGAGGCGACGGCGTTGTCACTCCTACGACCCGCACGGCGGAACAAACGCAGATCGGCATCTTTTGGGCTTACGATGGAACGCCGAGTTTGTGCGCGCCGCCCAGGCTCTACAATCAACTCGACCATGCAGATTGCGCACAAGATGGGCACGGATACACGATGCCCTGGAGCTCGCGCGGCTTCTGGCCCTCGTGAACGTCGCCATGGCAGACGCGGGGATCGCGATCTGGGAGTCCAAGTTTTATTACCAATACTGGCGGCCGGTGACCGGAATTCGTGAATCCGACGAAGACACGGGGCCGAGCGGGTTGGGCGATGGCAATCCAGCCACCACCGGAGACCCAACCTATTCGCCGCTTGGGGCGCCGGCCAGCAATCTCACAGGGCCGAACTTTACCCCGCCGTTCCCGGCCTATCCCTCCGGGCATGCCGGATTCGGCGGGGCGCTCTTCGAGATGCTCCGGAACTACTACAAGACCGATCGTATCCGGTTTACCTTCGTCTCGGATGAGTTCAACGGGGTGACCCGTGATAACGCCGGCAACGTCCGGCCGGTCGTGGAACGCAGTTTCTCCTCCCTCTCGCAGGCGGAGGAGGAAAACGGGCAGAGCCGCATTTATCTCGGCATCCACTGGGCCTTCGACAAAACTGAGGGCATCGCGCAGGGCCGCCGCGTGGCCGACTACGTGTTCAAGAACATGTTGCACCCGCGAACCACGGACGGTAAATCTGGTCTATCTCGTTGGTCTGGTCTGTCTGGTTTCTCTGGTTCATCTGGTCAGTTTCGTTCAACAAACCAAACGAGACAGACCAAACAAACCAGATAACGGTCTTCTTGCGCTGGCGGACTTTTTCAGCATCCTGACTAGCGATATTTGGCGAAGCAGATCAGATCTAGGTGGTCGTAGTGGTCGGGGAGAATCGATTCCGCCTTGTAGCCGAGGCTCATGAACAGGTGGATGTTCCGGGCGGTGCGCAGCATGGTGCAGGCAAAGAACTTATGAGCATCGGTCGCAACCAATTCGATTTCCCGTATCAGCGCTTTTCCCACACCCCTGCCCTGGTGGGCGGGATTGACGGATAACAGCCGGATAATACAGACACCAGCCACGGTCCAAAAGCGCACCGATCCCACCACAACTCCCTCCTCCTCCGCCACGAAGATGTGCTTCTCTTTGGCATCTTCCCTGAGACTGTCGAGCGTTTCCGTGGTCCAGCCACTGACTTTGTAGACGGCGGCATATTCCCCGAACGCGGCCTGCTGTACGTGCAGCAGGGCTTCGAAATCCGCTTCGGTCGCTGGTCTGATGTGAATCATACACGGCGCTCCAGCCCGGTACCTCCGCACCTCGGACGTGTGAAGATACCAGAGCCTGCCTCTCACTTCCATCAGAGCCGTGGGAGAACTAAACTAGGCAACCACGAGAAGTTCGCTCGTCGTGTCGGGTCTCGATCGATGGTACGATAGGAAATGCCTGCCGCACCGGGTGCTCCCATCACCACCAACATTCCGCAGCGAATGGATCGGCTGCCCTGGTCGCGATGGCACTGGCTGGTGGTGACGGCGCTCGGCATCACATGGGTGCTGGATGGACTCGAAGTGTCCATCGTCGCCGCCCTCGGTCCCGTCCTCACCCATACCACCACGTTGCATCTGACGGAATCCGAAGTCGGGCTCGCCGCATCGGCATATCTGGCCGGCTCGGTGCTCGGGGCCGTCGTGTTCTCCTACCTCACCGATCGGCAGGGGCGGAAGAAATGGTTCATGATCACGCTCCTGCTCTATCTGACCGCCACGGTCCTGACGGCGCTGTCCTGGGACCTGTGGAGCTTCATGTTCTTCCGCTTCCTGACCGGCGCGGGCATCGGCGGAGAATACGCGGCAATCAATTCCGCCATCGACGAACTCATCCCTGCGCGTTGGCGTGGACAGACCAACTTGGCGATCAACGGGAGCTGGTGGCTGGGGACGGCAGCCGGCGCGCTTCTCACCATTGTCCTGCTGAACCCCAGACTCATTCCGGAATATCTGGGATGGCGTCTGTGCTTCGGATTGGGAGCTGTCCTTGGGATCGGCATCGTGCTCATCCGGCGGCTCGTCCCGGAGAGCCCCCGCTGGCTCATGACCCATCGACGGGTGGAGGAGGCTGAAGCCGTTGTCTCCAGGATCGAAGACCAGATCTCGCGTGAGGAAGGACTGGCCTCGCTGCCGAAGCCCGAAGGCTCGATGACCGTCCATTCCCGGTCACATGCGACCTTGGGCACCGTGGTCCGCCAGCTCTTGCACGCCTATCCCAGGCGCACGGCGCTGGGCATCGTGCTGTTGACCACGCAGTCGTTCACGTACAACGCAATTTCGTTTACCTACCCCTTCGTGCTCACGAAGTTCTACGACGTGCCGACCGGCAACATCGGCTTCTATATTCTTCCGTTTGCGCTCGGCAACTTCCTGGGTCCGCTGCTGCTCGGCCGCTACTTCGATACCGTCGGCCGGAAGCCGATGATCAGCTTCACCTATGGCCTCGCCGGTTGCCTGCTGGCCGTGACGGGGTACCTGTTCTGGCAAGGCGTGTTCACGTCCGTCACCCAAACGCTGGCCTGGTCGGCCATTTTCTTCTTCGCCTCGGCAGGCGCCAGCGCCGCCTATCTGACCGTCAGCGAGATCTTTCCCCTGGAGATCCGCGCGATGGCCATCGCGAGCTTCTTCGTCGTGGCGCAGGGGGCGGGGATCGTCGCTCCGTGGCTGTACGGCAAACTCATCGAATCGTCCGCCGAGAGTGTGTTCTATGGCTATTTATTGGGAGCCGGGATGATGCTCGCGGGCGCGCTCGTGGAACTCTGGTTAGGCGTCAAAGCCGAAGGGCGGTCGCTCGAATCCATCGCCACGCCACTCTCGGCGGAGAAGGGATAGCAGCCAATCGGGTGGAGCCTGTTGGTCTCTTGTGCTCACGCAACGTAACCGCCTCAATCCATATTAGTGGGTCACGCCCGCTGGGGCCCCGTCTTGTGTGGCGAGCACGGTCTGGATGCTCGCCATCAGTTCGTCAGCTTGGACGGGTTTTGATACATAGGCGACCGCGCCCAGCTGCCGCGCCTTCTCTTCCGCTTCTTGTCGATCACGGACGGTGACCACGATCACGGGAATCTCGCTCAGCAAGTGGTTGTTTTTTAATCGCTCGAGGATGAGGAACCCATCCCCGCCTGGCAATCCGAGGTCTAAGAGAATGGCCTGGGGGTGCTGAAATCGGGCAGCAGCCATGGCCTGCATCCCATCGGCAGCCCACACGGGATAGAAGTCATGGGATTTGACGATCGTGCTCAGCAAGTTCCAGCTATCGACGGAATCATCGATGATAAGAATTTTTGGTCTCACGACGAACCTCCCTTGTTGAGCAACCCGTCTTCCCTCTAGTCCAACGACCGGCCCCATCACCGAGTCCAATACACCATTTATATGTAAGTCCACTGTATCTGATGCACTGGCTGGTGCCAGACCCCTACGAAGTACTTCGGAAGCGGGGGGGAGGGGATGGAGCCTGATGATCTTCTGTGCTCGCGCAACGCGCGGCCTCAGAAGGCCCTCGTTGGACGCGCGCAGTAGAAGATCAATCAGCCCCCATCCCTGAAGAGATAACGAGCGAGCTTGGAGGGATAATTCATATATGATGCGCGCAGTGAAGGACAGCCTGCCTGCTCCCCTTAGGGCAAAGTGGGAAAAACCAGAAGGCCCTCGCCGGGGTTAATGGCACGTCTCGGCGTGCCAGTGGGTGGGCGGGTGAGAAGGTTGCGCGCAGTGGAAGATCAATCAGCCCCCATCCCTGAAGAGATAGCGAGCGAGCTTGGAGGGAGCATTTAGATGGATGACGGGCGTTCCATGCGCGCAGTAAAGGGCAGCCTCGGCCACTCCCTCCTATAGAGAAACGAGCAAGCTTGGAGGGACCATTTGTAGCAACGTCTGCGGGACAGGAGTCCTGGCATTGGGTCAGTGTGAAATCTGGCTGCCTTGACCGAGGTATACTATCGGGATTCTAAAACGAAGGAAAGTGCTGGGGCTGAGGAATGAACGCGAATCTGCGAAAAGTTGTCATCCTTGTTGCTGCCTTGAACCTGGCTTATTTTGGAGTCGAGTTCGCGGTCGCCCTCGCCATCGGCTCGGTCTCGCTTTTTGCAGATAGCGTCGACTTTTTAGAAGATGCCTCGGTGAATTTCCTGATCGCCATCGCGCTCGGCTGGAGTGCAACCAGCCGGGCTCGTGTGGGCATGGCCCTCGCCGGCATCCTGTTCATACCAGGCCTCGCGACGCTCTGGACAGCATGGGAGAAGTTTTTGGTGCCGTTGCCGCCTGCCCCGCTTCCCCTATCGCTGGCTGGTGGCGGTGCCCTAGTCATCAATCTGTCGTGCGCGTTCATGCTGATGCAATTCCGAGCGCATAGCGGCAGTCTGACGCGAGCGGCGTTTCTGTCGGCTCGAAATGATGTCCTGGCAAACATCGCAATCATTGCAGCGGGGTTCGTGACGGCCTATACGCTTTCCGGATGGCCCGATCTGATCGTTGGGCTTGGCATTGCGGCGATGAACGCCGATGCCGCGCGGGAGGTCTGGAGCGCAGCGCGTGAGGAACACAGAGTGGCGAACTCTTGAACAGATTTCAAAATGACCCACGACACGCTATTGGGCTGAGTTGACATAGGCCACAGTGAGTCGTAGCCTATTTTCAATTCTCATCGCAGTCATTTCTTCAAGCATGAACGCGTAGGATTGTTACCAGACGGACATCTCGCCATGCCCGCGTCTCTCGACCATATCTATCTCAGCACCCCAATGGGGGCCAATCTGATCGCCGACGGCGCAACCTTCCGCGTCTGGGCGCCGAAGGCCCTAGCCGTGTATGCGATCGGCGACTTCAACCATCGGGCGCGCAACGACGCCAGTCTGCTCACGCGCGACGAGTTCGGCCACTGGCGGGGCTTCATTCCCAGCGTCCGGGAGTGCGAGCGCTATATGTTCTACGTGGTCGGGGAAGGGAGCGAGGGGCCGAAACGCGATCCCTACGCCCGCGAGCTCGCGACGCCCTTTCCCGGCGAGTGCATCGTCTGCAAGACTGTCTTTCCCTGGCACGAAAGCGGGTATGTCACGCCGCCTTTTCATGAGTTCGTCCTCTATCAACTCCACGTCGGCACCTTTTTCACGCCGAACCTGCCGCACAAAGGCGGCACGTTTCTCGATGTCGCGCGCAAGCTCCCGTATCTGGCCGAAGTGGGCGTCACGGCGTTGCAGCTCATGCCGATTCAGGAATTCCAAACCAGATTCAGTCTCGGCTACAACGGCACCGATTATTATTCACCCGAGATGGATTTCGCCGTGGCGGATGCCGAGCTGGCTCCATACGTCGCCGAGGTAAACAACCTTCTGGACGCGAAAGGCCTGCGCCGCTATCGGACGGAGGATCTGCGCGGAGAAATGAATCAACTCAAGGCGCTGGTGGATCTCTGTCATCTCCACGGACTGGCCGTGATCCTCGATGTGGTCTACAACCATGCAGGCGGCGATTTCGACGACCAGAGCCTGTATTTCTTGGACCGCCAACCTTTTGCCGGTGGGCCGCGGAACTCTCTCTTTTTCGCGGACAAGGGACATGCCGGCGGGCTCGTGTTCGATTTTGCCAAGCCGGAGGTGCAGAATTTCCTCATCCAGAACGCCAAATTCTTTCTCGACGAATACCGCGTCGACGGATTCCGTTATGACCAGGTGAGCGTCATCGATCACGATGGTGCGCCGCACGGATGGAAGTTTTGTCAGGATCTGACCGCCACATTGCATGCACACCGGGCCGGGGCATTGAACCATGCCGAGTATTGGAGCGTGAATCCATACGTCGTGAAGGCGGTGCCGGAGGGGGCCGGCTTCGACACGACCTTGACCGACGGCTTGCGCATGGCGATCCGCGACGTCATCGCCAACGCGAGCGGCCCCGACGAGCGTCCCCTCAACATGACGAGCCTGGCCCGGAGCCTCTGGCCTGAAGGATTTCAGGAGCAGTGGCGCTTCGTGCAGGGGCCAGAAAATCACGACATTGTCTACAATGGCCGGGAGATGCGCATCGCCCGTCTCGGGGATCCGGCAAATCCCCGTTCCTGGTTCGCCCGCAGCCGTGCCCGTGTAGCGACCGGGCTCAGTCTCACCGCACCCGGCATTCCCATGCTGTTCATGGGGCAGGAATTTCTGGAGGACAAGCAATGGTCGGACGATTTTGACTCGCACCACGATCTGCTTCTCTACTGGGGTGGCCTCGACCGGGGCGACAAGCAGATGCTCGACCATGTGCGGTTCACGCGCGAATTGCTCGAGGTGCGCCGGCAGACTCCCGGCTTGCGCGGACAGGGATTTCGCGCCGTGCACGCGCACGATCAGAACCGAGTGCTGGCGTTTCATCGCTGGATGGAGGGTGAAGGCCTCGACGTGATCGTGGTCGTGCATCTGGCGCCCGTCAATCGGTTCAGTTATCGGATCGGCTTCCCCGGTGGCGGGGCGTGGCGCGAGGTCTTCAACAGCGACGTGTACGAGAACTGGGTCAATCCCGGCGTGGTCGGCAACGGCGGGCTGATCGTCGCCGACCCGCAGCCGCTGCATGACTTCGATCATTCAGCCGCACTCGTACTTCCGGCGAACAGTCTGCTCATCTTTGCGCGATGATGCATCATAGGAATCTCATCGCGCCGCGCTACTTGTTCGCGGAGGCCGCATAATCAGAAGGGTGAGAAGGAGGCCCAGCCATGGCGTACCAACCCATTGAAAATTACGGCATCATCGGCAACATGCGGACGGCGGCGCTCGTCGGCATGAACGGCTCGATCGATTGGTTCTGTGTTCCCTTCTTCGATTCACCGAGCGTGTTCGCCGCCATCTTGGACGACCAGAAGGGAGGCCGGTTCGAGATCGCGCCCCAGGGGGAAGGCATCCGGACGAAACAGTTCTATTGGCCGGAAACCAACGTGTTGGTCACCCGCTTTCTCTCGCCGGACGGTGTCGGAGAACTTGATAGATTTCATGCCGGTAGGCTTGCCTCGCGAATCGCCCTGGCAGGATCAATTGATTCGGCGCGTCAAAGTCACGCGGGGAGCGCTGACGTTTCGAATGAGATGCCGTCCGGCATTCGATTATGCGCGTGCGCCGCATCGCGTATCGCTCGAAGAACATGGCGCCATCTTTGAGTCGGCCGTTCTGAGCCTGGGATTGGCGAGCGCCGTCCCGCTCTCCTGCGACGGCGAGAGCGTCCACGCGACATTCGCGCTTCAGGAAGGCGAGGAGGCGATGTTCGTCCTGCGCCCCTTGAAGGCCGGAGAGGAGTGCCGCCAGGTCTCCCTCAAACACCGAAACGCAGGAGGTCTTCGAACGCACGGTCGATTACTGGCATCGATGGCTGTCCAAATGCACCTATACCGGCCGCTGGCGCGAAATGGTGTACCGATCGGCGCTGACGCTCAAACTGATGACCTTCGAACCGACCGGAGCGATTATCGCCTCGCCGACCTGCAGCCTGCCCGAGTCGATCGGCGGCGGACGGAATTGGGACTATCGCTACACCTGGATTCGCGACGCCGCCTTTACGTTGTATGGCTTGTTGAGAATCGGCTTCACGGAGGAAGCGCAAGCCTTCATGCAATGGCTGGAAGCGCGCGCCGGTGAAGTCAAGGCCGTTGGCACATTGCAGATCGTCTACGGAATCGACGGCCGCCACAACCTCAAGGAGCAGACTCTCGATCATCTGGACGGCTATCGAGGCTCCCGGCCCGTCAGGATCGGCAACGGCGCGTATGCGCAATTGCAGCTCGATATTTTCGGGGAGCTTGCTCGATTCGCTCTACCTGTACAACAAACACGTCATGCCCATCAGCTATGACGTCTGGATCCGTCTCCGGCGCGGCCTGGATTGGCTCTGTGACAATTGGCAACAGCCGGACGAAGGCATCTGGGAGGTGCGCGGAGGCCGACGTCATTTCGTCTATTCGAAACTGATGTGCTGGGTGGCGATGGACCGGGGAATTCGCCTGGCCGATAAACGGTCGTTTCCGGCCGATCGCGACCGATGGCAGCGGGTCCGGGACCAAATCTATGAAGAGATCATGTCCAAGGGGTGGAGTCAGAAACGCCAGGCCTTTGTGCAGCACTACGACGGCGACTCGCTGGACGCGTCGAATCTCATCATGCCGATGGTGTTTTTCATGGCTCCCAACGATCCGCGCATGTTGAGCACGCTGCACGCCATCAATCGCTCACCGAAGGAGGGAGGATTGGTCTCCGATGGCCTCGTGTATCGGTACGACAGCGAAACCGGAGCAGACGGGCTCACAGGGGGAGAAGGCACGTTTACCATGTGTTCGTTTTGGCTGGTGGAAGCGCTGACCCGGGCGGGACATGTCGATCGCGCGAAGTTGACGGAAGCCCGGCTGCTGTTTGAACGGATGCTGGGACACGCCAATCATCTGGGGCTGTACGCCGAAGAGATCGGGGGAAGCGGCGAAGCGCTCGGGAACTTTCCGCAGGCCTTCACGCATTTCGCCTTGATCAGCGCCGCGTTCAACTTGGATCGTGCATTGGACGGCAAGCCACGTAGCTGACCGGTTGCACAAGCCCGCGGTCGGGAACGTAGTCTCAACACGACGATCAACATGAAAGCCAAGCTGGAAGGGTAGGGCGGCGATGACGAAAACCCGGAACTCCGACTCGCTGGCATTTCTCTTCGATCTGGACGGCACCTTGGTCGACAGCGTCTACCAGCATGTGCTGGCCTGGCGCGAAGCGACGCAAGCAGCCGGCATCGAACTGCCGGTCTGGCGCATTCACCGCCAGATCGGTATGAGCGGTGGCCTGATGCTCAACGCCTTGACTCGGGAAACGGGACGTCAGGTCTCGCAAAAGGATGCGGAGCGCATTCAACTGGTGCATGCCGAGGCGTTTGCCAATCAGGCTTCATCTCTGCGCGTGCTTCCCGGCGCGCAAGCACTGCTGGACACGTTGGCGGAACATCGGGTGCCTCACGCCATCGCGACAAGCGGACGTAAGCACAACGCACGGCATGCGCTCAAGCTGCTCACTCTCCATCGGAACGTGCCGGTCATCACGCGCGACGACGTCCGCTTCGCGAAGCCCGATCCCGATCTGTTTGTCGCCGCAGGGAAGCGGCTCAAGGTTCCCATGAGCCGTTGCGTCATCGTCGGAGACAGCGTCTGGGATTTGCTGGCCGCGCGTCGCGCGTTTGCCCTCTCGGTGGGACTGCTTTCCGGGGGCTATGGCCGTGAGGAGTTGGAGCGGGCGGGAGCCTATCGGGTCTATCAAGATCCGGCCGACCTGCTCAGACACCTGGATGAAGTCGGCGTCAGACTCTAGCAGGATGCTGAAAAAGTCCGCCAGCGGCGTTCTCGACTCATCGAAATCCTCAACGTACCCCCGAAGGGTACGCCTCCGGTTTCGACTCGCCTGCGGCCTTGCTGAACGGCCTTTTTGAGCATCCTGCGGCCATATTGACTTCGACATCATTATGTAAGATTCCAATGATGTATTGTGTATAAACTGAGTTCTTCCGCAGGCTGTTAGCATAGCGGCGCAAGCAGTCGTGATCTTTATTTTCTCGTCTGATGCACGCAATCTCTCTTGCGCGTTCTTCTCGAACCTCTTACAATTAGTTTCCCTGAGAGGCTCTCCATGCTGTCAGCCCACCCGTGTCAATCAAGGAGGAACATGCGCAGAAAAATCTTTCGCGGCTCTCACGTCCTCACCATCACAGGGGTTGTGTGTCTGCTCTTCGTGCTTGGCGGATGCTCTATTCTGCCGGGTCACTGGCGGCCAGGATGGAATCAGCAGTGGCCCGCCGACAAACCGGTGCCCGACACAGCCGGCTCATGGAAGTTGACCGAATTCGAATCGAAGGACGACCGGTTTGTCGCGCTGGCCATCTCTGGCGGCGGGAGTCGAGCGGCCAACTTCGGCGCCGCCGTCATGCTGGAACTCCGACAGCGGGGTTTGCTGGAACAAGTGGATGTGATTTCCGGTGTGTCCGGTGGAACACTCCCGGCCGTGTACTACGGACTCGGAGACAAGGCCGGTGCATTTACCGATCCGGCGGTCCGCGAGGCCTTGGGCTACGATTTTCAGAGCAGTTGGATTCGCCGGTGGTTTCTACCGCAGAACATCTTTCGCTATTGGCTCTCCGACTTCACCCGCTCGGATATTATGGTGCAAGTCTTCAACAACCAGCTGTACCACGATGCCACCTTTGCCGACCTTCAGCCGCATCCGAAAATCTTGATCAATTCGACCGTCCATAACGATCACACTCGGTTCACGTTTACGGACGAACGCTTCGCCGCGCTCCATTCTGTGCTCGCTCCCTATCCCGTCGCCAATGCCGTGAATGCGTCATCCGCATTTCCCGGCGCATTCCAGGACGTGACCCTGCAGTGGTATATGGAGCCGACGCAGTACATGCACCTCTATGACGGCGGCCCCATCGATAATCTGGGCGTGCAGGCGATCACCCAATACATGAATCGGAACGTGTTAGGCACGACCCTCGATCGGCTGTTCACCAAGGGATGTGTCATTTTCGTCATCGACGCCACGCCATCGAGCGACCATACCGAGCTCAACTTTAAGCGAGTCCAGTCGGTCCGCCATCGACTATTTCGTCGACACCAATGCGCTCGATGCCACGGATGCCATGTTGATCGAATCCCGCCGCTCCCTGCTCGAGAGAATGGGCATTCCGGTCGAGAAGCAGGATCGGGAGCCGAGGGGCCGGCTCCCGGTGAACGATCTCCGGCAATGCGGCTGCGAAGTCCGCCATATCTCACTTCGGCACCTGGCCTATGCCGCAGAATCCGATGCGAATGAGGAATTGGCCGAACGTGTGACGCGAATTAAGACGAAGTTCTGGCTTGCCGACGGAGAACAGAACGATCTCTTCCAAGCCGCCAAGGTCATCATGCAGATGCTCGACGACAAACAGCTCTTGTCGGAACCGTCATTTAAGGTTCGTTGTGGCAGCTGGACCAGCCCAGAAACCACCAGCCTGAGTGGAGAGGGGAGGGAGCCTGGTCGTCCTCCTGCTCGCGGAACGCGCACGATCAGAATGTGCTCGTCCGACGCGCGCAGTCGAGGATCAACCAGGCCACCCCTCTTGAGCGAGAAGCGAGCAAGCTTGGAAGGATCATCTTTAGGTTCAGAGGCTGGACTTGGTTCATTTTTATAGGTGTCCCAGTTTCTTTCCCTCGCCCTATGGAAACCATCTCACCATCATCTGGAAGGTCCCTCATGTTGCCTCCGTCTGAGTGCCTGCGCGCGCTGGGTTCCGCTGGTGCACGGAAAATCATCGCGAGCTTCCTGCTCGGAGGACTCCTGACCGTCCTGCATGCGGCACCCGCTCTGGCGGGCATGGAATTCGCGCAGTTGTCGGTCAAGAAAGGCGTGCTCTTAGTGGCCAGCCCATCGCTGGAAGATCCGAACTTCCGCAAAGCCGTCGTGCTCATCGTGGAGCACGGGCCTAAGGGAACACTCGGGCTCATTCTGAATCGCTCCACGAAAGTTCTCTTATCCGACGTGTTGCCGGAACTCACCGTACTCAAAGGGACCACCTACCGGGTGTTTTCGGGTGGGCCGGTAGACCCATCCAATCTTCTCGTGCTGTTCCGACTCATGGAGCCTTACGCAGATGCACGATCGGTCTTCGACGGGGTGTATGTAGGAGGAACACCTCGCCTCCTGGAGCGCATGATTACACAGGCCAAGCCGACCGAAACCTTCCGGGCGTTTGCCGGATCTGCCGGATGGGCTCCGAGGCAGCTGGAAGCTGAGATGCTTGTGGGCGCGTGGGGGATCTTGCCGGCAGATTCGTTCAGCATCTTTGACCAGGACCCGGCCACACTCTGGCAGGACTGTATCAGCCGGCTGCAGGCGCCAAGAGTCATCTCCTACTAATCGGCTGTTGATAATGCCGCTCTTCTCACCCGCCCAACCCCGGCGCGCCGAGACGCGCCCTTTCCCATGCTTCGTTCTCAGCTCACAAGAATCCTCAACGTTGAAGAGGAGTCTCTCGGAGGTCGGAAGCACTGGAGGGGTTTTCCCGTTCGCCAAGATCCATTGAATGGGCGAACGGCCCCACGAAGTGCGGTGGGTACCTCCTCCGGTTCTTGCTCGCCTGCGGCCTTGCCCGCGGAACGGCGCGTCTTGGCGCGCCGGGGTTGGGAGGGTGGGAAAGTTGGGCATTCTGAACAGCCTGCACCTAAATTAGGAGAGGGCAAGCAAGCTCCGCAGAGGGATAGATATATATGGGTGTGCTCATATCTTAGATCCTGCCCCTCAAGGCTCCTTAAATGAGTGTATTTCGCCATTTCGATGAGTTGACGCATCACTAAACATGTCACCGAGCCGAATATCCCGCCGGGAGACTATTGATCCGTCTGAACTCGCTCGCAAAATCTTTTCGACGCGGAGCCTGAGATCGTTTTATCTCGACAGGCTGAGGTGTGGGCCTGATAGGATGCGTCGGCTATGAACGACCGACCTACTGCCTCCACCCCGCGGCGAGCCGCAGTGCTGTTCATTCTCATCACGGTTCTGCTCGACATGCTGTCCTTCGGCATCATCATCCCCGTGCTGCCGAAACTCGTCGAGGAGTTTCTCTCCGGCGATACGGCCCAGGCGGCCATGATCTATGGGCTGATGGGCACGGCCTGGGCGGTCATGCAGTTCTTTGGCTCGCCGATTCAGGGAGCCCTGTCCGACCGGTTCGGCCGGCGGCCGATCGTGCTGCTGTCCAACCTGGGATTGGGACTCGACTATATCGTCATGGCGCTGGCGCCGACCGTCGCCTGGCTGTTCCTGGGTCGCGCCATCTCCGGCCTCGCCTCATCCAGCTTCAGCACCGCCGGTGCGTACATTGCCGACGTGACGCCTCCGGAACACCGGGCGGCGGCGTTCGGCAAGATCGGCATGGTGTTCGGCATCGGCTTCATACTCGGTCCTGCCCTGGGCGGCTGGCTCGGCGAGATCGATCCGCGGCTCCCGTTTTGGGGCGCGGCGGCGCTCAGCCTGGCGAACGCCTGCTATGGGTTCTTCGTGTTGCCCGAATCCCTGACGCATGACAAGCGGATGGCCTTCTCGTGGAAGCGGGCGAATCCGGTCGGCTCGCTGGTGCTGTTGCGCTCGCACCCTGAACTCTTCGGGCTCGCGGCCGTCGCCTTCTTCGGCTATCTGGCCCATACGGTGTTGCCGAACGTGTCGGTGCTATATATGGGCTACCGGTACGGATGGGGGACCGCCACAGTCGGTCTGACGCTCGCCGGCGTCGGCGTGGCCGTGATGATCGTCCAGGGGGGACTGATCCGTCCGGTCACGGCCCGATTAGGCTTGCGCACGACATTGCTGGTGGGGTTGCTCTGCGGAGCGATCGGGTTTTCGGTCTACGGCGTGGCGCCCGAGGGATGGATCTTTTGGCTGGGCATTCCCGTCATGGCCTTTTGGGGCCTCGCGGGTCCGGCGGCGCAGGCACTGATGAGTCGCCGCGTGAGCAGTTCCGAGCAGGGCCAACTCCAGGGAGCCATTGCAAGCATCAACGGCTTAACCGGCCTGATCGGGCCGATCCTCTTCACGCAAAGCTTTGCGTATTTCATCGGACCGAGCGCCGCCTGGCACCTGCCCGGCGCGCCCTTCTTGTTAGCCGCGCTCATGATGCTCAGCGCCGCAGCCATCGCCTGGCGGGCGACGCATCCCGGACGATCGGCCATCCAGAACCTTGAATCAGTTGGCACAAGCGGAGTTCGCAGCGGGGAGAAGTAGGGGGATGGAGCCTGATGATCTTCTGTGCTCGCGCAACGCGCGACCTCAGAAGGCCCTCGTCCGGGTTAATGGCACGTCTTGACGTGCCAGTGGGTGGGCGGGTGAGAAAGTTGCGCGCAGTGGAAGATCAATCAGCCCCCATCCCTTGAGAGATAACGAGCGAGCTTGGAGGGATCATTTGATAGCCTCGTTCGACGGCCGCACTTTGACCAATATGGGTGCCCTTACAAAAAAAAGAAAAGCAAGCAAGCTTGGAAGGGTGATTAGATGGTGGTGGTCGCTCGATGCGCGCAGTCAAGGGCAACCTTGACCGTTCCCTTTAGTAGGTATTTGGAACAGAGGAGGGGATGGAGCCCGATGATCTTCTGTGCTCGCGCAACGCGCGGTCGCGGACTCCGCTCGTTGGACACGCGCAGTGGGAAGCCAATCTAGCCCGCCCTCAAGGGAGAAGATGGAAGAGCGGTGGTCGCTTGGTGTGCGCAGTAGGGGATAGATCCAGACTACCCTTCGAGGGAAACTTGGACGGGGCATTGTAGTAGGAGTTGGTCCAACGTGCGCAAATGAGAATAGACCAGACCGACTCTGAAAAAGTACAATGTCCCCGTTTCTTCATTCCAGAGTCTCCGCGATACGCACCTGGTCGAACTACGATTTGGAAGATGGAATGCAGATTTCAGCCGAGCTGTAGTGATGCAGATTGGAATCATTCTGGTGAATTCGCAATGCAAGTATGGAGGTAGCGATGTCTTACAAGAAACGCGGATATCCAAATCGAACATCGCCATGAGCCGCTTCGATCCCAGGCGTATGGCTATGAGAGCGTCAGCCAAATTCGTCGCGCTTCTGCCGCTCTAACTCGAAATAAAGTCGCTCACAGAAAGGGATAGCCGGGCTCTATCGATAGATGCTGCTCAGTGTGCGCAGTCTATGTGCTGATCGAGTCTGCATGTTCGCTCTGGCGGGTTGGCGTTCTACAGCGTCGAGTCTAGGCGAGCCACTCGAAAGCCAGGGTGTCGCAAACTGGAGAATGCAGCCAACTGAATTCACAACTATACGGGTGGCAACAGGTGGAAGGCAAAAACCAGGATCTTGTCGACTCTGATGCCGGGCGATCAGCCTCAGAAGCGGCGCTGGTAGCGTGCTGTCACGACTGATAAGATTCATGGCAAAACGAACGCAGTGGTGTCTCTGTGGCTAATGCCATTCATGTCATCGTGCCGTACCGGCACGCTTCAACCTGGGTCTTTGACGATCCACGAGTGGGACTCTCTCAAGAGCCGTTCGTGTCCGGCATTCCCGAGATGATTGACACCATGGTCGCAAATATACCCAACGCAGAAAAGGGGTTTCGGCTCTTGTTTGCCTCAGCGCCGTTTCCTGGCTATCAAGTCGAGCTGGAGAAGGTCCGGGAAGAATACGAGGGCGTGTGGTACCGGTGGGACGACAACGGGGAGGGCTGGCTCTGTCCGGCACTCTTTCTGTATTTTCCAGAAGCGCCGACTCGTCTCTACGCCAAAGCAGAGGCTCTGTAGTCTGGTGGCATTTGTTGAATGCAGTGTGGCTTCATCTGGTCCTCGCTCGTAGCCGGACGGGAAAACCAGCACTCACTAAGACCTCTCACCCTGTTGACTCGCACGTATCAACCGCCTACGCTATCGTCTCTACGTCGGCCTTTCACGAAAGGAGTGATGTATGTCGCGACGAAACTTTGATTGTGTGCAACCAATGGGTTTGGTCACCACGGTTTTTGCCGTGTCGGCTCTGGTCATTACTGCTGGTTTGCTGTGGACGTCGGTGCCGGCCTATGCAACCGAGCGGGGTGAGGATCGGAGGGATGCGCGGGATACGAAGCAGACCGGCCGTGATGAAGCAAGGGAGCAGAAGGCCGAATGCAAGGCGGGAGATGATAAAAGCCGTGCGGAATGTCGGCAGGAAAAGCGTGATACCAAGCAGGATGCGCGCGAATCTGCCAGGGACATAAAGCGAAAATAATCACAAAGTACTGCTGCCAGGACAGGACAAATCATCCCCATCAGGAAAAGAATAGGGGACCGGCTACTCAATTCGTTGACCCCGCCAGGCGGGCGTCCTCATAGCGAAAAGAAAAAGGGGTCGGGAGTCTTTGTTGATCGCCTCCTTGCCACACCCCTAGAATGGTCCCCCCTATGAAGGACCCATGCCTTTCTCGATTCGCCCCTAACGTCGTTTTCCCGTGCAATGCGTTGTCACCTACAACGCTGGCCCATTCCAGGGCCAAGGTAGTGTGTGAGATCTGTGAACCTGCGTAAGGCATGCAGTGAACCAGACGTTTGGGGCCGATAGTTGGAAATCTTGGAGAGCAGAGGCCCCACCCAAGCAATCGGATAGCACGCCAACGAATATTTCCCCCGAAGAATGGGGTGCGCAGGCAGAGACACTCAGAAGTGCCACGATCCGGAGGATAGACATTCACTCACCGGCGCTTTATTTCTCCCTCACGCTGGGGACTGAAAGCGCCGTACACATGAAGGGAGTAGTCATGCGATTCAGACCATCCATCATCCTGACAATCACTCTACTTATCCTGAGCATGGGACTCTTCTATGAGGCTGAGGCAAAAACCATCGATGCGGGCCATGCGACTGTGAGCTGGAAAGGAAAGGGTGTGATCGATGATCTTGGGGATGGGGACAAAGTCTTTAGCGGCACTCTTACCGGAACCATCCTCGTGAAGCATCTTCCCGAAGGTTCGGCACCGGCGCAGATCCATGCAACCAAAATGGATTGTCAGGCGATTCTCTATATCAGTAAGACTGTAGAGGAACGGAAGACGATCCTCTGCATCTTGAGAGCCCATCAGGACAAAGACCTCGCGTATGGGGAAATACGATGTGCTGGAAAGACAGGCGAATGCAAAGGCGAATTTACGTGGGTCTGGGGAAAGGGTGGATTCAAGGGTATTACAGGGACGACGCCGTTCGTCGCCGGTATCTATATTGAAGAACAGAAAGAGGGAGAGATCTACGGAAGTGCACATTGGCCGAACTTAACTTATACACTGCCATAGGTGTTTACGGCTCCTGGACCAGAAAACAGGGACATTCTACTTTTCTGACCGCCTCGTCTGCGTGTGGCGGGGCGGTTCGACGATTTTCAGAGTCGGACGGCTTCGAGTTTGAATTCTTTTGTGAAGGGTTGTCCTTTCGGCATCGGACACCTCTAAGGGCCCTATCTTGCTCGAAGCGAGGATCCGTTTGAGCCGGCTGGAAACACGCTGGACCATCCTGATGAAAGATCGTTGAAAGCCTAACTCTGTACCTGACTATAGATTTTACCCTGTTGCATTCCCTCCGATTAGTCGCCTAGGCTATACCTAGTTAACTTCACCCCAGCATTGAGCTTGTCCCCACCCTGGGAGGATGAACATGCTCAGAAAGACTGTTCTCGTTTTGGGGGTCGGGCTTCTCTTAGGTTTCGGGTTAACCCTCAGTGTCGCAGCGGACGATACCACCCTTGAGCGTCCGGGATTCGCGCTCACTACCCTGGACAGTTCAGGCAACGTCGGCCAGTACAGCTCAGTGGCCATCGGGACTGACGGCCTCGCTCTCATCAGCTACTACGACGCCAGCAACGGCGACCTCAAGGTGGCCCACTGCTCCAACGTGTCCTGCGCCGCCGCCACCCTCACCACGGTGGACAGCGCGGGCAGCGTCGGCCAATACAGCTCCGTGGCCATCGGGACTGACGGCCTCGCTCTCATCAGCTACTACGACGCCAGCAACGGCGACCTCAAGGTGGCCCACTGCTCCGACTTGGCCTGTACCTCCGCCACCCGTACAACCCTCCAAAGCGAGGATAATGTCGGTCTGTTCACCTCAGTCACCATTGGGACCGACGGCTTGGGCCTCATCAGCTACTACGACGCCACGCAACGGCGATCTCAAGGTCGCCCACTGCTCCGACTTGGCCTGCACCACCGCCACGCGCACAATCCTCACTTTTCTCCAAAGCGAGGGCAATGTCGGTCAGTTCACCTCAGTGACCATTACCGGCGGCCACGGCCTCATCAGCTACTATGACAGCACCGACCAAGTCCTCATGTTGGCCCTCTGCCCAGACTTGGCCTGCACCACTCCCACCGTCACGAACACCCCGGACCGCACAGGCAACGTCGGCCAATACAGCTCAGTGGCCATCGGGACTGACGGCCTGGCTCTCATCAGCTACTACGACGCCACCAACGGCGACCTCAAGGTGGCCCACTGCTTCGACTCGGCTGACTCGATCTGTACCAATGCCACCCGCACAACTCTCCAAAGCGAGGGCAATGTTGGTCAGTTCACCGCAATGACCATCGGGACCGACGGCCTCGCCATCATCAGCTACTACGACGTCACCAACGGCGACCTCAAGGTGGCCCATTGCTCCGACGTGGCGTGCACCTCTGCTACCATCGCGACCCCGGACAGCGCAGGTAGTGTCGGCCAGTACAGCTCCGTGACTATCGGGACTGACGGCCTCGCTCTCATCAGCTACTACGACGTCACCAACGGCGACCTCAAAGTGGCCCATTGTTCCGACGTGGCGTGCACCTCCGCCACCCTCACCGCGGTGGACGGAGCAGCCAATAACGTAGGCGCGCCGTCTTCGATGATTATCGGGGCCGATGGCCGCGGCCTCATCAGCTACTATGACGCTACCAACGGCGACCTCAAGGTCGCCCACTGCGCCAACGTGGCCTGCACTGCCGCCGCCCTCACCACGGTGGACAGCACAGGCAGCGTCGGCCAATACAGCTCCGTGACCATCGGAGCCGACGGCCGCGGCCTCATCACCTACAACGACATCACCAACGGCGACCTCAAGGTGGCCCATTGTTCCAACGTGTCCTGCACCGCCGCCACCCTCACCACGGTGGATAGCGCGGGCAGCGTCGGCCAGTACAGCTCCGTGACCATCGGGACTGACGGCCTCGCTCTCATCAGCTACTACGACGCTACCAACGGCGACCTCAAGGTGGCCCACTGCTCCGACGTGGCCTGCACCGCCGCCGCCCTCACCACGGTGGACAGCACAGGCAGCGTCGGCCAATACAGCTCCGTGACCATCGGGGCCGACGGCCTCGGCCTCATCAGCTACTACGACGTCACCAACGGCGACCTCAAGGTGGCCCACTGCTCCAACGTGGCCTGCACCGCCGCCACCCTCACCACGGTGGATAGCGCAGGCAGCGTCGGCCAATACAGCTCCGTGACCATCGGGACTGACGGCCTCGCTCTCATCAGCTACTACGACGCTACCAACGGCGACCTCAAGGTGGCCCACTGCTCCAACGTGGCCTGCACTGCCGCCACCCTCACCACGGTGGACAGCACAGGCAGCGTCGGCCAATACAGCTCTGTGACCATCGGGGCCGACGGTTTGGCACTCATCAGCTATTACGATGAGACGAACGGCGATCTCAAGGTGGCCCACTGCTCCAACGTGGCCTGCACCGCCGCCGCACTCACCATGGTGGACAGCGCAGGCAGCGTCGGCCAATACAGCTCCGTGACCATCGGGGCCGACGGTTTGGCACTCATCAGCTATTACGATGAGACGAACGGCGATCTCAAGGTGGCTCACTGCTCCAACCTTCTTTGCGTTCCCTACCACCGCCGCCGCTGAACAGTTGAGCATCGCGGAGTCGCACGATGAAAGAGGTCGAATGAAAGGGGTCGGGATTCGTTGTTGAAGTCTAGTTCGGGGACCGAGGCCACACCTGCATCTTAGTGGCGATCAGGTGGATTCGGCTGGAGAGACAGGGACCCATCTTTAAGATAGACCGTCGGAAGCCGCAACTCTGTACCTGAAAGTGGATTTTACCGGTTGCATTCCGTCCGGTTGCTCGCCTAGGCTATATCACGTCAACTTCCATCCCATCATTGCGCGACGCCTGCGGAGGTAGTCCTCGTGATGATTATTCCATTACACATTTTTTCGTGCGAAGCATTTCCTGTCGGATGATACCCGCTATTTGGGCGGGGAGAGGAGGGTATGATGGCTGATCTGATTCGAACTGCTCAATATTTCAAGGTGCAGATTGCGGATAAACCCGGGACATTAGCCGGCGCGCTTACTCCACTGCGTAATGCCGGATTGAATCTGCTGGCCGTGCATGCGTTTCCTCGGAGTCGCCGCACACAGGTGGATGTGGTGCCGGAAGATCCCACCACGTTCAAGGACGTTGCGAAGGCGCATAAGTTGAAAGTGCAGGGACCGAAAATGTGCTTGCTGGTGGACGGCGATGATCGCCCGGGAGCGTTGGAGGATCTGATCGATCGACTTGGTTCAGCCAAGATCAACATGATTGCGGTGACCGGCCTCGCTGCCGGACAGGGACGCTACGGCGCCATTCTATGGGTGAAGCCAGGGGATGTGAAAAAAGCAGCCAAAGTCTTCGGCATCGGACTGAGTTAGCGACATACGTCCGTTACTCCGGAACCAGAAAGCAGCGTCATGCTGCTTTTCTAACGCCTCGTCTGCGCGCAGTGGTTGTCTTGCCCGGTGTACTCCAATAGAATTCTAGATAATCGTGAGAAACAACAATGTTGGGAACCGTTTCGGTTCTCATACTGCCATTCGCTCTCGGATTCTCATTGGTCTGGTCGGCTGATTTATGCCATTGCGTCGAGAGGGCCTTCATATGACAACGCCGATAATGCGCTCCAACACTGACGGTATGGTGTGGTGCTCGCGGGTGCCTGGCCTCGTGCTCTGTGTGGTGCTTGCGTTTTTCTGTTCCGGTTGTTTCTGGATGGCTGTTGGCGCAGCCGGGGGAGTTGCCGGAGCGGTCTATGTGAAGGGCAAGTTAAAAGACGAGGTGAACAACGACGTGACCACTGTACACAAGGCGACCGTTGCCGCCTTGGCTGAACTGGAACTGAAGGTTCTGGAAGACAAAGCTGATAAAGTGACTGCGCATGTGGAATCAGAATTTTCCGACGGGGAGCACGTGTGGATCGATCTGGAATCTCTCTGGAATTCGCGAACCAGTTTGACGATTCGGGTCGGTGTCACGGGAAATGAGGTCCGCGCGCGAAAGATTTACGATGCGATCAAACGGCATCTTTCGTAACGCGAACAAAGTGGCAGGAAGCATGTTGTCCCGCCCACGCGAGACGGGTGCTAGATTGTGAATATGCTCGGGGGAAAATGGACTGCCGCGCGTTACTTTCGCCTCGTCACGAAGGCAATGTCGGACAGGCTCCTAGTCCGGCTCAATTCTCTGAACGGACTGACCGAGGGTTGTTTCACCAGTTGAGCGTCCTGCTGAGCCGCTATGCAATTGCTCCAACCGGTCACTGACCTCACCTTGGGCGATCGGCCGCTCCATCTGCCCCCTTCGCAGCCGCTCTTCTAGTGCCCGTGCCCGCACACTTAGCTCCGGTGTCTGGTCAGGTATATCAGAGGGTCGCCTGCTTCGTATGGCACCATCGGGATGGGAATTCCTGGGCTTTGCCGGTATGAGTGTTTCCTGTCTTCCGCCAGGATGCGATCCCACGGATCCTGGGGCGGTTGCTGACTGAGCATGCGCTGGTATGGTACCCACGACAGCGGAAAGTATGCTCATGAGGCTGAGTGTGATGACCCAACTGCACGACGTCGTGGTTTTCATCGGATCCCTCCAAGGTTTCGAGACACGGTCTCACGGTGCTCGAGTTCTGAGGAATCAGCTTTCCCTTTCTTCCGATCTAGCTTTCGTGTCTTGTCGAGTTGATCTCGTTCATCTCATTCATCTCATTCATTTGATTTTCTTCTCCAAACACATGTCCCACTCATCGCAATCATGAGATACGCCTCACTTCTTTGCGTGATCGGACGCTCCTGAAACACGCTTCATGTCCTCACTTTGGCCATCGTCAGCCTTGCCGAGGAAGTGGATCGGTTCCTCGCCTCTCAGATGGGCTGGTCGGAGGATGTAGGTTCCATAGACGGTTTTGGTCCAGATGGACTGTGCCGTTTGTGAGTTTCCCCCGGAAAACGCGTATCCCAGGCCACCGACGACGCTCCCTGCGATTGCAAATGCGCTTTTCCCGGCACAATAGGGAACCGTGAGCAGCCAGCTTGCGACCTTTATCCCGGTGTCGTCTGAACTGTCCGTGCCGGACGCCTGCTCTTCAGCCAGGGCCGAGCCTGGCGGGATCATTGTCAAGCCCATAAAGGTCACAATCAGCACGATGGTGACGAATCTGCTCCACTTGCTCATACAGATGAGTTTCTGGGGCGATCAGGTATTTGCGAAATCCGTTTCCTAGGACATATTGTTCGTTCATGGCGTTCCTCCTCAATTGAACTGTCATGACGGATCATCCACTCGCAGGATTCTAATTTTCAAAACGACGGGCTTTCCTGCCAGCGGATGGTTGTAATCTATGACCGCGGATCTATCGGACAACTGGGTCACAATTGCCTCCTGCCCGGTGCGATCCTGGAGGATATCTCCTTCCTGTGTCCAGGCAGGCAGCTCGCTCGTCGGAACGGTTTTCTTTTTCTTCGTGTCATAAGGGCCGAAGCCTTCTTCCGCGGGAATTTCGACTTTCTTCTCGTCACCGGTTTTCATGCCGGTGACCACCCGCTCTAACGCCGGCAACAGTTGGTGTTGTCCCTGGACGAATTGACCGATCACTCGAACTTCGAACCCGCATTCGCAGGGAGCGGTAATCCGGTACAGGGCCGTCACATTTGAGCCATCGATGATTCGTGGTGACTCTGCACCGACGTTTTGTTTCCAGAGGAGCCCTAGGCACATAAGGAAGGTTGCCATGGCAACGATGGCAGCCTTATTCCGGTAAGAGATTCCCATGATTCTCTCCTTAATTTTCTTTCGACGTACAGCTCTACTGAGCTGTTCATGCTGATTAGAAGTTGCGAGCGACCATTCTCTCGTCTGTCGGGTTATGGCCCGACTGCATCGTGAGATGGGGGTGGTTCGAAAAGCTCATCCTTGCGAAACTTGGTGACCTTGGTGATTCTCTGGCTCAAGTCGCCATCATTCAATTCGACATCGATCTTGACCCGATCGCCCTTGACGATCTGCTGGTTCAAGATGTTGGAATTGGCCACCGGCATCGTCCAGGTTTGTCCGGTGCTCGTCTGGAATGTGATCGTTTGCTGGACTTGATCGATACCGACGATCGCACCTGCAAAAGTGGTTGCGGCTTCACTGATGGGGACAGTCGCGACTGCTGTCCAGAGTAGACAGATTGTGGCGAGTGCGATGCTAGTTTTCTTCATGGTGCACCTCCGAGCGGTAACAAGATGATCGTCCATGCGCGACAGGATGATGTAGACGGGACTTCTTTCTGTCGCTCTGGGGCATCTTCCGACGGATGCCGCTGCGTTTCTCATGCGCAAATCGTTTGCCAGAGATTGTGAGTAGATAAAATGGTCAATATTGCAAAGACTTAGGGTTTCTTGACTCACGGTGAGTGTCAGAAGGAGTTAGGGGGTCGGAGAACATGTTGTCCCGTGCGCGCTCCTAACGAGTTGAATTTCCGCAAGGAAGTGGTCGCTGACATTTTGTCTGATGCGGAGCATTCTTCCCGGAAAGTAGGGGCAACTCGAAGTTCTAGAAACATCGAGTGGTTTGTTGTCATGGCATTCACGCGGCCACGTGAGTGCCGGACAGATCGTTCCCTGGTCCTCTGTGTAGTCACCCCTGAATTTATTGGATTGTGGAGTTGGCCAGCCGAACCAATTTCCTTACTTGATCAGGGGGTTCCACGTATTCCTCCGTTGCGTTTCGTCATATTCAAATCAGGTATCCCTGAGCGGCATGACCATTGCTGTTCTGCGCCTCGGTTAAGAGGCAATGATGCCGCCATACGTCTCTTGTTGTCGGAACGAACAAAGAATGATCGGCAACGAGGGGCGTTGACTCCCACGGGCTTTACAAAGGAGGACACCATGACACCATCAACGAAGCCAGTTTCTGTTCCTGCCGGCTTTCATACCGTCACACCGGCGCTCACGGTGAAGGATGCTGAGAAGGCTATCGGGTTTTACAAGCGCGCATTCGGTGCGGAGGAGCGCATGCGCTTTCTCGGACCCGATGAGAAAAGCATCATGCACGCGGAAATCAAGATTGGGGATTCGATCATCATGCTGGGTGAGGAACATTCCGAGATGGGATGTCGCGGGCCCCAAAGCCTTGGAGGTACGCCCGTGAGTCTCTACCTCTATGTTGAAGATGCCGATCAGGCCTTCACACGTGCCGTGTCAGCCGGTGCGAAAGCGGATATGCCGGTGGCGGACATGTTCTGGGGCGATCGATGCGGGCAACTTACCGATCCATTCGGCCACAAGTGGAACCTGGCGACCCACAAAGAGAACCTTACGCCTGAAGAAATGCGGAAACGCTCGGGTGAGTTCTTTGCTCAAATGGCCATGCAGGCCAGGTAGTGATTCGTGAAAGACCTGCATGAAACGTGAACTCGTGGGCACAAGGGTGACATGAAATAAAAGGTTGCAGCAGCGGGGAGGATCTTTGTGCCCGCGGTTGACACGTTGCTTTCAACGAAGAAGCCTGTCTTTAATTATTTCAAAGCACGTACATCTGCCGTCAAGCTGTTCGGCGAATTCTCACTCATTAGAAAGGGGTTGGCCGATGTCTGAACACAAGGTCGCGCTAGAGTGGAAGAGAGACACGGAGGGCTTTTCGTACGAGACGTATAGTCGAGACCATGTATTGGTCTTTGAAGGTGGTGCTCGGGTTCCTGCCTCAGCAGCACCTCGCCTATCGTGGAAATCGCGCGCACGTGAATCCTGAGGAAGGTCTCGTGGCGGCCTTGTCGAGCTGTCATATGCTGACTTTCCTGGCTGTGGCCGCGAAGAAACAGTTTGTCGTGGATCAGTACAGCGATCACGCCGTGGGATTTCTGGAAAAGAATCAGAAGGGAAAGCTCGCCATCACGCGGGTCGTTTTGCATCCTCGGGTTGTATTCGGCGGGCCGACTCCTCCGACACCGGAGCAGATTGCCGCGCTCCATGAGCGAGCCCACGCCGAATGCTTTATTGCCAACTCGGTGCTCACAGACGTCACGGTCGAAGCAGGGTAACAATGACTGATTGCCTTCGCGCCTACACGCAGGAAGAAATGGGTTCAAGACTTTCGCCCGCGCGCGAAGATGTCAATTGTGTAAAAGGGGATGATAGGAAGGCATAATCAGAGGCAACGAATGAAGCCACGAGAGAACAAACAAGCAAGACCTATCACAGATTTTCTTGTGGAAGACCACCGGCGACTTGAAGCGCTGCTCCAACAGGCTGTGGCTCTTGCCGACCATGTCGATCAGGGAGCGTATGCTCAATTTCGAGCCGGGCTTCTCCGCCACATCGGCATGGAAGAAAAGATTCTCATACCCGCCGCCCAGCGACTGCGAGGCGGGGAGCCACTTCGCATCGCCTCGAAGCTCCGGCTCGATCATGGAGCACTCGGCACGCTGCTCATACCGACTCCCACGGCCGCCGTCATTGCGAGTATCCGCGGCATTCTCAAGGAACATAATATTTTGGAGGAAGGCCCGGGGGGTTGTATGAAACCTGTGACGAACTAGCCGGAGCAGACGCTGCGCAGATTTTGGCCAAACTGAAGGCTGCACCGGAGGTCGCTGTACTGCCGCATTCCGATACTCCTACAGTGATGAGTACCGTACGCCGGGCAATGGAGCGAGTTGGTTACACCTTCCGCGAAGATAAAACGTGAGAGACTACAAGGTCGGTTCTCGAGTCTCATAATCCAACAATGCAAAGCTCGTCCGCGTGCTCGTCCCCGAAGACGAGGAGGAACACCGTATGACTTCGCGAGCTGCTCAAAAAAGAGGTTCGCGGCTGACGCGCTGTTGAGCTTCGCTCTCTAATAGGGTACCGTTTCGGCGACGCTTCAAGGATCTCCTATGCAGGAAGAATCGAGTACAGCTGTTCGAGACAAGCTGGCTCGGCAACGGACCGAGTTAGCCAATGAGCGCACGCTATTGGCCTATGTAAGGACCGCGCTGGGATTTTTCATTGTCGGCATTCCGGCTGTGTGGTGGTTTGAGATGCCCGGCATTCAACCACTGGGTGTGGTAGCGATGGTGGCAGGTCTCGTGTTCTTGGGGGTCGGGGTTCGGCGATTCGTCACCATCAAGAGGGAGATCAACCGACAACCCGACTAGCTGCTCGCACAGATGATGATTTTCCGATAGAGGTTTTCTCTTTCGTTTCCTCGGACCTGCGGCCCTGCAAGGCATACCCACGGACACTCTTCTTTCTAGATCGGCGCAATCTCGCTTCCTCGGCGTTCTGTTGGTGAGTACCTCTCTGCGCTAGCGAGTATTGCCTAGTTGGGGACAATTTGCTACTGTGCCGCCCGTCAGGACCAACGTGTCATCGGAATGTTCTGTCAGTTCTCGAGGTGAGCGGACATGATTGCGGGAAGACCAACTTAAATAGGGAGGAACACCATGACGACAAGAGACAGAGTGCTTGTCACGTTCATTGCCCTGAGCCTATTTGCGGCGAGCCAAATTACCATGACCGATTCCACTCTCTGTGCGGAAGAGTCCATTTCCAGCTCGGAGTTCGAGCTGTTGCGCTCAGACATTCGAACAAAAAAGATGACCTTGATCGCGGAACGGATGGAATTCTCAGGCAAGGAGGCGGATGCGTTCTGGCCGATCTACAGAAAGTATGACGTGGAACTGGCCGCGATCAACGACAAGAAGATTGCGCTCCTCAAGGAGTATCTGCAATCCCACAAGACGCTTGACGACGCGAAGGCCAAAGAGATTGCGCAGGGAGTCTTCGACGTGGACCAGAGGACGCTCGATCTGCGGAAGAAATACTTTGAAGAGTTGTCGGGCGCGGTGTCACCCAAGACCGCGGCGAGATTCCTCCAGATCGAACGCCGGATTCAGCAGCTTGTGGACGTGCAGATTGCGTCGCAGTTTCCGGTGATCAAAAAATAAAAGGATATGAGAAGGCAGCATTCACCAAGATAGTGAGAGGAGTCCTACTTGGGGGTACGAGTCCGGCGTCCCTCGCGGATCGGCGGCTCCTCCCGAAGCGACTTCATGTGCGCCGTTAGTGCTTAAATGATTGGATCCTCTGACCCAGCCGTTCTGCTGGTACCCAGACTCTCTCCACGACATTCAGATTCGGCCGTGGGGGAACTGGCTAGAATGCGTAGAGGGTCGCGTAGAGGTATGCAAGGTTATAGCCGAAGTCGACGCTAAACCCTTGACTCCCACTACTTTTCAGCCCGGCCGACAACCTGTCGTATGCAGCGCCTAGCGCAAAGTGTTCGTGGAGGCGATACTCGAGGCCGGCATAGAATTCAAACATCGATCCGGTGTACTGACCTATGTCCAGATAGAAATAGTCGTAGCGGCTCTGAAATTGGAACTTCGGCGAGATGTTGTAGTTCACGACTAACCCGATTGATGGAAGCGGGACCGACACTTGCTCATTTATGACGGCCGTGTTACCTGGTGTCCCGTTAATGGTGCCTTGCCCTGCAAAGTTAAAATTTGTCTTGATCACGTAGAGCCCTGGTGAGAAGGCTAGCTCTACCTTATCATTTCGATAAAACGAATAGTTGTAGAGCAACCGATAGGTATTGAAACTCAGGCCGGTTTGGGTGGTCGCACCGGCGGTTATGGTTTGGTCGTTGATTTGAATATTCTGGTTGAGCGCTTTTTCTCCGCTCAATCCAACCCGATACCACGAGAATCCGACAGCATGCCGCTCATTGAACCGATAGAGAGTATCAATTCTGACGGCATCAGTACTGGTGTCCCCACCCAAGGTTTGGGTGAAGTCCACGGAGGTGCCGACCCCTAGCACCGGCCCACCCTTTGACACGTTTGCGTTCGCCCCGAAGACGTAAGCCCACCCACCGCGGATCATCAACTTGCTGTCTTTTATTTCTGAAGGAGGCGTCTCCTCGGCGTACACGATCGAAGGGTCCATGCCTAGGACGCACAAGGCGAGCACCGCGAGGAGAGAGAGAAGATAAAAATTCGTAGATCGGCGCCGTGGCGTTGTGGTTCCGTCAGCATCCTGCATGATCATCTCCCTTGTTGTAAGGTGAGATCGAATCGAATAGCCCGACCATCGCACATGCGGGTGTGAACAGCCGCATCGGACTGAAGTTCCTCCTGCGCCAGCCGGGCAACGAATGATGGGCGGCGCATGATTGCAAAATGTCCTCTGACCTGTCAAGAACCAGAGGACACCGGCACGTGTTTCTTCAACCTCTCTGGACATGCGGAAACCGGATCACCAGACGAAGAATTGCAACGATCCGTTCCCAATCACCTGACCCTCAATCCCGCCCGGCACGGGATAGATGGCTCGCGGCCACCAACTCCAGCAAGAGAGGCATGAAGGACGCACCTCATTGAACGTTGAGATCCGAACTCGCCACCCGTTCGGGTCGTTCTGAGTCCCTCACGGCGTCCGGTGAAGTTGTGCAACTCCTTGGTTTCTGATAGATGGTGAAGCCGGTGCGCCCCTTGCCTTGAGAGGAAGTGGAGAGGGCGAGAGTCAGGAGCACATGTGAGCGACACCCAATCGAATGCTGACGAACTGACCTTTTCCTTGGTCCGCGACGATCCCTGGTTCCGCCTGCAGCGGGCGGTCGGGCTCATTCCTGCCAGCGGGCTGGGGATCGTCCGGCGGTGCCTGGTGTTCGCGCTGGTGACGTGGCTCCCCCTCGCGATCTGGGCGTTCTACTGGCGGCGGGTCTTTCCCGGAGAAATCCCCGAGCCCTTGCTCCAACACTTCGGGGTCCATGTGCGTTGTCTGCTGGCCATCCCATTGTTGGTGATCGCTGAGATAGCAGGCAATCTGATCCCACAGGATTTCGTACGGTACTTTCGTGACCTCAGGACTCGTGCAGGACGACGAGAGGCCGCGGTTCGTCCAGATCCTGCGGTCCACGGAGCGGTTGCGCGATGCCTGGCCTGCCTGGGCGGCGATCTTGGTCATTATGCTGCTCAACACGTTCATCACCCGCGATACGACGCACCTACACGAACTAGTCTGGGCAAGAGAAGGCGGCGCAGACAGTATAGGTTTTGGATTCGCCGGATGGTGGTTTCTATTTGTGTTGCGGCCGGTGTTTGCCACACTGCTTCTCGTCTGGTTGTGGCGTCTCGTGGTCTGTGTCGTGCTGCTGTGGCGAATTTCCCGCCTGGATCTCCACCTCGTTCCCACCCATCCTGATCGCGCGGGCGGCCTGGGGTTCCTGGAAGATTTTCCCATCATCTTCAGTCCTGTCATCTTCGCCTCGTCGGCGGTTCTCGCGTCCCGCTGGGGGCATGATGTGTTCTATCACGAAGTCGATGTGTACTCGTTTGCGATTCCACTTGCTGTGTATGTTTCCGCGATGCTGATTCTGTTTCTGGGGCCGCTTGTCATGTTCACCCGCAGGCTTCATCACTTCAAGCGGCGCGGCGTGAGGGAATATGGCACGCTGGTGGGGCAGCATGGCCGGCTGGTTCGGCGCCGCTGGATTGCACATGAACAGGTCCCCGAAGCCCCGTTGCTCCAGGCGGCCGAATTGGGACCGGTCATCGATACGGTATCCATGTACGAAGTGGTTGAGCAAATCCGCCCTGCGCCGATCGGGAAACAGGCGTTGCTGGCCGTTCTTCTTCCGGCGCTGATCCCAATGCTTCCTGTGGTGGCCATTCAAGTACCCCTGAAGGAGATACTGATGGGGTTGCTCAAAACGCTGATTTGAGCGAAAGAAGAAGCATGTTAAGTGGGGGCGCATGATGGACCGGCAGCTTCGCCGAGTGACCGTGTGTTGGGCCTGTGCAGCTTTGATCGCGTCGATCGCGCTCGCCGGTTGCGAGTATGTCCGACCCACAATCAACTAGCCGTTGAAAGAGTGGAATCCGGAGTACGGCTATAGATTCAAGAACCTGGTGCCCCGGAGGAAGGGAATTCGGACAGCCTGCTCATTTCGGCGAGCTTTTCCGGAGGCGGTACGCGAGCATCTGCCCTGGCGTTCGGCGCGCTGCGCGAACTCGCGCGGCATCAGATTCGATGGGAAGGCAAGCAGATGCGTCTGCTGGATGAGCTCGATTTCATCTATGCCTTGTCCGGAGGGACCTTCACCGGCGCCTACTATGCATTGTTCGGGGATCGGATCTTTCACGACTTCGAATACCGCTTCCTGCGAAAAGATTGGGAGTCCGAACTCAAGGCACGGATCTTCAAGTCGCCCACTAACTGGTTTCGGCTCTGGTCCCCGTACTACGATCGTGCCCACATCATGGCCGAGCTCCTGGATGAAGCTCTGTTTGACGGCAAGACGTATGGCGATCTTGTACGGCAGCAAAGCAGGCCCGGCATCCTGATCCATGCGTCCGACATGGCCACGCTCGCGCGGTTTGAGTTTCTCCAGCCACAATTCGATCTGCTCTGCTCGGATATGAGTCAACTGCCGATCGCCTATGCATCAGCCGCCTCCGCGGCCCTTCCGCTGGTCCTGAACCCGATTACGTTCACGAGCTATGCCGGCAATTGTGGGTACGAGCCACCTCCGTGGATGCTGAAGGCCAGCAAGTCGGCAAACCTGTTTCAGCGACAACGAGCGAAGGAATTACTCTCCTACCTGGATGCGGAGAAGCGGCCTCAGGTCCATCTGCTCGATGGAGGATTATCGGATAACGTGGCCTTACGAGCTATTTTGGAAGGGGTTGGCGTAGTGGGAGGGCTCGAGGCGATCTTCAAGAGTGCGGGCGTCAAGCAGGTCAAGAAAATCGTCATCCTCTCAGTCAATGCCGAGACCAGTCCGGATGTGAAGGAATACCGAAGCGATGAAGTTCCCGTGTTCTCACGCGCGTTCAGTTCGCTGGTCGACATTCCAATCAACCGGTATTCCGCGGATTCGCTTTTGCTCATGCGCTTCGCCGTCGGGAAGTGGCGCGAAGAAATTCGCAACCGGCCTCCCGGCACGCAAAGCGTGCTGGCGCCGGACGCGGAGATCTATTTTATCGACGCGAGCTTGGGGAGAGTTGAGGATTCGGTCGAGCAGGAATATCTGATGAAGATCCCCACGACACTCTATCTGACGGATGAACAGATTGATCATCTGCTCCTCGCCGCGTCGCGCTTGATCAACAAGAGACCCGGAATTTCAACGGCTGATGACCGATTTGCAGCGGACCCCATGACGGCTGCGTGCGACAGTCATCGAGATGCCGCCTTATACTTTTCCTTAAAGCCGATGAGCGACCACAGAAGGATCTTTGTCAAAGAGAGAAGACCGATCCATTGAAGGCATTTGCCTCTATTTAGGATTGCCGATCCATTATCAATGCCGTCAACGCCCTGTTAAAAAATTGTTAAAAGTTCCACCGCACCCGTTCATGCCTGCCTGAATCCGCTATTTTCGGCTAGACTCCCGCTCCCGCAGCCAAGTAGGATACCCTACGCGGGGTGTTGTGATGCGGATAGTGCCGATATTCTCTCAGGTTTGTTTCTCCTCGCGACAGGGTTCTCGAGTCGGCGACGACCTCCCAATCAACGTTATCCCTGGGTCGAAACACTGCCAGGGTTTTGGTCCAGGTGTTCTACGACTGTTCGTCTCATCATTGACAGAACAATCACGGTTCGACAGGCACACGCACGACCAACGGCCAGTCTCTGACTAGAACAGCGTGGAGGTAAGCCATGAGCGACAATGCAGAACGAACACGGCTCGATGAGGCACGGGAGCAGGGTCTCTCCTGGAAGAAATGGGGGCCATATCTGAGCGAACGGCAATGGGGGACGGTTCGCGAGGACTACAGCGAATCGGGAAATGCCTGGGACTTTTTTACCCACGACCATGCCCGGTCTCGCGCGTATCGCTGGGGCGAAGATGGGCTCGCCGGATTCTCAGACGATAAACAGCGGCTGTGTTTCGCGTTGGCATTGTGGAACGGCAAGGACCCCATCCTGAAGGAACGCCTCTTCGGCCTGACCAACAGCGAAGGAAACCATGGCGAGGACGTGAAGGAATATTATTACTATCTCGACAGCACGCCGACGCATTCCTACATGAAATACCTCTACAAGTACCCGCACTCGGCGTATCCCTACGATGACCTTGTCGCGACCAACCGGGGACGTACCCGCGACGAGCTTGAATACGAATTGCTCGACACCGGTGTGTTCAACCACAACCGCTACTTCGATGTGTTCGTGGAGTATGCGAAGGACACGCCGGAGGACATCCTGATCAAGCTCAGCATCTGCAACCGGGGGGAAGAGGCCGTTACCTTGCACGTGTTGCCGACATTGTGGTTCCGGAACACCTGGTCTTGGACGCAGGGGACGCCGAAGCCAACTCTCGAAGAAGCCGACGGACCGGGAGACGTGAGCGTGCTGCAGGTGTCGCATCCTGAACTGGGGAAACGTTACTTCGTGTGCGAGGGAGAAGTTCCGCTGCTGTTCACGGAGAACGAGACCAATACACAGCGGCTCTTCAACAAGCCGAATCCAAGTCTGTACGTCAAGGACGGCATCAATAACTTCGTGGTCAATGGACAGCAGGACGCCGTGAATCCGTTCCGGACCGGGACCAAGGCGGCGGCGCATTACCAGCTTCAGCTCGGCGGCGGAGAGACGAAGGTTCTCCGCTTTCGGCTTGGAACGGTGATGCCGTCTGAGGAGCCGGATAGTAAGTCGTCGGCGACGTTCGGCAAGAACTTCGATGAGGTGATGGCCGAGCGACTGCGCGAAGCCGACGTGTTCTACGCGGCGATCACTCCTCCGTCGGTCGGGAAAGATGAGTCCCTCGTGATGCGGCAGGCCATGGCCGGCATGTTGTGGACGAAGCAGTACTATTACTTCGACTTGGACAAGTGGCTTGAGGAGCATGGCGCCGATCCCTTGATTCCGGCCAAATCCACGCACCTTCGCAATCGGCACTGGTATCACATGCTGAACGACGATGTGATCTCGATGCCCGACAAGTGGGAGTATCCCTGGTATGCCGCATGGGACCTTGCATTTCACTGCGTCGCCCTGACGGGCGTGGATCCGGACTTCGCCAAGAAGCAGCTCGAGTTGATGCTCCACGACATGTATCTTCATCCCAACGGTCAAATACCGGCCTACGAGTGGAACTTCGGAGACGTGAACCCGCCGGTGCACGCCTGGGCGACGTGGCTTGTCTATCAAAGCGACAAACAGGTGCGCGGCACAGGGGACATTGCCTTTTTGAAACTTGCGTTCAACAAGTTGGTCTTGAACTTCACCTGGTGGGTCAATCGCAAGGATCCCGGAGGGCGGAACGTGTTCGAGGGCGGGTTCCTCGGTCTCGACAACATCGGGGTCTTTGACCGGAGTGCCCCGCTGCCCACGGGCGGCTATTTGGAACAGGCCGACGGTACGGCCTGGATGGCGCTGTTCAGTCAGAACATGCTGGTCATTGCCTTGGAGCTGGCGGAACACGATCCGGTCTATGAAGACATGGCCCTCAAGTTTCTTCAGCACTTTCTCTGGATCGGTGCAGCCATGGATCGGGTCGGCGAACACCATGACGAGATGTGGGACGAGGAGGATGGCTTCTTCTACGACCTGCTTCGCCTCCCTGACGGGACGGCGACGCGTCTTCGCGTCAGGTCGATGGTCGGACTGCTCCCCCTCTGCGCCTCCACCGTCTTCGATAAGGAAGATGCGGAGCGCTTCCCGGGTCTCATGGATCGCGCGCGCAAGTTTCTCAGGCATCATCCGGAACTGAGCACGACGATTTCCCCACCCACGAAACTCGGGATCAAGGATCGGCGCCTGCTCTCGATTCTCGACGAGGGCAAGTTACGACGGGTGTTGTTGAAATTGTTAGATGAACAGGAATTCCTCAGCCCCCATGGAATTCGTTCTTTATCCAGATACCACCTGGACCACCCATACATCTTCAAGGTTCACGGAGAAGAGTACCGTGTGGATTACCTGCCGGCCGAATCCAACACCGGCATGTTCGGAGGGAACTCGAACTGGCGGGGTCCGATTTGGATGCCGGTCAACATTCTGATCATTCGCGCCCTGCTCAATCTGTATGCCTACTATGGGAACGAGTTTACGGTTGAATGTCCTACGGGATCAGGGACACACATGAACCTCTTCGAGGTGAGCCGGGAAATTTCGAAACGGCTCAGCGGGATCTTCCTCAGAAATGAACAGGGTGTACGCCCTGTGTACGGTGGCGCAACCACGTTCCAGTCGAATCCCCATTGGCGCGACCAGATTCTGTTCTATGAGTATTTCCACGGCGATTCGGGCGCCGGCCTGGGCGCCAGCCACCAGACCGGCTGGACCGGCGTCGTCGGCCGACTCATTCAGCTCTTTGGAGCTCTTGATGCGAAGGAGTTGCTCGAAGGAGGGCGAACCGCAGCGACCGTCCGGCTCGCGGCTCAGGCTAAGGGCATGCACAAGCCCGGTGGGAAATCATAACTTATCACCCAGAGCGGAAGGAGCGCGATCATCATGCTTGGCTGGCCTCGACGTCCGATCATCTATGAGATCAATACCTTGGCTTGGCTCCAGGAGCTGAGCCGGCGCGAGCGGAAACCCGTCACGTTAGGGACCGTCCCGACGCAGGAATGGGATGCGCTCGCTTCGTATGGGTTCGACGCGGTCTGGCTCATGGGTGTGTGGGAACGGAGTCCTGCCGGCATCCGTATCGCGAACGGGAACACAGGACTTCAGGCCGAGTTCGGACGAGTGCTATCCGACTATCAATCGGAGGATAACGTCGGATCTGCCTATTGCGTCCGTCGCTATGTCGTGGACGATCAACTTGGCGGACCCAACGGCTTGGCGACAGCCAGAAAAAAATTGGCCGATCGTGGCATGCGATTGATCCTGGATTTCGTTCCGAACCACGTCGCGCCCGACCATCCGTGGATCATGGATCATCCGCAGTATTTCATTCAAGGCACGGCCGACGACCTGGCCGCGAAGCCGGGAGAGTTCTTCAAGGCAGGCAGCGCTGTTCTTGCGCACGGCCGGGATCCGTATTTTCCTCCTTGGCCGGATGTGGCCCAACTCAACGCATTCAGTCCCGCACTGCGCCAGGCTGCCCTCAGCACGGTGCTCGCCATTGCCGACCAGTGCGACGGGATGCGATGCGATATGGCCATGCTCATGATGAATCCCATCTTCGAGCGGACGTGGGGATCCCGCGCAGGCCAGAAACCAGGGCGGGAATATTGGGTCGAGCTCATCAGAGCCGTGCGCGAGCGACACCCAAAGGTCCTGTTCGTCGCAGAAGCCTACTGGGATCTCGAGTGGGAACTTCAGCAACAGGGGTTCAACTACTGCTACGACAAGCGGCTGTACGATCGGCTGGAGCATGGCCCCGCGGAGCAGGTGCGACTCCATCTGTGCGCCGACCTGGCCTACCAGGAAAAACTGGTCCGATTCATCGAGAACCACGACGAGCCGCGAGCTGCGGCGACGTTCGGGTACCAGAAAGCGCGGGCCGTCGCCGTGACGTTCGCCACAGTCCCGGGCGCCAAGCTGTTTCATGAAGGGCAATTCGAGGGGTACCGCGTGAGGCTTCCGGTGTTTCTTCGCCGCCGCCCCGAGGAAGTCCCGGACCGCAACTTGCGGGTATTTTACAAAACGTCTTCTTCAGACAATTCGCAGCGCCGACTTCAGAGACGGAGAGTGGAAACTGTGCGAACGGATCGGCTTGCCGGACAACGGCAGCTATCTGAACGTGGTCGCGTGGTGTTGGGAGAAGGCAGCCGATCGCCACCTCATCGTCGTGAATCTCTCCGAGGTTCGGTCTCAGGCCCGGGTCAAACTTCCGTGGGCCGATCTTGCCGGCCGCTCATGGCGCTTGACCGATCCTCTGCAACAGATGGTCTTTGAGCGAGCCGGCGACGAACTGAGGGAAGCGGGTCTTTACGTGGACCTGGAGCCGTGGGGCTATCACGTCCTCAGCGCCGAGAGTCATTGATGAGGCATAGCAAGGGTTGTCGGGCCCAATGGCAGGGGGTTCTTCGATGTCATTGACTGAGATCATTGGTTTCGTGGCCGGCTTCGGCACCACCTTCGCCGCCGTACCAGACCTGATCAAGATGTTCAAGCGACAGTCCAGTCAAGGCATGAACCCGACCATGGCGGCAATCATGGGGACGTTTCAGATTGTCTGGGTCTATTACGGTTTCTTGATCGACTCCAGGCCGGTCATTGCGTGGAATGTGGTGGCCGTGGGGATCAATTTTCTCACGGTCGGCGCCTATTTCTACTTTGCCAGTCATGAAAAGAAACGGGACTGATACGCAGCTTCATTTCTTTGTCCTGCGGATGAATAACGATTGCCGTGAGTCTGTTCTGTAGCTGAAGGAAAGGAGAAACCGGATCGATGCAGCCGTAGTCTATTGAGTGAAGACGATGATCCAATCGATGCAGCGGGAGTTCACATCACCACATCACACATAAAGGGGACCTCAAGATGAAATCGTTCACACCATTCTTATTAGCCGGAGCCCTCTTGTTCGCCATGCCGGTGTTTGCCCAGGAGGCGGCAAGCTCCAGTGCCAACACCAACATGGACATTCTGATTCAGAAGATCAAAGCGGACAAGAAATTGCTGGTTGCCAGTAATATGGAACTGACCGATGCCGAGGGCAAAAAATTCTGGCCGTTGTATGACGCGTACCAGAAAGAGCTGGGGAAGCTGAACCTTCGCGTTGGCAAAGTGATTCACGAGTATGCCGATGCCTACAACAAGGGATCGGTCCCGAACGACACGGCTAAAAAGCTGCTCAAAGAAACGCTGGCGATCGATGAGGCCGAACTCAAGCTGAGAAAAACTTCCGCGGACAAGATCGGGAAGGTGCTCTCAGCGACGAAAACCGCGCGCTACATCCAGATCGAAAATAAGATTCGGGCTGTTCTGAAGATGGAACTCGCGGAAAATATCCCGCTTGTCTATTAGACAGAACGTCAAGTGCTATTGATCGCATCGCCTCTCAATCTTGAGGGGCGATGTGTGTCTCAAGCGCAGGAGGCGCGTATGAATGTAAAGGGAACGCAACACCGACGCCCGTGTTTCTTGATTGCTCTTGCGGTGGTCCTGCTGGCCGGAATGGTCCTTTCCGATCCAGCGCTTGCCGCAAAAGACAAACCCAACGTTCTCGTCATCTGGGGTGATGATATCGGCATCAGTAACATCAGTGCCTACAGCGATGGCCTGATGGGCTACGAAACGCCCAACATCGACCGCATCGCAAAAGAGGGTGTCCGGTTTCTTCACTACTACGGCGAGCAGTCGTGCACCGCCGGCCGCGCGGCGTTCCTGTTGCCGGATGTTTTTGTGACCCGTGGTACGGCTACATTTGTGGCGTTAGCCAACCGACTAAATCCGACACATTGCTCAGTTTTGGTGTGGGAGGGGGAGTGCGATGGGACATCAACAGCGTTGTACTTGTCCGCGGCGGTGTCCGGCAGCAATATGTTGATCTTCCCAACACAGGGATTCCAGGTTTTACAACATTCAAACTAGACGTTGGTTTCAAGTTCTGAGTTGCCACACTTTTGGCGAGTTCGAACATGAATACATCTTTTAGATCTGTCTACGGGATAGTCATGAACATTGTGGTTACAAGGCGCCGACGTGTCACTGTTCACTCCTACACTCGTATTGCAATCGCGCTGCTTTGTTCGTTCCTCGCGGCCTGCACGCATTCCGGTCCGGCGGCCCCTGTACACGAACCAGATGCCAAGCCTTTGCAGCGGGTTAGAGTCTTGACCTACAACACGCTGCATGGACTTGAGCCGAGTGGATTGACTGTCAAAGCCAGCGAATCGAAAGAAGCACGCCAGGCGCGGCTCGATCTGCAATTTCATCAACTCTCGGTAGTCCAACCGGATCTGCTGCTCCTTCAAGAAGTCAATCCGTTACCGGAAATGGCCGAGGCGTACGTCACGGGACTGAAGGACTCCGGCTTGCAGTATGCCGAGGTTCATCAAGTCGATGCCTGCGGCGTTCGTCTCGCCCCAGGGCTCGCAGTGGTTCCGGGCTTGAACAACGGCTTGGCCGTTCTTGCCAAGACCCCTCTGCGGGTTCGGAAAGTGAAAGGGCTCAAACTGAGCGGGGGATTTGGAGGCTGCACTGATTATGCGGGGTTTCAGACCGGCGAGCTTCGATACGCCCTGATCGCTGAAATTGAAAACCCTGGCACGGGTAGAAAACTTCTGGCGGTGAGTCTCCATTTGCACTCCGGTATCGAGCGGAATGCCTTTTTTGTTCAGAAAATCAACGAAGCTGTGGATCAGGGAAAGGTACAGCGTGAGGACTTCGAAGCCATTGTTGCCGCCTTGGAGCAGGATCAAGAAAGACGGCTCAATGAGATCCGCGTGCTCGTCAAGGAAGTACAGAAACTGCAAGCTGAAGGGACATATCTCGGAGCCATCATCGGAGGAGACTTTAATTTTGAACCCGACGACCCTGAGTACCGCGAGCTCGAACATGCGGGCCTCAGAGACACATACACGATGGCCCACTCCGAAACCGACGTCTACAGTCTTGATCCGCAACGAAACCTGATTGCCGCAGAAGGTATACGAGATGTTCCCTCCGCACTTCGCGAGGCCATGAAGCGTCTCCCTGTAAACCAGCAGCAGAAGTTACTTGAGGGGTACCAGAAGGGTATCAGTCAAGCGAGGCGTGTGGATTTTCTATTTCTCATGAAAAAAGAGTCGGACAGTCTGAGAGGGTGCATGAGGCAGGAACTATTCGGACAGCCCACGGCTGTGTCAATCGAGCCAGGATCGGATCACTTTGGCGTGCTTGTCACGTACATCGCTGATTCGTCTCAATGTTGATCTGAAGGTCTGCCTCAAGAATGGAGACACCATGGAGTGGTTGAGAACGCTCGTAATCTGTTGGGTAACGATCCTGGTGCTCACGTTGACGCATGGTGTTGTCGCGGCAGCGGAGGATCCGCTTCCATCATGGAACGACGGAGCGGTGAAGCAAAGCGTTCTGGCCTTCATCGAGAAAGTGGCGAAGGAAGGTGGTTCTGAGTTCGTCCCGCAGGCCGAGCGTATCGCCGCGTTCGACAACGACGGCACGCTGTGGGCGGAGCAACCGATCTACTTCCAAGTTCAGTTTGCGTTAGACCGTGTGAAGGCGCTCGCGCCGAAGCATCCCGAGTGGAAAAACAAGCAGCCGTTCAAGGCGGTGCTCGAAGGCGATAAGAAGGCCTTCGCCGCCGGCGGTGATGAAGGCGATCCTCGAGGTCATGGCTGTGTCGCACACGGGCATGACGACGGAGGAGTTCGAGGGGATCGTCAAGGACTGGCTCGCGACGGCGAGGCACCCACGATTTCAGCGACCTTACAATGAGGTCGTCTATCAGCCGATGCTGGAACTGCTCGCCTATCTCCGCGCGAACGGGTTCAAGACGTTCATTGTCTCCGGCGGCGGCGTGGAATTCATGCGTGCCTGGGTCGAGAAGGTCTACGGCATTCCGCCCGAGCAGGTCGTCGGGAGCATGGGCAAGCAGAAGTTCGAGTTGCGCGGCGGAAAGCCGGTGATTGTGAAATTGCCCGCGGTGGATTTCATCGACGACAAGGAAGGGAAACCCATCGGCATTCAGAAATTCATCGGCCGGCGACCGATCTTCGCCTTTGGCAATTCGGACGGAGATCAACAGATGCTGCAATGGACGGCTGCGGGGGGCGGTCCTCGCTTCATGGGGCTGGTCCATCACACCGACGCCGAGCGTGAGTGGGCTTACGACCGCACGTCGCATATCGGGAAATTGGACAAGGCGCTGGACGAGGCGAATGTAAAAGGGTGGACTGTGGTGGATATGAAGCGCGACTGGAAACGGGTCTTTCCGTTCGAATCAAGTTCGACGGATTCTCGTACGCTGGAACTCATGAAATGAGACAGGAATGTTCGAGATCTACGGCAGGCGTCGCGGTACTTTTACTATCCATCCTTGTAACGGGCTGCGCCAGTTCGCTGTATGGATGGCAAGTCAGAACCACTTCGACCCCGATGCCGCCGTCGTTTCAGCCCGCAGTTTTTGAGCAGCATTCCGTTGCACTGTTTGGGGCCATCACGTCTCCCGCTCTCCGAGGTAATGAGGGCGGATTATCATACGAGCTCGAGCACATTCTCCACAAGGTATCGCCGAACTGGAACGTGATCTCTCCGCAGGAATTAGCCAAGCGCATCAACCGGCAAGGATTGGCCGGAGAGTATGCCAAAATGAGAGCTGACTACGAACTGAGTAATATCTTCGACGGTCGCGCGCTGCGAAAAATAGCCACCGCACTCGGTGTGCGCTACGTGTTTCAGCCCCAACTCGCCGCCTTCTCGCAAACGATGACCGATCGCGCCAAAGTTATCGGCTTCGACTTCCGAATAGCACAGACTCGGTCGAGCAACATGCGGGTCTCGCTCCAGCTGTGGGATGCGGAGACGGGAGAGATGGTGTGGGCCTCAATGGCCGAAACGACCATGCAGAATGAGGCCGTCTCGCAAGATCCTGTGTACATGGAGGATGTCGCCCGGGCTACATTGGGCAGTATCGTGACGGATTTCAAAAATCGAAAAACGGCCTCGACCTATACCCCGGTGAATAAATTTCTTAATGACCTGATCGAGGAGTCCGTGCCGTCCGAGAAGCCTGAGCCACAAAAAATCACGGAGCCGGAAAAGAAAGCAGTGGAGTAACCGGAACGCGCTGAAGCGTGAATGGTCGACAGGCGTCACAGAGAAGGAATGACGACCATGCGAAAAGCGCAAAGCCGGCTGTGTGTGCTTCTTCCACTGGCAGTGGTGTGTTTGACGGCTTGCGCCACAGTGCCGCCTGATATTGAACCTCCAAAGATCAGTATCGCGAATATCGTGCCGAAGGATGTTGCGGTCTTTGAGCAACGGTTTGATGTGCAGCTCCGTATCCAGAATCCAAACGACCAGGAATTGGGAATCAATGGCCTGCGATTCGACATCGAGCTCAACGACAAGGAGTTCGGCAACGGGATGTCCGGCCAACAAGTTACGATCCCTCGATTCGGGTCCGAGGTCGTGAATGTCGAGGTCATCACCGGTCTCGGTAGTTTTCTCCGCCAATTTCAGGAGCTCAACAAATCAGGCGCCGGCAAGCTGCGCTATGGGCTCAAAGGCACCGCATTCGTGGAGTCTCCCAGCAGGTTCAAGCTGCCGTTCGATGAGAAGGGCGAAGTCGACCTCGGTGGGTTCTTCGAGTCAACCGAAGCCGTGAGTCATTCGGGAAGAACGGCATCGATGATTTCAGGAGAAAAGAGGTAGGCAGGACAATCGATGAGGAGTCGAATCACACATCGGGCGGCATGCGACAGAGGCTATTCCCAGCCGGGTGCCTCGGAAACTCACGTGCGGCGGTCGGTCCGATCTTCATCGCGTCTGTGTTTGCTGGCCTGTGTTTCTCTTCTTCGAAGGATGCTCCACTTCGAGTCCGGAGACGCGCGGTCCCGAGCAGAACGCGAATCGCATGAGCCGGTTCAGCGTACTGACGTACAACACGTTGCATGGGTTGGAAGTGGGTCGTTACTCGGTTCGACCAGGTGAATCCGTGAGGAGGAGCATGCGGCGCGATTGGCGATTCAAATCGAACAGATGGCCGCAGCGGCGCCTGATCTGATGCTCCTGCAGGAAGTCAATCCTTTGCCGGACACGGCGATGGTGTATGTGAACGGCCTGAAGAAGTCCGGTCTGGATTATGACGAAGTCCATCAGGTTGACGCCTGCGGGGTCCGCCTGATCGGAAACGTGGCTGTCATTCCCGGATTGAATAACGGGTTGGTTGTTCTTGCGAAAGCTCCTTTGCGGATTCGCAAGCTGGAGGGACTCAAGCTCAGCGGCGGGATGGGGGGATGTCGGGATTCCACGGGCGTACAATTCGGCGAGCTCCGCTATGCGTTGATTGCCGAGATCGAGAACCCCGTGATCAAGAAGAAGTTGCTGGCCGTCAGTCTGCATCTCCATTCAGGAATCGAGCGGGACGAATATTTCACTGAGCGCATTATTGTGGGCCAGCTTCAGGGGCGGATTCCAAAGGAAGGAGAGGCCCAACAAATTCTTGCGGCGCTGGCAGAGGATCGAGAGCGAAGATCGAGGAATTGCGCATATTGGTGCAGAAATTGCGCACACTGCAGACGAGGGGCACTATGTGATTCGTATACACTGCAGACTGAGGGGCATATGGGTGTCGTCATCGGAGGGGACTTCAACTTCGAGCCGGACTCGCCCGAATACCGAGCGCTGTACGATGCCGGATTGAGAGATACGTACATGCTCGCTCGCCGTACAGGCGAGTTGCATTCTTATGATCCGACAAGTAATCCGATCGCGCAGCACGAGGAAGTGACGCTGCCGCCCGCGCTCAGCTCGATCGTGCAGGCGATGCCCGAGGCGGAACGGCAGAAGATCCTTGATGGTTATCGGCGGGGTCTCAGCATGGCCAGGCGTATCGATTTTATCTTTGCCATGCGTTCGGGGCCGGCCGATCCGAACGCCTGTCTCCGGCAGGAGCTGTTCGGCCAACCCAGTCCGGTCACGCTCGATGTCGGATCGGATCACTATGGAGTATTGGTCACGTACACGACAGATGGCAGCGATTGCTGATACTCTTACCGTCTCATGACGGATAGCTCGCCGGCGGGTTGATCGAGGCAAGATACGCTCATGCCCACGCGTGAAGGGTCGGTGGTCGAGACGGGCTGAGTCATTCAATTCTAAGGAGGCAACGATGCGCATCTGGCGTACCACTCTCTGTTTGGCGATGGTGTTGTTCTGTGCCCAGGCCTGTACAACCATCGATGTGAAAACAGACTTCGACCCTTCGACGGACTTCACCCGGTTCCACACGTTTGCGTTTGCGGGTCTGACAGACATTACCAAAACGGGCCTCCTCGATAATTCTTTGACGCGGAAACGGATTGAGACGGGTGTCTCGAGAGAACTCACAAAGAAGGGACTCCGGGAAGTGAAAATGGACGAACGTCCGGACCTCTTGGTCCACTACTGGCTCGGCACGAAAGACAAGCAGCGAGTGCAGGGGACGACAAGCGGCCCGAGCGGGGGGTACTACGGTGGGTACTACGGCGGGGGATACGGATGGGGAGCAAATTACAACACTGTCACGACCTATGAGTATACAGAGGGGACACTCGTCGTGGATCTGGTCGAGCCGGTCAAGAAGGAATTACAGTGGCGTGCGACGATGGTTGCGATTTTAGCAGGATACGGCCCAGGAAAACACCGAACTGGGCAACAAGGCGATCATCAAGGCGTTCGAGAACTATCCACCCAAGAAGAATGCGCCATAACGGCCGGTAGAGAGTCACTCGACTTCTCTGCCGGCGTAGATGTTGAACTCGGCACAATGAGGGGGAGCAAGGTAGGGCGCGGGTTATCCTTCGAGTTCTTTGAGGCGTGTCCGTGCTTGCTCGATCCGTTGATGTGTGTCGGGGGCATCCTGCTCTCGATTAAGATATTCTCGAAACACTTTCACCGCTTCCTGGCGCTGTCCCTTCTGCGCCAATGCTTCGCCGAGCGCATAGTAGCCGACTGTGTAATCCTGTCTCTTAGCCACCAGCGTTCGGTACTGCTCAATCGCGCCGTCCAGATCGCCTTTGGATTGTAGCGCTACGCCGAGATTATACCGAGTACGTGCTCGCTCAGGTTGAAATACGAGCACGGTTCGATAGACACCGATGGCTTCTTCCAAATCTCCCTTGGCCTGCAGGGCCGCACCGAGGTTATTGAACGCGGCGGCGTTGGTCGGCTGAGCTCGAATGACAATCCGATATTCCGCAATGGCCGCGTCGAGATCCCCTTTGTCCTGGAGCGCGTTTCCCAGGCCGAAGTGGGCCTCGGTATGATCCGGCTTGAGGCGGATGGTTTCTCGAAACTCTAGGATTGCCGCATCCAGGTCTCCCTTGCTGTAGAGGGCCGTTCCCAGATTGAAGTGAGCCTTCAGATGATCGGGTTTCAGTCTAACTGTGGTGCGGTACTCCGTAATGGCGCCGTCCAGGTCGCCCTTGGCCTGCAACGCGATTCCGAGGTTGTTGTGGGCTCCCATGTGATCGGGCTGGAGGCGAATGACGGCGCGATATTCGGTGATCGCGGCATCGAGTTCTTTCTTGGTCTGGAGCGCGATGCCGAGGTTGTATCGGCCGCTGACGTGATCGGGATTCAACCGGATCACCTCGCGATATTGCTGAATGGCGCCGTCCAAATTGCCCTGTTTGTGGAGAACGATGCCCAGATTGTTGTGCGCGTTCGCGTCGTCAGGTTGCAGCCGGATCGCTTCACGATACTCCGCGATAGCGCCGTCCAGATCGCCCTTGGTGTTCAGCGTGATCGCCAGGTTGTAGTGAATCAAGCCGTTCTCGGGATTGATGCGTAGGGCAGTCCGGTAGGTCTCGATCGCATCGTCGATGTTTCCTTTCGACTTCAGAGCGTTCCCAAGGTTACCGTACGTATTGGCGTCGTTCGGCTTGAGTTTCAAGACCGACCGATACTGCTCGATCGCGCCATCGAGATCGCCTTTGGCCTGCAGTGCCACGCCGAGGTTATACATGGCCTCGGGGAAATCCGGATTCAGTTTGATCGCCTGGCGAAAGTTCTCGATGGCTGCATCGACATCGCCCTTTTCCTGGAACACGATGCCCATGTCGTTGTAGCCATTGGCGTCCATCTGCAAGGCAATCGAGCGATCCGGGATGCAGACCACGAACAAGAACAGCACCCCTATCACCAATGGCGCATGGCGAGAGATGTGCGAATGGGGGGGCATAGGTACACACTGATATTGACGAGAAAGGTGATAACCGACAAGCCCGGCGCCCGGATCATGTTTCTTCGGAAGGATACAACGAACCGCGCGACAAAAGCATTAGGGGCGGCCCAACCTTGCCGAGCCCCTTGAGGACAGTTTACTCAGATGATATGCATAGCGCTCTTGCGGCTGCCTATTCTCTGGCATAGATGTCGGCGGACCGGGGCGTGCTACCCCGATTGTATTCAGCATGAGCCCGGTCGCATGATCCATCCTTGTCGAATCCAGCTATGTCGATGACGGAAATGACCGACCACCTTGTTCGGGGTCGCGCTTCACGGCATGCGTCGCTATTCTGTCTCGCCCTCGCGTTCGCGTGTTTGTCTCCGGCGCTGGATGTTGCCAAGGCCTATGCCCAGGATTTAGAGATGGATTCGCCCGAAGAGTCCGGACCTATTCGAGTTCAGCCGACCAGACCGGTTACTGCACCGCCACCTCAACAGCCTGAGAAACAACCGGCTGTTCAAGCGCAGCCCGACGCGCCTGTCGAGACACCACAGACGGAATCGAAACGACGGCCGCCTAAGGGTGCGCTGCGGACAATGTCCGATCGGCTCCTCAACGTCGTGACCGCCGACAACGGACAGAATGCTGCGGCCGTCGTCGGTCGAGTGCAGTTCTCCAGTGAGTACCGTGGCAAGCGGGACGGCAGTGTTCAACTCGAGAATGTGGCGCGAGTGGATATCCCGCTTGGGGAGAGATTTGTGGTCCGAACAGACCTCCCGTTTTTATGGTTTGACCAGCAAACATCAGGGAGCACGTCGATGACCGGATTCGGCGACTTCAGCATGAGGCTCGGGGGGCAAGTGTGGCGAACTCCGGGATTTACTCTTTTGGCAGGAGGCGATATCATTTTCCCCACGGCCGGCAGCCCAGAGCTCGGGCGGGGAAAGTATCAAATCGGTCCCGGGATTGCCGTGTCTGTCCCGGTGTCGGAACTCAACTCGGTTGTCTTCCCAACCTTCCAACACATCACGTCGGTGGGAGGAGATCCGAGTCGAAACGACGTGAATTACACCAGAATGCGCATGTCCCTCGATACTCCCTGGTTTAACAATCAATGGTGGACCAGCATCGAGCCAAACCTGTTCATCGATTGGAACCAGAAGGGTAGGACGGCCATGAATCTGGAGTTCGAAGTGGGAAAGCGGCTGGGTGAGCATTTCCGTGCATGGGTTCGTCCTGCCGTCGGGCTCTGGGGCACCGGCGTCCCCGGCGCCTACGACTGGTATACGCAGGTCGGCATCCGATATATTTTCTAACGGCGGCTGACCTATTTTCTTGATCCAGACCCACGATGTCGGGGCGAGCGTCGTGGATCGCTCCTGCTGTCTCGGTTTTACTACTCGGATCGATCTGGCCCAATTGTGCAAGGGTGGAACGCAGATGTGCCTCTATCATTTTTCGGTTTTTCGTCGTCATGAGTAGTCTTCATGGCCTACCTTCGATATTCAAAAGACTGTGAGTGGCACGTCTTTGAGGTGGGCAAGACGGGCGAGGCCGAGACTCGCCTTGCCGTGTGGCACAAGGATCACGAGGCTGAAGGTGCGTCGTATACTGTGAGCATGATCCAGAAGATGCTGGAGCTGGAAGATTACTCCAGCATCCCAGGGTATCACCCACGCTATAAACGGATTCTCCGTCAGGCGTTCGACGCCTGGTTGAGCGAGCAATCCAGTTCAGAGATCTAGCCGCGGCTCCGTCTCGTCAACTCGTCCACGCGCGTTCCTGCCATTGTCTGCTCGGCAACCACCAACGCAAAGGGGTCGGGAGTCTTTTCTCGCCCGCTCAGGGCAATCAAGACTCCCGACCCCTTTGGACCTCTGTTGCTAGTCCAGCGGATGAACCACTCCGGCAAATGTCAACATATCGGTGATACGAAAGTCGCCGGGTGTCGCAGACGGCAGCACCGGTGTCCAGTTCGGTCGAGTGACCAGATAGGAAGACTCATCGGCCTTCAGCAGGACGACAAATACCTCCCCGACGATACGGCCTCCCACCGGTCCTAAGCGGAGACCACCCGAACGCAATGCGAGTCCGTTTGAGCAAGAACCGAACCATGGAAATCGAGTATTCCATCGTGTCCTTACCCAGGTGAAAGGAATGAAAAAATCTCTGTGGGGTACGCTCTCGAAAGTGGACTGTATGCGAACGCGGACTGTATGAGAACGTGTCCATCGGTTCTAAGAAAGATACAACGGGGCTCCTCACACCAGCGGAACCGACTAACAAGGAGTATTCAAAAAGGCTTTTGCGGCTTATGGCCCTGGCCCCTCACGCGAAGCAGTTGATCGAAGTGCACACTCCCCGTTTCGGATGGGGTAGGACCGTAAATATCTTTGAAGCCCGATGGGTTGGGTCAGGCCCGTCCAGGCGGAGTCGCTCGGACATCTGTATCTGATTGGATGGCGGCGGATATTCGGTCCCTGTCACTATCTGTCATTTTAGCACCCCCCGACGGACAGTCGATCTTTCCCCTCGGAACGCAGTTTTTCTTGCCGACACCATCTCCTCGCTTGCCCTCGCTGATTCAGAAGGGTAAAATCGGTCTCCCACTCATCAACATCGATAGGAGGTGCTATGGCCGTCCGCACCACTCCCTCAAAACCACGGGTGTCTCTTGATCGAAGCATCGAACGGATGCGGAAACAGCTCGCCGAATTCGCCCCGTTCCTGGGCAAGGGCAAGCCGACGCGCAGTCTGGAAGAATTCGACCTGGAAACCGAACGGCTGATCGAAGAGCTGCTCGGGCAGACCTCTAACTTGCTGCACGCCTATGAGTATGCTGAGCTGGGCGAAGCGGCAGGACTGGTCAACATGACGGACGAGGCGCCGGAAGGCACCGGCATGGATAGTGATCGGCAAAGCCTGTTGCAGCGCGGCCGCGTGTTGGAGAGCTGCGTGTCGGAATTGGAAGCGCGCCGTTCTACAGCACCGAAGAAATCCAAGATCGGGCGCACACTCATTGGTCCGCAGATCGCGGAGCACATGTCCAGCGAGATCCGGAGCGTGTCACACGACGACAGCCTGCGAAAGGCCGGCCAGCTGATGCAGCAATGGAAGCTAGGGTCTCTGCTCGTCACAAACAGTCAATCGTACGTCGGTGTGATCACCGATTCGGCCTTGGCCCGCGAGGTGGTGGCCAAAGGGCTGGATCCCAATACGACTGTTGTCAAAACCTGCATGCGGACGCCGGTGGTGGCCATTGAAGGTGGTCGGCCGATTATCGACGCCGTGCGCATGATGAAGGAGCAAGCCACCCGGCATCTGGCTGTGACGCAAGATGGACAGATTATCGGTGTGATATCCGTCTCCAATATTCTGCGGTATTACTCGGGCATCGCGTAGCAATACGTCGCCCGTTGTTCACAAGGCCTGGTCTCCAGAGTACACAGCGTATGGCGGTATAGCTGGAAAGAGGAGAGGGCGCATTGCTGATGGCTTGAGGAGTTTGAATTCCACTCTCGCCGCCATCGGCTACACGCCATTCGCTCTTAATCAGAACGGGAGGTGAGAGATGGGGCCAACCAAGGCGATCGTGAAAGAGAACAGGCTTTATGAAGTGGTGGGGGGAAAGCTGATTAAGGACGGCTTCGCCAGCCGGCAGGAACTTGAAGACTACGTGAACCATCATTATGTGACGTTGCCGGTGCTCGACAAAGCGGGGAACCCGTGGTTGCTTGATGGGAAGCCGGTGTATTGTCTCCGTGGCACGCAATACGAAACCGTAGACGATCAGAGGGTCCACCTCGCGCGCTGTCCGGATTGCGGTGGCATGGGAATCAGATCAGACGAATTTACGGTCGAATCGGATTGCATCCGTTGCACGGCCTGCGGGCATGAATTCGATGCGCGATTGGAAATGATGGAAACGTAATGAGAGGGCGGTTTGGTCGTCCCTTGCGCTCGCAGAGGGCGCACGATCAGAACATGCCTTCTCGATGTGCGCGGTGAAGACCACACCAGCCGCCTCGCTGAAAGCAGAGGAGAAGGCAGCCGTCGCTCAGATTCATGAAACATCTCGCAGTGCTAGTGGGTGTGTGAGAGAGTTGTCTCGGAAGAGCACGCGTTTCTTGGGATGACTCTTTCCCGGCATTGTAGTAGCCTCTACTACCAGTGGCAGGATCCCTTCGGTCCACAGGACGGGCGTTGTGTATGTTGGCAAGATTTGATCCTGCGTCTCGGGCCGCTGACTCTATTTCAATTGTCGTGTCACTCGATGCTGCGCATTCGATGATAGCGTTGCCTGTCGAAGCGCCGGTGTTGCATGCCAGCGGTGACCACGGTATTGTCGGGACGGATGATGCACCAGGAGAACCACGTGTCTATGAAGAATGGGGCTATGCAGAGCGCGCGTGGTTTTTGGAAAAGCGTCAAGGCTTTACGGGGGTGCTCCGTGCACTCTTGTGGCCGACGGAGGGCGTCGTCGAAGTCGGGGTTAATCAATCGATCTGGGCCGAGCGGACGCAGAAGCCTCCGGTAGAAGCCTTCAGGTTTCAGATCAGTAAAACTGGGTATCTGAAATTGCGGTCCTATCTCCGGGCCACTATCGCATCGGAAGAGCCGGTGGGGATTGTCGGCAACAGCCGGTTTTGTGTCGCCCGGTCGTCGTATCATCTGTTCCACCATTGCCATCACTATACGGCGAAGGGCTTGCGCGAGGCAGGGTTGCCTATCCCGATTGTTGGGGAGCCTTGAACCGCTATAGTTTTCGCCAAGCAGCTTCGGCGTATCATGCCGCTCTCCTGAGAGACCGTCTGCGGCTTGTCCTTTCATCGTATCCCTGCAGGAACATTGAAAATAAGAGGCTATTAGAGGGTCCTTGGATCCTGTCTTAAATAGGCCGCTGGATAGTCGGCCGAATGATCCCTTCGGATATGATGGTTCCGTCGAGGACATTGTCTCTCCGAGAGCTTCATTATTCGCCGAAGTCTGTGGCGGGGCACGAGGTATGCGTATACAGGATCTGGCGAATTTGGAGGTAGGATTGTATTGACACATAGGTTAAAGGGAGTTAGGATTTCTGGACAGTACATCTATCGAATGAGTTAGTGTTGGGTAACTGGGCTGGCATGATGAACACAAGCGGCTTCATCAATGCAGAGGGGTGGTTTTCAATTTACTAAGGAGGTCAGGGTATGGCGAGCACAACAACATGGGGGGGGGTGGACCGGGGCTACGATATGTCGCTCTGGTACGATTCCAGGCCCCTCAAGATCGGCTGGTTTGCAATGTTGGCGGCGGTGGGCGCCGAAGTCGTGTTTCAGCGCGTCTTCGGGTACTCCCACGGCTTGGACTCGATGACGCCGGAGTTCGAAAACGTCTGGATGGGGCTGTGGCGCTTTAACGTGATTTCCAACATCATCTTCTCGGCCGCAACCCTCGGGTGGATTTGGCAAACGCGGGATCGCAACGTCGCCAACGTCGACCCCAAGACGGAACTCAAGCGGTACTTCTACTGGATGATGTGGCTCGCGATTTATGTGTTCGGCGTGTACTGGGCGGGGAGCTACACCCTGGAGCAGGATGCGTCGTGGCACCAGGTGATCATCCGCGATACGAGCTTCACCGCCAGCCATATCATCGCCTTCTATTTCACCTTCCCGTTGTACATCACCTGTGGCGTCGCGAGTTACCTCTATGCGATGACGCGGCTGCCGCAGTTCAGCAAGGCCGTCTCGTTCCCGTTGGTGGGAGCGATCGTGGGCCCGATGATGATTCTGCCGAATGTGGGGCTCAACGAGTGGGGCCATGCATTCTGGTTTGTCGATGAACTCTTTGCCGCGCCGTTGCACTGGGGCTTTGTGACGTTGGGCTGGTGCGGGTTGTTCGGCGGGACCGGGGGCGTGGCGGCGCAGATCGTGGCGCGCATGTCCAACCTGTGCGATGTGGTCTGGAACAACGAGAGCAAGGATTGTTTGCATGTGATCCCGTACTAAGTCACGGGGGCTGGCCAAACGGCCAGCTAGAGTAGAGAGATGATCGGCGTCCGACACGCCGTACACGGGCGACCTCCTATCTAGGTAAGGGGTCGCCCGTGTTGTTTCAAAATCGAGCGTGTTGTCAGGTGGAACCAGGAATTCTCGTGCACTGTAGAGGGCAAGTGTGCTTCGTCACCTGCTTGCAGTGCAGTGTTTGTTGGTCAGGGATAAGAGTAAGAATCGTCCCGCCAGATCTGGAAGAACGGAATAACGTGCGTGTTCTGGGAACACGCGGCATCCTGCGCACGAATCAGACCAGGTCTGTTCATTCTTCGGAAAAAGTCAGAACGCGTCTCAGCCTCTCATCACAAGTCCCAATCAATACATCTGCAGCTCCTGCTAAATGACCTCTGCATTCTTGATCTGTGAGGCGTCTTTTCAGCGCTGCACCATTTCAGTGAACAAGGCCAGAAGTGGCGGTGTGTGGCTGCAGAGTGGCAGAGACTCATCCGGGTGTTCGCAAGGACATCGGAGGACGGCAACTTCGCTCTATATCTGGAAGGAGCTGGATTGAGAGGAGGCGCACTTGCCATGCTATCCTGTTGTATCTGTGCTTCATGGAGGACCATGCCACTATTTGCGGAGGACAAAAGGTAACTACGGATTTGTTGTCAGTCCATGACCCATGGCGAACCCGGTCAACATATCTAAGTTCGAGAAGACTGTTGTCCCATTGACATGAAGGTGGAAGCGAGAGTATGAAGAACCCGGGGTGTTTCTCGATCTGGTTTCACCCGTGGGTTTTCTGGAGAGAGAGGTTTTCCGATCTCATTCACCAGAAGGAGGTGGCCATGCTTGTCCATGAAGTCATGTCGACCGGTCTCGTGACGGTGAAGAAGACAGATACGATTCGATCGGCCGTGATGAAAATGATGCACCGCCACTGTGGCTCCCTTCCTGTGGTCGAGGCAGACAATCAGCTCGTTGGAGTGGTGACGTTGCGCGATGTCTTGATACCACTGTATCCGAACTATGGCGACTATATTCACGACAACGTTCACAGCCGGAGTTTTGTCGAGATGGAAGATGGATACGCCGAGGTGCTTGGCGGAAAAGTAGAGGACATCATGAGCCGGAATCCTTTGACGGTGGCACCGCACGATCCTATTCTGGAAGCCGCCTCATACATGGGTCTCAAGAACTTCCGTCGCATGCCCGTCGTTGACAGGGGTACGCTCGTCGGGATAGTCAGTATCAGCGACATCAACCGCGGGTTATTCATCGAGAAAGGGATGCAGCGCTGAGCTAGGTTGCTTCGAGAAATCGCCCCATGGACAGCGTTGCACGCATCAAGACTACGATACCGAGCCCGTATCCTCTTACGGCCATTTATATCGATACGCACGACACGAAGACGTTCCGGTTTGGCCTTCCTGCCGACGCCACCTTGGACATGCTCCCCGGCGATCATCTCTACGTCCACGCCACGATCAATGGCAAGTCCGTCAAACGTCCCTACACGCCCTCCTCGCTACCTGGTACTGTCGGCTTTTTCGATCTCACTGTGAAACGCTACGAAACCGGAACCATATCGAAGTATCTGGATGACCAGCGCATAGGCGACACCGTACTGATGAGTGGTCCTCGCCCGGGAGGCCATTGGGTCGATGGCATGGCGAAGAAAGTGGGATTCGTTGCCGGCGGCACCGGCATTACACCGATGATCTCGATCATCCGCTGGATCCTCACGAAGCGACTCGATGCGGAACTGTTTCTGGTCTTCGCCAACAAGACCGAAGCCGACATTATTTTTCGAGACGAGTGGGAACAGGATGTCCGAACGCATCCGAACTTCCACTGTACTCATGTCTTGGAACAGCCGCCGGCGGGATGGGCAGGGGAAACCGGGCGAATCACTGCTGATATCCTTCGCAAGCATCTTCCTCCTCCCGGTCCAGAGACCGTTCTCTTTCTCTGTGGGCCACCACCGATGGCGGACGCCTTGGAAGAGATGTTCCGAGGGCTTGGCTATCTAGAAGGGTCTGTTATCCTTCCGTAAATTGACCTCCCAGCCTCAAGTCGGAACATCTTTCCTTCATCTCTTCCCGCTAAAAAATGGCCGCCGACGTTGATGTTGCGCTTTTCACGATGAGGTGGGCTGTGAGATTCTGGACTCCTGGGAGGATCAGCTTCATTCTGCGCCGGAGTTTATGTAGGGCTGGCACGGGGTATGCTTTGTCTGTCTGAAAAAATCTGAATGCTCGCTTGTTGACACTCCTTATGATGGCGGAGTTATAATTACACGCGTACATATACTCACTCACGTGAAGGGAGCAGTTGAGCTGCGCGTGGAATTGAAATCCCCTCGAAGGTTATTCCGAACCGAGGAGGAGGTAGACATGGCAGACCTTACTCCACCGGATCACAACGGCCCGCCGAGTCACGGGCGGGCTTCTCGTCAGTCACGCTAACCGGCCTTCAACGGCTCTCGTCTTGGCGTAGGGAATATCCATAACAGAACGATGAGCCGTACTGAGGTGCCGAGCCGCTGGTGAACACCAGTGGCTTCATAGAGTGCATCTCCTCTGACGAGTCGCCTGTTAACCCCATTCCTCGCACGGGTCTTCAAAACCAATTCATTGGGGTGCTTCTCTAGTACGTGAGAAGGAGGTAATGAACATGGCTAGCACAACAACATGGGGAGGGAGCGACCGGGGGTATGACATGTCGCTCTGGTACGACTCCAGACCCCTCAAGATCGGCTGGTTTGCAATCTTGTTTGCGGTGGGCGCCGAGGTCGTGTTTCAGCGCGTCTTCGGGTACTCCCATGGATTGGACTCGATGACGCCGGAATTCGAGAATGTCTGGATGAATCTGTGGCGGTTTAACGTGATTTCCAACATCATCAACGCGTCCGCGATCCTGGGGTGGCTTTGGACTACGCGGGATCGCAACCTGGCGAACTTGGATCCCAAGACGGAGCTCAAGCGGTATTTTTACTGGATGATGTGGCTTGCATGTTACGTCTTCGGCGTGTACTGGGCGGGGAGCTACACCCTCGAGCAGGATGCGTCGTGGCATCAGGTGATCATTCGCGATACGAGCTTCACCGCCAGCCATATCATCGCCTTCTACTTCACCTTCCCGTTGTACATCACTATGGGAGTCGCAAGTTATCTGTATGCCATGACCCGGCTGCCGCAGTTCAGCAAGGCCGTCTCGTTCCCGTTGGTGGGGGCGATCGTGGGCCCGATGATGATTCTGCCGAACGTGGGGCTCAACGAGTGGGGCCATGCGTTCTGGTTCGTCGATGAACTCTTCGCCGCGCCGTTGCACTGGGGCTTTGTGACGTTGGGCTGGTGCGGGCTGTTCGGCGGGACCGGGGGCGTGGCGGCGCAGATCGTGGCGCGCATGTCCAACCTGTGTGATGTGGTCTGGAACAACGAGAGCAAGGACTGTTTGCATGTGATCCCGTATTAAGTCGTACCATGGGCTTCGGTGGGTTGGCCCCGCGCTCCGGAGGCCGGGGTGCGGGGCTGGCCAAACAAACGGCCAGTTGGACATAGCGGGTCCGTGTCATCCTACATGCCGTCCACGGGCAACCTCCCGATCAGGACAGTCAGGGATAATGCTCTCCAGGTCGAAAGATTGCGTTGTCTGCCTGTCGCACGGGTTACTGCGGACCCTTGATATTCCCTGCATGGAGGCGTTGGATTAGGGACGCAGCTCCTCCATCGCAGCATCGGGCATTGCTACATTGGTGCCCCATTAGGAAGCGCGTCAGTCTTCAGCGATCGATCACACTCTCAGTCCTCTCCATCGGTTTGCTCTCCGGCGCATTCGGTCTGGCCTACGCGTATTGGCAGACAAAAGACTCGTTCCGCGAGGCCATCGGCCTGGGGTTTCAGGAACTTGCCCGCCAAAGTGCGGATAAAGTCGGGTTAATCCTAGAAAAAGAAATCGAATGGGTGGAGCGTCTCAGCTCCCTACCGCAGGTTCGTGAAGCAGTCAGGGAAGGCACCAGGCTGACCTTCGACCAGCCGGTCCTTGAGCGGTGGAAGGAGTCGCAACGGCCGTATTTTCAGTCACTGGTAATCCTCGATCGCCGAGGCCGCACGATCAGAATGTGCTCCCTCGATGCGCGCAATGAAGACCACACCAGCCGCCTCGTTGGATACGGGTAAAGAGTAGAGAAATTGCTCGGTGGATGCGCGCAGCGTGAATCAAGCAGGCCGCCCGCTAGGGGAGAGAAACGAGCGAGCTTGTTCGGAGCATTGTCTTCAGATTCCTGGCAAACCGCATAAATGCTGCTATTTCGTTTCTTGATGCGTTGACACAAACGTCAGCACGAAGTAGCCTCCAGCTGTATCTATCGCCAACGCGGATGTCGTGCGCGCCCTTCTTGATACAAATATTTTGATCCACCGTGAAGCTTTTGTCGTGGTACGACAAGAGATCGGACTTATTTTCAACTGGTTCGATCAATTGAAAGGGGCGTACGTCCTGTCAAAGGATCTTCGTGCCAAAAAAGATCGCCGCATCTGTGCGAAGACTGTTCGGAGCGGCCGTATACAGTCGACGGGCTGGAATATCGAAGTACGCTATCCCCTGGAAGGTACTGCCGGCGAAGAAGCAGGGCGCCCCGCCGAATGTAATGTTCTGATCGAAGATGTCTCCGCGAGTCCTTACCGTCACTTTACCTGTAAACGTGCACCCGTTTTGCTCATTCCCTGTATACGTCCCATCAGCTAAGGCCGTCACAGTCGTTGTCTGCACGTCCCCAGAGGTACCTGCTTGGCCGGTGTAGACGCCGGCAAGACTGGCAACGGTCGGCGTCGTATCATACGCGGTGTTGTAGGAACTGGTGAACGTCACCGTGCCCGCTCCCGAGTACGGGATTGAACCATTTAGGAACTGGCGTGCAGCATAGTTGGCAGAGATGGTCGCATCCAGCACCGTCACGCCAATACCGAAGTCTTTCGTGTTTGGTGAGGCGAAGCTCCCGTTGTTCGAGGCCCCGGTGCCTTGTATGACACCGGCGATCTGATTGGGATTGGCCGCGACGGAATAGAAAAAATAGTAGGTGCCGTCGTCAAGGACGGCGGCCGTAAGAGTCCGGTTGGTATTGGTAGTCCCGAACCAGAGCCCCTCAGCAGTATTTGCCGAAGTTAACACTGGAGTCTGGTCGCCACAACCACTCGCACTCAACGCGATAGCAATTCCAAGTAAAGTGATAAGTTGTCTTAACATGGCCTTCGTGACTTACTTAATCCAACCAATGACGTCGCATGAGTAGCTCAGTTTGCGGCATTTTGATGAGGAGAAGCTATCCCTACATACGTTGGGGTTGTGATGAAGCAACGGGGACATTCTAGATTTGTATGACGCCTCAGCTTCGCTAGTCTCAGTCTCGCCGGCCGCCCACCGCGTCCGCTTTCTCAGTTGCGAGTGTTCACTCAGGCTCGTATGATAGAGCCATGATGTCGGGACCTGTCACGCGCATCAAGTCGAAGACGCCCGTACCTTACGAGCTCACGGCCATTCATCACGATACCCACGACACGAAAACGTTCTGCTTTGCCCTGCCCGACGATGCCACGTTGGACATGCTGCCCGGCGATCATCTCTACGTCCATGCGACGATCGACGGAAAATCTGTGAAACGGCCCTACACGCCGTCGTCGGTGCCCGGCACCACGGGGTACTTCGACTTGACGGTCAAGCGGTACGAAACCGGCTCGATTTCGAAGTATCTCCATGACCGGGAGCCCGGAGACACCGTGCTGATGAACGGGCCGAATTCTGGTGGCCATTGGGTGGACGGCATGGCGAAGAAGGTGGGGTTTGTGGCCGGCGGCACGGGCATTACCCCGATGATTTCCATCATTCGCTGGATTCTCGCCAAGAGTCTCGCCGTCGAGTTGTCTCTGGTCTTTGCCAACAAGGCCGAGGCCGATATCATTTTCAGAGACGAGTGGGACGAGGATGCGCGCGAGCACGCGAGCTTCCATTGTTATCATGTGTTGGAGCAGCCGCCTGCAGGCTGGTCACAAGGCACGGGCCGCATCACCGAGGCCATTCTGCGCGGGCATCTGCCGCCGCCCGGTCCCGACACCGTAATCTTTCTCTGCGGCCCCCCGCCGATGGCCGACGCGCTGGAAGCCATTCTCAAAGCGATCGGCCACTCCGAGCAAGCGATCATCTTTCCGTAACCACCTGAGCCGTCACCGTCCTGGAAAAATGCAGAAGCCAAGAGATCGGCAGGATTTGTTGTACTGCTTCGTACGAGCAGAACTCGTGGTTCGTTGCTCGATCTTGCACCTCGCGGTTTGGCGGTTTCCGAAAGCAGTTCTCGCCTCGTCAGCGCGCATTCTTGAGCGGAGAGCCAGAAAAGAAAACAAGGTGCCAGTCTGTGACCATTTCGCGACACTCGGATGGGTGTGCCTCATGGGAAGCCACATCCTCGATTCGTACAGTGAGCAATATTGAACAGGCGGCAGGTACGTTCCTGCTTATGATGATGTATCTGTATAATCGGCGACAGGGATCGCCGAATCGTTGTTCATACAGGGAGGGGAACGCTATGATTGTCGCCGCAATGGCGACTACCTACCTGGTGAAATTGAAGGTGATCGCTGGGTCAGGCATCGGCAGCATACATGCGATACCACGGCCTAGCCGTCGGGGGAGGGAGCAATCATGAAACGCGGAATGATCGAGTTGATGGTATTGTCGGCGTTTTTTCTCCAGGGTCCTATCGCCAACGTCATGGAGACGAACCCGTCCCCCCATCCTGCCTCAGGCCCGACAGATCCTCTGCCGCCCAAACCTTTTCCTCCTCCACCGTCACCAGGGCCCCCTGAGCCAAAGCAGCCGAACCAAATTCTTCCGCGCATGTAAGGCCATGTCTTCCGCCGGTTCGCCGCCCAGCCCGCGCGGCATTGCGTGGTTGCCACTGCCTCGTGAGAATCCCTCCGAGTTAATCTCCCCCTCCGATACTGGTTGTTCCATTGTGGTGCCTCGCCTACGCGTCGGATATGCGTTGTTGCCACCTTCAAGCGCGGGTGTAGGAACTCTGTTAGTCTGGATGCGCCGATAAACATTTCGCAACGCACGAGCTTCTCGGGTTATCACCTTGCAATCTGTCAGAAGGAGAGAACGATGATTATTTCACAGCATGGCCAAACCGCTGTTAGGTCACTCACATTTCTTGATCGTTTTGACCGTGTGGCAAAGCAGACTGAATGCTTCACGGGCCATCCCTTCGCGTTCGGCGCCGCTGTTTGCCTCACTGCAATCTGGGCGATGGCCGGCCCGCTCTTTGACTTTGGTGAAATCTGGCAGTTTACCCTTGTTGCCGTGACCTCCATTGTGACCTTTCTGATGGTGTTCTTGATTCAAAACACCCAAAGCCGCACTCGTGCAGCTCTTCAACTGAAACTCGATGAATTAATCCGCTCCACGAGCGGCGCTCATAATGTCATGCTGACACTGGAAGATCTGTCGCTCGAAGAAATTGAGGCGTTCCGCACACACTATGAAAAACTGGCCATGACAGCTCGTGAAAAACTCAGACGGGGTCAAGCCGATACCAGCATCCCGGTGATCACCATTGGATAGTGCCATTCGTCTGGTAGAAGTAGATTCGTTGGTTCCTGGCATAGCGGCGTAGGCAGGCCAAGCCTTCGTGATCGTCACGAGATCACCGTTCCCTCCTCAATATCGTCCCGCACGACTCATTTCCCTTATTCCTGCCGAATCTGCGCGCGCGGACGTGTCATATTGCCCGCCTCATCAATTTTTCAAACTGAGCACTTTGGGTCAGTTCCCATCCGGCTAAAGGTTCAGCATGGTTGTATGGTTTAGAGGCGGCGTCTGATCGTCGCCTGACACGTGAACAGCGTTCACGGCTCTCGACTAGAGCGGAACAGGAGGATTTATGGCGTGCGCACGATGTGGTGGGTTCCTGGTGATCGAGGATTGGGGTGGTTCCGTCAGCAGTTTCCGTGAGAAGCAGTTCCGGAGTATGGAATGTGTGAGATGTGTGAACTGTGGGTCCATCGACGATTCCGTGATCCTCGCGAATCGTCTTATTGAAAGGAGCACGATATGCTGTACTACGCACTGATGTTCTTGGTGGTTGGAGTGATTGCCGGAGCCCTGAATATGGCCGGGGTGGCCGCGGTGGCGGTCCAGATTTCCTGGATCCTGTTCTTGATCGGGATCGTGTTGCTGGCGATCCATCTGTTCTCGAATCGCTCTGTCCGGGAATCCTGACCAGCAGATTCACTTGAACCAGAGCCGATCACGATCAACTGCTCTGGGTATTCATGGAGATTTCGATGAAACTCGCAGACAAGAAATGTAGCGATGGAGGCAGTGTGCCTCCCTTGAAGGCTCTCCGAACGAGGGAGTTGTTGAAGGAACTAGGACAGGGCTGGGAACTCAACGGGCGAGGGCATTTGGAGCGGCGCTACACCTTCAAGGACTTCGCGCAGTCGCTGGCATTTGCGAACAAGGTTGGGGCTGTCGCGGAGGCCGAGGGCCATCATCCTGATCTGTATCTGGCCTGGGGGAAGTGCAAGATCGAAATCTGGTCGCACAAGATTAAGGGTCTGACTGAGAGCGACTTTGTCTTGGCGGCCAAAGCAGAACGGAAGTTTAAACCGTTTCGCGCGCCGGCATAATCGACATGAGGCCAGGCTCCTTGATGAAGAAGCGGGGAGGACTTCGCTACCGGATACTCCGGTCGTAGCGGGTCGTCGACATGCCGTCCAGCTACTCGATGTATCAGTCCATCCATCGGGTATGCTCTTCGCGCCGGTGACATCGAAGGGCATCACTCTGATGTCGTTCATTGGTCTCGGCATGCTGGGTCTCGTTCTCCGAGAGACCGATCAGGCAGAGACCGCGATGGCTCTGCCCCTGGCTGGGATTCACCCAGATCCGCTATGGCGTTGTGCGGTCTAAAAAGTTTACGCGCACTCATTTACCTCCCGTATCAATTCTTCAAGCCTGAGCTGTTTTGATCAGTTTACCATCCCTCCGAGGCGCAGGATTGAATTCATTACGCGCCATCAAGTCCTCGCCGATTTATCACGGTAATAGAGTGAATGTTGTGACCGTCAGGAAAGAACCGATGGAAATTTAGTTGGCGAATTCCAAACTTCAACAAGGAGGTACTTTCATGAACCCGATTCGATATTTAGGAGTTGCGCTAGTTTTCGTGTTGGGCTGTCAGGCCGTGCCCACGGTGACGAGGACTGGAGACGTCAAAGACATCATTATTGGGGATGACCTGTCGTCAAGAGAAATAGCTGTCAATACAGGCGATGAAGTTCGGTGGATCAATAAAAGGACCCAACCTGTGCGAGTCATCTTTCTCGACGCTGTGTTGGACAAGCAGTTGTCATGCAAGAATAATGTGGGTGGGTGGATGACACCTAGCGACACAGCCAAACTGGGCAAGAACGAAACCGCCAGCGTCTGTTTCCGAGATCCCGGCTATTTCCGGTATATCGTCAGGATGGAATCGGCGTTGACGACTGGCGATATCAACATTCAGGGAGTAATCAAGGTTGGAGGACAGGGCGGCCAGGCCGCTGCTCAAACAAGTGATCAAAACAGGGGCCGAACAAGTGGTCAAACCAGCGATCGAACAACTGATCAAAACACTGGCCGAATCACTGATCAAGCCAGTGATAAAACAAGTAGTCCAAAAAGCTCAACGTCGACCACCACCAGTACTACGACGACCACTGAGGGAGCAAGTGGTTCAACTACTGATCAAACCAGTAATCCAACCAGTACTCCTAAGTAAGTGGACGCGCAATCGAGAACAATTGAGGAGAGACTCCGATGAAACTGGCGGACAAGAAATGTACCAATGGAGTCAATGTGTCCCCGTTGAAGGTTCTCCGCGCGAGGGAGTTGTTGAAGGAACTAGGATAGGGCTGGGAACTCAACGGGCGAGGGCATTTGGAGCGGCGCTACACCTTCAAGGACTTCGCGCAGTCGCTGGCATTTGCGAACAAGGTTGGGGCTGTCGCGGAGGCCGAGGGCCATCATCCCGATCTGTATCTGGCCTGGGGGAAGTGCAAGATCGAGATCTGGTCGCACAAGATTAAGGGTCTGACTGAGAGCGACTTTGTCTTGGCGGCCAAATCCGAACAGAAGTTTAAACCGTTTCGCGCGCCGGCATAATCGACATGAGGCCGGCCTCCTTGATAATGAGGCGGGGAGGACTTCGCTACCGGACACCCCTGTAGTTGTGCCTCGTCGACGTGGCACCGTTCAGCGACTCAGTCCTGAAATGTTCTTGGACCCTCGTACCGAAGGCGGAAAAACGCGTGGTGAGGTAAAGCATAGTGAAGGCTGATCAATCTAAACCACGGTGCGGTTTCGGGCGTATAGCTCACGTGACCGTACGCCGTCGGTCGGTCGATCCACGGCTTGGTGGACTCACCCAATACCTGAAGGGACATCGTCCGAAAGTCCTCATCAATCAGCTGGTGCTTGAGGAACTCTCCGTATAGAGTGGGGCCGCCTTCACAGAGCAGCGTCCGGATGCCATGTTCTTGCCGGAGCAGTTGTGTGGCGGCGACAAGATCGACCTGTGTTCCTTCGCCCACGGAGATGATCTTCATCGTTCCCTCCCGGCCTAACCTCTTGAGCTGCGACCGGAGATTCTCTTGCCCCTCCCGAGCGGTGATGATCCAAGCTTCAACTCGTGGCGAACTGAAGAGGCGAAGAGTGAGATCGATGTTCCCGGAACCGCTGAGAACGAGGACTTTCTGCCGGCCGAGCCTGAGAGTATCCTGTCGGTATATCCGCAATTCCTCGTCTTCGATGCCGTAGTCCCAGCCCCTGCCCCTCAGGGTTTCGTTCGTCACGGAGCGTGCTCGCACCGATCAGCTGCCCATCGTGGTGCGCTCGCAGAAAATCCATTAGCCAGCGATCTTCTCTGCTCCTTGAAACGATATTGCCATCGGTACGGTCCTTCAACTCTCTGAACGAGGCCCTGCCGTCGAGCCCCATCACAAAGTTGGAACTGATATACGGGCGACGGGCGTTGGCAGGTGCAGGAAACCCAAACGAACCATAGCGCTCCCTGAAGTGTTGCGGTAAGGGAAATGTATCCTCGCTGGCGTTATAACAAAGTTGCAGATCCATGGTGCCTCCACAAAGGACTGGTATGATAGTCACCATGCGGTACTGATCACAAGTCTGTACAAGGAGGCATGACGTCGTGGGGACCGGAGCGCTTTTCTGGTGTCCTGACCTCATTGCTCTTGAGTCTGGAAGCAGCTTCATTGTGCTGGTTGCTGCGTTGATCTTTTCCGTGTCAATGAGTAAGGGAAGGCCTGCGTTTTGTGTGGGAGAGTGAATTGAAGTGCCGTTCCTGGACCTCTAGGGTATCATGAGGTCAGGTTCTGGAGAGCTCGATGAGGGGCTCTCTAATCTAAGGAGGATGTGATGGATTTTTACAAGGTGGCCCTCGCGGTCATGATCGTCATACCGGTTGCTTCCCCTGTATTGGCCCAGTCGGTCGGGACGGAAGTACAGCGGGATATCAACCAGGAAACGCGGGTTGAGCGGGGGTTGAAGTCCGGCCAGTTGAGCACCGGTGAGGCGGCGAAATTGGAGCGTGGGGAGGCCCGGATCGACCGGATGGAATCCAAGGCCCTCAAGGATGGAAATCTGTCACAGCAGGAAGCAACCAGTATTCAGGGTGCGCAAAATCGGGAGTCTGAAACGATCAACCGGCTGAAGCATAACGATGTGACCGGCAATCCCAACTCAGCCTCCTCTCAGCGCATGCAAGCCGATGTTCAACGTAATATCAATCAGCAACGCCGCATCGAGCGAGGAGTCCAATCCGGTGCCCTCACCAAGAAAGAGGTGTCGCAGTTGGAGCGCGGACAGGCGCGTGTGGGTCGCGCTGAAGCACGAGCGGGAGCCGATGGTCACGTTGGAGCTCGAGAACAGGCCCGCATCCAGAATAGGGAGAACAATCAAAGCCGGAAAATATTCCGGGAAAAGCACAACAATCGTATGCGTTGAATATGGGGTGCAGGCGAGACCGTTGAAGAGTCCAGATAGGGGGTTGGGTCTTGCAATTCAATATTGCTGAACTCGTCAGCGCGTGCTATTGCGAGGTTGCTCCCCCTGCCTTGTTTGAGGCCCTCCACGTAGATGTTCTCTCCGAGACGAGTTAATCCAATGTGGTATTTCGTCGCTGCATCATATATGAACTATCGGCACATGCCAGGATCAGTGCAGAAACTTTCGTCGCGACACGTGACGGATTAGGCCTGCTTCCCACCAGTCAATATCTTCAGATCATTCTCGACGGAGCGCGCGAGCACGAACTGCCCAGCAATTTTCACGCGTAATCGGTCGGCACTCGATCATCAAGATTATCGATCGTACTAGAAGAATTGCCCGGAGCGGCTACTCGTTGAGGCTGAGGCAGGGTTCGGTGACGCCCTGAGTAGAGCATAGACGCCTGCGGACGTGCCCCTGGTTCCACTCACGACAGGGGTGTAGAATAATGTCAGAAAGGCTCCCATGCTCAAGTTGCAAAGACCCATCAATCGGCCCATCACCTTCATTCAGGAGGTGTGGTCATGTTCTCTGCGTGGCATTGAACAGTTGGTTCTTGAGCATCGGAGCTCGAGCTGACGGTCGATCAGTAGATGGCGAAGAGTTTTTCAGGCCTAGTCCTGACGTATGAGTTGTGTATTTATCTCTTCCTGCTTCTAAGTAGAGCCAATTAATCCAACTTGCAGACTTCTTGCTCGAGCGTCGGTAATTGGGCTCGAAATCGTTTTGGGAAAATATCGGACATCAGGTCTGATTCAAAGGGAAATGATCTATAATATAGAGGTCGTTGCAGTGTTTGCCTCACTCTGACAAGGAGACCAAGATGCGAATCCTTCTGGCCGTTGACGAGTCCGAAAACTCCGATCGCGTCGTCCAATATGTTGGATCTCTCCTGAGCCGAACACCTGATCTCCTCCTCACCCTCTTTCACGTGCTCAAGCCGATGCCAAGGGGGTTGCTAGAGCATGGCGGTTCGGAGAATCCTGCTGCCGAGGCACAATTGAGTGAACAGTTGCACAATGAACAGGAAGCCTGGATTCGGAAGGAATCGGAGGCCGAGTGCCATGTCCTGAAGAAGGCGTGCGAGACGCTGAAGCAATCCGGATTCGACATGACCCATGTGGATTTGAAGTTTGGCCATGAGGACGATGTTGCCAGAAATATTCTTGAAGAGGCGCGAAGCGGACATCACGAAACCATCGTCGTGGGGCGGCATGGGACCTCCAGGATCAAACAGATCTTTGGCGGCGGCGTGACCGATAAATTACTGCGCGACGCAAAGGGTTTTGCGATCTGGGTGGTGGAATGAAATGGTCAATGCCCTTCTTCTTGCACAAGACCTTGCCGCGTGAAGAAGCGGGGTCGGGAATTGTTGTTGGAGCGACTCATCAGCGCGCGCGGCTTTGCATGGCTGCCCCTGCCTCGTCTGAATCTCTCCACGTTGATACTCTATCCAAGCCTGATTGATCCAATTGGTATTTCACAGACGCATCGAATGTGCATCCTCGGCACGTTGAAGCGTCGGTGCAGCGTACTCAATTGTGCTGAGTGATGGCTCGACTCGGTGGCTATGTCCTTCAGTTCAATAAGCGGAGCGCAGTGGATCAGAGTGGGTAAGCCACCTGTCTGGGCGCGGGCTTGTTTAGACGCGATTTCCTTTGTATGATTTACAACATGAAACAGTATATTGCGGTCGCATCGGTTTTATTGGTTGCTGCTCTTGCTGCCCCTACGCTGGGCACTGCAGCACGGGATCGTGTCATAGCCGATTCTGCTGTGCTTGGGGAGTCGAAATATGGCCAACTCTCTTCGAGCACGCTGAAGAACGATATCCCAATCCAACCTCCAATCGCGACGCCTTCAGCGTCGGCTTCATCTTCAAACGTTCAAGACATTCCCTCGATCAGTGGTCGCTACGCAATTGGGGGGAGGACCTTGTTGCCGTATATCGGGGCAGGATTTTCCGGAGGCTACAGCTCAGAGTTCAATCGTTCCTTGGGTGGGGTGCCTCCCGCGTTGAGCGACTTCGGGCTTCGAAGTCAGTTTGGGCAGAGTGTCTCCCCGAATGAGTTCCAAATTGGTATCCGTATTCCGTTCTAGCTGAATCGACAGACACAGTTCTTCCTGCTGACCGACTAGCGGGTCAGAGTGAGGTCGTTGCTTGATCTTGGACCTCGCAAGTTGGCGTTTCGCGAAAACAGTTCCCGCCTCGTCCACACGCATCTACCGCGCGGGTTTCTGGTCACTGATCACACTCCTGGCCCTGAGTAGTGCTCCAGTGCATGCGGAGTAGGTGGCCGTTGAGAAAGACTATTTCTCACCAGGGCTATGGACGATCTACGTCGATCCAGACACCATTCACAGAGAAGGGAATTTGGTCACGGTGTGGCAACTAGTTGATTTTAAGACAATGCGACAATGCAAGGGGGAAGTAGCCCCAGTCGATTCTTGTCTGCAAAGACCTACAAGCAATTCGATTGCGAGGAAAATCGCCTTCGATTGCTGGCATTCACAGAGTTCTCAGACGGTATGGGAACCGATATACCGGCTGATGGATATGTAGACAAGGACAACTGGCTACCAATTGAACCAGAGAGTATTACTCAAGCCCTGTGGGAGGTGATTTGCAGCAAGAAGTGATCCCGCAATCGGACGTGGTCGCTGAGTTGTGGCATCGCGGGCTCGGTCAAGACCAGTTTTACAAGTTCGTCTAGCTGGGCGTGGGAAGGGCTACGAAGTAGGTAGGGCAGGATGCGTCTGATCATCCACCACGGCATGGCTGGGCGAGTGTGGTGTCGGTGGCTGGTTGTATGGCTAGGTAGAAGTGGTTACGTCTTTCCTATGCCTTCAATTTCCCGAAGACGCCTAATGGCGTATAGAGAGAATGCCGCCAACTCGATGGCCCAAAGGAATAAAACGTGTATACCCAGATGGCCACATCAGTCAGGTTGCCCCATTCGGCCTTTCCCTGCCACACATGATACAGCACTAACAAAATACCTATGAGGGCAACGAAGCGAAGTAGGTGGCAGCCCACCGACAGCCGAAGAAGAGATAGCACCGTGGCTACTATGAGAGAACCGGCGAACAAATCTGACGCAAAGAGGCTACCATCGGTAAGATCTCTAGAGAAGAAATGCCAGGCCCCCATCCAAATGAGGAGGGCATGAAAGCCCCACCAAGTGAGCGTTCCAAGAAGCACGTCCCTTTGTGAGGTCTCCATCGAACAACCCTCATTTATCTGGTTACTGACAACAGTATTGTACTCGATGCGATCCTTCGCACCTGTACCGGAGACCGATAGCCATTGCATGTTGCTCAGCGCGTCGGCGCCGCCTGCACGCAAGCGGGATAATATAGCAGAAACCGGTAGCGAAAAGTGGCATTGCGTGGTTTGCCCCTGCCTCGCTAGAATCCCGGTCGGTTAATCGTCTATCCGAGACTGGTTGATCCAATGTGGTATTTTGCAGACGCATCACCTATGAATCGTCGGCCAATTAAGATGATAGCGGTGTCTGCTTTATTTGTCGTTGGCGTTCTGGCGAATCCATGTGGCGCACAGACGCCGCCACCTGTGCCAACCCCGCCGCCCGTTCAGAATCAAACGGTACAGACCCCACAAGCTGCGTCGAGTGCCGGGGTGTCCGGCCAAGCCAGCATCGGACCCACATCAGTGCCGACTCCCGGGGTCGGTTCCACGACGAGTTCAAGTGTCGGGAAGAGGTTTGGCTCTGCCGGACAAGGACTCCCCGGAATGCCTGGCGGCCCGCCGATCAAGGGATCGATGGGGTACCAGGATCCCTCAAGCCGGTACATGCGCCCTCCGGAATTGCCACCGGTGCTATGCGACCCGGCCATCAATATTCCCTGCTAGCAGGATGCAGCTTCGTATCGATCATGCGCAGCCTAGTGATGCGCCGATCATCGCTCAGATGGTCGGCGAGCTTCTTCGCGAAATCATGGCGATGGTCGGAACCGGCTCGTTTGGTTTTCGCCAGGAGGAGACGGAAACACGGGCACGATCTTGGATGACGAATGGGATGTATAGTGTCTTGCTGGCCCGCGATACGGCACAGCCTGAACCGCTCGGTCTTCTGGCGCTTTATGAAAGCTATGCACTCTATAGCGAAGGCACAACGGCACGATTCCAGAATTCTATGTTCGCCAGCCGTATCGATCACAAGGGGTCGGGACTGCCTTGCTCATGGAGGCAAAAGGAATTGGGCGATTGAAGGGATGGACCAGGCTCGAAGTGACCACGCCGCCGTTACCTGAATTTGACCGGACGTTGGCCTTCTATCAGCAACAGGGATTCAGCATCTCCGGAGGACGGAAGCTCAAGATGGATCTCTAGCAGGCTGCTGGGAAAATCCGACAGCGTAAGGAGACCGTTATTTGGTTTGTCTCGTTTGTTCGGTTGAACGAAACTAACCAGATGAACCAAATCAACCAGATAAACAAAACAAACCAGAGCAACCAGACAAACCGCCGCCCGCTAGAGATATACGGTCTGATAATCTTGCGTCGCCAACGTCTGTATTTTCACATCCCACTCGATTACGAATATCGCCGAACGTGCCGAAGACAAGGACAGCAGACGCTGCCCGTCCTTGGCTACTACACTCTCGGCTTGACGAAAGTCGAGCGTCCGGTCTGGTCCGGTCCGATTGCAGACGATGAGCGGGAGCCCCGTGTCCCGGGTGCATCGTTCCCATTCGCCGTTCGGGCCATGGAGGCCCGGCGCCCATGCGGCTGATGAGACCAGTAGTTGCGCCCCTTGGTTCAGTAGGTTTTTGGCAATCTCCGATGTATACGCATCCGCACAGATCAGCATCCCAACACGTGTGAACGGAGGAACTGGAACGGCGACTGCCTGCGTTCCGGGGGTCGACCACGCTTCCGATCCTACACGCAGTGTGTTTATTTTTCGATGTGCGCCGACGATGGCTCCATTCGCTGCAATCACGAACAGGCTGTTGTAAAACTTGCGGGATTTTCGGTCCTGTTCGGGATAGGACAGAAACAGGGTCACGCGTAGTTGAGCGGCGAGTTGTGACATGCGCGTCATCCACGAGTCGGGCTGCGGCAAGATCCATTCCGTCCCGATGCTGTCGGCAAACGTATAGCCGGTCACAATGAGTTCGGGCGTGATGATCCATGTCGCGCCGAGTCGTGCGGCGGCGGTGACTGCCTTTTCGACAAGCCGGCGGTTTCCTGTGAGGTCGCCCGGGACAGGCGCAAGATGGAGCAACGCGATGCGTAATGTGCGTGTCGGCATGTGATCGGGCGGTCAGATGAGAGGAAGCATGGCCATGACGCCCACGAACGTAACACAGTCGAACGCACAGGTGAAACCTTGAACCGGCGTCACCCTCTTCTTGACAAGGCACCATGATATGGGAAATATGCACGCAAAGACCTGGCAGGTGCATGTCTGTCGTATTTTAGAGAAGGATTGGCCATGGGCAGCTCCGCGGCCTTCTATCAACGGGCGGGGCTCAGTATCTCCGGCGGACGGAAGCAGAAACGAGAGTGGTCATGAAGCCGGTCGTCCAACTTGAACGGACGGGGTGTGGTATTGCGAGTGTCGCAGCGCTGGCCGGCGTGAGGTATCGGGAGATGCAGCGCGTAGCGAATAGGCTCGGCATTGTTGCCGACGATCCCAGATTGTGGTCCGAGACAGGCTACGTTCGGAGACTGCTTAAGGAGTTCGGAATCAGGCCGGCAAGTACCGAAGTGCCCTTCACCTCATGGGAGGCCCTGCCGGATCTTGCGCTGCTCGCCGTCAAATGGCACAGAGAGCGGGGTCGCTCGTTCTGGCATTGGGTCGTGTTTTGGCGAGGACCGTATGGACCTGTTGTGCTCGACTCGAAGCGTGAACTCCGCAACCATGTACGCACCGACTTCGGTCGCATGAAGCCGAAATGGTTCATTCCTGTTCGCTCGATATAGAAGGCGGCTGCATCCTTGAGCCGATTGCTCTGCTGATGACCAAGCCTCTCCGTCCCATCTCCGATGGTAAGACTCGCTGCGGCTGGGTCGGCGGCAAGCCGCATTTCATCGCCTATCATGACCGTGAGTGGGGGGTGCCGGTTCACGATGACCGGAAGCATTTCGAGATGCTGTTGCTGGAAGGCGCGCAGGCGGGTCTTACGTGGGAAACGATCTTGCTGAGGAGGGATGGCTATCGTCGAGCGTTTGCGGAATTCGATCCCAAGAAGGTGGCGCGATTTACGGCGAAGACAGAAAGCCGTGCTGCTGAAGAATGCCGGGATCATTCGCAACCGGCTCAAGATCGACTCGGCGGTGACCAACGCGCAGGCCTTTCTCGCTGTACAGGAGGAGTTCGGTTCGTTCGATCGCTACGTCTGGCAGTTCGTGGGAGGCAAACCGATCGTGAACCGCTGGGCCAAGATGGCCCAGGTGCCGGCGACGAGCGCGGTCAGCGATGCATTGTCGAAGGATCTCAAGAAGCGTGGTTTCCGGTTTGTCGGCAGCACGATCGTCTATGCCTACATGCAGGCGGTTGGGCTGGTGAACGATCACACGACTGATTGCTTTATACGTGCACGTCGCTAGCGGTCGGCGCATGGTAACTGTCCTTGCTTCCCGTCAGCAAAGGGAGGCAGCCTGATGATGAAGACGATGTCGGTGCGTTGCTGCATTGCAGGAGGCGGCCCTGCCGGGATGATGCTTGGCCTGCTATTGGCGCGTGCAGGCGTCGACGTTGTGGTGTTAGAGAAACACGCCGACTTTCTCCGTGATTTCCGGGGCGACACTATCCACCCCTCGACGCTGGAGGTCATGCATGAATTGGGATTGCTGGAGCGGTTGCTGACGTTGCCCCATCAGAAAGTGTCGCGGATCAACGGGCAGTTCGGCGATCTGGCGTTGACGGTCGCGGATTTCTCGTCTCTCTCGACGCAGTGCCGCTTTGTCGCCTTCATGCCGCAATGGGACTTTTTGAACTTTCTGGCTGAAGAGGCGGCGCGGTATTCGACATTTCAGTTGCGGAGGCAAGCGGACGTGACGGAGCTTATCGAAGAGGAAGGTTCTGTGGTGGGACTCCGGGCGAACACCTCAGATGGTCCGCTTGAGGTACGTGCCGACCTTGTCGTGGGAGCCGATGGGCGACACTCGATCGTTCGTGCGCAGGCCGGCTTTTCGATCGAAGAATTCGGCGCGCCCATGGATGTGCTGTGGTTCCGTCTGTCCCGGCAAGTCGAGCGACCCGGGAGATCCCATAGGCCGTTTCGACGCCGGTCGGATCTTCATCATGCTGAACCGGGGCGACTATTGGCAGTGCGGCTTCGTGATCCCAAAGGGATCGCGAGATCAACTTCAAGGGCAAGGGCTACCGGCATTTCGTGATGCTGTCGCACAGCTCGCGCCGTTCATGGCCGACCGTGTCGGCGAACTCCACGACTGGGAGCCGATCAAGCTACTGACGGTGCAGGTCGACCGGTTGCGCCAGTGGTATCGCCCAGGGCTGCTCTGTATCGGCGATGCGGCGCATGCCATGTCGCCGGTCGGTGGTGTTGGGATCAACCTGGCCATCCAGGATGCGGTCGCGACGGCGAATCTCTTGGCAGCTCCGCTGCGCGACGGCCGGGTTACGACCGAGGATTTACATCGGGTCCAGCAGCGGCGTGAGTGGCCGACCCGCATGACGCAACGAGTGCAGCTCGCTATTCAGAATCGCGTCATCAGGCGCGTGCTCACCGATAGGGACAGGTTCTCGCCGCCGTTCGCAATCCGGCTGCTGGCGTTGGTTCCATTCCTCCGCCGGATTCCCGCCCGGATGATCGGACTGGGATTCCGACCGGAGCATGTGCATACGTCCGATACAAAGACTCCGCCCGCATCAACGGAAGTCGTATCGCACTAACTGGTTTGTCTGGTTGATCTGGTCCATCTCGTTAGTTTGGTTCAGCCAAGCAAACCAGATGAGCCCGCCGTTGCTTATTGGTTGGAGCTTTCCGACGAACTGACGAAGGCTTTGCGGTAGCCGGTCACTTTCTCCAAGTAGTGACGGGTTTCCTGGTAGGGAAGATGTTCGTGCAATTGGTCATAAACGCCGGCCGGTTGGAGACCGTTGATCTGATTGACGGCAGCCACACGGTCGCGCGAAAACGTGCGGAACACATTGCTCGGGCCGGTATTGTAGGCCGCAATCACACAGTATTCGCGTGACACATTGTGCTCCACGTCTTCCAGTTGATTGAACATCAACACATTCAAATAGGCGGTTCCCAACTCGACATTGTTGGCGGGATCGAATAGATAATCCCGCGAGGGAGCCACGTCCTTGCCTTTCGCACGCCGGTAGGCTTCGCGGCCACCGCTGGTGGGGACCAGTTGCATGAGTCCGTATGCCGGGGCCGAGCTGACGGCATAGGGGTTGAAGTTGCTCTCCGTGCGGATGATGGCAAAGACCAGGCTGGGGCTGATGTCATATTGTTGCGCGAACTGGTGAACCAACGGCCGGTATTTGTCGGCTTGCTTCACCGCAAGGTTGGACACCATGGCCATCGTGACGTAGTGGGCCGTTTTCTTGGTTCCGTCCTGATCGATTATCCGCGTGCCGGATTTCTTTTCGAGGAGATAGGCGGCGAACGGCTCGGCTTCTTCCGGCGTGCGCATCGGCTTATTCTGCTGATCGAGGACGAGGCCGAACAGGTAGGGCGGCTTGTCGTCCGTCAGGACGATTTCTTTGTCGGAAAACAAATCGACTGCTCTCGGATCTTCCGGGGTCAGGATCGTCGTGGTCACGGCATTCTTGAGACTGCGTTGGGGGTCTTGATCGTCCAGCGTCTCGACCAGGATCTCGCCTGAATCAAAGTTGACGATCGCCCGGCTCTTGTAGTTTTGCGTGTACTTCACATATTTTTTACGTTCGGGAAGTTGGACTTCCTTCGTCCCCCAGGTTTTCCCGACGTTCACCCCGAGGGCGGCAAGGATGGCCTCAAAGTCTTTCTTGGCCTCGCGCATATCTCTGAACAGCGCATCGGGATCGCGTGCGTATTGGTCGAGGCGCTTCTTGGCGATTTTTGCCGGATCTTTTCCCGAAGCGAGATCGATGATGGCCCGTCCGGATTGACCCCTGGCGACTCGTCCAGCCGCTGTGAGGGCTCGATCGGTCGTTTCACAGCCGGTGGTGAGCAAGGCGAAGGTGAGGATCACCAATGAGGAGAGCAAGACCAATGGACGCATCGGTGTATTGTACAGATTTTGCCCTGGCCTGCAAGGCAACCGGCTGGTTGCTCTGGTTTGTTTGGTTTATCTCGTTTGTCTGGTTTTTTAGTTGACGAAACTAACCAGATAGACCAGATCAACCAGACAAACCAGATGAACCCAGTTAGGGTTAGGGTTGGCCGGCAGACTGTGTCTGTTTTCCCTCGAGTTCGGTCCATCGGTTATAGAGCCGCTCTGCGGCTGTGCGGGCTGCGTCCAGCGCTTCGGATCGTTCTTGTAGTGCTGCCGCGTTGGAGGCGATGGCGGGATCTTCTACTGCGGCCTGACAGGCGGCGATGGTCTCCTCGGCCTGGAGAATTCTCTGCTCCATCTTCGCCCACTCCTTTTGCTCACGATAGGACAGACCTGTTCGCTTTGCCTTCGGAGTCGATTCCGATTCGGCTCGAGATGCCTTGGAGGGGCGTGATGTCGAGGTACGAGTCTGTTCTGCCGCTTTTCGTTCTTGTGCGGACTCCCATTGCGCATAGTCGGCGAACCATTCGGTCTGGCCTGTGCCGTCCAGCGCAAGCAGGATGGTGGAGACGCGGTCTAAGAGCCACCGGTCATGTGTGACCAGCATCAACGCGCCGGGAAATTCCATCAGACTGTCTTCCAGCACATCGAGCGTCGGAATGTCCAAGTCGTTCGTCGGTTCGTCCAGGATCAAGAGGTCGGCTGGTTGCAGCATCAGCCGTGCGATGAGAAGACGGGCCTGTTCGCCTCCGGAGAGGCGAGAGACCGGGAGATCCAACTGCTCCGGCCGGAAGAGAAACCGCTTCGCCCAGGAGACGAGATGCACCGAACGGTCTTGATAGACGACCGCGTCGCCGTGCGGGGCGAGGGATCGACGGAGCGAGGAGGATTGGTCCAGTGATTCGCGGTGCTGCTCGAACGTGACCACGCGTAGCTTGTCCGCGCGGGTGATCGTGCCTGAGTCGGGCTTGAGTGTGCCCGGCTATCAGTTTGAGAAGTGTGCTTTTCCCGCTTCCATTCGGACCCAGCAACCCAAGCCGCTGTCCCGGCCCGAGCAGGAGATCGAGATCCTTCACGATCGGCCGCCCGCCGAGCGATTTGCAGAGTTGCGTCGCCTCGACCAACTGTTTCGATCTGCGCCCCGATGCGGTGAAATTGATGCCCGCCGTGCCTTGGTCTTTCCGGGCGTCGGCGCTGTTCAGCTCCTCGATCAAGCGGCCGGCCGAGTCGATCCGCGATTTGGCTTTTGTCGTGCGGGCTTTGGGCCCGCGCCTGAGCCACTCCACTTCGCGACGGACACGATTGGCCAATGACGCTTCATAGTTGGCTTGCGCCTGCAGCGCGGCATCACGCTGTTCCAGGAAATCGCTGTAGTTTCCTTTGGCCTCGAAGACCCCGGTGGGATAACTGCGATTAATCTCGATCATCCGCGACGTCACCGCTTCGAGAAAACGCCGATCGTGGCTCACCACGAGAAAGGCGCGGGCTTCGGCCCGTAGCAATCGTTCCAGCCACAGGATGCCTTCGACATCCAAATGGTTGGTCGGCTCGTCCATCAGCAGGACGTCCGGCTCCAGCATCAGCGACTGGACGATGGCCAGGCGTTTCTTCCATCCTCCGGAGAGCGTGGCGGTGGACTGGTCGGTTGCGGGAAACTCTCCCAGACTGAGCGCCGCAGACATACGGTCGCTATGGTCGTGGGGGTCCAGACCTTTGTCGATCAGGACCTGTGCGAGCACTTCCTCGATCGTATGCGCCCCGTCAAATGACGGATCTTGCGGCACGTAGCCGATGCGGAGTTGTCGGCGCATCGATCTGGTGCCCTCATCCGGTTCTTCGAATCCTGCCATGATCTTCAGCAACGTCGATTTGCCGGAGCCGTTAGGCCCGACCAATCCGACATGATCGCCCTCGGCTAATCCGATCGACAAATCGGCAAACAGCGGTTTCACCCCGTAGCTTTTGCTGATGGACTCGCAGCTCAAGAGAATTGTAGGTGGCATAGCTCTACCGAACGAATGACTGCATTATTGATCAGTTGATAAACGATCGGGCAGGACTGTTCAGACCAGGCTGGATCGCGAATGGCATCAGTGTACGGGTTGGACGGCGGAACTGCAAGTGGGGAGGGGAGGGTAGCCTGGTCGTCCTCCTGCTCGCGGAACGCGCACGCTCAGAAGGTGCTCGTTCGACGCGCGCATTGGAGGATCGACCAGGCCACCCTTGAGCGGAAGTAGGGGATGGACGCGCGCAGTAGAAGATCAATCAGCCCCCATCCCTGAAGGGATAACGAGCAAGCTAGTGGACGGGAGCATTGATACTAGATAGCGATGAGTGATGACTGACGCTATGCAACAGAGACACACAGTTGACGGCTGGGATGGAGAGGGATAGACTGACGCGATGCGAGTACATTCTCATCGCTTCCTTTCGGTTCTCGCCTGCACACTCGTCGTGCTCTTTTTTGCGTTGAGCTTCAATGCCTATGCCTGTCTCCTGCCGGTGAATGGCGTCACGCCCGCTGCAATGGCCAATGGGTGTGCAACTCCAGATGAGCAACCTGTCTCTCAGTACTGCGATGCGTTTAAGACGCTCGGCGTGCAGTCTGCCGATAAGCTTTCCCTCAACAGTGACTGTCAGGCCCTCTGTCCAGAAGACACCGCCTCGTTAGCGCTTCTTGTCATTCTCACCTCACACAGCAGCCGCTTGTCCGATCATCCCACAGTCGGTCTTCCCCAGGATCTCCTGCTCAAGATTTCCGTGCTTCGCATCTGATCTTCCCCTCCCATACCTCGCAATCGCTCCTGTGCCATCACATGTGCCGTTCGACGCGCGGTTTCAGCGTCCGGTCTACCGTCTAGTTCTCTTGGCCACGTGATGAGCCAGAGCGCAGACAGGGCTTCGAACGTGTGGGAACTCTGGGAGGTCATCTCTATGAAACGGAATAGACGACGTCAGTGTGTGACTGTCGCGTCAGTGCTGGTGATGTTCTTCAGCAGCGGACTGTCGAGGGCACAGGATACCGACTCTGTGCCGCGCAACAGGCTGGTGCTGCCGGAATTGATCCAAGAGGTCCTGGCTCGGAATCCCGAGCTTGTGGCGGCACGCAAGCAATGGGAAGCCGCCACGAATCGGATTACGCAGGCGCGGTCATTGGATGACCCAATCCTGTCCGTCCAGTTGTGGAATTTCCCGCAGACCTTCAACGTCACGCAGACGCAAAACAATATCTTCGGTCTCTCGCAGAATCTTCCCTTTCCCGGCAAACTCGCGCTCAAAGGCGACGTGGCGAGTCGTTCGGCCGATATGACCGAGCAGGCGGTCCGTGCGAAGGAACGGGAGCTGGTCGCCCGCCTGAAGCAGGCCTACTACGATCTGTTTCTCGCGCAGAAGGCGATCCAGATTCATCATGAACAGGTGGAGCTGCTCAGACAGTTTGTGGAGATTGCGAACGCAAAGTTCCGTGCGGGCAAGGGAAGCCAGGCCGATGTCCTCAAGGCCCAAGTCGAGCTGTCCCTGCTGTTCCAGCATCTTCCCGTCCTGGAACAGCGTCGAGAAACCGCCGAGGCGATGCTGAATACGCTGCTTGATCGGGATCCCGCATCACCCTTGGGCCTTGCGCAAGAACCCTCTCAACTCCCACTCGAGAAGCCCATCGACGATCTGCATCAGTCTCGCGCTACAACGACAGGCCGGAGCTCAAAGCCGCCGAGCTGGCATGTGCAGCGGAACGAGCAGTCCCGCGCGCTGGCCCAGCGTCAGTACTACCCGGACTTCAACGTGGCGTTTCAGCGCTTCCAGAACTATCAGGCCAACGACGGATTCGGCGCCTACGTGGCGATGAGCATCCCGTTCGCGTTTTGGACCAAGCCGAAGTACGACGCGGGCGTGCAGGAGGCCGCGGCGGCGGTGGCGGTCGCGCGGGCGCAGCAACATACCTTAGAAAACCTGACCCGGTTTCAGATCAACGACCTCCTGGCCAAGCTCCGGGCGACTGACCAGGTGGCCACGTTGTACCGCACCACCATCCTGCCACAGGCCGAGCAGAGCCTGGAAGCGGCGCGCGTCGGGTATCGTGCGGGCAAAGCAGGGTTTCTGGATCTGATTGACACGCAGCGGGCCTGGCGAGGATTTCAGCTTGAGTATTTCAAGGCTCTCGTGGACCGCCAGCATCGACTGGCTGAACTCGAGCAGGTCGTCGGCATCACTCTCGATCGGCAGAGCTAACGCAATCGTCAAGGAGGAACACATGAACCAGCAGACATACAAGAAAAGTTTCGTGGTTGGCGCCGTGGCGATCGGTGTGATTGCCGGAGTCGCCGTCGGTTTCTTCACCGCTCACAGAATGATGGGTGACATGGCGGCATGACCATGGGAACAGGAGCGTCTCGGCGGCCCCAGAGCGGACGGGTGAGATGGGAGAGATGAAGGGTATGCCCATGACGCAGATGGACATGAATGAGATGGCTCCGGCAGGCGAGAACCTATGCAGGGCATGCCAGGCATGTCCGCAGCGCCGTCCGGGGGCTGTGGTGATTCCGGCTGTGATGAGACAGTTGATCGGAGTCCGAAGCGCGCCAGCCAGCCTACGCGACTATTAGGGCAAGAGATTCGCGCGGTCGGCACGGTCGGCTACGACGAACGTGGACTCACTCAGGTCACAGTGAAAACCTCCGGGTGGGTGCGAGAGGTCTTTGTCGATTCGATCGGTCGCCCCGTACGCAAAGGCGACCCCCTCTTCACCCTCTACTCACCGGACCTCCTGGCCACGCAAGACGAGTATCTCCTCGCCGTGAAAACGCAGGGCCAACTGGCTGCCAGTCCGCTCGCTGAAGTCAAAGCCAACGCGGCTTCCCTCGTGGCCAGTACGCGGGAACGCCTGCGATTGTGGGATGTGACCGATGCGCAAATGGCCACGCTGGAACGTCGAGGTAAAGCGGAGCCGGTGCTCACGGTCTATGCCCCGTCCTCCGGGATCGTCCTGAAGCGAGAGGCCGTGCCTGGAAAATATGTGGAACCAGGCACGACACTGTATGAGGTGGCGGATCTCTCCACGGTCTGGATCTCTGCCGACATCTATGAGTCCGAGGTCGCGGCGGTGACACTCAACCAGCCGGCTTCAGTCACGTTCGCCGCGTATCCAGGAGAAACGTTTCGGGGCACGGTCTCGTACATCTACTCCACGCTGAATACCGAGGCCCGCACGGTGCGCGTGCGGGTGGAAATGCCGAATCCTGGACTCAGACTGAAGCCCGGCATGTTCGGAACCGTCACCTTGCAGACCGATGCGGCGAGGACGTTGGTTGTGCCCAAGGAAGCCGTACTGGACACCGGACTTCGGCAACTCGTGTTCATGGATCGTGGCGAAGGAGCCTACGCGCCGTATCCGGTCAAGCTTGGCCGCAGGAGCCAGGATTCCGTGGAAGTGCTGGAAGGACTCAAAGAAGGAGATCGGATCGTGACCTCGGCCAATTTCCTGTTGGACGCGGAGAGCAAGTTGACATCGGCTTCGAGCATGCAGGCCATGATGGGCCGGATCGGCATGGGCGATTGGCAGATGCGCGGTGCGTACGAGGGCAAGATGGAAGGCATGGACATGGGAGATGGAGGGCATGAAGGGGATGCAGGGGATGAAGGGGATGGAAGGGATGAAGGGCATGGAGGGGATGAAAGGACCATCCGTTCCAGAGACCCGTCAGGTCGCCGGATTCTCTCTCACCTTGACGACGGTGCCGGAAAATCCCAAGGCCGGTAACGTGCTGCTCAAGCTCACGCTGACAGATCAGGCCGGCAAGCCGGTGACCAATGCGCAAGTCGTGTTCGTCTATACGATGCCGATGCCGGGAATGACCGATTCCAAGGTGACGGCTCGCCACACCAAGGATGGGCTCTACGAAGGTACGGTGCTGTTCGGTATGGGCGGCACCTGGGTGGTGACGGTCAATGTGACGGTACCAGGGCGACCGCCCATTGCCGAAAAGTTTCAGTTCTCGGTCGCCGGGGGAGGCATGTAATCCATCATGATCGCGCGACTCATTGAAGGAAGCGCCCGCAATCCGATTCTGGTCATCCTCTTTGTCTTGCTGTTGGCAAGCTGGGGCCTGTGGGCTGGATTTCAGGTTCCGCTGGATGCGATTCCGGACCTGTCCGATGTCCAGGTGACCATCTACACCGAGTGGCAGGGGCGCAGCCCCACGTTGATTGAAGACCAGGTCACGTATCCGATCGTCACGTCCCTGCTGGCCGGGCCGAGAGTCAAACGAGTGCGGGGGGTTTCAGAATACGGGGTCTCGTATGTCTATGTGATCTTCGAAGACCGGACGGACTTGTACTGGGCAAGAAGTCGTGTGCTGGAGTACATGCAAAAGCTGACCGGGAAGCTGCCCTCCGGCGTCACGCCGACGCTAGGTCCTGACGCGACCGGGGTCGGGTGGGTGTATCAGTATGCACTGGTCGATGAGTCTGGCGCACACGACCTGGCGCAGCTCCGCAGTCTGCAAGATTGGTATCTGCGCTACCAACTGGAAAGTGTGCCAGGCGTGGCAGAAGTGTCGGCGGTCGGCGGGTTCGTCAAGCAGTATCAAATCGAAGTGGACCCGAACACGTTGGCCGCCTACCGGTTACCGATCAAGACGATCATCGAAGCGGTCCGGAACAGCAATGCGGAGGTGAGCGGCCGTGTCTTAGAAATGGCCGGCACGGAATACGTGATTCGAGGGAGAGGCTACCTGCGCTCGATTGATGATATTGAGCTGATCCCGGTCGGGACGGATGGACGCGGCACGCCCATCTTGATCCGGGACATTGCCCATGTCCACATCGGGCCGGACCAGCGTCGGGGCGTCGCTGAATTGGACGGCAAGGGCCAGACGGTCGGCGGCATCGTGATCATGCGGGCCGGCGAGAACGCGCTCGCCGTGATCGAGCGGATCAAAGCAAGGCTGGCAGAGATCACGCCGGCCCTGCCGAAAGGCGTCCACATCGTTCCCACCTATGACCGGTCCGATCTCATTCATCGGGCCATTGCCGTGCTCCGCGAGAAGCTCGTGGAGGAGAGCCTCATCGTCAGCCTGGTCGCGATAGTATTTCTGTTTCACCTGCGCAGCGCCCTGGTGGCGATTCTCATCCTGCCCGTGGCGGTGCTGCTGGCCTTCATCCCGATGGCCTACTTGCATATCACGTCCAGCATCATGTCGCTCGGTGGCATCGCCATTGCCATCGGCGCGATGGTGGACGCGGCCATCGTCATGGTGGAGAACGCGCATAAGCGGTTGGAACAACGTCCACATGCAGACCGGATCGAGACCATCATCGCGGCGGCCAAAGAAGTCGGCCGTCCCTTGTTCTTCTCGCTGCTGGTGATCGCCGTGTCGTTCCTGCCGATCTTCGCGCTGGAAGCCCAGGAGGGGCGACTGTTTACGCCGTTGGCCTATACCAAAACTTTCTCGATGCTCTTCGCCACAGCGCTTTCGGTGACCTTGGCTCCTGTACTGATGGTCCTCCTGATCCGGGGGCGCATCAGAGCGGAGGCCAAGAATCCGTTGAATTGGCTGTTGGTCGCGCTGTATCGACCCATCATCTCCGGCGCGTTGCGCGTCCGGTGGCTGACGCTCGGACTGGCGGTGGTGGTCGTGGGATTCACGGCGCCGATCTTTTCCCGCCTCGGCGCGGAATTCATGCCGCCGCTGAACGAGGGCACCATTCTCTACATGCCGACCACTGTCCCCGGCCTCTCGATTCCTGAATCGGCCAAGGTGTTGCAGGTCCAGGATCAGTTGCTCACGACCTTCCCGGAAGTGGAACGAGTGTTCGGCAAGATGGGGAAGGCCCCGACGGCCACCGATCCGGCCTTTGTCGGAATGGCCGAGATCACGGTCACCCTCAAACCGGAAGCGCAATGGCGACCCGGCATGACCTGGGATCGTTTATTGGATGAGATGGATGCCAAGCTGCGCATTCCTGGATTTCCGAATATCTGGTGGATGCCGATTCAGACTCGCACCGAGATGATCACGACCGGTGTGCGCAGCCCGGTCGGCATCAAAGTCCTGGGGCCGGATCTGAAGACCATTGAGAAAATCGGCTTGGAGATCGAGCAAGTCTTGGCAAACGTGCCGGGCACGAAAAGCGCGTTTGCCGAACGGCTGAATGAAGGGTATTACCTGGATCTCACCGTGAACCGACGCGAAGCGGCCCGCTATGGCCTGACGGTGGGAGATGTGCAAGCGGTGATCACCTCAGCCATCGGGGGAGAAACCGTGACGACCACGGTCGAGGGGCGCGAGCGGTATCCGGTCAATGTCCGCTACAAGCGCGAACTGCGCGATGACCCAGACCGGCTCAAGAGGGTGCTGATCCCCACGCCAAGCGGCGCGCAGATTCCACTCGGACAAATCGCAGAGATGGTCATCACTCAGGGGCCGCCGTCGATTGCGGATGAAGCGGGAGCGCTGGCCGGTTTGGTCTCGGTCGCGGTCAGTGGACGCGACCTGCGCGGCTATGTCCAAGACGCCCAACGTGCGGTGCGAGACCGAGTGACATTACCCTCCGGCTACCGGCTGATCTGGACCGGTCAATACGAGCATCTGGTGCGGGCCGAAGAACGGTTAAAGCTGGTCGTCCCCGTGACCATTGGGATCATTCTCTTGCTGCTCTATCTCAACTTCGGTTCGCTGGCGAAATCGCTGATCGTGCTCCTGTCCGTTCCCTTCGCCGCGATCGGGGCCATCTGGTATCTCGACTATCTGGGCTACAACTTGAGCGTGGCGGTCTGGGTGGGCATCATCGCCCTGGCCGGCGTGGCGGCGGAGACGGGCGTGGTCATGCTCGTCTATCTCGACGAGGCCTATGAGCGGCGGGTACGCGAAGGCCGCATGACGACGGCACAAGACCTACGAGAAGCCATTATGGAAGGCGCGGTCCAGCGGGTGCGGCCCAAGATGATGACGGTCGCCGCGATCATGGGCGGATTGCTCCCCATTATGTGGACCACCGGCACGGGCGCCGACGTCATGAAACGGATCGCGGCACCGATGATCGGCGGCATGGTCAGCTCGACCATCCTGACGCTGATCGTCATTCCGGTCCTGTACTTTGTCTGGAAGCGTCGAAGTATGCGAAATTCAGGCTCCCCGATTGACGACGACCTTCGCCAGACCAGACGTCGTCCCGAATCTGTGCCTTCCTAGTCAGCAGTGCGGCACGAGATGCGGGGCATGTATGCGCCGATGATCATCGATCCCATCGAGCCGGAGCCCTTTCGCTATGAGCGTGAGTATGTGGTGATGCTTTCGGATTGGAGTTTTGAATCGCCAGAAGCGCTGCTCTCCAATCTGAAGAAGCAAGGAGGCTACTACAATTTCCAGAAACGTGCCGCGGGTGAGTTCTTGACCGATGTCAGGCGCATGGGTCTATGGACGGCGATCAAGAACTACTTGATGTGGGACCAGATGCGGATGGATCCGACGGACTTCGCGGACGTCACCGGGTACACCTTCACCTATTTGATGAACGGCTTGTCGCCAGCCGGCAACTGGACGGGGCTGTTTCGTCCAGGTGAGCGGGTGCGGCTGCGATTTATCAACGCGGCTAGTATGACCTTCTACGATGTGCGCATTCCGGGGCTCATGATGACAGTCGTGCAGGCGGACGGACAGAACGTCCAACCTGTCGCGGTGGATGAGTTTCGCATAGGAGTGGCGGAGACCTACGATGTCATCGTCGAACCTGTCGAGGATCGCGCATATACCATTTTTGCCGAGACCATGGACCGCAGCGGCTATGCGCGCGGCACGCTCGCGCCGCGAACGGGCATGGCGGCGGCGATCCCTGAGCGTCGGCCCCGACCGCTTCGAACGATGGAGGATATGGGCATGAGTATGGAGGGCATGGACATGGGAGGCATGAAGGACCCCCATGGCGGCATGACAACGCATGAGATGGAGCCCGCCGGCGACATCCAGAAGATGAAACCTTCTGACGACAATCCGCACAGAGAACATGATTCATGGCGTGCAGCCCGAGCAAGGCCTGCACACAATGCCGGCCATGAATGCGGACGATCAAGGCCGCTCGAAGATACCCGGCGCCGAACCCGTCAAGCATGGCCCGGACGATCATGGTCCCGGCAATCAAATGGTGGCCGAGTATTCACGGAACCGTATGGGGGAACCAGGGAGAGGACTGGAAGGCAGTGAGCGGCGGGTGCTGCTCTACACAGATTTGAAAAGTCTTGTGCCCTACCCCGACCAGCGGGAGCCGGAGCGCGAGATTGAGCTCCATCTCACGGGCAACATGAACCGGTACATGTGGTCGTTCGACGGCAAGAAGTACTCAGAAGCCAAAGAACCGGTTCGCTTTCGCTACGGCGAGCGTCTACGCATGACATTTGTGAACGACACGATGATGGAGCATCCGATCCATCTGCACGGGATGTGGATGCATCTGGAAAATGGCGCCGGCGCGTACTTGCCGCGGAAACACGTGGTTATCGTGAAGCCGGCAGAACGGTTGTCCGTCGCCATTAGCGCGGATGCTCCGGGACGCTGGGCGTTTCACTGCCATCTGCTCCTTCACATGGAAGCGGGGATGTTTCGGGTCGTCGAAGTGTCGGAATAATGATCGGAACAGGCTTTTCTGCCAGATTCTCCGCACGCGTCCTTGCAGCGGCTTGTGCCGTGCTGTTGGGCAACGGCCTCGTCGTGCCGGTCATCGCTGCGCCACCTTCAATCGAGTCAACGACGACTGATACGGCCCCACACGGAAAGGTCCCAGCTGGCTCCACCGTTTCCAAGGCCTCTGTGACCGTCGGTCCTTCCGCCGAGCAGGAAGGCACGCGGTCTAAGTTTTCCTCGCCAGGCGAGCTGGCCTGCTCCCGTCAACGATCAGGAGCATCGTCTATTTACTCTCATCGACGTTCTCGAATACCGCCCAAGCACAGGTGGGAGTCAAGGGCATGACGACTACCGGTGGGACATCGAGGGCTGGTACGGCGGGGACTACAACCGACTCTGGTTCAAAAGCGAAGGGCAGAAGGACACCGCCTTCAAAGCGGATTACGATGTGGATTTTCAACTGCTGTATGGGCGGTTTATCCAGAAGTATTACGATCTGCAAATGGGCGGCCGTGTCGAAACGCAGTCGTTCAAGGGGAGCAATGTGACGCGAGGCCTGGGGGTGATCGGAATCGAAGGACTTGTCCCATACAACTACGAATTCGAGTCTGGCCCCCCGATCGACACGACCTTCGCCGGCCACACGTCGTCTGAATCGGCGCCTTCGTAATCGAAGAATGACGTTGTCAGGTTCCAAGGTCGAGCAGGAGACTGCCTCGCTCGACCTTGGAAGACAGCAAGGCGGGGCTACTTCGGAACCTCGACTTCAAGGAGCGCGATTTCGAACACCAACGTCGCGCCGGGCTTGATAAGGGGGGGCAAGCCTTTGTCGCGGTAGCCGAGATTCGACGGGCAGACCAACTTGCTCTTGCCCCCGACTTTTATCTGCTGTATTCCCTCCACCCAACACTTGCTCATTTCGTTCACTCGGAGCGTGGCCGGGTTACCACCCTGCTTGGCGGAATCATCGAACACTGTTCCGTCGACCAGGGTGCCGAGATAGTGCACCTTCACGATATCCGCGATTTTCGGCGTGGCGCCGTTCCCTTCCTTGATGGTTATGAGGATCGCGCCGGACTCGGTTTTCTTGGCGCCGGATTCTGCCGCGGCTTTCGCGAGGAACGCAGCCCCCACTTTCTTCTCCGCTTCTGCAATGACCGAGGCGCGGGCCTGTTGCAGTTCTGAAATCTTCAGGCCGAACGCCTTGAGGTCCACCTTGGGAGGTCGTTTAAAGAATCCATCAGCTATACCGGACTTCACGAGCTCGAACTCAGGCTCGCTCAAGTTGAAGTTGCTGAGCGAGTTGTTAATGGCTAATCCTAAGGCGTAGAAAGTTTTTTGTTCATCGGTTGTGGGCTCTGGGGCTGCTGCGAATACCGCAGTGGTTCCGAGGCAGAGCATGGTCACAAAGCAGGAGACAACGAAACGCATGAGCGGTCCTTTCATTATGTGTGACTGTAACGGAGCCGATGTCACAAGGCTTGAAGCTGTGTAAAGTATGTGATGTCGCGATGGGGGTCAAGACAAATTTGCATAGTAAGGGGGCTCCCAGGAAAGCTCCCCTCATCTCGCTACTCGGCAAACCTTCCGTCGAATGAGTGGCTACGCGAGGTCGAGCGGGACATTCTCCCGCTCGACCTTGTGAAGGGAACACTGGGGAACTACTTGGCAGCGACGATCTCGAGGAGTTCGACCTCGAACACTAACGTCGCGCCGGGCTTGATCAGGGGGGGCGCGCCTTTGTCGCCATAGGCTAGATTGGACGGGCAGACTAATTTGTTCTTGCTGCCGACTTTCATGAGCTGGACCCCTTCCGTCCAACACTTGACCACTTGATTCAATCCGAAGGTGGCCGGCTCGCCCCGCTTGACGGAACTATCGAAGACCGTCCCGTCGGTCAGGGTACCGTGATAGTGCACCTTTACCGTATCCGTGACTTTCGGGGTCGCGCCGTTCCCTTCCTTGATGACCGTGAGGATTGCGCCGGACTCGGTTTTCTTGGCGCCTGGCTCTGCCGCAGCTTTCGCGAGGAACGCGGCCCCTGCTTTCTTCTCCGCGTCTGCGACGACCGAGGCGCGGGCCTGTTGTAGTTGTTGAATCTTCGGGCCGAATGTCTGGAGGTCTACTTTAGGTGCCTTTTTGAAGACCCCATCGCTAATGCCGGACTTCACGAGATCGAGTTCAGACTCGCTCAGGTTGAAGGTCCCGAGCGATTGGCTGATGGCTAATCCCAAGGCATAGAGGGTTTTTTGTTCATCGGTCGTGGGCTCTGGGGCTGCAGCGAATGCCGCAGTGGTCCCAAGGCAGAGCACGGTGACCAAGCAGGAAACAACGAAGCGCATGAGCTGTCCTTTCTTTTATGTGTGGTGACTGCAAAAGACTTGATATCACAGGGCCTGGAACTTGTGTAGGGTATGCGATATCGGGTTAGAGCTCAAGAAAATTATGCCTAGGAGCCTCTCCAACATTGACCGTTCTACTACGGCGAATGATCTGCAACCATCTGCGTCGTTCTCGGCCCGGAAAAATCCTCAATGTATTCCAGTGAATACACCTCCGGTTTTTCCGGGCCTGCGGCCTCGCATCCGGCCCCACCTCCTTCGCCTCGTGACGAAGGTAATGTCGGACAGGCTCCTAGCAGCATGCTGAAAAAGTCCGCCAGCGTCGTACTCAAAACCCGTGAAGCGTCATTCGTTTCTGGCCTGGGACGTTTCACGCTTCACGAACGACGAGGACGGCTTGGTTACCAACGGTGGCCACGGTGACGTGGTCCGTAGTAGTACGAGCCGTAGAAGAACGGGGAATAATAATATGGTGGTCCGTAGATCCAGGGGCTGCCCATGTAGAGGCTGAATCCCACAGGGGGATAGGCGTAGAGGGGTGGGACCGTTTGCACGACGGCAGGTGGTCGTGCCAGTTGACGTTGCAGATCGGCATTCGTAGAGGCTTGGCGGTCGAGCTGGTTTTTCAAGAGATTGACGGTCTCTTGTTGGGTTTGCACTTTTTCTTGGAGTGCTGCGATCTGGTCGCGCTGCGCCTCGGCGAAGGTCTCCACACAACGGGTATGGGCGTCGCCGGTATAATTCGAACATTCCCACGGGGCTTGCGACTCGCTTGCCTGAGCCGGTAACCCTGCCAACACCATCCCTATTCCGATCGCCCCGATGAGGATCCATGGCCACAGCCCTGGTGTCTTCCGAGAAGAGTTCTCGACGATGGAAGTTGTGATCATTCATAGCCATCCCTCTCGGTAGCACCTGTTATTAGCCTACCATGCGATTCCTCGAGAGAACAGAGGGCTAGTTGGTTGGTCTTGTTTGTTTGGTCTGTCTCGTCTATTTAGTTGAACCAGATGGCACAATGGGAGACCATTCCCGCAGGATGCTCAAAAAGGCCAGACGTCTCACCCGCCCAACCCCGGCGCGCCAAGACGCGCCGTTCCGCGGGCAAGGCCGCAGGCGGGTCGAAACCGGAGGCGTAGCCTCTGGGGCGCACGGTGCGACGAATAAGAGCACCACGTCTGTGCGCGCTCCGAGTTAGTGAGCGCGGGTCCGTTGAGGGTCTGAGCGATGCGAGAACGCAGCTGGCGGACTTTTGCAGCATCCTCGCTAGAATCCGCCCACACGTATGCCTAAGCTGCCTCCATGATTCTCGGATTCGTCATTCTCTATTTACTTGTGTCGGTGGGGATCGGACTGGCTGCCGCCAGGCGGGTCCATACCGCAAAAGATTTTGCGGTGGCCGGTCGGAGCTTGCCGCTGCCGATCGTCACCGCGACGGTCTTCGCGACCTGGTTCGGCGCGGAGGCCGTGGTGGGGATGCCGGCGACCTTTGTCAAGGATGGCTTGCGCGGGGTCGTCGCTGATCCGTTCGGCGCGAGTTTGTGTTTGATCCTGGCCGGATTGTTCTTTGCCCCACGGTTGTATCGACTGAACCTTCTTACCGTCGGAGACTACTACCGGCTCCGGTACAACCAAACGGTAGAAGTACTCTGCACCCTCTGTGTCGTGGCGTCGTATCTGGGGTGGGTCGCGGCTCAGTTCAAAGTGTTGGGTTTGGTGTTCAACGTCGTGACAGACGGGGCGGTGAGCCAGCCACTCGGAATGGTTCTCGGTGCGGTCATCGTGTTGACCTATACGACCTTCGGCGGCATGTTCTCCGTGGCCATTCTCGATTTTGTCCAACTCAGCGTCATCATGGGCGGCCTGCTCTATATTGCTTCTGTCGTGAGTGGGCTGACGGGCGGGGTCGGTGCGGTGGTGGACCATGCGGCGCAGGCGGGAAAGTTGGATTTCTTTCCACCGGCGAGTCTCAACGCGTGGATCCCTTTCATCGGCGCAGGTATCACCATGATGCTGGGATCGATTCCCCAGCAAGATGTGTTTCAGCGCATCACCTCGGCGAAAGACGAGCGGACGGCGGTGCGTGGTTCAGTCCTTGGCGGAGGGATCTATTTTCTGTTCTGCTTCGTCCCGATGTTCCTCGCCTATTCGGCCACGCTTATCGATCCGGCAAAGTTTGGGCGGCTGCTCGTGGAAGATTCGCAACTGGTGTTGCCGACGCTCATCCTCCAACATACGCCGATCGTCGCGCAGATTCTGTTTTTCGGAGCGGTACTTTCGGCCGTCATGAGCTGCTCGAGCGCGACGTTGCTCGCTCCCTCGGTGACCCTGAGCGAGAACGTCATCAAGCGCGTGTGGCCGGACCTCACCGATCGAGAGTTCTTGCGGATCATGCGCCTGGTCTTGATGACCTTTGCCGCGGTCGATTTGACGATCGCGCTGATGTCCGATGCCAGCATCTATTCGATGCTCGTCAATACCTACAAAGTCACGTTGGTGGCGGCCTTTGTACCGCTTGCAGCCGGCCTCTATTGGTCTCGCGCGACCACCCAGGGCGCCCTCTGCGCCATCGCGGCCGGACTTACGACGTGGCTGGCGCTGGAAATCTTCAGTCCCAGCGATTCGATCTGGCCGCCGCAACTGGTCGGCTTTATCATGGCGGCGACAGGGATGGTTGTCGGTTCCCTTCTTCCTCAGAAGGTCGGAACTCGTAAGGCGTGAACGGTTGGTTTCTAGTTTATCTGGTTAATCTGGTCCAACCAAATAACGTGACGCACCAGTCTCGCTCCTCTCGCGTGTCCCGCTCGTTTGTTATGCTGTGGTGAGGTTACAGCCCGCATTATTCATGAACGCTTCTGCTACAATCACCGATCTGCTGCTACGACGAGCCTTCGGCCAGCAGGCTCGCCCCTCAGACCCTCACCGTACTGTCGGGGACTGGCGCCATTCTTTTTGGCGCCTGTCCCTGTCCGATGAGCAGCGGGACAGGCACCGCCGCAGACGTCGGAGCCAGTTCCCTGAGCTCCGCGTGCTGGTCTCGCGACGCAGCTCGGCGATTTCGCGACGAACCGTCATGAACAATGCGGGCTAGAATCGTGAATAGACCTGCACGATGGGTGACATATGCGAGTCTGGTCCTGGCAGGCCTCGTTGCCGCGCTCGGCCTCGTCGTTGTGGCCTATGGCGCGTATTTGGCGACCTTTCTTGCCCTGCCCAAGAGCGACGAGCATCCTCCGCTGCGTCTGTACAGTGGGCCATTCCTGCTGCAACCCGATCTTTCGCTTGTGCACAGCCGCCTTCTTGAGCGGCTGCAACGGTTGGGCTATCGACGAGTGAACGTGCCGGTGCAGTCTCCTGGCGACTATCGGCTGACCGAAGAGGCCTTGACGGTCTATCTCCATCCGCAGCCGGAGGGCTATGTCGGCGCGACGATGGTGACGTTGCCGTTGGATCAGGGGCGAGTGGTGGAGGTCCTGTCTCCGCTTGATGGGACGCCGCTCTTTTCCGTCTTTCTGGAACCGGAACTCCTGAGCGGGGTGCGCGGTGAGTCGCGCCAGGTGCGCGAATGGATTCCGTTGGCGCAGATTCCTCCACGGATCGTTGAGACGGTCCTGACCATCGAAGATCACCGGTTCTATTCCCATTTCGGCATCGATCCGGTTGCTGTTGGACGGGCGGTCTGGACCAATTTCACCAAGGGCGGGGTGGTGCAGGGCGGCAGCACGATCACGCAGCAACTGGCGAAGAATTTATTTTATTCGCCGCAGCGGACGATGGGACGAAAATTCAAAGAAGCCCTGGCGGCGCTGGTACTGGAAGTGAAGTATACGAAACAAGACATCCTTGAAAGCTATTTGAATGAAATCTATCTCGGGCAGGCGGGATTCGTCTCGATCTATGGGGTGCGCGAGGCAGCCCATCGCTATTTCGGCAAGACCCTTCAGGAATTGACGGTCGAAGAGATCGCGATGATCGCCGGTTTGATCAAGGGGCCCAATAGTTATGCGCCGACGAAACATCCTGAGCAGGCGAAGCAGCGGCGCGATGTCGTGTTGCGGCGGCTGCGGGAGACAGGTCTCCTGACGGAAGAGGTCTGGAAACGTGCGATGAATGAACCGGTGCGCGTGCATCGGTCAGAGGACGTCCTGACCGATGCGCCCTACTTCGTCGATGCCGTGCTTCGCCAGGTAGAGGAGGCCGGTGTGGTCCCCTTGCCGGAGGGCTTGCGGATCGACAGTACGCTCGATCCGATGATCCAGCAGGCGGCCACCGAATCGTTGGAGAAAGGACTGGCCAAGTTAGAGGCTGCGCATCCCCATCTCAAGAGTGCGATGGAGCCGGTGCAAGGGGCGGTGGTGGTGCTCGATCCTAAGACCGGGTCCATTCTGGCACTGGTGGGAGGGCGGGATTACCGGCAGAGTCAATTCAATCGCGCCGTTCAGGCGCGGCGGCAACCGGGCTCGCTCTTCAAACCCTTCGTCTATCTTGCGGCGCTGGAAGCGGCCCGTGAGGGGCAGGCCGGCCAGTTGACCGCAGCGAGCTTGTTGGTGGACGAGCCGGTGACCTTTGAGTCGGAGAACGGTCCCTGGTCTCCGCAGAACTACGACAAACAATTTCACGGGCCTGTCACCGTGCGGAACGCGTTGGAACAGTCGTTCAATGTGCCGGCGGTGCGGGCGGCCAAGACCCTGGGGGCTAAGCCGATCGTGCAGCTGCTGCATCGTCTTGGTGTGACGAGCGCGATCGGCGACGATCTTTCGTCGGTGGCCTTGGGCAGTTCGTCGGTGTCGTTGATGGAGATCACGGCGGCGTATGGAGCGGTCGCCAACGGAGGGATCGCCGTCAAGCCGGCTGCAGTGCGATCGACTAGAGATCGACAGGGGGACATTGTCTGGAATGCCGTGCCGGATCGGCAGCAGGCGGCCTCGCCGCAAGGGGCCTATGTGTTGACGTCTCTCCTCGAAGGCGTTATCCAGCGGGGCACTGCGAGTAAAGCCAGAGCGATTGGGCTCCAAGGCTCGGTGGCCGGGAAAACCGGCACAACCGACGGCTATCGCGACGCCTGGTTTGTGGGCTACACGTCCGACGTGGTCATCGGGGTCTGGGTGGGATTTGACGATGAACGGCCTCTGCGTCTCACGGGATCGCAGGCAGCCCTGCCGATTTGGATGGATCTCGCGCGCAGGATCATTCCGCCCACTGTCCCGGCATTCGTGATGCCGCTCGGTGTCGTCGCTCGCAACATCGATCCGAAGACCGGGCAGTTGGCCACGTCACAATGTCCCGAGCAGGTATCGGAGGTGTTCATCGAGGGTACGGAGCCCAGCGTCTACTGTGAGGTGCATGGAGGGGGAATATGGGAACGGCTCCGACATACTTTTGGATTCTCCTAGTCCTCACGAAGAAGAATGGTGTATGCTGGCGTCAACGTTCAGGTGTGGAAGGGGGAATGACGTATGCGGAATAATAATTTTGCTGGAGACGACAACATTACCCTCTTGGCCAAAGGGGTGGTGTTGAAGGGCGAGATTCATGTTGAAGGGACGGTGCGAATCGATGGCCGCCTCGACGGCGAAATTCAGACCAAGGGGCAGGTGATCATCGGCGAGGATGGATTGGTGCAGGGAACGATCACGGCCGGCACGGTGGTCAGCAGCGGCCGCATCAAGGCGAAGGTGACGGCGAATGAGCGAATCCAGTTGTTGAAGACGGCAACGCTCATTGGAGAAGTCCTGACGCCGGTGCTCATCATGGAAGAAGGCGCCAAGCTCCAAGGTACGACGGATATGGGAGTCGCCGCCTGGTCCGACGACCTTCCGAAGTTGCCGGGCAGTGTCCATGATCTCTCCGCACACCGGGTGAAGCAGGTCGTGGTGCTTGACAAAGAGTCCGGTGGCGACGCCCACCGATAGGTTTCTCGGTCCTCTCCAGTTCGCATCCATTCCATGACGAAGCCGCAGCTCTCACTGCCGTGTCCTCTTGATACCCTATTCCAGCGGAATGGTGATGGCGATCCCGCCCATCACATCGTTGAGCTTAAAGTCCCGTTTCGGACTGAGCAGATGACTGTTGTGGCAGTCGACACAGGCCGGTGAGACGGCGAGGTCTGGATAGATCGCCTGAAAGTATTGTTTGCGCCCACTGGTCACGATTCCGGTGACCGGCAGGTCGGGATTCTTCCGAAGAGACTCCAGTGCGTTGCGTTCCAGGTCGCTCGCCGGAGCGTTGCGCCGGTAAATAGGCCAGAGACCGATCAGTCGATACCGGATTCCGCTTCCGTTCTCGGCTGCCAGCTTGCCCGAATGCTGGAGAAACTGGGCCGGCAACATGAGGGCGTTCTCCTGCTCCCAATGTTCGGACGCCGTAGTGACGCCTTTCGCCTGGAGTCGATTGACGATTTCCGTCGTGTAGAGTGTGCGATCGGCCTTGATGACGTCATAGATATAGGCCGCCGCTTTTTCCGGCGGGATGCCGGACGATCCAGGACGTTCCTTTGCGGAGAGGGGATAGGGCCCCCACCACAGTCCGAAGATTAGGACGATGAGGGCTGCGGCGTAGAGCGAGACGTTGACTCGGTGCATGAAACCTCCTGTGTGGGCGGCAGAAGCGGAATTGCCGGGAGGGTGACGATGCACGAGGTGCCGGTTCCCTCCTGGCTCTCAATTCTGATGTCCCCTCCAAATTTCTTGATGATGCGGCGCGCGACGGTCAGGCCGAGTCCGGATCCTTCGCCCTGTCCCTTGGTGGTAAAGAATGGATCGAAAATTTTTGACAGATGCTGTTTCGGAATGCCGGGGCCTGAATCTGCGATCGTGGTTACGACCGATGTCTCAGTCAGGGATGTTGAGAGATGTAAGATACCTCGGCCCTTCATTGCTTGAACGGCATTCGTCAACAAGTTTGTGAACGCCTGTCTGAGTTGGTCGGGAAGGGCCAGCACACAGGTGTCCCCCGCGTACGTTCGCTGGATCGTGAGTCCTGAGGCGTCTATGCTTCCCGTGAGTGTTGCGATGGCCTGATCGAGTTCCTGTTCGAGATGAACTGGTTGCCGTTGGTCCGATGTCTCGCGGGCTGTGACGCCGGTGAAGTCTCGAATAATAGCGGCCATTCGACGGCCATGTTGGACGATGTCGCGGGCATAGGATCTGACGCGGTCGAGGTTGGCTTCTTCTTCGATGGCTTCTCCCAGTCCGAGAATTCCAAAGAGCGGATTGTTCAACTCATGTCCGATTCCGGCGGTGAGAGTCCCAAGGCTGCCCGATTTCTCGGCCTGGATGAGTTGATCTTGGAGACGGCTGTCATCGGTCGTATCCCTGAAGACAAGACCGATCCGATCCTCTCCCTGGTTTCTTCCCGCCATGTGGAACCACTGATAGTGATACCGCCGGGGGCCAATCTGAATCTCCTGTCGATTGCCTGGCTTCTGCCGTTCCCACCATGGGGGCCAACGGGTCACGGGGGGTGTTGACGACAGCGACGTCCTCTGCCCCGGACGCTGTTGGGGCGCTGTCTCCGCTTCGCGCACGTCTGAATTCTTTTCGCAGGTGCTCTCGTACAGCGGCATCGACGGGAAGTATGTCGAACAACGGGATCGATTGAGTCGAGTCAAGTATGGCCTGAAAGGAGTCGCGTCCGACCCGATTGATGTACTGCACCTGTTCGTCTTGATCGACCATGATGATCGGGGTTGGGACTGCATCCAGGATCTGGTCCGTCGAGTGAAGCAGGGACTCCACTTGTTGCGTTTTAATGGTCACTTGATCGGTCAGGCCTGCAAAGGCGGCTTCCAATTGGCGGTTCATTCGATTGAACTCGTCGGCCAGATCCTGAAGCTCATCGCCGGTCTGAATGTCGATGGGCTGCCGAAGCTCACCGCGCCCGATCAATTGTGCCGCGGCTTGTAATCGGCGAACCGGCATGACGATTCGATTGGCCGCAAGGTAGCCGAGAGACGTCATCAATCCGACGGCGATGAGACTGAATACGGCCATCCAGGTGAGGAAGTGACGAATCGGGGCAAAGAGTTCGTCAGAGGCTTGCCACACGAAGGTGTGCCAGGAGCCTTTGCCCCTATCGCTATTGGTGGCTCGGCTGGTTTCCGGCACCGGGGCGAATCCGATAATCGAAGTCGATTGTCCGCCGTGGCCGTCGCTCGGCGCACTGACCCAGCCTGGCTGAGGAGGCGTGACGAGGGGAATGAGCTGTGCGTCGGAGAGTGGGACGCCGGTCGGAAGAATGGGGCAGCTCATGACGATGCCGCGCTGATCGATCAGCATCACATGCCCGGTCTTGCCGAATCGAATGGGCGAGATCGAGGGCGACATCAACTCTTTGGCGTCGATCACGCGATGGAGCACGCCGACTGGTCCATATCGGATGCGATCCATAATGGGAAGCGAGATGCTGATGACATAGGTTTGGGCACGTTCATCGAAGTGCACATCTTCGATGAAGAGCTGGCCGACCCCGCGATGGGAGGCGCCTTTCCACCAGGCCGTGTCTTTATTGGAAAAGGGAGGCATCGTGGTCAACGCGGCAACCAGATTGCCCTCCATGTCGGTGATGTACAACATCTTGGTGGCAGACCGAACCACTTGCGGGATCAGTTGATCGGCTTCGCTCTTGGCTCCCGAGAGGTACTCCTGAATGAGGCCGGCCATCTTGTTTCCCGTGATGGCCTGAACTGCCGCGGGATCTTTGGCCTCCCATCCTGCTTTGAGCCTGTCCACCGCCCGGCGACGCTCAGCTTCCGTCATGTCCAGGAGGGCATCGCGCCGTTGCTCAAGATCGAGGATAATCGAAGGGTCTGCCGCAATCCGTGAAGTTCGGGCGACTTCATCCGACATCAAGAGATCGATTTTTCGTGCGGTCTCCTCGGCAAGAGCCTTGAAGCTTTCGCCGCTGACGACCTGGATCTCGCGAGAGCCTTGCCAAAAGGCGAGACCGAGACCCACCATGAGGGGGACCACCCCCACGAGCAACATGGACAGAATCAGTTTGAGTTGGAGCCCCCACCTCGTTTCAGCGCGAGACGGGGGAGGTGCGGGATTCATGACAGATATCCTTGTGCAGCCGACTCGGCGTTGGGGAAGGTCAAGGTAAAGGTCGTTCCCTTATCGATCTGACTGTCGACAGCAATCGTGCCGTGCATTTTGCTGACGATGGTCTTGACGTTATAGAGTCCCAGCCCCGTGCCTTTGCCGGGAGCCTTTGTCGTGAAAAACGGCTCGAAAATCTCGGGGATTTTGTCCGAGGCGATGCCGCATCCCGTATCGGAGATTCGGACGCCGACCTGTCCGTCAAGGAGCATGGTCTCGAGCGTCAGTGTGCCGCCGACGCGTTCCATAGCATGAACCGCATTGGTGATGAGGTTGACGAAGACGTGCAGTAACTCATCCGGATTGCCTTTGACGTCGGCGCCGGACTGGTAATGTTTGATCATCTCAATATCGTGAAGACTTGACGCGTAGCGTGCGATTTTCAGCGCCTCGTCCAGCTTTTCGTTCACAGACACCAGCATGTCCTCGTGGGGAGATGCGCGCCGTGAGTAGCGGGTGAGGTCCCGGCAAATGGCACTGGTCCGTTTGACGGCTTCAATAATATCTCGGGCTTGTTCGTGAACGGCGGTCAGGTCGCGTTCCTCTGCGAGGTTTTCCGCCAGGCCCAAAATGAGTTGCAGGGGGTTGTTGATATCATGCGCGATTCCCGCGGCAAATGAGCCGATTCCCGCAAGCTTTTCTGACTGGAGGAGTTCGGCTTCCAGCTTGGATTCATGCAGGACCAGCTCCCACAGCAGCCGGGAGGCCGATCCACTGAGGATATCGGCGGTAGGAGGTTTGTTGGCATGCAGATACGTTTCCATCTCCGGATCGCCCGTGACATCCATAATCAGGCTTACGCCATGGTTGCCGATCAGGTCCGGCATATTGGTGGTGACGGGAATCCGAAGCTCACGCGCGCGCTCCAGCCCTGGTGCAGCAGGATTACGGTCTGCAATGCCGACGATCTCAATCGACGGGATGTGGTGCAGCAGATCCAGCAGCGCGAGGCCGCCGCGACCTGCTCCTAGAATGGCGACCCTGGTATGGTCAGAGTTTTCCATTCAGGCTGTCTTCCTGTGGCAGGGTTGTGCCTCTCTGTGCCGAGGAGAGCAAAGAGGGGAATGCCTCTCCTTGACCCAGAGGAGGATGGCAGGCTCATTGTCACAGCTTTGCAAGCTCCCTCTGTTCTATCGCCCGCGCAACGGCCGATCTCAGTTTTTCTCCTTCGACCGGCTTGACGAGATAATCCACTACGCCTTGCCGGAGGAAGGATGTCGCCATATCGGTATCCGGGAAGCCGGTCAGCACGATGAGCGGGACGCGAGGGTAGTGGCTTCGGAAGTAGGCGACGGCTTCGGCTCCATTGATTTTCGGCATACGAATGTCGCAGATGACGACGTCGAGGAGGAGCCGGTTTTCGCCGGAATTGATGACCTCGATCGCCTTCTCACCGTTTTCCGCTTCAAGGACTTCATAGCCGGCCTTCTGCAGAGTCATCTTCACGACTTTGCGAATATCGGGCTCGTCGTCTACCACGAGCACTCGTCCCTCGCAGGCCTCTCCCCCGACAAAAAACCCGGACTTGAACTCATCCATGGCACCCTCCTTGGTTGATAGGTAGATGTGGTTGAGTCATGGTCGGCTCACGTGTTCTTGTCCCACCTGAAGCGCAATGCGTGTGCCAGCATGCTCATACGGAAACAGTTCAGAATTCCCTGCAAAGAGGAGTCTTGAACTGAAGTGGCACATTCAGGCGTGGTCGATATCCACCAGCATGTGCTGAAATCCACCACCAGCACCAGCGCCGAGAGCGTGACGCGTGAACGCGCGAGACATGCGCGATCAAGGCGTCTGACTCGAAGTTCCGGAACCTCGAACCTCGATCGACCCTGCTCGTCCCGCAACGAGTTCCAGCGGGTCTCGAATTGCCTTTGGGTCTGGCGGTAAGGTATTCTTATTCGGATGTGATTGGAGAGGCCATGATTACGCCGGATGTATTGACAGAATACCTGCGCCGGACGATGCCGGATGCTGCAGTCACGGTCTCGGATCGGACCGGCACGATGAATCATCTCAAAGTGGTGGTGATCTCGGCAGCCTTCGCAGGGAAGAATCTGCTGGATCGGCATCGTCTGATCTATCAAGCGTTGGATGGCCCATTGAAAGATGGGCGGATTCATGCACTCGAAATTACAGCTAAAACCACAGATGAAACCTAGGAGGCCGACCCATGGCAGATCCCATTCAAGAAGAAATTAACAAGGAAGTCGCCGCGCACAAGATTTTGATCTACGGCAAGGGCACCAAACAAATGCCGATGTGCGGGTTCACGAAAGAGACGATGCAGTTTTTCGACAAGTACGGGTACCCGTATGAACTCATCGACGTCTTGTCTCAACCCACCAAGCGGGAGGCGCTCGTCAAGATGACCAACTGGCCGACCCTTCCCAAGGTGTTCATCGACGGGCAGTTTTACGGCGATACGGATATTCTCGATCCGATGGCAGCCAAAGGCGAGATAGAGCCGCTGCTGAAAAAAGCGTTCGGAAAGTAGGCCGACGGGCGGAAACTCCGCCGCCTGCACCTTCGAGGGCACCCAACTAGCCCTTGCTCGCTCGAAGCCCGTAAACTCGTCCAAAGCGACTCAAACAGTACGCGCTTCGCCGTTGCTCACGAAGAGCAACGGTCGCGAGCTGCGGCAAGTTGTGTCCCGCCCTCTTCGGCGATGGCGGCGGACGTTCCGCCCGTCAGCCTACTTGTGGTTTCAGCAGCGATGAGGGAGAAGGAAGTAGGGAAGACAATCTCCTCGCGGAACGCCACGATCTGTGAATGTCCTCGTTGAACGCGCGCAATCGAGAGTTCGACAGTCGCCCTTCCTATTTTGTTCAGGCAGCGGGTGAGGGAGGATGAGCGACGGTGATGCTCTTGTGCTCGCGCACCCCTCACCTCAGAAGGTGATCGGTGCATGCGCGCAGTGAGAGCATTACCGTCGCCCATGTTATTTGTCATCCAGCATGACCGGAAGAGCGCATGAATAGACTGTGATTCACGTTGGTTGTTGCTTCTCATTTTTCTGACCACTGCAACCGGTTGTGATGTCGCTACCGATCCTGCGACGCGGTTAGCCTACGATCTTGAGGCAGGACACGGGGCGCTTGGGTCGTGAGGCAGGTGCCACGTACAGTGTCTCAGCACAACCAGCCGTCGAAAATCTGGCGAGTGTATCTGGACCATACAAAGTGCAGCTTGATAAGGTGGGAGCACTTAATTATCTGGTGCAACGATGCTTCCGGCCACGACCGTATCCAGCCATAGCACGTCGCTACCATGCGCGCTTTGTCGAGACTCCTCAAACATACATAGTGGAAAAGCCAGCTGGTACGGCCCTGACTATCAGATCTCGAACAGACGCATTGGTCAGGCTGTGATCACCAATGTCCGGTAGTTTGCAAAAACCGGCCATCGAGTAAATTTTCAGTGCTCCCTCCAAGCTCGCTCGTGTTTTCTCTCTCGGAACGACACCCATGATTGGTTCTACTGCGGCCGTCGAGCGAGGTTTCAGATGATTCTTCCAAGCTCGCTCGTTATCTACTTCAGGGAGTGGGGCCTGATTGATCCTTCACTGCGCGCGTCGAACGAGGGCACTTCCGAGGCCGCGCGTTCTGCGAGCACAGAAGATCATCAGCGCTCCATCCCCTTCACCTCTTGGCTTCCGCCGGCGGCCAATTCAGTTCTGCGTGGCGGCCGCAGTAGAAGCAGGAGAGGCGGTAGCGGGCTTTGCGCCGGGGATTCGGCATGGAGGTAAAGGTGATGGGGGTGTCGTCGAAGGGGCAAGTGGGTTGATCGTGTAGGAGATGCACCTCAGCCATCATGGTGATCGAGGCGCCGTCCCACGGTGGGATCGGCTGTTCTTTGCCGGTAATCTGTTCCTTCGTATGACATTGTTTGCATTCGGCTTCGTACGTCTTGATACGGGCGAGATGGGGGGTGTGGTCGGTGATGTTCATCGCTCCGCCGCATCCAGGCTTGGGACAGGTGAGATGTTCGTGCTGTAAGGCCTGGACAAACCGACCGTGTGCTGTCCGTTCTTGTTCTGATTTCATAGCCTCCTCATTCCTCCGTTACTTCTTTTCCCTAGAGGGTGGCCTGAAGTGCCCTTTCACTGCGCGCATCGAACGCCCCTCATCCTTCCAAATGATCCTTCCAAGCTCGCTTGTTACTTTTTCAGGGATGGGGGCTGATTGATCTCCCATTGCGCGCGTCCAACGAGGGCCTTCTGAGGGCGCGCGTTGCGCGAGCACGGGAGATCAACAGGCTCCATCCCATCCTCTGCGAGCAAGAAGGGCACTCAGGCTACCCGTTACACTCCCCACGCCCCACTGATTTGAATGTTGGCCCCATTCACGTATCGCGCTTCGTCGCTGAGGAGATAGCGCACCGCAGCCACGGTGTCATCTATCGTCCCAATGTATCCGGCTGGGATGCGTTTGGTCATGCCGGCGAGTTCTTCCGGCGGCGCACTGCCTGAATCGATGAAGCCGGGCGAGATCGCATTGACGGTAATGCCGTGGGGCGCCAGCAGTTTGGCCAGTGTGCGAGTCAGAATCAAGACGCCGGCCTTGGCGATGTAATGGGCTGTGACGTCCGGTTGAGAAATCATCTGATCGGCGTTGGCCATGCTGAAGCTGATGATTCGACCTGATTTACGTGATTTCATTCCCGGGGCTACTGCTTTGGCGAGATAGAAAATGGGATGGAGGTTGCCGTCGAACATCTCGTTCCAGCCCTCGACCGTTTCGTCGAACAGGTTCACACGATGGTAGGGGCCGGCGCCGTTGATGAGCGCGTCGATACGTCCCCATTGTTGTTCGACTTGGGCCGCGAGACCACGGGCCGCCTGGGGGTCTGACACGTCACAGCGAATCGAGAGCGCACGGCCTCCACGACTGGTGATCGCGTCGGCAGTGGTTTTTGCCTCTACTTCGCTCGTGCGATAGCAGATGGCGACCGACCACTGTTGCGCCGCCAGGTCGAGCGCGATCCCCCGTCCGATGCCTTTAGCCCCGCCTGTGATGAGCGCGACTCGCTCTGCCATAGGTGATCCCTTCCGTGGTTGGTGTGGCTGATCCTGTATCTTATCGAGTTTTGAGTCTGGTCGCGAGCAGCTGTAAGGCGCCGGCTGTTCGCATGGAGAAGGTCCGGCCTTGTTTGGGTTTCTTATTGTCCTCTTGGCATTCTGCAATCAGCGCCTGTAAGTCTGCGATCGTATCCACGTCGCGCCAGGCGGTGGTCAGTCCGACAGACAAGCCCAATGTCTTGGCGTTCTGCTGTGTGACGGCGAGGACTTGATCGGTGGACCAGGGCACCCCGGCAAAGAGTTTTTCTGCCGGCTGTGTGAGACCGATGAGGTAGTAGCCGCCATCCAGGGCCGGTCCCAAGACCACGTCCGAGCGGCCCAGGATTGCGAATGCCTCTTGATACACCGACAGGGGCAAGGTCGGAACATCGGTCCCCACGATGATGACCTGCTTGTAGCCTTTGGCGAGCAAGTCGATAAAGGTGTGGTGCATCCGCTGGCCCAGATTCTCTCCTACTTGATCCAACAGGCGGATGGCTTGTCGTTCTTCCATAATTTTGAAGAACACCAGATCGGAGGAAGGAGCACAGGCCAGGTACCGATGAAACGGGAGTTGAAGTGTTGTGACAGCGAGTTTGGTCCGTTCCAGCATGTCGAGGACGAAACTGCCGTGCAGGGTGGCCGCCTCGTCGGGCGTCAGCGGCGGGCAGAGCCTTGTCTTCACCTCGCCCGGGATCGGAGCTTTGGCGAAGATCACCAGTGCGGCTCTGTCAGGGGTGAGGGGTGAGGGGTGAGGAGATTTGGAGAGGAGATATTCTCAGTTTTTGAGTGTCTGCCCGTCGTATTCATCACAACAGCACGCCTTATCCCTGACGATTTACCGGACCGCTCTGTACCATTTAACCAAATGCGATGGACTGATACCGATCCAATACAGGAACCGCAATGTCCACATCAAGAGGATTGTCCGCAAGGGTCCATGCTGTTCCCAGCGACGAAAAGATGTGGTCACGGTCGCGGTGAGGGCCGCGGTCGCTCCCTACTTGTTTGAGTCTGCGGGAGAACTCGATATCCTCCATCAACGGCATGTCGGCGAAGCCTTCCATCTGTTCGAAGATAGGGCGCCGTACGAACAGGGCCTGATCGCCGGTGGCGAGGCCGCTCATTCTCGATCGCCAGTTCATCATCCTGCTGATGATGGTTCCCCACATCGATGGACGATCGAATCGGACATCGAACCGTCCGCCCACCATCCGTTGATCGGCGAGTGTCGTGTCGATCATCTTTTTGGCATCGCTTGGAAGCTGCGTGTCGGCATGGAGAAAGAGGAGGATCTCTCCGCTGCTGGCCTTTGCGCCTTCGTTCATCTGCAGGGCGCGCCCGGCTGGAGCGGTCACCAACCGTAGAGGACTGAGTGCTGAGGACTGAGTGCTGAGTCGGTATGATTCGACAAGCACACGAGTCTGATCGAGGCTCCCTCCATCCACCACGATGAGTTCATCGAAACCGAGTTCGGCGGTGTGCGCCAGTGTGGCGATGATCGTCCGTTCTTCGTTCAGCGTGGGGATGATGACGGAAATCGTCATCGCCATGACACATCAGCCGTAATTGGTTTGTTTGGTTTGTCTTGTTGATTTGGTTGGACCAGATAAAGAAACCAGATGAACCAGATCAACCAGAGAGACCGGGCTCTTGTTAGGGGCGTCTTTTCGGTTCATTGAACATGAAATACATGACGACAACCACGGTAGACCAAAACAGCACTTGCTTGTGCCAGAAGAGGACTTCTCCATAATGGAAGAAGACGGCTGAGAGCACGAGAGCGCCGCCGATGAGGCTGTAGCGGAGGGTCGTATTTTCGACGACCGCATTCGCCCATACGGCGACCCCGCCGAAATAAATCAAGAAGGGAATGACGTCGATTTCGAATCCCCCGCTGATTGAGAGAAACACGTCGAGGAAGCCGATGAAAATGAGGGCGGTGCCCACGATCATCCCGGCGACACGCATCTGGTTGTCGCCCCCGGAATCCTCTTCCGGTTCATGGCGTTCCGGCTCATTGGTCGGTGTCGGCTCTGGCGACATAGTCAGCTGGTTCCTAGCGGTTCGCGAAAGGTGAAAGGTGAAAGGTAAACCGTCCGAATCCTGAGCGAATGAGGGAAGCTGAGGCCGAGGTCATGAGCGAGCGAAGACCCAACATGTTCATTTCCGCGGCAACCGTAGCCTGAACCTCGGCTTTCCCGTGCTGGAGGTCTGTTTCAGCATCGGGCTAGACCTTAAAGTGTTTGCTCAGGGTCAGGCCTTGGCGCTGATACGAAGACCCGAGCGCCGCGCCATAGAGTTGATTGGGGAGTGCGGACATCCTGTCGTATACAACCTTAAAGAAGGTTTGTCCATCATGGATGAGGAAGGGGACGTCGTGGGGGCGGACCTCCAGAACTACTTGGGTGCCATGCATCTCGCCGCGGCCATACCCAAATCCCGGATCGAAAAACCCGGCGTAGTGGGTCCGTAGCTCGCCGCAGGCTGCTTCGAAGGCGACCATCTCGGCCGCGTAGCCTGCGGGGACACGAATCCGTTCTTTCGACGCGAGAATGTAAAACTCCTCCGGTTCCAAGAGAAGACTGTCCTGGTGGTGGCGGGACAGGGGCTCCCAAAAATCGAGCGCCGCATAGTGGCCGACCTTCGACAGATCGATGACGTGACTGTTCTTCTTTGCTCGATAGCCGATAATCGGCGAGCCGGTTCGGTCGTCTCCCTTTAGATCGATGCGGAGAAACAGGCCGCGATCGGTACGGAGATCGCGGGTGTCCAGCGCGTGCTTCGTGGGAAGGTTGTGGTAGAGCAAGGGCTCTCGCTTATGGAGCGTCTGAAGCGAGCGGTCTGACACGGCGGCGGCGCCGCGTACGAAACGAATTTGATTGAGGGAGTACCCGGTCTTCACCTTGATCGCGAATGAGCGCGGGACGATTTCCAGATAGAGGGGCCCGGAGAAACCGGCTCGGATTTCATCGAATCCTGTGTTGAGATCCGTCACGACACGGGTAAAGACGTCCAGCCGTCCGGTCGTACTCTTGGGATTGGTCCGCGCTCGGAGGGTTTTGGGCAACGTCACACGTTCCAGCAGCGGCACCAGATAGACGTGGCCTTTTTCGAGGATGGCCCCCTCGGTCAGGTCCATCTCGTACATCACGAGGTCGGACTGGTAGAAATCCAGAACGCTAAGCCGGCTCGTGATCTCGGACAGTTCCGGCAAGAAGCTACTGATCAATCGATAGGCTTTGCGCCCGAGACGCAGATCAAGACTGGCCGGCTGGATCTGCCGGTCTTCGATCGGCATGTCGGCGTGGATGGCGCCGGTCGCAATCAGCTGCTTAATCTGTTGGTAGGGCAAAATGCCTTGGGTGGTTCGGGTGCTCACAGGTCGTCGTGCGCTCCATTACTGCACGATTCCAGTGAAGGCGCTGCGCTGACCATCGGCAACTCTCGCGCAGCTCCTTGTTGCGGTTGCGGATAGTGGAATGCCTTATTCTCATAGTTCTTCAAGAGGACCCCCGTGGCGTCCATGTGCACCATGTAGTCGCCGGGAAGCAAGGGAATCTTGCCGCCTCCGCCCGGCGCATCGATCACGAAGTGTGGGACCGCCATCCCGCTGGTGTGGCCCTGCAACGACTTCATGATATTCAGTCCCGTCTCGACCGTGGTGCGAAAGTGATTCGTACCCTTCGTCAGGTCCGCTTGGTAGAGATAGTAGGGCTTGATGCGGGCGAGCAGGAGCTGATGCATCAATCGTTTCATGATGTCCGGATCGTCGTTGACACCTTTGAGCAGTACCGTTTGCGCGCCGAGTGGCACACCGGCATCGGCTAACATCCCGCAGGCTGCTTTGACTTCAGGCGTCAGCTCGTCCGGGTGATTGAAATGCAGGTTCATATATATAGGATGGTACTTCTTCACGATCGCACAGAGTTCCGGGGTGATCCGTTCCGGTAACGTGCCGGGCACCCGGGAGCCGAGGCGAATCAGTTCTAGGTGTGGGATGGTCCGCAGGGCCTTGAGGATCCGGTCCAATAAATGATCCGGCAGGAGCAAGGGATCGCCGCCGGAGAGAATGACGTCGCGCACTTCGGTATGCTCGCGCAGATAGGCGATGGCCTGGTCGAGTTCGCCCTTCTTGAGGAATCCCGGTTTCCCGACCAGCCGCTTTCTCGTGCAGAATCGGCAATAGATCGGGCACTGGTTCGTCACCATCAACAGGACACGATCCGGATAGCGATGGACAAGATGAGGGACCGGACTCATGAGGTCTTCTTCGAGCGGATCGTCTTCCGCTTCGAAGTCGTCCATCTCGGCGATGTCAGGGACCACCTGTTTCCAAATGGCGTCTCCCTTTTCTTTGATCGTCGCCATCACCGTAGGGGTAATGCGCATCGGATAGTCGCCCACGATCGCTTCGATTTCTTTCGCATCGACACCGAGCCGGTCAGCCAAGTCTTTTGGTTTCACCACGCTGTCGGCGAGTATGCGTCTCCATGCTTCCATGCGGTCTCCTTTGCGGTCGAGTGGATCAGCAGGCCTATGGCAGGATGCTGAAAAAGTCCGCCAGCTTCGTTCTCGCTTCGCTCAGATCCTCAACGGGGACCCAGCCGCCTCACTAACTCGGCGGCGCGCACAGACGTGGTGCTCCTTATTCGTCGCACCGTGCGCCCCAGAGGGTACGCCTCCGGTCTTCTCTCGCTGCGGCCTTGCCCGCGGAACGGCGCGTCTCGGCGCGCCGGGGTTGGGCGGGTGAGACGTCTGGCCTTTTTGAGCATCCTGCGATGGTTTCCCCGCAGCTTGTTAGCCGTCCGTGATCCGTTCCTGACCGTACGTCTTTTCAAGATGATCGATGATGTCGTCGGTTTCCGTCAGCACAATGTCTCCATCCTTAAGGACTGGGACATAATATTGGCCTGAGACTTCGTGGACCGCTTTGCGCATCGGGCGAAAGTCGGGCACGATCACGTGTTCGTAGTCGATATGGAGGTCCGCCAGTTTCCGGCGCACCACCTCACATTCGGGACACCAGGCGACGTGATAGAGGGTTATCGACATAGTGCTGAGTGCTGAGTCCTGAGTGTTGAATTCTGAATGAAGCCTTCCGAGTCCGAGAATCAGAACGTAGCACTCAGCACTCAGCACTCGCGTCTCTTGCCACAGCGCAGGGTACCATGACCGCGTCTTTCATCCCGTGGATCACTTTCTTATCTGCCGGGCAGATGGTGGCCAGGATACCAGCCAGTTCGGTCTTTTCGCCACTCACGAAATAATAGGGCGAGAGCCTGGCGCGGCCGGACATCCGGTTCATCTCGCCGCTCACCGGATCGAAGTAGTCAAGTTCATACAGACGGCCCTTGTGAAACTCCTGAAGGATATAGGGTGTGTGGGGAAAGGAGGCCAGCGCCTTGTCGATGGCGCCGGCCCATTCGCTCTGCGGCATATCGTGTCCGACCGATACGCCCCGACTGCCCCAGGCGAGTTCGGAAAATCCCGATGGCTTGATCACGAAGTGCCGTTCTTTCTGGGTTGCCGTGGCCAGATCGCGCCAGTTCATCACGGCGCGCCCGCCGATCGCCAAACCCGGAATTGTCGCAGACGGAGGGATCGGCGCAGGATCGAGAATCCAGGTACGCGGCATGATGGCGGTCAGGTGCAGGAAGACATCCCGGTCCAGTGTCTGCTCCCAGAAGGGTCGCAAGGCTGGGTGATGGAGAAGGCCAAAGGCGAGCTTTTCTTCCAGTGCCGGCTTGTATGGAGGTGTGACGGCGACCCGGTCCTTCTTGATTGCATATTGGACGAGTTCGGATTTGGGAATGTTCAGGAGATCGAATAACTCATAGAAGCGGTAAATCAAGGCGATCGGCTGGTCCATTCCCTCGCTGGTGATCCGAAGGCCTTCTTCGGTGAATCGAATGTGGCGAGGTTCCACGCAGTAGGCGTCGAGACCGATGGCTCGAAGCCGGGACGCGAGCCACGTCATCTCAGGCCGATAGTCTTTGGCCTCTTCCGATATCAGAATCGCGACGCATCCTGTATGCTGGGCGAGCTGGTGTCTCAACATCGCCGCAAATCCCCGAACCATCCCCTCGGAGCCTCCCACTAGCGAGAGACCATCACCGGCCTCCTGATCGAGATAGAGCGCCGATAGGCATGCGGTCATACCGATCCCTCCGGGGACTGAGTCGAGTTCGGTGATCACCATGCCGTCCTGGGTGGGGATGATGTCCGGTCGGATGACCGCGGGGAGCTGGTCACGAAACCGTTTCATCCGGCTGTACGTCAGCAGACCTTCCGGTTTTCCTTGGTCAAGGTATCCCGCGACCCAGGCTGGCTGTAGGTCGCGTATACTGTCGAGATAGAGACGGTTCAGGGCTCGATAAAAGGATAAGAGTTGCGGTCCGAGTTGGTGGAAAAAATCTAACTGGTCTTTCGTGAGAGGAAATGGTGTGACGGCAATGCGCCAGGTTGTTGTGGGTGCGGCCACTTCGGGGGCTGAAGCCTGCCCGGGCAGAAGTGGAAAGAGTCCAGCTTGGCTCAGCTGGTCACGGATGATTGCACAGCGGTGTAGGAGGTTGGAGGTAGCCAAGTCAGACAGAGGCGGTATCCGTTTCAATGAGAGCCCCTCATACGAGGCCACAGAACTGTAACATGGGCTTTAGGACCGTACAAGGGGCGAGGGGGTGCGGTGAGGGAAGGGGCGCGGCAGGGCTCGCATGGTGCGCAGTGTTCCTCAGCCTTCTTCGCGATGTCACGCGCCACATCGGACGTGACCACGAGTTTCGATCGAACGGGGGCATAGATGCACATATTGCGGTGTTTGTTGGGATGGACACAGGTGGGAAAAGTGACATATTGGGGGCACTTCTGCAGAATGGTGCTAGGATGAGCCGCACATCGATTGAAAACCTTCTATGTCCTCGTATACCGATGAGCTGGTAGGTGCTTTCGTGACACCACCGATCGCGCTGCCACAACTCGTGCCGAGCCACACCTGTCTCCAGTGCGATGTCTGTTGTCGGTTTCCGGATCCCGATAGCGCCCTCCGTCCGTATTTTTCCGAGAACGAAATCGCCCGAGCCCTGGCTGGGGGCGTTGAAGTAACGGCCTTTCCTGATCGGCGCGGGTCACAGGTGATCCTGGCTCCCGATCCCCATGGAGAGGGGTTTCTCTGCCCGGCATTCGAGACCGCGACCTCAACCTGCCGCATCTATGCGCAGCGTCCGTTCGATTGTCAGCTCTATCCACTGGCGTTGATGTGGGATAAGCCGCACGACCAGGTATTGTTGGGGTGGGATACGAAATGCCCGTTCATGCGAGAGCAGATTCCAGAGGAGATTCGGCGTCATGCCGATCGGGTGATGGTCTTGCTCGACCAACCAGACATCCGTGACCACGTTGTCTCGCATCCTCGCCTCATCGGACGGTTTCAAGAGGACGTGGTCGTGCTCGCCCTCCTTCCGCGCCTCACCGAAGCTGTGGCTAGTCAGTGGGGGTCTGCGCCGCTGCATCGGCTCACGCTGGACGACATTCCGTACATGAGAACGGCGTTGGATCGGTCGGGGTGGCGCAACGATGAGTCGCTCGCGGCCTATTCGCCGACCTATCACTACATGTGGAATGGATTGCTGGCCTATTGGTGGATGGAGTTTCAGGGGGCCTTTTGCCTCTTTGCGCAATCGCCGGACGGCTGGTTCATGCCCCTGCCTCCGATCATTGCCGGCTCGATCGACGCGCCCCTGTCGGTCGCGATGGGGCTCTTGCGGCGTTGGAACGGAGACTCACCCGTCAGTCGAGTTGAGAACGTGCCCTCCCGGTTGGCGCCGGAGTTGGAGCGTCTGGGATATCGATTGTCGCCCAAGGAACCGGACTATTGGTATCGCGCGGCGGACCTCGCGGCCTTGGCGGGCGACCGGTATAAATCTCAACGCGCGCTGTGCAATCGATTCGAACGAGAGCAGTCTTTTGAGGTGGACTCCTATCAGGTGAGAGACCGTCAGGACTGTCGTGCCCTCCTGAAGGATTGGTCACGACAGAAGCAAGCGGAAGGGCTCGAATCGTTTGTGGTCATGCTGTTGGCTGATGCGGCGCCGGCTCATGAATTCATTTGGGCGCAAGCATCGGCCCTTCAAGTCACGGGGAAGGTTGTCAGGAGTCACGGTCGGTTGTGCGCGTATACCTTTGGCTATTGGTTGACGAGTGCAACATTCTGTGTCCTCTTAGAGGTGACGGATCGGACTCTGCCAGGTTTAGCGCAGTACCTATTTCGGGAGACGTGTCGAACGGCCATGGCGGAAGGGGCCAAATACATCAATACAATGGATGACGCAGGCCTGCTTGGATTGCGCGCATCGAAACAGGCCTATCATCCCGCCATGCTGATTCCCAACTTCGTTGCCTATCCGGCGCGTGAATCATGAAGACCACAAAGGCCTTATCATTCTTCGATCTTCGCCGCTATCGGTGGTTCCCCCATCTCCTGATCACCATGACCCTCTTCGCGGTCCTAGCCGGCATCGGTCTGATTCGGTTCGTCGAATCTCGCTTCGTGGAGGCGACGGGAGGAGAACTCACGCTGGCTGCGGCGGAAGTTGCCGAGAAACTCGACCGGATATTGTTCGAACGCCGAGGCGACGCCCTCATGATGACCCGAGCATTTTCGTTGCGAACCTCCGATCCAAAATATCTCTCCGAGTATCTGCAGTGGATGAAGAAGGAGTATTCCCCGGTCTATCTGTCGCTCTCGGTCATGGACGTTCAGGGTATGGTTGTGGCGGCGACGGAGCCTTCGCTGGTAGGACGCAACTATAGCCGTGCCGCATCGTTCACCGCTGCGCGTGCGACGCGACGACTCGACGTTGCCGACATCGCTGTGCAAGAAACCGGCGAGAGTGGCGTCGACGCGGTTGCATTTACGGCCCCGATTCTCGACTCGCAAGGTGCGTTTCTGGGCGTTGTGAATTTGCAGGTAGGGGTCGCATTTTTGGAGGAAGTGGTCACCAGGACTATTCGTGCACTTGAAGCTCGACCAGGAATGAACGGGCGTGTCGAATATCAAATGTTGACGAAACAGGGCAGGGTGTTTGTCGACTCGGATGTACCCCATAAAGGTGGCATCAATCTCAAGGAGCTCGGGCTCCCTTCGGCGCTGGCGAGTGCGGCCGGTGTGCCGGGGTTTGTCGAGGAAGAAGATGCGCACCGACATGTCCAGGTGGTGACCGGGTACGCGCAGACCAAAGGTTTTGGAGAGTTTGCCGGGCTGGGTTGGTCGGTCCTGGTGCGAAGGGATCGAGAGGACATCCTCGCGCCTATTCATGCCTTCTTATGGAAAGTCGGGATCGGAGGCGGGGTGCTCTGGATTCCCATGCTGGGGCTGTTGTTCTGGGCCACGGGACGCCTGCGCGCAGAACATCGGCAGGCACGACAGGAAAGTGCTTGGGCGAAAGCCGCTGAAGCCGCGTTGCTCCAGAGTCAGGAGCGAAATCGTGCCATCGTCGATACCGCGCTTGACGGGGTGATCACCATCGATTCGACCGGGATTGTGACCGATTGGAATGCGCAGGCCACGGCGATTTTCGGCTGGTCTCGCGAGGAAGCGCTGGGACGGGCCCTTTCCAAGACCATCATTCCTGAACGGGATCGTCAGGCACACGAACATGGTCTCCGTGAATTTCTTCGAACAGGGGTCGGAGCAGTCTTGAACCGCCGCATTGAAATTGTCGCCCAACACAAGAACGGGCGGGAGCTTCCCGTTGAGCTTGCGGTGTCGCCGGCAAAAATTGGGGATGCGTACATCTTCAGCGCCTTTATCAGGGACATCACCGACCGCCGCAGGGCTGAACGGCGTCTTGCCTCTCAGTATGCGGTGACCAGAGTCCTTGCCGAGGCGACGACTTTGGAAGAGGCTGTTCCGAAAATCATCCAGGCAATCGGGGAGAGCCTTGAATGGGATCTGGGCGTGTTCTGGCGGGTGGATAAGGCGACTGGAACGCTGCGCTGTTTTGATCAGTGGAAGGCGCCGTCCGTGCAAGCCGATCCGTTTATCCTAGACACCCGGCAGCGTGCGTTTACACGCGGCGAGGGTTTGCCTGGACGAATTTGGACCAGCGGTAAGTCGGCCTGGGTGACGGATGTCACGACGGATGCGAATTTCACTCCTGGAGCGCAGGCTCGACAAGTTGGGTTCCACGGGGCGTTTGGATTTCCAGTTCTAGTAGGGAGTGAGATCGAGGGCGTCATTGAACTCTTTAGCCGCCAGGTGAGGCAACCCGATGACGAGTTGTTAAAGATGGTGGATGACATCGGTCTCAAGATCGGCCAATTCGGCGAACGAACCAGAACGGAAAGGGTGTTACGGGAAACAGAGGCGCAATTGCGACAGGCGCAAAAGATGGAGGCAGTGGGACGATTGGCTGGCGGTATGGCGCACGATTTCAATAATCTCCTCACGGTGATTCGTGGGTACAGCGAGTTACTCCTGGGTCGCCTGGGGGCCACTGATGTCATGCGGAAAGATACGGAAGAGATCAAGAAAGCGGCGGATCGAGCTTCGGGCTTGACGCGTCAATTGCTGGCATTTAGCCGTCGTCAGTTCATCGCGGCGAAAGTTCTCGATCTCAACGCGCTTGTGGCCAATATGGACGGCATGCTGCGGCGTCTCATCGGTGAAGACCTCGTCGAATTCTGTGCCGAACTCGATACGTCGGCCGGCGCCATCAAGGCGGATCCCGGACAGGTCGAGCAGGTCATCATGAACCTGGTGGTCAATGCGCGTGATGCGATGCCCACGGGCGGGCGCCTGACGATCGAAACCCGGAATGTGACGATTGGGGAAGAGGTGCGCCTGGATGCCGTAGGGGTGGCGCCGGGATCGTATGTGTTGCTGGCGGTTCGTGATAATGGCCAAGGGATGGATGCTGAGACTCGGTCGCATCTGTTCGAACCATTTTTTACGACGAAGGAAAAAGGGAAGGGGACGGGATTAGGACTCTCGACGGTCTATGGCATCGTCAAGCAGAGCGGGGGAAGCATCACCGTGGAGAGTTTTCCTGGTCGGGGCACAACGTTCCGGATCTACTTCCCGCGAGTCGAACAGGAGATACCGAGGATCGGGGGGTCGGGCGAAGCGATCGATCTGGCACATGGCCGAGAAACGATTCTCCTGGTCGAAGATGAGCCGGCGGTCCGCGGCCTCGTGCACGAGACGTTACGACTTCACGGCTATACGGTGCTGGAGGCGCGCCATGGTATCGAAGCCCTTCTTACCAGCGCAAAGTATGTGGGGCCCATCCATCTGTTGTTGACGGATGTCGTCATGCCGCAAATGAGCGGGCCTGAAGTCGCGGAGAAGATTCTGATCATTCGACCAGAGATCAAAGTGCTCTACATGTCGGGGTATCCGGACCATCCGGTGTTTGACCAAGGCAGCGTGAGCCACCTGACCGGGTTTCTGCAGAAGCCTTTTTCTCCTCCCGTGCTGGCGAAAAAAGTGCGCGAAGTTTTGGACAGTGTGAAAGCTGCCTAGCAGGATGCTGAAAAAGTCCGCCAGCGTCGTTCTCGCATCGCTCAGACCCTCAACGGGGACCCGGCCGCCTCACTAACTCGGCGGCGCGCACAGACGTGGTGCTCCTTATTCGTCGCACCGTGCGCCCCAGAGGCTACGCCTCCGGTGCTTTCGACTCGCCTGCGGCCTTGCTGGACGGCCTTTTTGAGCATCCTGCGGAAACGTTTCCCTGTTGTCCCACACGTGCGGACCACTGAAGATCTTACGAGCCAACATTGTTTTCCCGGAGCCTGCTCGGTCGTACCCGGTTGTTCCAACCCGGATCGCTTGATCTTCAGCCTCGGTTCCGTTTATCGTGGCGGCACCGAACGAGATACATTAAATAGACGAGACAGACCGGAGAGACACAGCGATGCAACAAGGACGCGAAATCGACGTCGGACAGTATCGGATTGAGCGAGAGCCATTCTACGCGGAGGTCCGTGGCGAGATCGGTTTATTCACGATCGCGGCGACCAGCAAGATGCCAGTCATGCTCAAGGGACCGACCGGCTGTGGCAAGACCCGATTTGTGCAGCATATGGCCTACCGGCTTGGGCGCCCCTTGATTACAGTGGCCTGCCACGAAGATCTCACTGCCTCCGATCTTGTGGGGCGGTATCTGCTCAAGGGCCAAGAGACGGTCTGGGTCGATGGGCCGTTGACGGTCGGCGTGAAGCATGGCGCGATCGTCTACTTGGACGAAATCGTCGAGGCGCGGAAGGACACGACAGTCATCATCCATCCCCTGAGCGACGATCGCCGTTTCCTGCCGATTGAAAAGAAAGGCCAAATTCTGGAGGCAGCCGACGACTTTCTTCTGGTGATTTCCTATAACCCCGGATACCAGAGCGTGCTGAAGGATTTGAAGCAAAGTACGAAGCAGCGCTTCATGGCGATTGAGTTCGACTATCCCGCGCCTGACGTAGAAACCACCGTGGTTGAGCGGGAAGCGGGAATCAGCCGTGATCTCGCAGCCGGCTTGGTCAAACTCGGTGGAAAAGTGCGGAACCTCAAGAATCATGGATTGGAAGAAGGGGTCAGCACCAGGTTGCTGATCTACGCCGGGACACTGATCCGGCAAGGCGTGGCGACCGATCGAGCCTGCGATGTCGCGATTGCCCGCCCTATCACCGACGATCCCGACATGCAGCGCAGCATTCTGGAATTGGTGAAGGCCATCTTCTGATCTCCCTGTTGATCCCTGTCAGGATGAACTCGCTGATTGTGCAGGACACCAAAAACGGAGCGATCCTTACCGTTCATATCCAGCCTAGAGCTTCCACCACGGAGTGCGTGAGCATTCACGGCGATGCGATTAAATTGAGAGTGGCTGCCCCACCGGTCGATGGCGCAGCCAATGAGGAATTGATTCGGTTTCTCGCGCGCCAACTATCGATCCCCACTTCGTCGGTACGGATTCACTCCGGTGCGACCGGACGGCACAAACGTGTTCTCGTGATAGGGGTCGCTGCGGAGCTTGTACTGGCTCGCTTGAACCTTGGAAATCGAAAGGGATCGGCGAAGCCATGAGGCACAGTGAACGGTCACTCATCTGGGGGTTGCTGATGCTGGCCGCCTGTTCGACGGCGCAACCAATTTTGTATCCCAATGCGCATATGCAGTCGGTGGGGAAGGAGACTGCGGCACAGGATATTGAGGCCTGCCGGAAACTGGCGGAATCGGCAGGAGCTGAGGGGGGAGGCACCGGGAAAGGCGGTCGTGTGGCAACCAGTACCGCGGTGGGGGCTGGAGCCGGCGCGGCAGCGGGGGCGGTGGGCGGAGCCATCTCAGGTTCAGCGGGCTACGGTGCCATGATTGGAGCCGCGACTGGAGCGGTATGGGGATTCCTCATGGGATTGTTTCGTGAGTCAAGATCGCCGCAACAGAATCAGGCCTATACGAATTTCGTCAACCGATGTCTGCAAGAAAAGGGGTATGAGGTGACGGGCTGGCAATGAGGAGGGCCCTCTTTGCTCGCGGAACGCGCGGCCTCAGAAGGCCCTCGTTCGACGCGCGCAGTAGAGGGCCTCTTCTCACTGCCAGCCTGAGAGGTGAAAGAGGTAAGAATTGAAAAGATGATATCCGTGCGACGCAGGTGCGCGAGACGGGCGGCCAGCTTCCTTGCTCGCAGACCGCGCACGATGAAACAGTGCTCGCTTGGGTGAAGAGCGCCTCGCGGCGCGCTCGGGTGGGCGGGTGAAAATAGAGCGCGCAGTAGAAGCTGATTCGCCCATCCCGCCCCCCGTCACGAGGTGTGAGAAGGAGTGGGTGAGGGAGAATGGGGCGCGCAGAAGAGACTAACCCCACCATCTCGCAGTAATGCGAGTGCCATGCCAGTGAAAATGAGGAGGGTGAGGGATTGAGAAAGATTCAGGGCATTGTCATTCTTGGCTTGATTCTCTGTCTTGTGGCCTGTGCGGGTAGGCCGGAACCGATGTTGCGGTCAAACGCAAAGTTGCAGCTGCAGGGACAGGAGGCGACGAAGCTCGATGTTGCCGATTGTCAAAAAAAGGCAGAGGTGGCCGGGTTAAAGCCGGGTACCAGCAATCGCAGTGGCAACGTAGCTGCGGGAGCCTCGCTGGGTTTGATTGCTGGCGCTGCGGTAGGGGCAACAAGTGGACTCATCGGAGGAGTGCCGGGTGTGACGATTGGGGCAGCAGTTGGAGCCACGCTCGGAGTCATCATTGGTTCAGTGGGTGGCGCCTATAGACCGCTCGATCCGGATCCTCCATACGGCGATGCCGTGGTGCGGTGTTTGTTTGACAAGGGATATGATGTGAGTGGGTGGCAGTGAAGGAACGGTCTCGCAGCCAGGGCATCCCTTTGCTCGCGGAACGCGCACGCTCAGCAGGTGCTCGTTCGACGGCCGCTGTCGGGATTACCCTGGCTGCGAGACCTGAGAGAGTGAAAAGATAAGAATAAGAAGCTTCGCTACCATGTAAAGTATTCGCTCGACGCGCGCCGTAAGGTCACCACCTCCATCCCACCACGGGGTGAGTGAGGAAGGGAGAGAAAAAGATAAGAGCTGTGGTCGGTGGACGCGCGAAAGGGAAAGTCCTGGCATGCTATGTTCGAGAGGTGAGGGAGAGCGACCGTAGACTCGATCGAGGATCGAAGAGCCTCAGCACAGGTCGGCTTTGCAGTCGGTCACTACGAGATTTGTGAGTTTTTCGCCCACATCGATTTCGAGAGCCAGCCAGGCCAGTCCCGCCAGGCGTTCGTCTTGGTGTGCTCCCGACCCCGCTTCGATCAGGCTCACGATGTAGTAGCGTCCTGCAGGAATCTTGGTAAACCAGAAATGTCCGGTCGGATTGGCTCTGGTTGTGCGGAGGTAGGGGGCCAACCGTTTTTCTATCTGAAGCCGAGTCAGTGCCTCTCGCGCGCAGTCGAGTCGCAGTGCGTGGAGCTGAGGCGCTTTCAGAGGAGGCTGGGGGCTCTGTCGTTGAGCAGGTTGTCCTTCTGATATTGTGGTCAAACCAATGACGAGTGTAGGGAGTGATGGGAATGAGATGGACTGGAGCACCGGCTTGCGTAATGGCTTTCCCCGATGGCGAACCAAGAAACGCCTGTCCGGCCAGAGTGGCTCGCCCCTTCTGTTTGTAGGGGAAGAAGTCTTTTTCGTTCAAGCTTGGAGGCTGTGGTGTCACGGCGGGAGGCACGTTGCCAGGCTCGGTAGCCCCTGTCTGGTCGAACCATAGGATTCCTACTAGAAGTAGGATGACTGCGGCGCACAAAAGCCGGTTGCGCAATGGCATGGTCGTTATGCAGTAGGTGAGGACGATGCCGGTGTTTCGCTCCGAGGGTGTCGGTGTGGCTGCGGCCTTGTGCTTGAGGGCACGGCCTTTGTCGGGGGTTGGATCGGTGACAACACCGTAGACTTCCCGGCCTTCGTGGCCTTCCGGGAGATATTCCGTGATCGGCAGGCCGTCTTCACGGACAAATAACAGGCAGTGGCAGTATTTGTAAATCTGCATTTCGTCGCAGGCGCACATCCAGCGGCGGAGTTTGGCTTCTGCTTCTTTATCCTTGTAGAAGTTGCAGGGACAGAGGGGTTTGCCCAGTTCGTCCATGTGCATCGCGAGGCCTTTGACCACCGCTTCGGTGACCGCGGGCATGGGATGCATGGTTGTCCCGCTCTTCTCCGCAAAGCCCTTCACATACTTCCACATTTTATCGAGACTCTCTTGCTTGGGCTCAGCCATGGCAACTCCTTTGGCAAAAGACACTGGGCGAAGGGCTCCAGGAAAGACCTGCGCTGCAGGTGCATAGTTTACAAGCGCTAGGGCGTCCTTTACAATCCAGCATTTCCCGTACATTCCGTAGGATTGGATCAGGAATCGAAATGTCGGATATCCATCAGCAATTGATCGCCAAACTGGGGGAGGAGCTGGGACCAGCCACGGCCCAGCATCTGGTTGCATGCCTCGCCGAGGCCGCGGCGAAACCGAGTCAGGTGGAAGGTGTCTTGCTGTTGCTCGATGAATTGACACGAGGTCTCGCCGAAGGTCGCTCATGCCGCGATCGAATCGTTCCCCGATTTGCAACAGCGGGGCCGGCTCGGCGATGCGGTGGCCTGGCTGGATCTGGGGATTGCGTTGGCCGAATCGTCCGGCGCGATCGGCCTGAAGTATTTTAAAGAGAGCCCGCTGGTTCTGGGCCTGATTGAAGAATCGTCGGTCCGGTCGTTGGTGCTGAAAACTGCTCTGGAGCTGGCCGAGCAGGATGCGAATGTCGCGCTGGAATTTCTCCGCGTGTCACCGGAAGTGGTGACGGTCATCTCACCGGATCAGCTGGGGGCCTGGTTGGAGATCGGGTTCGAACTGACGCAGGTCGATTTTGTCGTCGCGCTGGAGTACATCCGTCAAATTCCCTCGGTTGCCCGCGTGTTGCCGATCCAGGACGCCAGGGCCTGGGCGACATTCGGGTTGAAACTGATTTCTCAGAATAGTTTCGGCAAAACGGACTATTTCGGGACCATCGAATTCCTCCGTACCAGTCCTCTCATCCTCGGCGATCTTGACGACCAGTCGGTGAGGGCCAAGGTCGTCACGGTCGGGTCGTTGCTGGCTGAACGGCGATGCCGGGTCTGGCATTGCCTGGTTATCGGAATCGCCACGTCTGTTGCGTGCCGTACCGAATGAGGGATGGCGGCTAAAAATATTGCAGTACGGGGCCTTGCTGGCAGAGCGTGACGCGGATGTGACGCTTGGCCTATTTGCGGCGCGCGCCTGAATTGGTGAGTGTGATCGGCGAGTCTGCCGAGGCCACGGCTCGTTTCGAGGCCTGGTTCACAGCTGGGATGGAAGTCCTGGCCTACAGTGTCGAAGGAGCCAGGGCCTATTTCGCCCTGGAGTCGCAGAAGGCGCTGACGTCGGTCGAAGCGGCCTTGAGTGGCGTGCCGCTTCGCCAGGTGGCTCGTACCGTGAAGCTCTTCGTGCAAGGGCTCTGTGGAACGGAACTGACGATTCAGGCGCTCCCGGATTCGCTGAGCCAGGAGGCGTCTGCCCGTGCGACGGTGAGCCAGGATGGGCGCACCATCTCGCTACCGGCGCTTCTCCGTCGCTATCCCACGGCCGAGGAGAATACTGCGTTTGTATCTGGTCATGGCGGCTCACGAAGCGGGACACGTGGAGTTCGGGACATATCGGCTGACCCTTGAGCCGTTCGCGGACTTGATCCTGGCTCTGCGTCAGAGGTATGGCCTAGTGAAACAGACTGAACCGGACACCTTGGCGGCGCTGTTTCGTCTGTATCCTCATCCGGGACTGATCCAGGACTTGTGGATGCTCGTGGAGGATGCGCGGGTGGAATATCTGCTTCAGCGGGAATATCCCGGACTTCAGCGAGATCTGCAGCGATTCGCGCGGGAGGCAGTCACGACGCGGTCGCTGACGCATGGGCTGACCGTCAAAGAACTCGTCGTCGATCAACTGCTCCAGCTGTCGACCGCCGCGTCGCAGTCTGTCGCGATTCACGAAGCCATTAAGGAAGAGATCGCCATCCTCTGGCCGATGTGCCAGGCGATTCTGGCTCCAACAGCGACGGCAGAAGGGGCCGTGCGGGTGGCCCATGCGCGTCTACGTGCGACTCGAAGAGCTGTTGGCCTCGAAGGGTGACGATGATCCAGGCCGATCGGGCAGATGATGTGTCAGAGGACCTAGGTGTGGGCCCTTCCGCGTCCGAACAGACGGGTGAAGACTATCGCCCCGTTACCAACTGGGTATATCGTGGGGCGATGAATCCTGAGTTCATTCGTCAGCAGGATCAGGACGGACAGGCATCAGACGATCAGAAACAATCAGAGGACATCGAACGAATGGCGAGCGCCGCCGGCGGGGCACAGGAATCGTCAACGCAGGGTCAACGGAATCGAGAAGGGACGCGCACGGAAACCGAGAGTGACCGGCTTGCCGGGGGGCGGCAGTTGCCCTCTCATGTGGAGGAACTCTTGGCCTTGAAGGTCGAACAGCCGGCGCCGACCGATCATGCCGGGCCGGGTGATCGTGCGGTGCGCTATCCGGAATGGGATCAGGGGATCGATGACTATCGCCTCAACTGGTGTCGCGTCGTCGAGCGTGCCGCGGAGGAGGGGAGCGGGGATATCGTGGGCGCCACGTTGAGCGCGCACGGGACCGAGGTCTCGGCTCTTCGACGATTCTTCGAAAGTCTGCGGCCCCCGGGGTTGCGGCGCGTGCCGGGCCAAGCCGACGGTGACGATCTCGATGTGGATGCGGCGGTCCGTATGTGCGCTGAGCGGGCGGCGGGAGCAGATCTGTCGGACCGGATCTACGTCAGGCGGGAGACGAAAAGAACGGGATGTCGCGGCCGCGTTTCTGGTCGACGTGAGCGGGTCAACCAGTCGGCAGTTGGACAACGGTCGTCGCGTGATCGATTTGGAGAAAGAGGGGCTGGTGCTCTTGTGCGAAGCGCTCGAGGCGGTTGGAGACCAGTATGCGCTCTATGGCTATTCGGGCCAAGGCCGCGGGCAAGTGGATTTTCTTGTGGTCAAGGATTTTGACGATCGGTTGAGCGGAAAGGCAGCGCAGCGTTTGGGCGGACTGGCTCCCATGCGGCAAAATCGTGATGGGGCGGCCATTCGCCATGCCACCGCCAAATTGCTGGCGCGAGAGGCGCGGACGCGACTGCTCGTCCTCATCAGCGATGGGCGTCCGCTCGATGACGGTTATAAAGACGAGTACTCGTTGGAAGACACCAAGGTTGCGTTACGAGAGGCGCGTCAGCGGGGGGTGCATCCGTTTTGTATCACGATCGATCGTGAGGCCGATGGCTATGTCCGAAGAATGTACGGCGACGTGCAGTTCGCGGTCATTGATCATCTCGAAGCCTTGCCGAAGCGATTGCCGCGGATTTATCAAAGGCTGACGACGTAAAACGTAGAACGTGAAACGTGAAAGGTAAAATGTGAGAAGTGGAAGAACGGTAATGCAGCAATCTGGAATCAGACATTTCACGTTTCACCTTTCACCTTTCACGTGCGAGAGAAGATGACGAATTCAGCAGAGAGACCGACTGTGCCGCCCTGGCTGCACAAGCTGTTTACGGGGCATCAGTATCCCTATGTCCGTCGGTTGGCGAAGTTTGCACAGCCCATGAAGCCGGGGGAGGATCGCCAGGAGCCGTCGAAGGACCTGATCGAGGCCAAGTTTTGGGAGGTCTATCCCCGTTGTTGGGCCAAGATTCTTCAAGAAGTCAAAGTGGGGATGATCGTGGTATTTCACGACCTCGGCGAATATCCGGCAGGAGGGTATCAGGAATTGATCGATGATCCGGACGCCTTTCTGGCAAAGACCTATGGCAAGAAGAAGATTAAAGTCAACTTCTATGACGGGGACAATTTCGTCTGCACGATCAATTTTAAAGTCGCGGGCTGGACGGAACACGAACACACATAAGCAGTGCTGAGTGAGAGTGCTGAGTACGTGAGGGAATTGCGTCTCACGGCTCAGGACTCAGTACTCAGCACTTCACGGAGGAATGCATGGGGAGACCGAAGATTACGGTGGTGGGCGCGGGGAACGTCGGAGGCACGATGGCGCAGCGGCTGGCCGAGAAGGACGAGTACGAGGTGGTGCTTGTCGATATCGTCAAGGGCGTCCCGCAAGGCAAGGCCCTCGATATCACGCAGGCCGGGCCGGTCTGCGGCTATAGCACCCGCGTGGTGGGCACCAACGGCTATGATGAAACGGCCGGCTCGTCGGTGGCGGTGATCACCTCCGGAATCCCTCGCAAGCCGGGGATGAGCCGTGACGAGTTGTTGACCACGAACGCGAAGATCGTGAAATCGGTCGTCTCCGAGCTGGTGTCGCGATCGCCGAACGTCATTCTGATTCTCGTCACCAACCCGCTGGATGCCATGGTCCATGTGGCGCGTCGTGTGAGCGGATTGCCGAAGTCGCGGGTCTTGGGTATGGCGGGAGTGCTCGATTCCGCCCGCATGCGTGCCTTCATCGCCGCTGAATTGAGTGTGCCGGGTCTCGACGTGGCTGCGATGGTGTTGGGCGGGCATGGCGATACGATGGTGCCGCTGTTGCGGTATACGACGGTGAAGGGGAAACCGGTCTTGGAGTTGATGTCGAAGGACCGGTTGGAAGCGATTGTGAAGCGGACACGCGAGGGGGGCGCCGAAATCGTGGGTCTGTTGAAAACGGGCAGCGCGTTCTATGCCCCATCGGCCTCGGCTGTCGATATGGTCGAGGCGATCGTGAAGGACCAGAAGCGGGTGTTGCCCTGTGCGGTGCTCTGCGAGGGCGAGTATGGATTCAAGGATGTCGTGATCGGTGTGCCGGTCAGGCTGGGTCGAGGTGGGGCGGAACAGGTGGTCGAATATGAGCTGACGGCGGAGGAGCGGGCGGCATTGGCGACCTCTGCCAGCGCGGTGCGCGAACTCTGCGCGGCAGTCGATCGATTAATGGCGTAGCGACATGGTCAGCGGTCAATGGTCAATAGGCACTGACAGGAACAGCAGTGCCTCATTCTCTCTGTTGACCAATGACCATGACGAGTGACCGACCTATCCCTTGCTTGACAATCTGAAGCCGGCTTACAGTACAGACAGCAACTTAGCAATACATTGAGCAGTACACTGAGCGAGGAGATACTATGAAATTTCTTGAGAGTCCGATGCAGACGATGGCCGTAGGATTTGGGCTTGCTGTGGTGTTGATCATGGGGTATCTCGCTATGGTAGGCGTGTCGGTTGGTGATGCCGACTGGTTCGGTTTGCTGTTACGCTGGACCCATTTCTTGGCTGGGATCGTCTGGATCGGGTTATTGTATTTCTTCAACCTGATCAATGCGGCGTTCTTGAAGAGCCTGGATGGTCCCACCAAGAACATCGTGATTCCCAAGTTGATGCCCGCCGCGCTGAATTGGTTCCGTCATGGCGCGACGGTCACGGTGCTTGCCGGGATTGTGTTGTATCTCTACATGTATCAAAGAGGTGGAACCGGCGCGATCGCGCTGGGAATCGGCGGGTTATTGGGCATCATCATGATGGCCAATGTCCACGCGGTTATTTGGCCGAACCAACGGAGGATTATTGCGGCGGTGACGGCAGCAGCCCAGGGGACCCCTGCGCCGCCGGAAATGGCCCAGTGGGGTCGGACCGCGCTCCTCGCGTCTCGGGTCAACTTTATGTTGTCGATTCCCATGCTGTTATTCATGGGAGCCGGCAGCCACCTCAGGTAAGATGGTGTACGACTGCCGGCGGGAAAGCCCGCCGGTAAGTCCGTTCACCTTCTCTGCTTCCGACCTTAACCCGCATGATTCATGAAGCTTCTGCTGCAAGCGTGGATACGCGGCTGTGACGGGCAGTCTCGCCGTTCAGCCCTTCGACATTCTGCAGCGAGTATGCCTCTACGGCAGCTCAGACGCCATCACGCCTCCGAGTGCCCGTCTCGCTTCGCGTCTGCACGCTTTCGCGACGAACCTTCATGAATAATGCGGGTTAGCCTTCTGCGATCTGCTCAGATGGCCCATATGCCCGGTTCCGTATGGGGCAGTGGCCCTAAGTCGTTGAGATTCAGGCCTATTATCGTGGCATTGCCTTGACGAATACCGGCCAGGCACCTTATAGTATCGCTCCATTCGTTGAGCCAAATGGGTAAGGAAGGGCGCATGACGACTGCGACTGAACCACGAGTTCTCCAAACGCTTGATGGCGCTCCCTGGGATATCGAGGCCTACCGGAAGATCGGGGGCTACGAGGCCTGGAAGAAGTGCATCAAAGAGCTGAGCGCGAACGATATCGTCAATGAACTGAAGAAAGCCGGGCTCCGTGGACGAGGCGGCGCGGGCTTTCCCACCGGCATCAAGTGGGAAAAGGTCCTGAATCATCGGGTGAAGGAACACTATTTCGTCTGCAATGCAGGCGAACATGAGCCAGGGACGTTTAAAGATCGTTACTTGCTCAAGCAGGCGCCACACCAGCTCATCGAAGGCTGCCTCATCGCGGCCTACACGGTGCAAGCGAAGGCGGCCTTTATCTACGTGAATCATGAGTACCACGAAGAACGGGAGAATCTGAAGAAAGCCTTGGCGCAGGCGAAGGCTCAAGGGTTTTTGGGCAACAATATCCTGGGGAGCGGCGTGGATCTCGATCTGCAAGTCTTTGAAGGCCACGGGAGTTACGTGGCCGGTGAAGAAACAGCGATGCTCGAATCCATGCAAGGGCGTCCGGCGATGCCGAGACAGAAGCCGCCTTTCTATCCGACGGACTTCGGCCTCTACGGGAAGCCGACGCTGGTCAACAATGTCGAAACCTTGTGCAACATTCCGCGGATCCTTCTGAAAGGCGTGGCCTGGTTCACGCAGGTCGGCACAGAAAAGTGTCCGGGCACGATGATGTTCTCCCTGAGCGGCGCCGTGAATCGGCCCGGTGTGTACGAGATGCCGATGGGTACGACGATCCGGGAACTCGTGGACAAGTGTGGAGGGGGGGTGCCGGGCGGGCGCAAGATCAAGGCGGTGTTTCCTGGTGGACCGGCGTTTTCGATGGTCACCGCCGATCAGCTCGACCTGACGATGGATTTCGATTCGTTGAAGAAAGCCGGCACGGGGCTTGGGTCGGCCGGCGTGATCGTGGTCGATGATGCGACGTGCATGGTGGCGCTGACGCTCAAGTTCTCCAATTTCTTCAAGGTCGAGAGTTGCGGGCAGTGCCCACCCTGTCGAATGGGGACCATCAATCTCGCCGCGCTGATGACCAAGATCGAGCAGGGAGAGGGGACGGAGAAAGATATGGAGAGTCTCCTCCAGCTCTGTGGATTTGTGAAGGGAACGGGCTATTGCACGCTGGTGACCGGGGCTGCCGTGTTGGTTCAGAGCAGCATGAAATTGTTCCGTCACGAGTTTGAGGAACATATCCGATTGCAGCGCTGTCCCTATCAGCCGGTGGCGGCCGGTGCCATGGTGCATTGAGGGAGATTCACGATGCCGCGCGTGACGTTTCTCTATCCTGAGAGCAAGAGCGGAGAGGTTGAGGTCAATACGTCGTTGTTGGAGGCGTCGAAGATTCTCGGGTTTGTGTTGAACCACGATTGTGGTGGGAACGCCTCCTGCACCACCTGTCGGGTCGAAGTGCAGATCGGTGCCGAGAACCTGTCGGAGATCGACTTTGATGAGCAAGATCTCCTCGATCGGGAAGCCCTCAGTGAGCCGTGGCATCGTCTTGGATGCCAGGCCAAAGTGCTCGGAGACGTGGTTGTTCGAGTGCCGGAGGGCAAGTGGGTTGCGCCCACAATGCCACAGTCGGAGTCGCAGGGTATTGAAATCCAGTAAAGAGATGTTACACTAAATCATTCCAGGCAGGTCTTCGAAGGACGGCCTGGTCACACGAGGAGGATCACAATGTTGACGATTACGGCGATTGCGGAACAGAAGATCAAGGAATTGATGGTGGAAGAGAAGGATATCGTCGGCCTGCGGGTCTATGTCAAGGGCGGCGGGTGCCATGGGTATCAATACGGGATGGCCTTCGAGTCGAAGATGGGCGACGACGACACCGTGGTTGAAAAGGGTGTGGTCAAGGTCATCATGGATTCGCAGAGCGCTCCGCTCCTTCAGGGAGCCGAAGTCGATTACGTGGACAGTCTCCAGGGGTCCGGGTTCTCGATTAAGAATCCGCAAGCGAAGACGACGTGTGGTTGCGGCAGCTCCTTCAGCGCCTAAGGAATGTGCGCTGAAGTGGCGCGAGCTGGTCGGTTGAATGAGTGACAGGAGAAGCCAGGATTGTCCGAATACGGCGGCCGATCCTGGCTTTTCTGTTTGTGCGCCGAATGTGAGCTGAATGTACGATGGCACAGGCGAGCGTCACGAGGCGATATCGGTTCTGCGCAGCGCACCGGCTGCACACGGATCATCTGTCACCCGAAGAAAACCTGGCTGCATTTGGGAAGTGCAATAATCCCAATGGGCACGGCCATAACTATGTCGTGTTGGTGACTGTGAAGAGCACGGTTCCGACCACGACCGGTGGAGGCGTTGACCTCGATCGGCTGGATCGGACGGTGGTCGACCAGGTGGTCACGCGATTCGACCATCACGATCTCAATCAAGATCCTGAGTTTGCCGATCGCACCACGACGGGAGAAAATCTGGTGTTGCTGATCTGGGATCTGTTAGTGAAGTGCCTCCCCGCCGGACAACTGGAAAAGGTGGGGCTGATTGAAACACGCGACAACTACTTCGAGTATGCGGGGTCGATGAGTCAGGCCCCGGTGCTCAGAGAGGGGCGGCATGGCTAAGCAGGGAATCAGGCGGCGAGGTCAGCAGCAGGTCGAAGACGTCAAAGGGCATGGCAGACCGGCGGATCTGGATGTGCTGCAATCCCTGGTCACAGAGATGTTGCTGGCCCTCGGCGAAAAGCCCGGACGGAACGGGCTCCTCAAGACTCCCGAGCGAGTGGCCAAGGCCCTCGCCTTCATGACCCAGGGCTATCACCGCGACATCGATCATCTCCTGAACGGGGCGCTCTTCCCGATCGAGTACGACGAGATGGTCATCGTGAAGGACATCGATTTCTTCAGCATGTGCGAGCATCACCTGCTGCCGTTCTACGGCAGAGTTCATGTGGGCTATTTGCCCAATAAGAAGGTGGTGGGGCTCAGCAAGATTCCGCGCATCGTGGATGTGTTTGCGCGACGACTGCAAGTCCAAGAGCGGCTGACCGTCCAGATCGCCGAAACCCTGAAATCGAAGCTCAATGCGCATGGAGTGGGCGTGGTCGTCGAAGCGCGACATCTCTGCATGATGATGCGGGGTGTCGAAAAGCAGAACACGATCGCGGTCAGCAGTTCCATGTTGGGCGCCTTCCGCAGTCAGCCGCAGACCAGGCTGGAGTTTTTGAAGCTGATACGACGAGGCAGCGTCGGCGACTCCGACTGAGCAGGGTGTGGAAAACGGTTTCCAGCTTTGTTCTCGCTTCGTTCAGATCCTCAACGGGACCCGGCCGCCTCACCACTCGGCGGCGCGCACAGACGTGTGCTCCTTATTCGTCGCCACGTGCGCCCCAGAGGGTACGCCTCGGACCTTCACTCGCTGCGGCCGCGCTGGACAACCGTTTTGAACACCCTGCTGCTACTTCAGCAGCCCAGCCATTCCAGTCTTCAGTTTTCCAAAAAACTTGCCTCGAACTTTCGCTCGCTACGGTCTTGTTGGACGAGCGGTTTCCCTATTCTCACCACGGGCAGGCAGTCTCCCGTTTACTTTTCGAGATTCAAGGCAAAGGCAGAGACGATCTGGTTGAAGGTTTCTGGCTGTTCCAGGTTCGCCAGGTGTGCGGCATTTGGAATGATGGCCAGGCGGGCGTGGGGGATTTGTTCAGCCATGAGCTTCGCATCGGAGGGCGGGGTTGCTTGGTCCAGTTCACCGACGATGATCTGGGTGGGGCAGGTGATCTGGCTTAAGAGTGGGACTGAATCGGGCCGCTCGGCCATGGCCATCAAGTCTCCGGCGATACCGCTGATCTGGGTGCTCTCGATCATGGCTCTCACTTGCTGGACGAGATCCGGGTTCGTCTGGATGGTCGCGGGGCTGAGGAGCTTTGGGATCATGATGTCGGCAATGGCAGACGGTCCTTTCTTATAGGCGATCTGCGCGAGTTGGAATCGCCCGTTTTTCCCTTCTTCTGTGTCTGCCTGGGCCTTGGTGTCTGCCAGGATCAGTCCCTTCACGCGAGCGGCGTACTTCCGATAGAACGCAAACAGAATGTAGCCGCCCATCGAGAGCCCCACGAACAGGGCCCGCTGGATTTCGAGATGGTCCAGCAGTGCCCTCACATCGTCGGCTGGATTGTTCCAGCGTATAGCGCCACAGCGGCGCGTCAGATTCGCCATGCCCACGCAGGTCAATCGTGATGATCCGGAACTGTAAGGAGAGCAGGCGTTCTTGCGTGGCCCACATAGTCCGGTTCAAGGGAAAGGCATGGAGAAAAACGATGGGGAGACCAGTTCCTTGGTCGCTGTAGCCGATTGTGATGTTGTTGACTTGGGTGTGCACGCGTTCCTCTCTCGCCGCTGTTCGTAACATTGGCCCTTGATTAGGGTCAAGGGTCCGTTTGCGATCATAAAGCCCGGCGTATACAATTCACGCCATTGCTTGAGGATTCGGATGACGACTTCACGCGATCAGGCTCCCGATTTGTTTGGTAGCTCCCGAGGGAGAGAAATCCGTTGAGGCTCCGTTGGCCGAGCGTCTGCGGCCGCGAGAGTTTGCGGACTTTGTCGGGCAAGACGACATCACTGCGCCGGATCGGCCGTTGCGGCGGGCGATCGAGGCAGATCAACTCTCCTCCGTCATCTTCTGGGGGCCGCCCGGTTCGGGCAAGACGACGTTGGCGCATCTCATCGCGCGCCACACGAAGGCGCAGTTCGTGCCCTTCTCGGCGGTCACAGGGGGTGTTCCGGAGCTGCGGGCCATCATCAAGACAGCGGAGCAACGCCAGGCGATTAACGGTCAACGGACCATTCTCTTCGTCGACGAGATTCATCGGTTCAACAAGGCGCAGCAGGATGCCTTTCTGCCTCATGTCGAGCGAGGGACGGTCATCTTGGTCGGCGCGACCACGGAGAATCCCTCATTTGAAGTGATCTCACCGCTCCTGTCTCGTTCCTTGGTCATTGTGCTCAAGCCCCTTTCGGATGAGGCCCTGGGGCATATTCTGGACCGGGCGCTCGCGGACCCTGCGATCGGGTTGGGGAAGTGGAATGCCCGCCTGTCATCCGATGCCAGACAGCGACTGATTGCCTATGGCAACGGCGATGCGAGGGCGCTCCTGACGGCGCTGGATTTTGTGGTCAAACAGCAACCGGCTGAGCCTGACGGCACGCGCCTGATCGATGGAGCGGCGCTGGAAGCCGCGCTGATGAAGAAATCAATCCGATACGACAAATCCGGTGAAGAACATTACAACGTCATCTCTGCCTACATTAAGAGCCTGCGCGATTCCGATCCGGATGGCGCCCTCTACTGGCTCGCCCGTATGTTGGAAGGGGGGGAGGACCCGAAATTTATCGCCCGGCGCTTGGTTATTTTTGCCTCCGAGGACGTGGGGAATGCCGATCCGATGGGGCTGGTGGTCGCGACTGCGGTCGCTCAGGCCGTGCAGTTTGTGGGGCTCCCCGAGGCGCAGATCAACTTGGCCCAGGGGACGACCTATCTCGCGACCAGGCAAAAAGATAATGCCTCCTATATCGGACTTCTTGAGGCCATGGAAGACGCAAAAACCCATGGAAATCTCGGGGTTCCGCTCCATTTACGGAATGCCGTGACCTCGATGATGAAGGGGCTTGGGTATGGGAAGGGGTATCGCTATGTCCACGACGATCCCCAGGCCAAGGTGCAGCAGGAGCACCTCCCGGAATCGCTCAAAGGGCGTCGCTACTACCGGCCTAAAGACACCTAATCGGGGCCTCACAGGGTGGTGGACAAAGATTTCTAATCGGTTATACTTAGGCTTATGAAACGGCAGAGTTCGAAATCAACTGTATCGATAGCTGCCACGAACGAACGGCGCAAGTTTGTTCGGGCGACCTTGGTCGGTTCTGCGCTGATTTCACCGAAGAGCGGAGCCAAGGCGATTACGGCCGTGTTGGATAACGTCAATAGAGTCGGCGCAGGGTTGCACACGAAAGAGAAGTTGGCGATGGCCCAGCCGGTGACCGTGTCGTTGGCGTTTCTCGATTCGGATCGCGCGGAACAGATGGAAAAGCTCGACGGGAAAGTCGCCTGGGTGAAGCCGTGGGAGAAGGGGTTTCTGATCGGCGTGGTCTGGGACGAGCTGGTTACGAAAGAGAAGAACCGCTGGCTGTATTATTACCTTGAAGAAACGGTCAAGTCCTCCGCTTAGCAGGATGCTGAAAAAGCCGCTGCTTTCACTCGTTCAACCCCGTACCCCAGAGATTCTCAAGACAGCGTTCTTGCCTCGTCAAGATCTATTCTACGGGTGAACGTCACACGAAGTGCGGCTGTACTCCTCAGGCCTTCACTCGCTGCGGCCTTGCTGGACGGTCTTTTTGAGCATCCTGCTGGAGTGTTCTCACTGCCACTTGCGCTGGCCATCTAAGTTCTCGCCTGTCGCAATACATTTCCTGCGTCAGGCTAGGCGAATGCCGTGAGTTTTTGTTTGACGTCTTCCAGTTCAGCTGAGAGCGTTTCCCACCGGGCGGTGAGCCGCACAAGATCCTTCTTCCACCCGTCATGTTCCAGGTGCAGAGCGCTCCACTTGGTGGATTCATCTTTGTAGAGTGCGGGGTCGGCCAGTTCGAGATCCCGTGCTTTGATTTTGGTTTCGTATTCGGCGATCTCGGCTTCGGCCCGCGCAACCTGCTTCTCCAGACGGGCCTGGGTCTTGTTCAAATCGCGGCGATCTCCAGCTGAGGACTTGGCCGGAGCTTGCGAGGCCATCGCCCTGGTCGGCGCGGCAGTCTTCCCACGATCCGTTCCCTTCAGGTCGTCACTCGTTTCCTTGATGGATTCGACTTCCTGCGCTTTCTTCCACAAATAATATTCATAGTCGCCGGAGAAGCTTCGGGCTTTGCCCTCTTCGATTTCAATGACGCGCGTGCAGACTCTGGTCAAAAAGGTGGGGTCGTGGGAAATAAAGATGATCGTGCCGGGGAAGTCTGATAGCGCATCGGTGAGCATATCGACCGAAGCCGGGTCGAGATGGTTGGTCGGCTCGTCGAGTAACAGGGTATTGGCTGGTTCGACCAGCATCCGTGCGAGCGCGACGCGATTGCGTTCCCCTCCGCTCAGCGCCTTGATCGGTTTCTTTTGATCGTCACCGGTGAACAGAAAGGCGCCGGCAATTCCGCGGAGAAAGTTCGTTTCCGCTTGGTTGGAGACCTCGGAGAGGGAGTCGAGAATGGTATGTTCGGGGTTCAGGGTCTCTGCCTGGTGTTGGGCGAAGTAGTGCAGGGTGACACCATGGCCGACCGTTCTGGTGCCTTTGTCAGGCTCCAACGCTCCGGCCAGCATCTTGAGCAGCGTGCTTTTCCCGGCGCCGTTTTCTCCCACCAGCGCCACTCGCTGGCCCCGTTCGATCGAACAATCGACTCGTTCATACACCACTTTTTCCCCGTAGCGTTTTGCCGCGCCCTGGAGTTCCAGGACCTGCCGGCCACTCGCTGCGGGGAGGGGAAATTTGAACTTCACCCGCTTGGGATCGCGCTTAATCTCAATCATCTTGACCTTCTCAAGCTGCTTGATGCGCGATTGAACCTGGCTGGCTTTGTTCGCTTGGTAGCGGAATCGATCCACAAATGTTTGGACTCGCGCGACCTCTTTCGCCTGGCGCCCTGCGGCAGCCTCACGCTGAGCATCCCGTTCTGCGCGGATCTTGATGAACGAGGTATAGTTGCCTCGATATTCTTCGATCTTATGGTGCCGGAGATCCCAGATATGGGTGACGACACGATCGAGAAACGCCGTGTCGTGGCTGATGATCAACAGCGTCATCTCCGAGTTCAAGAGGAATTGCTCGAACCAGCGCTGCGTCGGTTTGTCCAAGTGGTTGGTCGGCTCGTCGAGCATCAGCACATCAGGGTTGGTCAGCAGCAGATGCGCCAAGGCGACACGCATCCGATAGCCGCCGGACAGCTTTTCGATCTGACGGCTGAAGTCGATCTCCGAAAATCCCAACCCCATGAGAATACGTTCGGCTTCATGTTCGGGATACAGATCGCGATGGGTGGCGTCCAAGCACGGTCTTGCCCGTGATGGTTTCGAGTTCCTGCGGGAGGTAGCCGATGCGGAGACGAGGACGCTTGCGGATGGTTCCCTTGTCCGGCGATTCCTCTTCGAGAATCATCCGGAAGAGCGTGGTCTTGCCGGCGCCGTTGGGTCCCACCAAGCCGACCCGCGAGCCGGGGCGAAGGTGCGCCGTCGCACTCCTTAAGCAGAACCCTCGTGGAATATTGTTTATTGACCGACTCGATTTGGAGCATGTATGTTTCGTGAACCAGGCGGATCGTGCTTACCGGAGAGGAGCCGATGGTCATTCGGTGATTAGATGTGGAGTCGTCGAGGCTCTCACAGAACCTACGCTGCCTCTGATGAGGTTTGGTGGAGCTGGCCGGGATTGAACCGGCGACCTCGTGAATGCCATTCACGCGCGCTCCCAACTGCGCTACAGCCCCACATCGGTTGACTTGGAAATACGCGAAAATCCTTGTGAAACCGCGGTCATGCTAACATGGCCCTCCCGCGACAGTCAAGAAAAGTGGGACTGGGCAAGCCCAACCGTCTCTTGTGTCTCGCGGAACGCGCGGTCGAAGACTTCCCTCGTTCGACGCGCGCAATAAGAGACGGGTTGGGCCTGCCCTTGAAGATGAGGAGGAGAAGAAAAGAATGAAGAACGATTTGACCATCACGGTTCTTGACAAACATTAGAGGCGCCCCTACCATGACGCTCCGGCCCTGGCCATGAGTCCAGCCAGGGCTGCTTTTTTGGGAGCATTGTCAGGCGATGGGAAATCTCGTTGTGATCGGGGCGCAGTGGGGCGACGAAGGCAAGGGCAAGATCGTGGATATCTTGGCCCGCGACGTCGATGCGGTGGTTCGCTACCAGGGAGGGTCCAACGCGGGGCACACCGTGATTAATGAACGGGGCACCTTCGTGTTTCACCTCATCCCCTCAGGCATCCTCTATCGCGGGACGCTCTGTGTGATCGGGAACGGGGTCGTCGTGGACCCAGCCTCGTTGATCGAGGAGCTGGACCATCTCCAGACTCAAGGCGTGAAGATCGGAAAGAATTTTGTCGTGAGTCAGCGCGCCCATCTCATCCTGCCGTATCACAAGGCCATCGACAAAGCGTCTGAACAGTCTAAGGGCTCTCGCCGAATTGGAACGACGGGGCGAGGGATTGGCCCGTCCTATGCCGATAAGATGTCGCGGATCGGTATCCGAATGGGGGATCTGCTCAATCCGAAGGCGTTTCGAACCAAACTCGAAGAGAACGTGGTCGAGATCAATTGGTTTCTCGAGCAACTGTACAAGCTGGAACGTTTCGATGTCGACAAAGTGTTCCGGCAGTATATGGGCTATGCCGATCGGCTGAAGAGCCATATCGTCGATACCGCCATGCTCGTCAATAAGATGATCGAGAGAGGGAAGACCGTGTTGTTCGAAGGGGCGCAAGGGACACATTTGGATGTGGACTTCGGCACCTATCCCTACGTCACCTCCTCCAGTTCAACGGCCGGCGGCGCCTCAACGGGAACGGGCGTGGGACCGACGAAGATCGACGCGGTGCTCGGGGTCGCCAAAGCCTACACCACGCGTGTCGGCAGCGGGCCGTTCCCCACGGAATTGACCGATGCGGTGGGAGACGGGCTCCAAGCACGAGGGAAAGAATTCGGATCGACGACGGGACGTGCGCGCCGCTGCGGCTGGTTCGACGGCGTCATTGTGCGCTACGCCACCAAAGTGAACGGACTCACGTCACTGGCCGTCACGAAACTGGACGTGCTCGACGGCTGCAAGGAACTCAAAGTCTGCACCGGCTATCGGTATCAGGGGAAGCTCTATCGAGACATGCCGGCCGATCTCCAAACGCTGACTGACTGTGAGCCGGTGTACAAGACGTTCAAGGGATGGTCCGGCTCTACCACCGGCGCGACCACGTATAAACAGCTTCCCGTGGAAGCCAAACGCTATCTCCAGTACCTTGAGGATCTCTCCGAGTGTCCCATCGATATGATCTCAACCGGCTCGAAGCGCAGTGAAACCATTATTCTTCGCAACCCACTCAAAATCCGTTCCCGCCGTTCGTGAATCGTGAGCGAGACAAGCAAGACGTGCGCGACAGGCGGGACTCGTAAAGATGACATTTCCGACCCGTCCCGCTTTTCTCGCAAGTCTCGCGCGAATAACGAGATCCGCTTCACGGATCTCGTGAACGACGATGGCGGACTTTTTCAACGCCTGCTAGGCACAGGCTGAGCGTCGGTGGTAGAATCCGCGCTCTCCGCTCGGTGAGCCGGTAGCTCAGTCGGTAGAGCATCGCCCTTTTAAGGCGAGGGCCCTGGGTTCGAGTCCCAGCCGGCTCACCATTTACAATCAAATAGTTCCGAGCAGTGTCTTGTTCTCGGACGACCACCCACAATCGCCTCTTGTGCTAAATTTGTGCTAACTCGCTGCGGGTGTGTCGCATCCAAGACGTTCACGCCCTCTCACAAACTCTCCGGCGAATGATGCGCATATCGTTGCGTCATCAGGCTGGTCTTGTGACCGAGCAGACGTTGGACCTTGTACAAATCCACGCCACGTTGCACTAATGACCTGCCCGGGCTAATCTGGTCCAGGATGAATGTTAGACTGGACCGCAACCAGGGAGGTCACAGTCATGCCCAGGAAACGGTACACGCCTGAAGAGATCCTGCAACATCTGCGGACGGTTGAGCTCGACACGGGCAAAGGCCTAGCAGTGCTCGACGCCTGTCGGAAGCTCGGGATCACCGAACAAAAATGAGGGCGCAGTTTCTCGACGGGGAACTGTTCTATACACTCAAGGAAGCGCAGATCATGACGGAACGCTGGCGGAGACACTACAACACGGTCCGTCCGCACGGCAGTCTAGGAGGCCAGCCACCCGTTCCCGAAACCATCCAGCTTGCGAGCTGAAGACTAACATGGTAGGTGGTACAACAACTCCCGGCTGGTCATTTTTTTATTCGCGTAGCATTTGGCCCCCGAACTAATGACGATGCTTAAAATTTACGCCTGGTGGATTCGGCGAAAGCATTTGTCTCTGCACTCCATTTTTGCTCTTCTACTAATCGGTGTCCTGCCATTAGCGACCTCTCACGCCGTCGCTTCTAGTACAAGCCGAACAGTCATCATTGAAGATTGGAACCACTCGGGGAGTGGATTGCTACCTAGCGGCTGGAAATTAGAGGCGGGAAAATTCAACAATGGCACCGGAATTATAAGGCAAGGCGATTCGAAATTTCTAAAGATGGTTCCAGATGGGAAAGTATTGAGAATTTCTAAATCTATAAATATTGATCCTCAAAACTTTCCTATTCTTGAACTCGACTTAAGGGATAAAACCTCGGAGCCTCCTGCGCTACGGGTTATTCTGACCTTTGACTCAGGTGTACCATTCTTCGAGGACACCTTGATATATACGTTAGGTGAAACTCACCCGTTCACTTTCCAAAATAAAGATCAGTGGGAAGGGTATTCTCGTAACATTTACAACGACTTTTTCGAAGGTTTTCCTCGAAAAAAAGAATTGCCAAAAATAATCAAGATTTCCCTTGAAGTGGAAATCAAGAGCCGGCCCAATAGTCCATTGATCGGGGAAATCGCATTCCGTGAAGATGAAGCACTTGAAAGAATTAATTACAAAGGAGCGCCACTTTCAGGGATATTTCCCCCCGGCACTATAATAATGAAGATGCCAAATGGAGAAGTTACTCCTCTCTATGATCTTCATTTTCAGGCTTGCAACCATCCACATTATCCAGATGGCAGTGGAAATCCAAAAGAAGGTTATAAACTCCCAATAGTCTATAGTACAGAAATTGGATATGCTACCAAAACGCTTAGTGATCTTGACACTTCGAAGGTACTCGCCGAGGCCCGCGCTTTAGGGGACAAACGCTTTCTAGAAATCGGCACGTCGCCTGACGGCAGCAGATTGGTGACCTCCAGGATCGAGTTCAAAAATTATACGATCACCAGGTTCAGAACTCAAAAAGTGCTTGAATGGAGTGTTGATAATCTTCTTGATCTTCAACAACCTTGCCTTGATCTTTTCAAAGACAACCTGGAATTGATTTTAGAGTCGCATATTGGAGAGGCAGAACGAATCAGTATAATCGGTGGCTTCGGTCAGGAAAGGCACCTAGAACTCCGACGACCGCTTACCATTATAACTTCCTCTATCCCGCTAACCACTCTTTATGGAAAAGCTACGAAACAGAAGCTTATAAGGGAATATGGAAGAACTATTTTGGGGTCTGCGAAATCCTCTTCGTTAAAAGGAACATCACGGTCAGAAGACGAAAATCGTTTAACAGCAGGACTAGCAAAATTATATCCTCAGCTTAAGCTGGAAGTGATGTTTGGAGGTTCGCAATTTGTCATCCTTGGCCTTGACCAAGGTGTGAAGGCCTCTCCTTTTCTCGACAGTACCGACGTTAGGGATGCTGGCAAACTATTAGCCATCATAATGACGGCTGATGATCCTCTGTCGTCGGTTTTGAAGGGACTCTATTTAGCGAAACAAGACCTCCTCCGTGATTTAAAGGAAGGCAGAGCGTCTAATCGCAGTCTTGAATGAGGCGATAGCACATTTTGATCTCCCGAACAGAGGAAAGCTGCCGACAAACATTTTGGACATACTAGCGGGTCTGCCTCCAAAGGAAAGGCGTGCGCGAATCAACCGGGCTATATTAGATGCTCAGTACAGAGATTTTATCCAGGATTATGTAGAGTCAGGTTTAAATGAGGCGGCGTTGGACATACTCAATACGACACTTATTGAAGACACGCAAGATGTCATACTTGATACCAAGGAAGATCTGGTAATTAAATGGACTAATAGCGACACTTTCAACGATGATCGTTATCTGTTTTACGAGTATTTTTTTGATGGAGTCAGAATTGATGGTCCATGCATCAGCGTTCACATCTCCAAGGACAATGTAATAGTTGACATAGTAGGGAAACCGCTTTTGACATCTGATCTGGCTGCAATACGTGCACTCTACCGATCCGGAGTTTCTCCTTTTAGTACAAAATACGAAAATAGTTCTTTATCACCATACAAAAAGCGGGTGCCGGTAGTGTGGCCGGTATATGTGCGGTGGCCGGTATTTATTAGGACAAATACAATGATTTGGCGACCCGCTTGGGGTCTGGTAGCTGAACGTGAGGCCAAAACTTCAAACAATGCTAATACGAACTTTGATTCCTACACTGATGCCCTTACTCACGAAATACTTAATCATCCGCTCGAAGGTCCTTCATTTGCAAACGGTTCTGTAGTGGCTCAAGGAGTAGAAATCCAGTTGTTGCCGGCTGAGGCTCCAGATGAATGGTCCATGGGTGACAAGGGAGAAGCTGGCGAAGCCGAAATCCATCTGTTTTTTGATAGCGCCGCCGTACCAACTTCCAGTGTCGCAGGCTCGTATGCATCGGATCTTCCATCAAGTGCCGAGCGAATAACGCAACGAAATGGACATTGGAGTCATAATATTCCTGATGGACTTGCAGCAATCGCTAATTTGAGAAGGTCGTATAGATATTTTAGAAATAATTTAGGCTGGCATAAAAAAGATAGTGTTACAGGATCAAAGACCGACTATTTTAGCAATCCGTTGAAAATTTTGTACGAGCCAAAAAATTTAAATCTGCAGGGAAATGCTGCTTGGATGGGCGGTTATTTCGCCATAGGCAATTCTTCCATCGCTAACGATGTAAGCATATTGATGCATGAATACAGTCACTTTGTAATTAGCCAAATCGTCCGAAACGGTCGAGGCGTGAATTACTGCACCGGGGAAAATGGCGAGATACCTGGAGCCATAGAAGAGTCCCTCGCTGACATCTTTTCAGTCCTAATGCGTATGTCAGTTCCGGGACCTCACGTCATCGGTAGTAGTGGAGAAGCATGGAAAATTGGGGAACTCGCCCTTGGAGTAGAAGCGCGCGATCTTAGGAATCCTGGAAGGTCAGGTTACAATCAAATCGATTCGCCCAGCATATTTAAAACCAAACATTATCCTCAACCGTCGGATGCGAGCAGCAAAGTAAATAGAGCATGTATGGAGAAACAGAATACTCCTAACGGTGAAGAAACCTGGAACGGTGCAAATATCGCTCATATAAATAGTAGCATCCCCAATCTAGTGGCGACAAAATTAATCAGAGAAGATGAGAGGGACTTCTGGGCGGAAGTATATTTTGAGACTTTAAAACAACGCCGTCGCCAAGGTCGTATTTCGTACAAGCCAACATTTGAACAATTTGCTGCTGAAATGGTTACTGCGGTTTCCATAGTGGGACCCAGATACTATGGTGACAACATTTCTGATTATAAATGCAAAGTAAGATCTGCCTGGCGACAGGTTGGAGTATCGGTGGATCAATGCGAGTGACCAGCCCCCTTTAAACCAGGTCAGGTCTGGAGTTAGTATTCCAGCCAACCATGCCGGCGTGAAGGAACTTGAACGGTGGCCTAACAACTGGGGGGAAGTCAATGCGATCGCAACGACAATAGGGCAGGTGGTGCTACACCCTAGCGCCATTGTTCCACGTGTTGGAAGCGCGATGGGTTGACTTTACGAGCATGAAAACCGTACACATTCGTCCCAACCTGAAGCGGGATCAAGTTTTCATCGAAACTAGCGTGACTTTTTCGATGGAGGGGTTTATGAGCAAGATATTGCCGTATCTAGCATTGATGGTCCTCATATTCGTTGGTCTGGTGGGCGGTGATGGCGAATCGCGTGCAGCTGGGGATACGAAGCCAGGTCGTGCGGCGGAGATGAAACAGGCCTTTCGTGAGCTCTGGCTTGGGCACATCTATTGGGTGCAGCACGCCGTGTTGTATAGCGCGACGAACAGTCTGACGCAGCGTGATGCCGTCGAGAAGGAAGTCGACTCCAATACGCGACAGATCGCGAGCGTGATTATGCCCTTTTACGGTGAAGCCGCGTCGCAGAAATTTATGAACCTGTTGGACATCAACATCGAAGCAGTCCGAGCATACTCGGAGGCCACCGTTGCGGGGGATAAGAGCTCGCAGGATGCTGCACTTGCTCGCTTGGCGTCCAATAGCGACGACATCGGCGTATTCTTCAGCGGAGTCAATCCCTACCTGCAAAAAGACAACGTTCGGGGGCTGTTCGCGGCACATGGAGCCCACCATGTGCTCCAGATCAACCAGTACAAGAAAAAGGAATATTCGAATCTAGATAAGACCTGGATGATGATGCGAGAACACGTCTATGTCATTGCGGATACGTTAACGACGGCGTTGGTGAAGCAGTTTCCGGACAAGTTCTCATGACTGGTGCGTGACGTTGTCGCACGCGACGATTACGATGGGCTATGAATAATTTCAGTGGGTTTCCTGCGCCAGACTGACTTAGCTGCCTGTCTACAATGTAAGCGGGGCAGTACAGAATCGACTACTCAGAAAGAGATCAACCTTGGGATGTTAACATTGTCGTAGGCATTGCCCCGGCCAATCCGGCCGAGTTTGTCGTCATTCAGATCCAACGAAGCGCGGCGCAGATCCAAGCATATGGTGTAGTTTTCTGGGGGAAGCTCTAAGATCACATACCTTGACCCCGGAGGACCTATACTGAAGGGTTCACCCCAGTTTGCTGTGCTAAATTTGTGCTAAAAACCTGCATAATGGATCGAATTCTACAGAATCCATGGAATGTATAGAATCATCTCAAGTCCTTGTTAGCGAAGAATAAACGGGGAAACCTTCGCAAAATCAAGCCATTGACATTTTGGTCTTTTCGAGCTTTTAAGGCGAGGGCCCTGGGTTCGAGTCCCAGCCGGCTCACCACTTCATACTGTGGACAGAACTTTCAATACGACTTTCAGCCTCTTTCCGCCTGCCTAGTCGTTCCACGCACAGGTTCAAAAACCTCTCTGATGGATGCTCTATCTGCATTGCCAGAACTTCCTCCCCAATATCCGCACTTTGGTCATGTATGGTGACGGCGCAATTATGCAACCGTGGAGCCACAATTCCTCACGGAGTATGGATTGCCGAACGCTTGGAGGTGAAATCATGAGCAGTACCAGGTGATGGAAGTGACAGACGGAGGCATTATCAAAGGAGTCGCGAGTTGGAAGGGCGAGATTCCCGACATTCCGCTATTCGGGGACCAAATACATCCAGAGGTGTGTGGCGAAACGCAGCCGTCTTCGGCGTTGCAGGTGAATCCGCAAACCAAGCGCGTGCGGTGGGTGCTGGTCTATCTCGATCGGATCGAAAAGGGGAAGGCACCCGCAGAGAGGTACTGGCTCCATATGGGGCGCGATAGGACGAACAAGGTGCCCGATTCGGAGGCCTGCCAATTCAAGGAGCACATTTTCCCGTTTGTCCGCAGCCAAATGGTGGCCATGGTCAATTTCGACGCGATTCTCCATAACCCCGATTTTTTCGATGACAAACATGTGTCAGTTCTGAATATGGTCATGCCCACGCCTAACCGGGAAATTGATCACACGATCCTCCAATATCACGGAAGGGGAGTGATGCCGTTTCAGTGCGATATCCACTCTCACATGAACGGCTATTGGGCTGGATTTCACCATCCATATTTTGCGGTCACCGATGCGGATGGAAAGTTTCAGCTCAGTGGGGTTCCGCCCGGTAAGTACACCTTGGTGGCCTGGCATGAGGGCTACAAGATTGTCAGGATGGACGCTACGCACCCGATCTATGATCGGCCGCATGTGATCCAGACGGAGATTGAGGTCAAGCCAAATGAGACAGTCGATGTCCACTTGGAGTTCCCAGTCCGGAAGGTCACTATAGAATAGGTGCTTTAAAGACAGGATTGTCTGGTCGAGGACAAGCAGAAGCGGGGACCTTGACCGCAAGCAAAATGTGGCTGGCGTTCGATGTGTGGATGCCAAGGGAGCCAGTGTCCTGTCGTCAGGCCAAAGACACTACACCCTGCCAGAAACGGTTGATTTTGAACACAAGGGCCACATAAGTAAATCTTCCTGCGTCATCAATGTCCTTTAAGCCAAGGTGTTCCAATGATTTTGATCAGAGATCGAAAAGAACGCATGAGGTGAGCGATCCTGTTTCGTTGTGGAAGGATTGGAGACCCAACTGACCTCGGCCGGGAGTGGAGATCCGACAAAAGGGAAACTCCTCTATGCGACCAATTGTTTGATGGCTTGCGCCCCGCGCCAGCCTACCGAAGACCGAGAATCCCCCCTTCCGCAATGGAGGAGGCCCTCAGCTATAAGGCCCCCTTTGGGGACGCTCGCACAGCCCCGCCAGAAATCGTCGCAGCGGGTAAAGCGCTCTACGAAGGCAAAGGGGGGTGTCATCTCTGTCACGGGATCAGCGGCAAAGGCGACGGGCCTGCTGCGCATATGCAATCAATCAATCCGCCAAGCGATTTCACGAACTGCGCTTTTCAGAAAGAGCGGAAAGACGGGGAACTGTTTTGGATTATCAAATACGGCAGTCCAGGCACAGGGATGCAACCACTCATCCCCGCGTTGCTGTCGGAAGAGGAAGGGTGGAAGGTTGTGGCCTATGTCCGAACATTTTGCGCCGCACAGTCGTAGCATCACGTTGTTTGGCTCTAGCGCTTGAGGGGAACAGGATCCGTGACACCATCAATGCGCCGGCGCATGCCGGCGTGAAAGGAAGGGACACAACCATGAGCATTCGCGCGAATACAAGACGTAGCCTCGTCGTCTGTCTGCTTGTACTGGTCGGCCTGTTCAGTTACGAAATCAGCTTCCTGGTGCCTGAGGCTCATGCCATTCCCGCGTTTGCACGGAAATACGGATTGCCGTGCAACGTCTGCCACGTGCCGGGATTTCCGAAGCTCAATGACTTCGGCAACACATTTCGCGACCAGGGGTATCAATTCGGCGCGGATGTGGACCTTCCCACTCACCCCAATATCACCATGGGCTTCTGGCCCCTCTCAATGAGGACGACGGTCGGCTACCAGGCGGCCAGTGTCCGAACGGATGGCAGTGGAGTCTCGACCGGTGGGTTTGGTTTTACTGGGCTGGATATTTTAAGCTTTGGCCTCCTGCACCGCGACATCTCGTTTGGTCTCGTGTATACGCCAGGCCTCGGAAGCGCCGGATTTGGCACGGGAGCGTCGGACGGCGATTTGGAGGCTGCGTATGTCCGGCTCAACCGGCTCGAACGGTTTCTTGGTGTTAAAGGCGAGCCAGGGACGTATCTCATGAATCTGAAGGTCGGGAAGTTTGAACTCGACGTGCCCTTCAGCGAGAAACGGAGTCCCACCCTCAATACGCCCTTCGTGATGTATCACTATGTCGCTGGTACCCCCTACTTCGCCGGAATCACCGGGACAGCGACCAGTACCTACAACAACCCCAACGCCTTCGCGATCGGAGAAAATTCACCTGGCGTAGAAATGGCCGGCATTACCAAAACGGCGGTCACCGACGGGTTCTTCCGCTACAGTCTGGCAGGGCTCAGCACGAACCGGACCAATTCTCAGGCGTCCAGTCAACTGCTCCGCAGCGAATGGTTGTGGCACTGGAGGGCGAAACGTGAATTTCTATGGCCATATGACGCAGTCGTTTGGAGGCTATGGCATTGTCACAGGACACCGGATCGGGTTGTTCGGCGTGTACGGAAATGCTCCTACTGTGGCGAATGCCACCTGTCCCGAGCTGCCAGGGCGTTGCCGGGAGCGGTCAGCCATTCTATCGAATTGGGGCCGATGTGAGTTTCACCTACGATGGACAATGGAATCTATTTGGCGCGTTCGTGCATGGGAACGACAGCAAGAATCTCTTTGTATCGCAAGGAATCGCAAACGCCCAGAATGCCTCATGGAACGGCGGGTTTGTCGAGTTAGACTGGTACCCGACTCAATTGCCGCTGGTCGGAATGCCTGGCTGGTTCTTCTCATATCGCTATGACCTCATCAGAAACGACCGGCAAGGCGATCCGACATTTGCCAAAAACTACAATGACGTCGACTCCCATACGTTCCTGGCCCGATATTTCATCCACCAGTCGAACCGGACCGATATTGCGCTGCATGTAGAATACAACACCTATCGAACGGAAGGCGTAGGAGCCAAGAATAATGGGGGAGCGCAAACAGGAAATGGTGCGTGCGTTCCCGCATGCGGAAATCTGTTGGGCCAAACGATGCTCGTCGGGTTCGACTTTGCCTATTGAAGAAAAATTAGAGGAGGACATTGTTGTGCACCGGGCCCCTCGCGCCTTCTATGGAGAAACAGAATGACATCGGGCGGGAAAGAAAAGCGAACCCGTTCAACTTCCATGTTGATGATGGCTGTACTGGCTGTTGCCTGTAGTCTCGGTGCGGTACCAGCCAGTCGGGTGGTCTGCGGAATGTGTGAAGAGCCGGATCGATTTGTCCGGCTGCAGGCTTCCACGAGGGATCGTCATGCGGAGGGCAGCCAACCTTTTTCCCATCCTTTCCAGTTGGAGCGCAGAACAATGGAAGCCGATCTTGCGCAGTATCCATGTCCAGAAACGCGACCAAGGAGTATTCTTTTTTTCTGCTCCGAACGGGCCGACGCTGCCGGCCTTTACTCCGGGTGAGGTGGACTATCTCAGCGAAACCTTGACGCGAGCATTTGCCCAGGCGCAGCCCTCGGAGGTGGTGGTCTTCGGGTTGACTAGCCCCAAGACACAAGAGATTGACCGAAATCACGACGGGGGCGCTCTTCCGTGAGATTTCTCCGAAATTCTCCGTATGGACTGTCTGTCGTTATCGGGGAGTTTACGCGTTCCATCTCCTCCACAGCCGGACCAGGTCCCTCCCATATCCAGCGTTCCCCCTGATTGACTGACCTCCTACTGGTCGGCCCGACTCTAACAGTGACCACGGCCATTGTCTCGCACATATACGCTCATATAATTACGTCCCACCCGTAGTCTCAGCAAGCGGACTGCCCCCTTTCCCATATTTTGTGGCTTGCCTATTGGGTCAGATTGAATTCATGTATGCTCCCGCTCGTAAACTTCATACATAAATAATAACTCCCGATTGAAACAAGTGGTCAATGTTGATCACTTTTCGTCTGGCGGGACATGCTAACTTCCGCATATTAAAAACCGACCCACTACCGTGGTGTACAGAGCGTGGACAAGAAAATTACGATAGTGCAAATCCGCTAGCAATTCCTATTTGCTGTCCCGGAGGTGTATCGTGAAACTCAAAGAATCTGAACAGGCACCACAGGCCCTCTCAATGAGCCCGCCCCGCATCTGCACACACCAGCGCATGATCTCCAATCGCGTCACGGAAGAGGAACACGGAGCCGGCAAGGTGCGCTGTGTTGAATGTGGAAGCATCATTCGCGATCCACACCTCTAACGCGAAGACAAGGAGTGGAACTCTGCTCACCCCCACAAACGCTGAGGTCATCAATGGGAGGGCTCCGGCCATCCGGGGGTTTCCGTTGCTGTGGTAAATTTGTGCTAGAAACCTACACAATGGATCGAATTCTACAGAATCAATGGAATGTATAGAATCATCTCAAGTCCTTGTTCGCAAAGAAAAAACGGGGAAACCTTCGCAAAATCAAGCCATTTATAGTTTGGTGTTTTCGAGCTTTTAAGGCGAGGGCCCTGGGTTCGAGTCCCAGCCGGCTCACCATTAACAATCAATCGCTTCCGAACTCGTCCTGATATTTCCACCTCCGATTCCTTTCGCATGGCTGAAGAGCCGAAAGATTTGCCTTCGCTGGCGAATATGCCGTGGTGGGAACTCTACCAGGACGAAGATCTCCAGCGGCTGATCCGAATTGCACTCGAAGAGAACAAAGATCTTCAACGAGCGATCGCGAGTATCGACGAATTCCAGGCCCGTCTGTACACGGCGCGCATGGACTTTGTCCCCCAACTCAGTGCGACGGGCAATCTTCCTGTCGCTCGCCTGGGGGGCGTGGCGTAGTCGTATTTCGATCTTTGGCAATTCGACATGCAGTTGGAGATCGCCAAGCGCACGTTGTTGGCATGGGAGGAGTTGGTGAAAATCGGTCAGGCACGGCTTCGGCAGGGATTGATCAACAAGCTGAATGTTGACCAATTTGAAGCGGAGCGGGAGAATGCCGCCGCTCGCATTGCGGAGCTGAACCGTCATATGATTCAGAAAGAAAACGAACTCAGTGCAGCTCTATAAGGCGCTTGGCTGTGGCTGGTCTCCCACCCACGCGTATGGAGCCGTGTCCATATCCCCAAGACTGGAACAGTCCAGCAAGTGAAGACAATGTCAATGATCTGAATCCCTCGGGTACTCACAAGGCTGTCCATCGCAGGTATGTCCAGAAAAACCGTTTTGATCGTCGCGCCTATCCTGATTGTAGTTGCCGCCGGCATCTATGCTGTGCAGCGATTCGTCGTCTCGCACGGCCTGCCCGAGGGATTGATTCAGGCGAACGGCCGGATTGAGGGAGACCACATTACGATCGCGAGCAAGTTTGCTGGGCGGGTTCAGGAATTGCTCGCGCGAGAAGGTGACACTGTCCATGCAGGCCAGGCCCTTGTCCGTTTGGACGATGTGCAGACTCGGACGCGCGTCGAGCAGGCTCGCCGCGGGTTCGAGGCGCTTGAATCCCAGGTCCAAGCCGCTCACTCGTCGTTGGCCGTACTGAACCTTGAAGTACCGCTGGCAATCGAGACTGCCGATGCAGGCATCTCAAGCGCTCGTGCCGCCGTCGACCAGGCCAGGGCTGTTGAGGACGAGGCACGCCGCGATATGGAACGGATGCGGCCGCTCATCGCTGAACAGGCGGTCTCGCGGCAGCAGGTTGACCAAGCCGAGGCCCGATGGAGCGTGGCCAAGAGCGAGATCACTACCGCCCGATCGAGACTCACGCAGGCTGTCAAGGAACTGGCGCAGGTGGAGCTGGGCTGGAAACGTATCCGAACCAAGGAAAACGAGGTGGTAACGTGGGAGCGACAGCGGGATCAAGCCGAGGCGGCCTTGGCCGAGGCGGAGAGTATCCTGGCCGATCTGACCATTGTCGCGCCGACGAGTGGCACGATCACGACCCGTATGGTGGATACAGGAGAAGTGGTGGCGGCCGGCGCTCCTTTATTGGAGTTGGTTGATTTGGATCATCTGTACTTAAAAGTCTACGTGCCGGAGGTGCAGATTGGAAAGCTGCGGCTCGACTTGCCGGCCCGCATCTATACTGACGCCTTTCCGGATCAGCCGTTCGAAGCGACTGTTCGCTACATCGCGTCCAAGGCCGAATTCACGCCGAAAGAGGTTCAGACGCCGGACGAGCGCGTGAAGCTCATCTATGTCGTGAAACTCTACCTGACAGTCAATCCCGACCATCGGCTGACGCCAGGCCTGCCCTCCGATGCGGTCATTCGCTGGCGGGACGATGTGGCGTGGGTCAAACCTAGATCATGAGCGTGTCAGTACAGACGACCACGACTCAGCCCCTTATTCGGGTCACTGCCTTGGAGAAGCAGTACCGTAAACACATGGCCGTCCAAGGCATCGATCTCTCGATTCGCAAGGGGGAGATTTATGGCTTGATCGGACCCGATGGTGCGGGAAAAAGCAGTCTGATGAAGGTGATCGCCGGGGTGCTGTCCTACGAGGCCGGAGCGGTCGAGGTCTTCGGGGTCAAGGTCGACTCGGAGCCGGCCGCGGAACGGATCAAACAACGCCTTGGGTTTCTGCCGCAAGGGCTCGGCCTCAATTTGTATCCCGAGCTTTCAGTTGAAGAAAATGTCGACTTCTTCGCCCGACTGCGGCTCGTGCCCGAACGCGACCTCACTGACACGAAAAGCCCGCCTCTTGGCCATGACCCGCCTCGATCGCTTTCGGGATCGTCCCATGAAACACCTCTCCGGCGGCATGAAGCAGAAGCTCGGACTGATTTGCACGCTGATTCACGAACCGGAACTGGCGATTCTTGACGAACCCACCACAGGGGTCGATCCGGTGTCCCGTAGAGACTTCTGGGCCATTCTGACCGAACTGGTGCAGGAACGCGGGATGACCGCACTGGTGTCCACGGCCTACATGGACGAAGCGTCGCGCTTCCATCGGCTGTCGTTCTTGTCGAACGGACGTGTCCTCGCCTCCGGCACGCCGTCTGACGTGCAGTCACTGGTGCTGGGCAGCGTGGTGACGTTCCAGGCCTCGCCGCAGCTCGAAGCTCTGACCAGACTCAAGAAGGTGTTCTCCCAGGTCGAGGCCAAGGGACCATTCATCCATGTCTTCATGGAAGAGACAGAGCACACCACGGCGAAGCAACGCATTGCGGCCGGTCTGGGCGACATCGAGGCGGGCGATGTCCGCGTCGATGACCCGGAACTCGAAGATGTGTTCGTGGCGCTCTTGCTTCGTCAGGGCCGTCTCAAAGAGGCTGACGAGGTGTCTGCTCCCTCATCAGCGAGATTGAACCGTGATGGGCTGGCGATCGAAGCGAGAGGGCTTGTCCGCGACTTTGATTCCTTTCGGGCGGTCGACCGAATCAGTTTTCAGGTCAAACAAGGGGAGATCTTCGGGTTGTTGGGAGCCAACGGTGCAGGGAAAACGACGGTGATCAAAATGCTCACCGGCATTTTCCCGCCGACGGGAGGTGAAGGCTGGGTCGCAGGCGCGGACATGCGCAAGGCCGGAGGTGTCATCAAGGAACGGATCGGCTACATGTCGCAAGCCTTTTCGCTCTATCTCGACCTCACGGTCGTCGAGAACATTCGGCTCTTTGCCGGCATCTACGGTTTGGACAAGCAAGAGACGCGTGAACGGCTCGAGTGGATCATTCGCATGGCGAGGTTGGCTGGATACGAGTCCGACCTGACTGGCCGTCTTCCGATGGGCGTGCGCCAGCGTCTTGCGCTAGGCTGTGCGCTGGTGCATCGCCCACGCGTGCTGTTCCTGGACGAGCCGACCTCCGGTGTGGATCCGCTTGGCCGTCGGCACTTCTGGGATATTTTGTCCCGACTCTCGCGGGAGGAGGGAGTGGCGATTCTTATCACCACCCATTACATGAGCGAGGCGGAACATTGCGATCGCCTCGCGCTCATGTATGCAGGTCGGGTAGTCACCGAGGGCTCTCCGGGTGAAATGAAGCGTCAAGTTGAGCAGGAAGCCGGGCAGCTCTTGGAAGTCAATGCCGATCAACCCGGCAAGGCGTTGGTCTGTTTGCAGCGGGCGGGCTTTCACGGAGCAGCCCTCTTCGGGACGAGAATCCATTTCTTTTGCCGTGACCCGGTGCGGGATGCGGAATGCGTCTCCCAGGCACTGGCCACGAGCGGGGTGACAATCAAGTCGGTGACAGTACGGCCGCTCGGTCTCGAGGATGTATTCGTGTACAAAGTGATGGCCCTGGAAGAGCAGGAACGCATATCCAGACCAGGGAACAGCGTATGAACCTGCGCCGAATTGCCGCAGTGGCCTCCAAGGAATGGCGGGAGACCGTTCGGGACCGGATGTTTTTTATTCTGGCTTTCCTCCTGCCGATCCTCTGGATGCTGGTCTTCGGCTACGGGCTTGTGCTGGACGTGGAGAACATCCCATTCGCTATGGTGGATCGGGATCGCAGTGCCCTGAGCCGTGATTATCTGTATCGCTTTTCTGAGTCGCGCTATTTCAGTTTTCAGGGTCATCTCCCGAGTGAGAAGGAGGCCGATGCCCTGCTCCAGAGCGGCAAGATCAGGGCCGCCATCATTGTTCCCGAGAAATTCGAGGAGCGCCTCCTGGCGGGGCAACCGGTCGGCATCCAGACCCTGATTGATGGAACGTTTCCGCTTCGGACGGACATCACCAAAGGTTATGTGATCGCCATCAACAGCGCCTTCAGCGAAGAGCTGCTCGTTGACTTCTTCTCCCGCCGGAGCGGAATTTCTCGCCCACAGGCGGAGGTTCGGGTACGGCCCATCAAGCTGGAGGTGCGCTATCTCTACAACGAAGAGGTTCGGAGCACATGGTCCATGGTGCCGGCGCTCGTGATGTTTACCTTGATGCTCTCGTCTCCCTTGCTGACCGCGCTGGGGATCGTCCGAGAGAAAGAGACCGGCTCCATCTACAACATTTACAGCTCAACGGTGACTCGAATCGAATTTCTCGCCGGCAAGTTGCTCCCCTATGTACTGATTTCCTGGGTGAACGCCGTGGTCCTGTGGGTTATGGCCACTCTGTGGTTCGGCGTGCCCTTTAAAGGTAACCTGCCGTTCTTTCTCGCAGCCTCGTTGGTGTTCGTGCTGAGCAGCACCGGTATCGGCTTGCTCGTGTCGCTGCTGGTCCGCACTCAGATCGCGGCCCTCCTCATTACGATGATCGTGAGCATCCTCCCGACAATTCTGTACTCCGGCCTGATCGTTCCCGTCTCCTCCCTGAGTCCCGGCTCGCAGATCCAGGCTCACCTGTTCCCGGGCATGTACTACACCAACATCGTCCGCGGAGCGTTTCTGAAAGGGGTGGGTCCCGAGGTGTTATGGGTGGACGTCCTCGCCCTGGCCGTATATGCCGCCGTCTTGGGAATCGTCGGGTACCGGCTCTTTACGAAGAGGCCACGATCATGAAGTCTCTGCCGGGACCCAATTCACAGCGCGCCGTCATCTGGTGGCGTCGTTTGGTAGTCATGACCCGAAAGGAGATGCTTCAGTTGTTTCGGGACGTGCCGATCGTCCTGTTCCTCGTGTACTCCTTCACGCTGGCGATCTACATCACAGGGAACGGCCTCCGGTCACAACTGCACAATGCGAGTTTGGCGGTCTACGACGCCGACCACAGCTTCTCGTCGCGTGAACTCATCCACAAGTTCCAAGCTCCTTTCTTTCGCCTGGAAGGGGAGATCGCCGATCCTCAAGAAGGTCTTCGCCGGCTGGACCGGGGGAAAGCGATGGCGATCTTGGAGATCCCGCCACGTTTTCACGAACAGCTCGTGGCGGGCGAACCCACGGCGGTACAATTGCTCGTGGACACGACCAACTCGCCGCAAGGCCTGTCCGCCGCCAATTACGCCGCGCGGATCGTCGCGCGGTTCGGACAGGAGACTGCCCTGGCGAGAGTCGGGAGTTCAGAGGAGTCATCACAGAACTTGCCGGTCATCGAGAGCGACCATCGGGTCTGGTACAACCCGGATCAGAATGAGGCCTGGTTCGAGTCCATTTCACATCTCCTCCGCCAGATTACGATCTTTGCGATTCTGCTTCCCGCGGCAGCTTTGGTTCGGGAGAAAGAGCGGGGCACGGTGGAGCAACTATTGGTCTCGCCATTGACGCCGTTGCAGATCATGTTGCCCAAGGTACTGTCGACGACGGTGGTGATTCTCTGCGCCACGGCGGTCGGCCTGTTCGGGATCATGCAGCCGGTGTTTGGGGTGCCGATCAACGGAAGCATCGGGTTGTTTTTCGGCCTCACGACCCTGTTTGTCTTCACCACAGCCGGCATGGGGTTGGCTGCCGCGACGCTGGCGAGGAATCAAGCGCAAGTGGGTTTGATGACGCTGCTTGTGGTCGGTCCGATGTTGCTGCTATCAGGCCTCATGGCGCCGATGGAGGCCATGCCGGAATGGGTGCGTCACCTCATGATGCTGTCGCCCCTGAGTTATTTTATCGAGATTACACACGGCATTCTCTTGAAGGGGGCTGGCTTGAGCATCTTATGGGACTCAGCGCTCAAGATGGCGTTGCTAGGCGCAGCGTTGTTCGGCTTCGGCATGTGGCGTTTCCGGAGACAGTTTGAGTAAGGCGAGAATGGCTCATTGGTCGTTGGACTTGGTGAACGTCCCTTTATGGACGAGTTGCCTGGCGAAGGTATGCGGAGATCGTGGATATGAAAATTTACGATCTTGAGTGTGCTCACCGCCAAAGAGAAGGATCGGTTTTAAACATATCCATGATCGGTAATCGAATCGCGACCGTGTACCGGGTAGGATTTGAGAGGGTGTCGCGGGTCGTCAATCGCACTGCTAGCTATAATATCGTTGTTGACAAATTTCGAATGCCACCATAAACTGCGGCTTGTGCTGGTTCTCTGAGTTTTTTTCAGAGAAAAAGAAGGGAACCCGGTGCGAATCCGGGGCTGCCCCGCAGCGGTGAGCGAGAACGAATCCACGACAGGCACTAGCTCTTTTGAGCTGGGAAGCAGTGGATAGTAGGAATACGGCGAAAGCCGAAGCGCTCGCGAGCCCGAAGACCTGCCAGCATCCGGCGCGGGAGAGACAACCTGAGCCGGTTCGACCTGGAGACCTCGAGGGAGGTTAGTAGGCCTGAGCTGGTTCGGATTCAGCCCCATCTTTCCGTTCTCGTTCACGACCACCCTCTTACATGGTTTTGTAGACACCCGTGAGGGTGGAGGTCGGTTCGAGTACATTTGCATATTCACGCGCGTCCCAACTGCCATCCTTTCCTCGCGGCTCTATGCAAAAGATAATCCCTTTTGCATAACCCGTCGAAGGAGGAGCACGTCTATGCTGAGCAAACCCGTCGCGGGAGTCACCAGTCTCGTTGCTACGTCAGAAGCTGCTACTCTTCAAGAAATCCAGACCGACAACAGCTATCTACAGCAGACCATGCAAGTCAGAAAACGAAACGACGCCGGGAGGCAGTCGATGTCACCAGGATCGTGTGTATCGCCCAATGAGCTATGGTGAACGGCGCTTGTGATGATAAAGGCCGCCTCGGCCGTGCTGGGGTGGGTCATGGTAAAGGGGTAGTGACAGCGAGCAGTCTCTCACAGTGACCACTCGTGGAGTGGCTGAAGGCACAACGGTGTCTGCATGAACGAAATGACGCATCATAATACCGACGGTTCCCTCGTAGGCAGGTCCTGGAAGGATTTTGTTCAGTATTGGGATGTCATCCCATTTTTGAGCATCCATCTGATGTGCCTCATGGCCTTTCAGACCGGGATTCAATGGGAATGGGTTCTGCTAGCTGTGGGCAGCTATTATCTGAGAATGATTGCCGTCACGGCGGGATATCACCGCTATTTTTCCCATCGCTCGTTCAAGACCAGCCGGGTCTTCCAATTTATCCTGGCGTTCCTCGCGATGACATCTGCACAGAAAGGCGTGTTGTGGTGGGCGGCCCACCATCGGCATCACCATAAATACTCAGATCAGGAAGAAGATGTACATTCCCCACTGCAGAGAGGATGGTGGTTTTCTCACGTTGGTTGGATACTCTCTGCAGAATATATGCGAACCGATTTGAATCTCGTGAGGGACTTTCGTCGAAATCCTGAAATCTGTTTTCTCAACCGGTTCTACTGGATTCCGCCACTGTGCTACGCGCTGCTCGTGTATAGCGTCTGGGGCTTCCCCGGTCTCGTCTGGGGCGTGTTTATTTCGACGACCGCGCTGTATCATTGTACGTTCTTCATCAATTCCCTCGCGCACTTGATCGGTCGAGTCAGGTACAAATCCAACGACGGGAGTAAGAACAGTTTCATTCTTGCCATACTCTGTTGTGGAGAAGGCTGGCACAACAATCACCATCACTATCAGTCGGCCGCCAATCAAGGATGGTTTTGGTGGGAAGTGGACGTGTCCTATTACGTTTTGTCGCTGCTGTCTTGGCTCGGGATCGTGTGGGATCTCAGAACGCCTCCCGAACACGTCAAAGCCAAAACCATCGCCGTCGAGAGTGGATCCCACATGGGGCGTACTCCGCCAGCCCATAGTCAAGGACCGTCATAAGACCTCCTCCGCTCGGACCCGATTCAAGTCTACGAAGGACAATCCTGCGATGAGTCACAAACAGGTCATTCAACAATTGCTCGACAAGGCCCAGATTCAAATCAACGGCACCAAGCCGGGAGATATTCTGGTGCATAATGACAGACTCTATGGTCGTGTCCTGGCCGAGGGATCGCTGGGACTTGGCGAGTCATATATGGATGGATGGTGGGATTCCGACCAGCTCGACGAGTTCTTTTCGAAGGTTCATATGGCTCAGCTCGACCAGGACGTCGTCGATAAGCGGCTCATTGTCAATGCAGTCAAAGCGCGCCTCTTCAATATGCAGAATAAACAACTTTCCAAGAGAGTGGCGCAACAACACTACGATTTGGACAACGACTTTTACGAAAAGATGCTGGACCCGCACATGCAATACACCTGCGCCTATTGGAAGGGGGCGCATACTCTGGCCGAGGCACAAGAACAGAAACTGGAGTTGATCTGTCGGAAGTTGCAGCTTCGCAAAGGCGACCGTATTCTCGAACTCGGGTGCGGGTGGGGAGGCTTTGCGCAATATGCGGCCAGTAAGTACGGCTGTTCGGTGGTGGCCCATAATATTTCCTCGGAGCAAGTCGCCTATGCGCGCCGATGGTGTGCGGGCCTTCCCGTTGAAGTGATTCAGGGGGATTACCGGGAAGCGACCGGCGAATTCGATAAGGTCGCTGCCATCGGTCTGTGCGAGCACGTGGGATATAAGAACTACCGAACGTTGATGGAAACGGCCCATCGCAGATTGAAACCGCACGGCCTCTTCTTGCTCCACACCATCGCGAACAATGCCTCAGTCACCACCTCCGATCCATGGTTTGACAAGTATATTTTCCCGGGTGGCATGCTTCCTTCTGTGGCCCAGCTCAGCGCCGCAATGGATGGACTGCTTGTGATGGAGGATTGGCATAATTTCGGACCCGACTATGACAAAACGCTCGTGGCCTGGCAGAACAATGTGGATAAGCACTGGGAGGAATTTAAGGCAAAGTTCGACGAGCGGTTCCATCGAATGTGGCGCTACTATCTGTTATCCCTCGCAGGGTCGTTCCGCGCCCGGAAGATTCACCTCTGGCAAATTGTGATGTCCAAGCAGGGTGTACTGGGCGGATATGAATCGGTGCGATAACCGGCATGATCTCACAGCAGGAATACGCCGGCAAACGAGCGCGTGTGGTGACAGCCATTCGCGCGACGAACGCGGCCGACCCTCTCGCACTTGAAAAATCCACGTCCAATCTATTCCGGCAGCGTGTGCAGGAGCACGTGCATCGACTTGATCTGCGCGATTTCAATCATGTGATCCGGGTGGATGAACACGAGCAGTTTGCAGAAGTCGAAGGCTTGACGACCTATGAAGAACTCGTCAGGGAAACACTCCCGTTCCAGCTCATGCCCACCGTGGTACCCCAGCTCAAATCGATCACCATCGGGGGGGCCATCGCAGGCATTGGTATTGAGTCGTCTTCATTCAAGTGTGGCTTTGTGCACGAAACGGTGCAGGAACTCGAAATCCTCCTTCCCGATGGAAGAGTCGTTGTGGCGACGAAAGCGAATGAATACAGCGACCTGTTTTTCGGCTTTCCGAACTCTTATGGCACGCTCGGGTATGTGCTGAAGCTGAAAGTGAAGCTCGTCCCCATCAAGCCATTTGTCAAACTGACACACCACCGTTATTCAGACTGGGAACAATATTTCCACGCGATCGCACGATTGTGCAAAGAGCGGTCTGTGGATTTCGTCGACGGGACGATGTTCAACGACAAGGATCTATATATCACTACGGGTGAATTCATCGACCGCGCTGAATGGCTCAGTGACTACACGTATTTGCAGATCTACTATCAATCGATCCGGCATAAAAAGACCGACTATCTCACGGCCCATGACTATATCTGGCGGTGGGATACCGATTGGTTCTGGTGTTCCAAACATTTCTTCCTGCAGTATCCCGTGATGCGGTGGCTTTGGGGGAAAAAGCGACTTCGTTCCTCGGTGTATTGGAAGTTATTGAAGTGGTCTCGTCGGTCACCCGTGGCACAATGGGTTGCCAGGGCGATTGAGGACCGGCAAGAAGCCGTCATTCAGGATGTCGAAATTCCGATCGAACATGCGCCTGAATTTGCACAGTTCCTCCATGAGGAGATCGGGATCAAGCCGGTCTGGGTTTGTCCTGTGACGGCCTATGATCCGTCGGTCTCGTATTCGTTGTATTCCATGAAGCCCCACAAGCTGTATGTCAATTTTGGATTCTGGGACGTCGTGAAGACCGATCACGAAGAGGGATACTTCAATAAGGCCATAGAAGCCAAGGTACGGAAGCTCGATGGCCAAAAATCCCTCTATTCGACTTCGTTCTACTCCAGAGAAGAATTTGGAGAGTTGTACAACGAAGGAGGCTACCGCCGACTTAAGACTCGATACGATTCCACGGGCAAACTCAACAATCTGTATGAAAAATGCGTATTGAAGAAGTAGCGAATAAGACGTGGAGGCTCGAAGCGGGCTGAATTCTTTGCAGATATGATGACGTACCGTATTTAACGAATTGCCAGAAAATTAAGTGGGGCAGTACATGCTCCCTCTATTCTCTTTTGTTGAGACGCTTCATCATTATGCCCAAAGCATACGATGACTGCCAGGAATGCCAGGATTCCCAGCAGGAGCCACCCGAGCACACAGGAATAATCCTCATTACAGAAATCAAATAGAAACTGCCAGAACCTGGTCATCTCGGTCTTGGCCATGCCCTGTGTCAACATCGTGTCCGCTCCTTGGCTGTTCTATCGGGCGCTAACCCGCACTATTCATGACGGTTCGTCGAGAAATCCTCCCGTCGCGTTGCGAGTCTGCCCGCCAAAGGTTCGTTGCAGCAGCATGCATGAATAATACGAGTCAGTATAACATCTCCACCTGTGCACTTGACAGGCTCCAAGAGACTAGTGAATAATACACCGCCCAAAAGGAATTGTTGTGCGGATCGTGAAGGAAGAAAAGCCGATGATTCGTTGCAGCGATGTGATGAAGCCGATCGAGGCACCTTCGCGCGGTCTGCGGCAAGATTCGGCAAACGTGCCGCACAAGCGATGCGTGATTCAGGCTTTACCTGTGCAGCTTGTGGTTGAGGATAGGGAACACATCAAGCAGGTCGGCGGCGTCACCGAGCGAAATGTACGTGGCAGCTGATGACCGGCGCGAGTCGAAAGATCTCAGGCCCTGCGTGCTTGTTGTAGTGCGAGCAAGACGGTTAAAGAAACGCGCCGGAAACTCCACGCGCATCGCGTGATGAGCTTGCCCGTTGCGGATAAGGCGGGCGGTTATTTGTGATGCGCGGTCCCGTTCTTCGAATCTCGGCTGTGACCCTGCGCCCGCCACTACAGCGGGTAGCCCTATCTGACTCATCGGCTCACGTATCGCCGGATCAACCACAAAAAACTTCACATACATGGGTGCTGCAACGGAGAAGGCACGACCTCGATCCTGTCGAGCGGCGGCAACGGGGTAAAGAGGCCGGTCTCACATCAGTCCAAGCCGGGCGAGGCCCGCCCTACCGTTTCAGGGGCCACATTGTGCGCGAGATTTTATTTAACCCACTCATTAACATTGGAGGATTAGAGAAGCCATGAAGAATTATAGAATCATTACACTCGCAGTTGTTGGGCTCTGTTTGTCCCTGTCATTCCTTGCCTCCCCCGTTATGGCCGCCGAAAAGGATGGCGTCATGATGAAGGATGGTAAGATGGTGAGATTGACGGAAGGGAAGGAAATTGGCCGGATGGATCGCGAGACGACCATGTCCAACGGTACGAGGGTCATGATGAACGGCAAGATGATGACGAAGGATGGGAAAGAGGTGCAGCTGCAAGAAGGCCAGATCATGATGTTGGACGGGAAGATGATCGAGGGTGCCAAGGGCAAGTAGTTTCTCAGAGTCGTGGAATCTGACGACACCAGACGTTCTGGCGGCTAGCGGAGCTTAGTGTGGCTCCGCCCCGCCAGTACTTCGGGCCTCCGTGGTCTTTCGGTGAGGTCCGAGCGAGAGGAGGATGGTGAAATCAATGTTCCAATCACTCAACTGAGGCGTTCATTCGCGTCTCCGCAGCGCTCGGCCTGCTGGTCAGCCTGCATCGTCGTAGAAATAGTCCCAACTGCCAGCCTAGGTGACCCACAGCCCATCAATGAACGAAGGTCCTGGATTCAACTCAGCCGACCCATTCGTTTTCAATAGCCCTCTTCCATTTTTATTTCTCTCCAAGTTCTGCAAAGGCATGTGCATTTAGCCGGCAAGAGGACATTTTGTTGCGCACGGCCTAGCGGGCTGAGCGTGATGGCTTCACACGTAGGCTCCTGGGTATGCTCGAGGTTCGGGCAACGTACCTCCAATGTCATATGGGGGGAGGGAGGACGGCTTCGCTGGGCCAGGTGCGACTAGAACCATCGCTCTACCAGCCACGAGACGGGGGCTCGCGTAGATCACGTTTTGAAGGCGCACACCGAAAACCTGACTCTGCTTCCGTTCAGTCTGCCAGGTTGGAATCCGCTCAGACCCCATTTCCAGCAGCCAGAAATCCGCGAACGATATCCGAGAGCTCAGGAGTCCGTAGATAGCCGTAGCCGTTGTGCTGGTCGCTTTTTCCTGCTCGGTCGACGTAATCGTTGTGGACCAGATCATCCTGGACTCGGATGCCGCCAGGAGTAGGCCGATAGTCATCGCTCAGGCTACAGTCCAACGCAATCTTATCGCCCGGATCAGCCAGGTTCGTCCATTGCCGCACCTGTTGCGGGACGAGGGTGTTCGAGAACTCCTTTCGAACATGCTGGGTCACGATCGGTAATCCAAGTGGCGAGCCGATCGTCACGAAATGCTCGATTTCCGGGGGGTCATGCTCCAGCATCCGTAACACGTCATAGGCGAGAATCGATCCCATTGAGTGCGCGATAAGGCACACGCGCGTGTTTTTATGGCGATGAAGAGCGTGGGTCAGCCTGTTTCGCACGCGGTTCCGCACGTCGGGCTTACCGTAATAGTCTCTGAGATCGTCAAAGGCTAATCCAAGAAGATGATCGACGTGTTCATCAAGACCAATCAAATCTTTACCCTTGTCGATGGCTCGGCCGCCCCATTTTTCTGCAATCGCTTTGGCTTTATCAAGCGCGGTTCCACTGTACCGCAGGAGGGGGCCTTGCCCATCTGCCGTGATATACGGGTTGTGGAGCTCGGCTTCGGGTATTGGCGCGGGATATTGAATGTCAGCCCAATACACCAGTTCGAAGGCGAGCGGAGGTGCGAGACCGAGATTGCGTTGTAGCCCCTCCTGAAGCGACATCACCCACCACCGCGCCAACAGATCCTTCTCAGGTTTGTTCTTGAGACCGTGAATCCCGATCACCACCGATGCAGACATAGCACCTCTTTCATGGCTCAATATCCACATTCAACATAACTCGATAGCGACGAGTGAGACAACCGCTAGGCTAGTGAACCGTGTGAGAGAAGACCAAGCACATGCTCAAAATTGCGCGTGTTGGGCCGGTGAGATTAGAGGAAAGCAGGTTGCAGAACTTCATACGTATCTTTATATAAAGGGTGCGGTCGCACAACAAATTCATAACGAGTTCGCGTCCGATCTTATCATTAAACTCGTCCCGGGGAACCAGGCTAGGGCAGGGCTGAAGAACCCCCGGGCCACTCCGTCTATTGCCGATGTCAAAGTTTCCTCCAAGGTGTCTATCAAGGAGGTTTACGGTGTGAACCGCCAGACCGGCAAGCCCGGCAAGATGGTTGCGGTCGCGGTCGAAGCCACCATTACCTCCCGGTCCCGCCGGCTTTATATACCGTCTCCGAATCCGACCATATTTTGCAAAACGTGGAAGTCTTCAAGCGTTTTACCAAGCAAGTCAAACAGGTCATTGTCAAAAAGATCAGTCCGAACATTCCCGCCAATTAATCCGCTGTCTCTTCCATCAACAGGCCGCAGATTCGCCTGGTCGTGACGGCGAACCGATCACACCTTCCCATAAGCAGAGCACGGTGAGACGCCGCGCGACGCATGGCTCTTCAACGAAACTGCAGGCCGATCGCGAATGATGCCGCATAGCCGTCGGCCGTTGCCGTCGGAGCCAGCATGAGTTGATCGCCACCACGGCGGAAGATCCAATCATGCTGATTTCTCGCGGTGCGCTGTCCTTTCGAGGCATACGGCGGGTCAGCATGGACGCGATCCGTCAGCCCATCGTCAAAGTACAATTGCGACGTAAACTCGAGGCTCCGCTGGGCCACGGGCGCGGTGCGAATCTTGAAGTGAATGTGTATGGTCCGGCCTGGATACCAGCCAGGGTACACAGTGACGAACCGAGCCTGGCCGCGCGCGTCGGTTACCTGATAGCCACGTAAAAATTTCCGGCCGATGGTGTTGAAGCTGGGATCTTGGACATCCGAGTAAACGCCCATCGCATCGCAATGCCAGATGTCGACCTGGGCGCCCGGCAGCGGCTGACAGTCGCCGGCATTGAGGCGTGAGACGAGTAGCGTCAGCGCCAGTGGCGTACCGGGCCTGACTCGCCCGTCGGTCGGATCTGTGCGAATGTCGGACCGATTCAAGCGCTCATCGACGAAATACGGACCTTCGGTTTGTTCCGGTCGAACCACGCATGAGGGTCCCTGCACACCTGCAACGGCCCACCGAGGAATCAAACTGCCGGCCATCAAGCAGGCTGCACTACCGCCCAGCAAAAGTACAACTTCACGGCGGGACAGGAGCCGCCCCACAGGCCCGTTTTCGTGCGTCATCGGCATCCTCCATCTTTCGAGCGCGCCGGTGTGTCGAGTAAGCCGACAGTGGCTACCCGGACGCGAGCATCGCGGGCAGGTATCGTTCCATCAGCAGCATCGATGTCCCATCATACCGCTGGAACCGGTCGAGACACTATCCGATTGTACGGGCAAAGTTGGAACGCTACGCGACGTGAAACGGGGTCGGCGACTTTTCTCCATCAGTCATACAGGGAAGTACTTCGAAGTAACTTCCGCATTTCCCAGACCGAGGGGTGAGGCTCGGTCAATTCGTGGTGCTCCAAGTCAATTTGAGGGTTGTAAGGAGGGCTGATCTCACTTCTGACTTGGGTGACAGAGTACCAACGTTCGTACTTTTGCTCCCAGCGATCATGATAACGTAGCCGGAGATAGCCATGGCTAATGGGTTTCACGCGGATCGGGGCTTCTGGACCCAAGACAATGGCGACCACAGGTTTCTCATAACGCGGGCCGCGAGGATACACTTTCTTGACCGCGAAATTCCCCTCCCACCCGCCCAGGTGCATCACGCAATCGTACGCCACGCCAGCCCCGACGTTCTCAAGTTCCGGATAGAGCGTGAGGACGTCCCCTGAATTCATCGCCGACAAGTTCGCAATTCTGAGATCGGGTTGAGCCGCGCGGAACTCATTCTTGGTTCTGACAATGAACACATACAGATAGAAGGAAGCGACACCTGCGACAACTAGAAAAATAACCAAGCCAATCAGCAATGACCAATCCATGCCCAAATGCATGTCCCGGTGAACGACCTTGTTCCGTGGCCGAAATGGAGAGAGGCTACGTTCTAGCGAGGGAAGTGTCAACCGGAGGATTGAGGAGATTCTGGCATTTCAAGAGCCGGACCACCGAGCGCCGCGAAAGAGCGTCGAACCCTTCTCCTAAACACGCAGAACGAATGCACCAATGACAACTGAAACGAGCAGCAGTCCGCCGATGACAACGGCCACCATGTTCAAGGCAGTGAACCGCTCGTTCCGATCATGTTCCGGAACCAATAATTCATTGACGCGGTTGGCCGCCTGTTGAACCGGGATGAGGAAGACAATGGACAACAACGCAACCAGTCCGTATGGATCCGGAAGTAGCCAGAGTGTCGACACCAGAATCCATCCAGTTGCCAGAACTTGTACAGAGATGGAATGACTCACCTTGAGCGAAGCAGCGCTGATCCGAACCTTCTCAAAGAATGTATAGCAGTAAATGAACATAAAAAACGTTTTCCAAAACGGGCTCGCGTCCGACTGTTCACGTTCCAGGATTAACTTCCAATTCTCGTAAAACCAATACAATTGGTACATCCCCACAGTGCAGAAATGCATGACAACAAATTTGGTCAAAGAAACCGGAAAGTAAATCGGCGTCGAAGGACTTGCAGAAGGGATTACAGCGGCGGTGGCTGAGTGAGTATCGACATTCTCTTGATCATTCTCGTCGTTCAAAGGCAACACCTCGCGACCTTGGAAACAGACTACTTCCCACCGGAAAGGGTGTCAATGGAGCAATCGGTACACGGCCGGTATTTCAAGAGGCAGGACACCATGTGCCGTAAAATGGGCTTGTGACTAGTTGGGAAGCTCCCAGTCTAAATTCCAGGCCACTTCCCAGACATGCCCGTCGGGGTCTTGGAACGAGCCGGTATAGCCACCCCAGAAGGCATCGTGCGGCGGGTCGGTGATCGTCGCGCCCGCGTTTTTGACCTGCGCCATCACCGCATCTACTTCAGCTTTGCTCGCGACATTGTGGCCGAGCGCACATTCAGTCGCGCTTCGAGGGCCCAGCGGAACGTTGGCTTCATGGGCGAGAGATGTGCGGGGCCAAATGGCGAGCTTCAACCCATGTTGAAGATCAAAGAACGCGACTGCACCGTGCTCAAACTCCGTGCCCACGATGCCCTTCGTCGGCAGACCGAGCCCATCTCGATAAAACCTCAGCGCGCGCTCCAAATCGTCGACACCGAGAGTAATGACCGTGATTCGAGGTTTCATAGACGGGCAAGGGCTCCGCTCTGGCGCACGAAAGAAAATAAATTTCCGACAGGCTACGTTTCGGAGAGGAAGGTGTCAAGGTTTAGAGGTGGACTGCCACGCGTCGCGAAATAAGGTCGGGTTTCTTGCTGTCAGAACGCCTTCGTCAGCGGGCGAAATAGCAATCCGGTGGTGGAGACGCGGAGTTCGATCGTGATGCGATCGCGTGCGGGGAAGAATGCCGCCGATCCATATTCCGCATCGACCACCGGCTCCAGCCAGCCGTAACGACGCCGAAGTGCGAACACGTCTACCAATCGATCCGTCGTGAGCTGGTAGACCGTGCGCGGCCTCACGCGTTCATCCTCGATGCGGTGGTAGCGCCCCGCAATACGATCCAACTCATACGCTGTGTGCAGGCCGAACAGATTCGCCCAAGGTTTCCATTTCAGAATATGCGCATCGACGTAGACTTCATCACCCGCCAACCAGTAGCTCTCCGTCTGCCCATTCGCCAGGTGAATCGTGACGCGAAACTGCGACGGCCCAACCGGCTCCGCTTGAATGGTTGCGGCAAGATCCTCGCGCGTCAGGGCACGGTAGCCTTGCAACGAGAGCTGAAGTGTCAGAAACAAGGCGCCGCATGCCAGGCAGGCCAAGGCCAAGGCGGTATGCAATGACAGGCGAACGAACCGCCGCCGTCGCGCCGATGCCACCCCGGCCAGCAGGAACAAGAATCCGAGTACACCGAATCCTATGGACGTGGCCATCAGCCAATCGATCATGAAGACACCTCGTTATTCGTTGATATATCGCGCATCCGTAAGCGCCACTAGACCATGGCTAAGTCTAGCAGGCTGCGAAAAACTCGCTCATTCATTGGGCGAAACTCGCAGAAAGCACGATTGTCGTCGGAGTAAGTGAGATACTTCTGTACGGGCTGTTCACCTGTCCTAATCGAAGTAAGTGCAGTTTTCAAGCAAATGGGAGGTCACTGCAAACCGATAAGATGTGAAACGTAAGGCGTGAGGGGGTAAGCGCAAGATGCAGAACGCCGCGCGCTGCGAAACTGGGCCCAGGCGTGGGATGCTGGCGTACAAGCAGGCAGCATCGGAAACGGTTTGACAGCTGTTCAAGTCTAGCGTACTCTCTGTGTAGATGTTACACATGGAGGATCGGATGGCGACCAATCTAGCTATTGATGATGTGTTGCTGGAGCGTGCGCGTCGGGTTGGGAAGCTCCGGACCAAGAAGGAAACCGTCACACAAGCTCTGACAGAATTTATCCAGCGGCGCCGACAACGGGAGATTCTAAAGTCGCTCGGCACGATCGAATTCCGGAAGGGATGGGACTACAAAAAGGACCGTCGCGACCGTGAATCTGGTCGTTGACACGTCCGTGTGGTCTTTAGTGCTGCGGCGTCCACGGGTCGATGAAGACGATTCTCACGTCCGTGCCTTTCGCTGGCATCTTGAATCAGGCGACGGGATCTTTCTGGTTGGCAATATCCTTCAAGAACTCCTCGATGGGCTACGCTCCACGAAACAGTTCGACCGCTTGTTGGCCCTCCTCGATCCATACCCTCTTCTTGACCTGGATCGACAGACGTATATAGCCGCCGCTCGTCTACAGTCCGTATGCCGCTCTAAGGGAGTCAATGCCGGCTCCATCGATTTCCTGATTGCGGCTGCATGCTGTCAGCACGGATTCCCGCTGCTCACCGCCGACAAAGACTTTGTGAGAATTGCCGGTCATTGCGATCTCGTCACCGTACCCGCCTAGTCTCCTCTTTCTGCGATACCGTTTCCCTTGGTTTGTAAGGAGTGAGTCTGTGGACCGATTCCCTTCCAGTACAAGGGAGTCGCTCCATGTCAACCTACTAAGACATCATCATTATCGGCACCGGCCCAGACGGGAGGGCGCTGGCGTATACGCTATCGCCGTCGGGGGGAGAACATTCTGTTGCTTGGACGGGGGAGGCTATCTACGAATGGTTAGAAACGGTGTGAAAAACCCGGCGCACCAGGGCCTCTTTCACAAGAGGCCCTGGTGGCTTTGATGATGGCTGGGTACAGCGCTATTGTACTTCTACGGTGATGGTCTGGCTGGCCGCGACGAGTGCGTGGTCCTTCGTGGCACCGGTCACGGTGATCTGGTGCGTCCCCTTGCTCAGGCCCTTAAACGTCCCAGTAAAACCCTTCTGATACTCATTGTCCACGAACACGTGGGCATGGGCAGCTTGAGAGCCCTTGGTCAATTCGTACTTCAGCTCAAAGCTGTCGCTGACCTTGTCCCCGGCCTTGGGAGACGTAATCATAATCTTCGACCCGTCCTCTATTGGTTTATCCGCTGCGAAGACTGGTGCTCCGCCGAGACAGCCCACTAACGCGATCCCTAATCCCATGAATCCGATACGTCCCATCACATGCATCACGACCTCCTTGTTTGAAACAGTTAAATGAACATTGCACCCTAGCACACCTACGGAAGATCTTTTTGTCTGGATTCAAATTGTTTCCCGATGTCCGATCGAAGCGGGTGTGGGCTCACACCTTCTTCGCGCCCAGGATCTCTCATCAGTGGGCCCCACGCCTCGGTATAATGACGCGCATCTCACGCGTACACGAATATGCGCCATGCGTGATCATCGAGACGAGCTGGGCACAATCGACAGTTGCGGAAGAGTGAGCAAGCGGAGTGCCAGCTGAACTTTGTCTATGTTTTCAAGAGAAAGGCCTCAGCGCTCTCATGCGTCTTGTTTTAAGGATTGTAAAATACGTCGGCAGGTCCCTACGCAGGAAGAATCCTTCATTGTGGGAAATTGTCCCAGTGCGCAAACGTGATGCGTCGAGCAGGACAACGACCCTACCGCGCATCGGGCGGTAGGAGTCGTCACCCAGAATGAGGGGCCTTACCAGACCTCTGAAGGTGAGCGGTGAAATTCTTCGACGACCGGAAATACGAGTGCGGCGAATTCTACATAGCGCATACGGATCGCTTCGGAATGGGTCCCGGCTTGGAAGACGATCTCACCGTCTTCGGTGAGCGAAGGATCGACATACACAGGAAGCCCATAGAGGATGCCGAACGGCGGCATGGCGCCTAGTTCGCAGTCCGGGAAGAGATCTGTAATTTCTCCCTCGGTTGCGAGTCGCACATGGTGGGTCATGAACACGTTTCTGAGGCAGTGGAGATCCAACTGCCAACTGTCCGGGAGCATGGTCATCACGAACCGATTCTCAACCTTCACAATTATACTCCGTTTTCACATCATCTTGTGGAGAATGGCGTGAAAAATACGGAGACTTCCCGGGCTGATGACAATGGTTCTTTCCCTATAGTTTATTAACCTCCAAGCCCACCGTTTCACATATTGGAGCCTCGTTCATGGGCTTGTCTATTAATTGGGAAAAGGCATAGACTCTGGCTCCTCATCAATCCGTCAGCCGTGGATGGCTGACGGATTGCTGCCGCGAACTCTGTCAGGCCGAGGAGAAGACTCCATGGCTCCGACACGAAAGCTTCATCGTCGAACAGTTCCCGCCAAGATCGACGCCAAGAGCAAGGGGGCCAAGCGACTTTCTGTAAAAGCCCCGCTGTCTCGGGCGAAGCCTACTCCATCGACAGAGCTCCGCCGGACTCAGGCGGAGCTCGAAGCGGCTCGTGGCCGTTATGTGGAACTCTACGATTTTTCCCCGGCCGGCCATCTCACGCTGGATACGCACGGTACGATTATGGAAGCCAATCTGAGGGCCGGGAAGCTGCTCGGCATCAACCGGAATGAGCTGATCGGGCAATCATTCGCCCGCTTCGTTTCATCGGATGACCGAGACCTCTTGCACCGGCATTGTCAGGAGGTGTTGCAGACAGGCACGCGACAAACCTGTGAGGTGCGTCTCCGGAAAGAGGCAGACGTCTCGCGCTGGCTCTATTTCGAGAGCCTCGCGGTTCACGATGAGACCGGGCGTATCACCCATTGGCGGACGGCCCTGCTGGACATCACCGAACGCAAGCGAGCTGAGGAAGAACTCCGCGAAAGTGAAGCGCGACTCCGAGCCATTCTCGATAACAGTCCAGGGATGGTGTTTCTGAAGGATACAGAAGGACGCTATCTCCATGTCAATCGCCAGTTCGAAAGAGCGTTCCATATAACTGGCGAGCAAGTCGTGGGCAAAACGGATGAGGACATCTTTGCGCCCGAGCAGGCCGCTGCGTTTCGTGCCAATGATCTCAAGGTACTTCAAGCTGGAGGTCCGCTCGAATTTGAAGAAGTCGCCATACATGACGATGGTCCTCACACGAGTATTGTCTCCAAGTTTCCCTTGTACGGTGGAGACGGAAAGCCTTATGCCCTGTGCGGGATTACCACTGATATTACCGAACGGAAGCGGGTGGAAGAGAAGTTGATGCAGAGCGAGGAGCGGTATCGGAGCATTTTTGAGAACGCCGTGGAAGGGATCTTTCAGACCACCCTTGACGGCAAGTATGTTGCCGTCAATCCAGCGCTCGCTCGCATGTATGGGTACGACTCGCCGGAAGACATGATTCGCCACGATCACGGACATCGCCAGTCAGCTCTACGTAGACCCCGGACGCCGCAACGAGTTTATTCGTCTGATGCAGGCACAAGAGGAGGTGACAGGCTTCGAAGCACTGGTGTACCGAAAGGACGGCAGCTTTATTTGGATTTCCGAAAACGTGCGGACTCGTCGCGATCAGGCCGGGGTGCTGATCGGATACGAGGGAACGGTGGAAAATATTACGGAGCGCAAACTTGCGGAAGAACGATTGCGCGCCACGCTAGAGGAAGTCCGTATGTTGAGCGGAAGACTCGCAACAGTGGAGGAAGAAGAACGAACCCGCATTGCCCGCGAGCTGCATGATGAACTTGGTGTCGGACTGACGTGCTTGAAGATCGACCTCTCGCGCTTGGTGACAATTGTAGGGGATGGCGTGAACGCCGATGCGCGCGCCAATCTCGACGACAAGGTTCGCTCGATGGTCGAACAAGTGGATAGTACGATTGCGGCGGTGCAGCGGTTGGTCACTCAGCTACGGCCTGCTCTCTTAGACAACCTGGGATTGGTCGCAGCGATTGAGTGGCAGTGTCATGATTTTCAAAAGCGCACTGGTATTCCGTGCACCTGCGTGACCAGTGCAGACGATATCGCTATGGAACCCGATCGGGCCACGGCACTCTTCCGCATCTGTCAGGAAGCCCTTACCAATACGGCGAGACATGCGCAAGCCACGGCGGTGACGATCAAGTTAGAATCGCATAACGACTCGTTGCAGCTGGTGGTGGCCGACAACGGTGTGGGGATTCCCAATACGAAGGTCTCGGATCGCCGGTCGCTGGGATTGCTCGGGATGAAGGAGCGCGCCGCTCCATTTGGAGGAGAGGTCACGATCCAGGGGCATCCCGAAAAGGGCACGACCGTCACGGCATGTCTGCCACGGCGCTTGTCTTGAACCTGAATCCATGGAAGGCCTTCCATGTTAAAAGTTCTGGTGGTTGATGATTTTCCTCTCTTCCGGCGAGGGGTGCGGGATCTTTTGGACGAAGGATTCAAAGACGCAAAAATCGGCGAGGCCAGTGATGCCCACGAGATGCTGAAGTTACTGAGGCTGAAGCCGTGGGACGTAGCCATATTGGATATCAGCATGCCCGGCATGAACGGCCTGGACGCGCTCAAACAGGTGAAACAGGAGTTCCCCGACCTGCCGGTGCTGATCCTCAGCATGTATCCGGAGGAGCAGTACGCGATCCGGACGATCAAAGCCGGCGCCGATGGTTATCTCACCAAATCCAGCGCGCCAGAGGAACTGGTCAACGCGATTAAGAAGGTACATGGGGGCGGTAAATATGTGAGCCCTTCGCTGGGAGAGGCCCTCGCTCTCACCGTCAAGCCCGGCGCCGAGAAGGACCCTCACGAGTTACTTTCGGATCGGGAATACCAAGTGCTGTGCCTCATCGGCTCGGGAAAAACCGTCAGTGAGATCGCCGACAAGACGAACCTGAGCGTCACGACGATCAGCACCTACCGTGCGAGGATTCTCGAAAAGATGCGCATGAAAACCAACGCGGAGCTGGCTCGGTACGCGATACAACAGGGGCTTGTGGAATAAGAGTTTTGAGTGTTGAGTTATGACCGCTGAATGACACGCCTTGGGTTTCGATCCGTTATATGCTTGACCTCAATCGATAACTCAAAAACCCAGAACCCAGAACTCTCAACTCAGCACCCTCCTTCCCCACTGTCGTACAAACCACGACAGTGCCTGTGCTAGTAATCCGACAAGAAAATCCTTCATTTGTCGATAGGGCTTCGACCAGGATCCGGCTATAACTTCGCGCATACGTAGTACCACGAAGAGATCCCACATTGACGATGGCACTTTTCCCAAACACGCTTCGAGATGACGACCAGGCCGGTCAGTCGAGAGTCCCTACTACGCCCAAAAAGGAGGATGCCATGGCACAGGCGCATGTTCCCAGCCTTGACTCAGTCATTTGCCACGAAGTGACCGGCCTGGTGTCCTGCACATTCGATGAACTTGTTCAGAGGTTGCCTGCCTATTCGTGGGCGCAAGTGTTCGCAGCGGTGGATCGGCTCAGCCGGCAAGGAACCCTGACGATCAGCCGCACGCGCTGCTTTGGGTATGTCGTATCCATCGGGCCCGCTCCTCCGACTCCCCAGTCTTCGCAAGACCGGAAGTCCCAGGCGCTGTTCGGTCGGCTCAGCTGATTCAATCCTTGCCGAGAGAGAAACAGTCACCTGCGTGGGAAGAAAATATGACGTGGTGTGTGCATAAGAGCGTTCATGGAAGGGGGCGATGTGGAACGATGTTACGACTCCGCAATGGAACCGTAATATTCGCATAATAGTGATGTTCTACGATGCCATCTGAGCACCATGAGGTGGCATGAAGCTGAGACCGGAGTGAAGGGAGGACTGATGATGGCAAGCCGGCAGAACGGTGAGAGAACGCGCGTCATGATTGTGGAACAGGAATTGGACTTCGGGCTGAAACTTGCCGATTGGCTTGCAACTCACGGCTATCAACCGGTGTTCGTCAGGACCGTTGATGCTGCGATCGATGAGCTGAGCGGTGATTCGCCCGCAGGGCGATCTTTGTCGGACTCGGCTGTTCTGAGCCCGCGGCACGGATCGACATCGCTGAAGTACTCCTTATGATCCAGACCGTATGTCCTCGTGTGCCGGCAGTCACGATCTCGGGTCAGACCAGTAAGGATCTGACGCAAGTCGTGTTTCGCCAAGGGGTTCGCCGTTTTCTGGTCAAGTCGGTGGAATTCTCACAGATCGCTGAAGTGCTCCTGTCGGAACTGAGCGCGGCGACGGTATAAGTGGCCTCGTGCGGCACACAGTAAAGGACGCGCGATCGATGGGTATTGAAAGCATGCCGCACAATAGTGCGGTCCCTGTTTTGACGGGAGCAATGATCGGATGACGTGTCATCGTTGCCATGGCTTCATGTGTCCTGTGGATCTCCTCGTTGGGAGCGAGTGGCAGCGGGTATGACAGATTCTTGTGGGTGGCGATGTGTCGCCTGTGGCGAGATCATCGACCGGGTGATCGTTCGAAATCGCATTCGTGCGAGGGACCAGACGATGTGTCAGACGACAGAAGAAGTCTCGTCAATCGGTTCGCACGATTCCGGCCTCTTAATGGCCGGCATGGGGGCATTCATCGAGAGTCGGGTCTAAAGCTCGAGGGAGGGTGCCATGGATGATTTCGTTCCGATCTGCTGTTTCTGCTCCAAGGTTCGAGACGATAAGAACATGGAAGCCGGCACGAGGTCCGTGGGTCGATCTGAACACCTATGCCGTACGCCGGCAGTTGCCGCTCAGTCATCGATTTGTATTCAGTCACGGCTACTGCCCCGATTGCGTCGCACATTTTGACGAGCGCATGGCGGCCTATCGTCCGACGACCGTCTGGGAGTCACTGAGAAGAAGCAGGGCGTCGCCTCTTTGTAGAAGCCGGTGAAGGCAGCGCGATGTGGAGCATTTATAAAGGGAGGAGAACTCGTCATGCCCACGAAGACTCAGTCAGTCTCACGACCTACACAGCGTGCCACACGAAACCCGGTCGAATCACGGAGCAACGAGAACACCATTACTAACCAGCCTAATGGACATTCCCAAGACCTCCGTGCGCGCATCTCGGAGCGGGCCTACGCCTTGTATGAGGAGCATGGCCGAGCGGACGGTCATGCCCTCGAAGACTGGTTGGAGGCCGAACGACAGGTGACTCAATCAAGGTTTGTAGCAGGATGTTGAAACCGTGCGTCAGCTCCGTTTTCACAGCGCTCTTCAATTCCGTGAAGCGTAGCTCGCAGGATGATTGACGAGTGCTTCATTGCACCATTGAATCAATGAATTAATTCATACGCAGACTATGGCGGGTGATGCGGAATGATCGTTGTTACCAAGAAAGTTGCTCCGGGCGAGAAAGGCTATTCGCATGGTAGATCAGGTGAAGGCGACTCAGAACGACATGATCAGTGGAAAGGTCCTGTCCAGAGGACCGGGAATTGTGGTGTTTTCTCCTTCGCTGGAGGTTCTGTACCTGAATTGCCACGCGCAATTTTTGTTCACCAACTTGGATTCAGCTATTCCAGAAGCTCAACAAGCGAACTATCGAACGGGAGCTTTCCCTCCAGCACTTATCAATCTGGCGGGTGAAATCATCAGGGTGCTTCGAAGCCGTCATGAAATGGGCGAGAAGGGGCAGTTAGAGATCCGACATTCAGCCAATGGGTTCGGCAATTCGGTTCGTATTCGCGGATTGGGAGTGCCGAATGGACATGGAATAGAGCATGCGCGCATTGTGCTTGTCCTGACAGAAGTAAACGCTAGTCATTCAGAAAATCACTAGAGGCCCGGAAGTATGCTTTGACCGTACAGCATTTCGAGGCTAGTCCGTCGTTACAGGACGTCTCCGCTTGCCATTTGGTTGCAGCGCAACTTTGTAGTCTGCTAGACGTTTCCCTCGAACCTGCCATTTCCAAGTGCGAAATACATCATAGGTCGGTATGTGCGACATGGGCCGCCGCTGAATTCGAACGCTTGCATTCCAAACGCTCCACGATCAAGAGGGGTCTAGAAGATCGGCAAGGGGGCGGCTCCGGCAACCGTGTCGGCATCCGGATCATAGTCATTTGGAAGGGCGGCGGGTTGTTTGCAACTTCGAGTACGACGTGCCCATACGCCTTGGGCCAGCCCTCTTTTAGAGCCCTCACGAGGGGGTACACCCCTTCCAAGCCTCCAGACGGAGTGTGCTTCCGTTGTGAAGATCCCCGCGTTCGTTTCCCGAAGAGACCGCTCGGCTTCATGACATGCCGTCATGAATCATGAGGGATAAGACATGAAGAAGTTTACCGAGATCGAAGTCGTGGATCACGGCTACAAGGGTTACTCTCCGCAAGAGGGCTAGAGCGTGGATGCCATTGTGAAGGCGATCTCTCGGCTCGATTTGTCGGACCACGGAATGACAATCTTGACGTAGGGACAGTGTGCACACTACACTAACGAAATACTGGTATTTAAGGAGGAGTTGTTATGGCTGTACAGCGCGTACTCAGTGGCGGGAAGAAGTCGTCGGTGTTACGGGATGCGGCTGCATTGTCGACTCAGTTGGCGGCCGGCCTGGAAAAGATCGGGCTTGCGATGAAAAGCCGGACGTGGCGGCGAGAAGGTCGAGCAGGTCTTGGTCCATTACAGCGGCAGGTTCTCACGCTTCTTCGGTCCAAGCCCGATCAGCGCGCGACAGTTTCCACGGTGGCGAATGAGCTGGCCGTCAGGCTTCCGACTGCGTCGGAAGTCATTGCGACGCTCGAACGGAAGCAGTTGGTTCGACGGCGTCGTGACATGAGCGATGGACGGGTTGTGGTGGCGCAGTTGACGGCCAAGGGGAATCGGTCCTGCACACCCACTTCCCGTATGCCCGATCGGTTGGCGACTGCGACGGAGGCACTCTCGGCTTCGGAGCAAGTCGTCCTCCTCAGGTCCCTGGTGAAGGTGATTCGTAGTCTCCAGGAACAGGGTGAGATTTCTGTCGCGAGGATGTGCGTGTCCTGTCACAACTTTCGCCCCAATCAACACGACAATGCCGATCGTCCGCATCACTGTGACTATCTGAAGGTTCCGCTCGGTGATCAGTCGCTACGTCTTGATTGCAATGTGTACGAACCGGCTTCGACCGCACAGACCAATGAGACCTGGGCAAACTTTACTGGTTCTCGTACTGCTTAGGCCGCGTGGCTTCAGCCGCGGAGATGAAATGGGTATTGGCGGGCTTGCAGGGAAGTAGGGGAGCCATGAGTGAAAGAAAGACGACCATTCTCTTCAAGAGAGGCTCGATCCGTTCATCAGAGGATGAATGGCTCGGGCCGGAATCCCATATGCCGAATCTGAGTCGGGAACTTCGACGTCGTGAACCGAGGGACATGGGCTTCTCTTCTGGTTGGATAGTCGGTGCAATGTTTGCGGCGGGTGTGGCATCCGGATGTCTTGCTATGCGCCTATTCGACCGACGGTCTCGGACCTCTTAACAGGATGCTGAAAAAGTCTGCCAGCGGCATTCTCGCCGCGAAAGCATCCTCAACGTAGCCGAGAGGCTACGCCTCCGGTGCTTTCATCGGCTGCGGCCTTGCTGGACAGCTTTTTTGAGCATCCTGAATTTCCCCTCCAACCCGCTAGATCCCTTTCGTTCTCAGCGCGGTCCATTTCTATACAAGAGGTGATCGGCTTCGATCTGGGAGAGTAGATCGTCCAGAGCAGCTTGGACCGCTTCTGCAATGGGGGTCTGATCCGAAGCCGTGACCCACCGAACGTTCGACCCCACCGTTTCTTTTTCCGCCAGATATGACTTGATCGGCGGTTTTCCCGAAGGGCCAAGAGCTGATTCCAGGTGAAGACGGTAGTAGTAGTTGTCCTGGGACCGCATGGTCAGCCAGGCTTTGACGGTCAGGGTGAGATCGGCCGGTTTTTCGCCGACCGAGGCAAATGTCTGACGCGCTTGGATATAGTCGATCGTGGCGGATCGAAGATCCTGTGCCGGCCACTCAAGCAAGTTAATGCCCTGCCTGTGATCGGCTCCTTCCAGTGCGAGAAACGGCACAATGACTTGTAGTGATTGCGCGATGGCTGTGGGCGAAACAGCTGGAGGTGCGGGACTGACGTGAATTCGGTGGACACAACCCCAGCTGAGCAACAGGAGCCCGCTGAGAAATATTCGAGAGGATAGATGTAGGAGATGGCCGCCGTTCACGGATTCGTCGTCGTTGTTGTAGTCGACGGATTGAGCATGTCCAAATCCTTCAAGGCGCGCAGGGCCTGTTCTCGGTATGGTCGGTCTGTGGGATTCGTATAGGTGTCGATCACGCGTCGATAGGTGGCGCGGGCTTGGGGGTACTGGCGCTTGATGGTGAAGTACTGGCCCAGCACGAGCCAGTTCGTGGCTGCGGCTTCGTTGGCGGTTTTCATCAAGGCAAATTCCTGTTCGACCGCTGTGGTGCCTTGTTGGCCGGCCCGTTTCCTGACAGTGTCTCCCATCTGGTTCGCCATCGCTTCAATCTGCTCATTGTTCCGGATCGCAGATTCCACTCTGTTGGCTTTCAGACTGTCATAGAACGCGTCGGAATGATTCTTAATCAGGTCCGCCCGCTCTTGATAGGTATCGTGGGCGCAACCGGCTCCTATGAGGCAGCAGGCAACCAGCAGCATTGATCTGTACGATGTGAATCCGCAGCTTGACATGAGTGATGCTCCTTGGGGTCCTTACCAGGTGAGGCTCGAGTACTCTTAATGCGGTTTATCCTACCGAATTCGGAGAGGAAACGCGACCGGCCGCCGTCACGCCTTCCGCATCCTCTAGTGACACATGCGTCTGAAGTATGGTAAGAGTCCAGCTCATTTTTCGGTCCCTGTGTCGTCCCCATCGTCTAGCCTGGCCTAGGACATTGCCCTTTCAAGGCAGTAACACGGGTTCAAATCCCGTTGGGGACACCAGCTAACGCATCAACGCAGCCACCAGAGTGGCGTTCAAGCGTTTCGAGCCTCCCAAAAGTTGTAGCTGCTACGGCCGAGCTACGATTTTGGGAGGTTTTATGTCTACAGTCTTTCTCGATCCAAAACGCAGGACATTCTATCATCGCTCCACGAT
>CAWGSC010000009.1:0-161084 GCA_963825145.1 uncultured Nitrospiraceae bacterium
TACCAGGCTGCTACCAGGACAGGACAACCCAGCCCCATCTTCCCCACTTGGGCAGTTCCACTATTTGTGGGTTGTTGTGGGGTTAGGTTGTCTGAGGTTGGATCGTCTGAATTTCGTAAACCGCAGGTCACGGGGATTGGTGCCAAACTGGTGCCAAAACACCATGACTCACCATGATCCATAATGATCTACTCCATCACGGATCCTCACCTTTTCCTGATGATGGGTCTTGCTGAGTGTCCTGTGGTTGGTCTTCGGCGGGACTCTTAATTATTGGGCCAACATTGTGCCGAAGAAAGATTTCAGTCGGGTATTCGTCGTCATACACGCTGCAGTAGAGCGAGCATTGTCTGGCAACCCGGATCTTCTGGGTGATGCGATGAAGGTAGGCGGGGCCTCCGAGGCGTATGTGAACCATGATACTATTTGCCTCTAATTTTGAGTTGAGGCCCGCGAGGGAAGGGGGCAAGAAAAATATATTTTCTCTGTTTTACTGCCTACACTGTGCCTACACGGAGACCGGCTGGAAGGGGGATGATGTGTAAGTGGTTGATTTTTGGTGGGCCGTGTAGGGGTCGAACCTACGGCCCGCTGATTAAGAGTCAGCTGCTCTACCAACTGAGCTAACGGCCCACCGGGTATGTGTGTGGCGGATATCTGTGTGCGGCTGCTGTCCCTTGCCTGTTTGCTGGTGCGCCTGACAGGATTTGAACCTGTGGCCCTCAGCTCCGGAGGCTGATGCTCTATCCAGCTGAGCTACAGGCGCTCCCGCAACCAAGGGGGGTGACAGTAGCACAGGATTTTAGCCTCTGTCTAGCCCACATCAGTCATGCCTGCCGCTGCAGCAGTCGGCGATGCCTGACTCAATGCGAGACGGGCGAGACTGGCGGGAAAAGCGAGACACGAAGTTCCGATTACTTCAGCTTTCAGTCTTCAGATCGCCTCACCTGTCCCGCTTTTCTCGCATGTTCGCGAGTCTCGCGGTGTAAGAACCCGTAGGGCAGAAATACTTCTTCTCCTGTCGATCCGGTGGCCAGACGAAGCGCGTCCAGGGAGGCGGCTTCTTCCTGCGCCAAGCGATGTTCTTCCTCTCGGAATGCGGAGGGGAGCCGCAGGATCGGGATGAAGGTTTGGACTTCGCAGGCGCCATGGGCCAGACCGCGATCTTCTGTCGGGATGCCCATCGATCGGCAGACCAGGGGGCGGTGATGGTAGACGCCACAGCGCCCGTCTGTTTCCAGCGCTGGACAGGGATGATGGTGAAACGCTGTGACCAACCGGTCGATGTCTTGATCGGACCAATTGTCGAGTAGATCGGTCTGGGTCAGTTGTGGGAAGGCGGTCTCCATTGCGGCAGTCTGTTCGATGGCACGCTGTTCGATACGATGGCGGTGATCCGCCGGGAGTGCGGCAAGTCCCTGTTGGAGGGTGTGGATGTCGAGGAGAGTGATCGGAAAGGGACCGATGCAACAGCTGGTGCAGCCGAGTCGGCAGGGAACTTCACCGAGCAGGGTGGCGGTTGCCCGCTGGAACCAGTGGTCGGTTTTTTGATACAGCGGAGCAGGGTTAAGTGGTGTGCGACCTGCCACGATGGCTCATTCCACTTTGATGGAGAGATCGACGATGAGATCGCCCTTGGGTGAGTAGAAGCCCTGGTTGTCGATCTGGACGATTCCGTTGCACTGGTCTTGGTAGAACTCCAAGATCCATCCGTTGAAGTCATAGCCTTCGTCGGTCATATCATTCTCGGAGAATCGAGTCGTGAGCACAAACCGCGCGCGTTCCACATACTCGCGCACGAGTCCTGCCTCAATATCGTCGTGAGCGGAGAGGACGTCTAAAAACAGTTCCTTTTCTTTGTCGAACACGTCTTGATAGGAGCCTCGATCCCGGGCACAAAATACCTGAATCGGTTTTCTGTTGCGATCGTAACCGAGTGTCACTTGGACCCAGGCCCATTCATCCAACATGGTGTCGTCCATGTCCGGCGGAGTAATCGGGGTCTGAGCACGTGACGTGAGAAATTCCAAAAGTAAACGGAGCGGAGGGGAGTTTTCCTTCTGACAAAACACGCGAGAATACTGGTACTGTTCTGCCTGTGCTGCGTCGGCTGGTTGGGCGGTCGATGGCAGAATAGGTAGTTCTTTTGCCATGCTAGCGACTCAGGTTACGGCGATAACAACTGCACGAACACGGGAGCGCCCTGTACTGTACGCTCGCTGGTCTCGAAACTGCAAGGAGCCGGTGAAGCGTTTCCCTACGCCTGGTCCGTGTTTTTCTGGTTGACAGCCTCGGAGCGCTTGGATAGACTCCCGCAGGTTTTCGCCGCTGCCAGCGACAAGATTATTCATTCATGAATATTCATTGAGTCTGAGCGGAGTGAAGAGAGGGGAGTTCACTGCATTTCACCATCATCGTTCTTTAAGGAGGTTGCTCGCATGGCTAAATCAATGACCAAGTCGCAGATCGCCGATTATCTGGCCCAGAAGACCGGGTTGACCAAGAAGGCGTCCGTCCAGCTCATGGACGACTTTGCCGCCTTGGCCTACAAGGAAGCGAAGAACGTCTTCGTGATTCCTGGAATCGGGAAGCTCGTATTGGCGAACCGCAAGGCCCGCATGGGACGGAATCCACAGACTGGTGAGGCGATCAAGATCCCAGCGAAGCGTGTGGTCAAGTTCCGCGTGGCCAAAGCCGCCAAGGACGCAATCCTCGGGAAGAAGTAAGCTGAGATCGTCCGGCGCAGACCGTAGATGACGCGCCTTCTTCAGGCCTCATTCACGCCGCATGAAGAACCAGAGGGCCGGCTCCCCGAGAGGGGCGCCGGCCCTGCGCGTTTCTAGTCATCGTTACATCGATGGACCGAGCCCGGTTCCGCCCATCCCGTCGTGCCCCACCAGCCTGATCGCGTCGCCGTCCTGAACCAGTGAGTCCTCGCTGGCAATCTTCTTATTGATGGTCACCAGCACTTGTCTTCGCGCGAATGAGCTGGAGGAGATGGCGCAACTGAGATGCCCTGCCGCTGGATCACTTGGCGGACGGACATGGGGGAGGGAATATGACAGGCGAGGTCCCGTTCGCCATCGGCAGTTTGAAGCTGACCCATTAAAGAAATGGTGATCATTGTCGGGCATTCCTCTTATTCAGCCGTGATATTCACTTGGCAGGAGGGGTATTGTGCCCGTTGACTCCGTGCCGGTCGCCATCGATAATGCTCGGCTATGCCGTCGTTGGATATCCAGAATTCCGGGATGCCGGATTTGCAATTCGTCCTGTTCGTGTCGGCCCTCTGCACGGCTGATCTCACGACACTGCAACGTGCCGTCGGAACTGCGAACCACTATTTTTGACCGTTGTTGGGCGCTCATCCATACCGAGGCGCCGCCGACTGATCCCAAGGCGCGCGTGCTCGATCTTCGCGAGGGCACGGAATTGACGCTGGAAGCCTGTCTGTCGACGATCCGCTCACTGCTGGCGGACGCCGGCATTCGGACGCTTACCTGGGATCATCCGGTGAGTGAGCCAACCCACGAGAGCACGCCGGCCGCGAAGCCGTTGATCGATCGGCTTGGGACAATTGTACCCTGATCCTCCTGAGATCGTCGATCCCGAAAACCCGGCGTTGGGTTAGCCGACCGAGACGGCGAGGCTGGCGGGAAATGCGCGATTGGCTCAATCAGGGCCACCCGTCCCGCGTATGAGAAACAGACAAGGGGACGAAGAGGCGCATTGTGCGGGTTACGACGACTGATATCCCAGGCGTATTGCTGATTGAACCGGATGTCTTCCGCGATCCACGGGGGCTTTTTCTCGAGACCTACCATGCGCGCCGGTACGCGGACGCCGGTATTCCAGGCCCCTTTGTTCAGGATAACTATTCACAGTCTCTGCGGGGCACGTTGCGCGGGCTCCACTATCAAGAGCCGCATGCCCAGGGGAAGATTGTGATGGTGACGGAAGGATCCGTCTATGATGTCGTGGTGGATATCCGAAAGGGGTCGCCGAGCTTTGGGCGGTGGTATGGAGCCGATCTCTCGGCGGAGAATCGATTCCAAGTCTACGTGCCGCCGGGTTGTGCGCATGGATTCTGCGTGACTAGCGACCGCGCCTCGTTTCTGTATAAGTGCACGGACTATTATGCGCCAAGCGACGAGCGGGGGATCATCTGGAGTGATCCGGCCCTCGCCATTTCCTGGCCGGTCTCGACACCGATCTTGTCCGCCAAGGACCGCATCTACAAATCCTTAGCCGAGATGGAGCCGGAGTTGCCGTGGTATCGACCGGTCGGATGACAGGCTTTTAGGACCCATTGATTCCACGAGGACGGCTATGTTAATCACCGAGAGCATAGTGGTAAGATCGCGGCGACGGTGAGGGCACGATTTCTTAGCACAGGGAGGAGGACACAATGGGGAAAAGTTTGACAGGGACCAAGAGCCACGACAATCTCAAGGGCGCATTTGCCGGTGAGTCCCAGGCCAATCGACGCTATCTCTATTTTGCGAGACGGGCGGACATCGAGGGCTTTCCTGATATCGGAGGCTTGTTCCGGGATACGTCCGAGGCAGAAACAGGCCACGCGTTCGGGCATCTGGATTTCTTAAGAGAAGTCGGGGATCCGGCGACCGGGGTGCCGATCGGCAATACCGAAGCCAATCTCAAGTCGGCGATCGAAGGCGAAACGTACGAGTACACGCAGATGTACCCTGGTATGGCCAAAACGGCTCGGGACGAGGGATTTGCTGAGCTCGCTGAATGGTTCGAGACGCTCGCTAAGGCGGAGCGGTCCCATGCGAATCGGTTTACCAAGGGGCTCGATAGCCTAAAGCAAGGCTGAGAAGAGCTGACAGCAGTCGGCGTTCAGCGGTCAGTTTTCAGAGAGGCGGATGAGGATCGGACTCCTCCCTGTCGCTGATGGCTGACCGCTGATTGCTTTCTGATTGGAGAAACGTGAATGGTCTGAGTCTGATCAATCCCATCGATCCCGCGCAGCTCCAGAAAGACACGCAGCGCATCTATGAAGTCTGCGATGGCTGTCGGCGCTGCTTCAATCTTTGTCCGTCGTTCAACACGCTGCTCGACGGCATTGACCGGTATGAGGGTGACGTCGCCAAGCTCACACCAACCGACCACCATCGGGTCGTCGATGAATGCTATTACTGTAAACTCTGTTTCAACCATTGCCCCTATACGCCGCCGCATCAATACGCTCTCGATTTCCCCCGCTTGATGATCGCGTGGAAGAAGCATCTGGCCGTGACGCGAGGGGTGGGCTGGCGCGATCGATTGTTGATCAAGACGGATATGATCGGCGCCCTCGGAAGTTTGCTGGCGGCTGTGGCCAATTGGGTCATGGGCCTCCGGTTTCTTCGTGGGATGATAGAATCGTGGGTCGGCGTACATCGGGATCGAGAGGTCTTGCGATTTTCTCGAGAGACGTTTATCCATTGGTGGGTGCGCCGAGGGGCGGCACAGGTTCCTGCCTCCGCGCCGAGGAAGGTTGCGTTCTTTGGGAGCTGTCTGGTCAATTATCAGGCGACCGATATCGGCAAAGCGGCGATTCAAGTCCTCGAAAAAAATGGTGTGCATGTTGTGATCCCCCAACAGCGCTGTTGCGGCATGCCCTCGTTCGATATCGGCGATACGGCGGCGATTCAGCAGGCCGCCTCGGCGAATATCGCGTCATTTTTGCCCTGGGTGGAGAAAGGCTACGACATTATTGCGCCGGTGCCCAGTTGCAGCTTGATGTGGAAGCGGGAATATCCTGAGATCCTCGGGGGCCATGAGGTCCGGCGCGTGGCGGAACGGACGTTCGATGTCTGTGAATATCTCATGAAGTTGAAGCGGGAAGGCGCCCTGGCCACCGACTTTCAGCAGAAGCCCGGGCGAGTAGCCTACCAGGTACCGTGCCACCTGCGGGATCAGAACATTGGATTCAAATCGAAAGAACTCATGGAGTGCGCCGGCGCGCAGGTCGAAGTGATCGAGAAATGCTCCGGCCACGATGGCTCATGGTCCGCTAAGACGGAGTTCTTTCCCCTCTCGATGCTGATTGCGCAGAAGGCCGTTCGGATGATTGAGCAGGCTCCGGCCGATCTCGTCGCCTCCGACTGCCCACTGGCGGGACTGCAGTTGGATCAGGCCGGTGCCATGGCCCATGCCGGCGGCAGGCGGACGCAGCATCCGATTCAAATCGTGCGCGATGCCTATGGGCTGCGGCTATGAACCCATTGACTGCCCAAGACCTCTTGTCTGCGAAGGAGTATGAGCAGCAGCGGGAGCAGTTTCGTTCGCAGATTATCGCACTCAAGCAGCGGCGCCGAATTTCCGTTGGACCGCTCATCACGCTTGTCTTCGAAAATCGTGAGACGTTGCGGTTTCAAACCCAGGAAATGATCCGGGTCGAGCATATCCTCGATCCCCACAAAATTCAGGAAGAATTGGATGTCTACAATGCCCTCATGCCGGGGTCGCGGTGAGTTGAGCGCGACGCTGTTGATTGAGATTACGGAGCAGGACCGGATGAAAGAATGGCTCGATGTGTTCATGGGGCTCGATCACGGCGACACCGTTGCCATCCGCGCCGAAACCGAGCAGGCCTTCGGGCTGTTCGAAGGCGGCCACAGTCATGAAACCAAAATCAGCGCGGTGCATTTCGTCCGATTCCGTCCGTCCGCGTCGATGACAGCTGCATTCGCCGACTTGCATGTGCCGGTCACGCTGGCGGTGCACCATCACGAGTACCACGCCGAGGCGCCTGTTCCTGGGAGCATGCGCGAAGAGTGGCTTAAAGATCTGAGGTAGCATGGCACCGGTCTTACTGACGAAGCGTATCGAGTTTGCGGCGGCGCATCGCTATATCAAGGCTGAATGGGATGAGGCCAAGAATCGCGCTGTGTTCGGTCCCTGCTACAACCCGCCGGCGCACGGACATAACTACATGGTCGAGGTGACGGTTTTAGGTGAGGTAGATCCGAAGACCGGCATGGTTGTGAATCTCTTTGATTTGAAGCGCGTCTTGCTCAATGTGCTCGAAGAGTTCGACCATAAGAACCTGAACCTGGATATGCCCTATTTCGAGGGTCGGATTCCCACGTCGGAAAACCTTGCATGCGTCCTCTGGACCAAGCTGGATACGCAGAAATCCATCGGTACGCTCCACGCAATTCGGATATATGAGGATGAAGATCTGTACGCTGATGTGACGGCGGCGGCCGGGCTCAACGTCGCCAGCGTCACGCGACGCTACTCGTTCACGGCACTGCAGGATGGTCAGTCAGGTCCCGAATGGGACTGCTTTGTGACGGTCCATGGAGCCATTGATCCCGTGACCGGTATGGTGACGGATATCGGTGCCCTCAACCGTGTATTTCAGGAGAAGGTGGTGCAGACGCTCGGCCATCAGGAACTTCTCCAGGCCTTCGGAACTCAGCCTGTAACCGGTGAGCAGCTGGTCGAACACATCTGGAAACAACTGGCCTCTTCTTTCTCATTGGAAAGACTATCGAATGTTCGTCTCGTTCAGTCTCGGGACCTGTCCTTCGAGTACGCGGGCTGACGCGTCTGCGTATGTTCTTCATCCCGGACGTTCTATGAATACACGTTTGATCTCTGCTTTGCTGATGGTGTGCCTCTTGTGGACGGCGGTGGCCTGGTCTGCCGAGGAAAGGGAAGCGATCGAGAAGACTGTCAAGGAGGCCGCCATGGCAGCTGCGACCTTTTCAGAAGCCAGAGACAAACAAGCCGTGTTGAAGCTGTACACCAAGGACTATGCCGGTATTCAGGATGGCGAGACGGAGACGCGTGATGCCATCGATAAATGGCTGTCGGACTATGAATCTGATCTCAACAAGGGAAGCACCCTGCGCTTCATCAGCGCCGTGTCGAACTTGCATGTTCGGATGCTGGGTCCAGCGGCTTGGGCCACCTACGACTACGTGTTTCAGGCGATCCGGAAAGGCGAACTCGAAGCGCAGGACTCCGGGCAATGCACCACACTTCTGCGCAAGGAAGGCATAGTCTGGCTGATCTTTCACGAGCATTGCTCAAAGGCGAGGTTGGCTAAGTGACGGGGTAGAGTTGCATGTAGATTTGATCATCGACTGCGACCCGCTGCATCTTGCTTCTGCGTGTCCAGGTCGATCCTTGCGGGTTTGACAAGGCGGAAGCCTTCGTGAATTCCTTCGCACACTTGGTCGGCTCCCGCATTAATTTCCGACACAGTCCGCTCGCTGCCACAGTCTAGCCGCTCTGATAGGGGTACCAGCTAGACTTACCCATCTCCTTTTCAGTGTCGTACTCATTGCCCCTCAACCTCATCCAAGTCGCGCGACCTGCCCAAAAACTGATAAACAAGAAGCCTGCTCGGCCCAGTTGGATCGAGCAGGCTATGCATCCTCCCATGCGAATCTTACGGGTATGTTTCTTCCGTGCCGTTCACCACAAGCCCGAAGCCTCCGAGGATACTTGACGATGTGCCTCCGGCGCGGTTTTGGTTCCCTCCGAGGATCGTCGCGTGCTCGGCTGAAATCACGTTGCTAACCCCGAAGACCGCCCCTGCCGTCGAGGAGAATGAGTGCGATGGTCCCACTATGAGGTTGTGGGATCCAGCACGTGACCAACCCTGTATGGTAGGCATTTCGTTGTATCCCACGATCAAGTTCCCCAGGCCTGGCAGAGCAGTGGGAGCCGACCCGCTCTCGACGTGGACATTCGCGTGATGGAATATCACGTGAGGCCCCGTTAGCCCGTTTATCGGGTTTGGATCAACTTTTACGTATTTGGCCAGCTCCGTAAGTGCAGGATTGGTACTGCCGCCACTCGGTGGATTGGTCTCGAGGGTGGTGAGACGAGTCTTTGCGTCGTTGAGTTGAAGCAACAAAGAAGCTTCATTGTTGACCATCGCGGCCAAGGCAGCCTTCAAATTGGCGACCTCGGTCTGCAATGCCGCAAGGCCACCGGCGAGGTCTCCCTGGTTATGGTAATCCTCACGGTGATTCGCCATCTTGTCTCGAAGATGTTCGATCTTCGACCGTAGCTCTGCATTCAACAAACTGTGCCGCCCATTCCCATCTCGGTCTGTCGCCAGAGACAGATTCGGTACAGCGAGCAACCCCATCATCAAAAGACCTACGGAAGCAACCTTTGCGTATCCTCTCATGACACACCTCTTGTTTGGTTGTGATGTAAAGCGCTGCTCATCACAGAAACGACATTAGTCGTTCTTGGCCGATGAGCATGACCAGATCTTGTCTTTTCTTTGTGAATCCGCCGCCTCTCTCGATTACCTGAAATGGTCGCAAAGGCTATGCCGAATACCAGGCGGAGGACTCGGCATATTTCGCATAGTTATGGTTTGCCCTTTTACGCCTGGGCAACAATCAGCGGCGATTTGCGTCGCCGGATGACAATAGTTGGACTGTACAAAAAAGAGCTTTGATAACGCTCTTTCGAAAACCTGATCGGTTGCGGAAGGGCATGTGTGTAGAAATATACTACCTAGGTGTATATAGTTATTATACGAATGGGGAGGGCGGGTGGCGCAAGCAATATCTTAACAAGGCGTGTCAACGCAACCTATGCGGAAGGTTGCGGGAGACTCACCAATTCTCTGTGGAAGTCGGTGAGGAGGAACTATTTCATCAAATGATCCGAAATCAGAGCGGCAAGTTCGATGGGCTCCACCACCCCTTCACGGGTCAGGAGCAGTGTGCCATTGGAAAAGAAGTGAGTCGTGGGGTAGGTTTCGAAGGTGTGGCTCTTCTTAATCTCGCGACAGCGGCCTGGGACATGCATCTTGGCTTTGCCAACTTTCACATCGGGAAACTTGGCGGCGATTTCTTCGAGGATCGGGTCGTAGGTTTGGCAAGGCTCACAGGTCGCTAGGCCGTATGCGACGATCGATGCTGGCGCGTCTGTAAATTCCTTATAGTTTTCGTCTCTGACGTCTTCGACGATACCAGGCATGGTTGAAAGTGCTGAGTGCTGAGACCAGAGAGTATTCTCCCCAACCTCAGCACTCAGTCCTCAGCACTGATTAACTTAATTTCGCGAGGGCCGCGAGGATGTCCTTGTCTTCTCGAGCCACCTTGATTTCCTGGACCTTCGCGTAGGCGACCTTGCCGTTCTTGTCCACGATGACGGTCGCACGTTTCGAGCAGTTCAACGGCTCAAAGTAGAGGCCGTAGCCCTTTGCCGTGGTCCGATGCACGTCCGACAGCAGGCGGTGCTTGAGATCCATGGAATCAGCCCAAGCCTTGTGCGAGAAGAAGCTGTCGCAGCTGACGCCGAAGAGTTCCGCGTTGGCCGATTGAAACTTGGGGAAGTCGTCGGTCAAACACTTGTTCTCGCCTTGACAGACGGGGCTCCAGTCCAGCGGATAGAAGCAGAGCACCACATTTTTCTTACCACGATAGTCGCTCAGCTTCACATCCTTCTGGTCCTGATCCTTTAAGTTAAAATCCGGCGCGGTATCGCCCACCTTAATTTCTGCTGCTACATCACTCATCTGTGTACCTCCTTCACTGGGTTTAGTCCGGCCTCTGACACTGTCACCTGCAATTTTGTACCGTGTGTCTCGGAACCTTGTCAACAGTCCTGAAGGCCTAGAAGTAGCCTGATTGACCGGTAAGTGCATGATAAAACATGAGAACTATGGCAATGGGCGAATTTCTCGAAAACTCAGCATGCGTCCGGCTGGTGCAGCGGTGCGGTGGTTGGCAATCTCAATACTCTGATCTAAGAGTCCTACGCGGATCTGGGTTCCGACTTTTGGCGACTGGCCGGCTCTCGTCAATTCGTCTGCTGTTTCTCTGAGCGTATCGCGCGCAGGCTGGTCCGGGAGACCAGGGGGGAGAAACATTTCGAGTTCATCGACACCAAACTTGCTGAGGCCGAGGGTATAGCACCAGGTCCGGCCGCTCTGCTCATCGTCGCCCCGCATGATCGGGACGTGATCGCTGACGTTGAAGTGGGTAAGCGGACGATCCTGCCAATCCGATGGGTTCACGTACTGGTTCGTGATGATGTCGTGGGCCGTGCCTTGTGTGAGGAAGGTAAGGCCTCGGGCCAGTCGCGCGGCAAAGAGTATCGTGTCCGGCATGTCCCGTGGGGATAGGAGGGAAGGTGCGACTGCACCCATCACGTCGTGTTCCCAAGCCAACTGCTTCATTACGTCGGCAACGTGGCTCATCGGCAGCGGCATCACGACATGGGCCGACCAAGGGCCGTGAGCCGCGTGCCAGGATTCAGCTGAGTCCGCTTCGTGGCGAATGGTCAGCGGCCCACCATACTCCCGTTCATACCAGATCTTCAGTTCGTCTGTGGCCGGCGCGGTCCCCCGATAGCCGACAAAGTAGAGCGGGGGACGGCGGGCGGAAGGTTTGGGGGTCTTCTTCTTGATTCTCATCGCTGCGAGAAGGTTATTTGCCGGATTTGCGGGCCTTGCGGCGGTCATCCGGGTTGAGGAGCCGTTTGCGGATACGCAGACTCTTCGGGGTGACCTCAACCAGTTCATCCGGGCCGATATATTCGAGTGCGAACTCCAAACCCATTTCCCGTGGCGGCGTGAGGACTAACGCTTCATCGGTACCTGACGCCCGCATGTTGGAGAGGTGTTTCTCTTTGCAGACGTTGACATCCATGTCTTCGTCCCGACTGTTCTCGCCGACGACCATCCCGCGATAGACCTCCACGACAGGGCCGATAAACATGGTGCCCCGTTCTTGGGTCATGAAGATGGCATAGCCCGTGCTGGTTCCATCTTCGTGTGCGACGAGCGATCCGTGTGTCGCCACCGTGAGGTCTCGCACTTCCATCGGTTCGTACGCGACGAAGACATGATGCATGATGATGGTGCCGCGAGTCTTGGCCACCAAGAGGTTTTTGAGCCCCATGATGCCGCGGGTGGGGATATGGTATTCCAGATGCATTTCGCTCGGTCCGGCATCGGAGTGTATGAGTCGCATGTGGCGCAACTCGCCGCGACGTTTGCCGAGCTCTTCAATCACGGCACCCTGATAGGTTTCCGGCACCTGGATGGTCAGTTCTTCATAGGGTTCGAGGACTTTGTCCCCTTCCCGGTGGACAATCACTTCCGGTTGCGAGACTTGCAGCTCGTATCCTTCCCGGCGCATTTGCTCGATCAAGACGCCGAGATGCAACTCTCCACGACCGGCCACGAGAAACTTATCCGCACTATCAGTTTCTTGGGCGCGCAACGAGACATTGGTTTCGAGTTCTTTGAAGAGTCGATCGCGCAAATGTCGCGAGGTCAGGTACTTCCCTTCCCGTCCGGCGAACGGGCTATTGTTGACAGAGAAGGTCATTTGGACGGTCGGCTCGTCGATTGTGACTCGGGTCAGGGCGACTGGATGCTCCGCGTCAGCGATCGTATCGCCGATGCTCACCTCGTCCAGGCCGGCCACCGCAACGATTTCTCCTGCCTCGGCCCGTTCCATATCCGTCCGTTCAAGGCCGGAGTAGACTGCAAGATCGGACACTTTCCCAGGGAACTGTGCGCCATCCTTCCCGATCACGAGCACGTTCTGTCTGCGGGCGATCGAACCGGACTGAATCTTACCCACGCCCATCTTGCCTTTGTAGAGGTCCTGAATCAGGGAGAGGACCAGGATCTGGAGCGGCGCGTCGGCGTTGATGGCCGGTGCGGGGATCTTGTCCAGCACGGTGTCGAGGAGCGGCGTAATGTCCGTACCGGGCTTATTTACGTCGAGCGTTGCGGTGCCTTTGATCGCTGCCGTGTAGACGATCGGAAAATCGAGTTGTTCGTCCGTGGCGCCGAGATGGACAAACAGGTCGAAGGTCCGATTCACGACGTCATCGATGACGGCGTCCGGCCGGTCGATTTTGTTGATGACCACGATGGCCTTGTGGCCGAGCGCTAAGGCTTTTCGCAATACGAAGGTCGTTTGCGGCATGGGGCCTTCTTTTGCGTCGATCAAGATGAGGACGCCGTCCACCATTCGCAGGGTCCGTTCGACTTCACCACCGAAGTCGGCGTGGCCCGGCGTATCGACGATATTGATCTTCACGCCCTTGTAAATCACGCTGGCGTTCTTGGCTCGGATTGTGATCCCGCGCTCGCGTTCCTGGTCCATTGAGTCCATGATCCGTTCGCCCATATCGTCGATCTTGCGATGGACATGGGTTTGTCGGAGCACGGCGTCGACCAGCGTGGTTTTGCCGTGATCGACGTGGGCGATGATTGCAATATTTCGAATATCGCTCCGGCGCTCGTTGGGCTCGAGTTGTGTGGTGATGGGGGATTCTGATGCGGCTGTCTGATCCATAGATATTGCTGCGTGCTCCAAAAAAAAGACGCCCAGGAATCCAGGCGTCGTACGCAAGTATACCTGAAGCATGATGTCCGGTACAAGCGATGCCAGCCCAAGATGCGGGGCCTGGCGCGTCGGTACCGGTTCGAATCTTGAGTTTTGAGGGCCTCCACGGTATGGTGACCTTGGCCCTCTTCTCAGGAAGCCAAGCCGCCTTCGAGGGTAACCTCGCGTAACCATGATCGATCGACCGATACAGCTCCAGGATCCGCCTCGTCAACCACCACCTCGTCGCCTATGGCGCTGGTGGCAGATATTACTGCTAGGTCTGGGTGCTGCAGTCTTGATAGGGGGGCTGACAGCGGGCGGGTTGCTGTGGCATCTCTCGAATGACCTTCCCGCGTTGGAGCAGTTGGGGACGTATCAGCCGAGCCTGGTGACTCAGGTCTATTCGTCTGATCAGCGGCTCATCGGTCAATTTTTCATCGAGCGTCGTATTCTGACCCCGGTGGCAGACATTCCCGAACGCTTACGACGTGCGGTCATCGCGGTCGAGGATGTCCGGTTCTTCGAGCATCCCGGTCTCGACTACATCGGTATGCTCCGTGCGGCCTGGACGAATGTGCGCCGGGGGGGCAAGGTCGAAGGGGCCAGCACCATCACGCAGCAGTTGGCGCGGTCGTTGTTTCTCTCATCCGAACGCACCTTCGACCGCAAAGTCCGCGAGCTCATTCTGGCCTACAAGATGGAATTGGTCCTGACGAAAGAGCAAATTCTTGAACTGTATTTGAATCAGATTTACTTCGGGCAAGGCGCCTATGGTGTCGCCTCGGCAGCTCAAACATATTTTGGGAAAGACCTCTCTGCCCTCACGGTTGGAGAATCAGCATTTCTAGCGGGTCTTCCGAAATCGCCGAACCATTATTCGCCCTTCAAGGCCTACGACCGCGCAAAAAAGCGACAGGAGCATGTACTGGCGCGCATGGAAGAGGCAAAGTTTCTTACTACGGCAGAACGCGAACAGGCTGCAGCGGAGATGCTCAGCTTCCGTCGTCCTGGCGCTGAACAGGCTGCACCCTACTTTGTGGAATATATCCGGCAGTTGCTGGTCGCTAAGTATGGCGAAGCGATGGTGTACAAGGGCGGGCTCAAGGTTTTTACAACATTGAACATGGAGATGCAAAAGGCTGCTGAACGGGCCTTTGCGGTCGGCCTGCGTGAATTGGACAAGCGCCAAGGATGGCGTGGCCCACTCCGAACGGTCGATACGACTGCGCCGACCCCGCCCATTGTCGCGGCGATGACCGATCAAGCGCTGAAAGTAGGAGACTATCGCGAAGGGTTCGTTGTCAAAGTGGCGAAGGACTATTATCTCGTGCAGATCGGCACGACGGTGGCGAAACTTGAGTTTGACGATATGGCATGGGCGAAGCGTCGACTTACCGGGTTGGATACGGCGAAAGATTTCGTCGTCAATCAGAATCTCAAGCAGGTGCTGAAGCCCGGTGATGTCATCGAGGTGATGGTGAAGAAGCTGGATCATGGCGTCGCCCATGTGCAACTGGAACAGACCCCCCTCGTCGATGGAGGGTTGATCGCGATGGAGCCAGGCAAGGGCGCCATTCGAGCCATGGTCGGAGGCTACGATTTCGGTCGCAGTGAGTACAATCGAGCCGTGCAGGCGCACCGACAGCCCGGGTCCGCCTTCAAGCCGATCATCTATGCGACGGCCGTGAGTCAGGGCATGAGTCCCGCGTCGGTGATCCTCGATGCGCCTGTTGTCTATACGCAGGACCAGGACGAGAAAACGTGGAAGCCGGAGAACTATGGAAGGAAAATCCATGGCATGGTGAGTTTGCGGGATGCCCTCGCTCACTCGCATAACCTGGCGACGGTGCGGTTGCTGGATAAAGTTGGCGTAAAGAATGTGATTGAGTTTGCCAAAGTGGTCGGGATCACCAGTCCGTTGGCGGCAGATCTGTCGCTTGGGTTGGGCTCATCTTCCGTCGGGTTGATGGAACTGACCTCCGCCTATAGTGTGTTGATCAATCAGGGGAGCCGGGCGGAACCGTACGCGATTGTGTTCGTGAAGGACAATGCGGGAAAGGTGATTGAACAGACGGAACCGCAAGCCATTCCTGTGATTTCCAAAGAAACGGCATATTTGATCACGAACATGATGGAAGACGTGATCCAAAAGGGTACCGGTCAGGCGGCCAAAGTGATCGGGCGGCCGATTGCGGGGAAAACAGGAACCACGGACGAGTTTATCAATGCATGGTTTATCGGCGGTGCGCCGAACTTGGTCACGGGCATCTATGTCGGATTTGACGATCGACGCTCACTCGGTGAGACCGAATCGGGGGCACATGCCGCGCTGCCCATTTGGGTCGACTTCATGAAGGAAGCACTCAAGCCGCTGCCGATCGTGGCCTTTACCATTCCGGAAGGCGTCACGTTCGTCAAGGTCGATCCGGCGACGGGGTTGCTTGAGGACGAGCAGGAGGGACAGGGCAGTACCGTCGAACTCTTTACCAAAGGCAGCGAGCCGACTCAAGCGACTCAGCGCCGACTGGACCCGATTGATTTCTATAAGCTGGATCAAATTCCCGAGGGGGCGCTTTAGCCCGGCGGGGCGGGCGAAGGTTGGAAGTCAGAAGTTCGAGGTTTTCGGAACGTCGAACCTCGCACCCCGATCTTCGAATCGCGCCTTTTTCGCATGTCTCGCGCCTCAAACCGAGCAGCTCGAAACCCAGAACCCTGTCCCCATTCGGGGGTGTCGACGGAATCGGGGCTAGCTCAGCAACTGTCTTGCCCACTGCTTTGCAGGCTGCTCAAAAAGGTTTCGCAACTATGCCGCAGGCGTAGCCTTCTCACCCGCCCAACCCCGAGCTGTCGGAACAGCTCTTTCCCCGTGTGGGATACGTTGAGGATGTTTGCGAGCCGAGAACGACGTTGGGAAGCCTTTTTGAGCAGCCTAATTAGTAGCTGTCTGTCGGCGGGCACGTGCAGACAAGATGGCGATCTCCGTAGGCCTCGTCGACGCGGCTCACGCTGGGCCAGAATTTATGGTCACGTACCCACCGAGCAGGGAAGGCTGCCTGTTCACGGTTGTAGGGTCGATTCCATTCGTTGGCCGCCACCACCTGTGCCGTGTGGGGAGCATTTTTCAGCAGATTGTTGGTGCGGGGGTGCCGGCCTTCGACGATGTCTTGAATCTCTGCATGAATCATGATCAGCGCCTGGCAGTACCGGTCCAATTCGGCCCTCGATTCGCTTTCCGTCGGTTCAATCATGAGCGTCCCGGCAACGGGGAACGAGACCGTCGGAGCATGAAACCCATAGTCCATCAATCGCTTCGCCACATCCATCGCCTCGACTCCCGCACTGTCCTTGAACTGACGAAGATCGAGAATAAACTCGTGCGCGACGAATCCGGACGTTCCCGTGTAGAGGATCGGATAGTATTTCTCCAGCCGTTTGGCCATGTAATTGGCGCTCAAAATCGCCACCTGCGTCGCCTTGGTTAAGCCGTCACGCCCCATCAGGGCGATGTAGACCCAGGAAATCGTCAGGATGCTGGGGCTGCCGTATGGAGCCGCGGATACCGCCCCGATGGAATCTTTTCCGCCCAGTTGCGTTACGGGATGGCCGGGAAGAAACGGCGCGAGATGCCGCGCCGCAACGACCGGTCCCATCCCAGGCCCCCCGCCGCCATGGGGGATACAGAATGTTTTGTGTAGATTCAGATGGCAGACGTCCGCGCCGATGTCCCCGGGCCGACAGAGCCCGATCTGGGCATTCAAGTTAGCGCCATCCATATAGACTTGCCCGCCGTGCGTATGGACGATCTGACAGATACGCCGCACGTCTGCCTCGAAGACACCGTGGGTCGAGGGGTACGTCAACATGAGCGCCGAGAGCCGATCACGATACTGTGCAGCCTTAGTTTCAAGATCCGCTAAATCCACATTGCCCTGTCGATCACAGGCGACGATCACAACCGTCATGCCCACCATAGCCGCACTGGCTGGATTTGTGCCGTGGGCGGATAGGGGAATCAAGCACACATCCCGACGCTCTTCACCTTGGCTCCGGTGGTACGCCCGGATCACCATCAGTCCCGTATACTCGCCCTGAGAACCTGCGTTCGGTTGCAAGGATACGGCGGAGAGTCCGGTGATCTCTGCCAGCCAAGACTCCAGCTGATGGAACAACTCTTGATATCCTCTGGTTTGCTCGATCGGCGCAAAGGGATGAAGCCGTGAAAACTCTGGCCAGGTCACCGGCAGCATCTCGGCCGTCGCGTTCAGCTTCATGGTGCAGGATCCCAATGGGATCATCGAATGGACGAGCGACAGATCCTTGGCTTCAAGACGGTGGATATACCGCAGCATCTCATGTTCCGCGTGGTAGCGATTGAACACCTCGTGGGTGAGATACGTGCTGGTGCGGGCGAGATTCGTCGGGAAACTTGTCGTGACGCGGCAGCTCAAGTCTCTCATCTGAAAAGGCAGCCGATCATGGCCGATAAAAATTTCCATCAGGCGACGAACTTCGTCCTCCGTGCTCACCTCATCTAGCGCGATCCCGATGGAGTGGTCCTCATATCGGCGAAGATTGATGCCGGCTTCGTTGGCCCGGATCAAGATGGACTCGGACTGCATCTTCGTCAGACGAACCCGAATCGTATCGAAGTAGGCTTCCGTTGCAACCTCGAATCCAAGCTCCTGCAATCCTGCTGCCAGCACCACCGCTAAGCCATGCACGCGCTCGGCAATTCGCCGCAAGCCTTCCGGCCCGTGGTAGACCGCATACATGCTTGCCATGATGGCCAAGAGCACCTGCGCCGTACAAATGTTGCTGGTTGCCTTCTCACGCCGAATGTGTTGCTCGCGGGTTTGCAGGGAAAGCCGGTAGGCAGGCTTTCCCGTGACATCCTTGGACACCCCGACGATGCGTCCCGGCATTTGCCGTTTGAATGTCTCAGTGGTCGAAAGAAACGCGGCGTGGGGGCCGCCAAATCCGAGCGGGACACCAAATCGCTGGCTGGAACCCACGGCGATATCGGCCCCGAATTCTCCCGGTGGGCGCAAGAGAGTCAAGGCCAACAGATCGGTGGCGACTCCCACAAGAACCCCGGCCGCATGGGCCTGGGCCACGAGCGCACTGTAATCCCCGACATAACCGTCGGTGGCCGGATATTGAAGCAGAATGCCGGCCAGCTGAGGATTGGAAAAGTCGATGGTCTGTGTCCGTCCTACGCGTAGCGTCATGCCGAGTGGTTCAGCCCGCGTCTGCATCACCGCAATGGTCTGGGGGTGACAGTCTTGCGAGGCGAAGAACTCTATCCGTTCGCGGCCGGACGAACGGGAAGTGGCGAGACACATGGCCATCGCCTCCGCTGCCGCCGTGGCCTCATCTAGGAGCGAGGCATTGGCTAAGGGCAAGCCGGTAAGGTCGGTCACCAGAGTTTGGAAATTCACGAGTGCTTCCAAGCGACCCTGGGAAATCTCGGCCTGGTAGGGTGTGTACTGGGTATACCAGGAAGGGTTTTCGAAAATATTGCGCTGAATCACGCCCGGCGTCATGCAGTCGTAATAGCCCATTCCGATCAATGAACGGTAGATCTGGTTTTCTGCGGCGATGGAGCGGATCTCTTCCAGCACGGCTTGTTCGCCGCGGTGAAGGGGTAGTTCCAATTCTTTCCGTAGGCGAATGTCGGCGGGCACGGTTGCCTCGCTCAGGTCCTCCAGCGACTGCAAACCGAGCGTGGCAAGCATCTCACGAGCATCGGCGTCAGTTGGACCAAGATGGCGATGGATAAACGTGTCGGTCGGGCTCAGGAAGTCCGGTGTGGCCATGGTGTTCGTCTTGTCCTTCGGATATGTCTCGTCGGTTGAGAGCCGTGATGTACTGACTGATCCACTTGCGGCCGCAGAATACCATGCTCGTCTCCTATTCTCCAAGGGTTGTGCAACAGTTTCTGGACTTGCCTTCAGACGGAGAGTCACGTATGAAGGCAGACAATAAACAGGAGGCTCAAAAAATCCGCCGGCATAAGAAGACCGTTTGTTTGGTTTGTCTGGTCTGTCTCGTTTTTTGGTTGAACGAAACTAACCAGATAAACCAAATAAACTAGATAACCAGACAGGCTGGGTTTGGCCCAGACATGTAGGCCATGAAACTACACGACATTCTTATCATCGGAGCCGGTCTGGCAGGAATGAGGGCAGCGATTGCCGCACCGCCGGATCTCGATGTGGCCGTGATATCCAAGGTTCATCCGGTGCGCAGCCACTCTGTGGCTGCGCAAGGGGGCATCAACGCGGCATTGGGAGAGAATGATTCCTGGGAAGCCCATGCGTTCGACACCACGAAGGGCGGGCTCTATCTCGGCGATCAGGACGCCATCGAGGCGATGTGTCGCGAAGCGCCTGGCGACATTCTAGAGTTGGAACGTCTTGGGGTCATCTTCAGCCGCGACGAGAAGGGTCGGATCGCCCAACGTCCGTTCGGCGGAGCGGGGTTCCCCCGCACCTGTTATGCCGCGGATCGTACCGGCCATGCCATCCTCCACGCCATGTACGAACAGCTGCTTAAACGACGTATCGCCGTGTATGAGGAGTGGTATGTCACAGCATTGATCGTGGAAGTCGGTGTCTGCAGGGGGGTTGTGGCGTGGGACCTGATCCATGGAGGGTTGCACGCGATCGGGGCTAAATCCGTCATCTTAGCCACGGGAGGCAGCGGGCGCGTCTTCCTGACAAGCACGAATGCCGTGATCAACACCGGCGACGGCATGGCGCTCGCGTATCGCGCGGGCGCTCCATTGGCAGACATGGAATTTGTCCAGTTTCATCCCACCACACTCAAGGGCACGGGTATCCTCATCACCGAAGGCGCTCGCGGAGAGGGAGCCTATCTCCTGAATACGCTGGGCGAACGGTTCATGAAGACCTATGCCCCGCAGCAGATGGAATTGGCTACTCGCTCCACCGTTTCATTGGCCATCGGGCAAGAAATCCTTGAAGGCCGCGGTGTCGACGGATGCGTATTGTTGGACTTGCGGCATCTTGGCCGTCAGCGCATTCTCGAACGGCTTCCGCAGATCAGAGAACTCGCGATTGAGTTTGCCGGCCTCGATCCCATCGAGACTCCCATTCCTGTCCGACCAGGCGCGCACTATCAGATGGGCGGCGTTCGGACCAATCAATGGACGGAAACAGACATCGTCGGCCTTTACGCGGCCGGTGAATGCGCCTGTGTCAGTGTGCACGGCGCCAATCGGCTCGGAGGTAATTCACTCCTTGAGACGATTGTGTTCGGTCGGCGCGCTGGAATTCGAGCAGGGGAATACGCTCGAACCGTCGCACCGCAGGCACTCACAACAGACCAGCTCACAACCGAACAGTGTCGCGTCAAACGCCTGCTGACACAGGAGGGATCGGTCCGAGCCTGGCAGATTCGGGAAGAACTCGGCCAGTTGATGAGTCTCAATCTTGGCCTTGTTCGGACTCATGAATCCATGTCTGCTGCGATTTCGGCACTCACTGCACTGACCCATCGTGCCGCCTCCGTCATGGTGCAAGACAAAGGACTGGTGTTTAATACGGATCTCGTGCACGCCTTCGAGCTCCAGTCACTTCTCGATGTCGCGGAGACCATTGTCACCAGCGCCCTCGCCAGGCAGGAAAGCCGTGGAGCCCATTACCGGTCGGACTTCCCGGTCCGCGATAATCAGCATTGGTTGACACACAGCCTCATCCGACGGACCCCCGAAGGTACGGCCTTGACCTATAAGCCTGTGACCATCACGCGCTTTCCGCCAACATGATGGCAGGCAGTTGAAAAAGTCTGCCAGCAACGCCACAGTGAGTGAGGTTGAGGTCAAGGTTAAGCGAAGATCAAACTCTTTTTGTTCCTCAGTCTTGACCTGAGCCTTAACCTTCCAGAAAGCTGTCGGACTTTCCTCACATTCGGCTAGACAAATCGTAGGCACAGGTTTGGTATAATCCTCCATCGCCAACTATGCGCATTCTAGTCATTGAAGACGAGACCAAAGTCGGCTGTTTCATCAAGCGCGCGCTTGAAGAGGAGACCTACGCCGTCGATCTGTGTGAAGACGGCGAGAAGGGTCTTCAGATGGCCCTCAATACCAACTACGATTTACTGATCGTCGACTTGATGCTGCCGTCATTGCCCGGATTGGAAATTCTCAAGGGCGTCCGCCAGGCCCGAATTCACACCCCCATCCTGATTCTGACCGCCCAATCGCAGGTCGATCAGCGCGTGAAGGGCCTTGACGCAGGAGCGGACGATTACCTCACCAAGCCCTTCGCCATCGACGAACTGCTTGCCCGAATTCGCGCGCTCCTTCGCCGCGGCTCCACCGAGAGTCCAGGCGTGCTCCAAATCGACGATCTGGCCTTGAACCCGGCTACGCGCGAAGTGACCAGAGGCGGCCAGCGGATCGACCTTACCTTGAAGGAATATGCCCTGCTCGAATATCTGATGCGCCACACGGGACGTGTGTTGACCCGTCCTATGATCTCAGAACACGTGTGGAACCAGGACTTCGATACGTTTACCAATGTCATCGATGTCTACGTGAATTATCTCCGCAACAAGATCGACCGGGGACGCTCGAAGAAGCTGATTCACACGATTCGCGGAAGTGGATATATGCTGAAGGTCGACTGATGCCGCTTCGCGTCCGGCTCACGCTCTGGTACGGCACCGCTCTCGCACTCATCCTGATCATCTTTTCGACAATATTGTATGTCGTTACCGCTCGAAGCCTCCGCGACGCGGTCGATCAATCGCTGGAGGAAACCGCTGAGGCGGCCGTTCGATCGCTGGAAGAACGTGGGTTCCTTCCTCTTATCGACGAAGATGAACTCATGTCGCAGTTCCCCGAACTCGCGCGCATCGATAAGTTCTTTCAGATCTTCAGCCCCTCCGGCACCATCACCATTCGCTCGCCGAACATGAAGCAACATGAGATGCCCCTGAGTCGCCAGGCCTTGGAAGTCGCCTACTCAGGCCGCACGCTTCTCGAGTTCGCAAAATATCCCAAGGAGCCGCCGTTACGCCTCATTTCGGTTCCCATCATCTATCGAGGGAACCTGCTCTACATCATTCAGGTCGGCACCTCAATGGACTCCGTCGAGCAGACCCTGAACCGTCTCCTGTTAGTGCTGCTGGTCAGTATGCCCATCGCGCTGGCCGTGTCGCTCGCCGGCGGCTGGTTCATGGCCGGTCGAGCCCTTCGTCCGGTCGATGCGATCACGCTGGCTGCCCAACGCATTGCTGGAGGCGATCTCACACAACGACTGACTGTCCCGGCCTCCGCCGACGAAATCGGCCGTCTCACCAAAACGTTTAATGACATGATCGACCGGCTCGAAACCTCCTTTCGTCAGATCCGTCAGTTTAGCAGCGATGCGTCGCACGAACTGCGCACGCCGTTGACGGTCATGAAAGGGGAAACAGAACTCGCGCTCCGACGTCCTCGCGAAACCGACGACTATAAAATCGTCCTGGAGAGCAATCTCGAAGAAATCGACCGGATGACGCGTATTGTGGATGAGTTGCTCTTCCTCTCCCGAGCCGACATGGGCGAGGTGAAGATGGAACATCTGCCGATTCCACTGGATACACTTGTCGAGGATCTCCACCGGCAAGCTTCGCTGTTGGGGCAGGAACAGGACATCCAGGTCGTGCTACGAACGACTGTGCCGGCGGTGGTTTTGGGAGATGAACTGCGCTTGCGCGAACTGTTCCTGAATCTCCTTGATAACGCAGTCAAATACTCTCGCCCAGGCGGCACAGTCGACATCGCCCTGACGATCGAACAGACTCATGCACGAGTGTCCGTGATCGATCGCGGAATTGGGATCGCGCCGGAGGATCAGTCTCGGATCTTCGACCGGTTCTATCGCACGGATAATGCGAGAGCCCATACCAAGAAGGGCACGGGTCTTGGGCTGTCTATCTGCGCCTGGATTGTTGAATCCCATCGCGGACGCATTGAAGTCCAGAGCAAGGTCGGTGAAGGTTCGACTTTTACGGTGATGCTTCCGCTGGCCCCTTCCCATCAGCTACACGCCACTAACAGGAAGATAAAAAAGTCCGTCAGCACGAAGAAGGTTGAGGTTCAGGCTAAGGTTGAGATAAAGAGAGTCTGATCTTCGCTCAACCTTGACCTCAACCTCAGCCTACCCCTCACCATTTGTCAGCATCCAGCTAATCAAACACCACGGTTTTTCTGCCATACACCAACACCCGTCGCTCAATATGATGGCGCACGGCACGGGCCAACACAATCTCTTCCAGATCCCGTCCCTTCCTTACCAGATCATCGACGGTATCCCGGTGGCCCACACGCATGACGTCCTGCTCAATGATAGGACCTTCATCCAGATCGTCCGTGGCATAGTGCGCCGTGGCTCCGATGATTTTCACGCCCCGGTCATAGGCCTGCCGATAGGGGTGGGCGCCGATGAACGCGGGTAGAAAGGAGTGATGGATATTGATGACCGGACAGCCGACCTGCAAAAGAAAGGTGCCGCTAAGGATTTGCATGTACCGAGCCATGACTACGAGGTCAACACGATGGTCTTTCAGCCGGGAGAGAACTTGCTGTTCCTGCTGCGGCTTGGTCTCCTTGGTCACGGGATACACGGAGAAGGGAATCTTAAACAGCTCGGCCCAGCCGGCGCAGGCATCATGATTGGAAATGATCACGGGGATATCGATGTGCAACTCGTCGCGTTTATGCCGTTGGAGCAGATCCGCTAGGCAGTGATCCTGTTTCGACACCAACATCGCAACCCTCGCTCGGCGACTTGAAGGGCAAACCTCATAGCGCATCTCGAATGTCTTCGCGACCGGAGCGAAGGCGGCTGCGATCTCATCGGGCGGAATCTGCAAACCCTCGGCGGCAAACTCCATGCGCATGAGAAACTCGTTCGTCTCTTCATCTGTATGATGATCCGAATCGAGAATGTTCCCGCCGAAGTCGTGAATGAAACTTGAGACACGTGCGACAATACCCCTGCGATCCTTACAATGGATCAAGAGGACGACAGATTCTTTTCGGTGTGCCATTGTGGGTCTATCTCTTCGATGAAAGTGGTCAGTACAAGTGTAGCAGGGGGGCAACAATACCGGTAAGAAATAACGCTAGTAAGTCGCTGAGGTATGGTTGTGGTGCGCCGGAAGCCCAATATCCAACAGGGTGCTCAAAAAGGTCGTCCAGCAAGGCCGCAGCGAGTGAGGACCCGAGGCGTACCCTTGGGGTACGTTGAGGGCCTGAACGATGCGAGAACGCTGCTGGCGGGCTTTTTCAGCACCCTGCCTATGTGACGATGTGGCCTACAAGATCGTACAAGGCTGCGTCGGTGATCTCGACCTTGACGAGTTCCCCTGCTGTGGCTGATCCATCATTGATATACACGACGCCGTCGATTTCCGGAGCCAGCCCTTCATGGCGTCCCTCAAGCAGTAGCTCGGTCTCTTCGGGGACCCCTTCGACCAAGACCTCCATCACGGAGCCGATACGGGCCTGGCCTCGTGCCGTCGCAATCTCTTCCTGTACAGTTAAGATTTCATTCCGTCGTTCGTCCATGACCGATCGCTCAACCTTGTCATCGAGTCTGACGGCCGGCGTGTCTTCCTCATCCGAATATAAAAACACCGCCACCCGATCGAACTCGGCATCTTTCACGTAACCTCTTAGTTCGTCGAACGCCTGTTCAGTCTCTCCTGGGAATCCCACGATGAAGGCTGTGCGAAATGTGACGCCGGGAATGCGCGTCCGGATCCGATCGACCAGGGAGGTGATGGCAGCTCGATCACCCAGCCGATGCATCCGCTTGAGCATTCGATCGTTGATGTGTTGCAGCGGCATGTCGATATACTTGGTAATCTTTTCTTCGCCTGCGTAAAGATCCAACAACTCATCCGATACCTGTTGCGGGTATAGATAGAAGGGCCTGATCCAGCGCAAGTCTTTCACCTTCACCAGCTCGCGAAGCAGTGTGACGAGGCCGTGGCGCACACCAAGATCGACGCCATAATTCACCGTATCCTGGGAAATGAGGTTGACCTCTTTCACCCCTTCCGCTGCGAGGCGCGTGACTTCTGCTACGATCGATTCCACAGGGCGGCTTCGTTGCTTGCCCCGCATCAGGGGGATCGCGCAGAAGGCGCAATTCCGGTTACAGCCTTCGGCGATTTTTACATAGGCGCTATGGGTCTTCCCTAGACGGAGACGCGGCGCGTCTGCGTCGTAGAGATACGGAGGCTCGCTGATCCAGAGCCGTTGTTGCCGTTTCTTTGGCGCCAAAAGGTCCCGGCAAATCTCCGCAATCTTTCCGAACTCACCGGTCCCTACCACGCCGTCGAGTTCCGGCAATTGCTTGAGGAGGTCTCCTTGATACCGTTGTGCCAAACAGCCTGCGGCAATCAATACCCGACAGGATCCTGTCTCTTTTAGTTTGCCGTGCGCAATGATCGTATCAATCGACTCCTGCTTGGCCTCTTCGATAAAGCCACAAGTATTAATGATGACAACTTCGGCCTTCTTCGGATTATCGGTCAAGGCAAATCCGTCCTTCGCCAACATGCCCAACATGACTTCGGAATCGACCTGGTTTTTCGAACAACCCAAGTTGACGAAACCGATGGTGGTTTTCTTGCTCCTTGGGCGAGACGGGGTGATCAATCGTGATGGCATAGGGAGCAGTCTACGGGACGGTTGAAAAGCCTGTCAATCTTGCGAGCAGAGGGGTACCGCTGACGTCATGACGGGCAAGTGTCGTTATAATAGGACCCACCGCATATTCTCATCTTCACTACTCTCTTAGAGGGCGAAGAGGCTTGCTCCCTGACTGCGCGCAACTTTCTCACCCGCCCACCCACTGGCACGCCGAGACGTGCCACTAGCCCGAGCGAGGCCCTTCCAATTCTTTGTACCTCTCTTCGGGGAGTGGCCACGGCTGCCCTTTACTGCGCGCATCGAACGAGCACAGTTTTATCGTGCGCGTTCTGCGAGCAAGAAGGGCACCTGGCCGCTCCCCTCTATCCTTCTGAGGGCACGCGTTGCGCGAGCAAGGGGAGCAGCCTCCTTGCCTTCCTCTTTCCTTGCCCTCTTCTCGCCTCTTATGGCATCATGCCCCCCTCTTGGAGACGTAGCATGGAGCATTTGCTCGAATACGCCGGTTCCGTGCATATCTATCTTGGACCGTACCGCGGGAATCCGATATCCTTGTACTTGAAGCGGACGGAGACCGGGTGCCAGATCAGCCCGAAGGTCTATCCGTGGAATGAGGTCGTCGGGAGTGGGGAGACGCCGAATAAGGCGGCTGCGGACTTCGAAGAGAAATGGAAGTCAAAAGGACTCTCGGCGGATATGTATTCCGGTCCCTCGTGGGAAGGAGGCATCAAGCCGGAGAAACCTGCTCCTCCCAAGCCGCCCGCAGCTCCAAAACCAGCAGTACCCACTGGTGTATCAGCACCTGACGGCCAGTCATCCGGGCCAGCAAGTTCTCCATCTACTCCTGCCGACGCCACACCGGCTCCCGCACCAGCCCTGGCGGCTCATCCCACAGACAAATCCAGCTAACTCACCCTATTTAAACGGAACGTTTCGGAAGGTGGGTCTCAGGGGAGGGGCCGGCTAGTTTGCTGTGTTTCAGACCGTATCCCATATAGACCACAATGCCGATGGCAGTCCAGACGACGAATCGAATCCAGGTCAGCTGTGGGAGAAAGCTCATGAGGCCGAGGCAGGCCAGCATACCCAGAATGGGGACGACCGGCATGAACGGAAGCCGGAATGGGCGGATCTGGTTGGGTTTCGTGTAGCGCAGGACCACGACACCGATACAGACGAGGACAAAAGCAAAGAGAGTGCCGATGTTTGTCATATCTGCCGCATCGCCGATGGGGATCAGGGCAGCGAGTGTGGCCACGGCGATGCCGGTGAGGATGGTGGCATAGTGGGGCGTGCCATAGCGCGGATGCACAGTTGAGAGCCAGGGGCTCAAGAGGTGGTCTCGCGACATGGCAAAGAATACCCGGATCTGACCCAGCATCATCACGACGAGCACGCTGGTAATTCCGGCTACGGCCCCGATTGCCACAATCGCCGCTCCCCACTTGAAGCCCACCATACTCAGCGCTTCGGCCACCGGTGCATGGATGTCGATCTGTGCAGCGGGGATCAAGCCGGTCAAGACAGCGGCCACGGTAATGTAGAGGACGGTGCAGATGCCAAGTGAGGCGATGATCCCGATCGGTAAATCCCGCTGAGGGTTCTTGGCTTCCTCGGCAGTCGTCGAGATGGCGTCGAATCCGATATAGGCGAAGAAGACAATCGCCGCTGCGGCGCCGACACCGGCGAATCCCTGCGGCAGGAAGGGCGTCCAGTTGTCGGTATTCACGGCCGGCGTTCCCACGGCAATGAAGAAGAGGATGACTGCGAGCTTCAAGCACACAATAATGCCGGTTGCGCGGGCGCTTTCTTTGATCCCGATGACGAGGATGATGGTGACGAGTAACACGATAATGGCGGCAGGGAAGTTTGCCACGCCCCCGTCAGGTCCTCCGGGTGGATGCGTCGCCCAGTGCGGCAATTCAATCCCGGCCAGGCTGAGCAGCTTGTTGAAATAGCCGGACCACCCGATGGCGACGGCGACACAGGCCACACCGTATTCGAGAATCAAGTTCCAGCCGGTAATCCAGGCCAGGAACTCTCCCAACGTGGCATACGAGTAGGTATAGGCAGAGCCGGCCACGGGAATCATGGTGGAAAACTCTGCGTAGCAGAGTGCCGCGAGGGCGCAGGCCAGGCCTGAGAGGACAAAGGACAGAATGATTCCGGGCCCTGCCCCTGGCCGATGAGCATCGCCGACGATCGCAGTTCCGATCAGGACGAAGATGCCGGTGCCGATGATCGCGCCTATGCCAAGCGCGGTCAGATCCCAGGCCGTGAGAGTTTTTTTCAAACGATGATCGGGATGATCTGCGTCCGCGAGGATCTGTTCAATAGACTTGGTTCGGAAGAGACGGCTGATCAACGTATCTCCTCAGGACGCGGGGATGGCGAAGAGTGCTGTAGGGTCACCGAGCTTCTGTTCCATATGGGGTCAAGTATAGCAGGCCTTTTCCGCTGGTCGCGCATCGCTCGCATGTCACGCGTCACGATCTGTGGCGCGGGCGGCGCGTAAAAAAGCCTCGAACAATCGCCGATGCAGGGGGTACCGTTCGAAGAGAAACTCCGGGTGCCACTGGATGCCGAGAAAGAAGCGGTGGGTTGGAGATTCGATTGCCTCCACGATGCCATCGGAGGCCAGAGCGCTGGCGATCAATGATGGCGCGACGGCTTTGACTGATTGATGGTGCGAGCTATTCACCCGCATCGACACCGATCGTACGACGCGACGGAGTAGGCTGCCGGGTGTGACTGTTACGCTGTGACTCAGATTCGTCGCTGGAGTACGTTGCCGATGTTGGAGCGGTGTCGAGACTTGGGATGAGATATCCTGAAACAGACTGCCTCCGCAGGCGACGTTCATAGCCTGCATGCCGCCGCAGATGCCGAGCAGGGGGACATTGGCTCGTCGTGCTAAGTGGACCATGTCGAGCTCGAAGCTCGCGCGACGTTCGCTCACGATTCCGAACGGATAGCGCTGACGTTCACCATACAATGACGGTGGAAGGTCCGGGCCGCTTCCGGTGAGGAGGAGTCCGTCGAGCTGCTGCAGGAGGCGCCGTCTTGTGGCCTGGTCTGCAAGGAGTGGAATGACCAGCGGGACGCCGCCGAGTTCTTCGATCGCACGGATGTAGCGTCCACGCAAAAAGTAGGTGGGCTCGCGGCCACCCCATTCCTTCCGATCACCGGCGTTGAAGTCTGGTGTGACGCCGATGATCGGTTTCATTGTTTAGCGAACAGGTTCCGTGGCAGGAACGGAAGTTTGGGAGGAAGTGTCCGGTTCGGCAACGCCCAAGAATCGGACGGGCTTGTCGCCTCGTAAGTGATCGGGCGTAATGATGTAGGTGCCGTACATGCTGGTTGTCCAGACACGTTTAGCCGCATTCTCATCCCCTCCAGTAAAGGCGTAGGTCAGGCCCCCCACAATCCCTCCACCGATGGCAAATACCGCTTTCAGTGGAAAATACAACAGGGTGGAGAAACCGGCAGCCACTTGCATGCCTGCGCTTGACGTGTCTCCGCCCTCAGTGCTTACGCTAGACGGGGAGCCTGCGCTTTCTTGACTCCAGGTCGACGGCGCCATCGTGATGGTGCACAGAGTCAGGAGCAGGAAGACGGCAGCCAGTTTGAAGCTGAAAGCCGCACCAAGGCGATTGGATAAAGACGAGTATCTGTTCACAAATAATCCTCCTTCTGCAACAACGCAAGCGGAGCGGCAGTGATGATTCCTGGACGCTCACCCACGATTCAGTGGTAGTTGGGTTATAACAAATTCATCTCTACTTGCAAACCCCCTGCCGCGCCCGCGTGGAGTACTTTACGAAGCGGTCGCGTCTCTCAGTACGAGGTCCAGTTCAGAGGCAACGTACGACGTGATGAAGTTCGTCCGTGTGATGACGGCGTCTCTGATCGCAGAGTTCCATATGTCGTCCCCGAGACATTGATTCTCTTGAGCGATGCCGGATTGCAACGTCAGGTCTAGCTTGCACCAACAGACCGCTTGGATAAACAGCTCATGACCCCGCTTCTGATTAGAGAGTCGATCTTCATCCGTGAGATCGACCAGGGCCTGGGCCAACCAACGGGAAAAATCGACGTCGGTACTGAGCGTATCGATCTGACTCTGGGTGAGAACGACGGCGACCTGAATACCTCCCTTCCAACTCCGTTTCTTGACGTTAAAGACACAGGAAGAGGTGAAGGGTCTTCCCTCCACAGGCTGCGGTCCGACAAACAGGGTCACGCGGAACTGGGAGGGTTCTGGCGCACGCTCAATGGCCATGGTTCGCATTGTAGCATGATCACCGATCTTAACGGCCTGCTCATTGACGACATTGTTTCGCGACGATAAGATGCCTCTCTACCATGATTACGGCCATGTCTCAGCGTGTCAGCGAGATTCAGCAGGCCCTGCGTGACGCTGAGATTGACGGCTGGCTGTTCTATGATTTCCGCGGGAGCGACCCCCTTGCCTATCGGATACTCCAGCTCGATCCCACACTTCATGTGACCAGGCGCTGGTACTACTGGATTCCGGCGCAAGGGGTTCCTGTCAAGCTGCTGCATCGCATCGAGCCGCATGTGTTGGATGCATTGCCGGGAGAGGCGGACTGCTATGTTTCGTGGGAACAGCAACGGCAACTCCTTGGGCGCCTGCTCGCCGGTGGCCTCCGTGTCGCGATGCAGTATTCCCCCCTGAACGCGGTTCCCTACGTGTCACGCGTGGATGCCGGTACGATTGAGTTGATAAGGAGTTACGATGTCGAGGTAGTGAGTTCAGCAGATTTGATTCAGACGTTTGAGGCGCGCTGGACAGACCGTCAACTCGAATCGCATCAGTTTGCCGCTACGGCGCTACGGCGTATTGTCGATGAGACGTTTAGTGATGTGCATGAGGCAATCACGCAAGAGCGGAGTCTCACTGAATATGGAGTGCAGCAGTTTATCTTGGCCCGTATACGCGAGGCCGGAATGGTCACGTCGAGCGCACCGATTGCCGCCGTCAATGTCCACAGCGCTGATCCCCATTATGGTCCGACAGAGACGGGGTCGACCGAGGTCACGCGTGATGCGTTGCTCTTGATCGATCTCTGGGCCAAACGCACGGAGCCCGGTTCAGTCTATGGCGATATTACTTGGACCGGCTACGTCGGCCGGAACATCCCGGTGAAACACCGCGAGATTTTCGACTTGGTCCGGCAAGGACGGGACGCGGCCCTAGCCTTCGTCCGGAAAGAAACAGCTGCCGGCCGTCGCCCATTCGGTTGGGAAGTCGACCACGCTTGCCGACAGGTTATCCAGCGCAGCGGCTATGGCGATCAATTCGTCCATCGCACGGGCCATTCGATTGGCGAAGAAGTTCATGGCAACGGCGCCAACATTGATGGCTTGGAGACGCAGGACACCCGCCGCCTGATGCCGAGGACCTGCTTTTCTATTGAGCCGGGAATCTACCTGCCCGGCGAGTTTGGGATCAGGAGTGAATTGGATGTGTACCTCGCCGAGTGCGAAGCGATGGTATTTGGTTTGCCGTTACAGAGCGAGATCGTACCGATCTTTTAACAGGATGCTGAAAAAGCCCGCCAGCGGCGTTCTCGGCTCATCGAAATCCTCAACGTACCCCTGAGGGTACGCCTCCGGTTTCGATTCCCCTGCGGCCTTGCTGGACGGCCTTTTTGAGCATCCTGTTAAGAGTACTCTGTCCCTTCCTTGACAGTGCCTCCTAGTGGCCTATAGAGTTTCAATTATTGAGGAGCTAGATCGACATCGATTGGCTGGGACTAGGGTAAAAGGAATCACGCCATGTTTGGTACCTTGGGGATCTCGGAACTCATCATTATCCTCGTCATTGTCCTCATCATTTTTGGGGCGGGAAAGCTTCCACAAATCGGTGAAGGAGTCGGCAAAGCACTCAGAGGGTTCAAGAAAGAAGTCAACGATATTCCCCCGCCGGCGGATGCAGCACCGACCGAAGTGAATCAACCGGCACCCATGCAGATCCAGCCGACGGTCCAGGCTGCTCCGTCGCCGACGATGACGCCGGGACAAACTCTCGTCACTCCGAAGCCCACGGCGCCCTACACGCCCGGGCCGGAACTGACTCCCGGGACCACCGCCGCCTTAATGCACAACATGGCTGCTCCGCCCCAACCGGCTCGGCCATTGACCTCCACGTCAGCCCCATCGAGTGGGCAGGGCCAGCGGCCTCCGACGATGGAAGAACGGGCGGCTGCCCCTGCGCCGGTCATGCGGGCGCAGTACCCGCCCCTTCCAGCCGGTGCTCAGGCGAAACCCGTGGCCAAACGCCCGTCGGCCATTGTCAACAAAGATGCCGTGGCCCGCGTGCAAGCGCAGCAGGCGGCGATGAAGACGCAGGCTGCGCAGCCTGCCGGTATTTCCCCAGGAGATATGCAGAGTTTGGGTGAAGGACTCGGGGATGCGTTGCGAACGTTCAAGCAAGCTGTTGCCGATGTCCGAAATTCGGTGGATCCCGAGATCAGAACAATCCGAGCCGAGATGGATTCTGCCCAGAAAGAACTTCAGCAGTCCATTGATGCGGCCAAAGAACTACCTGCCTTGCACGAAGAGCCTCCTAAACAAGCGTGAGCTGAAGTGTGGTCTTCATCAGCCGGCCCGGTGCATGCCCCCTGTTCAATGGGACTTCCTCTCGCACGCTAGTGTGCTCGGTCGCCCTTGCAATCCTCTGCCTCGCCGGTTGCGTCCAAGACTCTCCACTTTCCTCAAGTGAGCACACGGTCTCGGTATTGCTGGAATCGCTCCGCGATGAGTCACCGGATGTGCGGCGCACGGCTGCAGAATCTCTCGGCAAGATCGGCGATCCACGAGCCGTGGACTCCATTCTCCCTCTTATGCACGATCCTGCAGCAATGGTCCGTGAAGCTTCAATACTGGCCATGGGGCGCTTAAAACCCCCAGCGACCGAAGGAGTAGTGGTCTTGTTGACGCAGGCGTTGGAGGACCCTGTCGAATCGGTCAGGCAGGCTGCGGTTGTGGCGATCGGCGAGATCGAACCAGGCTCTCGATTACTGCAACCAGTCATAGGATTACTGCGATCTCCGGATGTAACAGTGAGGAGGGCGGCAGTGCAGGCCTTGTTACAAGTCGACTCAAGTCAATCGGTTCCTGCGCTCGTCGCAGCAGGACGTGACTCCGATCCGGAGGTTCGTCAGGGTATTGTGGCGGCGGTGGGTGAATGGGGAGGGCCAGCGGCCTCCTCTTGGCTCAGAGAGCGTTTAGTTGAAGATTCTTCGCCCGGGGTGCGAGCAGAAGCGGCCTATCGGCTGGGAACGCTCAGCGATCCTGATACCAGGGCAGCGCTCAAGATGACGACCGCGAAGGATCCGGACAGTGGGGTGCGTCGCTGGGCAAAGCGGGGAACTTAAGCCGTCACGCGGGAACGATTCAATGCATCGACGAGTTCGACAAGCTCTTTGCGGGCCTTTTCGTCGATGTTGGTAAATTGGACGCCCATTCCGGGGAAGAGCAGATGCCGTTCTGGCTTGTTGCGGATCCAGGCAACCTTGGCCTTGGCTTTGTGTTTTACCCAAGGATGATCGGGTAGTGCAAATTCGACGGATAACTCGGTCCCAGGAGCCAACGGGGCGCTGCTTTCGATGAACAGCCCGCCTGCACCAATACCGCCGGTTAAGCTGTCGAACTGTTTGCCTTCCGGAGTTGTGTAGCGAACCTTCACGGCGAGTGGAGCTCTTGGATGAGCGCGCGCATGGGCGAATCGTACGTCGTCGTCGCCGGCAAGAATCTGTTCAATAACCGCTCCCCACGACAGGGCGCCGAGGAGTTCTCCCGTGGCACTATGAAGTGTGACCACTTCCTGGTCGGCATTCATCTCAAGGACGTTACCTTCATGCCCTTCCGTCGTGATCACAGGAAACTTCATGGTCAGGTCCTTGTACCGAGTAGGGGACGATTCGGTGGCAGATAAATAACCCCTAGCAGGCTGTTGAAGAAATCGGTTATCGCATCGGCCCGATTCCTACGCGTAGAGACACGCCTTTCCATTGGCGCCGTCCTCGCATCGCTCAGAGATTCACTGTACGGGACAAAATACACTTCGCCGCTTCGCGCTCACTGTGGCATTTTTGAACAGCCTGCTGGTACTGCTGGGGTGACGCGGGAATTATTTCAGCCCTGTACGTCTCGAGTCCGTAACAGTGCTTCAACACCCTGCTAGACTGGCTGCCCGACGGCTTGGAGGGATTTCACCAGTTCGAGCACACGGTTACGGATATCGGGGTCAATCTCTGTAAAACGCACCCCCATGCCAGGGCTAAACGTGTACTGGTCTGCTTTCGGGCATACCCACGCGACAAGACCCTTGGCCGTCAACCATTCTGACGGCTGTTCTGGTAGCGAAAACTCAAGGGCGAGCTTGGTGCCCACTGGTATCGGGCTCTGGCTTTCGATAAAGAGCCCGCCTCCGCCGATGCCGCCTGCGCGACTTTCAAACTGTTGGCCTTCCGGGGTTGTGTATTTGACACGGAAGGTGAGTGTCACGCGTGGCTCATTCCTGGTTTCTCGGCTCGCCTGGGGTTTACGATAGGCCAAGATCTGGTCGATGACGAAATCCCAGGACAGGTTGCCCATAGGTTCGCCGTTGATCCCCAGAAGGGTGATCACCTCTCGGTTTGCATCAAGGTCGAGGGTTTTCCCTTTATGCCGTAGGCTTGAAGACACGGGGTATTTCACACGTCCTCCACGCTGAATCAGTAATGCAAGTATAGCGCAGCATTTCAGCTTGTCGAGGGAAACCACAGAGTCATGACTGTCGCGAGAGGTTAGGGAGGCACAAAGAGCGGAGAGCCGACAGGTATCTGAGAAGGGAGGATGTGAAGGAACACAACCAGGCCAAGATGAACATAGCCTGGAGGATTCTGAGTGGACGTCCTGTGGGGCGGACAAAAAAAGCTATAGTTATAACGACTTAGGCGGTCTTCACATCCTTGTCTTGTTCAAAGATTCTTATGGGTGCGTGCTTGCCGAGGATGGCATCCTCAGTGATGAGGACCTCCTTAATTTGCTTCTGAGACGGGGCATCATACATCACGTCCAACATCACGTCTTCGAGGATGGCACGCAATCCTCGAGCGCCGGTTTTCTGGTGAAAGGCTTTCCGTGCGATCGCTCCGAGCGCGCCTTCCGTGAACTTGAGTTTCACCTTCTCAAAGGAGAGCAATTTCTCATACTGTTTCGTGAGCGCGTTTCTCGGCTCGGTCAAGATTCGAATGAGGGCGCGTTCATCCAGCTCATCCAGGGTAGCGACGACCGGCAGCCGACCGACGAACTCCGGAATCAAGCCGTACTTCAGGAAGTCTTCCGGCTGAACTTTGGCAAACAATTCGCCAAGTCGCACTTCGCTTCGTCCGCGAACTTCAGCTCCAAATCCCATCGCCTTGCGATTCAGGCGTTGCTCGATAATCTGCTCGAGCCCGACGAACGCTCCGCCGCAGATGAACAGAATGTTGCTCGTATTGACCTGAATAAACTCTTGGTGCGGATGCTTGCGCCCGCCTTGAGGCGGCACGTTGGCGACGGTCCCCTCGATGAGCTTGAGCAGCGCTTGCTGTACCCCTTCGCCCGAGACGTCGCGGGTGATGGACGGGCTGTCGCTCTTGCGGCTGATCTTGTCGATTTCATCGATGTAGACAATGCCCCGCTCAGCCCGTTCCACATCGTAGTCCGCTGCTTGAAGGAGCTTGAGGATGATGTTTTCCACGTCTTCGCCGACATACCCTGCTTCTGTGAGTGTAGTCGCATCGGCAAGGGTGAAGGGGACGTCCAGGTACTTCGCGAGGGTCTGGGCCAACAGCGTTTTCCCCGTGCCTGTGGGTCCCAGCATGAGAATGTTGCCCTTCTGGAGTTGCACGTCGTCGACATCTTTGTCCTTGGCCGAGATTCGTTTGTAGTGGTTATGAACGGCCACCGCGAGAATTTTCTTGGCCCGCTCCTGTCCCACGACGTATTGATCCAAGTGGTGCTTAATTTCCAGAGGCTTCTTGAGTTTCGACGAAATCTCTTCTTTGGCTTCTTCCCAATCCTCGGCAATGATGTCGTTACAGAGGTTGACGCATTCGTCGCAGATATAGACGGTGGGTCCGGCGATCAACTTGCGAACTTCGTCGCGGCTCTTTCCACAGAACGAGCAGCGGAGATGTCGATCCATCTTATCCGGCTTCGCCATGAGTCCTCCCCTGTTACTTGTCCTTGGCCCCGTCTTTTCCTGTGTCGCCGCTGACGGCCTTGAGAAGCTTCGGCGGCCGTGTGATCACTTCGTCGATGAGACCGTACCGCTTGGCTTCCTCTGCCGACATGAAGTAGTCCCGTTCGGTATCCAGGGATATCTTCTCCAGAGGCTGGCCGGTATGTTTAGCCATGATCTCATTAAGTCGTTCGCGGATTTTCAAGATCTCTCTAGCATGAATATCGATTTCCGTGGCTTGCCCCTGAAACCCGCCCATGGGCTGGTGAATCATGACCCGCGCATTCGGCAGGGCGAATCGCTTACCTTTGGTTCCGGCAGTGAGCAAGAAGGCTCCCATGCTGGCGGCCTGGCCCAGGCAGATCGTGTTGATCGGGGGTTTCACATACTGCATGGTGTCATAGATTCCCAATCCTGCCGTGACGCTTCCGCCGGGGGAGTTAACGTAGAGATTGATGTCCTTTTCAGGGTCCTCCGCTTCGAGGAACAACAGTTGGGCAATAATCAGGTTGGCAAAGATGTCGTCGATCGGCGCGCCGAGAAAGATGATCCGGTCTTTCAGGAGCCGAGAATAAATATCGTAGGCGCGTTCGCCTCGGTTAGTCGTTTCAATAACAATGGGAACAAGCATGCACGTCGTTCCTTTCCGCTTAGCAGGATGCTGAAAAAGTCGCTCTTCTCACCCACCCAACCCTGGTGCGCCAAGACGCACCTTTCACCAAGCTTCGTTCTCGCTTCGCTCAGAGGAGGCTCAACGTACCGAAGCGTACGCCTCGCCTCTTCGCTCGCTGCGGCCTTGCTGGACGGCCTTTTCGAGCATCCTGCGTGGTGTGCTCATATTATTCCAACATACTGAACAGTGAAATCCCGTCGTACCCACAGAGTTTTTCCCAGCCTGTTAGAGTCGCTTGAAGGAGCGATGCAAGGCCGGCTTGCACCGCTCGGAACTATCCCTGAATGACCGCATTGCGGTAGACGAAATCCAAGGCTTTATCCACCAAAACCCTGGTACGTAAATCATCAATAGACTCTTGCCCGCCGGCTTTGATCATCTTGACGAGATCCGCAGCCGGCATTTTGAGCTCCGACGCCAGCCGCATGATTTCGGCATTGAAATCGTCCTGCGTGACTGTCAGTCCTTCTTTCTCCGCGATCTCCTCTAACACGAGGCTGACCTTCACACGGCGCGCCGCTTCGTCTCGATGTTCCTGGCGAAGGCTTGCGAGATCCGCCGTGCCGGGCGATTCTTGGGCGCCACCCTTCCGCTGTTGCTGCTGCACGTGCTGCCGGATGATGGCCTCCAGCTCACGCTCCACTAGGGTTTCCGGAAGATCGAAATGGTGGGTATCCTTGAGTCGCTTGACGATCGTATCCTTATAGGTGTTTTCGATCTCTCGCTTCAGCGCCTGTTCCATCCCGTCCCGCAATTTGTCTTTGATTTCTTGGAGCGAGTTGTAGGGACCACAATCTTTGGCAAATTCATCGTCCAGTGCCGGCAGTTTCTTTTCCTTGACGGATTTGATCGTCAGGGTGAATACGACCGTCTTGCCGGCAACGCGAGGATCGGGATGGCCGGCTGGGTACGGCTGGGAAATTTCGAGCACGTCGCCCCCTTTTTTCCCCTCGACATGCGAATCAATCTCCAAGCCCAATACGGCGGCGTGTGATCCGACCTTGTGGAGTTGACCTTCCTTCTTCGTTCCCTCCAGTGGTGCTCCATCGAGAAGGCCTTGCATATCCAGCACGATATAGTCCCCGTCCACTATGGCGTGGTTAGACGGTACAGCTTCCAGACGGGCCTGTTGTTCGCGCAAGACCTCAAGGCCTCGGTCGAGCTGTTCGTCGGTCACGGTACGCTTGTCGGGCTTGAGCGAGATCGGACTCGGCGCTTTATAATCCCGCAACTCGATTTTTGGTTTGATCTCGACGGTCGCGGTAAATGTAAAGGGCTCGTTTTTCTTAATTTTGACTCGGTCCAGCGGGGGAATTTCAACATGAACCGGCACAATCCCCGCTTGGCGGACAGCCTTGTCGTAGAAGTCCGGCACGAGGCTTCGGATCACGTCCTCTTCCACGGTTTTGGCATAGCGCTTTTCCAGCAGGGCTAAGGGTACCTTGCCAGGGCGAAACCCCGGGATGTTGACCTGGCGGTTTAGGTCAACATAAGCGCGAGCAAATCGTTGTGTGACTTCATCGCCCGGCACCTCAATCTTGAGGGCGCGTTTCAACGGTCCTAGTTCAGTCACTTCCATTTTCATAACCGGTGCGCACCCTTGTTCGAAGTAAGAAGCCTTGCGCGGACTGCCGCGCTGCGCCAGCTGCCCGGCCGTGGTCTGGTGCGAGAGGGGGGACTTGAACCCCCACGGTTACCCACGAGATCCTAAGTCTCGCGCGTCTGCCAGTTCCGCCACTCTCGCAGGGTGGGGTATGCAGGAGTCGATTCCAGCACAATGAGCAAACAAACGAAAAGATAAGTTCCTGTGGGGGTATTTTGTACCGTTGGACGTATCCCACTGTCAACCCATACTCCTGCGGGGTGAAAGCGGGTTTGCTTCCGTGCCTATGGGACGATCAGTATCCATTTGTGGCACGGCAGAATTCTCCACAAGCCGGGATTGAGTGCTCGGTTCAGGCTAAACGGAGCCTGTGACCAAAAGAGATGGATACCCCCTCGATTTGGCCTATTATTGAAGCTATGAGCGGACCTCATCGTGCCTGTTGTAGCCGCAGTATTGACCGAGGGGTATAATCAGCTAGCGTTGTCATTCATTGTCGGCATATCGGTGAAGAGGTGCACCGTGCGTGTTGCGCTACTGCTCGCAACGCTAGCTTACAGTGTTGCAGCGCTTCCTTCTCCTCCCTCATGGGCCTACCGGGACTATTTCACGCCGGAGCAGAAAGCACTGCTGGACAAAATTCAGACCCTGCGCATCGAGACGATTGCCCTCACGGACAAGGGGACCGTTGACCCTGCGCCGATCACCGAGCTTGTCGCCCGCCGGATGGGCGAATTGGGCTACACGGTCGTGGGCCAAGCCAATAAACCATATGACGTGGTGATCAAAGTGAAATGCGAGGAGCGAAAAATATGGGAAGGCACGACGGCGTCAGGAGGCGATGCGGATTTGCCCGACGCCCCGTCTCGGCTCTGGAAAGGCCCCGCCTGTCAGATGACCTATCTCCTCGGTACCCTGAAGGTCAAATGGCAAAAAGAAGTCCGAACAGAGTTTGAAGATGCAGAACTCACTGCACAATCGGCTCACGCGGGAGATCCTGGAGCCTATGCCATGGGCAGATTGAAGGACGTGCTCGAGACATACGAATTTCCCTTGTTGCTGGCCGCTGAATGGGGTCAGCCGGAGCGCCTCCTAAAGTTGCTCGATCGATCCGACACGCCGCAGGCCAGAAAGCTTAAAATCATTTCCCTCTTAGGCGAGATGCAAGCCGACGAGGCCCTGCCGAAGCTGAAAGAGGTGCTCAAGGATCGCGACTTGGCGAAGCAAGCGATTGGGGCGATGGGCAACCTCGGTAGAGAGAACATTCCGCTCCTGGTCGAGATCATGAATACGTCACCGGATATCGAGGTGCAAACCGCAGCAGCCAAGGGGTTGGGCCAGCTCGGCGGACTGCATGGGGATGCCTCGGTCGTGCCACCGCTGCTGGCCAAGCTGAAGGATCCGAAGACCGACTGGTCCGTGCTCACGGAAGTGGCCTGGTCGCTGGGCAAGATCCCGGACAAACGATCGATCCAGCCGCTCTACGATCTCGATAGGAAACTGCAAGCCATGCGCGACCCGGAGAACGTCCAACTGAAGAAACTCAAAGAAGCGGTGTTTTGGGCGATCAAACAGTGTGATACGTGGGATCAGTTCAGCTAAGACGTGCTACCGGACATAGATCCCAGTCTGCAGCCTGATTTTTCTGGCCGTATTCCCGGCGTCTCTTCAATACGTTGCATTGTGCTACCTCCTTTGATAGTGGGCGACCACGTGTATTCGACTGCCACACCATTGCATGCTGCACCAATACAGGTGAACAGATCGGTCGGTCGCTGGGCTATGCCGCGATGACACAGATTTTTGAAGCCGTGCAGTGGCCGGCACGACCGATACGGCAGCAGGGATCAAGGTAGTGGAAGACCACGAATTCGATGGGCTGAAAGAAGGGCGGGTCCCACTTCCGATCATGAGACCATCGGCATGTTCAGAATGTGCAGGTGGGAGAAGTGTCCGGAAAGGAACCGAGGCGTGGGTGCTACAAGATTCTGGCGACCGTAGCAGGGGAGTGAATTGAGGGGAGTCGCGATGAGAGTGGCGGCCATCTGTGAGAGGGTCGCGTGAGGGAGGGCGACGCATCGCAGATGCGCCGCCCTGGTTCACTCGGGTTCGATCCTCCCATTGATGTGGGGCGAGATTAGCGACTATCCGTGCGCCCACGATGCGAATGTGTCAGCAAAAAGATCGTCACTTCGTGACGCGAATTTCGACGCGGCGATTCTTTGCTCGACCTGCATCGGTCGTGTTCGATTCAACCGGCTTGGTATCTGCATACCCGTGCGTCGTCGCGGCGCCAAGACCACCTTCGGTCAGCGCCTTCGCCGCATTGGCGGCACGGGACTCAGAGAGTTCCTTGTTCGTGGGGAACGTCTTCTTCAGTGCGCCCCGGATTGCCACGTTGTCGGTATGACCGTCCACCGCCACCTTGTACTCGGGGAAATCCTTCAAGACCGCTCCGACTTGCTTCAGCGCATCGGCGCCCGCCGGTTTCAATTCAGCTTGGCCGGACCCGAACAGATAGCTGGAGGCCAGGTTAATCATCAACCGCTCGCTGTTGAGATCGACGGTGATATCACCCTTCTCGATCTCAGGACGAAGCGCCCGGACCAATCCACGCTGTGCTTCTTTCAGTTTCGCCATCTCGGTAGAGAGTTCGCCGCGCAGACCGGCGAGTTCCTTGTCACGATCAGCCAACTGCCTCTCAAGTTCGACATTCCGTTGCCTGGCCTCGGCAAGGTCGGCTGCGAGTTTATCTTTGTCCCCTGCCCCAGCCTGGAGGCCGGCGGCCAGCGCCATCGATGCTGCGAGTTGTCCCTTCAGGCCGCTGTTACTGGATTGAAGCGTGGCGATCTCCCGATTGCTGTCAGCCACCTGTCGTTCAAGATCGCTCGCGCGGCGACTGAGCGCGCTGTTCTGTTTCTGTGCGGCGGCTAGCTCGGCGGCCAGATCGGGGCCCGGCTCCTTCGGCGCTTCGGGGGGATTGCAACGAACGTCATTCCAAGCCTGCCATCCGTGAGTCTTAGGACAAATGGGGCTCGTATCATAGCCAGAGCTCGCAACGGAACTATCCTTCTGCCAGCTCGCACAGCCTGCCAGAGCGGCCAAGCTTGCTACGAGGATGGCGGTCTTGAATGCCTGCATGATGATCTCTCCCTTCTGAATTGCGCGGGTTATCTATCGTGTGAGTCTTCCCATCTCCCGCATCGTGGGAAATCTCATAGCACCGGTGGCGCTTAGTGACGGTCCTTCAACGCGTCGCGGATTTCCATCAATAATTTCTCTTCGTTGGTCGGCCCTGCCGGTGGTGCTGGAGGCGCCTCTTTTTTGAACCGGTTGACCTGTTTGACCAACATAAAGATCACGAACGCGATGATAATGAAGTCGAACACGCTTTGCAAAAACACCCCATAGTTCAGCGTCGGGGCTCCTGCGGCTTTCGCGGCCGCAAGAGATGGCTGGGGCGTCCCTGACATATTGAGGAAAAGACTCGAGAAATCGACTTTGCCCAGCAGCAAGCCGATCGGCGGCATCAGCAGGTCGCTGACCAGCGACGAGACGATCTTTCCAAAGGCCCCTCCGATAATCACACCGATCGCCATATCGAGGACATTGCCTCTCATGGCAAAATCTCTAAATTCTTTGAGCATAAATCGTCCTCCTTCTAGAGGATATAGGTGAACCGCGCGCCTATCGCTTTCGGGTCGTGTCGAAGTTGTACCCAAGGGTGATCAGGTACAAATTGTCCGTATCGCCAGTGCCCGGAGCCGGAGCGCTGTTATACCGGGTCGTCACTTGAATCCCGCTCACGAAACCCTCGTATATTCTGAAACGGACGCCGTTGTCCATCGTCAGATAATAACTACTCGTATTCTGTAAGGAAGGGTAAATTTCCTGAAAGTGGTAGAACGTCATGCGCTCATCCAAGATCGGCCAGTTCAGCCTGACTGCCCACTTGGCGCGAGGTACTGGCTTGATCAGGAGCAGTGGTAAAGTCCTCATTAAAGTAGGCAAGTCCGGTCTCGGCATAGAGCGTCATGTCTTTGAGCCAGGGACTGGCATAATCGCCCTTTTCGATGAATTGGTAGCCTGGACCGGAGGCAAGGGCGGTTCGCAATTTCAGGTCCTGGAACGTGTCCTGCTCAAAGTAGGCGGATGCAAACCAGAACAAGCGTTTGGTGATAAAAAAGTCCATCTTGATTGTCCCGCGCGCGTTTCGAGCAGTGAGGACGTTGTCTTGATCACTGTAGACGTATCGACCGTTGAGAGTCAGCCGAAGCTGTTCACTGCGAGCCACGAAGTCTCCCAGCAAGCTGGCATTTCTGAAATGGCTGTTCCCGGTTGCTTGCGAGTAGCCGCCAGTAAGGGTGCCTTTATAAATAACCGGGGGTTGGATCAAAGGATTGAGAGCGGTGACCGAATCCATCGGAATCTCTATCGCTTCCTTCAGTGGCCCAGTCTGCACATGGATGGTTCCGTCGGGCCCCTCGGTGGCCGTGCCGATCAGCACTGACCCTTCTTTGAGATGAAATGGGATTGGGTGGTTGATGACTAATTTCTCCACGTTGGCCCATTTTATCTTGATGATTTTGTCTTCAGCCGCAGCAGTCTTGATATAGAGCACCCCATCGGACATTTCGACGACTTCGCCATAGAGTACCCCCCCACCGTCCTTCAACGTGATCGCGTCAGGTGGTGCAGGAGTGGCGGGGGTATCTGCCACCGCTGGAGCATCAGCAGCAGCGACAAGCTGTGGCGCAATCAGACAAGTCAAGAGAACACAAATCCAGAACCCCTTCTTCATCGAGCCCTCCATACCAAATGAGTGGATACCCTTGACTTCATTGCTGCATTGAGACACGTGGGAGCTGCGGAGTTCATTCCCAAAAATTAAATCCAAGGGTGTATAGCTCAAATAGTCATGGAGGGGCAAGCAGAAACACTACGAAACATACTGATGCGAGCGTTGCGAGCAGCGTATGTGGAGTACACCGTTTCTAGATTTAGGCAAGGCTGATGCTGTTGGCAGTGATAGGCGCATTTCGTCAAACATCTTTGCAGATGTATGGGTCGTAGACAGATTACGTGAAGGTATTGGATTCTCACATGTGTGACTGATTGGTGTGTTGGGGGCTATTCCGCCTCACAGACAGGCGGCGAAAAAACCGGATGAGTCCGAATACGGAGGGAATGTGAGTGCAGAGAGCATGATGGCTGTAAGGAGGGGATGGTCAGTTCCTCTCTGCTCGCGCTCCTTTCGCTTTCTCCTTCACCTGCTCCTGGAATTTCCCCGTCAAGGCTTTGGAATTTTCACCCATTGAGAGCGAGGTGGCCCACTGCCTCTAGGAAAGGGACTAAGGACGGTCACCGTCATGTCGACGAGCACGGGGGGTCATCTTGCTGGTCATCAGACCGCGTGTTAAGATGCCGCCTTGCGAAAATCGGCGTGGAGAGGTGCGAGAGTGGTCGAATCGACATGCTTGGAAAGCATGCGTCCCAGCAATGGGACCGTGGGTTCGAATCCCACCCTCTCCGCCATAAAAGCATGCAGACGTGAGAACTGAGGCGTGAGAGTCAGAGAAAGGGAATAGCTTCAGTCTTTACGCGTACTCACACTCACTCCTCACCACTTTGCCTGTCGAGAAATAGGGGCTGGGCCCTGTGCAACAGAACCCTGTGAACCCCGCCAGGTCCGGAAGGAAGCAACGGTAAGCGGTCAGTTCTGTGTGCCGCAGGATCACCTGGCCCCGCTTTTTCCTAGAAACAGTGCTGAGCGATGAATGCGAAGAGCTGTGATTCAGGAAACAGAGTACGGTTGGTTCTTCGCGTACTCAGCACTCAGGTCTCAGCACTCTACTGGAGCATCACGACGTTGGATTACCAAGTCTCTGCCCGCAAATACCGTCCAGGGACGTTCGATGATGTGATCGGACAGCCCCACGTTGTTCAGACGCTGGTCAATTCCGTCACCACGAAACGGATTGCCCAAGCGTATCTCTTTTCCGGAACCCGCGGTGTGGGAAAAACCACGGTCGCGAGAATTCTCGCCAAGGCACTCAATTGCGAGCAGGGGCCAACCGGCACGCCCTGCGGCATCTGTTCCAACTGCCTCGAAATTGCACAGGGGACTTCGGTCGATGTCATGGAGATCGATGGGGCGTCCAATACGAGCGTGGACGATGTGCGCGAGATCCGAGAGAACGTGAAGTTTGCTGCGTTTCGTGGGAAGTACCGAGTCTACATCATCGACGAAGTCCACATGTTGTCGAACTCGGCCTTCAACGCGCTGTTGAAGACGCTGGAGGAGCCGCCGCCGCATGTAGTATTTATTTTTGCCACCACCGAGATTCACAAGATTCCGGCGACGATTCTCTCCCGCTGCCAGCATTACAACTTCCGGCGGATTGCGCGAACCGAGATTGTCGAACGGCTTCGCCATGTGGTCGATCAGGATCAGATTGTGATTGAGGAGCGGAGCCTGATGGCTCTTGCCAGGGCCAGCGAGGGCAGCATGCGCGATGGCTTGAGCCTGCTTGACCAGGCGGTAGCGTTCGGCGGCAAAACGATCGTGCATACGGATCTGGAGGCCTTGCTGGGAGCGGTTCCACAAGAACTCGTTCGTGCCATGATTCAGGCCGTCACGGCTCAGGAGAGTGCTGCGGCGCTTCGCGTGCTGGCCCAGCTATTGGACCAGGGCCACGATCTGCGGGCCTATTGTGCGGAGGTTGTCGAGTATTTGCGCAACATGCTGGTGGTGTCGGTGGTGACCTCACCCGAAGAATGGCAGGGGTTGATCGAGGCCTCAGCGGAAGACCTAGCGCAGATGGCAACTGATGCGCGCTCGTTCTCGCCTGAGATGCTCCAGGAACTGTTTGCGACCTTCACGCAAGCGGAGGACTTGCTCAGGCTCAGTGCCCATCCTCGGTTCGTGCTTGAAACGGCGGCCGTGCGTGCGACGCGGTTGCTGCGTCGGTCGGATGGGAAAGCGGCTCAACAAGTGGTGCCGCCAACCCAGACGGCACGCCCACCTCAGCCGGCTCCAGCGCGCGCAGAGAAACCGACTTCGGCTGGTCGCGCAGATACTTCAGTCCCCTCACCGTTACCGAGGCCTCTGCAGGCAACGGCTTCTGCACCGGCCGCTTCGATACCGTCGAGGCCTTCTACTGCCGGGAATGCGGCGCCTCCACGAGGCCCCCTCGTCACTCCTCCGGACGTCAGGTCCTCTGGCACTGCCGTCGAAGTGAAGGCTTCGACGCCGGTGCCATCGCCGTCGACTGACAATGGGCGTGCGGTGACGCTCAATTGGGAACAGGTTCAAGAGGAAGTGGGCAATGTCTCTTCCAGGATTGCCGCCTTTCTGGAAAGAGGACGATTTGTGGGCGTGGACGGTCATGTTGTGATAATCGGATTTGCCAAGCAGGAGATGGCGGCCCGAGGGATGATCGAGAATCCTGATAATATGTCGGTGCTCACATCCATATGTGAACGATTGAGCGGGCAGACGGTTCGGCTGCGGATTGTCGAATTGACGGAGTCGGATGCTCCCGGACCGACGATGGCGCAGCTCAGGGCAGCGAAGGAAAAAGAACAACGACTGATCCTCTTCGAGCAAGCGCGGGCCCATCCGGTCGTCAAGCAGGCGCTGGAGACCTTTGGCGCAGAACTCGCGGAGGTGAGGCAGGTGTCGAGCCAGAAGGAGGCCCAGGCATGAAAAACCCGTTAGCTAATATGGGAAATATTCTGAAGCAAGCACAGGCGATGCAGGCGCAAATGGCGAAGGTACAGGAACAGGCCGCGTCGAAGACCGTGACCGGGACGGCCGGCGGAGGTAGTGTGACGGTCACCGCCAATGGGGCTATGCAGCTTGTCGCCATCGTCATCGATCCCGAAGTGGTAAAAGGCGGCGATGTGGAGATGGTACAAGATTTGGTCATGGCCGCGTCGAACGATGCCCTCAGGAAGGCTCGTGAGATGATGGCGGATGAGATGAAATCGGTTACCGGTGGGATGAACATGCCCGGGCTGCTCTAGCAGGATGCTGAAAAAGACGCCCTTCTCACCCGCCCAACCCTGGCGCGTCGAGATGCGCCCTTTCCCGTGCGACGTTCTCGCTTCGCTCAGAGGCTCAACGTATAGAGGCGAGCTTCTCGGAGATCGGAATCACTGGAGGGGATTTTCCGTTCGCCACGATCCATTCAAAGGGCGAACGGCCCACACGAAGTGCGGTCCGTACCTCCTCGCCTCTTCGCTCGCTGCAGCTTTGCTTGGGACAAGGCGCGTTTCGACGTGCCAGGGTTGGGCGGGTGAGAAGTCTGGCCTCTTTGAGCATCCTGCGAGGCATTATCCTTTTGCCCTCGAAATAATGGGGACAATCGAATTTTCACCGTGCCACAACAGTTTTCCGCAGACTCCTAGTAGGCGATCACGGTATGGCAGTTGATCAACAGGGATTGCTCGCACGGTTGGTGCGTGAGTTAGTCCGGCTTCCAGGCATCGGTCAAAAATCGGCGCAGCGATTGGCGTTTCATGTCTTGAAGGCCGAGCGCGAAGACGCGCTTCGCCTGGCCGAGGCGATTCGTGCCGTCAAGGACGGGCTCTCCTTTTGCCGGCAATGCCGGAATATCGCCGAGGGAGAGCTCTGTGAGTTCTGTCTCGATCCGAAGCGGGATCAGACGAGAATCCTCGTAGTGGAAGAGCCGAGTACGACCTATGCCATCGAGCGGGCCGGAGCCTACCGCGGCTTGTATCACGTATTGCTCGGTGCTTTGTCTCCCTTAGACGGCGTCGGACCGTCCGATATCAGGGCCGAGGAGTTGGTTGATCGGGTAAAGCTTGGGGGAGTCGAAGAAGTGATCCTTGCGACGAGTCCGACAATCGAGGGCGAGGCGACCGCCATCTATTTAACGAACCAACTGAAACCTCTCGGGGCCCGGGTCTCGCGTATCGCCTATGGCATTCCGGTCGGGATGGATATCGAGTATGCCGACGAAGTCACGTTGCTCAAGTCGATCGAAGGCCGTCGGGATCTCTAGCGAAGCCGGGCGGGCGAACTTGATGGGCTCACGCTGCCCATTGACCCCTCTTCCAGGCCCCTGTTATAGTTTCGCTCGTTTCGCATCGTTTTACTCCTCAGGTAGGTTGTAGTATGAAAACAAGTTCTTCCGCCAAGCGCATTTCGCCCACTCAACCAGCGGCGCACTCTGTCCCTGTCAAGCGCAGAGCCAAGACATCATCCCAGGGCAAAAAGTATGCGGCTATTCGTCGTGACCTTGAACGGCAACGCAAGGCCATGTTGGCCGAGGTGGTCGAGGGTCTTGCCAATCCAAACGGCCAGGAGACATTCCCCGATGTCAGCGATCAGGCGTCTGCGGAGGCCGAGCAGAATTTTTTGATGCGTATCCGTGAGCGCGAGCAACGGTTGATCAAGAAGATCGACGAGGCGCTTGAGCGAATGGACCAAAACATGTATGGCATTTGTGAGCGTTGCGAAGAAGAGATTCCCTATCCGCGACTGAAAGCCCGCCCAGTCACCACACTCTGTATCAACTGCAAGACGCTCGAAGAACAGGAAGAGAAAACCCGCCGTTAAGATACTTTCCTAGAGAAAAAGCGTTCTCGTCATTCTCTAAAAATGTATGGACACACCTCCGGCAAGGATATTGGTCACAACCGACCACGTTTCCTCATATCCAGGAGGGTGGATGCCTGAATAGGTAAAGTCGTGGGAGGACCAGATCCGCTTGTACTCTCCGAAAATAGCAAGATTTTTCATCACGAAGAACTTCATCCCTACAAGCAACTGCCCAGCAGGAGCATAATCTACTTCTCGATACGGAACGGCCTGGAGGGACAGGACGGCTCGTTGTGCGCCGACACCAATGCCGACGTAGGGCGCGATTCGTCCCTGCGGAAGATCTGGGGTTGACCAGATGGGTAACGAAACAACAAGTTCGCAGCCAAGGTATTGACACTCAGGTCTCGAACATCAGCGAATGGTACATGCTCCAAGCTGAAAGCCAGGGAGTAGCTAATGTGCCGTCAGCACCCCTGTAATTGGGGGTAGAGATCTGCGGTGAATCTCGTGAAGTCAAGCTCGAACCCTACTTGTGGTTGCCAGTTATACTTTCCTTGGGAGATACCATGCGGTGAGTTTGCCTCCAAATGTTCCAGAGTCGTTCAGCGTGACACCGTGTACCGTTCCATGAACGGAGAGCCACCGTGGTCCCCTGAATTAATCTTCAAGTCTTCGTTCGAGTGAAAGGCTTCTCCTCCGAACGCGCCCACAGAAAATTCCCAATCCCGTTCGGCTTGAGCCTGTAGCGGAAGAAGGAACAACGCGGTGACTGCCAGGATGATTGCTCGCCCACCAGCCCAGGTAAGTTGTGCCATGTCGCTCTCCCATTCTTCTAAGCAGAGTGATGGGACGAGCCTACAACGAGATCGGGCGGGTGCCTAATGAAATTACATATTCGACAGCTGGTAAGGGGAACGAAACGATTGATAGGGATAGCTTAGTGTTTTAACGCTTTGACGCGTTGTTGGACGAGCGCGATTCGACCGGCTTCATCGGGGATACCTTCGACTAGCGCGAGATAGGTCTCGTACTCCGAGAGGGCTCGTTTAGGATTCGTGGGCTCGTAAGCCTCTGCCAGGTTGAAGCGGGCAATGGCATAGTTAGGGCGGAGCGTGACGGCTTTTTCGAATGAGGCGAGCGCGTTCACCTTGTCTCCCAGTTTGAGGTATACCGTGCCGAGGTTGTTCAGAACTTCCGGAGTGTTGGGTCTGATGGCCAACGACTGAAGCATCTCCGCCTTGGCCTTCTCATGCTCTCCCTTCCCTTCCCATGCCAGGCCCAGTTTGTGGTGAGCTTCTGCCAGCCACACTTTATTCGTAAAACCGCTTGCGATCGCTTTCTGATAGGCAACGGCGGCGATATCGTAGTTCTGGGTCCCGCAATAGGAAAGCTGTGCCGTTTGGCCGCGCGCGAACTGCTGCAGTGAGAGGAAGGGCTCCTTATCCTCCGAGCCTTGATTGTCGAGTTGTTGCCCGGGCTTCTGGCCGCTTGGACGGCGTAACCGTTCCAAAAACTCGCGTCGATAGGGCGAAAACAGCCGTACATAGGGGTCGATCGTCACAGAAACCTGGAGCAAGACCGGCTTCTCGCGCGGACCCAGGACCAAATATTGTGTCGTCGTTTTCTCGTCCCCTGTTTCATACAGGGCACTGGAATCCATGGTCGCCTTTGAGGACAGATTCGCCACGTTGAGATAGAACTCCAATGTCGGCTTCAGCTGCGTTAAGGTGTGGCGGAGGACTGGGTAGGGATTCAGGTCAAGTCCAGACGAAAAGGTAAAGACGGTTCCGACCAGGATACCATCTTCATCGAAAAAGTAGGACTCGTCGCCATGTGATGGACTTCGGTCTGCAGGGAGAACCAACTCTTGTCCAGCGCCCCAGTCTTGTGGTTTGCGGGTAGAGGGAGGATGTGTCTTGAGGAAGGTGGACTTCGAAGTGCAGAGAGTCGTGGGCTTTAGGAGGACTAGATCGCTTTCAGACGGCGGAAGGATCGGTTTTCGAGCAGGACTTTCGCAGGCGTTCAGCAAGAGGCTTAGTCCTAGCCCGCAGACCATCCACAGTCGAAAGGGCACAGCGCAAGACGTTTGCGTGTCATGTGAATTTCGATTCACGAAGGGAGCATACACGAAGCATGAAAGGGTTTGCCAACCGGGTGATAAAGTAACGCCCGCTCTCGGAAGGGGAGCGGGCGTTAATTTGAGTCTGAAAGCGACAGGCTTGCGGAGATTATCGCCGTTGGCTATCCAGCATCGAATCCTCAGACGTATACCCGAAAAGGTACGGCTTGTGGCTGGGGAGGGTGTACATTGGTCGGTTCACGCCGTAGTCCATCGCGACCCCGACGGGGTGTAGGAGGAACCCGGCCCAGCGCCAGGGGTTATCGTAAGCGGCTGATCCAGCCGCCACATCGGTGTAGACTAAGGAAGTGGGGTCCATCACACTATAAATGCTAGCCGGGGCGGCATAGCCTGTCTCTGCATCGGCCGACGCCTGCTGCTGTTGGTTCCCGGCACAACCAACTGCGGTGGCCAGCAGGAGAATTCCCACTGCAAGAGTTGTAGTCCGCATAGATGACCTCACTTGTCTTGTACGGTTCAGAGTCAACAGTCTCTCGATAGACTGAAGTGTAGCCGACCTCCAGGATTCTGTCCAGGATTAGAGCGGTTCTGGCAATAGCATGCACACTGTCGATTGATGCTAGAGGAATGGGCCTAGAAGGGGGAGGCGAGAGTATGGTAGGCGATACTGGTATCGAACCAGTGGCCTCTTCCGTGTGAAGGAAGCGCTCTACCCCTGAGCTAATCGCCTACAGGATGTGGAGTCTACCACGGGGTCGTAAATTGGATCAACCGTGACGCCAGTTCCATGCGTAGCGAAGTAGTCTTGACATCCCCAAAATGCGGTTCCTACAATGCCACGCCTCTTTCTGTTTCTTCGCGGAGCTTCACTCGCATGCGCGACGATATTGTTATTATCGGGGGCGGTCTGGCCGGGTCTGAAGCGGCATGGCAGGCGGCCAATCGTGGAGCGAAAGTGACGCTCTATGAAATGCGTCCAAAAGAGATGACGCAAGCGCACAAGACCGGTGGTTTGGCAGAGCTGGTCTGTTCGAACTCGCTCGGCTCCGCGGATTTTCTGAACGCCCCCGGCATCTTGAAAGAGGAAATGCGCCATCTCAACTCGCTCATTATTCGGGTAGCGGATGAGGTGCGGGTGCCTGCAGGATCGGCCCTGGCCGTCGATCGCGAGCAGTTTTCACTCAAGATTACCCAGGAGCTGGAAGGGCATCCGAACATTCGCATTCTGCATGAGGAGATCACCGAGGTTCCAACGGACTGTCTCTGCATTCTGGCAACCGGCCCGCTGACATCCGACAAACTGTCTCAGGCGATTGCGCAATTGACCCACACGAAACATCTATATTTTTACGATGCGATTTCTCCGATCGTGGATGCCGATTCCATTAATATGGATGTCGTATTTCTCGCGTCCCGTTACGACAAGGGTGGGGATGACTATCTCAACTGTCCGATGGACGAGCCAACCTACAACGCCTTCTATGACGCGTTACTCGCGGCGGAGAAAGTTCAACCCAAAGAATTTGAAAAGACGCCCTATTTTGAAGGTTGTATTCCCATCGAAGTGATGGCCGAACGGGGCCGCCAGACCATGCAATTCGGTCCGTTGAAGCCGGTGGGACTTGAGAATCCTAAGACGGGTACGCGAGCCTATGCAGTGGTACAGCTCCGAACGGAAAACGCCCATCGTTCCTGTTACAACCTCGTGGGGTTTCAGACTAAATTAACCTACGGGGAGCAGAAGCGGGTGTTTCGTATGATTCCAGGTCTGGAGCAGGCGGAGTTTCTTCGCTACGGCAGTTTGCATCGAAACACCTTTATCAATTCTCCCCAACTGCTGCGCAACACTCTCCAGTTTAAGGCCCGCGGCACCCTCTTCTTTGCAGGACAGTTGGTCGGAGTCGAGGGTTACACGGATTCAGCCGCGATGGGAGGGTTAGCCGGAATCAATGCGGCTCGCAGTCTTGAGGGATTGCCGTTGGTCACGCCGCCGCCCACCACGGCGCATGGCTGTTTGCTGTCGTACATCACGACCGCGGACCCGAGTCATTTCCAGCCGATGAACACAAATTTCGGGCTCTTTCCTCCCCTTGCCACACCGACGAGAGATAAGGAGCGCAAACGACGGCTCACGGGACAACGGGCGCTTGAGGACCTGACGGCATGGATGACGCAATTCGAGCTTTCATGACGTTTCTTGAGCTGGAACGTCATGCGTCGCACGAAACAGTTCGGAACTATGCGTCGGACCTCCGACAGTTTCAGACGTTTATGACGAAGGAGTCTCCGTCCGCTCGTGTATTTGATCCCTGCCACGGTGCATACGGAATCCATTCGGGACTACCTTCACTGGTTGAACTGCAAGCATGAGAAACCCGCGTCGATGGCCAGGAAGCTCGCCTCCCTTCGTAGTTTCTATCGCTATCTGCAGCGAGAGAGCATGGTCGGTCTCAATCCTGCCGAGGCCATCAGGACACCGAAACAGCCGAAACATCTTCCGCGGGTATTGACCAAGGACGACGCGGCAGCGCTGATGGAGTTTCCTGCCGATCAGGCAGGAGGGTCGCAACGTGACCGTGCCTTGCTGGAGACGCTCTACTCGACCGGAGCCCGCGTGAGCGAACTCGTGGGAATCAACCTCGACGATCTCCGTGTGTCCGAGGGGCTGGTCCACCTGCGAGGAAAAGGTCGGAAGGAGCGCATTGTGCCAATCGGAGCGGTGGCGTTACGGGCCATTCAGGCATATCTGAATCAGCGGCCCGTGATGGATTCTCGCGATTCGACGACGAAGCCGAAGCGGGTCTCGTCACCGGTCTTTCGAAACAACCGCGGAGGACGGCTCACGACTCGGAGCGTCGCTCGCATCGTGGCCCACTATTCGAACCGGCTTGCCGGTGGTTCCGTGAGCCCCCATACGTTGCGCCACTCCTTTGCCACCCATCTCCTCGATGAAGGGGCCGATCTGCGGTCGATTCAAGAGATGCTCGGGCATACTTCATTGAGTACGACACAAAAGTATACGCACCTGGCCACGGACCAGCTCCTGGCCGTCTATGATAGGACGCATCCGCGAGCCGGTCGTCCAGCCAGCGCGCGTGTCGTGAAGGACGATACGCCATGATCGTCGCACGGTTGCCGACGACCGTTTGTATCAGGCAAGAGTCACGAGGCATCCGAGAAACGAACTTGCTCTTCCTGTATTTACAGCCTTTCGCGCTTTTTTCGCCATGGGAGCCAGGACATGAACAGACTGATTAAGAAGGCAAACGTCCTGATCGAAGCCCTGCCCTACATTCGCACGTTCAAGGGCAAGACCATTGTCATCAAATATGGCGGCCATGCGATGACCGATGCGCCGTTGAAAGAGCGGTTCGCCCAGGATGTCGTGCTCTTGAAATACGTGGGTCTCAACCCAGTTATTGTGCATGGCGGGGGACCCCAGATCGATAAGATGCTCCATCGCTTGGGCATTGAAGCCAAGTTTCTCCATGGGGTGCGGGTCACAGATGAAGCCACGATGGAAATTGTGGAGATGGTGTTGGCCGGCAAGATCAATATGGAAATTGTCGATCTCTTGAATCGCCATGGCGGCCTTGCGGTCGGCTTGAGTGGAAAGGACGGCGGGCTTATGCTCTCTCGACCGCTCACGGCCAAGGCTTGGGCGGCAAGTATGGAAAAAGATCTCGATGTCGGCGATGGGGACGAGGACTTTGGCTTGGTCGGAGAGGTCCAGTCTATCGATCCCACGTTGGTGCGGAAGCTTCAGCAGGATCATTACATTCCCGTCATCGCGCCGATTGGTACCAACCGGGAGGGAAACACGTACAACATCAACGCCGATCTGGTGGCCGGGGCGATGGCCGCCGCGTTGGGTGCGGAAAAGCTGGTGATGATGACCGATGTGAAAGGCATTCGCGATGCGAAGGGGCGCCATCTCTCGACAGTCTCACGCAAAGACGTGCAGCGGATGGTGAAGAAGGGCACGATCAGCGAAGGGATGTTGCCCAAGGTTCATGCCTGCTTGGATGCGCTCGGAGGCGGCGTCGGCAAAGCCCATATCATCGACGGTCGAATCCCCCATGCCATTCTTCTCGAAGTGTTCACACGTAAGGGTATCGGGACCGAAATCGCATCGTAATCGGTTCATTCGATCAGTCTCTTCTTGTGGCGACCCAACGTCTTCGAATCAACCGACATCTTGAGGCCCTCGTCGGTGAGCGTCATCCTGAGACGAGTCCTCGCGCGCTTCGAAAGGCGGCGCACTATCTCGCAACGCAGTTTGCCAAGTCTGGGTGGACCACCGGCAGCCAGCTTGTGAGTGCCTGGGGCAAGGTCTATCGCAATGTGGTGGCGATCAAGTATCCGGACTGGCCCCGACAAGGAGAGGAATTGCCCCCACTCCTGATCGGGGCCCACTACGACACAGTCTCCGGGTCACCGGGCGCGGATGATAACGCAAGTGGGCTTGTGGTCCTCCTCGAAGTGGCTTCTCGCCTCCGTGCGCAACCTCTCGCGCGACCCGTCTGGCTCGTGGCATTCTGTCTTGAAGAGCAGGATCGACTGGGGAGTCAGGCGTTCGCGTCCCGTTTGAAAGCCGAGCGCCGTGAGTTGGCCGGTGCGATTATCTTGGAATGTGTCGGGTTTGCCAGGAGCGAAGCCGGCACGCAGCAGACTCCGCCTGATATACCCATTGCGGTGCCGACCCAGGGAGACTTTCTCGCTATCGTGGGCAACGAGGCATCCCGGTCTTTGGTGCTTCAGCTTGAACAGGATGCCCGGCGGCAGGCGGCTCTGCTCAAGCCCCTGTCTTTGGTGGTGCCGGGCCGAGGGGAGGCCATGCCCCATACCCGTCGCAGCGACCATGCCTCGTTTTGGGATGTAGGCTATCCAGCCGTGGTGTTGACCGATACGGCGAACTTCCGGAATCCCCATTACCATCGTGAGACTGATACCGTGGCCACACTGAATCTCGAATTTCTCTCCAACGTGGCAGCAACGGTGACCGCAACCGCGATTCAGATCGCCGGAGTACGACCGTGAAGACGAGTCGCACGAGGCTGACGCCCGCAACGCGTCGTCTCGTGACCGGGGTCTATGGCCGTCTCGACTATGGCGCACTGGGATCGGTCTACTGTTATGAAGGCGGCGATGAGTTCTGGCGAGCGAAGCGGGGGCTCTGCAACCGTCTCGGGAGTCGAGTTGCCGTGGTGTTGAGGCGGAAACTCGAGCAGGGCGGCCGCAGTCTCTACGTTGGCGCCGGAGTAGCGGAGCTTCCTGCATTGATGATGGAAACGGTGGAGCTGGGTCGGACGGTGCAACCCCATAATCTTCGGAGAGCCGAAGTCGCCGCTCTCAACCGTGCCTGCCGCTCGACCCCCCTCACGTTCTATGCGGCGGATGCGGCCAGCGCGAAGGGCCGATTCGATCATCTCTGGATGGTCAGCGTATTGAACGATCCTGAGCGGTTCCCGCATCTGTCGCCTCTGTCGTATGGCCGAAGCAATCCGCTTACCCTCGATCCCCTGAAATTTGATGCAGAGCGCCGCATCGTGCGTGCATTGGTTGCACGTTGTATGGGAAAGCTCGCGAAGCCCGGCCTTGTCACGACTACCACAGAGGAAGTCATATGGATTGCAGAATGGTGTCATCGGCATCGAGTGCCCTACTTGGTTGGAAAACGCTACTACGAGACGGCGCTGGTGGGCGACCCGATCTGTTTTATTCAAATCGGCAAGGGGAATAAAGGGTCTGGGCGAGGTGTCTGAAAACCTAGCAGGCTGCGGGAACACTATTGTGGCACAACAGGAGACTACTCCAGCAGGGTGCTCAAAAAGTTCGTCCAGCAAGGCCGCAGTGAGTGAAGGGCCGAGGCGTACCCTCTGGGGTACGTTGAGGGTCTGAACGATGCGAGAACGCCGCTGGCGGACTTTTCAGCATCCTGCTAGATTCGGAAGCCGGGTTTGGTTCTCGAAGAGTTGTCCAAGTACTGGCTTGCGTACGTCACGTAGTTCTCCGCCGACTCCTTAATCCACGCGAGCTCGGCTTCTGTCGTTGCTCGCCGAACGCGGCCTGGCGTTCCGTGGATCACACTCTTTGGCGGCACAATCATGCCTTCCACCACCAGCGCACCGGCCCCCACCACCGAATCCTCTCCGATCACAGCTCCATCCATCACAATGGCCCCCATCCCGATCAGTACACGATCCTTAATCGTGCAGCCGTGGAGTATCGCCGAGTGGCCGATGGTCACCTCGTTGCCGATGATCAGCGGATGGGTATCGTGGGTCACATGGAGCATACAGAGGTCCTGCACGTTGGTCCGGTCACCGATCCTTATATAATGCACATCCCCGCGAATGACGGCATGGAACCAGACGCTACAATGCTCGCCTCAACACGACATCGCCGATGACGATGCCGGTCTCTTCGATAAAACAGGACGTGGGAACGGTGGGTTTGACGCCTTGAAATGTGCGGATCATGCAGCGCACTGTAGGGGAATTGGCCAACGACCTGCAAGAGGGGAATGGGCCCGTGTGATTATTGCCTCCTCATGACTATTGCGGGTGAGACAACCGCGTTTGAATCCGTTCGATCGAGTGCAGTAACGCCTGATGGCTTCGGCATCCTGCAACGAGCTTCGCTTCGGAGACCATTACCGGCTTGTAGGGCGTCACAAACCGGTCTTTCAGACGGGCGATTCGCGCAACCGACAGGTTCAACCGTTCGGGAGAAATTGCCCCTGCCTCCATCGCCTGCTCTATGGCCTTGAAGGCGGCGACTTCCCGATCCCGATCTTTACAAATCAACAAGACATCGCACCCCGCCAGCACCGCACGAACCGCGGCGTCCTCTATTCCGTAATGGTCGATGATCGCGTGCATTTCTAAATCATCCGTCAACACCACTCCGTCGTATTGCAGCTCCTGGCGCAAGAATTTTGTGATGATGGTCGGTGAGAGCGTGGCCGGCAATTCTGGATCGAGGGCTCGATAGAGCACGTGCGCGGTCATCATCGAAGCAACGTTTTGCGCAGCGGCACGACGGAAGGGGGGGAATTCGATGGCCTCCAATCGCTCCCGCGATGCCTCGACCACCGGAAGCTCTTTATGAGAATCGACACTCGTATCGCCGTGACCGGGAAAGTGCTTCCCGCAGGCTACAACCTTATTGTCTTGCAGCCCCGCCGCCGTCGCTAGTCCCATTTCACAGACCACATCCGGCGTGGTACCGAACGCCCGATCGCCGATGACCGGATTGTCCGGATTACTGTTCACATCGAGCACCGGTGCCATGTTCATGTTGACGCCCACCGCCTTCAGCTCTTTGGCAATGGTGGCTGCAGCCGCGTAGGCTAATTCAGTTGAGTTGGAGCGGCCTAAGAGGTCGCAAGGGGGGAAAATCGTAAAGCCCTTCGGAAGCCGGGAGACCCGACCGCCTTCCTGATCGATCGAGATCAATAGCGGCGAATGCGGACTGCAGGCTTGCAGGGCGTTGGTCAGGTCGACTATCTGCTCGACGGACTCGAGGTTCCGCGAGAAGAGAATGACACCGCCAGGCTTGTATTCCTTGATGAACGAGGCCACATCGGGCGATACCGACGTGCCTAGAAATCCGACCATGAAGAGCTGTCCGATCTTTTCGCGCGAGAGTCATTTGATGTCGTGCCAATGCTAGAGACTCCGATCGATCAGATACTGCACCAATAACCTGGTTCCAATCGCAGTCGGACCTTTCGGAACATAGGCCCGTTCCCGCTCGCTCCAATCTGTACTGGCGATATCGAGGTGCACCCACGGGCAGTCCCCCACGAACTTACTGAGGAAGAGCGCCGCGGTGATCATGCCGCCGCCACGGCCGCCGATGTTGCGCATATCGGCGACATCGCTCTTGAGCTGTTCGAAATACTCTTCCCACAAGGGCATTTCCCACACCCGCTCGCCAGCCGTCTGCCCCGCCTTCCGGACCTGATCTTTGAGCGCCTGGTCGGTGCCGAACATCCCGATCGCAAATTGGCCGAGCGCCACCACACAGGCCCCTGTGAGCGTCGCAATGTCGATCAGGGTCGCCGGCTTATAGCGCATCGCATAGGCGAGGCCGTCGGCCAGGATGAGCCGACCTTCCGCATCCGTGTTCTGCACTTCGACGGTTTTCCCAGACAGCGTCTTCACAATATCGCCCGGCTTCATCGCCCGGCCGCCCGGCATGTTTTCCGCCACGGGCAGGATACTGATGAGACGCAGTGGGAGCTTGAGTCTGGCCGCCGCACGGATCGAGGCGAGCACTTCGGCCCCTCCCGTCATATCGGCCTTCATGTGTTCCATATTTTCGGCAGGCTTCAGGGAGATCCCACCCGTATCGAAGGTGATCGTTTTCCCGACCAGCACGACCGGGCGTTCGTCTTTTTTCTTGGCTCCGTTGTATTCAAGGATGATGAACTTAGGCGGCTCCTGACTCCCGCGCGCCACGCCGAGTAACGCACCCATCCCCAAACGTTCCATCTCTTTCTGTTCGAGAATCTTGATCGCGATCCCTTCAGCTTTGGCGATGGTCTTCGCTTCGTCGGCGACCCTGGTGGGGGTCAGGATGTTGGAGGGGTGATTACAGAGATCTCGGACAAAGACGGTGGCCTCTGCGGTGGCGACGCCGCGCCGGACCCCTTCAGTCACCTGCCGCAGCTGACCCTTCCTCGGGATCAGAATGCTCATCCCCGCGATGTCTTGCTCTGAGACAGCCTCGCTCCGATAGACGGTGAACCGATAGCTGCCCAGGATCGCCCCTTCAACCATCGCTTGCGCCACCTCGACCCATGACATCCCGCCAGGTATCACGGTTGGCAGCGCTACCGAAAAGGATTCGACCTTCGTCTGACGGACGCGCTTCGCAGCTGTGCCCATTGCTTGCCGGATCGTCTCAATCGTCACCTCGTTCTTCTTGCCCAAGCCGACCAGCACCAGCCGTTTTACAGGCACCTTGCCCTGTGTGTGAAACAGCAAGACTTCGTTGACCTTGCCTTCGAATTCCTTGGATTGCACCAGCTTGCTCAGCGCGCCCCTGAGGGCCCGATCGAGCAGGGCCGCATCCAGGTTGGCCAATGCCTCTCCTTCACAGTGCGTGAGTACCAACACCTCTTCGGATGCGGCCTCCGCTCGCCCAACCTGTACCGTGATCTGCATGATCTTCATTCACGTCTCCTTCGTGTTCGTCGCTCGTCTCTATCGGTCGGCTTGGAGCTCAGCTTCGGGTTCAGATTTCAGTGCAGCTTCTCGTTCGCCAATAACTTGAAAACTCTTACTCGAAATACGAATCATACTCCTCACACCCCTCGCATATCCGGCGCCCATATGTACTTGTGCATCTGCAACTGAAAACGAACCGGCAGACGATCAGCCAGAATCCATTCGGCCAGGTGTCGCACATCGAGCGAGCCGAAGACCGGACTGAAGAGCACCGAACAACGGCTGGCTACGTCATACTGGGCTAGAATCTCACGAGCCCAGTCGTAGTCGGCTCGGTCGGCCAACACAAACTTCGCCTCGTCTTTGGCCGTCAGCTGAGAAAGATTCGGCCAGTGCATCCGATCTGTCATGCCACTCCCAGGACACTTCACATCCAGGATGACATGGGTACGTGGATCGACCGGCGCGATATCAACGGCGCCGCTCGTCTCAAGGAGGACTGTATAGCCGGCATCGCACAGTCTGGTCATGAACGGGAGACTCTCGGGCTGGGCAAGCGGTTCCCCTCCCGTGACCTCCACGAGGCGGCATCCATAGGTTTGCACCTTCGCCAGGACCTCATCGATCGAGCATTCGTGGCCTCCATAAAAGGCATAGTCGGTATCGCACCAGGTGCAGCGAAGCGGGCATCCAGTCAGTCGAACAAACACACAGGGCTGTCCGGCATAACTTGACTCACCTTGAATGCTATGGAAGACCTCGGTGATGCGCATGACTCAGGGCGTGAACGTGAGCGGTGTGAAACTGTATGACCGCGGAATCGGGTCATGTTGAACACTTCACGGCGTTACTTCCACGTTGTGACAGGCCAGCCGAGACGTTGCGCTGTGCGTGCCATGCCCCGGATCGGGTTGACCACCAGGGGGTACCCAACCAATTCAAGAATGTCGCGATCGCCCGGGCTGTCGCCATAGGCATAGGAACCGGCCAGATCGAGGCCCATTCCCCGAGCGTGGGCGAGGATGAGATCACGCTTGCCACGGCCATAGGGCAACGGGGGAATCAACGCGCCGGTATAGACGGAATTCTGTCGCTCCGGCTTCGCCGCGAAGACCGTGGGCACGTCCAAGAATTCCGCAAGGGGTACGATCAAAAAATCAGGCGCGCCCGTCACAAGAATCAGCTGGTGCCCCGCCTGTCGATGTGCATCCAATCTGGCGCGACCCTGCACGGACAACTTACCGATCATCTCAGCCTGACAGAACTCCCGCGCATGCGATTCAATGTCTGCGGGGCACTTGCCCGCTAGATACACTTTTCGTTCTCGGAGCGAGTGCAGGGAGAAGGGGGGCACGTGCCCCACCAGCCAAGCAACACTCCGGCTCAGTTCGCTCCACCCCACCAGGCCTCGCTGCCACAGAAACTTGAAAAATCGTATTTCGCTGGCCTCTCCCGGGAGGAGCGTGTTGTCGACGTCGAACAACGCAGCGACGGACCCCTGTGTCGGTCGTTCAACGACACCATCGAGCGTGGAAGTGAGGCTGTGGTGACTCTGCACAACGTTGGAGGACCCGGTGAGTATAAGCCGCCAGATTCTACCGGAGCGTCCCTTGATTGACAAGGATTTTGGCCCACTTCTATAATGCGGCTCCCTCGGACTGTCGCTCGTCGTTTGTGAAGCGTAAAGCGCTGGCATGAAACAACAGGACAGTCTGTTCAGCATACCGAGTTGGAGGGGTTTCACGCTCCTGCCAAGTGCCGAAGTGGTGAAATGGCAGACACGCACGTTTGAGGGGCGTGTGGCGCAAGCCGTGCGGGTTCAAGTCCCGCCTTCGGCACCAAACTACGTATCTCCTTGCTTCCCCCTGTTGGAAGACGCTCTCACGCCATGGGGTGAGAGTCATCCTTCCAGGTACGCTCTGTTTCCCTGATTCTTGCCGCCTGCACTGAACCACCCGTAGTACTCATTCGGACCTAGACATCCATGAGCCATCCGTAGGACACTGCGGGTCTCCCGGCCGCACTGTTCAGGACCACCAGCGAAGGCCTGTGCACAGCCTCTTTGCCCAGGGACGCACCTTGCCCCATGCGGCGCTCTCGCTTCACTCTCAAGAATCGTGAAAGGTGAAACGTAGAACTGTCGAGGGCGCTCTCTCCGAAACTTTTCACGTTTGACGATTCACGTTTTACGGATTGCTGGAGGAGAGGGGGCATGCTTGACCATCAGTCAGAGAATCGCTAAGGTGGGGGCTCCGTTGAGAGCCAGAGAGCCGTGGGAGAAGGGCCTGCGCGATATGCCTCGTCTCAGGAAAGGGCCACAATCACATTCACGGCGGCGAGGAACGGATCGTCCGCATCCCTTAGTCGGGGTGTTGGGCGGAAGCAAATCCGATTTCCCAATCTTAGAAAAGGCCGTGGCGATTCTGACGGATCTCGGGATCCCACACGAATTGATGGTCGTCTCCGCGCACCGGACTCCGGATCGCTTGTTCGCCTATGCAGAACAAGCGCCAGGCCGGGGGATCGAAGTCATTATTGCCGGTGCTGGCGGGGCAGCCCATCTTCCCGGAATGTTGGCTGCGAAGACGCATCTGCCGGTCATCGGGGTCCCGATCCCGACGGAGAATTTTCGCGGACTTGATTCGCTTCTCTCCATCGTGCAAATGCCGAGAGGGATTCCCGTCGCCACAGTGGCCATTGGAGGGGCGGAAAATGCCGGGTTGCTTGCGGCGCAAATTCTCGCGGGCCGTTATCCAACGATTGCCGCTCGCGTGAAATTATTCCGTCAGACACAGACGGACAGCGTGCTCCAGTCTCCTGAAGCGAAGGGCCTGGTGACCGGAACGAAAGGTCCCGGCCGTCCGAGTCGTAGATCGTGAAGGCGGTCGTCATTGAACCAGGATCTGTCCTGGGCGTCCTGGGCGGCGGACAATTGGGCGCCATGTTCACCATGGCGGCATGCCGTCTCGGATATCACGTCGCCGTCTGGGACCCAGATCCAGAGGCGCCGGCTCATCGAATCGCCACGCACAGCTTTCCTGTTCCGTTCACCGACCAGCACATTCTCGCGCGCTTTGCCGACTTGGTCAGCGTCGTGACCTATGAATGGGAAAATATTCCGGCAGAACTCTGTCGAGCTTTGGAGCAACGGAAGCCGGTTCGTCCGTCGAGTGCCGTCCTGAGCGTGATTCAAGATCGCCTCGAACAGAAGGGGTTCTTGGCTTCCAACGGGTTTCCCGTTCCCCCCTTCGCCGGCCTGACTGCTCCCGATCAATTGGCGACGATCGTCCGACAGGTCGGCTATCCCGCCCTCTGCAAGACGGCCACGGCGGGTTATGACGGCAAGGGACAGTGGAGAATCCTCCGAGAGTCCGATGTCCGGGAGGTGGAAAGAGCAATATCGCAATCTGCTCGTCCTGGCATGCGATGGATCGTAGAGTCCTTGGTGCCGTTTGAACGGGAACTCTCAATCCTGGTCGTCCGTGGAGCTAACGGACAGAGTTGCACCTACCCCTTGGCTGAGAATGAACATGAAGAGGGGATTCTTCGAATCACCAAGGTGCCGGCCCCGGGATCTTCAGCTGTGGCCGAGCGAGCGGCCTCTCTTGGGCGTCAAGTAGTGGATCGGCTGGAAGGGGTCGGGGTATTTTGTCTCGAATTGTTTCAGCTGCCCAGCGGGGAACTTCTCATCAACGAGATTGCTCCGCGGCCCCATAACTCAGGCCATTACACGCTCGATGCCTGCAGCGTGTCCCAGTTTGAGCAACAGGTTCGTGCCATCTGCGGGATGCCGCTTGGTGAAGTGCGTCTGCTGAGCCCAGCCGTCATGGTGAATCTCATTGGGGACGATGCCGCGATTCTTATAAAGGGCGCAGGCTGTCGAACCCTGCTGGATATTCCTGGTGCAGTAGTCCATCTTTACGGCAAGCGTGCGATTCGTCCACGTCGCAAGATGGGACATGTCACGTTCCTGGGGGAGACGTTCAGTCTCGCCCTCGATCATGCGAAGCGATTCCGCGACGGCCTGCCAAACGGTCCCACCCTGTCTGCCTAACCGCCTTCATTCATCTGTATCGATCCTATCCGGCATCAACCGATAGGATGCTGTGAACAGGATCGACCGTCTCTTCCGCTGCACTACCCAAGCAAACCCAATCTGTGAGCCGTTTTTTGGCAATCCTGCGTCGTTCTATTTTGTGACTTGTTGTAGGAAGATGTATCACACGGTTCAGCTCCTGAGGGCATAGTCTACTGGAAAAACATGGTTCTGCCCTGTCGGGGTATCGGTACAGGACTTGCTCCCCTCCTAGCGGGCTGCGGAATAAATCTGCCAGCGGCGTGCTCGCTTCGCTCTCAAGAACCGTGAAAGGTAAGACGTGAAAGGTGAAACGATAGGATTGCCGAGTGCTCTTTCTCCGAAACCTTTCACCTTTCACGAACGAATCGGTTGCCCGAACAGGAGATCATACAAATGAGCAGCCTTGCCATTCCCTCTGAGAATCATGTCGAGCCGCCATCGGCGGATGCGTATCACGAGAGTACGATTTCTCGTCCACGATATGTTGTGCTTCAGTCGCTGGTCGGCGTGATGTTGGCCTATCAGTTATTGTCCGGATCGGAGCTGATCGCAAGCCGCCCGATGAACATAGTGATCGTCGGTGGGTTAGCGGCGATGGTCCTCTGCCTGTGGTATGTGCCGACTTTGATTCTACAGGCCGCGTGGTTCAGCGGGACGCTGATCGGGATCGATACGATTCTCGTAACCGCGACAATCTATCTTTCTGGTAATGCTCGGTCGGATCTTTATCTGTCGTATTTCGTGCTCATGCTCATTGCCGCCTCGGTGCGTCGGCTATCCCACGTTATTGGGTTGTCTCTGCTGCTCTGCTTCGGATACGGCATCATCCTTTATCAAGGGGTTATACAAACTGGTTCTTTGTCGCCCGGACATCTGTTGGGAGTGCCGGTTTTGTTGGTGATGGCGACGTTCTACGGGCTTGCGCTGCAAACGATCGGAGCCGAACGAAGACAAAAAACAGTACTGTTGGGGAGCATAGAAGCGCTGAAAGAGACTGAACAGGTTTTGCAAGCGTCGCGGGATCAGTTGGAGGCCCGTATCAAGGGTCTCAAGAGTGATCTCTCACGAGCGAGTGAGCATGTCCGGCAGGAAAAGAAGGAACGACAAGGCCTCGAGCAGCAGTTACAGGAAGCACAGAAGATGGAAGCGGTTGGTCGGATTGCCGTGGGGATTGCCAACGAACTTAGCCATCTCGTGTCGGTGATCGGGAGGCAGACAGGTGTGGTTCTGTCTCGCCTCAAGCCGGAGGACCCACTCTATGGGCCGGTCGATGACATATTTCGAAGCGGGGGGCAGGCTGCAGCTGTGACCGCTCAATTGGCGGGGCTGGGCCTCCACGACGGCCATGTCAGACAGGTGCTTTCGGTCAAGGCCGTGCTGGAGGAGATTCGTGGAGTCATTAGAGGACTGCTGCCTGCATCCATCGATCTCAGTATAGTCATCGAAGATGGGCCGATGGATGTCGAGGTCGATCGTGAAGGACTCGAACAAGTCCTGCTGCATCTTGCGGTGAATGCGCGGGATGCCATGCCAAATGGTGGTCGGCTTCGGATTGAAGCGATGCAGGCGTTTCGTGAGCATGCGAGTGGTGCTGTGAATGGAAGGGTAGGGCATCTATCCAAGGTACTGATTCAAGTGAGCGATACTGGAAGTGGAATGAGCCCAGAGACCCAGTCGCACATGTTTGAACCCTTCTTCTCCACAAAAGAAATGAATGTAGGACTCGGACTCACTGCGGTCTATGGCATCGTGAAACAGAGTGCAGGTCAGGTCGATGTTGTCAGCCAACCTGGCCAAGGCACAGTGGTGCGGGTGACGCTTCCCCTCGCACCCCAGGGCCGGTCCCCTGCGCCATCAAATCTGGCACACGTTTCAGCCAAAGGCCAAGAAACAGTTTTGCTGGTAGAACCGAATGAAATTGACCGTAAGCTCGCCCTCTCGACATTGCTGAGGCATCGCTATCAAGTCTTGGAGGCGAGCTCGTCCGTTGAAGCCTTGCTGCTCACGCAGCAACATTCTGGAGCCGTCCATGTGGCCGTGAGCGATCTCATCATGCCGGAGATCGGGGGGCGTGATCTAGCCAAACGGTTGTTGGGGCAACATCCGATGATGAAGCCGCTCTTTGTTTCTGGGTATGACGACGAGACGATGGTGTCTCATCGTCTTAACCCGCGGTATCTCTTGAGGCGTCCCTATCGACAAATCGGGTTGGTGGAAAAAGTGCGTGAGCTGCTGGATGCGTGAGGCAATGCCTTGAGGTGTTTCCGGTGAGAGCTAGTCTTCCCATCGGCCTCTGCGGCTTGGTGCAAAGAAGCGCACGTCCGGGCGTTTGAACAGACCAATCAGTGCCATCCCGGCAATAAACCCGCCGATATGGGCGAAGAATGCGACGCCTCCGCCCGTACCGCCGACGCTCATCCCTCCGCTCAACAGTTGCATCAAGAACCACATGCCGAGGACGATACCCGCTGGTACCCTCGTGGCACCCAGGCCGGGCATTATCACCAGCACACGGGCTCGTGGAAACAACAGCACATAGGCGCCTAAGACACCGGAAATGGCCCCGCTCGCCCCGACCATGGGAATAGACGAGGACGGATCGGTCAGGGCGTGGCTCAAGGCGGCCAGAATCCCGCATGTGAGGTAGAACACGACGTATTTTGTATGCCCCATGACGTCTTCGATGTTGTTCCCGAAGACCCAGAGGTACAGCATATTCCCAATGAGATGCATCCAGCCGCCGTGGAGGAACATGCTCGTGATCAATGTGGCGTAAGCGGGAATGGCTATGCCCATGTCAGGGAGGTCTGCCTCCCCGAACACGAGGGCCGGGATTGCTCCGTACTGAAAGACGAAGGTGTCTCCTGAGCCGGCGGGAAGGCTTACTTGGTAGAGAAAGACGAGGACGCAGATCGCGATAGTGGCGATCGTGACCACCGGCGTCAGCTCAGTCGGGTTGTCGTCATGCAGTGGGATCATGGCGCCCTGCTTAGGAGGGAGAACGGCGACGATCGATGACCGATCGCGGAAGTGCCGGGTTATCCGGCAAGGAGCCGTCAGGTCCAAGGGAGATCGAAAACCCCGCGGCGTGCGTATGGCCTCCACCGCCGAAAGAGGCGGCGATAGCTCCCACGTCAGTCCCATCCTCTCGCGAGCGCATACTGTAATAGCGACGTCCATCGCGATCGTGCCAAATGACACAAAACGGATGCTCCACGGAGAGGCGTTCGCCGATCTGACTAGTCAAGACTGCGCTTTGGACTGACGGAACGACGGCTCCGTGAAAGTCGACCAACATCGCTTGGGCTGCCAGTTTGCTCACGATCTCGCTTTCATAACGCAGAATGGCCCGGCCTTCCTGTTCCAATTCCTTCTGCTTGAAATGACTCCAGAGATGATAATCGAATGGATAGGAGGCAACGGCTGCATTAATTTCCCGACTGGAAGGGAGTGCCCAAGTCCAGAGGTCTTTGTCTTGGATATAGTCGAGGAGCCACGGTGTCGGCTGATCGTGGGCCCATTCCCAGGCCAGGACGGCTCCAGACTTCTTCATGTCAAAGTAGGCATAGGGAAGGCCGGCGAGGGCTTTCTCTGCCGTGATGTGATGGTCGAGCACGAGGAGCGCCTGCGTCTGAGCAGCCATGGTTTCCAGCGTCTCGCGGGCATAGCTGAAATCCACAATGACCACTCGTTGGTCCTGTAGCTCTGCGGGAGGAGGATTCCCGTGTTTCACGGGAATGAACCGAGCCGCTGGAAATCTATTCCAGATCGCCCAAGCGGCGCCAAATCCGTCGGCACATTCGGCGTGGTAGAGCACGACGGTGGGAGGCTCAGAGAATGGATGCTGTGTACGGGAACCGGCCATCGTGGCGGAGCATACCATGATGCTCCTACGAGACTAAAGCGTCTTTGTGAGGAACAATCAGAGGGTGTTGAGATGGTCGATCAGCTGACGCAGTCGGCTCGCACTCCGTCGGTTGGAGGTGAAGGTCAACCGAGGCAAGTCCTTCAGGTCCGGCTCGTCGAGTTCTTCAGTGAGCGGTCCGTGCAATTCGAATGTACCCTCGGATAACAGATCGCCAAACGTGTCATGAAGGCCGGCCACCTGTTCGGGGGAGATGCTCGTTTTCAGCCGCATGGCCAAGAGCCGGCCCACATATCGAATGGAATGGAACCGGCGGTAAAAACTCCTGATCTCATCGATTGCGGCGTCCACAGAGGTAGTGATTTTGAATAGGCTGAGATCCTCAGTGTTGATCAGCTGACGGGCTAAAAGTTGGCGTGTGACGAAAGTGTACCAGTCGTCCCAATAGTCGCAGCCGGGAGCCTGGAGGCACACGATCGGCTGCGGATCGCTCTTGCCGGTTTGAGCGAGGGTCAGAATTTCAAAGCCTTCATCATGTGTCCCGAAACCGCCAGGAAACAACGCAATGGCGTTGGCCTCTTTCTGAAAGATGAGTTTGCGGGTGAAGAAGTACTTGAACGTGACGAGCTTGGGGTCATCGGCGATCGTGGCATTCGGGCCTTGCTCGAAGGGCAGCATGATATTGACCCCGAAGCTGTTCTCGCGCCCGGCGCCCTCCTGGCACGCGCGCATGATTCCATCGGCCCCCCCGGTAATGACCATGAATCCTTCCTCGACAATCCGCCGGGAAAACTGGAAGGCCATCTGGTAGTTCGGATCATCCGAGGCGGTGCGGGCCGAACCGAAGATGCTGATCTTGCGCCGATCGCGATAATCATGAAAGACGCGAAAGGCGTGACGCAGTTCTTTTACGGCGCGGTTGACGATCTTGAGGTCCAGGACGTCCAGGTGAGAATCGTGGAGCCGAAGTGTCCCGGCCAGGAGTTCCTTCATGATCGCGGCCTGTAGGTCGTCTTCCGGGCTGTCGAGCAGGAGGCGAATTTGGCTGAGCAACTCCTCGTTCGAGGGGAGGGGTCGGGAACGGGTCTGAGAGGGTCTCATTTGGTTATCCATGTGGGGCCGTAGTTTAATCCGAGGGTGAACTCTATCAGCTGATCGCTTATTGGTCAAAGGAACGGGAAATATGTGTGAGGTTAGGAGCGATTGGGTGAGGGAGGCATTGTTTGAAGTGCCCAGGCTCTGATACGTGCAAGATCGCTCGACGAGAGGTCGGTGAACTGAATATCGACATGCCAGGTTCGGCTCCCGCTTGATGGCTCACCAGGCTCTGCATCAGGAACTCCACTGGTCAGGACTATTCCATGAATGGTTAAGGGCGTGTTTTGGCCAGGAATGGAAAACGCCAGTACGACGTTCGTTCCTGTCAGTATCTTGGCGGTTGATTCGACCAACGCGCCGACATGGCTCAGGTGAGTAATCATGGCATTATAGTTGAGTCCTTGCGCCGAGGCTCGCCCGCTTACACTCACCACGACGGGGATTCTCGCGTGACGTCTGGGGGGGCTGAGCATCAGGTCTTGTGCACTGAGCACCCCAACCGGCTGGTTTTGCTTGGTGACAATCAAGAGAGAGGCACCTGTCGCCATCATGAGTGTCGAAGCCTCTGCCAAGGCCTCATCGTACTCGATGAACTGTACCGGGCGTGTCATGATTGTCCGGACTTCGATGTCGTGCGGTTCGAGCCCCTGAGCAACGACCTTCTTCACGATGTCGGTCGGCGTCATGAGGCCGAACCGTGTGTCGGTATCCTTCACGAGCAGGCAGGGCGCATGCTCTCGTTCGAGCAGCAGAGCCGCTTCACTCACGGAAACGTCCCCTGGAACCTGCACAACCCCTGGTGTCATCATATGGGCAACCATAGTGTGTGTGAGATGTGTCGCCTTGAAGGACTTGTCATCGTCGTTCGGCATGGGTTCGAGACTTTCCCCGATTCCCGCCTGCAGGATTCGTGAGAATTCCATCCCTGGCGACGTAAGCCAAGTATAGCAGACGGGGCCCTCTGGTCCGTGACCGAGGCTTCCCTTGTCAAACAAGGGGTTCGGCGAATAGACTAGGCCAATTGTCAGAGCAGCACAAGGGGTGATCGATGGTTAATTCCGATTTCGTTCAACAGGACTTTCAGCATCGCCTCATGATACTTCCCCCACAGGGGATAGGGCTGTCAGTCGATGTTTATTCTCCAGATCTGTTTGAGCTGGTGAACACGCTCAGGGAGCGAGGACTTCAGCCCGGTTATCTCGAGGTCTTCAAGGCGACAACAACCGCACTCACAGCGGTTCGACGGGCTGTGCCTGACATGGCGCTGGCTTATCACGGGGAAGGCTTGTGGATCACTCAGCCGGACGTTCAAGAGTCTCCGTTCTTTCAGCAGGATGTGGGCGAGATGGTCACGCAACTCAACAGCATCCAGAGCCTCTGGCTGAATCACGAATGTGCGACGAAGCAGATGGCGGGTTACTCCTTCGGCACCTACGTCCCTCCATTATATACCCAGCTGAGCGCCGAGGTGGTGGCAGCAAATATTGCGACAGTTCAGCAGGCGATGGATCGGCAGGGTCGTCGAGCGGATGGGACCGCGCCGCTTTTTCTCTTGGAGATGCCGCCGCTCACATATTTTTCCGCCGGCACAATACCGATTCCTCATTTTTTTCGGCTTGTCACAGCGCTGGCCCCTTGCGGTCTCGTGCTGGATATCGGACACCTCTGGACCGTCTATCGCTATACTGCAGCTTGCCGACGGATATCTCTTGATCGATTCGTCCAGGAATTTCTCGACGAATTTCCCTTGGAGCGGGTCGTAGAAATCCACGTGGCGGGGTTGGCCTGCCATGAGTCGGTTGGTGAGCCGAAAGCGGGAGAGGAACTTCTTGAATGGATCGATGCCCATGCCGCGCCGATTCCGTCGATTCTCTTCACCATGCTTGAACAGGTTCTGGCCCATCCGAACCTCGTCAGCCTCCGAGCGGTGGCGCTTGAAGTGGACACCAAACCGATTGAGATGATTGTGGAGGAGTATGCAGCGGCCGTTCGTCGTTTCTCCCTCCTTGTTCAGCAGACGATGTCCAGAGGAACGGGCGTAGAACAGTTGATGGGCCTGAGGCCGCGTCCAGCCTCAGTCGAGAAGCCGATGTGCCAGTCTCATCGACAGCAGTTGTGCGACGACTATGCGCGCTACGCGCAAATCATCTCGGGGCAAGCCCCCGTAACAGGCCCGGAGTGGCAGGATGTGGCCGCGGAGGCGACCGGTGTCACTCGATACCGCACGTCCTATGTGCCGCATGAGATTCTCCATTGGGGAGGAGACCTTACAGAGATGTTTCCGCAAACCTGCCGGGCATTGGTGGAGCGGGGTGTCTGCCTGACAGAGTTCGTGGCATTCTGGTTTCGGTCGCCACGACCGCTCACGCGCTCGTATGATTTCTTCCTCCTCAAGATCGAAAGGTTTCTTGAATTTGTGACGGAGCGTGCGCCGGATGTAAGGGGTTGCGTACAACAGGAATGCGACATGTTGCGTCAGGCCTATGCCCAGGTGAATGAAGTGGGAGAACCTGTGATGGAGATGGAGCGAACTCGATGAGCTTCTGGCAGTCACTCGCCAAACCGATCATCGGGATGGCGCCGATGGATGGGGTCACCGATGCGACGTTTCGCCATACTGTGGCGATGCACGGGAAGCCGGACGTCTCCTTCACGGAGTTCACGCACGTGCACGACGTCTGCCGGGGACCGGAATTCTTATTGGACTCTCTCATCTATCACGAGGCTGAACGGCCGATTATCGCGCAGCTCTATGGGAAAGAGCCGGACCTCTTCTATCAGGCCGCTCATGCCGTGTGTGAGATGGGGTTTGACGGATTGGATATCAACATGGGCTGTCCTTCTCGGAGTGTGGCCTCATCCGGGTCTGGCGCGGGGCTGATCCGAACTCCGGATGTGGCCCAAGCTATTATGCAGGCCGCTCGACAGGGCATTGCCGATTGGGCAAGTGGTCAGACCGTAGAGCGAGCGGGGCTCAAGCCGGGCAGAGTGGCGGCAATCTGCCGGATGAACGAGCAGCGGCAGCATGCCCGCCCGCTCGTCCGCCAGACGATTCCTTTATCAGTCAAGACACGCCTCGGCTACGATGTGGTGGTCGTTGACCGGTGGATCGAACATCTTCTCATGGAACAGCCGGCAGTCATCTCCCTGCACGGCCGCACCTTGCAACAAATGTATCGAGGAGAAGCGGATTGGAACGCCATTGCTCGGGCCGCGGAGATCGTGCGGGGGAGCGGAACGTTGCTGTTCGGGAATGGGGATGTGCACAGTTATCATGACATCATCCGTCGCGTGCTGGACACCGGAGTCGATGGCGTGTTGGTCGGACGAGCCGTGCTAGGAGCCCCCTGGTTCTTTCGGCAGAAGGAGGAGGCGCGACTCGTTCTGCAGCAACAGCGGCCTGAGGACGGGCTTGAACCGTGGGTGCCGCTACTCGACGTTCGCTTCGAGATGCTGCTCGATCATGCCCGACGGTTCGAAGCGGCTTGTGGGCAAGGCCAGTTTCGGCGGATGCGCAAACATCTGGGGTGGTATTGCAAAGGGTTTCCTCATGCCGCTTCGCTTCGAGCCGATATGTTCCGAGTCTCTTCAGTCGCTGACCTGGAGCAGGTCCTCGCCGATTTTCGCGTGGACAGCGCAAGTTTCACCGGGGTATCTGACCAGATGATGCTTGAATCCCTGGTCTCCACTGAGCCCTCTTCGACGTTGTAGATGTCACTCATTCTGGCTTCAACCTCTCCTCGCCGTCGCGAGCTGCTCGCCCTGCTGGGTATTCCATTCGACGTCAAGCGCCCATCCTTTGAGGAGCGGCTGGTGCAGGATCGGACCGTGATCGAGCAGGTACAGTCCTTCGCACAGGGCAAAGCGCAGTCGGTCGCGAAAAAAGAGCCGGAGGCGATCGTGCTGGGCAGCGATACGGTAATTGAGTTGGATCATGACATGCTCGGGAAACCGGCCGATCTGGCGGAGGCCCGTGCGATGCTCCGTCGCCTGGCTGGTTGTGATCATCACGTACACACGGCGGTTTCGCTCGCCTGTTTAGTTCGTGGGATAGACGTCGTTGCCTTGTCTACGGCCGTCGTTCGGATGAAGCCGTTCGATGAACCAGCGCATGAAGGCTACCTTGCGACGGGAGAAAGTCTCGGCAAGGCCGGTGCGTACTCGATTCAAGGAGAGGGCGGAGACCTGATCGATTCCATCGACGGAGATTTTCCGACTGTGGTCGGCCTGCCGCTCCGCCTGGTCGCTCAGTTGCTTGTACAAGCCGGCGTGAAAGTGCCGGTCGATCTCGACAAACTCTACGCCTTCAAGCCCTATGCCAACTGGGCCCGCTTCTCAGTCTGATTGCAAAGAGTTAGGGGTTTCCTTACAATGCCGCCCCATCATTCGCTGTTGTGTTGACGGGGGGAGTCATGAGCCTGCGATGCCTGATCTCAGTGGCGCGCGATGGTGGCGTTGCCATTTGTGCGATCATGGGTCTGTTGACAATCGGTGGTCTCCATCCAGTCTTGGCGATCGATGTGAATCTATCCGTAGAAGAGGCGCAGAAGATTTTGGAAGCCGGGCGGGCGCCGATGGAGAAGGCCAACACTCCGGAGGACGTCAAGAAGGTCCTCCAGCAAGCCTCTATGGTCACACGCGTGGGCGCCGACCCGGAGAAGGATCCCTGTGGAGCCAGTGCCATCCTCAGGACCAAGCGCTATCGACTTGAAGCTTTTGGCAGGCAGGAAGCGGCAGAGTCCAAGAAGCGGAAGACGGAAGTGCGCATGCCCGATGAGTTCATCAAGAAAGTCGTGGACATGCCCAACATGGAGGTTGAAGTTCAGCTGTGTGGCGATGACGAATACTTTGCAGAGGGCGCCTTGGTCGAGTTGCAACAGGGCTCCAAGAGGATCAAGCCCATCGATATTGGAAAAGCCGAACGTGGCCGAAAGAACGAGGGAAGCGGGCCGACCTACCGGTCACGCTTTACCGCAGTGTTTGCCTATGAAAAGTTTGATCCTGTTGCGGCGTCCGTTTTCGTCGTGAATCTTCAGGACGGAAATGAGGCGAGAATCGTCGCCGATTTCTCCAAGGTGAAGTAGTCAGATTCCTTCAATCCTGCCCCGTGCCAATCTGCTTGAACTGTTCCTTCCGTCCGGCAAACGGCTGCCGGTGACTTTCCCCCGCCAGATACTAGGTCCCGCTTTTGCAGATCTATGCCTGCTAGTTTACGAAACCTCAATGATGGCGCGAATAGTGAGGCATTCCTCCCCAAGGGGGAGTCTATCTGTAGCCTTTCGCGCCAGAGAGGCCTTGACCACTTCTAGATCAAAGGGCTAGCCTCTGACGTGCGGTCGCCAGCAAAATGGGGAACAGCGATGTCGGCCCTAGGAAACCTAATGTTTCGAATGTTTGAGACAACAGGACACGACCACGCAGGACGCTCAAAAAGTTGAGACTTCTCACCCGCCCAATCCCGGCACGCCAAGACGCGCCGTTCCGTGGGCAAGGCCGCAGACGATTCGAAACCGGAGGCGTACCCTCTGGGGCGCACGGTGCGACGAATAAGGAGCACCACGTCTGTGCGCGCCGCCGAGTGGTGAGGCGGCCGGGTCCCCGTTGAGGATTTCGATGAGCCGAGAACGAAGCTGAGGGACATTTTCAGCATCCTGCTAGAGAAGGAGTGCAGCATGACCGAGGAGTGGGGTGCGATTCTCGTCGTCGATGACGATGCAGAAATGCGGGAGCTTGTCCACGATGTGTTCAAGGAGCGCGGGCATCAGATCACGACGGCAGGGAGTGGACAAGAGGCCTTGAAGCTGTTGGCCGAGCAAGACTATGCCGTCGTGTTGACGGATTTGCGGATGAAAGGGATGCCGGGGACGGAGTTGTTGGCGGAGATCAGACGTCTGTATCCGGACATCGGGGTCATTCTCATGACAGGCTTTGGGTCGGTGGACACCGCGGTCGAGGCCATGAAGCGTGGTGCGAGCGACTACTTGACCAAGCCGGTGAAAAACGATGAGTTGGTTCGCGTCGTGGAACGGTCCATCCGCGAAGCGGCGTTACGACGTGAGGTGAACAGGCTCCGGCGCGAGGTCCACAAGGAGTACAGTTTTCATCAGATCATCGGCAAGAGCAAACCGATGCAGGAGATATTCGACCTGATCCGGCGCGTGGCCGACAGTCCGACGAATCTGTTGATCACCGGCGAAAGCGGAACCGGCAAGGAGTTGGTGGCCAAGGCGATCCATTACAATAGCGATCGTCGGGATGCTCCGTTTATCCCCGTCAACTGTGCCGCCATTCCGGAACAGCTGCTCGAAAGCGAGCTGTTCGGCCATATGCGAGGCGCCTTCACGGATGCGAAGGTGGACAAGCGGGGTCTCTTTGAAGAGGCGCAGAAGGGCACACTGTTCCTCGACGAGATCAGCGAACTGCCGTTGATGCTGCAGGCCAAGATCTTGCGCGCGATTCAGGAGAAAGAGATTCGCCGCGTGGGGGCCAACAAACCGATCGCCGTCGATGTGCGCATCATTGCGGCGACGAATCTCAACCTGACGGAAGAGGTCAAGGCGAAGCGTTTCCGGGAGGACTTGTACTACCGGCTCAATGTGATCGAACTGCGCCTGCCCCCCTTGCGTGAGCGCCGCGAAGATATTCTTCTGCTCGTGGACGCGTTCATGAAGAAGTGTGGGGAGTCTCGCGGAAAACAGATACAGGGGGTGAGTGAATCGGCATTGGCGATGCTGGTGGATTATGCCTGGCCGGGCAACGTACGGGAATTGGAAAATGTGATCGAGCGGGCCGTCACGCTCAGCCGAAGCGAGCAGATTGTTCCTGACGATCTTCCGTCAACGATTCAGGGGGCCCGTGGCGATCGGCGCGTGCTCGACGATGCAGCGGAACGGACCCTGCCGCTGGACGAAGTGGAGAAAGAATACATTCGCAAGATTCTCGAGAAGACAGGCGGCAACAAATACCAGGCCGCCCACGCCCTTGGCATCGACCGCAAAACGCTGTATCGTAAGCTCGCTGAAATCGAAGGCAAGCCACAGCCCGGAGAGTGACCCTCACCTTCTGATCGTCTAGCCAGGTTTGTCGACGCCCAATTCTAGCTCACGCCGGACTGAGGAACATTTTGAAGATATTTTTTGAAAATATTTTCGAAGCATCGAAGGACGCGATCGGCTATGCCACAATCGATGGGACCATCCTCCTCATCAATCGGGCGTTTTCGGAACTGACCGGTTTCTCGAGAGAAGAGCTGCTCAGGATGAATGTGCGGGATTTGGTTCCCGAACAGCACAAAAAACAGCGGGATCACGTCGTGGCTCAAGTCCTCCAGACCGGTGAGCCGATCGAATATGAAATCGAGTATCTTCGGAAAAATGGCTCCCAGGTTCCTGTGTCCATCGCGGTGTTTGCGGTGATGGGGGATGACGGGAAGCCGACCGGTCTGGCAGCGATCGTACGAGATCTCACTGAGCGCAAGCATGCGGAGGAGCAATTTCGCCTCGTGGTGGAATCGTCCCCGAACGGCCTGTTGATGGTAGATGAGCAGGGGACCATCCGTATGGTGAATCGGCAGATTGATCAGCTGTTCGGCTATGAACGGACTGAATTGATTGGGCAGCCTGTTGAAATACTTGTTCCTCAACATATGCGGGCAAATCACGCCGGCGATCGGGCCGAATTTATTGCCCATTCCGAGTCGCGTGCCATGGGAAAAGGACGGGATCTTTATGGTGTGCGCAAAGACGGCCAAGAATTTCCGTTGGAGATCGGCCTCAGTCCGATCCGGACACCGAATGGCATGCGAGTCTTGGCGTCGGTGGTGGATATCAGCGAACGAAAGCACATCCAGGAACAATTACAGAAAGCTGAACGGTCTGGCGGAATTGGGCACGTTGGCTTCCGGCATGGCACACGAGATTGGCACGCCGATGAACGTGATCCTGGGACGTGCGGAATATCTGTTCCAACGCACAGCCGACGAAGGGATAAAGAAGGGCCTTGCCACGATCGTCACACAGGTCGAGCGGATCACGAAGGTGATGAACCAACTCCTTGCCTTTGCCAGGCGGCGGACGGCGGAGCGGCGGGCTGTCGATCTCGGTGAGATCGTGGAGGATAGCCTGGAGATGTTCCAGGAACGGATCGCCCACAGTCGCATCACGGTGGAAAAAGCGATCGAAGCGAATATGCCCTCTGTCCATGCCGATCGAGACCAGCTCATCCAGGTGCTGATCAATCTGGTGGTGAATAGTCTCCATGCCATGCCGGAGGGGGGGCGTCTCAGAGCTGAGCCTCGCTCGTGAAGGCAGTCACGTCTGCCTCGGGGTGTCTGATACCGGCCACGGGATGCCTGAAGAGATCCGCTCGAAGGTATTCGAGCCATTTTTCACGACGAAGGATTTTGGGAAGGGAACTGGGCTAGGCCTCACGGTCGTGAAAGGTATCGTCGAGGAACATGGCGGGACGATTGCTGTGGAGAGTGTCGTCGACAAAGGCACGACGTTTTGGGTCCGGCTCCCCCTTGACATAGCTCAGGTCGCGGCTATTTCCTAAACAACACCAACTCGCTTTCCCCAAGAAATTCGAACGTCAGGCTGGCTCGCTTGTGTCGCAATCTGCGACAGGCCTGCATGCCATCTGTTGCAATTCTCGTCAGGTCTTGGCGCATTCTCCTCCTCAGCCCCGCACATTTCCAGGATATCCAAGCAAGTTTGCTCAGTTCGGCAACCCATCGCTTCCAGTCGGCGAGAGGGAGAGGCTTGCATGGGTTATGCATTGTCTCCCACTAGCAGGCAGCGGAATAACTATTCTGGCATGCGAGAACTTCGATAGCCCGAACGGCTGAGAGAAGCCAGGTCCAGTTGGTTATCTGATCTGTCTGGTCCGTCCGGTTAGTCTCATGCAACCGACCAGACGGAGTAGACCACATGAACAAAGCAGGTTCGTAGAGAATGAAGAGCGCCGGACTCGGGGGGCAATGGATGAAACAGGACAGGAAGCCAGCGGTGGTACTCATCGCCGAAGATGATAAGGAGATGCGGAGTCTCCTGTGCGATGAGCTGTATGATCTGGGGGTATCCATCCGAGAGGCGGCTGATGGGGACGAGGCCCTGCGGGTGGTGCTTGATGTTCGCCCTTCACTGATCCTCACGGACCTTCGGATGCCGGCCGGGGGCTTGGATTATATCTCCAGGCTCCGGACGTTTGCTCCCGGGGTGCCGATTATTCTCCTCACGTCTTTCGGGGATTCCAAGACGAAAGCCGATGCGTTGGCCATCGGCGTCGAAGCGTACTTCGATAAGCCGGTTCGCCTCAGCGAGCTCAGAGGAGCCGTCCAGCGTCTCTTAGGCCCGGCATTGGCATTGGATGGAGAAGTCGACTGAGACATTGATTGTATGTGAGTCATTCTTCAGCCTGTGAGAGGAATGAGATGGCCGGATCTCAAAAAGAGTCTTCTACAGTTCACCCGTTTAAAGATCCCATCCTCGCAGCTCGACTGGAAGCCATCAAGCAGTTAGCCGGTGGGTCTTCCGATCGAGTGGCGGTCTTGGATCGCGATTTCAACGTGATCTACGCGAATGAATCCGCATGGTCTGAAGAATGCCACTCGATTGTCCGGCCATCAGGCGAAGTGTTATGAGGCCTTCGCGCACCGGAACGATCCCTGTGGCACCTGCCCGGCGACGAAGATGTACGAATCGTCCGACGTCCGGTCCGTGGCCTGTTCCATCGGAGGGGATGGCACGGCCTGCGGGATGCACCAGGCGTTTCCGCTTGTCTCGAGTAGCGGAGAGGTTGAGTCTGTGCTGGTGTTGTTCAAGGCGCCGCCGAAGCCTCCGAAGCCATCGAGCCATGAGCTCATGAAACACAAATCGACGCTAAGCGGGCTGATCGGTACGAGTGCGCCGATGCGGGAAGTCCTCGACATGATCCGGCTCGTGGCGGATAGTTCCGCGACCGTGCTTGATTCAGGGGGAGAGCGGCACGGGCAAGGAACTGGTGGCGAAAACGATTCACCTGACCAGTTATCGACGAGAGAAACCGTTCGTCGTCGTCGATTGCGGCTCGCTGCCGGAAACGCTGTTGGAGAGTGAGTTGTTCGGCCATGTGAAGGGAGCCTTCACCGGGGCGCATGCCTTCAAACGCGGACTCTTCGAAGAGGCGGATGGAGGGACGATCTTCCTAGACGAGATTGGCGACACGACTGCGACGTTTCAAGCCAAGTTGCTTCGTGTCCTCCAAGAGGGCGAGGTTAAGCCAGTCGGCGGGACTCAGCCGATCAAGATCGATGCGCGGGTCATCTCGGCGACGAACAAGGATCTGTCTGAGCTGGTAAAGGCCAAGACGTTTCGTCAGGATCTCTACTATCGATTGGCGGTCTTGCCGCTCTACTTGCCGCCGCTCAGGGAACGGCGAGAGGATATTCCATTGCTGGTCGAACATTTCGTTGCGGGCTCCTGCAAGCGGCATCGTCAGCCGATTCGAACCATCTCGCCGGAGGTCATGCAGGCGCTGATCGAAACCTCCTGGCCCGGCAATGTTCGGGAGTTACAGCACTACATTGAGCGAGCCGTAGTCACGACCACCGGTCCAATACTCGCGTGCAAAGATCTTGTGGCGCTCGACTCCTCGGCCAAGGATGGGGACTTGCGATCGGCGACTCGTGGAGCAGTCACCCAAACCGAGAGCGCCCGCATTGTTGACGCCCTCAAGAAGACCTGTGGAAACCGATCAAAAGCGGCCAAGCTTCTTAAGATCAGCCGGGCCAGTCTCTACAACAAGCTGCGCAGTTATCACATCCAACAATAGCTCTTCGTTTGCCCTTCTCCGCCCCAATTCGCCGTTTCTACTGTCTAAGAGCTTAGACAGCCTAACGCGTTGATATTGTGAGTGCTGACAAATTACTTCTGTCGGAGCTGTCTAATCGGCTGGATTTCTGCCTCACCATTGATAGGGCGATGTTGTGATGCATGACTCACAATCGTCGCGTTCATCAAGGCATTCCTGCATTTCTAGGACGAGTGGATCATTGCGGCACAGGGATTGCGCTGGCAAATGACTGCTGGTGAAGGTCTGGGTGATTAGGACCGGCCTCCGAATGACCCTCTTCTCCGCAAGGAGGAAGCCTTCACCAGCTCTTAATCCCACTCAGAAATGAGGCCGAGTACGCTTCGGAGGCCGGTTCTCTTCTTCAAGTAAGAACTGCGGGCCGTGAGTTGGGCGATCGGTATAGGCATTGTGTTCAAGTAATTCAAACAGTCCGCCCATGATGGCGGGCACATCCGAGGAGGCCGTGCCATGAGATCTTTTCTTACTCAACCGAGACGCAAGCTGAAGCATCCCGGTGTTGCGCTGATATTGCAAATTGTCCCGCTGGCCGGCAGTCTGCTGATGACCCCGATGGGGCTGGCCGCAGACCAGCACACCCACCATGGCGACGTGGGGGAGGCATCGGCGGAGAAGGTTATTTATCGCGAAGGCGGAGCGATGCTTCACGACCGCATGATGGAGGAGGTAAAGCGCCAACAGGAAGCCATCGGGCAGAAAGGCGGGTATAGCACCGGTGCGAACAGTCACATGTTACAGCAGGGCGTTTTGCTGGTAGCGGAGGATCCGACAAAAGTCGCCGTCACTGCCGGGCAGCGTTGTCCGGCGAATGCCCCGATAAAGGAGTATCACGTCTCGGCGATCAACATCGAAATCACGCTGAGCCGGTTTCTCGACTATTTCCCGGGTTACATGTATGTGCTGAAGGAGAACGTCGAGAAGGCCCGCGGCGAAGAAGCGGCGAACAGGGCGGCGCGAGAGCAGGAGAACGATCCTGGCGCCGTGTCGAACGGCTTGCAGGGTGACATCATTCAGCCCCTCGTGATCCGGGCCAACCAGGGCGATTGCCTCAAGCTTACCCTCCACAACGAGATCCCAGATGAGCCGACGAGCCTGGTGATCAACGGTTCATCCATGGTGGTGGCGGCGACCGGCAAGCCGGCGACCCCCTCGAATCCAGAAGGCACGGTCGCATCCGGCAAGCAGCAGAGTTTCGAGTGGTATATCAAGCCGGATACTCAGGAGGGGGCGCGGTTTTTCCGGTCGCATGCATCGCGCGAACAGTTCAACCAGGGCTTGATCGGGATGCTCGTCGTGGAGCCGCGTGGCTCGCGCTATCTCAGTCCCTTCGACGGCAAGCCGATGGCGAGCGGTTGGGAAGCCATGATCGAAGATCCGAAGGGAGCGGACTTCCGAGAATTCGCGATCTTCTATCATGAGGCCGGTGATGAAGCGTTTCGTCTCTTGAACAAGAAAGGCGAAATGCTGCCCCAGCGCGATCCGCATACCGATTCCTATCGGCCTGGCGCGCGGTTGCTGAATTACCGCAGCGAACCGCACGGTACGCGCATTGAGCTTCAGGCCCATATGGGTTTCTACGGGGATGAGTCCATGGCGTATGGGTCCTATACCTTTGGCGACCCGGCCACGACCATTCCTCGATCCTATCTCGGCGATCCTGCCAAGTTCCGGATGGCGGGCGGCTCAGAAATCGTGCACTCGCACCACCTCCACGGCGGCTCCATCCGTTGGGCGCGCCAGCCGGGGAATAGCAACCTGGATTTCGCGCTGTCGAAGAACGGGCCGGTGAAGTTCCCTGCGATCAGCGACCCCTCAGACCGCCTGGACGTGCAGTCCATCGGGCCGACAGAGGTCTACGATCAGGTCATTGAAGGTGGTTCGGGGGGCCTGCAAGCCCTGGCTGGTGAGTTCGTGTTCCATTGCCACATTCCTCAACATTATGTGACGGGCATGTGGGGTTTCTGGCGTGTGTATAACACGCTGCAAGCGTCTGGCTCTCAGACCGATGTCATGAAGCCGCTCGTCGAGCTGCCGGATCGCGTCGGCAAGATCAAGACAGGCACTCCGTCGGACAAGCTTGTCGGCACCACGGTGGACTGGTACGGCGGCAAGAAGTACGAGATCACCAAGGACAAGACCGATTGGAAAGCCAATCCGGTCAAGGTCTCCATCAAGGATTGGGTGGAGATGATGCTCACGCCGCAAGGCAAGCCGGGCAAGAAGAACACCGAGAAAGAGCAGACGTTGGCCTACGATTCAACCGTCAACGACTGGGCCTGGGACGGGCAGAAGGCCATGAGCGAGCTTGAGACGACGTATGAGTGGGTGAACTACAAATCGGCGACGCCGGGCAAGCGGCAGGAGATTCTCTTCGATCCGCAATCCGGCAAGATCGCTTGGCCGTGGTTGCGGCCGCACCTGGGCCGGCGCGTGCCGTTCTCTCCGAGCCATAGCGGTGCACCATGGCTGGAGCCGATCCATCGCCGCGACGACGGCAGCAACTCAACTGAACCGCCAAAACCGGGCGAGCAAGGGCCATGGAGCCTATGTCCGGAAGGAGCGCCGCAGAAGTTCTTCAATATCCACGCGATCACGCTGCCGATCACGCTCAAGAAGGCGACGGCCAAGACGCCGGCGATTGTGGATCCGGGTGGATTGCTCTACGTGCTGCACGAAGAAGAGCAGGAAGTCCGGAAGAATCCCGCCAGACAGATGCCGCTGGTGATCCGCGGCAACGTGCAGGATTGCATCGACGTCGTGTACAAGAGCGAGTTGAAAGATGATGTGCGGCAAGGGTTCTCCAGCAAGACGAACCTGCATCCGCACATGTTCCAGTTCGACACGCAGGCATCGGACGGCCCGATCATCGGCTTCTCGTATGAGATGTCGTTGCGGCCGTTCACGATTCTGAAGGATGAGCATCCCGGCAAGGGAATGCCCGTGCCGATGAACACGACGATGGAGGCCGATGCGGCCAAGGGCGCGAGCAGCATTAAGGTGAAGGATGCCTCACGCTATCACGTCAAAACCGAGTTAGGCGTGGGCATGGACGAAGTGGGTGGATTCGAGTCGGCCCGGATCAGCAAGATCGAAGGCAACACGATCACGTTCGAGCGGCCGCTGATGCATAGCCATAAGAAGGGCGAGATCGTGTCGGTGGAGTGGATCCGCGAACGGTGGTATGTGGACGCCGATTTCGGCACCACCTTCTGGCACGACCATGTGTTTGGATTGGACGGGTGGGGCCATGGTTTCTACTCCACGTTCATCGCTGAACCGCCGCGGTCCACCTATCATGACCCGATGACGGGCAAAGAAGTTCGCAGCGGGCCGGTGGCCGACATTCACACCCTCGAACCGGTATCCGCGCATATCCGGGGCTCTTTCCGTGAAATCGTGACCCAGGTCATGGATTCCAATCCCAGGACAGCGGAGTTGATTACTGCCGACAACCCCCAAGTCAGGGTCGGAGCGATTTCCGTGGACGGCACTCCGACTGCGGTCTATCCTGCCAAACTCAACCTGTCGCCGATGAAGTTTTTGAACGGCGGCGAAGCGACGACGGGGGGAGGCTACAACATGCGTGTGGAACCCCTGTCGGTACGGTTGGCGAATAATCCAGATCCGTCGCAGCTGTTCAGCAGCCTGATCCACGGGGATCCCGAGACCCCGATGTTGCGCGCGTATTTGGGTGACCCGATTGTGGTCCGGTTGATCGAAGGATCGGCCAACGAAGTGCATTCTTGGCACATCAGCGGACACTGGTTCCCGATGGAGCGCTACAGCAAGAATTCCATCCCTCGGAGTTCGCTGCACGTGGTGATCGGAGAGCGGTACGATGCGGCCATTCCTGCCGCAGGAGGACCGCAACAGATGGCGGGCGACTACCCCTACTACAGCGGTCGTGCGTCGCACTTCGTGGAAGGCAGCTGGGGCCTCTTCCGGGTACTGGACAAAGCGGATGCGACACTGAGGCCGCTGCCGGGCCGGGAAGAGATTCCGCAGTCGGCTAAGTCCGTCTGCCCGTCCGACGCGCCGGTGAAGACGTTCAACGTTGCAGCCATCGACAAGGCGATTCGCTACAACAAGGGAACGCCCGGCGTGATGGAAGTGGACATGGAGCGGAAGATGGTACTGGGCAACGAGACCGGCAAGATGTACGTGCTTGAAGGCGAGAAGACCAAGGTCGCCGCGGGCAGCATTGAACCGAGCCCGTTGACCCTGCACGTGAACGTGGGCGATTGTATCAAGGTCAATCTCAAGAACGAGATGGCCAAGGACCGGGCCGGGTTCCACGTAGATCATGTGGCGTTCGATCCCAAGGAATCGATGGGGATCAACGCCGGGAACAACCCCGGCGACCAGACTGTGGCGCCGGGTCAAAGCCGGACCTACACGTTCTTCGCCCATCCGGAGTTCGGGGAGAACGCCGCCCTGATTCAAGATTGGGGGAACGTGATTGAAAATCCGCGGAACGGACTCTTCGGAGCGATCATCATCGGCCCAAAGGGATCGCAGTATCGCGATTCGGTGACCGGCGAAGATCTGGCTCAGAAGAGTTCCTGGCGAGCGGATGTGATTGTGGATCGGAACCTGCCGGGCAACGAGACTCGACAGAACTATCGGTCCTTCGCCCTCCTGTTCCAGGACGAAGATAACATAATCGGCACCAGCTTCATGCCATACATCCAAAAGGTGGCCGGCGTGACGGCGGTGAACTACCGGTCCGAGCCGACCGATTACCGGATCGAGAAGGGCTGTGCGTACAGCGAAGTGCTCGTTTGCGTCAAGACGGGCGATCAGCCGGTGACCCCGAGTATCGCAGCGCATGTGGGCGACCCGGTCGTGATTCACGTGCTGGGTGCCTTTAGCGAGCAGATACAGCTGTTCAGCGTGTCGGGCCATGAGTGGAAGCACGAGCCCTACATGAGCGGAGCGGACCTCGTGAGCACCATGGAGTTCGGCGGTACCGAGGTGATCAATGCCTGGCTGCATGGTGGGGCCGGAGGTCCGAACGGGATTCCTGGCAGCTATCTGTGGCTGAACCAGAGACCGGGGTATCTCGACGCCGGTCACTGGGGGACGCTGACGGTGCTCGACCGCGACAGTCGGGCGATCTTGCCGTTGAGCGGGCAGGCGCCGGCCACACAGCAAGCGGAGGAGCAGATTCCAGCGCAGTCTGTACCGGTGTCCATGAAGGGCAACTAGCCTGGAACGGATACAAGGAAGCCGTGCGGGGGGATCCGACAGAGTCACGTCCGGGTTCCCTCGTTCGTTTTTCCGGCGAGGAGGGAGAGGCGCCTTGAAGTGTGTGTGAGCGATACGGTAGAACCAGTCCATGGAAATACGAGAGCGATGCACATCTGCTCGATGGCTGTTGTTCTGGCTGGCGTCGATTCCCATAGGCGGTCTGACACAGACCGCAACGGCACTCGATTTTTCCGCTGAGCGAATTGTGAAGAACGGAAAGTCCGTGGTGACGGCCCACGTCAATGCCAAGGACGATCGCTGGCGGTTCGAGTTCACCCAACCGCAAGGGGGTGCCAGCATCATCATCGTGCGGATGGACCGCCACAGCTCCTGGCTCATTTTGTCCAAGCGGCGGCAGTATCTCGAGGTGCCGATCGCGAGAGAGCATCAGTTGGCAGTGAGTGAGACGATGGAAGGGGAAGTCTCGCGCGAACTCGTCGGTGATGAGACGCTGAACGGCTATCCCACCGAACTGTTCGAAGTCACCGTCGCTGAGAATGGGGAGACTCGGCAATACTATCAGTGGGTGACCAAGGTTCAGCGGTTTCCGGTGAAGACGGTGAGCAAGCAGGGGCAGTGGTCGGAGGAATTTCGCCACGTCATCTTCACCCCGCAATCTTCGTTCTTATTCGAACTCCCGCGACGCTTGGATTGGGCCAATCCGACCGCAGAAGACACAACATTAACGATATGAACGATGCAAGACATAGGGGATCAGTGAAACGGTCGATCATGATGGGCCTGTGTCTTGGCGCGGTTGTTCAAGGGGGCATGGGGTTCGGAATCCTTTGGCCGGCAAGCGCGTATGACACAGTTGTTGTGGCTGACGGGGCGGTGCTGCGGGGCACGGTGACGTTTCTAGGGACTGCACCGGAGCCCAAAGAATTCGAGTTGCGCCGATTCCCGGACCGCATGTTTTGCGGCGCCATTTCCGATGGTGATGGGCATCGGTTTCTCAAGGAAGTGAATGTCGGACAGGGCGGCGGTCTCAAAGATGTGGTGGTCGTCGTGGAAGGGGTGCAGAGCGGAAAGCCGTTCACCTTTACGAACGCTCAGGTCGAAGCCAATGTGTGCCAGTTTCTTCCCTTCGTCACCGTCGTGAGCGATAAGCGGCAACTGACTGTGACCAATCGGGATCCCGTGTCGCACGATATTCAGGGCTACGCCTATGACCAAGCCGGAGTGGATATTGTCCTCCATCGGCCTTCGCTGAAAGCGACCGGCACCACCGATATCGTACATCTGGTCAAAGGGCGGAAAGTCTTCACCATGCAGTGCGGCATGCATCCCTACATGCAGAATTGGGGGTATGCGATCGACAACCCGTATTATGCTGTGACAGACCAGGATGGCTCATTTTCCATCGGCGATCTTCCTCCCGGTACCTACCACGTGAAAGCCTGGCATCCTATTCTGGGTATCCAGGAACGGGAGCTGACGCTCCAGCCGAACGGCACAGCCACGCTCGATGTGCGATTTGACGCGAAGTGACCGAAGCTCACGGTAAACATCCAAGCCATTGTTCTTGTTCTGCGCTCGAAGTTCTGCAGGTTGGCCCGGCTATAGCTGCAGAAGCCTGCTTCAGCGGGACAGGTTCCTAAGGGGAATCGGGTTTTGGCACGATAGGGCTGACCGCATTCTGATCTCGTCCAGGCTGATAGGTCTCCAGCATTCTCGTGATCGTCGGCATCACTTGTTCTTCTGCCGAGAGAGGCACTTTGATTCGTATCCCGCGACCCTCGTTGCGACCGAGTGAAAAGATGTGGCGTTCGATCATGTCGCCCTGCTTGTCGTCCGAATACGTGAAGGTCAATTGTTTCGCCGGGAATCCGGCCAGCGACATCTCCTGATCCTGCCGCCACTTCACCGTGATCGTTTTCTTGCCGTAGAGTTCCGTGATAATGCGGCGATGGGCCGTTGCAAATTCATCGAGCGTCTGCCGTCCATCCTGGCTCTTGCCCTCCAAGACATTCATGTGGCCGGAGAATGCGACCAGGCTGTTGTCGATGGGAGGGTAGAGCGTGACGCCGACCCCGTCCGCTAGTCGGATTTCCAAGACGCCAGTTTTCCGGATAACGGACGGAGAAGCCGAAACGGGCGTTCGTATAGACTTTCCATGCGCGTTCTTCGCTCCCCGACGCAGTGGCATGGGAGGCCTGGGTTGTCATGTCAAGGCTCATCACAATTGCAATCAGCAGGCAAGTCCAGACCATCTGAATCTTCACGCGCTACTAGTCACCCTCCACTATCGCGCAGACCGCGCGCAGCGAAACCCGATGGTCGCGGCGCGCCGATCCGGTGATGCCCCGCTTCTCGTGGCCGTTCGCAACAAAGCCGGCGCACTCTTCCACGATCCTCCGCGCACCACCTTATATCGGCCGTTGGCAGGTCCGTGGGGGTTGCGATCCGGCATGGTCGCATAGTAGTCGATCCCAAACCAGTCTTCGACCCACTCGGCGGCGTTTCCCGCCATATGATGCAGGCCATAGGGGCTTCGTCCCTCCTCCCCACTGTCAACGGGCGCGACGATGGGAATCTCGTGAACGTGATACTGCCCGAACATCGCGAGTGCAGACGTGGGAGGTCGCTGCCCCCAAGGAAACAGATTGCCGCTGTTCCCGCGGGCGGCTTTTTCCCACTCGGCTTCCGTCGGGAGCCGCTTCTCGCGTGTGCGACAAAAGTCCGAGGCCTCAGACCAGGTGACGTAGAGTGCCGGCCAACGTGCCAATGTCTCGGGCGGCATGGCATGGATAGTCGTGAGATGATCGATCAGTTTCCGCACTTCCTCGGGGAGGTGACGTTGCTGCTGTTGCAGCCACAGTACATACTCTCCCAGGCTTACTTCGTCCCGATCGATTTCATATTGATTGAGCCAGACGCGACGCTGCGGCTGCTCTGTGTCGTCGTACTGAAGATCGAAGCTGAATGGTTCGTGGCTTGTGCGGGCGGTGCCCATGATAAAGAGGCCTTCGGCAACTGTCAGCATGGGGGCGCTGTTGGCGAGCGCGGCAATGTTCTCGACAGGGCCTGTGCAGCGTCATTCGTCGCCGCCGTTGCAGTGTGCAGAAATGATGCACCCATGAGTGTGGCGATGAGGACATAGCCAAAGGCATGAATATATTTCCGGACTCGACCAGTGCCTTCAGCGATGCGGCAGCTGTTCTGCATGAGGATCGAACACCATGAATAAGAAAGGGCCAATGTCGGACAGGCTGCTAGTATGAAGGCGAGGCCATCATCGGCACAAGGCTCAGGGTTCTCCACGCTCTATTTATGGATAACCCTGTGTCTACCGAGTCGCGACTTCTCCTTCGTTTTGCCATCTACCTGCGATGCCCCGTTTCAATGAGATATCTGTCCAGGAAATGAGACAGAGCAGCTCATTGTGTGTACTTGCATGAATAATAGCGAGCTTCTGTGCTGTCTTAGCCTGTCGAATGCGACGGAATTACTCAGCTCTCCTTGTTTTTTCCGGTAAACTAACCTCCCTACCATCGATAAAATGTACAGAAGCACGTCGGGTATGAACCCAGGTACGGTTGTTGCGAATAAATTGATCCACTATTGCGGTGGAGCTCCGGGTGATTGTAGGCTTGCTTCCCAATAACTCTCTGCTTCATTAGGCGGAGAAAGCCGCCAACTCTTTGTGAAGGTAAAGGGAAGCAACGAAGCACTCAGATGTCAGCCCTGAATGAATAGATCTCATGACGGGCGGTGCAATGCCCCATTTCGCCAGAGCTGCTGTCCAAGAAATTAGACTGCGCAAGGCATGGTGTTTTCTCATATCGATCCTAGCGAGCCCTTGGTCGGCCTAGGCCTGTAGAAGAACGCGCCAGAATTGTCACTACACAATTATTCTTTCCCATGTGCTATCCTGCGCACCTGTCGGTGAATGTCTGAGGAGAGCGTCGAAAACAGATCCGGCACGGCAGTTGCGAATATGTTGTGGTAGAAGACTGGGTGATTGTTGACCGGTTTGCGAATAACCCTCTCCTCGACAAAGAGGAGAGGGTCGCCAGAATGGAGACCATTATGAGCAAGATACAGCAGTGTATGGCCGTGTTGCTGCTTGCGCTCGTTGGCCTGTTGGGCGGTGACTACGAATCGCAAGCAGCCGGAGATGTGAGTCCAGTCCCTGTGGCAGAGATGCAGAAGACCCTTCGCGAGCTCTGGGTCGGGCACATCTTTTTGATTCAGCACGTTGTGCTCTACAACGCGACGAATGATCCGGCGGCGCGGGATGCCGCCGACAAGCAAGTCCTGGCCAACGTCAGACAAATTGCAAACACGTTTACGCCGTACTATGGAGAAGCGAGGTGTGAGAAGCTCAATACCCTGCTGGCCAGCCATTATAGCGCGGTCAAAGAATACTCCGAGTCCACCATCGCGGGGAATAAGAGTCGGCAGGATGCTGCCCTTGCCCGCTTGGCGTCCAATGCCGACGACCTCGACGTATTTTTCAACGGAGTCAATCCCAACTATCTGCCGAAAGGTACCGTTCGCGGCCTGATCGCGGCGCATGGAGCCCACCATGTCCTCCAAATCAACCAGTACAAGAAAAAGGAGTATGCGCAGCTAGAGGAAACCTGGTCGATGATGCGACAACACGTTTATGTCATTGCGGATACGCTCACCAAGGCATTGGTGAAGCAGTTTCCAGGCAGGTTCTCATGAGCGATGAGTAACGTCGTCGGCTGCATCGACTACGAGGATAGAGCACAGAATAGCACGCAGCCCGCTTAAGGCTGCTGATGAGCAGGATTTTCGGCTTCGAATGAACTGCGGGTGTTCCTGTCTTGAAGTCGAGATTGATCCGTCATCACGACGTTTCGTCATGGTCACGACCGCTGTGGACCGCTCACCCTATGGATATGCGCTGCCGCATTCCGCCACAGTAACTGTTATCATCGCTGTAGCAAGATTCCCCGAAAGTCGTGGCATTGTCTCGTTTCTGCGGTTCAACCACTGAAAAACATTCGTAAAGATCTTTCCGTTCGACAGAGGCGCGAACGGTACTGGGTTTGCACAGGTTTGTTCCCGACGTGGTACGCTACCTCCACGTTCTGAGGCTCGTAGTGCTGTTCGGTCGTCTCTGCCCCTGCCTAACTTGCATAGGTGCCGGCTATGCCTGTGAATAAAAAAATCTCCTTTTCAATCTGGTATGTCTTTCTCGCGATTTTTGCGGTCATTCTCGTGCACGATTTCATCGTGGCCACGCAGAAAGTCGAAGAGCTTCCGTACAGCGAATTCAGGACACTCGTGCTGTCCGGCAAAGTGGCTGAAGTCACGGTCACTCATCAGAGAGTGACCGGGAAGCTGAAGCCGGAAGGATGGATCCAAAGAGCAGAAGTTGTTTACGACCGTTCGGGTTGAAGATCCCGATCTGGTCAAGGAGCTCACCGCACACAACGTCACGTTTAGCGGCGTGATTGAAAGTACCTTCTTGCGCGATCTCCTCTCCTGGATCGTTCCTGCGCTGGTCTTCGTCGGCATTTGGTTCTTTGCCATCCGGCGTTTCGGGCAGGGCCAAAGCGGATTCATGACAGTGGGGCAGTCGAAGGCGAAGATCTATGCCGAGAAGGACACGAAAGTCACTTTCGCGGATGTGGCCGGCGTGGACGAGGCGAAGGAAGAACTGCGCGAGGTGATCGATTTTCTGAAGACGCCGGAAAAGTTCACGCGTCTTGGAGGAAAAATTCCGAAAGGCATCTTACTCGTCGGCCCGCCTGGAACCGGCAAGACTCTCTTGGCCCGCGCCGTGGCCGGAGAAGCCGGGGTCACGTTTTTCAGCATCAGCGGGTCCGAGTTCGTGGAAATGTTCGTGGGGGTTGGGGCAGCCCGCGTGCGGGATTTGTTCGAGCAGGCGAAGGTCAAAGCGCCCTGTATTATCTTCATCGACGAACTGGATGCGCTCGGAAAGGCCCGCGGGATGGGACCCGTGTCGCATGAGGAGCGTGAGCAGACCCTGAATCAGTTGCTGGTCGAGATGGACGGCTTCGATCCCCGCATCGCCGTCATTCTGATGGCGGCCACCAATCGGCCTGAAATCCTGGATCCTGCACTGTTGCGGGCGGGCCGGTTCGATCGGCAGGTATTGGTCGATCGGCCGGATAAGATCGGCCGCCTGGCCATCTTGCGCGTCCATGCGAAGAAGGTGACCCTGGGTCCCGATGCGAACCTCGAGGTGATCGCCGGGATGACCCCCGGTTTCTCGGGCGCCGATCTCGCCAATATCATCAATGAAGCGACGCTCTTGGCCGTGCGTCGGAATAAGGAGCAGGTGAGCCTTTCGGAATTGCAGGAAGCGGTTGAACGGGTTGTCGCCGGGTTGGAAAAGAAGAACCGGGTGCTCAACAAGATGGAGAAGGAACGAGTCGCGCACCACGAAGTGGGCCACGCGTTGGTGGCGCTGTCGCTGCCTGGAACTGACCCGATACAGAAGATCTCGATCATTCCACGCGGGATTTCCGCGTTGGGCTATACCCTTCAGCTCCCGACGGAGGATCGTTTTCTGATGACCAAGACGGAGCTGGAGAACAAAATTGCCGTCTTCCTCGGAGGGCGGATTGCCGAAGAATTGATTTTCGGCGAGGCTTCCACCGGAGCGCAGAACGACCTGGTCAAGGCGACAGATATTGCCAAGAGCATGGTCAAGTCCTACGGAATGAGCGACAAGCTGGGGACCATCACGCTCGATCGTGAACGCCAGCCCGTCATGCTCCAGATCCAGGCGCCTCAGGAGAAAGGCGACTACTCGGAGGAGACCGCCCGCGAGATCGACTGCGAAGTGCGCCGTATCATCGATGAGCAATACGAGCGCGTGAAACGGCTGCTGACAGAACGAAAGACCGCGCTCCTCGAAGGGGCGAAGCGGTTGCTCGATCAAGAGGTGATCACCGGCAGTGATCTGAAAGCCATCATGGACAAGTATTAGCAGGATGCTGAAAAAGTCCGCCAGCTTCGTTCTCGGTTCATCGAAATCCTCAACGGGGACCCGGCCGCCTCACCACTCGGCGGCGCGCACAGACGTGGTGCTCCTTATTCGTCGCACCGTGCGCCCCAGAGGGTGCGCTTCCGGTTTCGACTCGCCTGCGGCCTTGCTGGACGGCCATTTTGAGCATCCTGCGAGCCGTGTTTACGCCGTCACCACTGGCAAGGTTAGAGTAGATTTTGAGCCTAGGCTGACTTTTGCCGCAGCCTACATGGGCTCAGATCCCATCGGCAATGAAAGTTGATGATGAAGGCATCGTTGAAAACCGGCCTGAGTTTTGGTCTCACGTCCGGCGTGATTACAACATTAGGGTTGATGATGGGTCTCCATTCAGGCACCCACTCGAGAACTGTCGTGATCGGCGGGATTGTGACCATTGCGGTTGCCGATGCCCTCTCCGATGCGCTGGGCATTCATATTGCGGAGGAGTCCAAGAATAACGGAAAGGTGTCGGAAATCTGGGAATCGACCATTGCCACTCTTGTGGCCAAGTTTCTGATCGCGATAACCTTTGTGGCGCCGGTACTGTGGTTGCCCTTGGAGGATGCCATGATCGTGAGCGTGGTGTGGGGGCTCTCTTTGCTCGCGGTGCTGAGCTATCTCTTGGCGCGAGCCCAACAGATCCCGGCCTGGAAGGTCATCACGGAGCACGTAGTCATTGGCATCAGCGTCATCGCGAGTACGCACTATATAGGCGACTGGATTCACTCGGAGCTGGGTTAGCGGGTTGCTGAAAAAGTCTGCCAACATAAGAAGACCGTTGTCTGGTCTCTCTTGTTTGTTTGGTTTGTCTGGTTATTTGGTTGAAGGAAACTAACCAGATGAACCAAATCAACCAGATAGACCAGACGAACCAGATCAACCCTCGCCCATATCCTGCGGAAGTGAGGTCACCGGGAGGATCGTTGATGGTGCAACTACCACGCGTCGCGTATTTTTCCATGGAGATCGGCCTTGAGTCCGGGATGCCGACCTATTCGGGAGGGCTTGGTGTGCTCGCCGGCGACACGATTCGCTCGGCTGCGGATCTCGAAGTGCCGATGGTGGCGGTCTCCTTGCTGCACCGCCGAGGGTACTTTTTTCAGCGGCTGGATGCGCACGGTCAGCAAAGCGAGGAACCTGTCGCATGGCCGGTCAATGATTTTGCAGAACTGATCGACGGGCAGGCCACGGTCGATATCGAAGGTCGCACGGTCCATGTCAGGGCCTGGAAGTATTGCGTAACGGGTGAGTCCGGGCATGTTGTCCCGGTCTATCTGCTCGATACCAATGTGGATGAGAACCAGCCCTGGGATCGTACCCTTACCGATGTACTCTACGGAGGCGACGACCATTATCGCTTATGTCAGGAAATGGTGCTGGGCGTTGGAGGATTTCGACTCTTGCGGGTCCTCGGATACGAAGACATCCGTCGGTTTCACATGAATGAGGGGCACGCTGCGTTGCTTGTCCTTGCGCTGGGAGAGGAGAAGCTGGCCAAGCAGAATCAGTCGGATGCGATTTCACATGAGCTTATCGAAACCATTCGTGAAGAGTGTGTGTTTACGACCCATACCCCCGTGCCGGCCGGCCACGATAAATTTCACGAGACACTTGCGCGCCAGGTGCTAGGCGATCGCTGGTGGGCCATATTGAAGGCCTGCGGTGTTGAGGAGACGCTCAATCTTACGCAACTGGCTCTGCGGGGCTCTCTGTATGTCAACGGGGTTGCGATGAAGCATGGGGAGGTCTCGCACAGCATGTTCCCCGGCTACCCGATCCATTCCATCACCAATGGAGTTCACGCGGTCACGTGGACCGCTCCATCGTTCCAGAAGCTCTTCGATACCCATCTGCCGGACTGGCGGCGCGATCAACTCTCGCTGCGCTATGCCGTGAGCATCTCCACCTCGGATATCTGGGGGGCTCATGTGGAAGCCAAGCGCACGTTGGTCGAGCATGTGAATCGGGAGTCGAACGCGGGATTCGATCGCGACGTGTTGACGATAGGATTCGCACGTCGATTTGCGGCCTACAAACGTGCCGGCCTGATCTTCCAGGATCTCGACCGACTCAAGAAGATTGCCCGCGAAGCCGGGGCGATGCAGATCGTCTTTGCCGGCAAGGCGCATCCGCGCGACCGCGATGGCAAAGACCTGATCGCGCGTATCCATGAGATGCGCGATGCGCTGCAAGGTGTGATCGCGGTGTCGTATCTGACCAATTACGACATGGAAGTGGCCAGGATGCTCTGTTCCGGTGTCGATGTGTGGCTCAATACACCGTTACCTCCGATGGAGGCATCGGGGACGAGCGGGATGAAGGCGGCAATGAACGGGGTCCCTAGCCTGAGCGTGCTCGACGGTTGGTGGATCGAGGGCCACCTCGAAGGTGTGACCGGCTGGTCGATCGGCGATCGGGTGGAGGCCTGCTTGGAGCCTCAGCCTGGCATGGATGCCTGTCACGCGGCGGAGCTCTGTCGAAAACTGGAAGAGAAGGTCTTGCCCTGTTTTTATAAAGACCGCGAACGTTTTATCGAAATCATGCGGCACGCGATTGCATTGAACGGAGCGTTCTTCAATACGCAGCGCATGGTCGCTCAGTATCTCCACGATGCCTATCGATTGGGGCAAACGCGCATGCCGCAGAGCGAAGGATCTAAGGGACAATGAGTCGTTCAAACCGCCCTGCAGAGCTTGCAACAACTTGACCCGAAATTCCCCAGAGAAGCTGTCGCGCTGTTGCGTAACGGGCCAGAATGATTCCTCGGAAGTGATCAGAGAAAGATTTCAAGAGGCCCATGTCTTGCAGAATCAATGCATGTGACACACACGAGCCTGTGATCGTCACGGGTGAGCGTTGCACACAATTACACTATTCAAGGAGGTTCGTATGAAGCAGCTAGTGGGTATGATTGCCGTGGCGGTCTGCGCCATGTTGGTGCTGAACGGTCCTGCTTGGAGTGATCAGAAAGACAAGGGGAAGAAAGATGAATCGAAAGAGACAGTTGAAATGGCCGCCAAGGCCAAGGTGACGATCGACCAGGCGATCAAGACGGCTTCGGAGAAAGTGCCGGGTAAGGTCGTCGAGGCCGAACTGGAGAAGAAGCATGACACACTCGTGTGGGAAGTCGAAGTCGTGACGGCGGAGAACAAGGTGATGGAGGTTCACATCGATGCGGAGTCAGGAGCTGTGATCGACGTGGAGGACGAGAAGTCGAAGAAAGACAAGAAGCATGAGAAGAAGTAGGAACGCAAACAGGAGCACAAGCCCTAACCTGCATGATTCATGAGCGCTTCCGCTGCAACGCCGATGTCTGACTCACGCGAGAGGAGCGAGATTGGCGGGAAACGCGCGACAGGCAGTGACAGGGATCACACCCACCTCACGCGAGTCGTGCTCCTCGCACCCCATTCGCGACGAATCGTCGTGCATCATGCAGGCTGAGCGAGCCGGGCGGTCGGCAGAACCGGCAGAAGACGGTTGGGTACGATGGCGTTTGCCACCGGGGTGGTGGTATCTGTTGATCGAGCCAATAGTTTTCTGACCATTCCCGGGTGCTGCCTCGGACTTTGGTTGCTGTATCAATGAAGACCGCACCGGCCATCACCGAGCTCGAAATTCAGGAACCGGTGGTGCCTTGGTACGCGATGTCGGTCGCGCTTTGTGCCACAAGACTGAACGTCCATCCGGAGCGAGGTCTGTCCGGCGATGATGCTCGGGACCGCCTGGCAGCGCAAGGCCCCAACGAAATGCCGGAAGCTCAACCCCCTTCCCTGCTGAGGCTTTTTCTCTCCCAGTTCACGAGCGTCATTGTCTGGGTGCTGATCGGGGCGGCGATTCTCTCGGGATTGTTGGAAGACTGGCTCGATGCGGCGGCCATCCTGGCCATTGTGCTGCTCAACGGAGTCCTCGGATTCGTCCAGGAGTTCCGGGCGGAGCAGTCCTTGGCGGCGCTACGGAAAATGTCGGTCGCGACGGCGCGGGTGATTCGCGATGGGATTGCTGCGGTCGATTCCCGCACGGGAATTAGTGCCTGGCGATTTGATCATCCTCGAAGCGGGCGACCGTATCCCCGCCGATGCCCGGCTGATCTACACGACGAATTTCCAGACGCAGGAGGCCTCGCTGACCGGCGAATCGACGCCGGTTCAGAAGGGCGCGGGCGTCATTGCCGAAACCGATGTGCCGCTCGCTGAGCAGACGAACATGGTCTTTATGGGCACCGTCGCCGTGTCCGGTAAAGCGCGGGCTCTTGTCGTGGCGACCGCCTTACGCACCGAGTTGGGCCGGATCGCCGCGATGATTCAAAAAGCCACGGAGGCCGAACGGGCGGAAACTCCCTTACAGCGCCGGCTCGAACAATTCGGCTACACGCTGTTGTGGCTGGCGCTGGGCGTCGTGACGGTCGTGTTCGTCTTGGGCTATCTGCGCGGCGAGCCGGCGGTCTTGATGTTGTTGACGGCGGTGAGTCTCGCGGTGGCCGCCGTTCCTGAAGGGTTACCCGCCGTCGTGACCATCACGCTGGCGTTGGGTGTGACGCGCATGGTGAAGCGCCATGCGCTGATCCGCAAGCTGCCCGCGGTCGAAACGCTCGGGTCCGCCACGGTCATCTGCTCGGACAAGACCGGCACGCTCACGAAGAACGAAATGACGGTGACGAGGTTGTTCGCCGGAGACCGAGTGTTCGAGGTCACGGGCGAAGGGTATGAGCCGGTGGGGGAGATTCGGAAACGTGAGGCGTTAGGCGTGAGGCGGTGAGGCTGACGCCTTACTCCGTCGACCCCTCGCGCCTCCCGCCTGCTCTGCGCGAGCTGCTGACGGCGGCAGTGCTTTGCAACGGCGCAACGCTGCGTCAGGAAGAGGGAACCTGGCGGATCCTGGGCGATCCGACGGAAGGCGCGCTCCTGGTTGCGGCGGCGAAGGCATCTCTCACGATCGAGACACTCGATTCGGCCTATCACTTTCTTGGAGAGGTGCCGTTCGATCCGGAGCGCAAGATGATGACGATCGTGCGGCGCACACCGGACGGCCCGGTCGCGTATGTCAAAGGCGCGCCGGATGTGTTATTGCGGCACTGTACGCATCGGCTGGCGCATGGACGGCACGATCGAACCGCTGACGGAATCGATTCGCGCCGCTATTCTCGACGCCAATGCAGCATTCGCACATCAGGCGTTGCGTGTGCTGGGGATGGCCCATCGACGATTGGATCGCGAGCCTGACGCCTATCGGGCGCAAGAGTTGGAGGACCGGCTGGTCTTTCTTGGTCTCGCGGCCATGAAAGACCCGCTGCGGCCTGAGGCGAAAGCCGCTGTTCAGGCCTGTCACGATGCCGGCATTCAGACGGTCATGATTACGGGAGATCACAAGGATACGGCCGTGGCGATTGCAGAAGAACTGAGAGGGGTGAAGGGACCGATACAGTCGTTGTCGGGGATGGAACTCGATCGCTTATCCGACGATGAACTGGTCCGGACCGTGGACCAGGTGACGGTCTATGCGAGAGTCTCGGCGGAGCACAAGCTGCGCATCGTCAAAGCCTGGCAAGCGCGCGGCGCCATCGTGGCCATGACGGGCGACGGCGTGAACGACGCGCCCGCAGTCAAAGCGGCGGACATCGGCGTGGCCATGGGGGTGACCGGAACCGATGTGACGAAAGAAGCTGCCGATATGGTGGTGACGGACGATAATTTCGCCTCAATCGCCGCGGCCGTGGAAGAAGGACGTGGTATCTTCGACAACATCCGCAAGACCATCCATTTTCTCTTGTCGTGCAATGTCAGCGAGGTGCTGGTGATGTTGTTTGCTGCGTTGATCGGGCTTCCGTTGCCCCTGTTGCCGATTCAAATTCTGTGGATGAATCTCGTGACGGACGGATTTCCGGCCTTGGCGCTGGCCGTGGATTCCAAGTCGCCTGATCTGATGAAGCAGCCGCCCCGCCGACCGGACGCTCGGTTATTGGACGGCGGCACACTCCTGGCCATCGGGGCGCAAGGGGTCATGTTGTGCGCGATCGCGTTGGGGGCATTTGCCTATAGCCTGTATGGTCTCCATCAGGAGGTCGAGCAAGCGAGGACCGTCGCATTTACCGTGATGGTCGTCGCGCAATTGGTGCATGCGTTCAACTGCCGAAGTGAACGATTGTCTCTGTTTCAAGTCGGTCTGTGGACCAATCGTCCGCTCCTCTTGGCCTTTTCACTCTCTCTCGGAATTCAGGTTGCCGTTCTGACCATCCCAGCCGCCGCGCCGGTGTTCAAGATTGCTCCGTTGCCGATCGAAGACTGGGTCATTGATGGGAGCCATGGGCTTTCTGCCATTCTTCCTGATGGAACTGATGAAGGCGCTGCGTCGACGATGAATGTGTTGGCGATCAATAGCGGAAGCTCCTCCCTGAAGTTCAAGGTCGTCGAGTTCGACGAATCTTGAAGACAGCCGCCGGCTTCACCTGTCACGTCTTGCTTTTCTGCGGCCATTGAGAGTGATATGAGAACGCTGCATGGGAAAAGGTGCGACTCTGGGCAAAGAGGCTGTCTTGGCAGCTCCAGGGCGGGCGGTGAAGTAGCCGCCGGGGTCTGGCGGGTAAGAAGAGCGACTGTTTCAGCATCCTGCTAGCGGTGGAACGTATTCGTGGATGAAAGGCCTATGATGGCATCAGCCAAAGCCGACCCCAACTCAACGTACGAACGTCTCCTCACCCTCTGGACATCCGGGGTACGGGACTATCACACGATGCTCTCGGACTACCTCACGGCCAATTCCATTTTTGTCGCGGTGATCGGGCTGATCGTGTCGCGGGAGTCACCAGCGTTGTCCTTCACGGTGCTGATTGTGCTCCTCTGCGTCTTTGGGATTCTCCTGTGTCTTCAAATGGCGATCGTCCTCGGAAGGTTGTCAGGCCAGAATGCGCTGTGGGAGTGGCGATTGAGGGGAATCGAGCTAGATCCTGAGTGGCATGACGAGAAGCTGCTGACAAGTCTCTACCGGCTCCATGAGATCCGGCAGCCGATTGAGGATCGACGGAACGAGCCTCCGGTGTTTGAGCCGAACTGGGCCTTCCGTCGGCATCGTCAATGGTGGGCCCATCGCGCCATCAGCTTTCCGTGGTTTTTCGGGAGCGTGTACACGTTGCTTCTTCTGTGGAGCGTGACAAAGTTGCTGAATGCCTGAGCTGCCCCGAGAGGATGTCTCGTACGATGTCTCATGCTGGAGTTTTTGGAGCAGCCCATCGGCTGAGGCTCTTAAGCAACTCGACTCAGGCTCCAAAGGACTCTCCGGCGATGAGGCGCGACGGCGTCATCTGCGCGATGCGCATCTTCTCTTGAAACCGAAGAGCCGGCTGTCCACCTACGAGCTGCTGTTTCGGCAATTCACCAGCCCGATCATCCTCATCCTCCTGGCGGCCGCGGGGCTGGCCTTCTTTCTGGCGGATCCGACCGACACGGCGATCATTCTCATGATCGTGCTCGCCAGCGGCCTGCTCGGGTTCTGGCAGGAACGGAGCGCGAATCAAGCGGTGGCCAGCCTGCTCGCGATCGTGCAAGTCAAAGCGGATGTGTGGCGCGACGGAAGCCCGGCCTCTGTGCCGGTTGAGGAGGTCGTGCCGGGCGATGTCGTCCTGCTCAGAGCGGGCGACACGGTTCCCGGCGATTGTCTCCTGCTTGAATCGAAAGATCTGTTCGTGGACGAGGCGACGCTCACGGGCGAGACCTATCCGGTCGAGAAAGTCTGCGGCGTCCTGCCGGCCGACATTCCACTGGCTCGACGGACGAATAGTCTCTTTCTCGGGACCCATGTCGTCAGCGGAAACAGTACGGCGGTTGTGGTGCACATTGGGTCGGACACGGAATTCGGGAAGGTCTCGGGCCGGTTGCAACTCAGGCCGCCGGAGACGGAGTTCGAACGAGGCATCAGGCAATTCGGTTATCTGCTCTTGGAAGTGACCGTCGTGTTGGTCGTCGCCATCTTTGCGGTCAACGTGTATCTGGCCAGGCCCGTGCTCGAAGCCTTCCTCTTCTCTCTCGCCCTCGCGGTCGGCCTCACCCCGCAGCTGCTGCCGGCCATCATCAGCATCAATTTGGCCCATGGGGCCAAGCGCATGGCCCAGCAGAAAGTGATTGTGAAGCGATTGGCCTCGATCGAAAACTTCGGGAGCATGACCGTCTTCTGTTCGGACAAGACAGGGACACTGACCGAAGGGCTCGTCCGGCTGAAGGCCGCTTGCGATATCACAGGGAATCCGAGCGAACGGGTGCTCTTGCACGGCGCGCTCAATGCGAGTTTCGAAACCGGGTTTCATAACCCGATCGACGAAGCCATCCGTACCGCTCGCTCGTTCGATCTCTCCCCCTATCGGAAATTGGATGAAGAGCCCTACGACTTCGTCCGCAAACGGTTGTCCGTGTTAGTCGCGACGCCGACCGCCCATCTCTTGGTCACCAAGGGAGCCCTGGCGAATATGCTGGCGGTCTGTTCAACCGCCGAGACTGCGGACGGCACCTTGGTTGAGTTGGCTGCCGTGCGGGATGCCATCCTCTTGCAGATGGCGCAGTGGTCCGGCCAGGGATTGCGGGTACTCGGGCTCGCCTCTCGCGAGATGGGCGCGCGAGAGGGTATCACCAAGGACGATGAGGCGGACATGACGTTCTTGGGATTCCTGGTGTTCGAAGATCCCATCAAGGCCGATGTCCTGGAGACGATCGGCCGCCTCAAGGGCCTGGGCGTCACCTTGAAGATCGTGACCGGCGACAATCGTCTCGTCGCGGCTCACGTCGGACAGGCGATAGGCTTGTCGAATGGAAATCTGTTGACCGGCGAGGATTTGCGGCAGATGAGCGACGAAGCGCTGGTGTCGCGCGTGAATGACGTCCATGTGTTTGCCGAGGTCGAGCCGAATCAGAAGGAACGGATCATCCTGGCGTTGAAAAAGGCAGGCCACGTCGTAGGCTATGGGGGCGACGGCATCAATGATGCCTCGGCATTGCACGCGGCGGACGTCGGCGTGTCCGTCGAAAGCGCGGTGGACGTGGCGAAAGAAGCGGCGGATATCGTGTTGCTGGAAAAGGATCTTGGCATCCTTGTCGAAGGAGTGCAGGAAGGGCGGCGGACGTTCGCCAACACGTTGAAGTATGTCTTTATGGCGACCAGCGCGAACTTCGGCAACATGTTCAGCATGGCGGGGGCGTCGCTGTTTCTGTCCTTTCTGCCCCTGCTGCCCAAGCAAATATTATTGACCAATCTCCTGACCGACATTCCGGAAATGACCATCGCCGGTGATCGCGTGGATGAGGAGCTGATCGATCGGCCCAGGCGATGGAACATCGCCTTCATCCGGAAATTCATGCTCACATTCGGTTTGGTGAGTTCCATATTCGATTATATTACGTTTGGTGTGCTGCTCTTGGTCTTTCAAGCCGGTGTCGAGGAATTCAGAACCGGGTGGTTTGTGGAGTCGGTGATCTCCGCCTCGGTCATCGTCCTGGTCGTGCGGAGTCGTCGGCCGTTCACTCAAAGCCGACCGAGCCGTGGCCTGCTGGTTGCGACGCTCGCGGTCGTAGGACTGACGCTGCTGTTGCCCTATACGCCGCTGCGCGGGCCGCTGGGGTTCGTGCCGTTGCCGCCGCTGTTCCTGGCGGCCTTGCTCTGCATCGTCGTCGGATATGTCGGTGCGGCTGAAGTAGCGAAGAAAGTCTTTTACCGGCATGTTCTCTATTGACGAGGGCCGGCGCTGCTACTGCCCTTCGATGGTCAGCTGGTCTGTGATTACATACGGGAGGATCACGATGAAGATGCGCATAGTTCTCATGCCCCTATTCTTAGTGCCGGTTATAGGGGGGCTGCCATCCGGTTCCACAGGTGGCTGAGACTCCAAGCGAGGCGTGACGTTTCAAAATCACTGTGCTGTCTGTCATGGGCCAATCGGAAAGGGCGATGGCTACAGGACGTTCAATCCGCCGGTTGCGGATCTCACGTCGGCGAAGGTGATACGCCGCTCCCCAGCTGATTCGCACGGTGCATTAGGGACGGGTCAATGATGGGAACCTGAGCGAACGTCCTGTAAGATCAGGACATTGAGGATGTCGTAGCCTATTTTCGCAATGTGAGGGACTAGGAGGCTGCCATGGTTTTCGTCGGATTGGTGAGGTCCACCTGTCTCGTCATAGGCGTGGGACAGGTGCAGAGCGAGTAGGCGCGAGGGCGTGATGGCACCATCGACCGTCTGCCGCAAACCGGCGGCAAGGGGCTCTACCTGAAGCAGCAACTCAAGGACAAGCTGATCGAGCACAAACAGTACATCGACAAGCACGGTCAAGACCTGCCGGAAATCCGGAACTGGAAGTGGAGCCGGGACGGGACGTAGAAAGAAAAGGTGATGGCGGGAAAGGCGTGTGTCTAAATTACACTGACGGTGTCTCAGCGAGAGCAAACATGAAGTACAAAACCAGTCATTCGAACCTCGGCGCGGTGGTCTCGGTGCGCGGCAGTGTCGTAGATGTACGGTTCGATGCACAATTGCCGCCCATCTACTCGTTGTTGCACGCGAAGGAGGGGGAAATTGCCATTGAGGTGTTAGCTCAACTCGACGCACATCGCGTGCGCGGGATTGCGCTGACCCCTACCGAAGGCCTCGCGCGTGGCATGGTGGTGGAAGACACCGGCGGGCCGTTGCAGGCGCCGGTGGGCAAGGAAGTTCTTTCGCGCATGTTCGACGTGTTCGGAAATGCCATCGACCGTCAACCGGCGCCGTCGAATGTCCAATGGCGCGCAGTCCATCGCGCTCCACCATCCTTGGCGCGGCGTTCTACCAAGTCCGAGCTCTTCGAGACGGGTATTAAGGTCATCGACGTGCTCATGCCGCTGGAGCGCGGCGGCAAAGCGGGCTTGTTTGGCGGGGCGGGCGTGGGCAAGACGGTGTTGCTCACCGAGATGATTCACAACATGGTCGGGCAACACGAAGGCGTGAGTATTTTTTGCGGCATCGGCGAACGCTGCCGCGAAGGAGAGGAGCTCTACCGCGACATGAATGCGGCGGGCGTGCTGCGGAATATGGTGATGGTGTTCGGCCAAATGAACGAGCCGCCTGGCGCCCGTTTCCGCGTCGGCCATGCAGCGCTGACGATGGCCGAGTATTTTCGCGACGATGAGCATCGCGATGTGCTGCTGCTCATCGATAATATTTTTCGTTTCATCCAGGCTGGCATGGAGGTGTCCGGCTTGATGGGGCAGATGCCGTCGCGCTTGGGTTATCAGCCGACCATGGGCACCGAGTTGTCGCAATTGGAAGAGCGCATCGCCAATACCGATACCGGCGCGATTACCTCGATCCAGGCGGTGTATGTGCCGGCGGACGATTTCACCGATCCGGCAGCGGTGCATACCTTCTCGCATCTTTCTGCGTCCATCGTGCTGTCGCGCAAACGGGCGAGTGAGGGGCTTTACCCGGCCATCGACCCGTTGCAGTCCAGTTCCAAAATGGCCACGCCCGGCATCATCGGCGAGCGGCATTATGCCCTCGCGCAGGACATCCGGCGGACGCTCGCGCAATATGCAGAACTCAAGGACATCATCGCGATGCTGGGCTTGGAACAACTGTCCCCGGAGGACCGCAACGTGGTCGCTCGAGCCCGACGTCTGGAGCGTTTTCTTACCCAGCCGTTTTTCGCCACCGAGCAGTTTAGCGGTATCAAAGGAAAGCTCGTCAGCCTCAAGGATGCGCTGGACGGCTGTGAGCGTATTTTGCGTGACGAGTTCAAAGATATCCCGGAGAGTGCGCTTTACATGATCGGGACAATTGACGAAGCAAAGGCACAATGCCAAACCCGAGCCCAGAACCTCAGCCGGAAGTGGGACATGCAGCCAGCACGCATGAATCTTAAGATTCTCCTACCCTTCAAAATCTTCGCCGAAAAGATCGGTGTATTGCGTATCGTCGCGGAGACTCGCGAAGGCTCGTTTGGACTCTTGCCCCACCGGCTCGACTGCGTGGCGGCACTTGCGCCTGGGATACTGGTTTTCGAGACCGAAGCAGAAGGTGAAGTATGCATGGCTGTTGATGAAGGCGTCCTGGTCAAAACCGGCGCCGACGTGCTGGTCTCCGTGCGCAACGCGATTGGGGGAATGGACCTCGATAAACTGCACGAGGCGGTAGAGCGGGAATTTCTGAATCTGGACGAGCAGGAGAAGAGTGTGCGTTCGGTGCTGGCGAAATTGGAGAGCGGGTTTATTCGTCGTTTCGCGGCGTTTCATCATGAGTGAAGAGCCGGAAGAAAAATCTGAGGTGGGCGCGACGGAATTCAGCCACCAGGTCGGCGCGAAGGCGGCGCGCAAGCTCAAGGCGCAACGTCATGTCACGCAGACCGTCTGGTCCGGCTTGGGCATGATGGGCATGGTGGGCTGGTCGGTGGCGGTGCCGACGCTGCTCGGCGCGGCACTCGGGATTTGGCTAGACAAGCACCATCCGTGGAGCCATTCCTGGACACTCATGCTGCTGGCCATCGGTTTGGGCCTCGGTTGCGTTATTGCGTGGCATTGGGTGGCCAAGGAAAGCAGGGAAATACGCGAGCAAGAGGAGAATAACCATGAATGAACCGTTGAGTCTGGCGTCCGCCTTGGTCACGGGCGTGTTGCTCGGAGCGATGTTTCTCGGCGGTCTTTGGTGGACGGTGCGTCAGGGCCTTTCGTCCAAACGGGTGGCGCGTTGGTTTCTCGGCAGCCTGCTGCTACGCATGGGCATTGCCCTGGCTGGATTTTACTTGGTCTCGGGTGGTCATTGGGAGCAGCTGCTGCTGTGTCTCCTTGGATTTGTCATGGCCCGCCTCGTCGTGACGTGGCTGATGCAGCCGTCGGGAGAAAACCGTCCTCCCCAGGCACTGGAGGGGAGTCATGCACCTTAGCCCCGACGAGATCATTTTCTGGCAACAGGGGTTTCTCAAACTCAACGCCACGATCGCGTTCACGTGGGGACTGATGTTCGTGCTGGTGGCCGGATCACTACTCGTGACGCGCAACCTTTCCACGGGTCTGCAACGTTCCCGCTGGCAGAATCTCCTGGAAATTGTCGTCACTGCCATCAAAGAGCAAATCGCAGAGGTCGGCCTGCGGCAGCCGGAGAAATATCTCGGATTTCTGGGTACCTTGTTCCTGTTTGTCGCAATCGCGAGCGTCTTCACCATCGTTCCCGGCTATGAGCCACCGACCGGTTCGCTCTCGACCACCGCAGCGCTGGCGATTTGTGTGTTTGTGGCTGTGCCGCTATTCGGCATCGAGGATCGCGGGCTGGGCGGATATCTCAGAGAATACTTGAAACCGACGTTTATCATGTTGCCGTTCAACATCATCAGCGAACTCTCGCGCACCTTGGCCCTGGCCGTCCGTCTGTTCGGCAATATGATGAGCGGGACGATGATTCTCGCCATTTTGCTGACCATCACGCCCTTCATCTTTCCGATCGCCATGAGTGCGCTCGGACTGCTGACCGGCATGGTGCAAGCGTATATTTTTAGCATCTTGGCCACGGTGTATATCGCGGCCGCCACGCGTGCGCGCAAGCCGGAGCCAGGAGCCCGAGGACTGAAACCACTACGCCAACCACGAAAGGACACACTATGGATAGCATGACGCTCATCGCAATTGCCTCAATCGTCACCGCCGGCCTCACGATCGCCCTGGGGAGTATCGGACCTGCGCTCGGCGAAGGGCGTGCCGTCGCCACGGCATTGAGTTCGCTGGCGCAGCAACCCGATGCCGCAACGACGATCACACGCACCTTATTCGTGGGCCTGGCCATGATCGAGTCCATTGCGATTTATTGTTTCGTGGTCTCGATGATTCTCATCTTTGCCAACCCGTTCTGGAACCACGTCATTGCCATTGCGGCGGGTAAGTAAAACATGCTGATCGACTGGTTTACCGTCATTGCGCAAGTCGTCAACTTCCTCATTCTGGTGTGGTTGTTGAAGCGCTTCCTGTATCGGCCCATTCTCAACGCCATCGACGCGCGGGAGAAGCGGATCGCCACGGAACTCGCGGATGCCGACGCGAAAAAGGCCGAAGCCATAAAGGAGCGCGACGAGTTCCAGCACAAGAACGAGGAGTTCGACCAGCAGCGCGCCGCACTCTTGAGCCAGGCGACGGACGAGGCGAAAGCCGAACGTCAGCGGCTCCTCGACGAAGCGCGGAAGGCGGCCGATGCGTTGAGTGCCAAACGACAGGAAACGCTGAGAAACGACGCCCATAACCTCAATCACGCCATCAGTCGCCGGACCCAGCAGGAAGTGTTTGCCATCGCGCGAAAGGCGTTGACGGATCTCGCCACGACGAGTCTGGAAGAGCGCCTGGGCGAGGTGTTCACTCGCCGCTTGCGGGAGATGGACGGCAAGGCGAAAGCAGGCTTCGCCGCGGCGCTCAAGACAGCGGCTCACCCCGCGCTCGTGCGCAGCGCGTTTGACTTGCCTGCGGAGCAACGCGCGGTGATCCAACAGGCGCTCAACGAAACCTTCTCGGCTGAAATCCACGTCCGATTCGAGACCGCGCCGGACTTGATTAGCGGAATCGAACTCACCACGAATGGACAAAAGGTGGCTTGGAGCATCGCGGATTACCTTACGTTCCTAGAAAAGGGCGTCGACGAACTGCTGAAAGGGAAGGACAAACCTGAAGCCACAGCTGCCTCCAAACCTGAAGAACCTAAGCCCGAAACAAAGAGCCAATGAACACGGAACCTAAAAGCCTCCAGCAGGTGTTCGACAGCGCGTTCGCGGGAATGCGCCACGCGAGGGAAGCCTTTACGCCACAACTCGCGCCACGGGAGGTGGGCACGATCACCAGCATCGCCACGGGCATCGCAAAAGTCTCCGGCCTCCCCGGCGTGGGTTTTGAGGAGGTGCTGAGGTTTGCCGGAGATGTGTATGGCATCGCATTCAACGTCGATGAAGACGAAATCGGCGTGGTTCTGCTGGGCGACTACTGGCAGTTGCATGCGGGCGATGAAGTCGAACGCAGGGGGCACGTGATGGACGTGCCGGTGGGAAACGAATTGATCGGACGCATTATTAATCCATTGGGCCGGCCTCTGGACGGCAATGGCCCGGTGGTTACCAGCGGGCGCCTACCTATCGAACGCACGGCACCGCACATCATGGACCGCGCCCCCGTCACCGTACCGTTGCAAACCGGTATCAAGGTCATCGATGCGCTCATCCCCATCGGGCGCGGCCAGCGCGAACTGATCGTCGGCGACCGACAGACAGGCAAGACCACGATCGCGCTCGATACGATTCTCAATCAACGCGACCAAAATGTGCTCTGCGTGTATTGCGCCATTGGCCAGCGCGCGTCCGGCGTGGCCAAAGTGGTCGCCGCCCTGCGCGAAAAGGGCGCGATGGATTACACCATTGTGGTCGTAACCGAAGGCAACGATCCACCCGGCCTCGCCTACATCGCTCCGTACGCCGCGACCAGCATCGCGGAGCATTTCATGGCGCAAGGCCGCGACGTGCTGGTTGTGTACGACGACCTCACGCATCATGCGCGCGCCTATCGCGAGCTGTCTCTGCTGCTGCGTCGCCCGCCCGGCCGCGAGGCGTTTCCCGGCGACATCTTCTACCTCCACGCGCGGCTGCTGGAGCGCGCAACGCACTTGCGCCCGGAACTCGGTGGCGGATCGCTGACCGCGCTGCCTATTATCGAAACCGAAGCGCAGGACATTTCCGCCTACATTCCGACCAACCTGATTTCCATCACGGACGGGCAGATTTACCTCTCGCCGTCGTTGTTCGAATTAGGCGTGCTGCCTGCGGTCGATGTCGGCAAATCCGTCTCGCGCGTCGGCGGCAAGGCGCAACGCGCGGCCTACCGTGCCGTGGCGGGCGATCTCAAGCTCGCCTACGCGCAGTTCGAGGAGCTCGAGACCTTTGCCAGGTTCGGCGCCCGGCTGGATGAAAATACACGCAAGATCATCGACCACGGGCGGCGAATTCGTGCCTGCCTCAAGCAGCCGGAATTCGCGCCGGTGTCCGTGGCCGCACAAATCGCTGTGCTGCTGGCGTTGACCGCGGAACTCTTCGACCGCGTGCCGCTTGACCAGATGACGGCCGCTGAACGCGTTCTGCGCGAGGCGGCGGCGAACATCCCGGCGGAGGTATGCGCGCGATTCGAAACCGCCGACAAGTTGAGCGATGAGGATCGCACAACGATCATCGAAATCGCCCGCCATTCACTCGTCCGTTTCCAGCCAAAGCCGGGATCAAAACCCGAACCCAAAGGCGAACCCACGTCTGAGGTGCACGCCAACCCGAAGCCCGAGCCGGCGACTACACCGAAGCCAAAGGCAGAGGCCAAGGAGAAGTCATGAGCGATACCACGACGAGCCTACGGCGGAAGATCAGCAGTGCCGGCGATCTCCAATCCGTCGTTCGCACAATGAAAGCCCTGGCCGCTTCGAGTATCGGCCAATACGAGCAATCAGTGCGCGCGTTGGCCGACTACTATCGGACTGTGGAGCTGGGGTTGAGCATTTGCTTCCGGGAAAGCGGGCCGACAGCGCTGTTGGCAGACGGTAAAGGACGCACCGATGAGGCCTCCGTCGGTGCGGTCGTATTCGGTTCCGATCAGGGACTGGTGGGGCAGTTCAATGACGTGGTGGCTGATTTTGCGGTGAAGACCCTGGCCGCTCTTCCCGGCAAACATCAGATTTGGGCGGTCGGCGAACGCGTGCACGGGCGCCTGTCGGACGCGGGGCTGCCGCTGGTCGGACTCTTCGCTGTGCCGAATTCCGTCAAGGCCATCACCCCGCTCGTCGGGCAGATTCTCGTCGAGAGCGAGACTCGCCACAGCCAGGGTGACGTCACCGAACTCCACCTCTTCTACAACCGCCCCACGTCCGGGGCAGTGTATACGCCCGTCAGTCAGCGACTGCTACCGCTGGACGAAACCTGGCGACGCAAGCTGGCCGAACTTCCCTGGCCGACGGGAAACTTGCCTGAGGTCATGGGTGGCGGCACCGCGACCTTGCGGGCGCTCATCCGCGAATATCTTTTCGTCTCGCTCTTCCGGGCCTGCGCCGAATCCCTCGCGAGCGAGAACGCGAGCCGCCTCGCGGCAATGCAACGCGCTGACAAAAATATCGACGAATTACTGGAGCACCTCAACGGGACATTCCATCGTTTGCGCCAGAGTGGCATCGACGAGGAACTGTTCGACGTCATCTCCGGCTTCGAGGCGCTTTCAAAAGGGAAGGCGCCTCGGAGCGCGAGGGATTGAGCAGGGTCAAATCATGAAGATGAAAATCAATTCCAATGATTTTCGTGTGCCGGCGAGAAAAGAGCTCAACCTCACAAAGTGGCCGATGTCCCAAGCGTGGCTCACGCTCCCAACTCGGGGCAGGTGGCTTTCAAGCAAGACTGTGCCGTTTGCCATGGACCAACCGGAAAGGGCGATGGCCATATGACGTTCAATCCGCCGGTTGCGGATCTCACGTCGGCGAAGGTGTCTACGCAACTCGCTCTCCAGCTGATTCGCACGGTGCATAAGGGACGGGCCAACACTGCGATGGGAAAGTGGGAGAACGTCCTGTCCGACCAGGATATCGAGGATGTGGTCGCCTATCTTCGTAGCTTGAGGGACTAGCAGGCTGCGGGAAAACCATTTCAGCGCAGCAGAACTTCGATGGCCTGCACGTCTGGGACAAGAAGAGAAGACCGTGCAGGATAGACGAGCGAGACACGGAGACTGGCGGGACGGGCGAGTGAGGGTTGCTCTGGTTCGTCTCGCCCATCTGGTCTGTCTGGTTTCTTGGTTGAAGGAAACTAACCAGATGAACCAAATCAACCAGATAACACAAAACAAACCAGATCAACCAGAAGAGGGGATTATCATGAAAGGGTCGGACCTACTGCTGCGTTGTCTGGAAAATGAGGGAGTGCAGTGGGTCTTCGGCGTGCCCGGGGAGGAGACGCTGGACGTCTTGAACTCGCTCGTGGATTCGCAGATCCAATTCATTGCCGCCCGGCACGAGCAAGGCGCGGCCTTCATGGCCGATGTCCATGGACGGCTGACAGGAAAGGCCGGGGTCTGTCTCTCTACTTTGGGACCCGGTGCAACCAATTTGCTCACCGGCGTGGCAGACGCGTATCTGGATCGTGCCCCGCTGGTTGCGATCACGGGACAAGCCTCGCTGGATCGGAAACACAAAGAATCGCATCAGTTCATCGACGTCTTGTCCATGTTCAGGCCGGTCACGAAATGGAACGCCGAGATCTTTCACCCTCGGACCATTGCCGAGACGGTGCGTAAAGCGTTCAAGGTCGCGCAGACCGAAAAACCAGGTTCGACTCATCTGGAGTTGCCGGAGGACGTCGCGGCGGAAACGGTGAGTGATCGTGAGTTGGATGGGCCGTTGCTCGTGCAGGCGCCGTTCTTGCCGGAGCCGCTGACGCGCCAGGTGAACCGGGCTGTCGAGGTCTTGGCTCAGGCACGTCGGCCGATCCTCTTGGTCGGCAACGGGGTGATCCGGGGACAGGCGCATGAGGCAGTCCGGCGGTTTGCGCGACAAACGAACATACCGGTGGTCCACACCTTCATGAGCAAGGGTGTTGTTCCGGACAGCGATCCGTTGTCTCTCTATACGATTGGATTGCAGATGCGGGATTATCCGGCTGTGGTCATCGAGCAGAGCGACGTTGTTGTGGCGGTGGGTTATGATTTTGTGGAGTACGCTCCGTCCTTGTGGAATCCGAACCGCGACAAGCACATCGTGCATGTGGATGTGTCGCCGTCCGAGGTGGATGCGCACTATATTATGGATGTCGGCGTATTGGGAGATATCGCCTTATCTCTCGATCAGATCGGAGAGCATCTTGCTTCGTTCGATCTCGCCTGGGCCGAAGAGAGCCGCCGACTTGTGCAGACCGCATACGAAAGGGAGTGGGCGCAGCCACCTGGATGGCCCCTGCGACCTCAACATATCGTTCGTGATCTGCGACAGGCGCTGGCACCCGATGATCTGGTCATCTGCGACGTGGGGGCACATAAGTTGTGGATGGCCCGGATGTTTCCCTGCGAGGTGCCGAACACATGCATCATTTCGAACGGATTCGCGGCCATGGGTATGGCGCTGCCCGGGGCCATTGCGGCCAAGCTCCTAGCTCCCGCGCGGCGCGTCGTGGCTGTGACCGGGGACGGCGGGTTTCTCATGAATGTCCAGGAACTGGAGACTGCTGTGCGGTTGCACCTTCCACTCGTCGTGCTGATCTGGCGGGACAACGGCTACGGGGTCATCCGATGGAAACAGCAGATGAAGTTCGGAAGGACCTCCGGTGTTGAGTTCGGCAACCCGGACTTCGTCGCCATGGCGCAGAGTTTTGGAGCGATCGGCTACCGCGTCGATGGGCCGTCGGAATTGGAGCCAGTGCTGAACGCCGCGTTCTCGTGCGGAAAGCCGGCGGTGATCGACTGCCCGGTGGATTACAGCGAGAATCTTCGTCTTTCGGAACAGCTCAAGGCGCTCGGAACTACATGACGAGACGTAACCGTGAATCAGAAGGGGAGTACGTGTCTCTTCTCTGTGGCATCTTGCACCAGTGACCAGATTCTTAGCGGGGCCTTTCTCGCCATTTGCAGCGATCTGTTGGCCTAGCCTCTTGGCCCTTTCTCCTAACGCATTGTTTGCGTAGAAGTTTAGCCGAGTGCATTTCCAGGTTTGACTGGCATCTCACTCGCAAGGACACTCAATGGGTGAGAGGGATGGGAGCCCCACTATGGAGGCAAGGCGATGAGAGTTGTACTTGTCGGGGTCGTGCTGTTGGCGTTTGCCGGGGGCGCTAGTTTAAAAGAATTAAACGTGTCTCAGCCGGAGCGTGATGTGGTCAGCGGTCAAGTCATCTATTCGACGATCTGCATCCGTTGTCATGGGATTGATGGGAAGGGAAACGGGCAGATGAAGTTTACTCCTCCGGTGGCCGACCTGACGTCTCCGGCGGTTCAAGGGAAGCTGGATGCGAGGTTATTCAAGAGTGTGCATGACGGCAAGCCGAATACGGCAATGGGAGCCTGGAGGGACGCGCTCTCGGACGACGAGATTTGGGATGCGCTCGCCTATGTGCGAACGCTGGCTCCAGAACAAACCGGCGGCATGGGCAGCGGGCTTCGATGAGATCGACCCTCTGCCGGATCACGTTGGGACTGTGGATCGTGACGATTGGGGTTGCCGGGTGGTTTTTTGTGCAAGGGTGGACGACACAGGGCACAGATGGGCGGATGCGCATCGTGTTGGCGCCGACAGAGCGAGACATGATCCTTGGCGAGATGCGGATGCTGCTGAAGGCGGTCCATGGCGTGGTTACAGGCTTGGCCGCCCACGATCAGGAGGCGAGTCGAGTGCAGATTGCACAGGCGGCCCGCTCGGCTGGAATGGACATGGCTGCGGACGTGAACCCGGCGCTTATGGCGAAGTTGCCGCTGTCGTTCAAACAAATGGGCATGTCGATTCATCAGGACATGGATGCCCTCGCGGATGCGATTGTCCAGAAAGAACCCCCCCAACAGATTCTTCAGCGCCTCTCCAGTATGACGGCCCGCTGTACGACATGCCATGATTTGTATCGATTCTCCGCAGAACATTAAACGTGAAACGTTAGATACGACGTGAAAAAACCGGAAATCCTCCTGACTTTTGCGCCTCACATAGGCAAGAGGGAAAGTAAGGACGAATGAGACCATAGGCTGGGGCTCAGGTCAAGGGTGATTGGTCCGAAGGGTGTCTAGTACCAGCAAGTGTCAATGATCAGGAGTCGGCCATGACGATCCCGCTTGTTCTCGATGGAGCCTTTGCCGGCGAGCAGGCATTGCGAGACATGATTGTCATGAGAAAGGTCTGTTTCGATCACGACCCCTATTACGTGAAAGATGGGTCAGGCCGCATCGTCCAAATCGGATTTCAACTCAACCTGTATGCTGCCTTTCAGGATGCCAGGCACCTGCCGTTCGGTGAAGATCCTGAACTTCGTGAGTTGGTTGGGGAACTCCATCGTCTCTGCCGGGTCTTCTTTCAATCCTTAGATTTGCTCAAACCCTGCCAATATCCGGACCCTCCGATGCATCGCATCATATACTCCCCGGAGCGTCAGTATCGAGCCGAGGTTTGTGTTCAAATCCCTATCTTCGATCGAGAACACTACGGAGTGAAGCCGGGCCGCGGTCTTGAGGAACTGCTCGCGACTGCCGATGTTGCGAAGCTGGGAGCCAAGCGCGAGGGGCAGCGAGCATGAATCGAGACCAGAGTCTATCAGAGACGCAGGTATCCAAGGGGCAGATCCTGATTCAGCTGGACAACCGCGACGTACAGGCCGACTTGGCGCGTGCTTCGGCGGAAGTTGAGAACGCGAAAGCGCAGTTCGACCGCATGAAGACCCTGTATCCCCAGGAGGCGGTGTCCAAGCAGGAGATGGAGTACGCGAGCCGGACGTACAAAGTAGCCGAAGCGAATCGGAAGGCGGTCCTTGCCCAACTCAGCTATACCGTCGTGAAGGCCCCGTTTGACGGCACTATTACCGAAAAGAAAGTAGAAGCCGGGGAATTGGCCTCGCCCGGTCAGCCGTTGCTCAAGATGGAGGACTCACGGCAATTGCGTCTCGAAGCGACGGTCGCCGAAGGGGACCTGAAGTCCGTCTCCCTCGGGGATAAGATTCCTATCCTCATTGACGCCCTCGGAACCCAGCCCCTGCGTGGAATCGTCAGTCAGATACTTCCGGCGGGCGATCCTCAAACCCATACGTTCATGGTGAAGGTGGACTTACCAATCACGCCCGGGCTCAAGAGCGGGATGTTCGGCCGATTACAGTTGGTTAAAGGAGTCACCCAGACGATGCTCGTACCCGCCTCCGTCATCGTGGAACGAGGCGAATTGACGAGTGTGTTCGTGGTGGATCCCGATAAGATTGGTCGACTCCGGTGGGTCAAAGTCGGACGATGGTTCGACAAGCAGCGCGAAATACTGTCCGGTGTGAACGTAGGCGAGCGAGTGTTGCTTGAAGGTGCCCGAGGCGTCGACGGTGCCCCGGTACAGACCGTCAATTCAGCCGCCTCTCCAGCTAATCGATAACAGTCAGTCATCACGATGGATCAGTTTCGCCCAGGGCTCAGTGGTCGGATCGCAGCCCTCTTCATTGGGAGCAAGCTCACGCCGCTCATCATGTTGGGCGCGTTGTTGCTGGGCCTCTTCGCGATCGTTGTGACGCCTCGGGAAGAAGAACCTCAAATCATCGTGCCGATGGCCGATGTGTGGCTGCCCTTTCCCGGCGCGTCCGCAAAGATCGTTGAAGAACAACTCACCAAACCGTTCGAACGCAAACTCTCCGAGATCAAGGGCGTGGAGTACGTATATTCCATTTCACGGCCGGGCGGCGCCTTAATCATCGTACGCTTCTATGTCGGCCAGCCGATGGAGCAGAGTCTGGTCGATCTTTACGACAAGTTGATGTCCAGCCAGGATCTCCTGCCGCCGGGTGCCGAGCCGTTTCTGGTTAAGCCGAAGGATGTCAACGATGTCCCGATCGTGACGGTCACGCTCTCGAGTCAACGGTACGGAGAATTTGAACTGCATCAGCTGGCTGAACAGGTGTTGGAGGAAACGAAGAAAGTTGCTGGGACTTCAGCCGGTTTCATCGTCGGCGGTCGGGCGCGGGAACTACGAGTTCAGATTGACCCAACCAGGCTGAAGGCCTACGGGCTCACGCCTTTGCAGGTCGCAGGGGTGATTCGGGGAGAGAATCGAGCGTTGTCGACCGGCCGCTTAGACAGCCGCAATCAAAGTTTTCTCGTGGAGACCGGCCGCTTTATTCGATCGCGTGAAGATCTGGAAGGTCTGGTCGTCGGCGTGAATGAACAGCGACCGGTCTATCTCCGGCAAGTCGCCGAGGTCACAGATGGGCCGCGCGAATCGATGCAGTATGTGTGGTTCGGGCTGGGCCCTGGTGGCGCTGACGAAACATCAATCTTGAACCGTGAAGCGCAGGGAGGATCGCAAGATACGCTTGACGAACAACACCTCACGGAGGAATTCCAGGCCGTGACGGTGGCCATCGCCAAACAGGGCGGTATGAATGCGGTGACGGTCGCGCAGGAGGTGATCCGAAAAGTCGAGAGTATGAAGGGCGTGACGATTCCTGCGGATGTGCGCGTGACGGTCACGCGCGATTACGGAGAGACGGCGCAGGAGAAGGCCAACGAACTGCTGTGGCATCTACTCTTCGCCGTGGTCGCGGTCGTGGCCTTTCTCGGAATCGCATTGGGACCGCGCCCGGCCATCGTCGTGTCTCTCGCCATTCCTCTGACACTCGCGTTGACACTCTTTACGTCCATGCTTATCGGCTACACCATCAATCGGGTGACGCTGTTTGCCCTCATCTTCTCTATAGGAATTCTGGTGGACGACGCCATCGTGGTCGTCGAAAATACCTATCGTCATTTGACGCGGGGATTAAGGCCTCATCAAGAAGCTTCGATCTATGCGGTGGACGAGGTCGGAAATCCGACGATCTTAGCCACGTTTACCGTCATAGCCGCCCTCCTGCCGATGGCCTTTGTGTCCGGCCTCATGGGACCCTACATGAGGCCGATCCCCTTGAATGCCTCCATCGCCATGTTCTTCTCGTTGCTGGTCGCGTTCGTGGTGATTCCCTGGTTCTGCCAAACCTGTTATCGGGCCGGGGTAAAGGTAGCCGGCGTCGAGCATGAAAGCGACGAGGGGGGATTGACGGCGCGGATCTATCGGCAAGTCCTCTCTCCGCTGCTGGCTCGTCCCATCCTGGCCTATGCCTTCTTTGGGATTGTCACGTTGTTACTTGCAGGATCCGTGGTGTTGTTCTACACGCGTCACGTCGTGGTAAAGATGCTGCCGTTCGACAACAAAAGCGAATTGCAACTGGTTGTGGACATGCCGGAAGGCACGACGCTCGAAGAAACCGCACGAGTGACGCAGGCATTGGGACGGTACGTGAGGACTGTGCCGGAGGTGCGGGACTATCAGGCCTATGTCGGCACGGCCTCGCCGTTTAACTTTAACGGATTGGTGCGTCACTATTACCTGCGAAAACAGCCCCACGAGGCTGATATTCAGATCAATCTTGTCTCGAAGCACGAACGAACCGCTCAGAGTCATGAGATCGCTCAACGGATTCGTCCTCAGGTCCAGGACATTGCCAAGCAGTATCGAGCAAATGTGAAAGTCGTCGAAGTGCCGCCGGGACCTCCTGTGCAATCGGTGCTGGTAGGAGAGATCTATGGGCCTGACTATGCCAGGCAGATTGCCGTTGCACGAGAGGTCCGATCGTTGTTCGAGTCCACGCCCGGGGTCGTCGATGTGGACGACTATGTTGAGGCGGACCAAGTGAAATATGTTTTCGCGGTCGATCGAGCGAAGGCGGCCCTTGCCGGAATTCCCTCCGAGGAGATTGTGAGCACGTTGCGCATGGCTTTGGAGGGTACGAACGTCGGGCTGGTCCATATTCCCCAGGAGAAAAGCCCCGTTCAAATCGTGCTTCGTCTGCCGCTGGCGGATCGGACTGGCCTCGAGCATATCGGTGAGATCGGCTTGCGCACGAATACCGGTGGCATCGTGCAATTGTCCGAACTGCTCACAATCGAGCAGACGGTCCAAGACAAGGCGATCTATCACAAGAATCAGAAGCCGGTGGTCTATATAGTCGCCGATGTTGGCGGTCCCGGCGCCGAGCAGGCCGAGAGCCCCGTCTATGGGGTGTTGGGAGTCGGGAAGAAGTTGGAGGACTATCGACTGCCCGAGGGATACAAGATCGAGCAATACTATGCCTCACAGCCTTGGTCGGAAGACAAGATTGCGATGAAATGGGACGGGGAGTGGCAGATTACCTATGAGACGTTCCGCGACATGGGGATTGCCTTTGCCGTGGCGATGCTCCTGATCTATTTGCTCATCGTCGGTCAGTTTCAGTCGTTCGTCACGCCGGTGATCATCATGGCGCCAATTCCGCTCACTCTCATCGGTATTCTCCCCGGACATTGGTTGACCGGCTCCTACTTTACCGCCACGTCAATGATCGGCTTCATCGCATTGGCCGGCATCATCGTTCGGAACTCGATCCTCCTCGTGGATTTTATCCAGTTGCAGGAACAGGCGGGCGTTCCCCTGTCGGATGCCGTCATCAAAGCCGGAGCTATCCGCACCAGGCCGATCCTCTTGACCGCGGCGGCCTTGATGGTCGGCGCCTTCGTCATCATCCTCGATCCCATTTTCCAGGGGCTGGCCGTGTCACTGCTCTTCGGCGTGGGAGCTTCGACCCTGTTGACCCTGATCGTGATTCCCGTTCTGTACTTCCATTTGGGAGGCTGTCGGCGTACCCCGTTTGAACCTTCCACTGATCCGGTCTTCGGCGAAGGGAAACTGGCTCGCTCAACTGAGAAACCTACTGGAGCTCTCATCACATAGACCCTCTGTGTCGCCTTCTGCCGCGGCACGGCTCCCCATCCCTGTAGCAGGACTCCCCGCGCATTGTCTTGATCCTCATTGCCGGAGCTCCAACCTCCTAATTTTCCTTCGAGCCTCATTCATCCTGGTTGATGTGCCGTGAGGTCTTCTCCTTGCAGTTCCGGTGAGGGTGTTCGGTCGTACCCACTCCTCACGTCGGCCGGTGCCTATACCATTCAAATTTCTCGTTGTGCTATTGTGGGGGTCATTCTGCTCTTGAAGGGCAGCCGTCTGCTCGGACAGTCGGATAACCAAGGAGGCCGCATGAATCGGATATTTGTGGGAACTGCAATTGTGGTATCGGCATTCATGCCACTTGTCGGCTGCTCGTATTACACGGGCAAGCTCGAAAAGCCCTTGCACGCGAAGGCGATTATTGCCGGGCCCGGCATTACGGGAGAGGCGCATCTCTACGAGAGGTATGAAGGGCTCGTCAAGATCAAGTTGAAGCTCGAAGGCACGGCGGAAAGCAAGTTGAAGCCGGGACTCCATGCGATCCACATTCACGAGGTCGGCAACTGCGAGCCCTTTGCGGCGGCCAAGGGACACTATGACGGAAACGTGGATGCGGCAATCAATCCGGAGGCGAACGTCACACCCGGATTGGGGAACCATCCCTACCATCTCGGCGATCTCAAGAACCTCTCCGTGAACGACGACCGGGAAGGGTCGCTGCGTACGGTCACAAGTCGGGTGACCCTGTCCGAGGGGTTGAACACTCTCTTCGATAAGGATGGGAGCGCCTTCATTATCCATGAGTTTGAAGATAAGTATTTGCCGGACCCGCCGACAAAGGATGCGCCGGGCGGGCCCCGCATCGCGTGCGGCGTGATTGTGAAGGAATGAACGGTCGCCTAGTCTCTTCTTCACCAGCGAGAGCAGCCGGCAAGAGAGCCGGATGAGATAGGCGGGAAAGTCGCGGTCAGAAGTTCGAAACCCCTAACACCTAGAACTTCGGACCGCGACTCCCTCGCGTCTCGACGGTCTTGTGCGGCTGTCCTGCGGGGATGTTCGCTCCTTGCCCCAGCCGTCATTACTCATGAGCGTTTCTGCACCCGTTCTCGCTTTTCTCGCAAGTCTCGCTTCTCTCGCCTCTTGTCTAGTTTCTGTGGCATCCCGCAACAATCACAGGGTCGGCGCTGTGGCTTTTAGCTCCAGCTTGATCGAAGGCTCACGGCTAATCTTGTGATTTGACAGGTTAAAACAATAGGCAGGGTGTCCCTGCTAGTGGCACAGTCTTGGCACAACGAAGGGGCATGATATGGCTGTTGTCAGCTCTTCTTGGGGTGACTATGCTCCTGAGCTGTTCAGGCGAAGGTGCTCGGGTCAAGACCGAGGAACCTCGGGGGTCTGATCAAGCAGGCAGCGCCGCGATAGAATTCGCCCCGCCCTCCCATGAAACCATTCCAGGGAGTCAACTTGGTGAACAGATCCGGCAGGGCTATGAGATTGTGGTCAATACACAGGAGTATGCCCGTCACTATGTCGGTAATCGCCTCAACTGCACCAACTGCCATCTCGACGGAGGGCTCAATCCGAACGCCGCCTCATTCGTCGGCCTGGCGGCGGTCTATCCTGAGTATCGCACTCGCAACGCAAGGGTGAACACGCTCGCCGATCGTGTCAACGAGTGTTTCGAGCGGAGCCTGAATGGGCGGGCGCTTCCGCCGGACAGCTCGAAGCTGCAGGCCGTCGTGGCCTATATCACCTGGCTCTCTCGCGGAGTACCGAGCGGTGCGACGTTACCCTGGCGAGGCCTCCAGCGCATTGAGTCACGGCGAACTCTCGATCCGGCCAATGGGAAGCAAGTGTTTGCGAACAAATGTGCCTTCTGTCATGGATCCGACGGCCAAGGGACGATGGCGGCGCCGCCGGTCTGGGGACCACAGTCCTACAACATTGCCGCAGGCATGGCACGGGTGACCGTTGCCGCAGCCTTCATCAAATCGAATATGCCGCGTAGCTGGGGTTGGAGCCTGTCGGATGATGCCGCGTACGATGTCGCCGCGTATATCAACGCCCAGCCACGGCCTGATTTTCCAGGCAAAGCGAATGATTGGCCGAAGGGCGGAAGCCTGCCGATTCGCCTTACTAGTGCGTGAGACGTGAAAGGTTACGAACGTCAGGAGAGGCACCATGAAACTCATCGTGACCTATCATGGTGGAACGCGGCACGACATCACGAGCGGCAGGCACCGGGTTGTCACCGATCAGCCGGTCGAGGATGGGGGACAGGATGCCGGCATGAGTCCTGTCGAACTCTTCGTCGGTTCACTCGCCGGTTGTGTCGGTTATTTCGTGGGTCGCTTCTGCGACCGCCATCAGATTTCGACCAAAGGGTTGAGTGTTGAGGCGGAATGGACCATGGCGGAACAGCCGCATCGGGTGGGCCAGATCACACTGTCGATTCACTTGCCGCATCGCATCACGACCGAACAAAGCGAGCGGCTCCTCAAAGTGGCGCATGGCTGCACCGTGCATCAATCCCTCGCGGTGCCTGTCGGCGTGGCGATCGAACTCAATCCCCATCGCGGGGAGAAGCCATCGTGAAAGGAGTGGCGGCATGAATGTGAGAAGCCGGATGGTCATTGGAAGCGCAGTACTCGCGTTGGTGGGGTTGATCTCGTCCCCTCCTCTCTTGTTCGGAAGCGATCAGTTGCGCGCGAAGGACATCATTCAGCAGACCTGCGTGCAATGCCACCGGCTGGAAGGGCAAGCCCGATTCTCGCTTCAATCTCAAGGCTCCGGACCTCATCTGGGCCGGCAGCAAGTATCAGCGATCCTGGTTGATTCGATGGCTGACGGGCAAAGAAGAGCCATTGTATGCCAAGGGCTATCGATGGGATCTGAACGAAGTTCCGTCCAAGCACCCCGTGGTCACCGAGTCAGAGGCCAACGCCATCGCCGATTATTTTGCCGAGCATAACAAGGATTCGCGAGTCACAGTCGGCGCGTTTGATCTGTCGAAGGTGACGAAGTTCGAGGCCGCATTCGGCGGCATGGCGTACAAAGCGCACGCCTGCCTCGGCTGTCACATCATCGAAGAGAACGGTAAGCTCATTGGGGGTCCGCAGAGCGCATCGCTCGTAGCGGCCGGACAGCGGTACGACCAGGATTGGCTCTTCCGTTTCGGGCAAAATCCACAGGACTTCACGCCGCACAGCGGCGAGTTTTTGGCCGACGCGACAGAGCCACAGCTTCGCGCGGTGATCGGGTACTTAATGGTGCAGGGGGTGAAAGATTTCAAGTATTACGAACCCTGGACGAGTCCTGAATTCGGGAAGGCCAGCGTGGATCGCGGGAAGGTGATTTATAAAGAATATTGTTCGCAGTGCCACGGGGCGACGGGCAAAGGTGACGGGCCGGCGGTTTCCGGACTGATCCCGAAGCCGGCCATTCATGCCAACATCCCATTTGAGAAGCTCCCAAGTGAGTATCTCTACAATGTCATCAACCATGGCGGCGCGGCGATGGGCAAGTCGCCGAACATGCCCTATTGGAATTTGACGATCGGTCAGCAGGGCGTGGCTGATGTGATGGCCTACTTGAAAGCGACGTTTAAGGGGGTGCCGGACATGGCGGCTGCTCCGAGCGGAGTCTGCGTGCAACCGCGCAAGACGGCGAAAGCGCCGGACGAATTCTTGAGCAAGACGAATCCGCTTCCTGCTTCAGCCGGAACGATTCAGGCAGGGAAGACACTCTACTTGAAGACAGCCCAACCTGTTGCGTGTGCAATGTGTCATGGAGAGCAGGGTGACGGGAAGGGAATCATGGGGGCAGCGTTGGTCCCCCCGCCGCGCAACTTCACATGTGGGTCGATGATGAAGGACATTCCCGACGGCCAACTGTTCTGGATTATCAAGAACGGCTCGCCGGAAACGGGGATGATGTCGTTTGTCGGATTGCCGGATGAGCAGGTGTGGCAAGTGATTCAGTACATCCGGTCGCTGGCGAAATAGGGCGGGACGCGCGATGACGTGCGCGAAAGGCGCGACAGGCGATTGACGAACGACAGATCGGAAAGGACTGACGGATGCCAACACCGCAGCCAGGCGTGCTCTCCGCAGGGGGTGCGCATGCCTACTTCCTGACGTTTACCGTTGCCGACGGTGCAGAGCGTACAGCCCCGAACAAGGCAATACGGGATAATCTATCGTCAGCGCGCGCTCTGGCCAAGAAGGCGAAGACGGCAAGGCTCCAGTGTACCCTTGGCATCGGCTCGGAACTCTGGGACCAGCTCTCGCCGGCGAGCCGCCCTGCCGGACTCCGGCCGTTCCGCGCCATCAAGGCCAATGGGCGAGTCGCACCGGCGACGGGAGGGGATTTGTTTCTGCAGATTACCTCTGGTCGTCATGACCTGAATCTAGATCTCGCGATGGGACTCGTGCGGAGACTTCAACCTGTGGCGACGATGGCTGAGGAGATCCACGGGTTCCGGTATCGGGATTCACGGGACTTGACCGGATTTATCGATGGAACCGAGAACCCCAAGGGAAAGGCCGGGGCTGTCGCTGCCTTGATTGGGGAAGAGGACCGGTCCTTTGCGGGCGGTAGTTATGTTGCCGTCCAGCGCTATGTTCATGATCTTGAACGATGGCACGGGTTGGATGACCGGGAGCAGGAACAGATCATCGGAAGGACGAAGCGGGGAAGCGTCGAGTTGTCCAAAGCGAAAAAGCCTCAGACGGCCCACATCAGCCGTGTCGTCATCGAGCGGGACGGTGCGGAGTTGCAGATCCTTCGACAGAGCTATCCCTGGGGGACTGTCCGCGAGGCGGGGCTCTACTTCGCCGCCTACACGAAGTCCCTTGATGTCTTCGATTTGATGTTGGCCCGGATGATGGGGACGACAGGCGACGGGCCCACGATCGGCTCATGGAATTCAGCCGAGCCGTCACTGGCGCGACATTCTTCGTGCCTTCTTTGGAGACGTTATCATCTCTCAAACAATGACGAGTTGACGTCATGACGAACGGAGGAGCGTAACACCATGGCGACATTTATTATTTCCGGCAGTCGGGGCACGGACGATCCCACGATGGCGACGCTGCCGTTCATGGCGGCGAAGGTCGCGAAGGAGCAAGGGCACGAGGTCGTACTCTGGCTCTGGAATGAAGCCGTGACACTCGGGCGCAAGGGAACCACCGATCATGTGACGGGAGTCAATCTGACGCCGATGAAAGATCTACTAGCAGCCGTGCAAGCCGCGAATATTCCCATCTGGGTCTGCGGGGCCTGCGCCGTGGCGCGGCAGATCGGCGCCGGGGATCTTGTCGCGGGCGCGACGATCAAGGGTATGCCGGACTACATCAAGGCCGTGGCCGAACGTGACCGGAACGTGGCATTCTGATTTCGCGGCGAAGAAAGGAGTCTTTGTATGGCAGCTGATGGCGAATCGACCGGGAAGTCAAAGGGCCGAGCGGGTCGGCGGGATGAAGCGGACGTCGATGAGCGCGCGGGCCAGGCGGGGCGCCTCAATGTCAATGAGCTGGAGACCATTCCAACGATGGTGCCTCGGGAAGGCGACGGCTATCGACTGCCGCGCAGTGAATCTGTCGGACAGGAGCTAGGACGTATCGGCGAACTGCGCTGCGTTTTGACCGACGAGGATCTTCGGCGGATTAATACAAGGAAAGGCCTCATTCAGCTGCTCGAGAACAAAGCCGTCGATATCGAGGACGTGCGCAAGACGCTGCTGTACGAGCAAGAGTTGCGGCAATTGCAGGTTGAATTAGTCAGGCTTCAACGGTGGGTGCAGAGCAAAGGAGAACGGATTGCGATCCTGGTCGAAGGGCGCGATGCCGCAGGGAAGGGCGGTACGATCCGCCGGTTCACCGAGCATCTGAATCCTCGCGCCATGCGGGTAGTTGCGCTACCCAAACCATCGGACGAAGAACGAGGGCAGTGGTACTTTCAGCGCTATATCCGCCAGCTGCCCAACAAGGGTGAGATCGTGTTCTTCGACCGGAGTTGGTACAACCGCGCGGTGGTTGAACCGGTGATGGGATTCTGCAGCAAGAAGGAACATCAACGGTTTCTGCAGCAGGTTCCGGAATTCGAGCATATGCTCTACGAAGATGGTGTGACCATCATCAAGTTTTGGTTCTCGATCTCGAAGGAAGAGCAGGCGAAGCGATTCGAAGCGCGCCGGCAGAATCCGCTCAAGCAATGGAAGTTAAGCCCGGTCGATGACAAGGCGCAAGAGCTGTGGGACTCCTACACCCGCTACAAAGAGGAAATGTTCAGCAAGACACACACGACATTCAGCCCCTGGATTATCGTCAAGGCCAACGATAAGCAGGCGGCACGATTGGAAAGCCTCCGGCACGTGCTGAACTTGTTGTCGTACGATGGCAAGGATGAAGCCTCGATTCGCCTGTCGCCGGATCCCAACGTGGTCGGCCGATTCCACCGCAAGATGGTGGAACTGGATTTGTAACATCGGCGACCACCGAGATTCTCTGCACATGATCGCATTTCGCCTCAGTGGTCCAGCCTCCTACTGTCGCAAGATTCCGCCATTCTCGGGGACATGACAAAGCGAGACCGACATCTCGATTGTCGAATACCCCGTTAATCCCTCTCTAGCCGAAACTCTGCTCTCTTGTCCGGATTGGCATAGAGGTTGCTGATTCATACTGATGAGTTGTGAGAAGAGACTGCCAAAAGTGTTGGACACGTCGGATATGAATCGAGGAGAACCCACAGAAATGTATGCAATCGACGAATCCAAAATGAATCGGCTGTCTCAAACCCTGTGGAAGTACGATTCTGAGACAAAGAAGGCGAATCTTCGTGATCCGCCGGTGAAAGATGAGTTCGGAGGGCCGAGGAGGCCGTGAGGAGTGATCGTCAAGGAGTCAGTGAGCCGTAACGCACTCAGTCAGTCGGATGCGGAGGGTTTCTATCGTCCTAGATGAACTAGGCGAAAGCCCCTGTACCCCAACACTAACCGTAGGAGGATTTCATGATTCGAGCGCTGAGTATCGCATCTGTGTTAAGTTTCGCTGTGTTTTCCGTGGGGGCGGCGTGGGCCCAGGACCATACCCCTGCTCCAGCCGCTCCAGCAGCGGAGAAGAAGCCAGGCCCGGCGGATGGCTTTACCCTTCATGTCATGGCCCCGCACAAATTTGAAGACGGCACCGTGCACGGCCCGTATCACCATTACTGCAAGGGAATCTCACCGGAAGTCTTGCAGTGTCTGTTGTTTGAATCGACTGATCCGAACGCGCGGCTCACGGATATCGAGTATTTTATCTCCAAATCGGTCACGCGCGCGCATGTGCCGGTGAAAACCTGGAACAAGTATTATCATGACCATGACGTCGAGATCGCCACGGGTCGTGTCCAGATTCTCGATATGCCGGAGGCGCAAGCGAAGGAAGTCGCCGCCGTGGCAGCTCAGACAGACGGGATCATCTTTCATCTCTGGCCGGATGGAGCCAAGGCGCCCACCGGCGTGGTCGGCCACCCGCAGTCTGTCGGACACAAGCATCGAAAGTAGTAAGCCCAGAGTGAGTGTGGATGAGGGCGGGGAGAGCGTGGCAACACGGTCTCCCCGTTGTGTCTTCATTTCGCCCAGGAAGGATTGTTCGCCATGACGAGTCGAGTCAGGATGACATCGATTGCTGTGCTGATGGTGGGGGTTCTCCTGACTGCCGAGGGCCTGACGTGGGCGGCTGACAAGGCGGTCATGCGGCCCGCGGGTGCCACGCGATCAGATCGAAGCGGCCCGCGCCGTGACGAATCCACTTCCTGCCAGCGAGGAGATGATTGCGAAGGGCAAAGCGCTGTATGAAGGGAAAGCCTTTTGCAAGGTGTGTCATGGGCCGGATGGGAAAGGGCTTGGAAAAGATATTGCCCCGGGGAGCCTGAAAGGCCCCTTACCGAGAAATTTCACCGACAAGAAATGGCAAGCCGCTCGAACCGATGGGGAACTGTTCTGGATATTGAAGAACGGCAGCAAGGGAACGGCGATGGCTCCCTTTATTCCGCTCATACTGACGGAAGAAGAAGCCTGGCAGGTGCTGCGATACGTGCGGTCCTTCGGTCAACCATAAGCGGCCTTCATGGCCCGATGTGCCTTCCCGGATTCTTTCATCGTCGCATTTCGCCTCAGTTACCTGCCTCTATCGTTGCAAGACTCCCCACTCTATTGGCACGGCGAAACGAAATCAACATCTCCATTGGCGAACCTGCTGTTAATCCTGCTCTATTCGGCCCCGCGCGTACTGGCCGATTGGCATAGAGGTTGCTGGCTTACACGTGGGAGTTGTGAATAGTGACTGCCAAAAATGTTGGACACCTCGGATATGAATCAATGAGAAAGCACAGGAGTGTATGCGATCGACGAATCAATAACGAAGCGGCTGTCTCAAACCCAATAGAAGAGCGACTCTGAGGCAATGGATGCAAGTCTTCGAGATCTGCAGGCGAGAGATGTGCAGGGTTTCAGCAGCTAGGCTGTTCGATTGGGCGAACGAATTGTAGCCGTTCAACACTACGGAGGAGGTTGTCATGACCACGTTATCGAGACCGGGTGTTCCTGTCGGGGGATTCAAGACTGTGGGGCAAATTCATGCGACGAACGACCTTGTATTTCAACGAAACCAGAATGCGATGGGAGTGGCCGTCGAATTACTGTCTACGCACACGCCGGGAGCGCCGGTGGTGGACGAACGGGGCGAGTTCATCGGATTCGTCAGCGAGTTCGACATCCTTCGCGCGCTTGAGGCGAAGAAGGATTTGAACCGGTTGACGGCAGGTGATGTCATGGCCAAGGACCATATCTCGGTCACGGAGGACACCAGCATCGACGAGGCCGTGAAGATTATGGAAGAGAAACGACTCCTCAATCTGCCGGTCAAAGTGAACGGCACGGTGGCCTATTCGATCACGCGGCACGATCTGCTGCGGGCCTGGATCGGTCTTGGAGTCGATATCGAATCCAATATCGCCCCGTAAGGTGTGTCCGTGCGAGGAAGCACTGAGGCCGTCCTACTCGCATGTCCAATGCGCGACACCATTCTGCGTCGCTGGTTCGGCTCTCCGCAATAGACGATCAAAGGAGCAAGGTGATGAAGACGACGAGTATATTTCCGGTGATAGTCGCCGTGATTTCTTTTGCCATTCCCGCCGGAGCCGCCGAACGGCACATGATGCAGCAGTTGGTGCCGGCCGACAAACTGGCTGAAGCGCGCGCACTTACGAGCCCGTTGCCGAGTTCCCCGGAGATCGTCGAGCAAGGCAAAGCGCTCTATAACGGCAAGGGCGCCTGCTTCAACTGTCATGGGAAAGACGGGGGCGGCAATGGGCCGCTGGCCGCCCAGTTGAATCCATCGCCTCGTAATTTCCAGCACCACGGATTCTGGCGTCATCGCACTGAAGGCGAAGTCTTCTGGGTGATCAAGCACGGATCGGTCGGTACCAGCATGGTTGGATTCGGCGAGCAACTGACGGATAAAGAAATCTGGAGCGTCATCCAATACATACATACGTTTGGTGGTGAGCATGGGCCTGGCATGATGGGCCATGGAGAAGGCATGGGACCCATGATGGGACCAGGCGGCGGCATGGGTGGTATGGGTGGCATGGGCACACGGTAGCCGAGCGGTGAGGATGGTGGGTGCTGTCCTAAATCCAACTCAGTTCACTCGTGATTCACATGCAGCTTCACCGATTCTGCAGTAATGGATACTTCAGAGCATGGCTGATTATCGACTTTTGCGACAGCCTACCTTTGTCTTACGACTTGGAATAAATCAGGGGCAGGCGTCCCCTCCTCTCAATACGTCTTGTAGCTGAGACACTCACGAGGGCGCATAGGAATGGCTGAAGATCCGGAAGATCAACGGTAACCTTTTTATCTGATCGAGAGAAGGTTAAGATGTCTTTGAAAATTCCTCTGCCATTCCGATTCGTACCTTGAGGAGAAAAAATGAATACATCGATCATTGCTGCTGTGCTTGCTGCTCACCCTGATTATCTTTCAGCCTGTTTGGGCACATACTGACGAATCTCTGGATGCTATGCCGTCGCCACATGGCGGGCAAGTCCGCGCGGCAGGTCCATATCATCTGGAGCTCGTTGCCAAGGATGGAGAGCTGGTACTGCATGTGACCGATCACACAGGTCAAGAGATTAATACCGATGGTGGAGAGGGTAAGGCGAATATTCAACAGGATAAGGCCGGAAGCAAAATAACAGTCAAGCTGGAGCCGTCACAACATAATATGTTGACAGGGAGCGGCGAGTTTCAGATCAACCCGGAGACAGTGATTGTGGTATTTGTCAAGTTGCCGGAACAGGATGCGTATGCGGCCCGATTTACTCCGCTGAAGCCAAAGTCTGTCGGGGAGGGAAAGAAAGTTGGCGTGGCAAGATCATGACCATGACCTTGACGATCATCATATGCATCATTGAGAGGATGACGTTGTCGTTATCGTGTCGGGATCACGCTCAGAGGCATGAGTGCCTCCGCAATCTGGGCCGAAGCGTCACAGGTAAGCGACTCACATGTTCCTATTATATAGAGGGAAACAGGTTCTCCTTCGAGGGGTGGCGCTGGCGGTTCTTTGTGTTGGGTTATCAGCCGCTTGCACCGACATCGAACCGCGCCAGAGTGACCAGCGGTCCAATCCATATCTCACTTCCGATACCAGACAGCTCCTTCCTCTCTCGCCATCTGATGCGAAAGCGCATCGTGCGGTCATGCTCCAACATCTGGAAACGATCCAAGTGATTGTGAACGCCCTGGTTGAAGAGGACTACGAGCTTGGCACGCGGGCTCACCGAATCGCATCTTGGTTTCTTTATGCATCGACAGGCGATGGCGCAACAGCACCCGGAGCAGTTTCCTCCTGCCTATCACGATCTGGCCATGGCACATCACGAAGCCGCGGAGGAATTGGCGCGCATCATCCCCTCCAAAGATCTGAAACAGATCTTGCCGCGATTCAATAACGTGCTGAAGGCCTGCGTGGCCTGTCACCTGGAGTTCAAAGTCAGAGATCATTCATAAGTGGTTACAGGAGGCATCATGAGTGAGCAGAAACACCATCAGCAAATTCTTTGAAAAGGATCATGACCGGCTGGATGAGTTGTTCAAGACCTTTCAACAGTTGAAGCGGTCTGACTTTCCCAAGGCTAAAGAAGCGTTCAAAGCATTCAAGTTCGGCTTGCAGCGCCATATTGTGTGGGAAGAGGATCTGTTGTTTCCGTTGTGGGAAAAGAAAACCGGCAGGTCGGAAGACGGGCCGACCGTCGTGATGCGAGCGGAGCATCGCCAGATCGGGCAGCAGCTCGAGGCCATTCATGGCAAAGTGGCGGAGCAGAATCCCGACAGCGATCAGGAGGAACAGGCGCTGTTGGATATACTCGGTTCCCACAACAGGAAAGAAGAGCGGGCTCTCTATCCCGCCATCGATCAGGTGGCCGGTCCGGAAGATCGCGAAACCGTCTTTCAAAATATGGAGAACATCCCGGAGGAGCGATACAAGCTCTGTTGCGGACAGCACTGACGGGGATCAATTGGGAGGGTGATGCGATGACTGACTCGATGCGTAAGATTCTCAGGGGACTCTCTCTTGCCGGCTTCCTTCTAGTGGGCTGGCTGGCGATTGAGTTTACACACATGTCTGAGATGAATGCCTGGGCCGAAGTTCCCCACCGTCACCCAAAAGCACAAAGGCGGCAGGCGATGCCGAACGAGGCAGAGCAGTCTTCAATGGGAAGGGCGTGTGCCACTACTGCCATGGGATTGATGGGAACAAGGATCAACGACCGCAACTCGCAGCCGACACCGCCGCGCTCATCGCGCAGCTCAATCCTCCACCGGTCGATCTGAGAAATCCGAAGGCGCTATACCTGAAAACTGACAAACAGCGCGCACGTGCAATCCGGGAAGGACATCCGGGAACCGGCATGTTTCCGGATACGACCATGACCAATCAAGAACTCACCGACACGCTGGCCTACCTGGCTCTCCTCAGGAGTGAAGGCTCCGCGAAAAGCAAATGATGCAGTGTTTCTGTGATGCAGGGGGAAGAAAGAGAACCGCGTCCATGCAAAACTTGTTGATCCCCCTTGCCCTCTCGGTGTTGCTCCTAGGAGCCACCATCAACGTGGACGACCATCTCGCTCGGGCGAGCGATGGTGGGCCACAGGGCGCCGATAGAAATAGTTCGAGCGGCATGGCTTCAATGCATCCCGCAGGGGACACCAAACGCGGCGAGGGGCTCTACAACGCCAGTTGCGTCGTCTGTCATGGCCCACGAGCGACAGGAGGCATCGGTCCTCGATTGGCGGGTAATCCCGTGCTGTCGAACGAGCAGGCATTCTGGAAGATCCTGTCCGAAGGGCGACACGTGATGCCGCCGTTAAAAGACGCCTTGACGGAGCAACAGATGGCCGATATCAAGGCCTGGTTGAAGACGCTGCCTTGATCCGCAAGGCTCCTTTCTCTACCCCGCCTACCCCGTCAGTTTTTCAACACGAATTCTGGCATCCACGATCCGGCAGCCTTGGCCTGGCGGCAGGGCGAAGATCGGATTCAGGTCGAGTTCGCTGATCTCGGGAATTTCTTCGACGAGGCGAGAGAGACGCAGCAGCACTTCTTCGATCGCCTCCACATCCGCTGCAGGGTGGCCTCGGTAGCCTTGTAGCAATCGATAGCCCTTAATCTCGCGCACCATCTCAGCTGCATCGCGGTCGGTGAGGGGAGTGATCCGGAACCGTACGTCGCCGAGAATTTCTACGTGAATGCCTCCTAAGCCGAACGCGATCAGCGGGCCGAAGAGCGGGTCGTGGGTGACGCCGACCATCACTTCCGTGCCGCCTGACAGCATCGGCTGGACGAGCACGCCTTCCATCGCATCCAGTTTGTTTTCCTGTGCGAGCCTGGCCCGAATCGCTTCGAACGAATTCCTCACGGCTTGCTCATCAGCCAGATTCAGATGCACTCCGCCCATCTCGGTCTTGTGCAAGATCTGGTGTGACGCGAGCTTGACGGCGACGGGAAATCCCACTTCACGGGCCAATGCCACTGCCTGTTCCACGGTCTTTGCGATTCCGCCCTTTGCCACAGGGAGTTTCGCGGAGGCGAGGAGGGCTCTCGTGTCCTCGACGGTCAGCCATCCGAGCCCTTCTTGAGACAGGGTCTTGGCACAGATGGCTCGAGCAGTACCGAAGTCCATATCGTCGAAATCCGGAATCATGCCGAGCGGCTGTGCGCGCCATTCTTCATACCGGCAAGCTTTGCTGAGCACGACTGCCGGATGTTCGGGCAATGGAAATGTGGGGATTTTCTCGCTTGCTGTCTGAAAGGTCCGTTCGAGATCCCCTTCCGCCATCCAACAGATGTAGATCGGAATGTCGGTGCCACCGGCTTGTCTGGCAGTGGAGATCCCGCGCAAGATCCCGTTCGCAATTCCGGCTGCGTCGCCGACCGTCACGGAGATGTAGAGGACAATCAGGGCATCGACTTCTTTGGAGGCGAGGAGGGTGGTGATCGCGTTTGTATAGTGGTCCGGAGTGGCGGATGCGATCAGATCGACCGGGTTCTTCACCGAGGCGGCGGGAGGTAAGAATGCTGACAGGGCCGCGGTGGTCGCCTTGGACAGCTCGGGGACAGACAACCCGCCCGCTTCACAGGCGTCGGTGCAGAGGATGGCGGGGCCGCCGGCATTGGTGATGATGCCGACGCGCTTTCCTTTCGGCAAGGGTTGATCGGCAAGCCCTCGGGCCAGGGCGAAGAGCTCATCCAAGGTGTCTGCGCGGATCACTCCGGACTGCTGAAAGAGTGTGTCCACGGCCACCTCGCTCGATGCGAGTGCGGCGGTGTGCGAGCTGGCCGCGCGCCGTCCGGCAAGGCTCCGGCCTGATTTGATCGCCACGATCGGTTTGCGGCGAGCGACGCGCCGCGCAATTCTCGCAAAGCGTCGAGGATTTCCGAAGGACTCCAGGTACAGGAGAATGATGTCGGTGGAAGGGTCGTCTTCCCAATATTGCAGAAGATCGTTCGTGGAGACGTCGGCTTTATTTCCCACGCTGACGAACGAGGACACTCCCAGCTGTAATCGGTGGGCCGCGGCGAGGATCGCGAGCCCCAGTGCGCCGCTCTGTGAGGCCATGGCCATGCGGCCTGAGGGGGGAAAGGCCGACGTAAACGTGGCGTTGAGACGGATGGCCGGATCGGTATTCAGCAGCCCAAAGCAGTTCGGTCCGATCATGCGCATGCCCTGTTGACGGACAGTGTCCACGAGACGGTCCTGGGCCTGCTTTCCGTCAGGGCCTGATTCGGCAAAGCCAGAGGAGATCACGATCACGGAGCTGATGCCTTTGCCTGCACAATCGGTGAGGACGGGCAGCACCGCATCACGCGGCACGACAATCACCGCCAGATCGACGGCGTCGGGGATCGCGGCGACGGACGAGAAGGCGGTCAAGCCAGCAATGGTTGCTGCCTTGGGATTCACCGGATAGATGTCGCCGCGAAACCGGTTGCCGGCGAGGGCTTCGACGATCCGGTAGCCGATGCTCGTGGGATCGCGGGATGCTCCGATCACGGCCACGGAACGAGGATAGAAGAACGGGCGGAGCGAGGCGGCCGTGGCGATACGCTCGCGCAACTCCAAGCGGGTCGTCGTGCTCTCGGTCTGGTGCAGCGAGAGCCCGACTTGCATGTCGCCGCCTGCATAGGTTTCATGGACCGGGTACCCGGATTCCCGGAAGACTTCTCGCATGGCCATATTGTCAGTGTGTGTGACCGCCCACAGTCTGGTGAAGCCTCGGTGTATGGCCAGCATCGCCAACCGTTCGAGCAGGATCGTTCCCAGCCCTTTCCCATGAAAGTCGTCATCGACTGCCATGGCCACCTCGGCCTCGTCGCCGGTCCGCGCCCAGTAGGAGCCGGTGGCGATGATACGCGGCTGTCCGGCGATGGTCCTCGTGACCATAACGGTGACTTGCTTGGACGGGTTCGAGGAATCGCAGAGCGACGCGATGGTGTCGGCAGGGGGCGCGGTTTCAGAGAAGAATCGATGACGTCTGGATGCCGGTGACAACCGATCGATGAATCGTTGCATCATCGCCTGGTCCTCCGCACGGGTGGGGCGGAGAGATGCGGTCGTGCCATCGCGCAGGATGACCGGTCCCGATTCCAGACTCCCGGATGCCGGAGGCGGTTGGAACAAAGGTTGAATCTGCTTCATGCTCTTGGCCGGTCGCGCTGAAGGTCTTCGATAACCTGCTCGGGTTCCGTGCAATGCGGTCAGCCTTGACGGACAAAGACATTGATGTCCGGCTGCTCACTCGCAAGCTCAACTGCTGCGCTTGCGAGCGGGCAGGTCAGAGCGGTCAGGAGGAGCGCTAGGACGAAGAGCCTGTGTGCGATCATGTCTCCGCCGCCGGAAAGCCCGTCAACTGAGCGGGTCGAACGGCGCCATCATCCGCACATAGGCCAGCACATCCATCACTTGCTGGTCGGTCAGCTTCCCCCGGAACCCATGCATGGGGGTGAAGGCTGCTCCGTGGGAGATCGTGATCAAGAGCTCCCAATCGGTTTTTGAGCGCGAGGTGATGGACTGGAGGTTCGTAGGGCGTACGATCAGATACTGCTCCCTCCGGCCCGGCCCCATCTAACTTCTCGCCGTGACAACGCAGGCAATTCTTCTCATACACCACCTGGCCGGCTTGAGGGTTCCCGCGCACCGCTTGTGCGGCGACCCATGAGCTGCATCCCATCACCAGTAACAGCACGCTCAGTATCACATCGAACGTTCATAGCTCTGCATCCTTTCAAGGACGAATCGTTGAGGACAGTCGATTACACGGGCATCGGGCGGTCAGCGCACCACGAGTACCGAGCGGTCGGCTCGATGCACGATTCCGTGCGACACGCTGCCCAGCAAGAATCGACCGAGCCCCTTCCGTCCATGGGAGCCGACCACCAAGAGGTCGTGGCTAGTTCCCACTTCGCACACAGTAGTCACGGGATCGCCCGTGCGGACCATGGTAGACACTGTGAAGTGCGGGCTCGCCAACGCCTGGGCCGTGTCGTTCACGACCTGTTCAGCATGCCGCTTACTGTTGCTCAGACCAGCCTTCGAGTCCCACCATGACTTGCGGGTCGATCATGTGGAGCGAAGGGACGACTGAGAGGATGGTGACCGCGACGGGGTTCTTGAAGGGGTGCGACGTCAGCCACGTGCGCAGACGGATCGCATCCTCGAGGCCTTCCACCGCCATGAGGACGCTGGCGACGGGTCGAGCTTTCCCTTTCACGATCAAGGTCGGCACCGTGGCATGGAGCAGGATACGGTGCGAAATGCTGCCGGCAAACACTTCCGTTACCCGGCTGTGATCGTGCGTGCCTATTGCGATGAGGTCGGCCTTGACCGCGGCGGCGCTGTCAAGAATGAAGGCAGCCGGGTGCTGAACTTCGCACATCGTTCGGATGGAGGGAATGTCAGCCGGCAGCAGGGTGCGGCAGCGTTCAACGGCCTGGTGCCCGGCATCTATCAAGGCCTGGCGGAACTCGTCGTAGCCTTGCAGATTGACCGCCCCAGCCACGAGAGGAGACTGGAGCATGCCTAGATCTACGCCATGTACGAGCACGACGTCGTCCGGGCGGTAGAGCAACCCGATCTGTTCCACGGCGGCAAAGGCGTCGTCCGACCAATCCACGCCGGCTACGATTCTCATTACTGCCTCCCATTCAGAATAACGGGTGCGGTGTCGTGCCGAACGGCAAGACCCGTGGCGTTTCGCCGACATTTCCGCGAATGCGCCAGACGCCGCCCTCAAGCGTCAAATTGAGACCAGGGTTCAGCGGGTCCAGGTGACCCGTACGAATTGTTCATCCTGGTCGTAATGCAACTCCAGCTCCCCGTGGTAGGCATGTTTCAGCTCCTCGCCGATTCGCCGTGGCAGATGGGTGTCGGTCGTCGAAATGACCAGGCCCTCAGGTTGTGATTCAATCGCCATGATTCGGGAGAGCGGGTGTTCCTTTTTCTCCTTCTTCTCCGTGTTTTTGACGACACCGATCAGCTGTTCGTGCTGGATATCCTTGAAGGTCCCTCTAATCGTGACGAGACCCTTGGGGTATTTATCGTGGATCCGGTGACAAGCTGGACAGAGAGTTTCGTGCGCACCTGCCGGTTTCGCGTCCCAGGTCCACCGCCCTTTGTGAAAGACTGCCCCGCATGTTGGACAGACAGTGGGCTCCTTGAGCTTCCCCTGCAGTTTATAGGTGTCGTGTTCGTCTTCTTGATACGTTTGGTCTCTGCGATCTCCCAACCCTGACGGGATCTTGGAATGTGTGGACATGTTCCGGTGCACCTCCGTCGGCTGACAAGACGTCTTATGAGGCTGGTGACGAGGGCGTGCGTTCGAGCATCGCCTCCTCGGCCAGATTTAAGTATTCCACTACGTCGCGATCTTCGACTTGCGTGAAGTCCATGAAGAAATTTCCCACGGCCTCGAACGGGTCCGGTGTCATGAGCACCACCAACTCGTCCACATGTGCTCGGACTTCACGGATTGTCGACGGGGGTCCGACCGGAATCACTCCCACCAGACGGTGAGGTTGCAAACTGCGAATGGCAAGTGCCGAGGCCAGGAATGTCGAGCCTGTGGCGATGCCGTCGTCAACCAAGAGCACAGTGCGGCCCGTCAGTTTCGGGAGCTGCCGCCCCTGCCGGTACAGGTCCTTGCGCCTGGCGATCTCTTTCTCTTGGACATGAATCAACCGCTCCAGCTCATACCGGGATAAGCCAAAGGCGCTGACCGCCTCTTGATTCAAATAGCGCGATCCCGTCTCGGCCACCGCCCCAATCGCATATTCGAGATTGCCCGGCGCACCGATCTTGCGCGTAATAAACACGTCGAGCGGGAGATGGAGGGCGAGGCTGAGTTGATAGCCCACGACCACTCCGCCTCGGGGAAGGGCCAGAATGAGACCCCGAGGATCGTTACGATACTGCAACAACTGAGCGACAAGCTGACGGCCCGCTTCTTCACGGTTCTTGAAAATCACCGCACACTCCTTCTTTCTCTCGCTGCCGTGGATCTCACTGCGGGAGCGGCTAGATGAGTCCGCTCGTGACGCCGACGCCGATTAGAAACATGGCGAGCAGAACCAGAAGCGCGATCAGCCACCACAAATGACGATGAGGTCCCAGTGGTCGCGCGATGCCCATGAGTGTCCCACGGAACCTCAAGATAGGAGGGATGTCGGAACATCGCACACCTCCTTCAGCCAGTCTCAGGAGACCTTCACCTCGATCGATTTCGGTTTCGCCTTCTCCGACTTGGGCAGGCGTACTTTCAAGACCCCGTCTTTGTATTCCGCGCTGACCTTGCTGCCGTCGGCATCTTCCGGCAGGGTGAAGGTCCGCATAAAGCTTCCGTACGCCCGCTCGACACGGTGGTATTTCTTCCCTTTTTCCTCTTTCTCATACTTCCGCTCGCCGGAGATGCTCATCACGTCGTCCTGGACCGTCAGTTTGACGTCTTCTTTCTTCACTTCCGGCAGGTCCGCCTTGATGAGATATTCCTTGTCGTCCTCTGTAATGTCGACGAGCGGCGACCATTCGGCGACGGTCATGGCTTCCTTCCCGGCCTCGGTCCGAACAGCGGGGCGACCCAAATACGTCGAGAGGCGTTTCTCCATATCCTCCAAATCTTTGAAGGGATTCCAGCGCGTCATCACCGGTTGCCAACGAGTTAAATCAGACATGACAAACCTCCTTGTGATTAAGATGGGAGTGAGCGTCGATCGGGCCGATCTTCCTGCCGGTCCGGAAAGGTCAATGTATACATGCCCCGGCCCCTGGGCATGAGCATGATCTCGCCGCTTCGGCTCAAACGGTCGACGGCGAGAAATACTTGGTTCCACGTGAGATTGGCGGATTGACGCGTCACCTCTTCGAGGTCGCAGGCATGGGTTCTGTGCAGCACGTCGATCACTTGTTCTTCGACGGTCGTATGTAGTGCCATGCACCACCTATGGGGCAGGAGAACGCGCTGCTGGAGGAACAGAAGTGCATCGTCGGTGCCACAGGATGGTGGCGTCGGATGGTAGTGGGAGAAGTTCGGTAGCACAGGGACTTACAGGCTTAGAGCATCGGAGAAAGAGCCACGCCATCCGGCAGGTTGAGGAGTTTTGGGTCAGTGACAAGTCAGGCCACTGTTGCCAAATACCTCAGCAAATGTAGAGGTACCGTTTCTTGTGCGAGAAGTTTGATGGTCACAAAAACCGGTGGGAGAGGGACTACGTTTCGTTGGATTCCCGTTGGAGGTGCGGATCGGGAATGACGCTTCCACATTCAACACAGTGCACCTTGCCGGCCTTGTGTTCCTCCTCCGAGACGCAATCGGAGATCAGGCGGCTGTGTCTACAGGTAGCGGGCGGGCTCATTGGGAAAGTTTGTGGGGCTGGTCCTGGTTTTTCGAGGTTCACGGTGCACCTCTGGGACGGCAAGCAAATAATGCTAACAGATCTACGCTATCATAGTTCCTTGGTATCCGCGATGCAAGACACAAGATATGGGAAGGTGGGCAGTTTCCTTGCTGATGCTGAGTGTGGAGTCTAATGAAAGTTACTTCATAAGGCTATGGCGTGCGAGGCCGGACTGGTTGCTCTGGTTTATTTGGTTTGTCTCATTTGTCTAGTTGAACCAGACAGACCAGATGAACCAGAGCAACTCTTGCCCGTCCCGTCAGCCTCGCGCGGCTATCTTCACGACTCATCGATCCAGCACGAACGTGACTTTCATATCCACGCGAAACAAGACGGCCTTGCCGTTGTCGACCACCACGTGTTGCTCCTTCACCCAAGCCGATTTGATCCCGTGGATGGTCTTGGATGCCCGGCTGATTCCGTCCTGAATGGCATCTTCGAAACTCTTCGGCGATTCAGCACTCAACTCGATGATCTTCGCGACGGACATGGGACTCCTCCTTTGTTGTGCGCGTGAGCGCGGTTCACATCGACGATGTCACTCTTCGATATGCCTCAGAGAGGCTCAGCCGCATCTCCAAAGTTACTAAAGAGCAAGCGACATGCCGTCAAGCTGTGGCAGAGCCCTACTCGGGAGAATGGTGAGAACGCCAGAGTGTAAGGTGCGAGAACGAAAATAAAAGAGGCGGTTCGCCTGCGATTGCCGGGCAAAGTGCCTCAAGTCTCAGAATGCCCCTGTTGCAAAGGGCGACAACGGTCGTGCTGTGTTTCAGATAGCGTTCGGTGCGCCATGCCCCCGCAAATAGGACTCAGGGTAGCTTGTCCGAAAGCGCAGAAGATTGGGCTCTCAGGCTCTGCTATGCTGCCACTGGAGGCCAGAGATACTAAGATGATCGAGTCAGATGAGGCGAAGGAACCGGTGCTCTGGCAGACCGTATGTGTCCTGGAATCAGTTTGTTTGGCTATATGTGGTCAGTCTTATTGCGGTTTTGCGTGGGGCGTTGCTCTGGCAGGCGGCACTCCCTGGTTCGGGACTGTGGATGATCGGGGCTGTTGCGCTTGTGGTCGTGGCAATGGCGTTGCGCTACTGGGTGCGGTACGTGGCGACGTCACAGCGGGTGCTGATCACGAATGCATTCACCGGGCGCGAGATTCAGGCGATGGCAATTGAACACATCAGTGAGACGACCATAAAGCAAGGGCTGATGGCGCGGCTCTTGGGAATCGGGACGATTGTCTTCACATCCGCTCGCGGCGATGAGGTGATGCAGTTTCGTGGTGTGAGAGATCCGGAATCGACCCTCCAGCATATCCAGACGGTCCGGCGGAAGCGGATTTTCCCGACTTCATAGCCGGCGAATGGTCCATATGCAGCTGCGTTGCGCTCGGTCCGAAAAGTCCTCAATGTATTCCCGCGAATGCACCTCTGGTTTTTCAATGCCTGCGGGCTCGCATCGGGCCGCACCTCGTTCGCCTCGTCACGAAGGTCATATCGGACGACTCCTAGCCCTCGATCTTCGACGGCTCGTGATGAAACGCGGCGACCTTCGGGCGAACGAGATCGGCAAAGTCCTTGTACCGTAGCTTGATCGCGCCGACGTAGGTCCCGGCCTCAAACACGATGGACTCGTCTTCCGTCAGGAGCTGATCCACATACACTTCCACGCCGTAGAGATTGCCGAACGGCGGCATTGTTCCCACTTGGCAATCGGGGAACAGATTCGCGCACTCCGCTTCCGTCGCCAATCGCATGTCGCGGGCTTCCAGTACATCTCGCAATCGTTTCAAGTCTACCCGCCAGGTTGAGGGGAGCACCGTCATCACAAAGTACGGATCGGCCTTTACCACGACGACTTTGGCGACGAGGTTTCCCGGCACATCCAGCGTCTGCGCCACATCGTGGGCGGTATAGGCCTTCGGGTGGCTGACCACTTCATAGGGAATCTTGTTCGTGTCGAGATAACTCTGGAGTCGTTTCAGGATCGGCATGGCCACCTCCCTCGCTGATGGACAGGATACGGATGTGTGTCTGGCTCGTATAAAGATCAGATGAGCAAGGGAAATGCCATGAATGCTTCGCGGGGACGATCACGCAAACGTGTGAAGAACAGAGGAGTTAGCGCGCAGTGCGGCAGAGGATCGAGAAGCCTCGGATTCGTGCTCGTGGCATTATGGGGCAATGACAATACGCCATCTGTCCTGAAATGCCACGAGACAGGTGCAATTCTCTGTGCGTTATGGCTTGGTTGGGAACTTTGCAAACTCGTGAGACGAGTGAGTTCCAAGCGAGGACGTCCGATCAGAGACAGGCACGACATGGAAAACCTATCGCGATCATCCAGGGCTTCCGGATGCCTCCGGAGAGCATCTCTGTTACGCTTGCGACGATATGCAAAGGCACCGAAGACGGAGGGCATGAGGTCAAACGCATGCGATGTAGCCCGGCTGGACGTTCAGATCCCTGGGCAAGGGCGAATTTGAAAAGTGCCTGCCTATGCCTGGACCTCGCAGGAGGCCATCAGTTGGGCTGATTATGTAGTTCTTTCGCCCAGGGTCTCAGGAGCCTGGAGCGCAACATCCTGGGCTTCTCCGGTATCGGCCCGATCAGGCAAGCCTCACCGGCACCATCGAGGGGATAACCGAAAAACAGCGGGCTGGCTGGCTGGATGAAATGAGAGCTGGGGATTAGGAAAATCAGGGGGCTTATATTAGGATAACCGCTTGGTGACGGCCGCATAGCACGATTGACACCGCTCCTACAGGAACATAGTCTATCTTCAGGCCGCAACGAACCGGAAGAGGCCTCCATGAAATCCAAGAGACAGGACACAGACTTCTGGTCGAAGATGCTCGACCGCCGGCAGCCGTTGAAAACGCTACCATGATGTAATGCCACGCTCGGCAGAACGTAGCCGGTTTATATTTTCCATTTCACACAGAGGAGGGTCCCATGTCGCGAATCAAGGAATTCAGAGCGTCGCTTCGACAAGAAGTTGGATGCGTTGGAGCACCAGGCGCTGGCGCTGGAGGCGCAACTGACCCAGACGAAAGATCAGGCGATGCAGCGGCTGGAGCAGCGCAAGCAACAGCTGCGGGATCTGCTCAAGCAGGTCCAGGCCGACGTGCAGAAGTCGAAGGAGATGGCAGAGCAGGCAAAGACTGAGGTGCAGGCCAAGCTCGAACATCTTCAAGTGCAATTGGCCCTCGGCAAGGCGGACGCCCGCGACACGTTCGAGGAGCAGAGGACGAAGATTCTCAAGGCCCTGAACGAGTTCGAATCCGTTGCGGAACAGAAACTGAAAGGGGCCGCGTTCGAATCGGGCAAGGTGTGGGAGGATCTCGTGGACCGGACGAGCACGCTCGAAGCCGAGTTTGAGGTCACTCAAGGACCGGTTTGAGAGCGAGAAAGCCAAGCAGCAAGTCACGCTGGAGTCAAAGAAGCAGGAGCTACTCACCAAGCTGGTGTTGTTCAAGGACCAGCTCAAGGCCAAGCGCGTGGTGGTGCAGGCCAAGGCCGATGTGCTTGAGACCGACTTGCGCCAGGGGTTGGATCAGATTAAGGCGGGGGTGAGGAAGTTCTTCGAATAGAAGAGAGACAGGGCAGCCTGGTCGTCCTCCTGCTCGCGGAACGCGCACGCTAGGAAGGTGCTCGTTCGACGCGCGCATTTGAGGATCGACCAGGCTGCCCTTCGAAGAGAGAAACGAGCAAGCTTGGAAGGACATCGTCTATTGGACGTGCGGAGTGTAAGACCAAACCAAGGCGCCCGATGGGAAGAGAAGATTCTGCGCATGCGAGTCGTGAGCGCGATCGTGGTCACCGAGGGCTGACGAGCCGAAGTCGTTTGCCGTCGGACGCCAGTTTGGCGAACTGCTGCTTCATTGCATTGACCCGTGAGAGGTAGGCTCGCACGTCATGGTCGCCGCATCGTTGGTGGAGAGCCGGTCGAAAGCCGCGTGCGGCAAAGGCGTGGCCGGCTCCCGCTCCACAGAGGTGAATGACGGAAGCCAGATCCTGCTTTTGCTGGAGCGTGACCGGGCCGATCTGTCGCGGTCCCACTGTCTGTGCGACGCGGCGATCGAGCCCCGCCGCAGTCAACTCGATGGCATGGCTTGGCACGACACGCTGGTAGAGGCTGTTGAACCAGCATGATTGTGGATCGTGCCAGGGGCCGTCCTCGACCACCATATGGTCGTGGATGCAGTAGCGCGTCGCCTCGTGGAATGTTCCGTCGGTGATCTGGTACATACCGACCGCGCTCGACGCCGGTTGGTACCAATCCAAGGGATTCCACGACAGATGCCATCGCCAGTAGGTCCGCGCCACCGGGTTCCCTCCCCCTCGACCTGCGCCAGTGCAGCCAGCAATTCCGGGGTGATGACCGCCGTCGCATGCTCGCGGAACAGCGATCCGTATTGTTTCCACGTCTCGGCGGGGCTCTTGTTGAGTGAGCGGTCTAAGGGAAAGAAAACCTCGCTCGGCTTGTTGAACGTGTGATAGGTCCAGTTGACGCCGAGCCAGCATATGAGGATAGCCGCCAGAATCACGACGGTGCGCACGGTCGGTGGCGAGGCCAGCACGGCCTTCGTGACCTTACGGAACATGCGCCAACGGGCGCGTACGAAACGCCGGAGCGAGGCGAGCTTTATCCGGCGCCCGCGCCGTTTTCGTCGACGAAGGGGCGTGGGAGTGTGCCGGTTAAGCCGGGATGGCATAGGAATACTATAACCCAAAAAAAGGAGGGGGTAGCCTGGTTGGTCCCCGGTGCTCACGGAACCCTCACGATGAAGCTGTGGTCGTTCGACGTGCGCAGTCGGGAACCAATCCAGGCCGCCCCCGAGGCGAGAAAACGAGCAAGCTTGGAAGGAATATTTACATGCGCGTAGTGAAGGACAGTCTGACTGCTCTCCTTAGGGTAAAGTGAGGGACCAGCATCATAACCTGCCACTGTAGCCAGCGCATATAGATCGGCTTGTCCGATTCTTTGTGGCCCTGTGCTTAGACCCCCAGTTAATCAGGACCGGACGTAGCGGGTCTCGGGTTCTTTATTGTGATTCGGCAGCCGGATCATGTAGCGACCTTCGGGGTCGAGCGTCACCTGCACTTGTCCATCCCGGCTCAGCCGATCAACTTCAAGAAAGACCTGGCTCCAGGACAGGTCGGAGAGACTCTTCGTCAACATATCCAGATCGCACCCATGCGTGCGTTGTACTTGGCCGAGAATGCGATCAGTCACGGGTGTCTGAAAAGTCATGATCAGATCCTCCTCTCATGTCCGGATGTTCAGTGCGATTTTTGGCGCGCCCCCCTTCCGTTTATGGCTCCCTTCCCGATCCGGGATAAACAGTGCAGAAATCCTCCAGCAGGCGCGGTAGCCGATAGAAAGGACGGAGAGTCACCGGCCTGAATGGGGTTCGGTGGAATTACAAAGAAGACAGAAGGCGCAAGGGGCGGCGCCAAGAAGGGAAGGAGCACTCGGCGGCTGACAATCACCATGAGGACCCTCGTTCCAAAGGATCCATACTGGGGCAATGATTCTCTCTGACAAGGAATCCGGCGTAGGAGTGAAGGGGACTGTGTGAGATCCGGCGCGCAGGCGGCATGTAGAAGCGTGCGGAAGGGACAGCAGCCACCGTCACTGGAACGTCTAGCTGGTATGCTACGCCGATGAGGATGCGTGGTCAATCGTTCTTCGAATGGCTTAGGGAGCCAGCTCTCGGGAATCGTAGGATGCACTCCTATGACAATGGAAAATGACTGCCGACTCATGTTGCCTGCACCGAAGGAAAGACCCTGTGGAGATTGCATCTCCGCAGGGTCTTAGCGGATAGATTCTCGAGTGATTTACTCTGTCTTGGCCTTCAGTTGTTTCGCGGTGCCTTTCATCCTCTCTCCAGCTGCTTTTGTTTTCCCCTTCGCCCGCTCCATTGCGGCATTCATCTTATTCCCTTTCGCCTCTTCCGTTAGGGCCTTCGCTTCCCCTTTGGCCTCCTCAATCTTCGCGTTCGTTTCTCCCTTTATTTCCTCCATCTTGGCTTTCACCTCATCCGCTTGAGCAACCCGCTGCACTCCGACGAACACGAATAGAAACGCCACTGCGACTATCGTGGATGCCCGCATAGGAACCCCTTTGTTAAGATTTGTGATTTCGGGTGATTCCGCTCATCATCACCAGTTGATGAGCCAGGTTATGCCTGCTGAGATCGATCGCACGTCTGGTCAATACTGATCGCGCGGCGTGTGCACGCTTTCAGCTTCTGCTCGGATAGGCTGCGGGGGTGATCGTTTTTGTTATCGGCTCCCTGCCGCGCCTTGCCATAGCATGTCGTATCCCAGTTCTTTGGTGTCGGAACACATGGCCGCCAGTGCGGCGAACTTGTTGGTGAAGATCTCGTCCGCATGGGATCGTTCGTGCTCTTCGAACGAACGCCAATAGGTCACGATGACATAATGGTCGTCGGCGGTTCTGGATGCAGAGAGGGATCCCTCGTTTGATACAAAGCCGGAGAACTTGAACACTTGTCCGGCGAGGAATCCGCCTTTGTCACCTCCGTAGGTTCCTTTGACGACGCTGCAGAGTTCACCGACGGCCAATTCAACATCCTCGAACGTGACTCCGGGCTTGAGTTTGACGGTGTTGAACAGCATTTTGGCTCCGAAGGGGACTGTGATTGGACCGAACATGTCATCCTCCTGGCAGTCTGTTGAAAAGGTTTTCCTGGGGCAGCTGTCTGATTCGCCTTGTTGTGAGGTAACGGCACCGAACTGCGGTAGACCAATGCCCGTGGCTAGACCACTTGCTCACAGGGGAGGACGAATACGTGAAGATGGTCATGCTGCCCCATCGCCTGCTCCGCCTTAAAGCGCGTGAACCCATCGATGAGGCGGTAGGCGAGCTGTTCCGATACCGCGGTGAGGATGATACAGTTGGGGCCAGGTGACAGGAAGAACTGAACGGTGGGTCCGGTCTCCCCCCTGCCGGCTACATTGTGCAGTTCTGTAAACGCGTTGACTTCATATTCTTTCAACAGTGCATGGATCTGTTCCACAATCGACTGACGAAAGACGATCAGCAGCATTTTCATAGAAGACACTCCTGTGTAACCATGAGAGAGGTAGTCACCGAAGATGACAAATGTTCAGCGTTCGAGTCTGCTCATTCTATAAGGTAGAGACGGAAATAACACAGGGGCGATCAACCGGGGACATTCTACTTGTCAGGTGCCTCCTTCGCACGCGGTCTTGAGAGGAGGCCATGAAGAAGTTTCATCTCGCCTTGGGCGTCTCGGATGAGTAGGCTGTACCGCCGAGCATGATGCGAACGGGATGCTCTTGGGTTTGCATACCGTGCTCATGAGACGGCTTTAGATGCCAGCCCCATTGCTGACGGAGCACGGTCAAAACGGCTGCCGACAGGCAGCAGGAACGCTTGTAGAAGACGATTGAGCCAACCGTGAAGCGGTACTATTTCATAGGACCGTATCTCGAGATACCCGTTGCCGGTCTGTACCAGGAGTTTTCCCAATTGCTTTGCCATGATTTCTCCAGGAGCTCTGCCTGACGGAGACCCTTCTTGAGGTTGCGCATCGTAAATCTTGATGGTTGTACCATTAAGAGATGCTGCGAGAGGTTCATAGGGTTGTAACGCGCGCCACAGATTTGCAATTTGTCTCGCGGACCCGTTCCAATCCAGAACGAGTGTCGGCGGCTTTCTTCTTTCCAAAATAGGTACGTTCCGCGATATTTTGTGGCTTGGGGTCGAGCGTTCCTTGCGCCATGGCATTGACGGCTCCTGTCAGCAGCGCAGCAGCTGCATGGTGTTGTCGCTGCGTCAATTGCCCCGCATTTTCGTTCTCTCCAATGATCAGTTCTTGTTGGGCGACAATAGCCCCTGCGTCAATTTTTTCCGTCATCACATGAACGGTGAGCCCTGCAACGGATTCCCCGTTCTTGAGCATCCAAAATGCCGGATGTGGTCCTCCGTAACGAGGGAGCAGTGAGGGGTGACAGTTGAAGACTCCCAATCGAGGAGTTTGGAGAATGTCCGCCTTTAAAATCTGAGGGAAGAAAAAGACGACGATAAGATCAACGTGCAAGCCTTTCACATAGTCAATAAACGTTGGAGCGTTCACGTTGGGGCAGGGAACGCGCGGGATCTTTTCCTTATCGAGCCATGTCCAGGCATCGAAACTAGGTTTGATTGGCCGTACCGGTTTGGACTTGCATAAGATCGCGTTGATGGTGGATCTGACCGCATAACACAGGCCGCTACACTTTGGGCCTCGTTTCCACGTAGGGCGAGCCCAGGCTACAATTTCGTGTCCGCACGCTTTCACTTGCCGGCCAAAATCCCAGTCGTCAACCTCAGAAAGGACTAAAAGACGTAGAGCGGATACTTGAGGGATCGCTTCTGTGTAGGGGTGGGGGCTCATACGTATGTGTCCCGAAAATCCCATCCCGCAAACCCACGTTGTACAGCGCTCGGCAGTTTCTCGCTAAATATAGCAGGTAGGGGTTCTGATCTTATACTCCAGTGTGACGGAGCCAGTTTCTACTCTTTCCGCCGACTCGGTCGTTCTCCTTTGATCGTTCACAGCCGCACGGTGACGGCTTTCACCTCGGTGTACAGTTCCAGCGCGTCATGGCCCATTTCGCGGCCCCACCCGGATTGCTTGTATCCGCCGAAAGGCAGCGCAGCGTCGAAGATGTTGTAGCAGTTGATCCACACCGACCCTGCGCGCAGTTCGGCCGCGATGCGGTGCGCCTTGTCAACATCGGCGCTGTTGCCTTCGGCCACGTGGGCCAGAGTTTCGCCCGTGGCCGGGTTATAGGTCGGAAAGGTTTTCCCCGATGCCGCTTCGAGCCACTTGCCGCCGATCAGCATCTTCCGGGGCTTGCTTACAAAGGTAAGGACCTGCTGGTGAGTCGGGATTTCCACCGTTGCCGTGCTCATGGTGTTCCTCCTCTCTGGATGTGTAGCTGGCGTGTCAGGTACGTAGAACCGAGTATAAAGACATCCCATTATACATGAACGGGAATACGGTGATAATCGCGAGAGGATGGAATCCTGACCGACTGAGCTTTTGACGGCAAGTTGTACGCCGCACTATGAACTTCCCGGTGCGACCAACCATCCATTGACAGGGCCGCCCGCAGCACGTAGCTTGGCGGGATCGATCATTGTTACGTTTCGTAGGTGTTGAGCGTTGAGGACATCATCTATGACTGAGCAGGTGAGCGAGAGCCCCGGCTATCAGGGAGTTGCGGTCTTTTCCTACGGGTTCAGACCGTTTTTTCTCGGCGCCGCGCTGTTTGCCGGTGTGGCGATTCCTGTCTGGATTTTGGTGCTTGCCGGAGTCGGTGACTCGACCTTTCTCTATCCGGCGCGGGATTGGCATGTGCATGAGATGGTCTTTGGGTTTCTCCCCGCAGTGATCACGGGATTTCTTCTCACGGCTATTCCCAACTGGACCGATCGCCCGCCGATCCGAGGGTATGAGTTGATGCTGCTCTTTACCCTGTGGCTGGCCGGGCGCTTGCTGATCGCGATCCCATGGTTCACGCCCCTCGTGTCGGCCATTATCGACGTGGGGTTTCTTGTTGCGGTGGCGGGGCTGGTCTGGCGAGAAATTGCCGTGGCGAAGAGCTGGGATCGTTCGCCGATGGGGGTGCTGGTGAGTCTCCTGGCCTGCGCCAATATCCTGTTCCACGTGCTCACCCTGAGCGGGATGGCGGCGGATCGTACCGAGCGCGGGGCCATCGGGATGGTTATGATGCTGCTGACGCTGATCGGTGGGCGTCTGATCCCCAACTTTACCGGCGAACTCCTGGATGGATCCGGCAGGACGGAACGGCCGGCACCCTTTTCCCGCTATGATGGCCTATCGATCGCGCTCGTAGGATTTGCCGTCGTGTCCTGGATTGTTCAACCGCATTCCATGGTGACGGGTTGGATGTTCGCGATGGCCGGGTTCGCCAATCTGGGTCGTCTGGCACGCTGGTACGGCTGGCTCACATGGCGTGAGCCGTTGGTGCTGATTCTGCACATTGGATATGCCTGGTTCGCATTGTCGCTGTTCATACTGGGAAGTTCGACTCTCGAGATTGGTCTGCCTGCAGAAGATGCGGTGCATGCGTTTACAACCGGCGCAGTGGGCGCCATGACTCTGGCGGTGATGACTCGTGCTAGCCTGGGCCATACAGGGCGTCCTCGGCACGCGGGCCCTCTGACGGTCTGTATCTATATGCTGGTCAATGTGGGTGCGGTACTGAGGGTATTCGGGCCGATGACGGGTCTCTCAACCAACCTTGTCATGGGTATGGCGGCAGGTAGTTGGAGTGGAGCCTATCTGCTGTTTGCCATGGTCTATGGACCATTCCTGCTCCGACCAAGCCTCGAGGAGTGACAGGCTAGCAGGCATTATTTGGATGGAGTTTTGGACAGACTCAGCTTGCTGTTCCTATGCGCGTCCGAATCAATCTGTTTCAGGGCACTGAGTTGGTCCGTCAATTCCGCGATGCGTTTATCGCGACTGCGAATCCGCTGCCGGAGATTGTGTACGGCTAGTCCCGGGTTCTTTAGTGTTTCCCCGGTCCGCAATGTGACGGTTGCATTTGCCGCACGCTGTTGTCCCAGCCATGTGCGCACCAGCCCTTTCATCACCGCTAACGCCCCATCGGGCTCTTGGGCGGAAGCAGAGTGGACAGTCCGGTTGGCAAGAAACCGAATCCATCGCGCGCTTGAGTCCGCGAACGGACCATTAGGCGCTACGGTCAATGCTTCCTGAAATGAAGCTGCTGCCGCGTCTCCATTCTGGAATAGTGCGATCATTGCACGTGTGAAATGCACTTGATCGCAGGAGTGGTTTTGTGTGCAGGTACTCAGCCGCGTTTCTTGTTCTCGATGGACGGCTTCCAGGATGGCCGCGTCGGTCGCATCGGCTTGAAATAATGGCTCAGAGCCAGACGGTGGGGTGCCATTCACCATTGCACAGCCCCATAGCATTCCCGTCAGCAAGAGCCAGGATCCATGACGAAGCCACATAACAATGCCTCTAGGTGCGCCGGAGACTGGGTGCCGTTGCTAGGGCAAGTTTAGCAGACGCTACGGATTTTGACGGGTCAGAGGCAGAGACAAAGTCAGGAACTTGCTACCTTATTCACTACCTTATATATGCGGGGCGGTGATCAGATGGTCCCCTGCAGGTTCCTCTCGTTGACAGGTTGGAGCGCCGGGGGTAGCCTACCGTGTCTTTTCTTCCACACTTGGAGGTTCCCATGACGACCGTCTCGGAGATCGCGCCGGACGTGTTCAGAATTTCCACGTTCGTGCCGGATTTCAATCTACAGTTCAATCAGTTCCTGGTGCGCGACGACGAGCCACTACTGTTTCATACCGGCCCACGCGCGATGTTTGCCGAGGTCCGTGACGCCGTCGCGACGTTGCTCGATCCGAAAGCCGTCAAATGGCTCGGTTTCAGCCATCTTGAGGCGGATGAATGTGGTTCGCTGCGGGAGTGGCAGCAACTTGCGCCTGAGTCTGTAGCCGTATGCAGTGTGGTGGGCAAGTTGGTGAGCATCGACGATTGCATGGCGGTGCGTCCTGCATTGGGGATGAAGGACGGGGACGTGCTCAATACGGGCAAGTATCGGTTCAGTTTTTTGCACACACCGCACGTGCCTCACTGCTGGGAAGCGGGGTTGTTGTTCGAAGAGACCCAGCACACGCTGTTGTGTTCGGACCTCTTTCATCAGAACGGGGATGTTGAGCCGGCCACGCATTCGGACCTGCTGGGCCGGTGCCGACAGGTGCTCGTGGAGTATCAGCAAGGGCCGCTGGCCAACTATATGCCGTACACTCCGCTCACGGAGCCGACTCTCCATCGGCTGGCCGAGTTGCAGCCGAAGACCTTGGCGACGATGCATGGGTCGGCCTTTGTCGGCGACGGCGCCCGGGCACTCCGCGATTTGGCAACAGTATTCAAGGATGTTCTCGGCCCGAAATAGCACGAGAATCGGAAGGCATCACCGGCCATTCTCTACCCGTTCACGTGTTGCCTTCAGGAGAAGAGCAGTGCTCCTCAGAAAACAATGCAGGCGAACATGATCCGCGCCGTCTCTATTTTTGTTGTATGCACCGCTGCTTGGCTCATCGGCTGTGCTGGGTCTCAGCCGATGGACCCGAACCCTATCGGGAAGGCCATGCTTGGGAAAAGCAAACAAGAACTCGTTGCGTGTGCGGGCAACCCTCTTGAGGAAACGAAGACGGTCGAGGGAGTAGTACTGGCCTACTACAAAGAAGCGCCCATGTTTGAGGAATCATTTGCCTCCTCTAAGGCCAGTAGACCGGGAGCTCATCATGGGTGTTGGGCGCGCCTCCTCATGGAGGATGATCGCGTGGTGGGGGTCGAGTATAGGTCGGTGCCCCCGTCGGTTGATGCTACGGATCACTGCGAGGAGATTTTTCGTACCTGTGTTCAGTAAAGACTACTCTGTCAATCTTGATGCACAGGGTCGTAACTCCTGGTTGACACATCTTGTATGGTGAGGTAGAAGGCCCCGTCGATCTAGCTGCTGTTTGAACGCTGTTATGCCAAATCATACAGATCTTGGGCGATTGTACTTTTAGGAGGAAATTCGTATGGATGCGAGTGGTAGTAGCCAATCTGACATAGCCGACTTAAATCCCATGCCCTTGAGCATATCCCGATCTCCCTGCGTAGCCCCTCCTCTCGTGGCCTAATCCAACGAGCGTGATGATGGCTCCGGCCCGGTCCTCGGGGACAGGGGGAAAGGATGACATCATGACGCTTCTCATCGTCCGTCACACACAGTTCTACCTCGTCGTTTACTCAATGTTGCTTGTTGCCCGAACAGGAACAAAGAGGCGTCTGGAACAGCGACAGATCACCACCCTCGCGTGTGCGGTTGGCCTCCTGGCCCTGAGTAGCATTGGGCTTCTGGCCTCACCTTCCTTGTCCCTTGCGTTGGAAAAGTACGGTCGTCCATTGCCGTCAATGGAGCAGCCGGGCGACGCCGCGGCACGGGAAGCCGAAGAGACCTTATTCGGGGGATATTTTCTCGAAGCCGCCTTTGTATCCAACCCGACCTTCGCTGCTCGTCCCGATAACACGGGATTGGTCGGTCTCCGGCACATGCTTCACTTGGAAACCGACCTCTACAAGCAATATCTGACCTTTTACACCGATCAAAACTTCTTCTCAGATCGAACAAACGGATGGATCGTATTGAGTGAATGGGATGGTACCTACGCGCTCACAGGCCTTGTGGATCGATTTGGTTGGCGTATCCAGTATGAGCGCGATGCTCCCATTGATAAGAGTGGCCTGAAGCAAGCCTATGCGGATACCTTGCTCACGGCTCGATTTCAGGCGACAGAAGATTTGAGTTGGTGGAAAGCACTCTTTCCTCATCAGAACCTGACGGCCTATGCCGGTGCCGGGTGGCTGTTTCAAAACAGCAACTACTTTGCCCGACCAGATAATACCGGAAGAGCCCTTTACCGGTATGTGGCCCATGCGGATCTCGACCTCTACAAAAATAGAGTCGTGCTGTATGGAGATATGAATTTCTTTACAGATCGGGAGGCTGGAAACACGCTCAACCCCACCGAGTTGGATTGGATTATCGGGCTGGCGGTGCGGTTTCGCGAGGATATGGAAGTGAGCGTGTATCGAGAGCAGGACCAACCATTGGATAAGCCAGGACTTGTTCAAAAATATGTGGCCGTTCAATTCCGGTACTCGTTTGATGTTCCCAAGCGGCTCTGGAGGAAGTAAGACATTCGGTGAGGCGCTCTATCCACGAGAAGAGCTGTTGCTGTTCTGTATGATAGCTGGGCGACAGGTCGAGTTGCCTTCGTCGCGGTTGCCGCGGTGATCCTTGGGCGTGTGTCTGTGCAGCAGGGAGGTGACTGTGGCCGAAGATCACAGAGGTGGGGACACTGTGGTCCGGTCACTTCGCAATGGTGATGCTGGGGACTCCGACGCGAGGCACCTCGCTGACGGTCATTTGGAATAAGAGATACAGCATCTGGAAGGCCTCGCGGTTCCAGCGTGCCAGCGGCCCCGTGGTGTTGACCGAGTAATATTTCCCATGGGACTGAATCGACAGATCTGCTTCCGAGGGAGCGCTATCCGACAGCACGAGCTCCATGGTGCGGACGGGATTTTCGAGGACCTCTGGGGTTCGAGGATCTTTGTCGACGTGGTATTCGGGGTCTTCTCCAAGCGATCGGCCCAGAAAGTTGAGAATGGCATAGAAGCTCCGTAGCCGGAAATCTCCCTTGAGGGGGAATTCCCCTCCGACGTGCCCCGGCCGGATGTCGAAGGAGACATCGTTGAGGTACCCTTCCTCCGTTTCATCGATCAACCTGGCCCGTTCCTTTGGTGAGAGCGTGTAGGGGTCATAGTTGGTGATGAGAATTGGTCCCGTGATTTGCTTTTGAAGGGTGTAGCTGTTGTCTTTCTGGTTGTAGGTGACGTGATACTCTTTCTGCAACGCCTGAAAACCTTCGGCTGTGACCGAGTTGGCAGGAATGGTCCAGGTCCGATTGTAGACGAGCGGTTCGGCATGGAGCTGGTTCTGGTCCTGAATGGCCGAGAGGTGCGTTACCACCCGGCGGAACATCTCGTAGCCCGTCCGATCTGCCGGTGTATTGCGATAGGCGACCTCCTGGCCATTCTCCGTGATCCGCAGTTCCTGGGCCATCAGCCGGAGCAACAGATCGATGTCGTACCGCTGGCGGAGGAGGAGGAGGAACTTGGTTTCCTGAAAGGGGGTCAAGAGCCGCTTGGTGAACTCTTCCCCTTCGATCGGTGCGATACTGATGGTGGGGTTCTCCGCCACGCTGCCGCCGAAGATCGGCATGAGCGCCCTGCTGGCCTCTCCCGTGAGTGCCGGAGTGGCGCCGGCGCTGACACGGAAATCGAATGTCGCGGCGATATTCGAGACGCCGGTGAAGTGAATCGGTTGATGCTGATGGGCGCGGGCGATGTTGATGAGCAGTTGTTTGGAGATGGCATCCGTGATCGCCTGATCATAGGCGGTCACAGCGCGATTCAGCGTGATAGGGGAGAGGCAGCCGGTCACGGCCAGGCTGCAGAAGATTCCCGCCAGGATCAATCGCGCGGGGGATGTTGAACGCTGCCCCATCGTCATGTGAACGACCTTCGAGCGAGCCCGACAATCCTTCGGCAGGTTTGTAGCATAACCGGCACGGGATGCCTAGCGGATCGCTCGCAGATTGTCTGATGTTGAGAGGCGTCCGTACGGTGCAGGGGACTAGTTCGTGGTGTGAGCGCGGAGAAACTGATCTCGCCCACTGTGATACGATGGGTGACTCATGACTAACTCGATGGAGGAGGACGGGACATGTTGAAGGAAGTGGCAGGGGATATTTTACTGACGAAGGCGGAGGCGCTGGCGCACGGGGTCGCACCCAACGACAACTTTGCAAACGGGTTAGCCTTGGCACTCAGAGAACGGTGGCCGGCGATGTATAAGGACTTCCGGCATTATTCTCAGACGTTTACTCCCAAGACCGGTGAGTTGTGGACTTGGTCCGGTGTCGGCGGCGTTCGGATTGTGAATCTGTTTACCCAGGAGGCTGCCGCCAGTCACGGAGCCAAACCAGGCCGGGCCACGATCGAGAACGTGAACCACTGTCTCAAAGCGTTGTGCAAGGCGATTGAGACTGAGAAGTTCAAGAGTGTCGCGCTTCCACGCTTGGCCACTGGTGTGGGCGGGCTCGACTGGAAAGACGTCAAGCCGCTGATGGAAAAACATCTCGGCCACCTGTCCATCCCTGTGTATGTGTACGGCACCTATCATCCTGGGGTCCAGGCAGAGGAATAGGGCAGGGGCGAACTATAGGAAATGAAGGGCGGCCTGGGTGATCCCGTGCTCGCGGAACGCCCACTTAGAAAGTCGTCGTTCGACGCGCGCAGTTCGGGATTCACCCAGGCCGCCCTTTCTGTGTCACGTTCGGGTGGAGCGGTGGGGAGAGGAAACGAGCAAGCTTGGAGGGATCATTTATAGTGGTGGTTGACGCGCGCAGTTGATGATCGGCTCGGCCGCCTTCACTTTCCAAAGGTGACCCGGTCCCTGCTATGCGGAGTGGTTACGTGCCGGGCGATGTCCTGATTCTGCGCGATGTTCGCCATGCTCGTAGCCGACCTCACTCGTAGTGCAGCGCCTCGATGGGGTTCATCTTCGACGCTTTGTTTGCGGGATACAGGCCGAAGAAGACGCCCACGATCAGGGAAAATAGAAACGCAATGACGATGGCTTCCGGAGAGATAATGGTCGGCCATCCGACGAGCGTGGTCAGCAGTTTCGCGCCTCCGATGCCGGCGGCCACGCCGACGATTCCGCCGATCGCCGTCATAATGATCGCTTCGATCAGAAATTGGAGCAGGATGTGCCTGCGCTTCGCGCCGACGGCCATGCGAAGCCCGATTTCTTTCGTCCGTTCCGTGACCGACACCAAGAGAATATTCATGATGCCGATGCCGCCGACGATCAGCGAAATCGAGGCAATGCTCATCAGCATGAGCATCATGGTCCGGCTCGTGCCGGCAATGGTCTTGGCAATATCTTCCATGGTGCGGATGGTGAAGTCGTCCTCCTCCTGGGCGGGGAGGTGATGGCGCGCCCGCAAGAGCTCTTTGATGTCTGCGACGACGGCAGGGATCTCATAGCGCGTCTGCGTGGCGACCAGGATGATCCCGACGGTTCCGAGAAACTTCGTGCCCATGACTTTTCGTTCAGCCGTCGAGAAGGGAAGTACGACAAAATCGTCTTGGTCCTGACCCGTGATCGATTGACCCTTCGGTGCCAGGATCCCGATCACACGAAGCGGGGTGTTCCTGATGCGAATCTGGGTTCCCACCACTTCTTCACCCGGCTCGAACAGATTCTGGGCGGCAGTTTTGCCCAGCACCGACGACCTTCGCGGCCGAATCCATGTCCGACTGCGTGAAGAAGTTGCCTTGCGCAATCGGCCAACTTCGGATGTCGGTGAACTCGGGGGTCGTCGCCGATGACGATGGTGCTCCAATTCTTGTTCTCGCGAATGACCTGCAAGACGGATCGAGTGGCATACATGATCGTCGTGACACTGCCGACTTTTGTCCGGATGTCCTCTGCATCGTCGACCGTGAGCGTGGAAATCGAGCCGAGTCCGCCCCGCACGCCGCCGACGGTCGTGGCGCCCGGGACGATGATGAGGACGTTGGTGCCGAGGCTGGCGATTTCAGCTTGGACGGAGGCGGTGGCGCCCTGACCCAAGCTGACCATCGCCACGACGGCGCCGATGCCGATGATGATGCCGAGCATGGTCAGCCCGGCGCGCAGCGGATTCCGGCGGAGGATGCGGAGGGCGGAAAGAATGGTGAGCCAGAGAAAGGACATAGTGTAGTTGGTCTATCTGGTTGTTTCGTCTATCTGGTCTATCTCGTGTCGGTCTCTGCGTCGACAACCAGACAGACCAGATAGACGGAGACAGACCAAACAGACCAGTTTCTTCATCTCATCCTCGGGCCACCGTCGAAGCCCGGCGGCAACTTCTTCTGGGCTTGTTCTTCGGGCGTCTCAATCCCCAGGATCACCTGTGTCTCCTTCCTTCAGCGTCCCCTCGGCGATTTCTGTGAAGAGGGAGTCGGCGATGCCGGTGGTGATCACCGTCTGGCGCACCTGCTTCGCCTGATCCATCACCCACACCTGCGTGATCTTGCGGTCCACCGGGACCCCCGGCATCCGGAAGCGCAAGGCCCCATTCGGTACGCGCAGAGGATTTTCTTTCTTGGCCGTCACGATCGTCACGTTCGCCGTCATCCCGGGTTTGAGCTTGAGGTCGCGATTGTCCACCGTGAATCACCACGTCGTAGGTCACCACGTTCTGGATGCTGATCGGCGCGTTGCGTACCTGCGTCACGGTGCCCTCGAAGAACTGTTTGGGATAGGCATCCACGCGGAAGTTGGACGGCTTGCCTTCCGCGACCCCGCCGATGTCGGATTCGCTGACGTTGGCGTCGACCTGCATCTGTGTCAGGTCCTGGGCGATCACGAAGAGGGTCGGCGTTTGGAAACTGGCGGCGACGGTTTGGCCGACATCGACGTTGCGGGACACCACGATGCCGTTGACCGGGGAATAGATCGTGGTATAGCCGAGATCGAGTTCGGCTGAGGCCAATGTGGCTACCGCTTGATCCACCTGCGCCTGCGCGACCTCAACTTGGGCCTGGGCGTCGCGGAAGTTTGTGGCGGCGAGGTCGAGATCCGCCTGCGAGACGAATTGCTGCCGGAGCAGGGTCGCCATGCGATCGAGTTCGAGTTTTCGCTGATTCGCCATGTTCTTCGCTTTCGCCAGATTGCCACGCCCGCTCTTGAGCGCTGCGCGGGCCTGACTCACCCTCGCTTGGAACGGCTGCTGATCGATCGTGGCCAGGACCTGGCCCTTCGTGACCACGGAATTGAAGTCCGCCATCAGCTGGGTAATTTTGCCGGAGACTTGGCTGCCTACCTGCACCGACACGACCGGATTGACTGTGCCGGTGGCGGTGACAATCGCGGTGATGGGGCCTCGATCGACCAGCGCTGTTTTGTAGTGGACCGGCGGAGTGCCGGCCGTCCACCAATACCAGGTTCCTGCCCCTATGATCGCGAGCAGGGTCACGATGCCGATGAGCCAGGGAGGACGGAGACCGTGTCCTGAGTGAAGGAAACACGGGCATGGAGGCAGGGAGCCGGTGCTCGTGGTCGGATGAGGCACTCGACGAATGGCGAGCCGGAACTGAGGAAGATCCGGGGGGAATGATCTCGGTGACAGGGACCTCACGAGTCGGGTCTTGGGGGTTACTGGTCATGATGTACCCGCTTGTTGCGTGACTTTGCCTGCGCGACTGTTTGTGAATCGGTTCACGATGATCTTACGACTTTCTTCTGCGAATAACAGCACAAGGGCGCCCAGCACGAGTGGTCCGAAGATCCAGGCAGGCAAGGGGCTGGTTCGGAAGATTTCGTTCCCCAAGGGGTATAGGTGATGCAACGCCAGGATGACGAGTTCAGTCGACGATTCCCCAGAGGATGAACGGATTGCTGAACCAGCCGAGTCGAGAGAGCGACACACGGTCTGAGCGGCAGGCAAAGACGTTCGCGACCTGGGCGACGACGATGCCGGCGAAGGTAACGGTGGTCGCCTCCTTTGTAAGCGGAGACGGACCATGCGAGCGGCATGCCCCAAGTCCATCCCTGTGCAAGGAGATAGAGGAAGAATGCCGCCCATGGCGATCCCGGCTTCGATCAGGCCCAAGAAGACATAGGCGCGCAGCAGGAGCGGAAGGTTCATCAACCGTTCGTGCGCGGGCGAGGAGGGATTGCCATAATGCCGGCGTCGGGCTTTTCGGCACCCAGGGCCAAGGCCGGAACCATGTCGGTCCCCAGATCCACGGCGAGGATTTGCGGAATCGTGAGCGCCAGCGGAATCCCGAACAAGCCGTACGCCAGATAGGGGACGACTTCGGGCACATTGCTTGCCAGCACGTAGGTGGAGAATTTTCGGATATTGGCATAGACGGCCCGACCTTCTTCAATGGCGTTGACGATGGTCGCAAAGTTGTCGTCGAGCAAAATCATGTCCGCCGTTTCTTTCGCCACGTCGGTTCCGGCGATGCCCATCGCAATGCCGATATCGGCTTTCTTGAGCGCCGGCGCGTCGTTCACCCCGTCGCCCGTGACGGCCACCACTTCGCCCATGTCTTTCAGCACCGACACCACGCGCATCTTGTGCCGGGGGGCCATGCGCGCAAAGATCGGCTCAGCCTTGTCAGGGCGAGTGGGCGTAAGGAGCCGACGCAGCGCCTCGTCGTTCATCGTTTCGACCTGGTGCCCTTCGATCACGGGACAGTCTCCGTCCGGTTCGGCGAGGGACTCTTTCGGCGCCAATCCGATCTGGCGGGCGATGGCCAGGGCCGTGAGCGGATGGTCGCCGGTAATCATGATGGTGCGGACGCCGGCTTGGCGGCAGCGCGCGATGGCCTCCGGCACTTCGTGGCGCGGGGGATCTATCATCGCCACGAGGCCGAGGAAGGTGAGGTCCTGTTCCACCTGGTCGATGTCCAGCTTTTCGACACCCTGCTCAATGTCACGCATGGCTACAGCCAGGACCCGATAGGCCTGGTGCGCGAAGGTACGGCTTTGCGCCATGATGCGCTGGCGGTCCTCCTGACTCATCGGCGAGCGAGCAGCTTGGTGGAGCATTTGACTGCAGAGGGGCACGAGCGATTCCGGCGCTCCCTTCACGAAGGCCACGAGCCGGCCCTCACGCCAATGGATGGTGGACATGCGCTTCCGGTCCGCGTCGAACGGAAGCTCACCCATTCGGGGCAACGGTTCTTGCTGGAGGAGTTCGTGATCCTGTGCGAACTCGACCAGGGCCACTTCGGTTGGATCGCCCGTGATGGTGGGGCGGCCGTCGGTCCGCCGCAGGCGCTTGGCATTGTGGCAGTGGATGATCGCATCGAAGAGCGGCGCATACTCCTCGGCCTCGATCGCGCTGGTCACGCGTCCGGCGATCACCAGACAGCTTTCCTGCACCTCGACTTCGAGATGGTCCATATAGAAACGAGCCACGCGCATCCGGTTTTCGGTCAGCGTCCCTGTCTTGTCCGTGCAGATGACGGTGGTGCAACCCAAGGTTTCAACGGATGTCAGTTGCTTGATGAGCGCGTGGCGTTTGGCCATGCGCTGGCTGCCCAACGCCAAGGCCAGCGTCACAGTGGGAAGCAGTCCTTCCGGCACGTTCGCCACGATGATGCCGATCCCGAAGATCGCGCTGATCCAGAAGCCCAAGCCCATGGAGACGCCGATGACGAAAAAGACCCCGCCCATGGCGACCGACAGCATGGCGACGACATGGGTGACCTTCGCGATCTCTTTCTGCAGCGGGCTGAGGCCTGTCTCCACGCTTGTGGAGAGGCGGGCGATCTTGCCGAATTCCGTCTGCATGCCGGTGGCGAACACCACCGCCCGACCTCTGCCGGAGAGCACAGGGGTACCGGCGAATACGAGATTGGGAATGTCCAGGAGATGTCCATCGACGACCGGCTCCGCTGTCCGCCGCTTCGGTTGGGATTCGCCTGTGAGAGAGGAGAGGTCGACACGCATGTCGGTGGCTTCGATGAGCCGGGCGTCGGCAGGGATCTGTTCTCCCTCCTCGATCAAGAGCACGTCACCCGGCACGATCTCGCTCCGCGACACGTCATGCGGCTGGTTGCTTCGCAGCACCCATGCCCTGGCAGGGAGGAGGCGATGGAGGGCATGCACCGCGCGCTCCGCTTTATATTCCTGAAAGAAGGCAAAGACGGCGTTGATGACGATCACACCGAGGATCGCCCAGCCGAGCGTGGCCATGCCTTCGCCGGGCTTCATGAATTCTGCCGTGAAAGCCAGGGCGACGGCGATCCAGAGCAAAATGGCCAGGAAGTGGGTGAACTGGTGGAGGAACCCTCGAATCAATGAATAGTGACTCGGCTCCTCCAGAACATTGGGGCCATACCGACTGAGCCGCTGCTGTGCCTCTTCGGGCGACAAGCCGCCTTCCCTGGTTCCCAGGTGCGTGAAGATTTCATCAACCGTCAGTTGGTGGAGGTGTGGCTTGTCGAGGTCAGGCACGCCAGCCTCGCACGATCAGGACGGAACAAGGGGCGTGTCTCAGGAGACTCTCCGAGACGCTGCCGAGATGGAGCCGCTCGCTCTTGGTCAAGTCGCGAGACCCGATCACCAGGAGGTCGGCATGATCCGCCTCCACCTGTTTGACGATGGTGTCGATGACGTGGTCCATCTGCACGTCTGTGATCGACGGCGTAGCCTTCTTTCAGGAATTCATCCCGCAATGTCGTGACCAGTCGCGTGGCGCGTTCGACGACCGGTCGTTCCAGTTCGGCGACTTGGGCTTTGGATAAATATCGAACGGCCAAGTCGGTCACCGGTCTCTCGGCCGAGGAGAGGATGGTGGTCGTGGCGGATTCCGGAAGAATGCGGGATCGAAGAAATCGAGCGGCGGCTCGGGAGTGTTTTGAGTCATCGACCGCGAGGATCACACGCGTCAGCTGCGGGATCGGCTGTTTCACGACGAGGACGGAGCAGCGGGCGATCGACGCGACTTGCCGGGAGATGCTCCCCAACAAGAATCCTCGAATGTCGCTCAACCCGCGGGATCCGATGAGGATGAGATCGGCCTTCACCCGCCGCGCCTGTCGCACGATCGTCTGGGCGAGGGGGCCATGGGCTAAGGTGTGGTGGAATATGGTGCGAGGGCCGGTCGCGGCCTGTCCGAGGGCGACTCGAGCCGATCGCTCCGCCTCGCGGAGGAGGATGCCACCGGCCTTCTCCATGGCGGCCAGGGCGCGCTTCTCTGCCACGGGATTCCTGCCTCTGCCCGCTCGGAGGGCCGACGGATCGACGACATGGAGCAGCGTCACAGGCTCCGGCTCACGGCCGGCGAGCGCTTCGAGTGCTTGTACCCCCCACTGCGAGCATTCAGACCCATCCACAGCACAAAGAATTCGCATGACAGACTCCTTTCCTCAAAGAAAGAGGCCAATAACCAGCGGGCATTCCAGGTATCAGTTCTGCATTGGATGTGCCTGTGACGCTGGGGAATAAAGAAGTGAGAATTCTCGTGGTTTGGGAAGAGAAACGATACTCCTGCTCATGGATAGTGCGGCGTTTTGCAGCAGCACCGAACAGATGACTGTGGAGATTGGCGTCAGTCTGTTTCTACTGGTCTTGGTTGATCCCAGGAACCAGAAACTCGCGGCCGGTCGATTTAGGGCTGTGCCACTTACATTGCGTTGTCAGCCCGCTAGAGTGCAAGGGGGGGCTATGAGACAGATTCTGATTCCGGTGCTTGCGTTGTGGAGTAGCTTCTGTGGGGGAATGAGCTTAGCCGACGGGGGCCCGATGTCGCCCGAATCGGGGAATCCGGCGAGTTTCTCGAATTGGAATATCAGGTGAACGGTCAGGTCTTCAAAGACTCGCTCCCGCTCTATCGGGCAGACGGAGTTCGGTATTTCAGCGCCGGAGTCGGGATCGAGGAACGTACCGCCGAGTATCCCCCTTTCTCGCTGAAGCTCGTGTTCACTGCGGGAGGGAAGCCCTTTCTGGCTGGAGTCGCGGTCACCATTCAGTCGGCAAAAGGGGGACCTTCGATCAACATTCCCCGTGACCATGTCAACGGACCTTGGTTGTTCGTCGAACTTCCGTCCGGCACTTATCACCTCACGGCGATCCACGCGGATCGGACGCAGGGTCTCAAGGGGGTGACGGTGGAAACGGGAAAGATGAAGACTGTGCATCTCCGCTTTCCGGAAGATCGGGGTAGCATTGCACCGTCCGGAGAAGCGATCGGTCAATGAGCCAAATTATATTAGATGAAAAGTGAGGAGGGACACATGCCGACAAAGAAGAAGACGAAGAAGGCCAGGACAGATACGAAGAAGGAGTTTGGCCTGATGATGGTCAAACAGGTCATGCAGAAACAGGTGCAGTCTGCTCATCTCAAGACCAAAGGCGACGTCATCGCGTCTCTCATGATCGAGGGATTCGGGGCTGTGCCGGTGGTGGACGCCAAAGATAGGCTCCTAGGCATCGTCAGCGAACATGATCTGCTGGGTGCATTGGATGATGGGCACAAGCTTGGTGCCGTCACCGCCAGTGATATCATGACGTTTAACCCCTATTCGATCCACCCGGAAGCGATGCTCCCGACGCTGGTCCATGTGTTCAGAGCCAGCGATTTGATTCGCGTGCCGGTGGTGGACGCCAAAGACAAGCTCGTGGGCATCATCGCCAGGCGGGATGTTTTACGTGCCTACCTGGCGTCCGGGCGTGCAGGACGCTGAAAATGGCCACCACGTCTTTCTCGCTCAACATCCTCAACGTAGCCTCGGAGGCGTACTGTCTGGTCTTTCGTCGGCTGCGGCCAGCTGGACCATGACAGGCGGGAATGCTCTTCTCGAGCTGCGGACCGCGAAGCGTTTGCGTGGGCAACATGCTTCCTCCGCAGTCTGCCAAGGATAAGAAGGAGAGTTTATGCGACAAACGGAGTTTCTTGCGACAGCCTGCGACCCGAAGACCTTGACCGTGGGGCAATTGATGCAGGATGCGGTCTTTACCTGCGGTTCCAGGACCGATGCCTTGACCATCAGCCGGCTGATGACCCAACGAAACTTCGGCAGCCTGCCGGTGGTGGAAGAGGACCGGACATTGGTTGGTCTGATAAGCGAGTATGATCTGCTTCAGGCGATGATCGACGGCCGGGATCTGCGGAAGGTGATGGCCGTCGAAATGATGAGCACTCATCCGGTGACTGCCACCGAGGATATGAAGCTGGAGGATGTCGCGAATCTGTTCCAGGATCGCTACATCACGCGGGTACCTGTCGTTCGGAACGGCAAGCTCGTCGGTATCCTGGCACGGCGGGATCTATTGTTTGGTTATACCAAAGCTCGCAGTATTGGTCTTAACAGGATGTTGAAAATGTCCGCCAGCTTGTTCTCATCGTTCGGCCCCTGAACGTTCCCCGAGGGTCGCTTCGGTCGCTCGTCTCCCTGCGGCCTTGCTGGGATGTCATTTTGAGCAT
>CAWGSC010000010.1:0-318078 GCA_963825145.1 uncultured Nitrospiraceae bacterium
GACCGGCCCCCCTTAACCGGATCCGACCTGCATGTTAGGGTCGGGCCGAAAGGAGGACCGTATGCCCCGCAACCGTCACACCGTCGAGCAGATCATTACCAAGCTGCGCGAAGCCGAAGTGGCCCTAAGCAAAGGGCAGCCCGTCGCGCAGGCCTGCCGCACACTGGGGATTACCGAACAGACGTACGCGATGAACTGTTGAATCGGGAACTGTTTGCTACACTGTGGGAGGTGCAAGTGCTCGTGGAACGTTGGCGACGACACTACAACCAGATTCGTCCCCATCGGGCACTGGGGTTGCGGCCACCCGCTCCTGAAACGATCGCGCCCCAGTACTGTGCGTAAGTGACATTCAACCTGGTACAACCACGGGGGGGGCGGTCACTGACGCTCTGCGCGACGCGAGAGCCCCTCAGCCGGACCGCATGAAAGTGCGGCCCCACGAGGTGCCCACCCAAGCACGTCTGCCTCTGGAATAAACGCGAATAGACCAGTGTTCTCTGCCATCGATGTTGGTGATTGCTCCCGCCCGTCGTCTCTGTCCTCGACGGAGTCACCCTCGAAGTCCTGAACGGCCACCACACTGAGCGCATCCGCCTCAGCGGCATCGACTGCCCTGAGAAAGGTCAAGCATTCGGCACCCTTGGCATCTAATTCTACAATCGACCTGCTGTGATCCCGTTTCCGTCCCAATCTATAAACCGTAGGCGGGGACCGAAATAAAGCAGCCTCCCCGTCCTGTTCCCACCGACAGCGTTAATCCAACCCGGGCGTCTACCCCCTTCTTTTATCCATCGCGGCAGGAGCCATGCTGTGGTTCACCATCATGGAGACGATTTTTGTGAGCCGCTCAGCCACATTTGGTAGGAGAGTGTCGAAGTCCATCCCAAACTCAGACCCCTTGACCCATTTCACGATGGCGCGGTCAATCCACAACGGCTCCGGGTCCCACGGCACAAAAATTTGCAGGGCGAGCGCCATGCCGACGGAGACCGGTCTATTCCCGGTAATGTAACTCCCGCTCAGCGAAAGATGTTTGATGATTCCTTCACCGGCAATCTTGTTCCAAAGGTACCGCACCGGCATCTCATTTTTCGACTTCGACGATGTATCAGCAATGAGGTCCGTATCCGCAAGCGACGCAAATATCAGACTCATCAACACCGTACCGAGAATAAGTTCACATACGATAATTCCATTCATGCTGAGCATGACTCACCTCTTTTCTTTCTGAACGCGTTGCGCATCGTTTCATCGCACCGTAGATGAAAAACAACAGCCGACTCATCTTCCACTATATTGAACCACCTCAAATACAGGACTGGTATTATCCCTTGTTATTACGCGATGTACCCTAGGTCTCAATTCGTGCCATAATGCTAGGCTAAGCTGGATCACATGCTTGGCGGTCCACTGCCATGGCTCCTCCACTAGGTTTTTCCCCAGGAAGCCCTAGTCCAGGGACCTAGTAGAGTAAACTTGCCTTAGAAACCGTCATGGAAACACTTTGCCGACCCACTGCAGTGCGACCATGCGTAATCTGAGGTGAAAGGCTCGGCTCCGAAAGGGGTCGGGCCTTTGTTTTGCTCCCAGGCGACTAGAAGTTGTATTGGGTCTAAGGATCGTCGCGTCTAATCCCTTGCGCCTTCCTTCGCTTCCCTTCTACAATACGCCTCCCTGCGAGGCTCCTATGCCCTTCTCGATTCGTCTCTACCGTCGCTTCCCTGTGCAATGCGTCGTTAAGTACCGCGCTGCTCAACTCATAGGAAGTGTTCTCTCCCTAACCTTCTTGTTACCTTTATGCTCGTTGGCTAGTGCCGAGACACTTACTGCTGTATGCAAGGAACCAAAAGGCAGGGTCATTGGAAATGAGGGACCGAGCGGCAGCAATAAAACGGTCGATCAGGCAGAGGGCATGCGTGGGGGGCAGATTACGTTCATCTGGGAGATCGGGAAGGACGAAGCACAAGTTGTAGTGCAAGCAGGTGGTGGCGAGCCCCTTCAGCATGAAAGGGCGATACGTGTCTACTCATCGGATGAAATGCACACATTCCTAGCCACTTATCGATTCGCAGTCTGGGTATACTCCATCTTTCCGAAAACGAGCCGCTTGCTGATGACCCAGCATACGAATCAATTTTCCCCTGATAGAGGCGGGGCTATCGCCAAGTCGATGGAAGCTCGCTGCGAAATGAGCGTGAAGTAACGGAGGGCAGTTCATGAGCAATCACCTGAGGTTACCCTCCTACAATACGCCTGCCTGCGAGGCTTCCATGCCTTTCTCGATTTGTCCCTTCCACCGCTTGCCGCTGGCCTCCATCGTGGGTTTCTGGTTGGTGCTAACACTCCTATTGCTGAGTAGTGGACCGGCCTATGCGGAGTGGGTGAAAATTAACGAAAATGACACATTTACTGTGTACGTCGATCCAGACACCATTCGCCGCAAAGGGGATCTGGTGAAGATGTGGATCTTGTACGACTACAAGACCCTTCAATCAGCGACGGGCGTGGCGCATTTGTCTGACTCGATACAATTGGAAGCCAACTGCATAGAGAAACTGCAACGGAGACTTGCGTATACCTGGTGGTCCGGCAATATGAGAGGCGGTAATGTGGTTTTCAATCATTCCGGCGAAGGGAACTGGATCCCAATTGGACCAGGCACCGTTGGTCACACTGTGTGGTCATTTGCCTGCGGCAAGAAGTGATCGCGCAGTGCTCGAACGGTGTAGGCGCTATCATTGAGATCGGGCAGCGGGTGGCGAAGGGGACGAGGTCGCTTCGGGTTGCTGCGCCTGATGGAGTAACTCAAACACCTGTACAAGACGCGCCTAGTGTCAGGGAGCATCTCCTGGAAGCTCACCGCAAATTGATCCTTCTTGACGCATCGAACGGAGGCCAGCTCGACCTTTAGCGGTTGAGACTGGTCGGGAAGTGCAATGGATGGCGCTTCCCACACATAAGCAATGTGCAACGATACTAAATAATAATATTCCCCCTAACCATTGACTCGCTTTATATTAGGGGGCGTCATCACTTCGATGGGGAGCAGCAAGGCTTCCCGAGGGATATCGCAAACACCGTGAGCCATTTCGATTGCACCGTTGAACAGCACGCCATCCTCTATAAAAAGGATCGGCGTCTGGATACTCCCATTTATGACGGCCGGAGCCCGGAGCTCAACGCGTGCTTTTGCGACGATATCCCCGGTAATCTTTCCTTTACACACAATGGTTCTAGCGGTAACTTTTGCCTGGATGACGGCCTCTTCACCTATCAACAGCACGCCGTCAGAATCAATTTCTCCGTCGAGATATCCGTCAATTTTCACCGTGCCGCTATAGGAGATCGTACCCTTGAATTCGACTCCTTTTCCCACAAAGGCACTAATGTCACCAGCCCCGGCAATTGTTGAGTTGGCAGCAACCATAATAACCTCTTCGCCTTCCTGCTCGCGTGAGCTCGTCTGTACAGTGTTCTCCTGCCACCACATGAACGCCCCTCCTCGAGTTCGTGGTTCCATTATGCAGCCGTAATTATAATTTATGCTGATAATGGCCGGGGTAGAGTAGCGAGACTTGAGGACAGATACAACGCCACTTAAGTAGGGGACATAGAAATAACGTACTAAGTATTACTGTATTCACCGTCTTTATAACTTCCGCCTGGTCATTCGGTACTTCTCTAAAAATGGGAATATGCCCCCTTCGTAAAGCCCCGCGAGGCTTGTGAGCATGTGGCGTCATTTTCCTCGTCTGGGTTGTACCTTACATCCTTCTTGCCAGCATCGCTATTGCGGCAGATTTCGCCGCAAAAATAATCCGTGTCCTCGACGGAGACACCATCGAAGTCCTGCACAACACTCACCCTGAGCGTGTCCGCCTCAGCGGGATCGACTGCCCTGAGAAAGGCCAAGCCTTCGGCAACCGAGCTAAGCAGGCTGCGTCAGCGTTAGTCTTTGGGAAAGATGTCATCCTTCAGACCCACGGCCAGGACAAGTACGGGCGCACCCTAGGAGACGTGTTCCTGGCGGATGGCACCAACGTCAACCACACACTCGTCAAAGACGGCTGGTGCTGGTGGTATCGGAAGTAAGCGCCTGGCAATAGAAGGGTTGGAGAATGATGCAAGGGAAGCAAAGAAGGGCTTGTGGGTTGATCCCGCGCCCATTCCTCCTTTGGTCTACAGGAAAGCGCGGCGGGGGCAATCACTCGGCCTGTCAGACCTCGTGCTGGTGGATGCTCAAACCGAGGGCGGTGCGTCTTCTCGTAGCCCGCCACTCTTGGGAGCTATTGAACAAGACTCCGCATCCTCTATTACAACTTCTTCAAGTGCACAGCAGGCCAGGAGAGTGAAAGCTCTATTATGGGTTTGCCCGGAACTGAGTTGTTCGACTCGTGGCTTGTCACCACGCGGGATACCGCGCTCTCACGTACAGGCAGCATTCCGTGACCTCTTACGGAAAGCGAACTTTAGCGATCGGTTCCCCCTTCAATCCTTTAGAGATATTCGTGAGAATGTCTTTTACTGTTACTGTTTGACCACTTGAACCAGTCGGCAGTTGTCCCATTTGAGTGTGTATTGCCTCAGCGATTGAGTCAGGCATAATTTTCTGCTGCTGTTCCAGAGCACGACACACTCCAACGATGGCAAGTGAAAAGGCCGTTACAATGTCAGATAAGACATGTTTGTCTTGATCAGTAAAGGACATGATTCCCTCCCTGGGTTGTTGTGAATCTTCCCGTCAATGCGTCTTTTGTTTTGTGGCTTCCGGCTGAGACAGCTGATGCCACTGGTCTGCCCACTTCATGAGTTCGTCCTTTTTGTCGCCATACCGTTCCTGGACTTTGCCGACGAACTTGTCGTGGTTGCCTTCGATCTGCCTTAAGTCATCGTCGGTAAACTTGCCATACTGTTTTTTCAGTTCGCCTTTGAACTGCATCCATTTCCCTTTAAATTGGTCCGCATTCATGATGTTTCCTCCTGTGTGAAAGCGTGATCTCTCCGATGTTGTATCGATCTGGCCTGGTCATCTCCACACTCACTCTTGCTCGCCGATATGATAAGAAGACCAACAGCAGTCTGGTCACCATTGCTCCGTGTGGATGGAGCAGTGAACATGGTCGTTCTCTCCACCAAGGCCTGGGTCACGGGCCGTATCGGGATCTCGCGGCTCCGCTCCTTATTCCCATAATATGCGCCATTGGACTTCACCGCGTCAGTCCCATGATAAATCGTCTGTTGGCTGTCGCCCTGTGCGCGGTGGACCTGATGCGTCCTTTTTTTCGTGAGTTCGACTCATAGCCCGTCGAGCCTGCTTATGCTGGTGAGCGACCTGTTCATCATGCTCTTCGGTCTTCTGGTAATGGTCGGCTGCTTGTATTGCCATGGTCGTCTCCTTTGAACAGTTCGCCGTAGTATGCCGAGAAGACAGCATGGGGTCTGGTCACAATTGCTCACCGTTAAAATATTATCTGGCAGACCGCAGGACGCTATTCCTGCGCGAAGATTCAGCCGGATGGCGAGCGTCTAATCGTACAGGAGGACATTGAGGAGGGAGCTGTGGACGTGTAGCCCGCTATCGTAGTGAATCCTCTAGCGCTACTACTTTTGCATCACCGAAGTTTATGATTTATGGCCGGCCAGGTTGGAATCAGACCAGCGAAGCAGCTTGAGACATGCAAACCACTACAACCAGGCACCAGGCACCGTAACGCCTTTAACCTGACCGTGGCCCCTTGGCAACAAGGGTGGCCACACAATCGTATTGGGGGAATGGACATGGCATGTCGAACTGCCGAAAAAGATTTGCATGCTCGGCCCTCCCAATCCTTCTTTCAAAGCTCTGACGTCCAGGTTAAGTTCACAACGTTCCAAAATCACGGTGGGAACACCTACATCCCTTCTTTCGTAGGGTTGACGCATCGCGTAAATCGGCGTCAGTCTATAAGAGAGCTCCTACACGAAGGAGTTCCCCTGGAATTTAGTACGAGGTTCAGAAGTGAATTCACTTCGAAGTGGTAACATCCTCAATCACAAGCAGCATCGGTACGTGTCAAGCCCCTCGCAGACCGATCCCCCCTCTTTGCTCGGCTAGATTCTGCTGAATTGCACATAGCCATTTGCGGATCCTGCGCCCAGGAACCGAAATGGTCGGCGTATTCCTTCATATAGGTCTCACAAGGTCACCCTGCCGAAAGGAACATGCTATGGGTAAAGCGAGCGGTCAATTATTACGCGTCAGCCAGGTGATTCAGGTTGCAGAGGAGCGAAGAGATTGCAAGCGTGCGCCCTGCAGGCTCGTTTGCTCCTTCAAACTGACGAAGTTTGTGGACAAGAGCACTGTGAAGCTGACAAAGGGATTCGGGCACGCGATCAATAAGAGCGTCAGGGGCATGCTGCTCTTGCTTCCTGTGCCACTGAACAAACGGCAGGTGGTTGAAATTCAAGTGCCCTCAGAGGCGAGGAAAACGCCGAGCACCAAATTGGTGGAAGTATGTTGGGCTAGGCCCATTCCGGTAAGTACCCGAGTCAAGATGTACCTGGCGGGCACTCGTTTTTTCTTTGAACTTCCTGCTTCTCGTCAGTTGCCACAGGCTCGCTAAGAGGTTGCGGGGCTGTTTACCTAATTTCTGCTTCGCCACAACGGTGTATGTGATCCCCTCATACGCGGCTCGGCGTAGAATCTACTTCTACACCAGCTCTGCTACCGCTATCATTTCACGATACAACTATTTTTTGGGTCGGCACGATAAGGCCTTTAACCTGACCTGGTGGCCATTGCGCTAGCGGGGGCCACACAAGTGTACGGGGGTGGCACAACAGGAGTAGGCCAGCGAAGCGAAGACGTAATCCCTACTCCACCCGCAGGTGGTAAGACTTGAGGTGTTTGACGAGTTCGCGACTTCTGCTTCCTTTATATCAGCCACACTTGTGCCACAGGCGGCAGACTTCACCTTAAATTGCTAGCGGTTACGGCGAGGCTGCGAATATGCAATCCACGTCACTGGTTCAGCACTGAAAACTAGTCCGCTACGCTTATTCTGGTCAATGGCGTATCTTGCATATCGGAGCACCCCGGAAGCATACTTATTAAATCTATGCACAAGATACCTATGTATAAGGCGAAGGCTTACTCCGCTGCCAATGCGACATCGTCGCTTGCCTCCACCACGATCGTGCGGCGCGATCCGACAGAACGCGACGTACAAATTGACATTCTCTTCTGCGGCATCTGCCACTCCGATCTCCATCAGGTCCGTAACGAGTGGAGCGGGGTCATGCCCACTGTCTACCCCTGCGTCCCAGGCCATGAGGTCGTCGGCCGTGTCACGAAGGTGGGCTCGGCAGTCACCAAGTACAAGCCCGGAGACATCGCCGCGATCGGCTGCATGGTCGACTCCGACAGGACCTGCTCCGAGTGCCAGGCCGGCCTTGAGCAGTTCTGCCGGAACATGACCCTCACGTACAACTTCCCGGACACGCACCTCGGAGGCGTCACCTATGGTGGATATTCTGAGAGCATAGTGGTGGACGAACGCTTTGTCCTGCGCGTCCCTTCCAAGCTCGATCTCGCCGGAGCCGCGCCCCTCCTCTGCGCCGGAATCACAACCTACTCGCCCATGCGCCACTGGGGCGTCACCAAGGGCAAGAAAGTTGGCATCGTCGGGCTCGGCGGACTGGGCCACATGGGTGTGAAGTTTGCGCATGCGCTCGGAGCCCACGTTGTTGTCTTCACCACTACACCCAACAAGAAGGAAGACGCGCTCCGCCTCGGGGCCGACGAAGTCGTCGTTTCCCGCAACAGCAAGGAGATGCAGCAGCACGCTGGCAGCTTCGACTTCATCTTAGACGCCGTCTCCGCCGATCACGACATCAACGCGTATCTCAACCTCCTCCGCCGCGACGGCAACATCACCCTTGTTGGTGCACCCGAGAAGCCCATGGCTGTTTCGGCATTTGGCCTCATCGTGGGGCGCCGCAGTCTCTCCGGCTCACCCATTGGCGGTATCCCCGAAACCCAGGAGATGCTCGATTTTTGCGGAGCCCATACCATCACCGCCGATGTCGAAGTCATCCCAATCCAAAAGGTCAACGAGGCCTACGACAGACTGCTCAAGTCCGATGTGAAGTACCGCTTCTCCATCGATATGGCTTCTCTGAAATCTGAGTAAACCAACTGCCGCCGTTCTGCTCGGAAGATCCATGTGGCTCAACTGTGGCAGAACTATCGTGTCTGATCTGGTTTGATCGCTTCATCCCCTGCCTCTGACTCCGCTGTAAGTGATTGAGAACCGAACGATGAGACCAGATTGGAGCCTATAGTATCTGGCGCTGTAGGGTTTTCAAATCTCGCCCCCTCCGCCAAACGTGCTGTATTTACAAGTACTTATACTCAATCATTATCCTAGCTTCACGTCCAGCCCCACAAAAAGCTTCCATTCAATACGACCAGGTCTGTCGGTCTGGTCACGTTTCACTTTGTTTAATTTCTCAGCGTACATCGTTTCTTTCTTTTCACATCTCACCAAGGAGGCTCATCATGTTTCTCTTAGGCCCTGACGAGGGCCTGACCCGCGAAGAGTTACTGCAAAAGATTTGGCGCGAACGCTTCACACCGGCCCACCGAACATGGCGTCGAACTCTTGGAGCGCGAGGAGTGGCCGGGGTGATGGGCGCTTAATCCGTTCGAAAGTGAGCAAAAGAGACCAGACCATGAGGTTGGGCTAGCGTATCATCACCAGGTCATCCTCGGGCGCCTCTCCCGCGCCTCCCGACATCGGGATCTCGGTCCCGGTGTCGGACTCACCCGCACTCCGATTAGGGTTCTCCCGATTGGGCTCGGGTTTGGGTATTGAGATTGAGTAGGTGAGGGTGATCAAAGAAACCGTGATGGAACCACGGCCTAATCCACGTTGGCCACGTGGGACATGCTTCGCCTGGGGACCATCACGGACTCGCCCGAAGGCTCGATGCTGGTCGGCATCGGGCCTTTGTTTTGTCGGCACAGTATGTTTGCGCGGTCGAGCCAGAAAGGCAGGTCATGTAATGATCCTCAAACTCACCACGCCTCTCGTCACACCTATCACAGAATTCACGCTGGCGTGCGATCGACTACTGAACGACCCCATGAGACGCGACACGTTGACTAAGGGCGAGCTGGACATTCTCCAAATGTGTGTTCAGCGACTCACAGAGAGATTTTTCGGCCCAAGGAGCCTTGAAAAGTCCGACGTAGGCCCGCCTGTGATGTTCCCTCATGGTGGCGGGGGTGCAGTAGAGTGAAGATGCTTCGGAGGACGCCACGCAAAAACTGCGAACGCATAGCGGAAACGTTGTGATGGCGCGGTAGAGGCACAAGGAGGCCATCCTATGACGATCAAAGAAGCGGCTCGCATACGAACGAAGTGGAGGGGTCAATCGGCTCTGGAAACATGTAGACATTTGACCCTGAAGTTAGAATTTAATGACCAGGGCGATTCGACAGGCAACTATGTTTGCACTCTCTGCGGGGAACCTATGGCCCAACGATCCCTAGCTGCGTAACATCTCCACAAGTCTCTGCCCAACGAAGAGGCATCGCCTCGCACCGGTTAGGGCCTAGATAGGCCGGTACCGGTCTCCCGTGGGCATGTGTCTTATCAAGGCGACGGCGCGTGTCTTGTCCCTGCGCGAAGATTCAGCCGGAAGAAGGAACCTAGTCGTGGAGGACGATATTGAGGAGGGAGCTGTGGACGTGTAGCCCGCTATTGTAGTGAATCAAGCCCATCTTTTTGAACCTATTCATGAAGAAACTGACGCGGGAGCGCGTAGTCCCGATCATCTCGGCGAGTGTTTCCTGACTGATCTTCGGAATGACCTGTTCTGGTTTACCTTCTTTCCCGAAATGGGCCATAAGCAATAACGCTCGCGCCAGCCGCTTCTCGCTGGAATTAAAGAGTTGATCTACCAAGTCCTCTTGGATGCGAACGTTCCGAGCCAGCATATAGGCAAGGAACAGCGCGGAGAAGGTGCGGTCGTCTTGGAGCAGTCGAAGCATCGACTGCTTGTCGATGCGGACGATCCTGGCGTCTTCGACGGCAGTCGCCGTGGCCAAATGCACCGGCTGCCCGGCGAGACCCCCTTCCCCGAAAAAGCTGCCGGGCTCCAATATCACGATGACAGCTTCTTTACCCTGTGGCGAGATCACGCTCAGCATGACTTTGCCCGCCTGGACGTAGAATACGGCATCCGTCGTATCCCCTTGCGAGAAGAGAACCTGCTTCTTAGGGATCTTCAGCGTGGTTTTGCCACTGCCGATTTGCTTGAGAAAGGTCTGTGGATTAAACGAGGCCATCGGTGTGACTCCTACGGCCTGCTCCCTCCAAGAGCGCTGGGCCAAATTTGGTGTTAGGGCGGGAACTGTATCAGGCAAGGCGGAAGGCAATCTGGTCAAAACAGCTCACTTAGCAGATTCCAAGCCTATCGTCATCCAAGCAAAGTGGTGCCAGGAAAGGAGATCCGCCGCCTCCCTAGTGGCGGGGATGTGTATCAAAGAGACCAGACTGGGGAGGTGGACCGGATCATCATGTCGTACCGATGACCAATCTGGGAGGTCGTATGACAAATGCTGAAACGGCTGAACTACAACTGAAGTGGATCCAACAAGGAGACCCCCCGCTCTGTGAGCATCTCAAAGTCGAATTAGAATACAATGATGACAGCTCTGAGACGGACACCTATCGCTGCACTACCTGCGGTCGGTCCGTTCCCCGCTAACCCTACTCGCCGAACGATATGCTCCGCTCACATCTCCACACTATCCGCTAGTCTGGGTAGGATTTACCTAGTCATCTGCCTAGTAGCGGGCCCGCTGGCCGCGTGCTACTCTCACGTCACACGCCTCGGATGTGCGCCATGCGTTGCCTCATCTCATTCCTCTCTTACAGCTAAACCCACGCTGCCTTCAGTTCCGTTCTTCCCTGCGTGATCAATTCTAGAAGTGTATAAAAGAAGTCAGCGCGAGGGGGCTGGGCTGGCGTATCCTCTGAAACTCTTCCGAGGTGTCCATCATGAACCTCTGGCGTCGTCGTCAAGACTTTATTGATACATTGGTACGAGACGCACTCGCCTTACTGGTGCCGATCGCCGCGACGTTTGCAATGATTCTTCTGTGGTTCTTCGGCTGATCCGCAATCCTCTGCATCAATTCCAGCCATCTGAGCAATTCTGACCAGACCTTTGCCGGTCTCCTCGCTATTGTATGGGGAAACATGCCTACACACCCACGCAAGTACTCAGACGACGCACTGATCGTCGCGGAAATCCTTAAAAGAGCAACTGAACCACGCCAAGCTGCGTCGGTTAAGAGAACCCTCGAAAAGGGAACCCTGCCCCTGTCACCCCGGAAACCTAGGCGCCCCTCATGAAAAGTCACCGCGCTAGATGGTGGATGACACAAGAGACCCTCATCTTACTGGCGCCGATCATCCTGGCGTTTATCGGGGTCCTGTGGTTCTTTAATGGACCGTCGGCCCACTCGGAATTGGAAAATTTGCTCGTGTTGTTCCGCCACTAGACCTAACCAGCCGGTTGGTGCGCAACCATTGTCCTCCGCTGTGTCGATCATGCTCAGACACGGATCCCTTCTCTGTGTGAGCCTCTCCCCTGGCCACTCCTCGCGCTCGATGGGGCGTGATGCGTGTGCGATCGGCCTGGGGACTACCGCGATCACAGGGGGCATGACTGGCGGCGGCTGAGTGTCCCAACTATTTTCATTATGGACAGCCCCCTTGCCCCCTAATTGGGTCGGGCTCCGTTGTAGCTTCCCCTCCAGATGTCTTGACTCTCCTACTTGGGTGGCTGTGAGTTCCTGCATCAACTCCGGGAGCACGACCGGTTCCTGAATCACGCTGAAATTTCCGCGATCTGGTCACAATTGCTCAGACCGCTAGACTCCGGAGCGCGTATTGTTCCATCTATCCCTCTCCCTCTCACCGAGGAGGCTTCCAATGGTATCAATCCCAAAAGTCGTCGGGGTCCTGTCGTGTGCGTGCGTGCTGGGCTTAGGTCTGTACTTGAATGGCAGCCACACCATCAAGGGCGAGGTGGTGCGCGTTGAACCCAGTGCCTATTTCGTCCAGCAATATGACGGTGATCAAGTGAGTGTGCATACCGATGCAACCACCCGGGTGATAGGAAACATTCGCACCGGAGATCATATTGAGGCGAAGGTGAACGCTCAGAGCCACGCGCTGTCGATTCGCCAGGCCCAATAAACCCTTAACCTGCCAGCGGGCGAGGAGAGCCCCCATGCCTCTTATTGGGAAAGAAGTTACGGATTTCGTCCGCGCCTGCGAAACTATTAACGGCCTGTTGGAGCGCAAGCACACGCTCACGCCTGGGGATCGAGACCTCATCGAGTTCCACGCCAATGAGCTGTTGGATAAACTGACGCCCGCCTAGCTTCGTCATTTCTCTGCTGGTCCACTCATCCCGGCCATTCCTCGCGCTTCTCACCCCGGATAATCGTCCCCGCTTGCGAACGAACCTCATCCCAGCGGTAAAACCAATTCTGCTTGGAGCGAGGCTCTCCATCTCGCCCGGGAAACATCCAGTCCGACACGCGCCCGCGCAGTTGAATCCAGCTCGCAAACATCTCGGCCAGCTTGGGAGGGATTGGTACCACATGCCGGCGGTTCTTTTTCGTGGTCGAGGCGGGTTTGGTCCAGGAGCCAAACCACACATCCACGTCTCGGTCTCGGCGCAGCACGATATCATGGACCTTCATGAGGTCCCGCTCTCTGGGCCGAGGCGCCAGGGTCAGCATGGTCATGAAGTAGAGACGATCGGGCATGGGCTGTTGCATGATCGTCTCAATGAGGCGTGGCATTTCGTGTTCTTGCACAAAGATCGCTCGCGAAGACCGGCCCGAAATCGCTACATGGTTTGCCGGATTCTCCCCCCGAAAAAGTCCCCATTCCGTCATCCGATTGTAGACGGTGCGCAACAACTTGACGGCGGCACGGGCCATGCCAGGTGGCTTCCGTGTTCATGCAGCACCGTCCTTTCTCCCCTGCTGCTTCGCCTGCGGGAGCAACTGTTCCAGCCGATTCAAGCTAATCGCGTTCTGGCCGATCTTCGACATGAGCCGAAAGCCGCGTCCACCGACGATCCGCCCGCCAACTTTTGCGGTGCGGCTGTGCCCGTTCGCGGGTTGGCGAAATTGTTTAAAGTTCACTGGGTACCTCCTCTTACGCCGAATGCCTGTGGTGGGAGGACTTCACCTGTATCGGAAATTCCTTCGCGAAGGATTTTTGATCGAGAAAGAGAATCATGCAAACAAGATGGTTGTAGAGATCCTTGAGCTCTTCTTGGTACAGCAACCGATGGGACTGCTGGAACGCCTCAACGGTATTGGCCAAGGTGTGCAAATCGCCGAGGCAGTAGGCGGCGATCATGTCGTCAGCATCAATGTCTCGCTGGTGTTCGACGGCCCGCCGCTGTGTGTCATTTTCAAAACCATCTGGCCCGGTCGCCCATCCTGGAATGGTGTTGTCATCCACGTTGGTGCACCTCCTTTGTGTGTTATGCCGCCTTCTTGCCCTTGAAATGCTGTTCGAGCAGGTGTCGGATCAGCCCGCTGGCCGTCGTGCCGGTGCGCCGTTCAGTCTCCAACTTGACTTTGAGAGATTTTGGGAGTTGAAGAAGAATTCGGACTATGTTCATATAGCCTCCTCTAGATAGAAATATCTTTGTTACGTAGATATCTTATATCGTACGATAGCATTTGCTGTCAAGTGCAATCGACACCAAATTAGCAGTGTGCTATCTTCTCCTCACCATGCCCTCAAAACCGCCGCCTGACGACTCAGCAGCCGTTCACATTCGCGGGATTCCGCGTGATACCTTTTTCCGCCTCAAAATGGCGGCGGCGGCGGAGAAGAAGACTGTACGAGACTTATTATTGAAGTTGATTGAGGACAAGATTCAGGAGCTCGAGAAGAAGGGCCTCCTGCCGAAGGGGAAGAACTAAGCCGATGGCCAAAACAGTCGAGTACGAGGGCTGCACTATTCAGTCTCGGCCGTTCTATGACCCTAATTGGGACAAATGGCAGATTCGCATCCGCATCTCTTGTGAAAGTCCCCAGGGTATTCGAACACGCGAATTCTCTTCCATGGTCCTCTATGGGACCGAACAGGAAGCCGATATCCATGGGGTTACCTTTGGCCAGCACCTCATTGATGGGAAGGTCGAAGGCCAGTCTGTTAGGGATTTGAAGATGGATATGAAGACGGACGATCGCCGGAAGATGCCGCGCCTGCGGGTCCAATTCCGCACGACATTTTCGGATACCTCGAAGTTGGAAGGAATAGGCCTCACGCATGATCTGTCTCTGGGCGGCTGTCGCATCGAGAGCCCGGTCCCCGTGGTGCCGGGCTTCTCGTTGGAACTCCATATCCATGTGCCACATTTAGAGTGGCCGATCCTAATTGAGGCGGCCAGCGTACAGTGGGTGAGCGGCCTGATGTTTGGTCTGGCCTTCTTTCGGCTGAAGGAGGATGAGCGGCAGCGGTTGGAGCAGCTCATCAATCATCTGATGAAGAGCGAGTCAACGGCCGGCTAGGCTAGCGGCCGGTTTGCGCGTCTCGTAGCCTGCTGGAATGTCTATCTGAAGCAACCGGTGCCGAAGGGGAAGTAACCTTTGAACGCAGTTTGTATGTGTAAACGGGAACTCGAAGAGTGAGTGAACATTGGCGAGGCGTTATTATTGGCGTTATTAGTTACGGGCTTCTTCTCGTCATGGTCGTGGTCTCGCTCTATTTCACCTGGCGTCATTAGAAAATCCACCACCCAGTACTTCTAAAGAGTCTGCTAATTCCATCCTTTTCTCTCTACCCTACGCTCGGCCTTGGCCTTCTGTCGGTCTGACCCTCACAAGTCTTACGTATTTCCGAGCTGGCTATCTCGCCAGTTTCCCAACATGCTCCATAATGATAAGGTTTACCTAATTATTGAATTCGGAGTCCTATTCCAATTCAGCCACTCTAGGAAGCGCCTCCGCACTACTGTGACTATCAAGGGGACATGATGACACAGGTTCAAGCTACCGCCTTACAAGCGAAGTGGGAACAGCGAGGAAATCCGCCCCCACACTGCGAACATCTCAGCCAAGAAGCCTCCCTCGTGGTACTCAGCAGGGATGGCTATGTGACGAGCACGTATCACTGCCGCGAATGTGGGGAGGCCATTGTTCGAACCTATCAGTCCCCAACCTTCTCCAGGATGCCCCCCGATCGAGTGATCCGCTACCAGGACACCTCCCAGGCCTAGCCGCTCTGACCTGCCCCCCTTAAAATGACGGTGAGGGCGCGAAATCGGCGGCCATCTACCAGTTGATCAGCCACAAAGTCTAGTGTCCACGCGTCATTCGGTCTCGTGACCGTCGGCCGGTGCACTCGGGGCACCACCGATTTTCGCCGCCGGGGGCTCCGGCAACGCAGCATCAGGCCTTCTTCTCGGTAGAGACGATACACGAGCTTCTTGCCCACGACCGTGACCCGCCCCGCGAATGTAGACCGAGCCAGACCTGAGGAATTGGTCTGCGCGTGATCGGTTTGAGCCGCCTCAGCGGCGATGCGAACCTACCATACGCTCACGTGAGTGTCTCCAACAATACCTGGGGAGCGTGGAGAGTTTGAGCGGTCGCTGCCCACTGAGCCGCAAAGGATGCCGGCGCTTGATCCTGCAACGCGCTGTGCGGTCGCAAGAGGTTGTAGTCCTCCTGCCAGCGAGCCAACTTCTCCCGCACATCCTCGAGCGTGAAGAACACCTCGACGTTCAGGCACTCATCCCGGAGCCGTCCATTGAAACTCTCGATGAAGCCGTTCTCGACCGGTTTCCCCGGTCGAATAAAATCCAGCTGGATCCCATGGCGGTAGGCCCAGGCATCCATGACCCGACTGGCAAATTCACTCCCGTTGTCCACGGTGATCGCCCGTGGGGCGCCACGCTGGAGCCCCACCGGCTCTAACGCCTGCGCCACCTTCTCCCCGGTGAGCGACTGATCGGCCACCAAACACAGGCATTCCCGCGTGAACTGGTCGACGACGGTCAGGATCCGAAACCAGCGGCCATCCGCGACGCGCTCGCTCATGAAATCCATACTCCACCGCTGGTTCGGGGCCGTGGCCATGGCCTGCGGCACACGGGCTCGGCCTGCGGCCTTCGTGCGGTGTTTCGTCCGCACCGTCAGCCCTTCGTCCGTATAGAGTCGATAGATTCGTTTCGCATTCACGGGCCACCCCTCCCGTCGCAACAACACCGTGAGTCGCCGATACCCGAAGCGCACCCGGGCCGCGGCCACCTCTCGTAAGCGCATCCGTAACGCCTCCTGTGGATCGCGATGACTCTGGTACCGCAACGACGCTCGTGCCCTCGGCACCAGCCTCGAGACCCGGCGCTCACTCACCTGGTAGGTCGTGTGCGCCCAGCGGGCCAGGGCCCGCCGGTCCCGAGGCCTTACAGCTTTTTTCGGACAATCTCCTGCAGCATATGGCGATCCAGCGAGAGATCCGCGACCAACCGTTTCAGTTTCGTGTTCTCTTCTCGGAGTTGCCGGAGGTCCCGTAGTTCACTGAGGCCCAGCCCCGCATATTTCCGTTTCCACAGGTAGAACGTCTGCTCGCTGATGCCGACTTCGCGACAGACTGCCGCGACCGTCGTCCCGCTCTCCGGTTGCCGTAAGGCGGCCAGGATCTGCTCTTCGGTATGCCCTCGTCGTCGTGCCATCGTCGGGTCCTCCTTTTGAGTCAAGAAGACCACGCCGCGAGCCGGTTCCTCACGCTCTCGCTGGCCTACTTTTCGGGTTTTGGGTCAATCAATTCAGAGGAACAGTCCAGACCATTCACACGAAGAAAAATTTCTGCTGGCTGCGCATCGTCATGGACGCTGAGGTAGAGCGTGCGTTGGCCGGCGATCCGAACTTTCTGTGTGATGTGGTTTCGGCGGTTGGGGAGGGCGAGACGTGAACTCATGCGGCCACCACGAGACCTTGGAATGGAATTTCCCAGGAGCGAAGAGCGGCATTGCAAATCCCCTCAAATCCCGTTGGGGACGCCAATCCTACCGAGATTCCTCTCGGTGGCCGACTCGCTGTTTCAGTCTTTTCATTCCGTTGAGTTTGTCTCGTGAGCTGGATACACTGGACAGCGACCGCGAGTCACTGTTTCTAGCAGGCTGTTGAAAACATATCTGGACGCGCCAGAACGTCGATGGTCCGCAGGCGTGATACCAGGGAAAAATATTCCCGCAGGATAGCCCTGCGAGACAGGCGAGATACTTGGAATCAGGGCTTGCAAGTCGCGCTTATCACGCTAGGCATGCCTGTCGCGCGCTTGAGAGACCCTGCGGCGATGGAGCAGCAATGCGTGGACAACGGACGATGTTGTGGACTGGGATCAGCCTCGTGACAGGGGTAGTCTGTCTTGGGGTGGGTGAGCCACAGTCCTCGAAGGGCGGGCAAGCGGTTTCGTCGGTCGAGGCGAGTCGAGGACTCGATGGTACTCCGATGGTCCTTATCCCTGCCGGCCCATTCACCATGGGCACTCACGACGGTCTCCCAAACGAGCGGCCTGAACACACCGTGACGCTTGATGCCTACTACATCGATCGGTATGAGGTCACCCTCGGCTTCTATCGGAAGTTTCTGGAAACGGGGAAACATGAATCTCCTCCGACATGGGACGATGAGGCGGCGATGACGGTTGGAGATCGTCCGGCCATTGGAATAAAATGGAAATCGGCAGACGGCTATTGCCGATGGGCAGGGAAACGACTTCCATCGGAGGCCGAGTGGGAGAAGGCGGCGCGGGGGACAGATGGGCGTCGATATCCGTGGGGAGATATGCAGCCGTTCGTCGATATAGCCAACTATAACAGAGGAATGTGGGTCAGTGAGGCCATCACGTTGGTGGCCGTCACCAGCGGTCTCGCGGGAATGAGCGTGCGGCATGGGCTTAAAGAGGGTGGGAGGAGTCCATTTGGCGTCTCTCACATGGCGGGGAACGCGGCAGAATGGGTGGCGGACTGGTATGAACGCGACTACTATCAAAAAAGTCCTGGGAGGAACCCACCCGGCCCGGCTACTGGTGAGAAGCGCGTGCTGCGAGGTGGGTCATGGGCGGATTTACCGTCTGCGTTGCGTGTGACGGCGCGGTTCTCAGCTGAGCCGGATTTCGAGGATCGGACGATCGGATTTCGCTGTGCCATGGATATGCCGAAGTGAGAGTAGTGCTGGCCTGGTGCAGGCCGGAGAACGTTTGCGAGGCAGTAGATAGCCAGCCCGCCATGTTGGTTGCACATTACGAGCCTGCCGGACTTTTCCTACGACTGATTCCATGCCTGAACGAGCTATGACACCCCTCATCGTGATTGTGCTGCTAGTGGGGATATTGTTCGCCCTCCGCTCCATCAATTCCTCTTCGGTGACGCCAGCTCCAGTCACTTCGGCGACAGCGCTTGTCCCTGACATGGTTCCGCTGGTTACCGGAGACGAACCGATCACGGATATCTTTACGAAGGCCGGTTGCGCGGTGTGCCACACCGTGCCAGGCATTGCCGGGGCCGATGGGCGCGTAGGGCCACCCCTCGTATTAGGCGCTACGGGGCCTGCGCGATTGGCTGATCCGGCATACCGAGGACACGCGAAGACGGTGCACGATTATGTGATTGAATCGGTCATCGAACCGGGAGTGTTTGTCGTGCCGGGATATCCGTCCGGCACGATGCCGACATGGTATGGCGCGAAACTCAGCGCTCTCGCGCTGGAGAAGATTGCGTCGTATCTTGAGCGGCAAGGGGCTACAGTGGCTCAGTAACCCACATTATTCATGACGGTTCGTCGCGAAATCGCGCGGCGAGCCTACCTGCGGCAGGCTCGTTGCAGCAGCGGGTCCGCGATTGCAGCAGAAGCGCTCATGAATAATGTCGGGTGAGCGTGGTGATCTCTGCCGGATAGTGACGAAACGTGTGGTGGTGAGGAGGGGGCTATCGTTTACGCAGGGGAGTCACCTTGGCTCCCCCCTGAATCTTGAAAGCACCGGTCGTCGAGTCGCCAGATTTTTTATCGAGGAGCGCGTTGATCGCATCGTCCCCTCTAAGGCCTTCGATCTTGATCTTGAGCCGAAGATTGTTGGCGCTGTCGGCATTGATCAGGGCTTGCTCGAGTGAAATCCGCTCCTCCTTATACAGTTGGAACAAGACGTGGTCGAAGGTCTGACAGCCCTCCTCCACCCCTTGCTCCATCGCTTCTTTGAGCAAATCGACCTCGGCTTTCTTGATGAGATCCTTAATGCGGGGTGTGTCGAGCATGATTTCTAGCGCCGGGGCTCGTTTCCCGTCCACGGATGGCACGAGTCGCTGAGAGATAATGGCGCGTAGATTGAGCGACAACTGGAGATAGATCTGCGCATGCCGCTCTACCGGAAAAAAGTTCATGATGCGCTCGATGGCCTGATTCGCATTGTTCGAGTGGAGGGTGCCGATGCAGAGGTGTCCGGTTTCCGCGAAGGTAATCGCGGCTTCCATCGTTTCCGTGTCCCGGATTTCGCCGATCAGAATCACGTCCGGCGCCTGCCGCAGGGTGTTTTTGAGTGCATTTTGAAATGAGAGCGTGTCGAAGCCCACTTCTCGCTGCGTAATAAGCGATCGCTTATGATTGTGGACAAACTCGATCGGATCTTCCACCGTCACGATATGGCCGGGATGGACGGTGTTCCGGTGGTCGATCATGGCTGCGAGGGTCGTGGATTTTCCGGAGCCGGTGGCTCCGACTACCAGCACCAACCCGCGTTTCGTCATGGCGATGTCTTTCACAATCGAAGGCAAGCCCAGCTGCTCGGCGGTCTGGATTTCGGCTTTGATGTGCCGAAAGACCAAGCCGACGTTCCCTCGCTGCCGAAAAATATTGACACGGAAACGGCCGAGCTCTTTGTAGTAGAGGGCCAGGTTCATTTCCATCTTTTCCTCGAATTCCCCGCGCTGCTGACCGCGCATCAGCGCCAGCGCGAGGGCTTCGAGTTGTTCGTTGGTAAACGGCGGCGCGTCGGTTTGTTGTGTCGAGCCGTGGAGGCGATAGGCGGGCGCCGAGTCGACGGTCAGGTACAGGTCTGACGCTTCTTGATCCACCATGACTTTCAAGAGACTGCGAACATCCATTTCTGCCCCCGTTTCTTTCTACCAGGTATCTTAGGCCGCGCCGCCCATTGGGACTCCAAACAGATTGGGATTCATGCTGCGCGATTGGGCTTCGACCTTCGTGACGACTCCACGGGTCGCTAACTCGAACAGCGCCATGTCCATCGTTTGCATGCCGTCTTTCTGACTGGCCTGCATGATTCCGGGAATCTGATGCAACTTGCCCTCTCGGATGAGATTCCGGACCGCGGTCGTGGCGACCATGATTTCGAGGGCGGCGACACGCCCGCCTGATTTTTTCTTCAGCAGGGTCTGCGTGATGACCGCTTCCAACGCTTCTGCGAGCTGTGTGCGAATCTGGGACTGTTGGTTTGGGGGAAACGCGTCGATGATGCGGTCGATGGTTTTCGGCGCGCTGGAGGTGTGGAGTGTGCCAAAGACCAAGTGGCCCGTTTCCGCAGCAGTCAGCGCGAGCTGAATGGTTTCCAGGTCGCGCATTTCACCCACGAGGATGATGTCCGGGTCTTCGCGGAGAGAGGCTCTCAGCGCGTTTGCGAACGACAGAGTATGGACGCCCATCTCCCGCTGATTCACGAGGCATTTTTTGGTCTTGTGGATGAATTCGATCGGATCTTCAATCGTGATGATGTGGCCTTCGAATGTGTTGTTTAAATAATCGACCATGGAAGCCAGGGTCGTCGATTTTCCGGATCCGGTTGGTCCGGTCACAAGGATCAGCCCCTTTTCCCGATCGCAGAGTTGTCGCACGATCGGAGGCATACCGAGCTTTTCCATCGGAATGATCTCGGTGGGAATGTTTCGGAAGACGGCGCCAAGCCCACGATTTTGGACGAAGACATTGACGCGGAATCGGGCGATGTCGCCCAGTTCAAAGGAGAAATCGCATTCACGCTTCTCCTCGAAATTCTTCCGCTGGGTGTCGCTCATCATGTCATAGATCAACGAGTGCGTTTCTTCCGTGGTCAGTGCGGGATGATCGAGTTTCTTGAGGTCCCCGTTCACGCGAATCATCGGTGGCTCGCCGGCGCTGATATGACAGTCCGACGCGCCCTCCTTAGCCGTGAAGGTCAGGAGTTTCGAAATATCCATGAAGAGGACTCCTCGGTATGAAAGGATAGGACGATGATTTGTCGTGCCGCAGTAATAGCAGCAATACTTGCGAGCATAATGCCACAGGGTGATGAGAAAGCAAGGAAATAGCCGGAAGTGACTGTACAAACTCTTTGGCGGTGTACTGTGATAGGTGAGGGACTCGATCAGATCAGTCCCGCTGATTGCCCTGCGCGTTGGAAAGCAGTGAGGGCGTGATCGATATGGTTGGAGCTGTGCTCGGACGTTACCGTGACGCGGATACGGCTGGTGGCGTCCGGAACGGTAGGAGGGCGAATCGCCGGAGCATACACGCCTTCTGCGAACAGGTGTTCGGCAAACATGAGTGCAGTTTCAGCATTGCCGATCAAGATCGGCATGATTGGACTGACGCTGGGGGACAGGCTGAATCCCAATTGCGTCAATCCCGAGAACAACCGTTCACGGTTGGTCCACAAGCGGGCTCGCCGTTCCGGTTCTCGTTGCAAGATTCGTAACGCTGCCGTGGCTGCAGCAGCTGAACTTGGCGGGGGCGCCGTGGTAAAGATGAAGGACCGGCTTGTGCTCATGAGATAACGGATCAACGTCAAGGGTCCAGCGAGGTAGGCGCCACTGCTGCCGAAGGCTTTGCCCAAGGTTCCCATCTGAAACGGGATCTGTGCCTCGAGACCGAAGTGTTCAGCCGTTCCACGTCCATGTGGTCCCATCACGCCCGTGCCGTGGGCGTCATCGATATAGAGGTCGGCCTCATAGTTCTGGGCCAACCGACTGAGTTCTGGCAACGGTGCGACGTCTCCGTCCATACTGAACAGACCGTCAGTCACAATCAGGGTGCGTCGTGCCCGGCGTCTCTTGGCCAGGAGGGACTGGAGGTGGCTGGTATCGTTGTGGCGATAAATACGAAAGTCGGCTGCGCTTAGACGGCAGCCGTCGATCAGGCTGGCATGGCACAAGCGATCGGCCAGGATCAATCCACCTTGTTCGCTCAGTGCAGGGATGGTCCCAATGTTGGCAAGGTAGCCTGAGCTAAAGGTCAGGGCGGCCTCGGTTCCTTTGAACTCTGCCAGGGCAGCCTCTAGCTCTTGATGCGGTGGCAACGAACCTGAGATCAACCGAGAGGCGCCAGCTCCGGCGCCAAATCGTTGTGTTGCATCTATGGCAGACTGAATCACTTCTGGATGCCTGGCCAGCCCCAAATAGTCGTTTGAAGCGAGCAGCAGAATCTGGCGCCCTGCCATTTCAACCACCGGACCGACGCTGGAGTGGAGTGGCGTCAGGCGCCTGGTCAGATGCTGCGCAGCCAATTCCTCTAGTCGTTTTTCAAACATACGAAGTGACCTGGCTTTAACGATGGAAGATGGTATGCTGTTTGAGAACCGACACGCCGCCGCTGCCTCATTGACAAAAACGTGACATCCTTAGTATAAGGCGCGCACACATTTTGAGGAAACTGGCGCCGTCCTCTCCGACGAATCCATCCATGACATACCGTATCAAGGTCCCGGCGAAAACTCTTCCGGTCGATGAAGCCCACATGTTGAGCTGGCTCGACCATACGTTGCACCACTCACAGAGTTATCGACGCCCCTTGCTGGTTGGTCTGGGAGTGTTGGTGCTTGCGACTGCCGTGGTCGGAGGGGTGTTTTATGTCGACCGCCAGGCTGCGCAGAAAGCACAAGACCTTGAACATGAGGCGATGCGCTTCCTGACAGCTCCTTCTGCCAACGATCCGCAAAAGGCTGATCAGGCGCTCAAGGACGCGATCTCGAGGTATCGGCAAATTGTCGATCAATATCCGCGAACCTCCACGGCGCCACTTGCCTTGTATCATTTGGGAAATGCATTGGTCCAGGCTAATGAATTGAGCGGGGCTATTGAGGCCTATCAGCGGTTTCTTACATCATACAGTTCAAATCCCTCAATGGCTGGGTTAGTGCAACAACGCCTGGCCTATGTGTATTTGCAGAAGGAAGACCGGGATCAGGCAGTGAAGGCATTCACCGGGATCTTGGAGACCCCCGGTACGTTGAACCGGGATCAGGCGTTATTTGAGTTGGCGCGGCTGGAAGAATCCCAGTCGCGGCCTGAGGGAGCCTTGGCTCGCTATCAGGAACTGATCAAGACCTATCCGAATTCTCCCTTCACCAGTGAAGCAACGATTCGGACCAAGATCATGGATGTCATGAAATCGCAGGAATCAACCCCTGCTTCGACATCGACGGCTCCGGCCATTGCTCCGTCACAGAAAAATCCTCCGACTCCTCCTTCCTCAGCAGGCAAGAAATAATCCTATCAGGCTGCTGAAAAAGTCCGCAGCGGTTTCACTCGCCGAGCTGCGTAGAACTCGCCGACGATTCACATGCGGCATTCTCGCACGTCAGCCGTCGAATGGATTCGGGTGCGAAGTCCGGCCGTCTTAGCATCCTGTGCGGACATACCGTCTCAGTGCGGCCATCGCACGGAGCTTTTCCGCACCTGCTAGGGGTTCTAGGTTTGCAGGTCATCCCGGCTCTGGGCTTGGTCTGTCCTGCGGATTGGCGGAATGGGGAATCGAGCTTGGGAGTCTGTCTGAGTAATGCCTTCCTACTACATCAAACGATCTGCCGGCATCTGCATCGTTCTCGGCACCAAGAAATCCTCGACGTATTGCAGAGAATACGCCCCCGGTTTCTTGGAGCCTGCGGCCTTGCATCTGCCAGCAGCTTGTTCGCTTCGCAACGAAGGATTACTCGGACAGACTCCTAGCGGCTGATCATGAGAAAGTCGCCTGGTCGAATCGTCGGACTGGAGAGGCTATTCTTCGTCTTGAGCGTCTTGAGCGGGATGCGAAACCGTTTCGATACTTTCCCCAGCGTGTCTCCCGTGCGGACCTTATACCAGCGAGAGGGTCCGGCGGTAGCAAACTGAGCCTTTGCCGGAAGCTGTGGGAACTTGTAGGTCGGAATGCGGTCAAGCAGCTGTTCCACTTTCGCTTTTGTTCCCACCGGAACCTTGAGGTGGTAGGTCTCATCGCCAGGGGGTGTCGCGTCTCGCCGCAGCTCAGGATTTAAGAGCCTGAGTTCTTCATAGGGAATGCCGGTGACATTAGCAATCGCGCGAAAATGGATTGGTCGTGTGATGATCGCTTCATCAAATTGATGCGGCTCGGCAGACTCCTGAGTGAAGCCGTATCGATCGGGGTTCCTCGCGATAATCGTGGCGGCCATAAATCGCGGTACGTACTCCTTCGTCTCACGCCGAATCAATCGTGTCTTTGAAATCTCGGAAAAGCTTTCGGCCCGGGCCTTCTGGAGGGCTCGCATCACCTTGCCTTCTCCGGCATTGTAGGCAGCCATCGCGAGCGGCCAGGCGCCGAAGAGGTCGTAGAGATCGCGGAGGTAGCGTGCCGCAGCAACTGTTGACTTGATGGGATCCCGACGTTCATCAACGTAGCTGTCGACACGGAGCCCGTAGACCTTGGCCGTGCCCTTCATGAACTGCCAGGGGCCCGTGGCTTTGGCTCGTGAGTACGCGTAGGGGTTGAATCCGCTTTCTACCAGTGAGAGGTAGACCAGATCGCTGGGGAGATGGAATTCCGTGAAGATGGTTTCGACAAGGGGCCGATAGCGGCTGAGTCGGAAAAGCCACTGTTCGAAGCGACCGTGGATGGCCGTATTGAAGTAGCGAATGTGAGCCTGGACCGAGGAGTCCATGACAATCGGAACATTGTAACTTGCATATTCCATCTGATCTGCGGCATTTCGGGAAAGGTCTTGTGTCTGGGTGAGTTCAGCGGGAGGATTCAAGGCATCTGAAAACCGCGCGGTCGCTGGTGAGCTTCCCGCTGGGTTCAGCTGCAAGAGGTCTTCGGCCCTCGGAACACTGCTAGTCGTTGCTTTTGGAGGGCTAGTGGCCTCCGGTGGAGAGCCTTCGGTATCGAGCGGGACCAGATTTGCGTCTGGGTCGTCTTCCGCCGCTGTGTTCTCGTCCGCCAGCGTAGACGGGTCAACCGTAGTGGGTGCGGGAGGAGTTCCAGCCTGCGCTACCACAATAATAGTAGGAGCGGAGAAGCTGAGCCACACTCCGAGGAAGAGAGCCAGCGGGAGGACGGCATGTCCTAGTCTGGGTGGCCTCATCGAAGCTCGGCGGCAATCGGTATCGTGTGAGCGGTGTGTCATGTTCTGTGAGGCTAGACTATCGATGGATTGCGCTCGTGTCAAGGAATTGCAAAGGGAATAACGTCCCTCCTTTGGTAGCACAGAGGCAACCGCACCATCGTTCGCACAAAATTATCAGCGGAAATAATCTCTGCATCAAGAGGCCACAACAGTCTGAAAACACGCGTGTCTGTGCGGTTCTTCGCCTTGACAGTTTTTGGGAGGCAATGGTATCGTCCCACCGTCCCGCGTAAGAGTTTTCACGTTTCATCCGGTTAGGAGGATCAGTCGATGCTGAAACGGTATTTGTTGGCTCCCGGTCCGACGCCTGTGCCCCCTGAAGTGCTGCTGGCCATGGCGCGACCCATGTTCCATCATCGTGCCCCCGAGTTCGATAAGGTATTCGCGGAGGTCCGTGATGGACTCAAGTGGCTATTCCAAACGAAAAATAACGTGCTCATGTTGGCGGCTTCCGGAACCGGAGGCATGGAAGGCGCTGTGTCTAACTTTCTCTCTCCCGGCGACAAGGCCCTCACCATTAATGGGGGGAAGTTTGGGGAACGATGGACCAAGCTCTGCAAGACGTTCGGCGCCGAGGTGACCGAAATCAAGGTGGAATGGGGGCGAGCCATCGATCCCCAAGTGGTGGCCGATGCGCTGAAAAAAGATCCGGGAATCAAAGCGGTATATGTGCAAGCGAGTGAAACCTCCACCGGTGTGGCTCACGACGTGAAGGCTCTTGCGGAGATCGTGAGGCCCTATGGCGAGACCATTCTTGTGGTGGATGCCATTACGGCTCTCGGAGTGTTCGACATCAAGACCGATGAGTGGGGGATCGATGTCGTGATTACCGGGTCGCAAAAAGCACTGATGCTCCCGCCGGGCCTTGCATTTGTGAGCGTGAGCGACAAAGCCTGGCGGTTGGCAGAGAAGGCGAAGAACACGGCGTTCTATTTCAATTTCAAGAAAGAGCACGAGAATCAGCAGAAGAATCAGACGGCCTATACGCCGGCCGTGTCCCTCATTGTCGGCTTGCAGGAAGTGTTGAAGATGATGAAGGCGGAGGGGCTTGAGGGAGTGTTCGGCCGCCAAGCCATGCTCGCGAAAGCCATGCGTGAAGGGGTGCAGGGTGCCGGGCTCTCGTTGTTTCCGAAAGAATCGCCCAGCGATGCCCTCACCGCTATTTCAGCGCCGGAAGGCGTGGACGGGCAGGCCATCTACAAGAATCTGCGTGTCCAATACGGCATGACGGCGGCCGGTGGGCAAGACCATTTGAAGGGGAAGATCTTCCGGGTCTCACACATGGGCTACATGGACCGCTTCGATATCATCACGGCGGTGGCGGCCATAGAAATGGTGCTCAAAGGACTGGGGCATCCCGTGAAGCTTGGAAGCGGTGTCGCGAAGGCGCAAGAAATTCTCATGGCGTAGGAGTTCCGCTTCGAAACTCTTACGATAGGACAGGCACAATGGGTATGAAAATTCTCATCAGCGATAGTTTATCGAAGCAGGGCGTGGAGCTGTTGGAAAAGGCTGGATTCACTGTGGTTGTGAAATCCAAGATGCCGAAGGAAGAGTTGTTCAAGGAGATCAAGGATGCCGATGGGCTGATCGTGCGGTCCGGCACCAAGGTGACGGAAGAACTGATCGCGGCAGCCGAGAAATTGAAAGTCGTCGGACGGGCCGGGTCGGGGCTGGACAATGTCGACACGCCTGCAGCCACGCGTCGCGGGATCGTGGTCATGAACACGCCTGGCGGCAATACTGTGACGACGGCCGAGCATACGATGTCGATGATCTGCGCGATGAGCCGGCGCATTCCCCAAGCCACCGCGTCTGTGAAGGCCGGCAAGTGGGAAAAAGACAAATTCATGGGTGTCGAACTCTACAACAAGGTGCTCGGCATCGTCGGTGTGGGGCAAATCGGCAGCCATCTCACAAAGCTGGCGCAGGGAATCGGTATGAGTGTGATTGCCTACGATCCCTATTTGGCCGAAGAGCGCGCGCAGAAGATGGGCGTGGCCATGATGTCGCTGGATGAGCTTTTCAAGCGTGCCGATATCATCTCTGTCCACACGCCGTTGACGCCTGAGACCAAGGGCCTCATCAATGCGCAATCGATCTCGACGATGAAGCCGGGGGTGATGATTGTGAATTGCGCCCGAGGCGGGATTATTCATGAGGGTGATCTGTTTGAAGCATTGAAAACTAAGCGCGTGGCGGCCGCGGCGTTCGACGTGTTCGACGAAGAGCCGGTGAAGGCGGATCATCCCTTGTTGACGCTGGATAATTTTATCTGTACGCCGCACATCGGAGCCCAGACGACCGAGGCGCAAGAGAATGTGGCCGTCGGCATTGCGGAGCAGATCGTCGATTACTTCACCAAGGGCATTGCCCGCGGGGCGGTCAATATCCCGTCTGTCCCTCCGGAATTGCTTCCGAGGCTCCAGCCCTTCCTGTCGTTAGCTGAGCAGCTTGGGAAGTTGCAAACGCAGCTGTGCGAAGGTGGGCTTGAGCGTGTCACAGTCGAATACAGCGGAGAGGTTGCAAGTCTGTCGATCGCGCCGCTCACGATCGCTGTGTTGAAGGGATTGTTGAGCCCGGTGATGGAAGCGCCTGTGAACTACGTGAACGCGCCGATCGTTGCGAAGGAACGTGGGATTGAAGTGAAGGAAGTGAAGAGCTCCGATGCGGGGGATTTCACCAGTTTGATTCGTGTGCGAGTGGAGGCCGGTAAGAAATCGTACCAGGTGGCCGGCACGCTCTTTCATAAGAAAGATCCGCGCGTTGTGGAGATCGATCAGTTCAATGTTGAGGTGGTGCCGGAAGGACACATGCTCCTGATCCACAACATTGATCGCCCAGGGGTGATCGGGACGGTGGGGAAGGTACTCGGCGACAACCAGATCAACATCGTCCGGATGCAATGCGCGCTCGAGAAACGTGGTGGGAATGCGCTGCTCATCATTGGTTCCGATGCGGTCTTCCCGAACGCGGTGCTTGAGACGATCAAATCCAGCAAAGACATTCTCTCAGTCAAAGTCGCGGCTCTGTCCTAACCCCGCGCGCCATCCATCAGGTCAGCCATGGTCTCCGCTCCTCCGAAGCCCCGCCCTTCTTCGGGGCAGGTCCCATCGTCCCGAGAGCGCTCGCTCGTCCCCGTGGGCATGGCGACGATTCTTCCTCACGCGGCGAAGCAGGTCCGTCGTCTTGAAGAGCAGTTGCTCGGTCAAGTCAACCGGTGGGGCTACGACGAGATCATTCTCCCCACGTTCGAGTATCTCGACGTGTTGGCTCCTGGGCTTGAGCCTGAACTGATCGAACATTGCTATCAATTCGTCGATCGTACGACGGGGCGGACGCTGCTCCTCCGTCCGGATGCCACGGCGCAGATCGCCAGGACGGTCGCAATGGGGCTCACGGGCGCGACGCTGCCGTTGCGTCTCTCCTATCGAACGTCCGTTTTCCGCTATGAGCAGGAACACGCCGGGCGCGGCCGAGAGATTTTTCAGGTCGGAGCCGAACTTATTGGCCTTGATGATGTCACGAGCGACAGCGAAGTTATCGGTTTGATGATCGAATGTCTCCGCACGATCGGCCTTCAGTCGTTTAAAGTGTCTCTTGGACATGTGGGCTTTATTCAGGGGCTCCTGACGCGATCCGGGCTGTCGGCGCAGGGACAGAAATTGGCTGAGCAGGCGGCGGCGCGAAAAGATCTGCCGAGACTCGAAGAGATCCTTGCCGGCGAGCGTATCTCAAAAATGGCGGCGCGCGCGATTCGGGAAGCGCCTGAACTGTATGGTCAAGAGGAAGTGCTGGCACGTGGACGGGTCCTCGCGGCCGGCGATCCGGCGTTGGCCGCTCCGCTCGAACGGCTTGCCCAGGTGTATCAATTGCTTTGTGCGGCCGGCCATCGAGAATCGCTGATTCTGGATCTCGGGGAATTCCGCGGGTTCGACTATTATGATGGTGTCGTCTTCGATGTATTTGCCGAAGGAATGGGAGCGGAGTTAGGCGGCGGCGGACGGTACGATCACTTGATCGGTCGGTTCGGCAAGCCACTGCCTTCAACCGGTTTTGGTTTGGACGTTGATCGGCTCTTCCGCATCGTGGAGTTCCCCGATGAAGGATCGGCATCGGCGCGAGTGGATTATCTTGTCGCCGCGCCACGCCGGGCTACTCGTCGATTGACAGCGGTTGTGGCCCAGTTGCGTCGGGCTCGCGTCACGAGTGGTACAGCAGACGATGAAGGGGAGCGACGCGGCGCTCGTGTCCGCTGCAGTGGCGGCAGGGTTGGCCCAGCAGGCAGCATCCGTGGTCGTGGTCGGGGCGCCAGGAACGGGCCATGACGAGGTGTTGGTGGTCGAGTCTCTTGCTGCTCATAGGCAGGGCCGTCGAACCGGCAATCTGAACCGTCGTTCGAAGAAGATGGGGGTTGCTGATTTGGTGGCCGCAGCTCATCGGTCTCGACGGCAGGTCAAGGAACGGTCATGAAATCTATGTCGGCCACCGATCTGTCTCAGCCCAAACTGCCCCCGCAGAATGTGGAGGCCGAGCAATCGGTTCTCGGCGCGGTCCTCCTCGACAATAGCGCGATGGCCAAGGCGATGGAATTGCTGGTCGAAGAGAACTTCTACCGCACGTCGCATCGGAAGATCTATCGTGCGATGCTGGAATTGTCGGACGTCGGAGAAGTGATCGATCAGATTACGTTGACGGAACGGTTGAAGGCACAGGGAGAAATTGAGGCCGTCGGGGGAGCAGCCTATTTAGCGGAGCTCGTGCAGAGCGTGGCCAGCTCCGCCAACATTCGCTACCACTGCAAGATCGTGCGGGACAAGGCGTTGCTGCGAGAGCTGATCCATACCTCCACAGAAGTCCTCACGCGCGGGTACGAAGGCACCTCTTCAGTCGATGACCTGCTCGATTTCGCGGAGCGGTCGGTATTCAGCATCGTCCAGGGAAAACTGGATCGGTCGTTCACTCCCATTAATTCCATTATTAAGGAAAGTCTCGATCTCGTCGATAAACTGTCAAAGAGGAAAGAACATATCACGGGTGTTCCCACAGGCTTTTACGACCTCGACGACATTACGGCGGGGCTCCAACCCTCCGATCTCGTGGTGATCGCGGGGCGGCCCAGCATGGGGAAGACCAGCCTGGCACTGGGAATGGCAGCCCATGCCGCCATCCACGCGGGCACCGTGGTCGGAATTTTCAGTCTGGAAATGTCAAAGCCGCAGATCGTACTGCGCATGTTGAGTTCAGAAGCGAGAGTCGACTCGCATGGTCTCCGAACCGGCAAGCTTCAGAAAGAGGATTGGTGGCGTCTTGCGGAAGCGGCGGGCCGACTGGAACAAGCGCCGATCTATATCGACGATACCGGCGGCATCACCGTACAGCAGATGCGAGGGAAGGCGCGTCGGTTGAAAGCAGAACGGGGGCTGGATCTCTTGATTGTCGACTACCTCCAGCTCATGCAGGGGCGGAGCGATTCGGAATCCCGCCAGCAGGAAATTTCTGATATTTCCCGCTCGCTGAAAGCTTTGGCTAAGGAGCTCAATGTGCCGGTCGTTGCACTGTCGCAGCTCAGCCGCGCGGTGGAAGCCCGGAAGCCGCCGATTCCCATGCTGGCCGATCTCCGCGAAAGCGGCGCGATCGAGCAGGATGCCGACGTCGTCATGTTCATCTACCGTGAGGACGTATATGACCAGAATTCTGAACGGAAGGGCATCGCCGATATTCTGGTGAGTAAACATCGCAACGGCCCGATCGGGAGAAAGGAGCTCTTCTTCCATGACCGCTTCGCGAAGTTTGAGAGCCTCGACAATCGAGAAGTCGTTTGACCCTGTGTTACCTCACTCGTATAATCTTTCTAACCACCGCAACCGCATCTGAGTCTACCAAGAGGATTGTTCAATTGTTCACGACACGAGTCATGCTGAGCCGAACGGCGAATAGCCGGGGTCTCACCGTGCTCTCTCGCATCATGTGTGTACTGATTTCCCTGTTGGTAGTGGCCTGCGCCGCCGCGACTCAGACGCCTGAAAGGATGCTCGTGTCTGCCGGCACGCCGAAGGCTGCACCCTCGATTCATCCCCCCGATGCTGCTGCCTCCTATCATTTCATGCTGGGGTACCAAGCCGAGCTTGCGCAGGACATGGATCGTGCAATTCAGGAGTATCAGGCCGCGCTGAAGGCGGATCCGGCGTCCCAATCTGTGAAGGCCCGGTTGGCCGGTCTCTATTTTTCGCTGGGTGACATGCCCAATGCCGTACGCTATGCGGAGCAAGCGGCAGAAGGACCGAGCCAAGACAGTCAACTGCTCACGCAGATGGCAGGTATTCTGGCCAGTGCGGGGCAAGGAGAGCGTGCGCTGAAACTGTTGGATCGCGCGATCGAGGTGAATCCGACCTCCGGCGATCCCTATTTTACAAAGGGCCTGTTGCTCCTGAATCTGAAACGGCAGCCCGAGGCGGAACAGGCCGTTCGAGACGGCTTGGCGCGGGCTCCCGAATCCGCGGTCGGGTATTATCACCTGGGGCGCATCCTCCTCGATTCGGGTAAAGGGGAAGAGGCGGCGGCGAGTTTAGAGCGGGCTATTGCAGTCAATGCCTCGTTTGAACCAGCCTATCTTGCGCTCGCCTCGGTCTATGAGTCGCGGCAGCAACAGGATCGAGCGGTCGCCGTGCTACGGAAATATCTCCAGAGTGTGAATCCTCGAAACCGGGAGATCCGGCACCAGTTGGTTCGGCTCTATGTGGCCACAAAGGATTATCAGGGTGCCAGGAAGGAATTGAATGATTTGTTGGCGGAGGACCCTTCGGATCTCGATGCCCAGCTTCGATTGGCGCTTCTGTATGGGGAAGAGAAGGAATATCCCAAGGCCATCGATCTACTGAACAAGATTCTCAAGGCGCGTCCCACGGAGCTTAAAGTTAGAGATTACCTCGGATATCTCTACGAGGAGTCCAAGGACACGAAGAAGGCCATCGAGACGTACACGTTTAATGTGCAGCTTGAGCCATCCTATTTCGAAGGGCATCTGCATCTCGGCCTATTGTTCTATCGATTGAAGCAATATCCTGAGGCCATCACGCACTTGACCCAAGCCCTTACGATTAATCCGAAACAGCCGGAAGCCCACATCGTATTGGGATTGACGTATCTGCAGAAGGAGCAGTTCGACGATGCGGCAAGGGCCTTGGAAGAAGGCATCAGCCAGAATCCCAAGAGCGCCGATTTGTACTTCAATCTTGGCACTGTCTACGACAAGCTTAATCGATTTGATGACGTGGTGCGCGCTATGGAGACTGCAATCAAGTTGGATCCCCATCATGCTGATGCGCTCAATTATCTGGGGTATAGTTATGCGGAACGGGGGGTCAAGATTGACCAAGCGCTTTCCTTGACCAAGAGAGCTGTCGCGCTCAAACCGAGCAATGGATACTATATCGATAGCCTCGCATGGGCCTTGTTTAAATCCGGCTTGTTAACCGAGGCCTTGACAGAGATGAAACGTGCCGTTGTGCTCGCCGGCGATGACCCGGTGCTCTACGAGCATCTCGGAGATATTTACGCTAAGCAACGAAACCTCTCAGATGCCCGTGAGTCCTGGCTCCGTGCACTGGAACTTGACCCATCCAATAACAAGTTGATGGACCGATTCCGTGAACTGGGGATGGGTGACCCGACGCAGGAAGAACGTATCCAACAGGCCAAACGCCGTGTATCAGAGAAGATACAGACTCAGTAGCACAGCGCTCCACCAATACCAGTAGTTCCTAGGTTCTCGCTTCTATCCTCTGCGCCAACTTTGATTTCCTTGTCAGCCATCTCTCTGAGTCATCTCCACTGCTTCTGACAGGCAGATTCGCTCAAGTCTTCTCATCGCTAAATCATTGCTTTCACAGATTATTTCTCTCGTGAGATGTCGAAGCGACCTGATCTCTCCTCGTCCGCGGAGAGAAAATGGAAGTGCACCAGGTCCCGTACAGTGAATGACAAATATTGGCAGATCTGCAACCAAAGATGGAGAGACAATCCGAAACCAATGTCCGTTGCGCAGCAGAATAATGATTATAACTATTTGATATTTCATGAGACTGAGTCTTTCACAGCCTTACCAGGTACCGGGCATCGAACCTGCTATAGGGCTAGGTAACAGAAATCGGATGCGAGTTCCGATGAGAAAGAAGCAAGGATGTGAAGGGGGAAAGGTCAGTGAACCATCAACAAGGAGGCAGTACGATGTTTAAGCAGTTGAAGGAGCAAAAGGGTTTTACCCTCATCGAGTTGATGATCGTCGTGGCGATCATCGGGATCTTGGCGGCCATCGCCATCCCGAACTTCCTGCAGTATCAGATGAAGTCGCGCCAGTCCGAGGCGAAGACCAACCTCCAGGCGATCAAGACCTCTGAAGTCTCCTTCCAGGCGGAGCGAGGCTGTTACGTTGGAGTTGCTAGCGGAGGTTGGTCAGGCTGCACCTGCTGGCGGCACCAAAACAGCTCCATTTACCTGGGGTGCTGGTAACTGGCACGCAACTGTTCCCGCTGCTCTCTGGTGTGCTGCGGTGGGAGGTGCGTTTGGACCGGCCACTTTCACCGATATTGGGTTTAAGGCAACTGGTAATGTGAATGTATCTATTATGGAGTAGATGCAACGGTGGCTCCAGCCCCGGGGACTCTGGTATACGACGGCTCGCTTCTTGTCGCTTGTAGCCATTGCTACTGGCGACTGCTGGTGCCGGAGCTGCTTGGTACAAAACAACTTTGTTGCGATTGCTAAAACCAATCTGGATGGCGATGCCGCAATTTCAACCTGGGATTCCACGGTTGACCATGGCGCCACCGATTGTACAACCGGTGTATTCTAGGCCGGTGTAGGTAAGGTCACGGGGTCCCGGCAGCCATTCGATGGCTGCCGGGACCTTCCGTTTTACTCATCCTGCCGGTGTCTCTCTCATGACGGTCTCAACAGCCTTACATCATCGCAGCGCACCGATCGTGAATCAGTTTCTGCTCGGCATGGGGGGAATCCTCTTGCTGGCCTGCGTCGGCTGGCTGCAAGGGGAACTCGATCGGCGGCAGGATCGGACGGTCGTCCAGATCGAAGGCCTCGCGCAGCTTCCCAAGGGCGAATATCTGAAACCAGCCTTGCTCGGCTATCACCACCTAGGGGCCGATATTCTCTGGCTCAGGCTGGTGCAGGTGATCGGGAAGAAACGAAATAGCGCAGACGAATATGAGTGGATGTATCACGCCTTGGACGTGATCACCACGCTCGATCCTCAGTATGCCTACGCCTACTATGCAGGCGGGGTCATTCTCGGCGATCTCGCCAACCGCCCGGACTTGAGCAATCGGCTGCTTGAAAAGGGTGTCAACGCGAATCCCGATGTCTGGAACATTCCCTTTCTGCTTGGGTACAACTATTATTTTCTGCTCGGTGATCCAGCCAAGGGCGCGGAATACATTATGAAGGCGGCCCGCCTGCCGGACGGCCCATCCTATCTCCCAGGGCTCGCCACTCGCATGGCTGCGGAGGCAGGGAGTCCAGACACGGCCCTGGCGTTTCTTGAAGCCCGTTTGAGGGAGACGCAAGATCCGGAGATGCGAGAATTCTTGGCGAACCGGATGAAAGAAGTTATCATTGAACGGGATCTTCGTATCATAGAGGACGCGGTGGAAGCCTATCGGACACAACATCGGGCTCTTCCTGCGACACTCACGGATCTCGTGGCGGCGGGAGCTCCTTCCGATGCTGCCACAGGAACCGTTCGGAGGGAGTCTATCGGTTGGATCCCAAGACCGGCTCGGTCTCCAGTTCGACGCACCCGGAACGGCTGCGTACGTTTTTCAAACGTAAACAGCCTACACTACAGCTTTCCGAAGGTAGAGCCGTCCTATAGTTTCCCAAGGACATGGGAGTGAGCCATGACGCCTAACTCCGATCTCGTGGTCCAGACTGAGCAACTCTCCAAGATTTTCCGGGTGGGATTCTGGGGGAAGCGAGTGACCGCGGTGGATGGCCTCAATCTGGAAGTCCGACGTGGGGAAGTATTTGGCTTTCTCGGTCCGAACGGCGCGGGGAAAACCACGACCCTCAAGATGTTGATGGGGCTGATCTATCCGACGAGCGGGCACGCATGGTTATTCGGCCGGGATCTGGGCGATCCGCAGACCAAGGCCAGGCTGGGATTTCTTCCCGAGTCGCCCTACTTTTACGACTATCTCACGAGCCGGGAGTTTCTTGGATTCTACGGGCATTTGTTCGGGCTGTGGGGGGCTGTTCTGGATAAGCGGATCGACGAACTCTTGGAACTGGTCGGTATGACGCATGCGAAGGATCTCCAGCTCAGGAAGTTCTCAAAAGGCATGTTGCAGCGGGTGGGGGTTGCCCAAGCCTTGATTAACGATCCGGAGCTGGTGGTGCTGGACGAGCCCATGTCCGGACTGGACCCCATAGGGCGGAAAGAAGTTCGCGATCTGATCTTGCGCCTCAAAGAGTCCGGGAAGACGGTCTTGTTCAGCTCCCACATCTTGCACGATGCCGAAGTGTTGTGCGATCGGGTCGCGATGATCCTGAAGGGGCGTCTCGTGGCCTGTGGCCGGGTGACCGACTTGCTGGATCAAGGGGCGAGTCACCAAGTGGAATTGGTCGTGGATCGTCTGACCCCCGAAGGGCTGGATCACTTACGGCCGCTTACCGACAAAGTCGTGATGCAAGGGGATCTGATGCTGGTGGTGCTGAAGAGTCAGCAGCAGGTCGGGGGTGCGCTGGAGATTATCCGCACGGCGAAGGCGAGACTGGTGTCGCTCAATCCTCAGAAGGGGTCTTTGGAAGACCTCTTCATCCGGGAGGTCGAAGGGCATCGGAGTCCATCGAAGAGTCGCACATGAAAATCCTTTCGATTGCGCTCAATACATTTCGAGAAAACCTGCGAGACAAGCTTCTCTACAATCTGCTGGTCTTTGCCCTGCTCATGATCGGCAGTTCCGTGCTCCTGTCGCGGTTAACCTTGGGGGAATTCCACCGTCTAATTTTGGATCTAGGGCTAGGGAGCATCAACTTCTTCGGGGTGTTGATTGCCATTTTCGTCGGGATCGGATTGGTGAGCAAGGAGATCGAGAAGAAGACCATCTACACGATTGTGTCCAAGCCGGTGGCGCGATACCAATTTCTGCTTGGAAAGTATCTGGGACTCACGATCACGTTGTTCGTCAACACGGTTGTCATGGCACTGGGATTGTTGGTGGTGCTCTATGCTCAAGCGGTTCCCGTCGAGGGGATGCTCTTCAAGGCGCTGGCGCTGATTTTTGTCGAGTTCATGGTGATCACTGCGGTCGCCCTCCTGTTTTCCACATTTACCAGTGCCACCCTGAGTGCCATCTTTACGTTGGCGATGTATGTGATTGGGCATCTCACGGCCGACCTGAAAACGTTCGGGGCGAAGATGGATGATCTGAGCCGGGGGATCTTGGACGGAATCTATTATCTCTTGCCCAACCTCGAGCGTTTCAACTTGAAGGGACATGTCGTTCATCACTTGGAAATAAGCGGTGCAGACCTGATGCTGATTGTCGCCTACGGGGCGACGTACACGGCAGTGCTCCTCTTCACAGCCAGTCTTATTTTTCATCGGCGAGATTTCCGCTAAACCTGCCAGCCTGCGGGTCTGATTCTCCACTTGCATTATCCCAGAGAGCCAGGTATTGAAGGGAGTGTCACGACTGCCCTGTCCGTCGTTCGCCTGTTGAAATTCATACTGGAGAGTAACGTTCGATGAATGTGCCCTTGCTTGATCTGAAAGTTCAGTTCCAACCCCTCCGTACGGAGATCATGGCGGAAGTACAGGCTGTCTGTGAGGAGCAGGGCTTCATCCTGGGGCCGCGCCTCGTGGCGTTCGAGGAATCCGTTGCCCGGTACATCGGCTCTCACTATGCAATCGGTTGCGCCTCCGGTAGCGATGCGCTGTTGCTTTCCCTCATGGCCATGGGAGTGAAGGCCGGCGATGAGGTCATCACCATCCCGTTTACGTTTTTTGCCACGGCGAGCACAGTTTCACGATTGGGCGCGAAGCCGGTGTTCGTGGACATTCAGCCGGATACGTTCAATATCGACCCCAAGCTGATCGAGCAAGCGATTACCCCTCGTACGAAAGCCATCATTCCCGTTCATCTCTTCGGGCAATGTGCGGATATGGCTGCGATCAATGAAATAGCAAAGCGGAAAAATGTTCGCGTCATCGAGGATGCTTGCCAAGCTATAGGGGCGGCACAGGAGGGGAAGCGCGCTGGTGTACTTGGAGACACAGGGTGCTTCAGTTTTTTCCCCAGCAAGAACTTGGGTGGTTTTGGAGATGGGGGGCTCATCACGACCAACGACAAAGCCCTTGCCGACTCCCTGGCCATGCTCCGTGTCCATGGAAGCCAGGTTCGCTATCTCCACGAGACGATAGGGATCAATAGCCGGTTGGATGCGCTCCAGGCTGCCGTGCTCCAGGTCAAGCTGAAGTATCTTGACCAGTGGAACGGAGGCCGACGTCGGAACGCCGAACGGTATCAGCAGTTGTTTGCGCAGACGAAGCATGCGAATCGCGTTGCGCTTCCACTGACGGCGCCCGGAAATTTTCACGTCTATAACCAATTCACCGTGCGAGCGCCAAAGCGCGACGCGTTGCGCAGCTTTCTCAAAGAGAAGGGGGTCGGCACGGAAGTGTACTACCCGCTCCCGATGCATCTCCAAAACTGCTATCGAGATTTAGGGCATCAGAAGGGGTCCTTCCCTGTGTCAGAACAGGCGGCCGAAGAGGTGATGTCCATTCCAATCTATGCCGAACTGACAGAGTCGCAGCAGGGCTACGTGGTTGAGATGATTGCGGAATTCTACAAACGCGGCTAGCTCTGTTACGTCACGTCCCTTGCTTCAGCGAGGCCCCCGCTCCCGTCAACGGCTAGTCCGTTCCTGTGCTCTGTCGTACAATGCACGTACATTTCGAATTGTAGGTGAACGTGGCTGGTGACCATAGCCGCCAGAATAAGGAGGCCATAATGAGGTCGATAACGTGGGGGAGCCTGTTCGTGTTCTCCTTGATATGCAGCACTGTAGCCACCGGCAAGGAATTATCGCCGCGCGAGATTTATGAACAGGAGGCTCCAGGCGTAGTGATGGTGATGGGGTACGCGGATGGCGGCAGGAAGGGGAGTGGTGGAACCGGTTCGATCATTCAGTCGGACGGATTGGTTCTCACAAATGCTCATGTTGTGATCGAAGAGCAGACAGGGAAACCCTTTGCCCGTCTGTCTGTGTTTCTCAAGCCGGCCCGAGTCACGGGAGAGTCAAAGAGCGATCTCTCCCGTATGGTCCGCGCCAAAGTCGTGGCCTATTCTCAACCATTGGACCTTGCGCTGTTGAAACTCGATGGTGTCACCGAGCCGCTGCCCGTCGTCGATGTGAGTGAATCGGGGCGGGCTAGGATCGGGGATCGAGTGGTGGCCATCGGTCACCCGGAACAAGGTGGATTGTGGACATTGACTACTGGAGTGATCAGCGCCGAAGTCGAAAACTTCAATGGGGTGAAGGGCAAGCACGTGTTTCAAACGGAGACGGGTCTGAACCGCGGAAATTCAGGTGGGCCACTTTTGGATGGAGAAGGACGGATGATCGGAGTCAATACGGCAATCGCTCGCGTGGCCTCGGATGGGCTTCCGATCACGAGCATCAGTTTCTCGCTCAAGTCGAGCGTGGCCACACAATGGTTGCGGGAACAAGGCGTGGGGGTACGAGGGATGCCGATGCCGACTGGACAGCTGCAGCCTGCGACCGACCAACCGCTGACCCCGTCAGTGCAGCCTCAAGCCAAACCAGCCCAGCCTCCTCAGTCTGATCTATCGCTCAAGCCCACGATGAAGCCGGAGGTGGTTCAGCCGGTTCCAGCTCGTCCATACAATCTCGATCAGTTGATCAGCGATCGTGCGAAGGCGGAAGCTGACCTCGACGACATGATGTCAGAGATGCGGGGACGGATGAAGGGGCGATAGGCACGGGAAAGCCGCTGGCGGACTTTTTCAGCATCCGACTACGTTGTAATGGCCCCCTCCGAAGCCGACGAGACGTGGCGCGCATACTTGCCCATCACGCCGGAGGTGTAGCGGGGCGGTGGCAGTTTGACCTTCTTGAGCCGCGCCTTGATCTCTTTTTGCGAGAGCTCCACGGTCAGCGTTCGTTTGGCGATATCGAAGACAATGATGTCGCCGTTCTTCACGGCGCCGATCGGGCCACCTTTAATCGCTTCCGGTGCGACATGGCCGGCCATCAGGCCGTGGGTGGCGCCGGAGAAGCGGCCGTCGGTAAGCAACGCGACAGAGTCGCCCAGGCCTGCGCCGACAATGGCTGCTGTCACGCCAAGCATTTCTCTCATGCCGGGTCCGCCGGATGGGCCTTCATACCGAATGACCACGACATCGCCTGCTTTGATTTGACGGGATTGCACGGCAACAAAGGCGTCCTCTTCCCGGTCGTACACTTTTGCTGGGCCTCGGAACGTCATGATCGAGTGTCCGGCCACCTTCACGACACAGCCCTCTGGAGCAAGGTTTCCCCGTAAAATCACCAGCCCGCCGGTCTGCTTGATCGGGTTCGACAGGGGCCTGAGAACCTGTTGGCTCGATGTTTCCTTCGCGTCTTTGGCCTCTTCCCCGATTGTCCGTCCGGTCACTGTCGGTTGGCCGGCGTGCAAGATGCCGGCATCGAGCAGCCGTTTGGCGACTAATGTGGTTCCCCCAGCTGCATAGAGATCCGAGGCAGTAAATCGCCCTCCTGGCTTCAGGTCGGCGAGCAACGGCACCTTCCGGTTAATCTTGTCGAAGTCGTCGATGGTCAGCTTGATGTTGGCTTCGCGTGCGATGGCGAGCAGATGCAGCACCGCATTTGTCGAACCGCCAGTGGTCGCAACTGCGGCAATGGCATTCTCCAGCGATTTTCGTGTGATGATCTGGCGGGGTCGGATATCTCGCTTCAGCAGATCCATAACCATCTTTCCGCACTCAAAGGCCACATCGTCTTTCCGCTGATCCATGGCCGGCACGCCATTCCGTCCCATCGGCGAGATACCGAGGAACTCGAATGCAATCGCCATGGTATTGGCGGTGAACTGGCCCCCGCAGGCGCCAGGGCCTGGGCAGGCATGGTCTTCGAGATCTTTGAGTTCGGCGTTGGTCATCTTGCCCGATGCATGTTTCCCGACTGCTTCGAACACGTCTTGAATGGTCACGTCGTGGCCTTGGAACTGGCCCGGCATGATTGATCCGCCGTAGAGCATCACCGACGGCAGGTTGAGACGAGCGAGGGCCATCACAGTGCCGGGAATGGTTTTATCGCAGCCGGACAATGCCACCACGCCGTCAAACAAGTGTCCACGCGCCACGAGCTCGATCGAATCGGCGATCACTTCCCGGCTGATCAACGAAGCCTTCATCCCCTCGGTTCCCATCGAAATGCCATCCGACACCGCGATGGTGTTGTACTCAATGGGGGTGCCGCCCGCAGCTCGGATACCGGCCTTCACCCGTTCCGATAATCGGCGCAAGTGAAAGTTGCAGGGCATGACCTCGATCCAGGTGTTTGCGACGCCGATGATCGGGCGAGACAAGTCCTCGTCGGTGAATCCAACGGCTTTTAACATCGCGCGAGCCGGGGCCCGGTCCGGGCCGACCAGTAAAGTGTGGCTTGTGAGTTTCAACTCTTTCGGCATGACATCCTCATTCGCGCGAGACTCGCGAGAAAAACGAGACTGGTTGGAAGATTCATCTGTGTGAGTCGCGCCTCTCGCGTACGTCTTACAAGCGACGTTCAGAAGAGGGCGGCCTATTTGAACAGGCTACGAGCTTTGCTGAAGCGTCCGCACCTTTCTCCAGCCCTGTATTTCCCAGGCTTCAAAATAGTTTTCAGCACCCTGTTATGACTTCTTGGACAGCGCTACTGCATGTTCATGCTTGCTGGAGACGCAGGTTGTACAGCATGCCACCTTTATTATGTGGATTGCCCTTCATGGGGCCGCCATGAGGGTTGTAACCCTTGCCGGCATCCTTGTGCTGTTGCATGACCTTGTCATGCTCGGTCTTTTCCTTGGCGCGCTGTTCTGGAGTCAACAAGGCGTATACGTCCCGACGGGACTTTATGGAGGTCATGCGTAAGCCGACCTGCAGATCACTGCTCTGTTTTAACTTGGCTTCGATAGCCCCCAGGTCGGACTTTTCATCCTCGGTCAGGGATCTCAATTCGCGCTCCGCGACCTGGATGTCGGCCTCGGTCTTGATACGAGTCTTGTCCAGGTTGAGTTGCATCTCTTTGAGTTTCGTGACTTGTTCTGCGGTGAGGCCGATGTCTTTTTCGTTCTTGAGCAGATGCCGGATCAGTTGGCCTGTGCTGTTATGCATCATGCCCTTGCCATGTCCGCCCATCGACCCATGTCCGCCGCTTCCGTATCCTTCTTTGCCGTAGCCTGGTTCGTTGGCCCAGACTGAAGACATCCCAACGGTCAGCGCAAATACCGATGCGACGCCCAGCCCCACGATCGTTCGTGTTCCCTGCTTCATACTTGCCTCCTTAGGTTGAACCGAATGAAGACGTCTGATTCCACGATAATGTATGTCCCTGTAACCCCATCTCATCCTTGAGCCCATTTAAACTAGAATGGTACCGCGAGTGCAGCCGGTAGCCTATTCAGAGCGGTCATAATTTTCTTCGCAAGTGGATGTAGATTGCCAGATCGATCAACACAACGCAAGCCAACAACATCACTCGATGGGCCCACGAGACCGTCTGCGTCCTCAACAAACGGAGGGTGAAAATAGTCGCAGGTCCTGCTCACAGTCGGTCACTGTTGTCGGTATCATGGCCGAGTGCGCGCGACACGTGCGAGGACGCGAGGAGTGAACCTCGTGTGACGTGTGAACGCCCCCTGTACCAGTCGCGTTTTTCCCGCCCGTCTCGCTTGAGTCAGGGGTGTGATCGACGCCGGGCCTGGGCGAGCAGCTCGGCGCGCGGGTCCGGATGTGCAATGGCCCTGAGTTGGTCGTACAGTTTGAGCTCCTCGTCGGTCGATGAGGGCGGCATCACGATCTGGATCGTCAGGAAGAGATCGCCGTGGCTACCGTTCGCTGCAGGAAGGCCCTTACCCTTCAGTCGAAGCTTACTGTCAGCCCGACTCCCAGGCGGAACTTTCACCCGAACCGGTTCCATCAGGGTGGGGGCCATCACATCGGCACCCAAGGCTGCTTCCCACGGGAAGACGGGGAGGGAGACATGGATGTCGCTCCCCTGTCGGCGAAAGACGTTGTCCGGAGCGATCATCACGCGCAAGTACAAGTCGCCGGGCTTGCCGCCGTTGGTGCCGGCTTGTCCCTTGCCGGCCACGCGAACCCTCGTTCCATCCTGTACCCCGGCGGGGATTCGTACTTCGATCGTGTTGGGGTGCAGCGTGGCACCGTGCCCCTGACAGACCGGACAGGTTTGTCCTCGAAAGACTCCGCTCCCGTGGCAGGTGGAGCAGGGGACAGGCTCTTGCAAGGTCATGCGCTTCGTCACGCCGATGAACACCTCGGCCAGTGTCAGCTGCACTTCCGTTTCAAGATCCTCTCCCTGCATGGCAAATCCACGACCAGGGCCGGTTCGCCCTCGTCCCTTGAACAGATTCTCGAAGATGTCGGAAAAGGCTTCCCCGCTGAACGAAGTCTCCGGGCCGTTTCCCCCGCGCGCGCCGGCTTGCCGGCGGGCCTGCTCGTAGGCTTCGGCCTGTTCCCAGTTCGCCCCATATTGGTCGTATTTCTTCCGTTTGTCCGGATCGCTCAACACTTCGTGCGCCGCGTTCAACTCCTTGAACTTCTTCTCCATTTCTGATTTCTTGGCGCCGCTATGGAGATCGGGGTGAACTTGCCGCGCGAGGCGACGGTAGGCCTTCTTGATGTCGTCCGCCGATGCAGACTTGGGAAGCCCTAGAATCTGGTAGTAGTCGCGTGTGGTAGTCGCCATAGGAGCAGGAATGACGTCGGGACACAAAAAATAATTGTTGTGGGCTCAGCTTACGGGGTCGAAACAGGCTTTGCAAGGGCCGAGCACGTGATCAAAAGATGGAGTAGGAAAGTCCGGCAAATGGGAGACCGAAGTTGAGGCGGGAATTTGGCGCACGCCATACGAGCAGACAGAGAATGGTTTCCTGCAGACCGAACCCAGCGGTCAGAAAGGCGACGGTGTCGAATGGTCACGAGCTAGAATGCGTTTTAGCCCGCGCCATCATCTTGCAGTAGGAGCAGACCTCGGCGGTGGTGGGCTGACTACAAGAGCTGCAGGGGTGGAGGACAGCCCGGTCCTTCTCCGACATGGTGGTCGCAGTGGGCTGTTTCTTGCTTTGCTTTTCAAGAAAACCCCAGTAGAACATCTGTTTTGTGCCGGGCGATTCGGTCTCCAGCCGATTCAGGACGTCCTTGTACTGCAGCATCTTGGCGCCCTTGGCCATGGGGCATTCCTCGACGATGTAATCGATCCGGTTCAAGATCGCATATGCTGCGAGTTCTCGTTCCGAGAGCCGAAAGAGGGGCTTCACTTTCATGGCAAAACCTTCCACCGATGCCGGCAACGATGGGCCCTGCTTCTCCAGATATTCTTCTTGCCAATGCAGCACGTTGCCCAGGAGCCTGGCCGCTTCGTCATCGAGATTGTGGCCCGTGGCCATCACATCGTAATCCTGTTCGACCGCCACGCGATTGAATTGGTAGCGCTTGATCGTGCCGCACGTCGAGCAGGTCGGACGATGGATGAGCTGAGCCAGTTCCTTGATGCCCGCTCCGGCTTCTTGTTCGACCGTATGGAGGTGCAGCGTGGCTCCATGTGAGGCGGCGGCCGCTTCGGCGAACTTCGTCACCTTGGCATGCGACTGCTCGGAATAGCCCCCGATGCCGAGATCCACATAGAGCGCGTCGGCACGATAGCCGAGCTTGAGCAGAATATCCCAGAGCGCGAGGCTGTCCTTCCCACCGGACACCGCCACAAGTATCCGTTCTTCCTTCCCGAACATTTTTTCCGACTTGATCGCCCGCACCACCTGATCGTGAACGAAGCCGTTGAAGCAGCCTTTGCAGAAGGCCGCATTGTGCCGCGGGAGGCCGATCACTGCTTTGGTTTTACATTTGGTGCAATTCATCGGAGTCCGTGAAGCGTGAGGGGTGAGGTGTAAGGGGTGAACCTCCGGAGATTACCGGCCGGATTTCAATCTTATCTACGTCGTACAGCATTTCGTCCTCAGTGACGAGATCGTCACCTTTGATCACCAGATGCGCTTCGACGGGGAGATTCAGCTCGCGCAAGAGGTCCTTGACCTTCTTGGGGCCTTTGACCTCGACGATTCTGGCTGGATGGCTCAGCTGGACTTGCACGAGAGGATGATAAGGCCAGCGTCGGCAGGATTGCAACAAAGCATCCAGCCGTCAGCAATCAGCGCGGACTGTTGACGACGTTATATCGCCGCCTCCCGCAGAAACTTCGCCGATTCTTCCGGCGCTACCGGATTGATGTAGAACCCTGTGCCCCATTCGAAACCGGCGACTTGCGTGAGCTTGGGAATGATTTCGATGTGCCAGTGGTAAAAGTCCCCGGTTTTTTCGTGGAGGGGAGAGCTATGGAGGACAAAGTTGTACGATGGACGAGCAAGGACCTTGTCCATCCGTCGCAGTGCTTCGGAAAGAATCGGCGCGAGGAACTCGAATTGCGTCTTCTGGCTCTCTTCGAAGTAGCCGGCGTGGCGCTTCGGGAGAATCCACATTTCAAAGGGAAAGCGCGGGGCATACGGGGCGACGCAGAGGAACTCCGGATTTTCCGCCACGATGCGATCGCCGTCAGCGATGTCTTGCCGCAGAATGTCGCAATAGATGCAACGCTCTTTCTGAAAATAATGAGCCCGACAGCCATCAAGCTCCTCCTGGACGCTGGTGGGGATGATCGGCAGGGCGATGAGTTGTGAGTGGCTGTGCTCCAGTGTGGCGCCGGCGGTCGCTCCGTGATTCTTGAAAATCAGGATGTAGCGGAACCGCGTGTCTTTTTTCAGATCGATCATGCGATCGCGATAGGCCCAGAGCACGTCCTCGATCCGTTTTGTCGGCATATCGGCCAGACTATCTTGGTGGTTCGAGGTCTCGATGATGACCTCATGTGCGCCGATCCCGTTCATGCGATCATAGAGGCCGAGGCCCTGGCGGTCGAGGTCGCCTTCGACCTGGAGCGCGGGGTACTTGTTCGGCACGACACGCACAGTCCAGTTTGGGCCGTTTGGCTCTACCGGCTGTGGCCGATATGCCATGATTTCTTTCGGCGTCAGTCGTTCTTGCCCTGGGCAAAAGGGGCAGAGGGTTGCGGCCAAAGGCCGGGCTGGTTGCACTGGAATAAAGTCGTGAGGTCGACCGCTCCGTTCCGTCGTAATGATCACCCACCGACCGACAATCGGGTCACGTCTTAGATCGGGCATGGCATCTCCGCCGTTACATGAAAAGTCATGAGAGTTGAGTTCTGAGGACTGAGTGTCGCAGACAGAATGGACTTTGACAACTCATAACGCAGCACCCAGCACTTCTTTGAGTCAGACTCGCCATAGATTTGCTTCAAATTCCGGACCTGGCACGAGGAAGGTTGCAGGCTTGTGATGCGGGTAGCGTGCGACTTCCAAGCGATATTCCAACACCAAAATCGTCATGCGGAGTTCCTGCCCTGGTGTGAGCTGTAAGTCCTTAAATGGCACTGCCAGTTCAACGATATTCCGACGACAGATCGATCGATAGTGGCCGATCTCCTGCCAGGACCCGCTTGCCAGCTTCTGTGACAGCAGAAACTGATCTGGCTCCGACTGTGCGAGTGAAAACGATAGGTGAAACACGTGCTCGGGCGTCTGCAGTTGCAGTTCGATCGTGAGCCCTGCCTGGCGCGGCTGCGATTGCTCGTCCGGATCGAGCCGGAGAAACAACTGGTCAAGACTCCAGCCGAACTGGATATCGGTCAAGACCCCTTTCGCCTTCCACATCGCGCCGAGCGGGGGCTGAGTCTTGATTCTGCCTGCTCCGCGCCACTCGAAAAAGTCGGTGACGAGTCCGTCGATGGAGGGGTTCAGCAACGCGAGAGGTGCACTCATGAGGTCTGCGTCCGGCATGCTGCGGGGACTAGAGATCGGCTGATTCAACAGGTCCGGTGGCGTCAATCCCGCGATCGTCCAGACGTTTTGAAGGTGAGTTCGAAAGAGCCGATCGAACTCCTCTTTGTAGTCGGTATCGAAGTCGTCTCCATACCACCAAAACCAATCGCTGCCTTCGGCGGCATACAGCTCGTCCCAGGCGGCTTGTGCGCGATCCGATGGGAGTGTGGCAGAAATCTCGGCAAGACGCGATCGAGTCTGATTGACCAAGTCCCATCCCCGATTGTCTTCCTGGTGGCCGATCCAGATTTTATAGTCCTGATTGATCCAGGAGCCTGAATGGAGGTGGCTGACGCGCTGAGTAGCCGGCGAAGCGTGAAGCGCTTCGGAGATCGTCGCGGTCGTTGTGCGGACTGCGTCGCCATCAAGTGCGCCGGTTGAGCAGGCTTTGTAGAGCAGGGAGAGAAACTGTTCGCCACCCTCGTGGTAGTGCTCCCACGGATTTTCCCCGTCGAGCGCGATCGTGATGGTGACCTGTTCCTGCGGCGTGTCATAAATGATCTGGCGCAGCCGGCGAAGCACATCTTCGGCGGCCATTTCAGGAGTGGTCTTGTGGTAGACGAAGCCAAAGGCATCGGAGATCTCCCGATCGCGAAACAGTATCGTGACGTCTTGGCCCTCCGGCCCGACCCGGTAGGGCTGATACAGATCCCGGTGGCGTTGCCACGGTTGCTGGGCCCCGTTGAGCGAGCGAGCGAGGATCCCTTCGTCGGTCGCCAGCCAGCGTAGTCCGGTCTTCGGCAGCATCGGAATCAGTTCCGGACAGACGGATCCCTCCGACGGCCAGAGACCCACGGGGGCTCGGCCGAATATCGCAGTATGAAACTCGACGGCGCGTTGCAGCTGTGCCTCCGCATCATCCGGCGCATGGAATCGCGAGGGGAGCGGGAGATCGGGCCTGGCGCGATGAGTGAAGTCCGTATCGATGAGGAGCGGCAAAATCGGATGAAAGAAAGGGGTCGTGGAGAGTTCGATTTGCTCACGCTCCATCAGCCGCCGATAGAGCGGAATGATCTCCCGCACGGCGACGAGTTGGAGTGTCAGCACTTCCTGTTTTTCTTCTTCCGTGAAGCCACGATTTTTCGCGCGCAGCGCAGCCAGGCGCGGATAGCGACTGACGGTGCCGTAGCCGAACCAGGCCAGGTTGTGCCATGTCTGCAAGTCCCGCAAATCCTGCGTCGAAAACAGCCGCGAAATCCGCTCCAAATCGCGGACGTAGACATCGACTCCACGCTTCACGAGCAACTCATGATAGCGCGGGTAGGGGCGCACCATCGTGGCCCAATTGGCGGAGAAAAAATGCCGGACAATAAAGGCCTTCTCTTCCGGACGGAGGTCCGCTGCTGGACGCTGCGCATGTTCTAGAAAGAGGTCGCGCACGGTCCCTGATCCGATTTCTTGCAGTTGTCGCAGGAGGGAGGGCGTGAAATTGAACGTGGCTTTGATGGCGGGAAACCTCTCCAGCCCGTAGGCCATGTCGTAGTAGGCCTTAGTGGCATGGAGACGTACCCAGGGCATGCTGGCAGACCCCGCGACCGGGTCCGTGTAGTACGGCTGATGCATATGCCAGAGAAAACAGATGTGCGCAGTCTTCATGGCCGAATGCTTTAGCAGAAGGCTGAAAAAGTCCGCCAGCTTCGTTCTCGGTTCATCGAAATCCTCAACGTACCCTCGAGGGTACGCCTCCGGTTTCGACTCGCCTGCGGCCTTGCTGGACAGCCTTTTTGAGCCTTCTGCGCGGTGCGTATTCCTGTTGTTCTAGACGTGCGGACCCGTAAAAGTCTGGCGTGTTTATCTAGTCTTTCCGCAATCTGTCCGTTATAAGTATGGCATAGGGTAGGAGGAGGAGCGAGAAGAAATTAATGCGTGACGCAGTTCGACAGGATATGACGGTTCAGGTGCTCTGGTACTGGGTACCGGTGGCGCTGTATGCCGGGGCGATATTTTTCCTGTCCGCCCAGTCGCACCCGGAAGAGCACCTGCCATCGTTCCTACTCAAGGACGTCAGTGACAAAGTCTTGCATGCGGTGGAGTATGCCGTCCTTGGGGGACTCTGCTACCGGGCCTTTCGGTGGGGCCTGAGCGAGCAGATGGCGGCGCGCGCGCTTATCATCGCCATCGTCACGGCGTCGCTGTATGGGGTGACGGATGAAGTGCATCAACTCTTTGTCCCATTCCGCGAGTCGAGCTGGCAGGATTGGCTGGCCGATACAATCGGTGCAGTCATTGGGGCGTTGAGTTGGCGATTCTTCTTGGGTGTCGGTCCACATCCCCGTCATTGACACTTCCCCGCAAGTGGGATTTTAGGATGTCGCGCTCCATGCGGAGTTGCTCCACTTCCCGCCGCAAGACCTTGAGTTCCTCGGTCGCCAGGAAACTGTTGGATCCTGGGGCCGCCCCCGCGACTTGCCGCATCCACCGATTGAGCGTCGGTTGGGGAATGCCCAACTCCCGCGCCACCGGACATTCACTCTTCCCACTGCGTCGGCACAAATCCACGGCGTCCTGCTTAAACTCCGGCGTGAACCTCCGTCGCGGCTGACCCATGAGGCACCTCCCTTCGCTCATTATGCACGGAAGGTGTCCACAAAATCAGGGGAAGACCACTCTTGGCTAGACTTGGCCTGAATGAGCCTGAGTGGGCTGGAGTAGGATAGTGACAACGCTTTCCAAGGCTGCCCTTCACTGCGCGTAACTCTCCCCAGTTTCCTCTATGTTCTTCTCAGGGGTAGCCTAGTCGATCCTCGATTGCGCGCGTCGAACGAGCACATTCTGATCGTGCGCGTTCCGCGAGCAAGGAGGACGACCAGGCTACCCCCTTCTCCATCCTCTGAGTGACAAGGTTTCCCCGCATCAGTATAATGCGCAGCCTATGGCTACTGTCGATCCTGCCGCGCCGAAACAGCCACTGGCCTTGCCGGATCATACTCTTGTGGCTGCCACGGTCGAGACTCAGCTTCCCTTTCAGGGGCAGTTCAAGACGCTGGCGCCGTTGGCAGGCGATGCCTCCAACCGCCGGTATTTTCGTATCGAGTTGACCGGGGGCGTGCCCCGCTCGATGATTCTCATGCAGTTGGCCGAGCCGGAGGCCTTCAAGCAATCGGAAGAAGCCGTCAGCGGGGCGGCTCATCCGGTTACCGAATTACCCTTTCTGAACATTCTCTCCCATTTATCCAAAGCCGGGGTCTCCGTTCCGCGACTCTATCACTACGATCAGACGGCGGGGTTGCTCTATCTTGAAGATTTCGGCGACCTGACCCTGTCGGAATCCTGTCGTAAGGCAAGTGCGGCAGATCTGGAAGCGCGCTATACGCAGGCCGTCGATGCGCTCGTGCATATGCAATCGGCGGCGACTTCACCAGCCGATCAGCATTGTCTCGCGTTCCACCGAAGTTTCGATGTGCCGCTCCTCATGTGGGAGTTCGACCATTTTCTGGAGTACGGGATCGTAGCGAGGCAGGGGAAACCGATGTGCGCCGACGATCACCTGCCGATCCGGGGCGAATTCGAGAAAATTGCCGAGTTGCTTGCCGGCCAACCGCGCGTGTTTGTCCACCGGGACTATCATTCGCGCAATTTGATGGTCGATGGTGAACGGCTAGGGGTCATCGATTTTCAAGACGCCTTGATGGGGCCGGCGACGTACGATCTCGCCTCGCTGCTGCGCGACGCCTATATCGAACTCGATGAGGCGCTGATCGACCGCTTGATCAACCGCTATCTCGATAGGTTGGCGACGCATCGGCAGGTGTGGACCAACCGAGAGGCCTTCCGCCGCCTGTTCGACTTCACCAGCATCCAGCGTAACCTCAAGGCGGCGGGGCGGTTCGTCTACATCGATCGCGTCAAAGGCAATCCCAATTTCCTCGCCGATATTCCGCGTGTCTTGAACTATGTCAAACGCAATCTCCAGAAGTATCCCGAGTTGGACCGTCTCCGGAAGCATCTCACTCCCTACGTGCCGGAACTGCAATGAATGCCGTTGAAAGGTGAGGCGTTAGGCGTCAGGCGATGGGGAATTGAAACTCCCTCACCCCTCACCCCTTACCCCTCACGAGGCTCCATGAAAGCCATGATCCTCGCAGCGGGCTTGGGGACTCGCCTGAGACCGCTCACGAACACGATCCCGAAGCCGCTCCTCCCCATCGCGGGCACGCCGCTGATCGTGTGGAATCTCTTGCTCCTAAAGCAGCACGGGTTCCGCGATGTCGTCATCAATCTGCATCATCTCGGACCGATGATCGAGCAGGCGCTCGGCAACGGCTCGCGGTACGGGTTGCGGATCATCTATTCGCGCGAGCCGGCGATCTTGGGCACGGGGGGCGGCATCAAGCGGGCGGAGCCGCATTTCTCGGGTGAGTCGGTGTTGGTGCTCAACGGCGATACGCTCGTGGAACTCGACCTCGGTGCGTTGTGCGCGTTTCACCAGCAGCGCGACGCCGTGGCGACGCTGGTTCTGCGCAAAGATCCTGAGGCGGCACAGGTGGGGTCTCGTAGAAATGGATTCGAACAACTGCATCGTGCGGATCACCGGACGTGGACGCACAGATCAGGGGCCGACTCAGCCCCGCATGTTTGCCGGGATTCATGTGCTCCGTCTGCGGCTTTTGCGAGATGTGCCGAAGGGCGTGCCCTCGACCATCATCGACCCCTATGTGGCGGCGATTCAGCGAGGAGAGACGGTGCTCGGGTATGACTGTGAGGGGTACTGGTCGGACATCGGGACGCCGGAGCGCTATGCGCAAGCCGAACAGGACGCGTCAGCTGGTCGCATCACTCTGGCGACAAGACAGCGACCTGCTTAGCAGGATGCTGAAAAAGTCCGCCAGCAGCGTTCTCGCATCGTTCAGATCCTCAGCGGGGACCCAGCCGCCTCACTAACTCGGCGGCGCGCACAGACGTAGTGCTCCTTATTCGTCGCACCGTGCGCCCCAGAGGGTACGCCTCCGGTTCTTCACTCGCTGCGGCCTTGCTTGGGAGAAGGCGCGTCTCGGCGCGCCGGGGTTGGGCGGGTGAGATGTCTGGCCTTTTTGAGCATCCTGCGGGAATCTTCTCTTTTCGTGCCACATGTGGGGACTATCGAAGTCTCGCGCGCTCACTTAGCTTTTCCATAGCCTGCTAATTCGGTTCCATTTTCACCTTCCGTTGCTTAATCAAGCGGGCCAGGTACGTGCGTTGGAGTTTGAGGCGGTCTGCCGCTTTTGTCTGATTGCCCTCCGCTTCTTCGATGGCTTGCTCGATGATGTAGCGGCTATGTGCTTCCATCGACTCATGGTACGGGAGTGAAAGATAGTGAAGGTGTTCACCCGGCGAGCTGCGGCCTATGGCATCCAACGACAGCATGTCCGGCTCGATGGTGTCCGACTGGTTCAAGACGACGGCCCGTGCGACGACGTTTTCCAATTCGCGAATGTTTCCCGGCCAAGGGTACCGCCGCATGGCCTCCATGGTCTCGGGGCTGAACATCATGCCGGGACGCTTCGCGTCCCTGGCATGCCGGTTCAAGAAAAACTTGGCCAGGGCAGGGAGGTCATCGGACCGTTCGCGGAGCGGGGGCAGGGTCAGGCTGATGACGTTCAAACGGAAAAAGAGATCCTCGCGAAACTCACCGGTCTTCACCGCCTGTCGGAGATCCTTGTTCGTGGCGGCGATGATTCGAATATTGACCGACACGAGGCGTGTGCCGCCGACTCGATGGAATTCCCTGTCCTGGAGCACACGCAAGAGCTTGGCTTGCAGCGGGAGCGACATGTCTCCGATCTCGTCCAGGAAGATCGTGCCTCCGTCCGCCATTTCCAGTTTGCCCTTTTGCAGGCGGTCCGCGCCGGTGAAGGCGCCTCGTTCATGCCCGAAGAGTTCGTTCTCAAGCAGCGTTTCCGTGAGGGCGACACAGTTGATCACCACCAGCGGCATGGCCTGACGCGGACTCCACTGGTGGATGGAACGGGCGAAGAGTTCCTTGCCCGTGCCGCTTTCACCAAGCAGTAACACGCCGGCATCGGACTTGGCGGCACGTTGGGCCGACTCCATCACCGTACGGATCTTCGTGCTCATGCCCACGATCGAGGCGTAGCGGCTATCGACTTCGGACTTGAGACAGGCCACCTGCCGTTTGAGGGTGTCTCGCTCCAAGGCCTTGCCGATCACGAGGAGGAGGTGGTCTTTGTCCAGCGGCTTGGTCAGAAAATCGTAGGCGCCGGTTTTCATGGCCTCGACAGCGGCATCGATCGAGGCATGGGCGGTCATGACGATCACAGGGAGATCTTCGGCTGGTCTGACTTTTGGGAGTCGCTGGAGGACCTCAAGGCCGGTCAGGCGTGGCATATCCAGATCGAGCAACATGAGGTGCGGAGCTTCCTGCTCGACCAGCTCGAGCGCCTGCACCCCATCCTGCGCGATCACGGTTCCATAGTCGGAGGCCTGCAGACGATCCTCCAGCATCGTGGCAATATCGGGATCGTCGTCGACAATGAGAATTTTGGCTTTCATCTTATCCTTCCATTCGTGGGAGGGTGAGGATGATTCCGACTGCGCGCGTCGAGCGACCACCGTTTCATCGTGGGGGCTTCGCGAGCAAGGGAATCGTCCTCACTCTCCCACTTCTACTCCATTACGTTTATCACGAGTCCCGTCAGCGGCTTCGGGAAGAAGTACGTCGACTTGTGGGGCATGCGTTCGCCGGCTGTTGCGACGGCTTGCACTTCGCTGACTTTTGTCGCATTGAGCAGCAAGGCTCCGGTTCCCGTTCCCTTCGCCACCCAATCCAAGGCTTCATGATCATCCTTCGTATAGAGGATGGCCTCTTGTTCCTCTTGCGAAGGACAGAGTGCCGTGACGACGAGTTGTTGGAGCAGCGACACATCGAGCTTGGCGCGTGGAGAGGCTTGAGCGGACGGACGATGGGCCGGTTTCAGGCTCAGTGTGATGTAGCGGCTGTCTCCCTTCAAGCGCCAGCCCGAATACCGGCAGGGTTTGTCCAGTCGTCCGCATCGTCTCAATAAATTTTGCGCGCGTGGCTGCCTGCGTGGCTGCGGTGAACGGAAATTCCTGTAGGTCGAACGTGGAGCCCAACAATGATTGCACACGGTCATAAGAAGGCAGGGCTGTGGTCGTGACCCGATGCGTCGGGAGTACGGTTAAGCCTGGGTCTTCGAGGGCGGTCAATAGCATCAACACCCCGTCATATGGGTGTTGGCCGGCCGGCGATCCGGCCTGCTGCCGACGGAGTTTCTGATAGTTCAACGCGGTCTCATAGCGATGGTGGCCGTCCGCGATAAACAGCGGCTTGTTGCGCAAGGCGTCGACCGCGTGCTCCAGCACGGCTGGGTCTGTCACAGCCCAGAGTTGCTGACGGAACCCCACATCGTCGCGAAAGTCGATCGAGGCCGGCTTCCCCTTCACCGCCGCTTCCAGCAGGCTCATCACCGCTCCTTGAGGGTCGGAGTAGAGCGACCAAATGGGGCTGAAGTTCGACTTGCAGGCTTCGAGCAGATTCAGCCGATCTGTTTTGGCGGCCGAGCGTGTATTCTCATGCGGGTAGATATGCCCCGAATCGAGCGCTTCCAGTTTGACAGCGGCGAGAATGCCCTTGAGAGTTTTCGTCGGCGAGCCGGACGAAGCATAGGGCGGTGTGTACTCGATCGTATGGTAGTAGAGCGCCGGCTGCGCGTCGCGTTTCAGCGCTCCGCTCTTCAGCCAGTCGCGAAGGGTCGATGCGGCTCGGGTGTATCGATTATGAGTCTGGACTGTCGCCGGGTTGATCGAGCCCCAATTCGAGTCGAATGATGTTCTGCGGATGGCGATCGTGCAAGGCCTTTTGCCCGGCCGCATCGATGATGTCATAGGGCGGCGCCACGACCTGTTTGATCTCTCCGACAACCGTCGTATCGTACCGCATGCCATGAAATGGAATGATTTTGGCCATGATAAATCCTTTGCTCCGTACGGGGTTCAGGTCGGTCGTGCAATCAATGTATGAATGTGGGTTCCTTACTTCCTGCGCGTCGCCGCTTTCATGGTTGTTCGTGGAACATGAGGGGAGAAAGGCTATCGATCGCGGGTGACCATATAGTCAGCGGCCACCGAGAGGGCTCGCTTGGCCGTACTGTCTTCGAACAGATTGAGATCTCGTTGGGCTGCGGCGACGTAGGATCGCGCGCAATCCATGGCATAGGTAATCGAGCCCAATTCTTCCATCAAGTGAATGAACCGTCCGAGGTCTTCCTCTGATCAGGGTCCTGGTTTCCATGCGGTCGACGATGATCTGCCGGTCCTGTTCCGAACAATGATGCAGCAGATGTAACATCGGCAACGTGGCTTTGCCTTGGCGGAGGTCCTGTCCCAATGTCTTGCCCAAGCGTTCGCCATTGGCTGTGTAGTCAAGCGTATCGTCGGCCACTTGGAAGGCGATCCCAAGATGTCGGCCGAACCGGAAGAGCGCATCCTGCTGCGCCTCTGGGGCGTCCGCGAGAATGGCGCCCATGCGACAAGCGGCGGCAATCAGGCCGGCCGTTTTGTATTCGACAATCTTCAGATACTCCGCTTCCGACATAGAGGGGTTGCCGTTGTAATAGAGCTGAAGCACTTCGCCTTCCGCCATCTTCTTGCAGGCCTCGCCGAGGACATCGTTAATCCCATGGTTCCGGAAGTCGACGACCTGGCAGAAGGCTTTGGAGTAAAGATAGTCGCCGACGAGGATACTGATTTGGTTGCCCCAGACTTTTCTGGCGGTTCGATGGCCTCGGCGGATATCGGCTTCGTCGACCACATCGTCGTGGAGCAGGGACGCGGTATGAATAAACTCCACCAGACTGGCGAGTTGGTGATGATCGCGACCGGTATAGCCGCAGAGGCGGGCAGAGAGTACTAAGAAAAATGGTCGGATTCGTTTCCCGCCGCTGTTCAGGATGTGGGCGGCAACGGTATTGACGAGCGCCACACTGGAATCGAGGTTTGCCCGAGCCTGGCGTTCCATCCCCTCCAACTCATCACGGTACGCTTCCCAGACGTCCGCCATGCTGTTGATCGTGGAGGTAATTGGAGCTTGAGACATGCGGCGGATGGTAGGGCAGAGGAGGAAACAAAGTCAAGCCAATCACCCCTTTGGGGGGCAGGCCGGCATGGGCCATTTGTGCGAGAGATATTCTTGACAGAAGATTCGTGCTTCTATTAAGGTGAGTGGAGTGGATACGAGCGGAATTTGCCTTGTGACTGACGGGGTTATCCGTCCCCGATCGCCTCTCTGGTGTAGCCTCCGTCTGGTAAGATACACGCCTACATTCTTAACGAGATACGAGCGATGAGCATCCCCGGGCTTCCACCGAAGCAAGGCCTCTACGACCCTGAGCAGGAGAAAGACTCCTGTGGGATCGGGTTTGTCGTCAACATCAAGGGCCAGAAATCCCATACCATTGTTCAGCAAGGGCTTCAGATTCTTGAGAGCCTCAGTCACCGAGGGGCGCAGGGTTGTGACTCTTGTACGGGAGACGGCGCCGGGATTCTGCTTCAAGTACCGCACGAGTTCCTCAAGCGCGCGGGCGGCGATGTGGGAGTCTCTCTGCCCAATGCCGGGGAGTACGGCGTCGGGATGGTGTTTCTCCCGCCCCAGGCCGATGCGCGGCAACAGTGTGAGGCCCTCTTTTCCAGAATGATCGGCGAGGAGGGTGCCCGGCTTCTTGGTTGGCGCGATGTGCCGGTCAAGAGCGATGCGATCGGTGTCGTGGCGCGCAGCACCGAGCCGTTCATTCGGCAGGTGTTCATCGCCCGCGATGTCCTCAATGAAGGGCAGTTTGAACGCAAGCTCTATGTCATTCGCAAGCGGGTGGAAACGGCTATCCGCGAATCGGCGATTCAGGGGCGTGACTATTTCTACATCTCAAGCCTGTCGGCGAGCACCATCGTCTACAAGGGGCTGTTGCTCCCGCATCAGATGTCTGCCTACTACCAGGACTTGAAGGATGAGCGCCTGGCGAGCGCGCTCGCTCTCGTGCACTCCCGCTTCAGTACGAACACGTTCCCCACGTGGCCGTTGGCACATCCCTATCGCTACATTTGCCATAACGGGGAGATCAATACACTCAAGGGCAACGTGAATTGGATGCGCGCCCGACAAGGGCGGCTCAACTCCGAATTGTTCGGCCAGGACCTGACCAAGCTCTTTCCGATCGTCTCCGAACAGCAGAGCGACTCCGCGTGCCTGGACAATGCCGTGGAATTCTTGACCATGGGAGGCCGCTCACTCCCGCACGCGATGATGATGCTGATTCCCGAACCCTGGGTCGCGAATCCGCAAATGGATCTCGATCGGCGGGGGTTCTATGAGTATCACGCGGCGATGCAGGAGCCTTGGGACGGTCCGGCGGCGGTCTGTTTCACCGACGGCAAGTTTATCGGCGCGACGCTCGATCGCAACGGGCTGCGTCCCTGCCGCTATCAGGTGACGACGGACGGCCTGGTGATTTTGGCTTCGGAGGCGGGTGTGCTGCCGATGGACGTCCGGAAGATCAGGCAGAAGGGGCGCCTCATGCCGGGCCGGATGTTCATGGTCGATACCGTGCAAGGGCGCATCATCGATGACGAGGAAGTGAAGGCCGAGATTGTCAGCCGCAAGCCGTACCGGTCCTGGGTGACCCAATATCGGATTTCGCTCGACGAGTTGCCCGACCCCAGCAATGTACCGCAGCCGGACCACCCGACGATTCGCCAGCGCCAACTGGCCTTTAGCTACACCATCGAAGAGCTGAAGATGGTCATCACTCCCATGGTGGTGGAGGGGCAGGAAGCGACTTCTTCGATGGGTACGGATACGCCGTTGGCGGTGCTGTCCGGTCGGCCGCAACTGCTCTTCAAATATTTCAAGCAGCTGTTCGCTCAGGTGACCAATCCGCCGATCGACCCGATCCGCGAAGAGCTGGTGATGTCGCTGACGACCAGCATCGGGCCCAAGCCGAATCTGATGGATGAGCATCCGGAGTCCTGCCGCCGGATTCGGGTCAAACAACCGATTCTGACCAATGCTGAGCTCCAGAAGATCCGCGAGATTGCCGATCCGCATTTTAATAGCAAGACACTCAAGATGCTCTTTCGAGTGGCCGAGGGGCCTGAAGGGCTCGGGGACAGCAGTGGACGATCTCTGCCGGCAGGCGTCCCAGGCTATTAAAGAGGGTTACAAGTTTCTGATCCTGAGCGATCGCGGGATGAACGAAGAATGGGCGCCGATTCCGAGTCTTCTCGGTATCGCGTCCGTCCACCATCATCTCGTGCGCGACTGCACGAGGACCGAAGTCGGCCTCATCGTAGAGACCGGCGAGCCGCGCGATGTGCACCACTTCGCCTGTTTGATCGGCTATGGAGCCGGGGCCGTGAATCCGTACCTCGCATTCGAGTCGATCGTGGACCTGGATCGCGAGAGCTACTTTCCCGAGGGGCTGGATGCGCAGACCGCGGAAGGCAAGTACATCAAGGCGATCAATAAGGGGCTGCTCAAGATCTTCTCGAAGATGGGCATCTCGACGGTGCAATCCTACTGCGGCGCGCAGATCTTCGAGGCCATCGGATTGAATCATGAACTGATCGGCCGGTACTTCACCGGTACGCCGTCGCGCCTCGAGGGGATCGGCATCCGCGAGGTCGGCGAAGAGACGCTTCGGCGCCACCACCTGGCCTATGAGCCGGTGCCGATACGGCAACTCGATTTCGGCGGGGAGATCCACTACCGCATCCAGGGCGAGCACCACAACTGGAATCCGGACACGATCTATAAGCTGCAACATGCGACGAGGGCCAACGATCCCAAGACCTTCGCCGAATTTTCCCGGCTCGTGAACGACGAGAGCGCGCGGGGCGCAAATCTGCGCGGGCTGCTCGAGTTCAAGTTCCTGCCGGAACCGATTCCTATCGAGGAAGTGGAATCGGCCAAAGAGATCGTCACGCGGTTCACGACGGGCGCCATGTCCTTCGGCTCGATCAGCAAGGAAGCGCATGAGACGATGGCGATCGCGATGAACCGCCTGGGCGCCAAGAGCAACACCGGCGAGGGTGGAGAAGACCCGGCTCGATTTGTTCCGCTGCCGAACGGCGATTCGAAGAACAGCTACATCAAGCAGGTCGCCTCGGCGCGGTTCGGCGTCACGAGCCACTACTTGGTGAATGCGAAAGAACTGCAGATCAAGATGGCGCAGGGCGCCAAGCCGGGCGAAGGCGGTCAATTGCCGGGTCACAAGGTCGATGAGAACATCGCGAAGTTCCGCTATGCGACGCCCGGCGTGCAGCTCATTTCGCCGCCGCCGCACCACGACATCTATTCCATCGAAGATCTGGCGCAGCTCATCTTCGATTTGAAAAATTCCAATCCGGATGCCGCGGTGTCGGTGAAGCTCGTGGCGGAAGTGGGGGTCGGCACGGTCGCGGCCGGGGTGGCCAAAGCCCATGCGGACAAGGTGCTCATCAGCGGCGACTCAGGCGGCACCGGCGCCTCTCCGCTCTCGTCCATCAAGTACGCGGGAGTCCCTTGGGAATTGGGCCTGGCCGAAACGCATCAGACCCTTGTGCTCAACGATTTGCGGGGGCGCATCCGGGTGGAGACCGACGGGCAGATGAAAACCGGGCGCGACGTGGCGATCGCCACCTTGTTGGGCGCCGAAGAGTACGGGTTTGCGACCGCGCCCTTGATCGTCGAGGGCTGCATCATGATGCGGAAATGCCATCTCAATACCTGCCCCGTCGGCATTGCGACACAGGACCCGGTCTTGCGAAAGAAATTTGCCGGGCAGCCGGAACATATCGTGAATTTCTTTTTCTTCGTCGCGGAAGAACTGCGCGAGATTATGGCCAAACTGGGCTTCCGGACCGTCAACGAGATGGTCGGGCGAGTGGATAAGTTGAAAGTACACAAGGCCGTCGACCACTGGAAGGCCAAGGGGTTGGATCTTACTCCCCTCCTACAAGCTCCGGATGTGGGGCCTGAGATCGCCCGCTACTGTGTGCAGAAGCAGGACCACGGTCTCACGGACGTGCTCGATAACAAGCTGATCGAACTGTGCAAGCCGGCGTTGGAAAAGAAAGACAAGGTGACACTCGACCTGCCGATCAGAAATGTGAACCGCACGGTCGGGACGATGCTCTCCAGCCGCGTCGCGAAACAGTACGGACTTGAGGGGTTGCCGGAGGACACCATCACAATCAAGTTTTCGGGTTCCGCCGGACAGTCGTTCGGCGCATTCCTGTCCCGTGGCATCACGCTCATCCTCGAAGGCGAATCCAACGACTATCTGGGCAAGGGACTCTCCGGCGGGAAGATCGTGGTATTCCCCCCGAAGCAGGCGCTCTATTCGCCGGAAGAGACGATTCTGATCGGAAACACGTCGCTCTATGGCGGCACGCAAGGTGAAGCCTATTGCTACGGGATGGCGGGCGAGCGGTTTGCGGTGCGGAACAGCGGCGTCAGGGCGGTCGTCGAAGGAACTGGCGATCACGGCTGCGAGTACATGACCGGTGGAGTGGTCGTCGTTTTGGGCAAGACGGGACGAAACTTTGCGGCCGGCATGTCGGGCGGTGTGGCGTTTGTGCTGAACGAACTCGACAAGTTCCAATCCCGCTGCAACTTCGGCATGGTGGAGCTGGAAAAGGTGACGACGGCGGAAGACAAGAAGACGCTGCATCAGATGATCACGTCGCATTTCATGTATACCGGCAGTCGGAACGCGAAACGTATCCTCGATAGCTGGGAGTCGATGTTGCCGAAGTTCGAGAAAGTGATGCCGGTGGACTATAAGCGCGTATTGGAAGAACGGAAGAAGAAAGCTGGGGCAGGTAAGGGGTGAGGCGTTAGAGGTAAGGGGTAGAGTTAGAAACCCAGCCGATCAGAACGGACTCAGCACTCAGAACTTAGCACTGGACAAGATATGGGTGATATCAAAGGTTTCATGAAGTACGCCCGTGAGGGGCCCAAACGAAAGCCGGTCGAGCTGCGCGTGCTCGACTGGAAGGAGATGTATGAGTCCATCTCCGAAGAAAAACTAAAGATACAGGGCGCTCGCTGCATGGACTGCGGCGTACCATTTTGCCAGGGAACAACCGGCTGTCCGGTCGTGAACATGATTCCCGAATGGAATGATCTGGTCCATCGTGGCCGTTGGAAAGACGCGCTCAAGGCACTCCATACCACGAACAATTTTCCTGAGTTTACCGGTCGGCTCTGCCCAGCACCCTGCGAAGGAGCTTGCGTGCTCGGCATCAACGAAGACCCTGTGTCCATCCGCATCATCGAGTGGAACATCATCGACCGTGGCTTCAGCGAGGGCTACGTTGAACCGGTCATGCCCGTCGTCAACACGGGGAAGACCGTCGCAATTGTCGGGTCAGGACCGGCTGGATTGGCCGCAGCGCAGCAGCTCACGCGTGCGGGCCATCGTGTCACCCTCTTTGAGAAGTCCGATCGTATCGGCGGCTTGCTGCGTTACGGCATCCCTGATTTCAAGATGGAGAAGTGGGTCATCGACCGGCGCTTGGAGCAGATGAAGGCCGAGGGCGTCGAGTTCAAGACCAGTGTGACGATTGGCAAAGACATCTCGGGCGAAGAGTTGCGGAAGCAGTTCGATGCCGTCGGTCTCGCCATGGGCGCGGAGCAGGCTCGTGAGCTGCCGATTCCAGGACGTGAACTCAAGGGCATCCACTTGGCGATGGACTATCTCACGCAGCAGAACAAACGCAACGCCGGCGACACGATCACGGATGAACCAATTACGGCAAAGGGCAAGCGCGTCGTCATCATCGGCGGCGGCGATACCGGATCTGACTGTCTCGGGACTGTGCATCGGCAGGGCTGCATCGAAGCGCATCAGTTTGAATTACTCCCGGAGCCGCCGCCGGAGCGAGCCGGCTCGACTCCCTGGCCGCTCTGGCCCATGCAGCTCCGCACGTCTCATGCGCACGAAGAAGGCTGCGATAGACAGTGGAGTATCTCGACCACGAAGTTCACCGGTCACAATGGCCAGGTGACAAAGCTTCACGGCAGTCGGGTGAAGTTCGAGAACGGCAAGTTCACGCCGATCCCCAACAGTGACTTCGACATGGATGCGGATCTGGTTTTACTCGCCATGGGCTTCACCGGCCCGGTGAAGAATGGTCTTCTCGACAGCCTCGGCGTGAAATACGACGCACGCGGCGCAGTGGCGCGGACGAAAACTTCATGACCAACCTCGACGGCGTCTTTGCCGGCGGCGACACCAAACGCGGCGCCTCGCTCATCGTCTGGGCCATCGCCGAAGGCCGCAAGATGGCGGCGGGGATCCATCAGTATCTCCAAGCGAACCGATCAGCGAAGAAAGCTGTCTCCTAACACTGACTGACCGGTCAGTTTCTCGTCTCAAATTTCAGCGCGTGCCAGGACCCGTCGCTTCCTTGCCTCTCGGAGCGACCCTTCCGGACTCATCCGAGCGGAAGCCTTCTAGAATTCCTTCGGCTGCGGTCGATGACCGCAGTGCCTCAGTCAGTTCCAGCTTTCCTTCTCGTCTGAGTCTCGGTGGGTCCCCGCTCCTCCGGCAAAGTTCGCTCTGAGCCCTGGCACACATGTACTTCCTCCACTAGGCCTCGAAACAATGTCGAAGTCGCGTTGACACCAAGTCCTAAGAAAGAATAGCCTTTGTCCCTCCCTGGCGGCACCTATTTTGTACAGCCTTTGCTGCAAGTTGAGTTATGAAAAAACTGTTAAGCGGCTATTATCGTCCGACAACCGCAGAATTCAAGAAACTGTGGAGCACCTGCATCTTTGTGCTTGATGCAAATGTGTTGTTAAATCTCTATAGATACCCTGAGCCTGCGCGGAAGGATTTATTTAAGGTGTTGAATAAAGTCAGGGAAAGGATTTGGCTCCCCTACCATGCGGCTCTAGAATTTGAGAGAAATCGACTGGCAGTTATTGCGGAGCAGCACAGAAAGTTTTCTGAGGTAAAAAAGGTACTTGGAGATGCTCGTGGCAGGCTGGAAACAGGACTGAGCAACCTTCAGCTCGATAGACGGCATTCTAGTATAGACCCCAGCTCGTTTCTTGGAAGCGTTCAGAAGCTCTTTGATGAATTCAATGAACACCTGAGAAAATCGGAAGAGGGGCACACTGATGTATGCGATGAAGACAAACTAAGAGATGAAATATCTTCCCTGCTTGATGAGAAAGTCGGGCCGCCTCCCAATGACCAAGAAGAATTGGACGATATCTACGCAGAAGGAGAGACCCGGTACAAAAATAATGTGCCACCGGGATTCATGGATTGGGAAAAAGGAAAAGGATCAGATTCGGCTCAATTTTCATATGGTGGTCTATTATTCAAGAGAGTATACGGAGATTTGATTCTTTGGAAACAGATAATTAGGCACGTAAAAGATGCCAAGATACCAACGGTGATATTTATAACAGATGACAACAAAGAGGATTGGTGGATGGTCGTTGATTCACAGGGGCCTAAGACTATCGGCCCTCGACCCGAGTTGATTGAGGAGATTAGGCGGGAAGCTGGAACAGAGCTATTTTACATGTACAACTCCGAGCAGTTCATGAAAATGGCGGAACAGCACTTGAATGTTCAAGTAAAAGAGGAATCTATTAACCAAGTTAGGGACTTAATTGTAGAACGTCGATATGTTGTCTCGCCCCCTAACGAGCCAGTGCTACTGAAGGCAGTGGTAAGTTGGGTTGAAATGCAATATCCAAACTCTCAAAGACTGGCATATTCGGCTACTGGCGAAGATATTGAGGTCGTCCTTGACCCGCAGACCAGGATAGGATTCGAAGTGAGGCATATGGCCAAAATAACGATAGAAGCTCTTGCTGGGCTTTCAAATGCGAGAATTTCGGCCAAGAATCTCATTTTTTCTGAGCTTAATTTGGCAATATCCTCGACACCGGTCTATCTGCGAGCCACCATAGGCCGCGCACGAATTAGGGACATTCAGCGACTGTTTTTCAATGAAGGAAAAAGATCAGCTTACGATTCCATCTATGTAGGCTATGTCGACTACTCTGGTAACGGACCTATTTATAGGCCGATGTGGCGGTGCGGATCGCATGGCGCTGAGTTTTTTGGTGATTCAATGAATCCTCTATCGTTACCTGAGTAGCGGGCCTTTCTGTGAGATAAAGCCCAGGTCAATGAGTGACGGAGGGTTTGTAGTATTTCTTAGGAGATCAAGGAATGACTTCCCAGTTATTTCCCCGAAGTCCCAAAGCCCTCCTCGGTGGCATTGCCCACTTGGGGCGGTTTATCGATAAGATTCGTTTGCGGAACGAAGGCAAGATTCAGGACTACAACTACATCACGGTGGGGTTCGATAAGTACCTGGTCGATTTTCTGCAGATCGATCCGAAGGCATTTGAGCAGCGGGTGTTGGTCGGCGGAACGGATGAGGAGTTGCTTGCCTGGGTGAAGGCCAATAGTCGAAAACCGTCCGAGCAAGAGATCGCGCAATGGAGTCAGGGACTCCTGTCTTCCGGCCCCAAAGACGATGCGGCGCGGCAGCGGTTTCAGGGCCGCCTGCACGATATCGCAACGAAACGCGGCGTGCCGGTCGCGTCTCTCCCTCCTGTCTCCACCTGGGCCGATGTGATCGAGATCGATGAAGGGCGGTTATAGCTGGCTGTAGTGAGGCAGTCTGGCTGGTTTGTCCTCCATCCCGCCTCAGCCTTTGTGCAGATCGATCAAAATGCGAGGCATTCCCCTCCGTTTTATTGAAAAAGAAGACACGTGTCTCTTCTCGATGTGGCATCGACCTTGCGATGGTGAGGCCAAGGGGTGGTTGCCACCTCATCATTCGAACTTAACTATAGGGAGGATTAGCATGACCAGAACAGTGGCTTCTTTGACGGCTGCCGCCGTGTTGTATGCCTTTACAAGTGCCTTGGCTCAAGCGCCGGAGTCGGCTCCGGCTCCGACAGCCCCACCGGCAGCACCGGCTCCTGAGGTCACTGCTCCTTCAGCTCCTCCAGCTTCGGCAGTGGAGGGGGAGAAGAAGGGCGAGACGCATAAGATGAAGGAGGAGCACGAGGGAAAGGGTAAAGGGGAAGGCAAAGGCAAAGAAAAAGGCAAAGGAAAAGGTCAGGGCAAGGGCCACGGCCACGGCAAGAAGCATGGACTGGATCGTGCCGACGAAGCGGCCGGCGAACATGGAAAACATGGCCGTGATAATGCTCGCGGCCGTGGTAAGCACGGTGATCGGGAGAAGCATAGTGACAAGGATAGACACGAAGATGGCGACAAGCAGGAGAAGAACTAATCGATAACGTCACGGGCGCTATAGCTCTAAACGAGGCAGTCGACCCATAAGGATCGACCGCCTTGTGTTTGTAGGAAAGTGAGCGAGAAAAGCAGGACGTGCGCGACAGGCGCGACTCGTGAAGATGAAACTTTCAATCGGTCCAGCTGGGGAATGGGTGTCTCTGTCAGAAAAGATTAGTAGGTTGTGAAGAAACAATGAATGTACGCCACTAGGTCAGTGTTTTTTACGTCTCAAACAATAGGAGAAATCTGCGCAGGATGCTCAAAAAGGCCGTTCAGCAAGGCCGCAGCGAGTGAAGACCGGAGGCGTACCCTCTGGGGTACGTTGAGGATCTGAACGATGCGAGAACGACGCTGACGGGCTTTTTCAGCATCCGTTAAGAAGCGACGGCGCTCAGGGTCGCTGTCGCGTGAGCAGGCTGAGCAAATGTCTCGGTTGGTGGTAGAGCCAGGACAAGATCTGTGACTCGTTCGCGGTCTCCCTGACTGTACCGAAGAAATTCCACTCCGAAGTTTCCGTCTTTGCACCAGCGAACCACCGAGACTTCTACGGCCACGGGGGTTGGTTCCTGCGCAACAGCAATCCGCAGTGCGAGATAGGTTCCTGCATTCAGCGCGATGTTGCTGCGCATCCTGCAGCCGGCAGGCGAGAGGTCGAGCAAGACTCCCTCTCCCGCCCCGGTATCGCTTTGGATACTCGCAGGATAGACGACTGGCACTCGCATGCGACAACGTGATTGCATCGTCATAATCTCCGTAGATGAGCCTACTTGTACGTATCGGTACTGGCAAGGAAAACTTGATTTTTGGATGACAGACGTGAACGGAGAAAAGGAAGTCGAGCGTGTAAGGATTACGCGGCGATCTTGGACAAGAGTTTCTTCACTTCGACGTGGGCGAAGATGACGTCGGGATCCCGCTGAAGGGCTTCGTAGTAACTTCGTTCGAAACCGTCTCCTTCCTCCGAAGGACGGATGAGGGTTCGAGCTTCGATCAGAAAGTGCTCCACTTCAACCGGCGATAGTTCGGACCCTTCCTCCAAGAGGTCGTCGATTCTGACCACGAGCTGAGAGACGGGGTGAAGCCAGGTAAACCAGGGGTCATTTAAAACCAATTGCAGCAATTGACCGGTTGATTCGACCCGGCCATTGATACGCTCATAGGTCACTTGTTCCGCCAGGATGAGGGCCTTGTGAAGACTCAAGAGGCTGCTCCGCATGTCAAGGATCCTCTTGCGGAGAGAGCAGGATTTCTTGGTAGAGGCCTTGTGTGATACAGGCGCCATAGAATTACTTTAGCAGGTTCTTAAAAAAATGGTGAACCCTGGTATTCGGTCGTGAGGTCCATACCCGTCACTGTGTGAATATCGGAATATTCAGCCCCGCGCTTTAGCAGGTTGTAGAAATAGCTCGCCAGCGTAAGAAGACCGTTATTTGGTTTATTTGATTTGTCTCGTTTGTTTGGTTAAAAAAGACCAACTCGATGAAAAAAAACCAGATGAACCACAAGCAAAGAGGACGGAGCTCTTGAACAGCCTGCGGACGAAGAAGGGGATCAGGTAAGAGTCTGAGGGCTTGTACCTGATGGAGTTACGCGGCTTTCGCCAGCAAGACACGCGTGACTTGGAAGTGAGCGAGCACCACTTCAGGGGCTCGATGGAGGGCCTCGTAGTAGGCGCGCTCGTATCCGTCGCCCTCAATCGACGGGCGGGTCAAGGCTCGGACCTCGGCCACAAGGTGCGAGACGACCTCAGAGGTGATGTCAAACGCGTCATCGTCCAGGAGTTGATCGATCCGGAGCAGGAGATTCAACAAGGGACAGAGCCATGTGAACCAGGGATCGCTGAGCATCAAATGGATGAGTTCGTCCGTCGAGTCGACGCGGCCGTGTATGCGTTCGTAGGTGAGGCGCTCCGCTACAATCAACGCGCTATAGAGAGACGAGAGTTTCTGGTGTAGCTCCAGCATGGTGTGGCGTAGAGGATCGGTGTGGGTAATCGGAGTGGTTGGTGACGACGTCCCCATACGGCAAGTGTAGCAGGCTCTTGCGCAATGGGAGTCGCCATGCCGATGCGAGAGGGCTATGCTATCCCTCGAAATAGATGACGACCGTGGCCTTACTACACGAGCAACAGGTCCCTTCTTTTGTCATCGGGATCTTGCCGTCACTTTCCGCCGTCTTGATCTGCGCATCCTGAGCCCGTGCCACTTTGTTATAACAGTCGCTGCAATACGTTGCCGTCTGCCCCATCGTCTCTCCTTGGGCTAGCCCGCAGGGTGCATTGCGCTGCGTTGAATCTCTCAGAATTCAGAGCGACTCAATGCGATGAACCAGACAATATAGTTGAAATATAGCGCAAGTTAATAATTTGGCCAGCCCAATAGCGGAGCGAGACTGACGTGACGGGGGAGACAAGTAGAAATCTAATCTGGCCAGTCGCGCCTTTCTCGCACGTCTCGCATTTCACGCGCTCTGGCTAGCGCCCCACCCGAGTGGCGAACTGCGCAAAGAGTTCCCCTGCGAGGTAGCGAGTATTGGATCGGTCGGTGACATCCTTGCGGCGAAGATAATCGTTGAGGATTCGGCCAGTGGCTGTTTTGTGGACGTGTGGGAGGCCGAGATTCATGCGGTAGCGTTCGACGGCGCCGGCCACGCGACTGATGAAGACCACCGTGCCATCCGATTCCTGCCGCTCGACGATCCCGACGTGCGTCAGCGGGTCGTTGACCTTGCCATCTCCGTTGTAGTCCCATGTGTTGTTGAAGAAGACGAGGTCGCCGGGACGGGCGACCGGCCCCTGGTGGAATGTGCCTTGTTGCTCTATGTGCGAATGGATGATCTGAACACCATTCGCATAGGGATCGCTCGCTTCACCGTCATACAGATCGATGCCGTGTTTGAGGAAGACGGCTCGGGTGACGCCGGCGCAGTCGTAGGCGATGCGTCGACCGTTGCTCTCAATCGTTTTGGCGCCCACGAGTTTGGCCGCTGTCCGTACAATTGCGCTCCGGCTTGGCGTGCCCTCGACGGATCGACAACAGGGGCGCTCTGCCGGCAGGGATGCACGAGGGCGTTCGGCCGGTTGCGTGGCACAACCCACGAGTGTCACGATTGCGATAGCGGCCATGATGAAGAAGAATCGCATCGGCCTCACCGTACATTGACGAACCGGCCCTGGGCCGTCTCCCGGAGCTGATCGATGTCTTCACGCCGGGTGACGGAGAGTGGCACGGTGTTGGTCAATTCTTCAATTAACAGATCGGTCGTCAGCGGTGTTTTTTGGTGGAGTGCGCGGTAGAGGGCTGCGACCACAGCCTGTTCGATTTCCGAGCCGCTGAATCCGTCACTGGCGCTAACAATCTTGATCAGATCGAACTGTTTCATATCCTGCTTCCGAAGACCCAGGTGAATCTTCCAGATGGATTCCCGCTCGCTGTCGTCCGGTAGGTCCACAAAAAAGATTTCATCGAATCGGCCTTTGCGAAGGAGTTCGGGGGGAAGCAAGGATAGATTGTTGGCGGTGGCCACGACGAAGACCTCTTGTTTCTTTTCCTGAAGCCACGTGAGAAATGCGCCGAACAGCCGGCGGCTCAAGCCGGCATCGGCCTCGCCGCTTCCGCCCCCCGCAGCCATGGCCTTCTCGATTTCATCGATCCAGAGGACGATGGGTGAAAGCGACTCAGCCATCTCGATCGCCTTGCGGAAGTTCTTCTCCGACTCACCGACGAATTTATCGAATAACCGGCCCGCGTCGAGTTTTAAGAGAGGGAGTTGCCATTCCCGCGCGATGGACTTTGCGGCCAGCGATTTGCCGCAGCCTGGCACGCCCACGAGCATGATGCCTCTGGGAGGCGTGAGATTGAGCGCCTTGGCCTCTGCGGTAAAACCGACCTTCGCACGTTCCAGCCAGGATTTCAGATTGTTGAATCCGCCCAACTCGAACCGGTTGTCTTCGAGCGGATAGTACTCGAGCAGGCCGCCGTCTTTGATCGCTTGTACCTTACGCTTCAGAATCATCTGTACGTCATCGGCGGAGAGTGTGCCGTCTTCGACCACGCATTGCGTGATGACCTGCCGGGCCTGATGGAGAGTCAGTCCCTGTAAGGCACGGAGGATGGCGTCACGCTCGTTGATCGAAGGGTCCCTGTCCGCCGCCTTGGGGTTGCTGATGGAGTTGAGGATACTTTGCACGACCGTGGTTGACCGTGGGCGAAGAGGTGAGGTTCTGGGGCCGAGCGACTGCAGGACGCTCTGGAGCATGGATTGGAGTTCGTCTCGATCCGGCAGTTGCAGATCGAGCCGCACGACGATTTTTTCAATATCGGGCGGTAGGGTAATGGGTTGGCCGGTGATCACGCAGGTGGAACGCGCGCGATCGTAGACTGCCGCAACTTCTCGGAGTTGGCGGGCGACCGCGGGATCTTGTAGGTGCGGCGCGAGGTCCTTGAGCCAGAAGATTGCCTCCACAGTCAGACCCTGCAGATGTTGAAGGACCGCCAGAGGCGTGGCGGTCATTTTACTGAGTGTCGGTCCATCGTCGTGGCGGGTGAGTCCTCTGGTGACGGACCACTCGAACAGCGGCATGCGTTCCTGGGCGGCAACTGATTGCAGCAACGCCAGTACCCGTTCCTCCTCTACCGTCTCGATGGTGATCAGCGGGTGGCAGGAGCGAATGAGAGTGCGGAGATCATGTACGCTGCTTGACAGAGCCATAGGAGAGAAATGCTAGCACGAGGCTCCCGTCTCACCAAGAAAAGGGAGCTTTGCTGCGCTGCGGCGAACGAGCTGCCAGCATCTGCGTCGTTCTCGGCTCCTAGAAATCCTCGACGTATTGCAGCGAATACGCCTCCGGTTTCTTAGAGCCTGCGGCCTTGCATCTCCCGCAGCTAGTTCGCCTCGCGAACGGTTCGTGGCGAAATCGCGTGGTCGCCACGTGAGAGCGGCGTGCAGAGCCAGAAGCCAGGCAGTGCATCAGGTTTTATTGGGGGAAGCGAGTGCCTTGTTGATTTCTCGGATGAGACTCCGTTCAATTTCCGCGACCTCCTCTGCGCTCACGCTGAGGATGCGGCCACCCTGGGCGAGCTTTTCGAAGTCGGCCTTGACGTTGAGCCGGGTGATGTTCGAGGGGAGTGCATGAAGGGACAGCACGTATTGATTCCGCGAGCCGGCGACTTCGAGCGAGACAGGGGGGGAGACTTTCCGCTCTGTCACGTAGACCGCATTCTGGTCGGTCTTGATACTCACTTTGATGCGGTATCCATTGCGGCCGAGGGCTTCTTCCACAATCTTGACGACGTTGCTCAAGGGGCGGGGGAGGTCTTCAGTCTGGGCCCCTTTCTCTTCGACTTGGATACTCTGCGCCGCTTGCGCCGCTGCGGTCTTTTGGACATCGGCGCTCAGCTTTTTTGTCTGGGCTGTTTGTATCGCCAAATTATCGGCGGCGGATTTCGCCTCGGCCTTGGCGCTTTCGGCTGATTTCGTTGCGTCGCGCAGCTCTTGGTTCAGCAGGTCGATCTGTTGGTGCATGACCTTGTTCCCGTCCTGCAGCGAGGTGACCACCGACTCCTGCTTGGCAACCTGCTTACGGAGCGCCTCATTTTCCGCCTTGAACGGAGAGTCGTCAGGTTTGCAACTACTGGCCGAGAAGCAGAGCGCGATCGCTCCGATCCACAAAGGCCATTGGTTCGAGTGAGTCTTATCGTGCAAGGTACATCCCTCCATCTGAATTTTTTGATTATCCACGCTTCGAGCCGGCTTGTCCACGCCGGACTCCGTGAATTGACCGTTCTTCATACCAGACGCTATGCTCAATTCATGATGATTCGCCTGATGGTCCTGATCATAACCGTGCTTCTCACGGATGTTGTTCTCGGTCTGCCGAGAACAGTGGCGGGATCGGATCAGCAGGCTGAGGCCATTCCGGCTGAAGACTATGCCTTGTACGACCAGGTCGTGACGAGTAAGTTTCTCACGTCAGCGACTCAGTTGGTCGTGATCGAGCGAGCGACGCAGTTCCGCCTCTCTCCGGATCAAGAGGGACCGACGACGATCGGAGCCTTTCAAGAAAAAGAATATTTCGATGGTGATTTGCCGGCGGACCTGATTCGAGAATTCACGGCAATCAACCGGCACCCAAGCCGGCTCGAAGGTCGCTTTCATTTTGGTGTCACCTACCGGTTTGCCGTGGGAGACAAGCTCGAAGAGCCGGAGGTCTCCCTCTCACCGTACGGTTGGGGACTGGCGCCATTCTTTTTTGCGCCTGTCCCCGTCAGAGGAGCAGCCGGACAGGCACCGTCGCAGACGTCGGAGCCAGTCCCCTGGGCTCGTGCAAGACCGGTTCAGACGCCGTCGGTGCTGGGTCGTATGGCCTTCTCTCGCGTGGCGCGGAGCCTTCGCAACGATCATGCGCTGCTGTATGTCGAAGTCCTACGCCCCGACGGCAGCGGAGCAGGATTCCTCGTGTGGTTTCGCCGTCAAGGACGAAGCTGGACGTTGTTTGATACGGAAGTTGCGTGGACCATTCAGGCTCAGTGGGCGCCAGAAGAAGGGCCGCTGCTTGCGCCCTGATGGGCTTGGCCTGTAGCATGCGTGGATCATGTCCATCATGATTCGAAAAACCTTTTCCGTCCCGCCCCTTGGTTGCAATTGTTCGATCATCGGCGATCCAGTGACGAAGCAGGCGATCGTGGTCGATCCCGGCGGAGCGTACGAGCGAATTCTCCACGAGGTGCAGCAACTTGGATTGACGGTCACGCATATTCTCCACACCCATGCCCACTTCGATCATTTTCTCGCCTCCGGCGAAATCAAGAAGGCGACGGGGGCGACGATTTGTCTGCATCAGAATGATCTTGAGCTGTGGAAGAATCTCGAATTGCAGTGCCGGGTGTTCGGCGTTGCCTACGTGCCCGTTCCGATGCCCGACTACTGGCTCAAGGATGAGGAGAAGCTTCTGGTCGGCCAGGTCTCTGCTGTCGCACTCCATACTCCCGGCCACACCCCCGGGTCCATGAGTTTTCATTTCCCGGTCGACAACGTGGTCTTGGCCGGCGACACACTCTTTCGCGGCAGTATCGGGCGCACCGATCTCTGGGGAGGGGACTTCAAAGCAATCGAGCAATCCATTCGAGAGCGGTTGTACACTTTGGAAGAGGCCACGATTGTGGTGACGGGGCATGGACCGGAGACCGAAATTGGGGTGGAAAAGGAGACGAATCAGTTTATCCGGTTTTAGCAGGATGCTGAAAAAGTCCGCCAGTGCCTGCGGCGCGGAAAGTGCGAGACAGGCGAGAAAGGCGCGACGTGGCCAGATGGGATTCACACCTCGTTTCGCCCGCCCTGCCAGTCTCGCGTGTCTCGCTCCGTTCTCCTGTTGTGTCACATGTGTGGACCACCGAAGTTCTCGCGCACCGACATAGTTTTTCCGCAGCCTGACAGCTCGCTGCAGGAGGTGTGACCATGACGACATGTAAGCAGTTCGTCTTCTCTTTCTGTTTCCTCAGCGCGCTCGCGCTCCCGGTTGCGCAAGCAGCCGGCTCTTCACCGGCAAACTCGGAACAGGTTACGATTGCCGATGTACAGGTTCGCATCTCCGATCACGGCGCCGTGGTGCTCTTGTTGGCCGAAGGGAAGGCCATCCCGATTTTCGTCGATCTGACAGTCGCGCTGTCGATTCAAGGCGCGTTGAACGGCGAGAAACTCTCTCGTCCCCTCTCTCACGATTTGATGCATACGATCTTGGACGCCTATGGCGGGAAAGTGGTGCGAACCGTCATCACGCTCAAAGGCGGCACCTATTATGGTGCGTTGACTGTTGCGATGCAGGATCAGGTCAAGACGTTTGATAGCCGGTCGTCCGATTCGATCGCGCTCGCCGTTCATTTCAAGGCGCCAATTGTCGTGGGCCGGGATCTACTGGAGTCGGCGGGGCGCGCTGTGGAAAAGTCGAAGACGGAAGATTTGTAAGGCCTACTCTTTTTCCATTCGAACCCGAAGCCGTTCAAGGCGATTTTCGGTGGATTTCTTAATGAAGGACATATTTTCCCCGAGGTGTTGCTCGGCGTTGATTTTGCCTTCCTCGCGCCGCTTCAGCTGGTCCAGCCCGAATTGCGCGATCAAGGGGCCGTCTTCCTGGTTCAACGATTTCCAGATTGCCGCACATGTGGTTTGTTTGGCGACGGGGTACTTGTCGCAGGGTGGATCGGCGGCTTCAGCATGGGACGCCGCGGCGAGGGCAAGGGTAAGCAGGATGACTGAGAGGCTCCCACGAGATATCACCACGATCATCTCCATGTGAATGGCTATCCGTAAGACGCGTTACCATACCACAAGCCGCGTGGTTGCGCAGACCCTTGAGACCTACGATCGAGAGGTGCGGCTTTTCCTCACGCGCTGGGGAAAGCGGCGATACAAGCGTCCGGCCCTGTTAGTTGATTGGCTGGCGCTGTTGCCTCCACGGGCGGTTCTCCTCGATCTTGGCTGCGGGGGTGGGCAGGATGCGCGCTATCTCAAGGCCGCAGGCTACTGTGTCATCGGGCTGGATTGCACACTGCCCCTGCTTCGCTTCGGAAAGACACGTGCTCCATCCGTGCCGCTCGTACTCGCTGACATGCGATCTCTTCCAGTTCGTTCCGGTAGCCTGGGCGGCATCTGGGCGGCGGCGTCACTGATGCATCTACCGAAGCCGGCAGCGTTCCAGGTGCTGAGGGAACTCCATCACCTAGTGGGATCGGGCGGGTTGTTGGCGGCGACCGTTACCTATGGAACCAGAAGCCGAATCCTGGAACGGGGATGGATTCCTGGCCGCTACTTTGCGCGGTGGAGAAAAACTGAATTGGCGAACGCGTTGCGTAGCACCGGGTGGGAGATTGTGACGCTAAAAGTCGTGACCAATCAAGAACGGAAAGGTCGGTGGTTGAATTTGTTGGCTCGACGTCCTCCCGTGGAGTCAATAAGGTGCGACAGAGTGGATGATAAGATTTGAGTTTGCCTTTCCAAGCGCTGAGCTTTTCAGTACCATAGGTTCAAAGAGGACTTGTTGATGAGTAAGGTGCCGCTACCAATGGATCATGCCGAATGGCTATCACGGTTTGTCGAGGCCCATGGCGGGGTGTCGGGAACGATCCATCTGCTTGAAGGAGAAATCCTGACGCTCTCGGCGGCGCTCAATATTCCTCCGCATGTCCGTAAATTGGTCGAGGAGATTCCTCGGGGGAAGGGCATGGCTGGGCTAGCATGGGAGCGTGATGAGCCGGTTTTGACTTGCAACCTCAAGGAAGATAACTCCGGCAATGTCCGCCCAGGTGCCAAGGCGGTGAATGCAGGTTCAGGGGTTGCGTTGCCGGTTCGAGATAGTCGACAAAAGATTCGGGCTATCGTAGGAATTGCCTACAAGGATCCTCAGGAGCTCTCGCAAGCCGAAATCCACACCCTCTTGAGTCACGCAGCCACGCTTCCGTGAAGTGTGCAGGACATTGAACGCACCAACGCGCCTCTATTACGAACTGATCTGTCGTCACTGCACTCCCGCATCGAGGCAGTGGTGGAATGACATACTTGCGAATATCACGTCGCCGTTTCGGCGGGAGGAGTTTGACAAAGCCTATACAAGGGCTGCTCGAAAGCTCGGTGGCGCGTCGTTGGAACTTGATCCAGACGAAGTTCGCGCACTCTCTTCGTTCGGCCTCCCGCTCTTTCAGGGGCATGCGCTTCACGAATTGGGGCGAACGGTTCTCCTATTATGCGCAACGGAATACCTGGCTCTGAATGAACAGGCCGAATGGATCGAGGCCCTGTATGCGCGGGGCGACAATGCAGAACGCGAGGCGCTGTTGCATGCCCTTCCGCTTCTGCCGGAGCCGGATCGTTTTCTCTCGACCGCAGTGGAGGCCTGCCGTTCGAACGTGCAGACGGTCTTTGAAGCGATCGCCTGCGAGAATCCCTATCCCGCTCGTCATTTTCCGGAGTTGAGCTTTAACCAGATGGTGATGAAAGCGATTTTTATCGGCGTTCCCATGCGGCGGATTGTAGGGCTGCCTGCCAGAATTGCACCCGTTCTTGTGAGGATGGCAAAGGACTATGTGCAGGAGCGTACCGCTGCCGGACGTCCTGTGCCCGATGATATTCAATTCATTACGAGTGGAGGGTAGCGCGCGATGATGCTTTTTGATCCGCACATTCATATGACGTCCCGCACGACAGACGACTATGCCGCGATGGCGGATGCAGGGATTGGGGCGATCGTGGAGCCGGCCTTCTGGGTCGGCCAGCCTCGCACACACGTCGGGACCTTTGAAGACTACTTTCTGTCTCTGCTGGGCTGGGAACGTTTCCGAGCAAGCCAGTTCGGGGTTCGCCATTTCTGCACACTTGCCTTGAATCCCAAGGAAGCCAACAATCCGAAGGTGGCGCAGGGAGTTATCGATCTGTTGCGACACTATCTCGATAAAGATGGGGTTGTCGCAGTCGGCGAAGTCGGGTTCGACGATCAGACTGAAGCGGAAGCAAAGTATTTCTCGGCACAGATCGAGCTGGCAAAGGAGTTTGCGCTTCCCGTGCTGGTCCATACGCCGCATCGCGATAAAAAGCGTGGTACGGAACGGACATTGGCACTCGTGCGTGAATCGGGTATCAAGCCTGAGTTGGTATTGATCGACCATAACAACGAAGAGACGCTTGAGCAGGTGCTTGCCAGCGGCTGCTGGGCCGGCCATTCAATCTATCCGAAGACCAAGATGGATGAACAACGGATGGTGCAACTCGTGAAGCAGTACGGCAGCGAACGGATTCTCATTAACAGTGCTGCCGATTGGGGAGTCAGCGATCCCTTAAAGGTTCCCAAGACTGTGCAAGCGATGGTGGCGGCGGACATCGCGCCCGACACCATCGCCCGTATTGTGTGGGACAACCCGGTCACATTTTTCAGCCAGTCCGGGCGCCTCGGCCTTAGTCTGGCGGATACTCATCCAGCGGTCGACCAGCGTCAATTGTGGGAGGGCAACTCCGTCCTTCGTGGGCAAAATCCGGTAGTCGAAACCCCTCGCCAATCTCATGCACCGCACACTCGTTCTTAACGTCGTCGGGCTCACGCTCGACCTACTCGGCCAGGACACACCGCATCTTGCCGCCCTGGCCCAGCGTGGCGGAGTCCGCCCGCTTTCGACGATCACACCTGCCGTGACCTGTTCGGTACAGTCGACGATCCTGACGGGACTCTTGCCCCACGATCATGGGATTGTCGGCAATGGCTGGTATTTTCGCGATTTGGCCGAGGTCTATCTGTGGCGACAATCCAACAGTTTGGTAGAAGGTGAGAAGATTTGGGAGGCGGCTCGTCGTATCGATCCTTCCTTCACCTGCGCGAAACTATTCTGGTGGTACAACATGCACTCAACGGCGGACTATACGGTCACGCCGCGTCCCATTTACCTGGCGGATGGAGGGAAACTCCCCGACATCTATACCCAACCTGTGGGGCTCAGGGACGAACTGAATCAGAAGCTGAGCCCCTTTCCCTTGTTTCGGTTTTGGGGGCCGGCGGCGGATATTCTCTCAAGTCAGTGGATTGCAGATTGTACACGGCACGTCTATGACCAGCATAAGCCGACGCTCACATTGGTGTACCTGCCGCATCTCGACTATGATCTGCAACGCCTCGGCCCTAAGCACCCGGCTATCCGCCAAGATCTCCGCCAGATCGATGCAGTGTGTGGCGAGTTGATCGAACATGTGGAGAAGGACGGGACTCGTGTGATCGTCCTGTCTGAGTACGGCATTACTGACGTGAACGGACCGGTCCACATCAATCGGATCTTGCGCGAGGCGAATCTGCTCGCTGTACGTGAGGAACTCGGCCGCGAATTGCTGAATGCGGGCGCCTCCGAGGCATTTGCCGTGGCGGATCATCAGATTGCCCACGTCTATGTGAAGTCGCCCGATCGGGTTCCGGAGGTCAAGCGGCTGCTTGGCCAGGTGCCGGGAATCGAACTGGTGCTCGACAAAGAAGGAAAGCGGCAGTATGGGTTGGACCATGTCCGGTCGGGCGAACTGATTGCGGTGTCTTGTTCGGATCGCTGGTTTAGCTACTATTACTGGCTGGATGATGAACGTGCGCCGGACTTCGCGCGGACGGTGGACATTCATCGCAAGCCTGGCTATGACCCGGTGGAGTTATTCATCGATCCGGCGTTGCGCCTGCCGAAGCTACGCGTTGCGTGGCGACTCGCGCAGAAGAAACTGGGATTTCGGATGCTGATGGATGTGATCAGCTTGGATGCCACGCTACCAAAAGGTTCGCACGGTCGGGTGACGGATAAACCTGAACAAGGACCGTTATTCATTACCTCGGAGTCAGGGGATCTCCCGGTTGGGGCCGTGTCCGCCGTAGATGTGAAGGGGCTGATTTTGCGCCATGTGTTTGGCGATCAGGTTCCAGGAATGAGACGGTGAGCCAGGCGGGTAAGGAGGCAACCACCAGCGGCGGCCACCGCCAGCCACGATTCGCCTGCCAGCGCGATGAGTAGCGCATCGAGCAGGGCAATTCCCGCGATGAGAGTTAAGACCCCCTCGCGAACATCGAATTGAGTACGCCGGGCCAGCCGCATCACTGCATACAAGACCCACATAAAGAACCCCACGTAGATCAATGCCGGGATGATGCTCCGGAGCGCGCCCTGCATTCCATAGAAAAATGGTGCGGCCAGGAAAGCCAGTGGCCACAGGCTGGTCAGCCGCGCCAACGTTTCCTGGCGTGCGATGTAGCTCAGACCGATGATATAGATAAATAGTAAGCCTGCTCCCCACCACACACGCTCAGGCAGCGCCGGCGCAAGGGCCAGCGCGGTCGTCAGATACACCTGCACGCGGCAGAGCCCCATCAACAGCGGCCCATAGGGGTTGTTCTTGTGGCGGAGATTGTAATAGACGATGGTTGCCGCGAGGCACAAGCCGGCGAGGGCCGGTGGCCAGCCATGACCGTCTGCCACTCCGTATCCGAGAGCGATGAGAAGCAGCTCGCCTGTCGCGAGTCCGAGGAATCCGATGGTGAAGACAGTCCGTGCCAAGACGGCGCCGGAAGGAATCGGCCGCCTGGGATAGGCCACCGTATCGAACTCCCGATCGAAGGCATCGTTCAAATACATGCCTGCGACGTAGAAGAGGGAAAGAGCGAGCACAAGCAGGGCGAGCGGCAAAGGTGTGAGTGTGGCGTCGGATAAGACCGCTCCTGCCAGGATGTTCGTCCAGATTGTGGGGAGGTTCGAAACGCGGCCAAGCCGAAGTGCCGTCGCCCAGTTCATCGTGTGAGAGCCTCGATTACCCACTGCATTTCTCGTGCGATGGCATCGACCACAGGCATTCTGCGGTACTCTTCCGGGAGCACATCCCAGGTATAGGTTTCGATCTCTAGATGGGTGGTGGGCATTCGCTCCACTTGGAGCTGAAGCAAGCGAGTGAGGAAGGGCTGTGTGTTCTCGAACGGACCGAGTCGTTTCAGAAAGAGTGGGACATGAAAGTGGATACGCCATTCTCGGTCGTGAGCACCGGTCTCTCCTCTCTCGTTGGCGGCTTGAAGGGCGTGGGGCAGGTCCACATAGCGAGTCAATTCGCTTCCGGTGCGCTCGACAACCTGATGGAGGTAGGTCGATTCCGCGAACGGTTGCAGCGCCGCAAGGGTCTCGTTATCGAGACAGGAGATGCGGAGTCCCGCGCTCAATTGGATTTTTAGGATGCGGATGCCTGCGTTGCGGAGGGTGGACAGCACATCGTCAGGGTCTTCGAATTCGACCGCAGCATGGCAGGCATCCAAGCACACGCCGAGATGCTGTCGCAGTGCATCTTCGGCCTGGGGGGTCTTGAGACCGGTCAGTCTGGAGAAGTCCGCGACAGCCGTAGCGCCGAACAGATGGGTCTTAAAGAAGGACACGGTTTCCGCCATTGTTTCGAGCAGGCAGCAGGGTTCCGGCTCCAGAGCGCATGTGATGATGCGACCCGTTGTTTCTTGAAGTCGATGCAACGTAGCCGCGTGTCGCAGGAGCTGACCGGCGATACGGGAAGTGGCCTGGTCTGATCGAGCACGTGGCTTGAACGCACCGGGGACGGTGCTGACGCTGCCTTCGATGTCTGGGTGGTCGGCAAGTAATGCCGCCAAAACATGTGCGCATTGATCGGCATAGTCGAGCCGCTCCTCGTCCAGCCAGTCCGGCAGATAGACCTTCTCTTTGACCCGTGTTCCGTGGAAGGTGCCCTGGGGGAATCCGTTGATGGTGAAGACATAGAGGTTCTGGTTGTGAAGAAACTGTCGGAAAGCGTTCAGTTCCTTAGGGTCTGCAAGGGCTTGAGCGGCTTGACCGGAAAGCCGGAGCCCGATTCCGTAGGCACAGTCCGGCGCGACTTTCCGTTTGACGTGGAGCACGTACTGCTCCACATTCTTGAGAATCTCCGACCAGGTTTCTCCGGAGTGGATATTGGTGCAGTACGTCAGGTGGGGACGTCCAGCTATCTCGATACGCATCGGCTGGAATGCCTTTTCCTGAGCCAGGACAGCGCTCGATGAATGATTGCTTGGTTGATCTGGCCCACCTCCGTGCCTTGCCCGATCTGCTTGAGCAATGTGATGGTGAGTTCTCCGCCGATATGTTCTTTGAATTCATCGAGACCCCGGAGGATTTTCAGGCGGCCATCCGGTCCCTTGAGGTCGAGCGTGCGATGCCAGGAGGGAAGGTTCAGACGATCGAGCAGACAGAGAATCTGTTCGCAGGTCTGTTCGCTCAACAAGCCGATCTCGGTGGAATAACGTGAATCGATTGCCATGCCGATCGCGACGGCCTCGCCATGGTGCAGTCGGTATCCACTGAGCGTTTCGAGTTTATGAGCGGCCCAATGTCCGAAATCAAGCGGCCGGGCGCTGCCGGATTCGAACGGGTCGCCCGATGACGCGATGTGGCCAAGATGGATCTCCGCTGAGTGGCGGATCAGGTATGCCAGTGCGGGGGGCTCGAATTTAGAGAGGGCTGCCGTATTGGCTTCCAGCCAGTCAAAAAACCCAGCATCGCGAATCAGAGCGACCTTCACGGCCTCGGCCATGCCGGATGTTCGGTGACGCGCCGGCAGCGTATCGATGAACTGTACGTCGTTCACGATGGCAAAGGGTACGGCAAAGGTGCCCAGGAAATTCTTGACTCCAAAGGCGTTGATTCCATTCTTGACGCCAAGCCCTCCGTCTCCCTGAGAAAGAACCGTGGTGGGGAGGCGGATCACCCTCACGCCCCGGTGAGTCGTTGCAGCGGCGTAGCCCACCATATCCAATACGGCGCCGCCCCCCACAATGAGCACGATCGATTGCCGATCGATGTTGAGTTGATAGAGCCGTTTTTGCAGCCTTGCTGGAAGGCTTGGGTCATTTTTTGATCGTTCCCCTCCTGGTACGACATAGGGCAGTGCCGCCAGTTCCATATGCTGTTTATGGTCCTTGACATAGGCAGTGAGATTCTTGGGAAGGTATGGTCTGGCTTTGAGCAAACCTTGGTCGATGATGGCAAAGAGGCGGTGACGACGATTCGATTCGGCATGGGTGACCGCTTGGAGTAGGCAAGAATTGGATGGATCGAAGGCGTCGTTCGTAAAATAGATCGGGTAGCGGGCAGGAATAAGAAACGACTGAGAGTAGATCGAACTTTCAGGCCCTGTCGGTATATGAAGGCCGTGAACTTCTACGCTCCCATTGTGCCGAACTCGGTTCATAAGAAAGGTCTCAACCGATGGTGTTGAACAAGTATTGCAGGTGACTCTCTGTATTCCAGAGTGCACGCGACATCGTATATCGATCTGAGAGGCGAGTCACGCAAGTTGCAAGTTTGAGAATTGAGAACGGAAGGAGACCACGAGAACCCCTGTTGCGGCTGGCCTCTGCCTATTTCCTAAGAATAGAATCTTGCGAAGCCTGCTCCCGGTGGCCACAGCAAACAAGCGAACGGATTTTAGAAGAGCGTAAGGTTCCAGTCCCCTTTTTTTGTCCGACCTGCCGCTACCCAGAAGGTGCCTACTATCGACCGACGTTGGGTAAGGAGGTGCCTATGGAACTATTTCCAAACTTGAGAGTTGCATTTCTTACAGAGGAAGGAGGTGGGTTGTTCACAGGCACGCTTCATCTTGCCGGTGAACCGTTTGGCAACGAGTTCCGATTCAGAGTGACGTACACTTTGTCGTCGAACGTATAATAGCCGCCCTGGTCGATGTCGTGCATGATGCAGAACGGTGAAAAGATTATGAGGCAGCCGAAAATGTCTCCGACGACCCACCAAGACCAGGTGCGATCGATCTTGAGCGAAATCGATTCATAGCCATCCTTGTTAGCCTGGGCGACATGGTTGTCTTTACGACTGAGAGTGACTGTGCCTGGCGCTGTGAGGTGCAGGTAGTTGTCAATGACGACTGAGGTCTCCGGAGGGTTGGTGAAAATGGTGACCGACTGTTTGTCGGAATGCATCCAGGTTCCGCAACCCGAGAGCCCTCCGACTAGGGCGCACACCACGAACGCTTCTTGCCACACCTTGCTGTTCCTCATCTTCCACCCCAGTTAGATGTTCATCGCCTCATTCACATCGTGGAGCGTCGCTTTGGCGACCTCGCGGGCCCGTCGGCTACCCTCTGTCACAATGTCGTCCAGGTGCATGGGATCTTTACTCAGGCGCGCGCGTGCGTCCCACATCGGCGTCATGCGTTCGACGATTCGATCGGCGACGAGCTTCTTGCAATCGATACAGCCGATGGCGGCTGTCCGGCATTCGGTATTAATCTGCTCCTGAATCATCGGCAATGAAAAGGTTTTGTGAAAATCGTACACTGGACAGAGGTCCGGATTTCCGGGGTCGTGGCGTCGGACTCGGGCGGGATCGGTGACCATCGTCTTGAGTTTCTGTCGCACGACTGGTTCGGGGTCGGACAAGTTGATCGTGTTGCCGTAGCTCTTGCTCATCTTCCGGCCATCTGTGCCGAGTACTTTCGGAAACTTCGTGAGCTGTTCCAGCGGTTCAGGGAACACCGGCTTGTACAGGCTATTGAACCGGCGGACCAGCTCCCTGGTGAGTTCCAGGTGAGGCAGCTGATCTTTCCCTACCGGCACGAAATCCGGCTTGTAGATGAGGATATCCGCTGCTTGAAGAACCGGATAGCCGAGGAATCCGTATGTGCTGAGATCGCGCTCTTTTATCTCTTCCTGTTTTTCCTTATAGGTCGGATTCCGCTCCAACCAGGCAACAGGAATGATCATGGAGAGCAACAGATGCAAGACGGCATGCTCCGGAATACGCGATTGCACGAATACTGTGGCTTTTGCGGGATCGATGCCCGCTGCAAGCCAGTCGATCAACAACTCGCGGACGAATTCTCGGATCCGGCCGGTATCGGCATAGTTCGTCGAGAGTGCGTGCCAGTCCGCGACAAAGAAATAGCACTCGAACTCGTTCTGAAGGCTTTTCCAATTCTCCAAGGCGCCGAGATAGTTGCCGAGATGGAGCAGCCCGCTCGGCTGCATGCCGCTGAGAACACGCTTTCTGGGTGTGGTCATTGAGTGTTTCCTGCTCCGAGACCGACGGCCGTGGAGAGAATCGTATTAGAGAGGCCGTGGGTCAAGGTGCTTGTGATGGTATGGATCAGGTGGATCTGTGGGTCGAATACGATCAGCGCCACCAGGATGAACATGCCGTAGGGCTCCACGCGCATGAGCGTCGTCGCCGCAATGTTTGGGAGTAGGCTCGTGAGAATTCTCCCGCCATCCAAGGGGGGGATTGGCAGCAGATTGAACAGCATCAAGAGCACGTTAATCAAGACGGAGTAGACCGACATCACGGCGATCGGCAACAGGAGCATCTGGTGCCACGTGTCCGGGGGAGGGGTCGCTTCTGATTTGGACCAGTAGCTCCCGATCGTGGGATCGATCGACAATAGGAGCGCGAAGAGGAGCGCGCTGCCGACGGCCAGAGCGAGATTCATGGCCGGCCCTGCTGCCGCGACGAGTGCCATGTCGCGACGTGGTTGGCGCATGAGGCGTGGATCGATCGGGACCGGCTTGGCCCATCCGAGAAAGAATCCTCCCGGCATAACCAGGCAGAGCAACGGGAGGAGGACGGTTCCGAACGGATCGACGTGTGCCAGTGGATTCATCGTGAGGCGACCCTGAAGTTTGGCGGTTGGATCGCCGCACCGATAGGCGACCCAGCCATGGGCGTATTCGTGCAATACCATGGCAAAGAGGAGCGGGAGCGCCATGTAGGATATCGTGTGGAGAATCTGCGGTAAAGAGTTCATGCGGTTGGCTTTCTAGCCCGCATTATTCATAACGGTTCGTCGTCCCCCACCCATCCCTCCCCCATATTATGGGGGAGGGATGGGTGGGGGACCGAGACCGGTGCGCAGAGACTAGGGGACTGGCTCCACCGTCTCCGGCGGTGCCTGTCCCGCTGCTCCTCAGACAGGGACCGGCGCCAAGAAGAATGGCGCTATCCCCAACAGTACGGTGAAGGTCCGAGGGGCGAGCCCGCCGGCCGAAGGCTCGTTGTAGCAGCGGGTCGGTGATTGTAGCAGAAGTGTTCATGAATAATGCGGGTTAGTTGACCTGAATGAATCGGCCTCGTTTGATTTGTATGAGAAAGAGCGGACGCTGCAGGGTCCCGTCCGGTCCAAACGCCGCCGGTCCCGCAAGGGAGGGGAGGTCCGGCTGTGTCAGCAGATGGTCGCGGACGGCTTCGCCTGAAGCGGCGCCTTTTCGGACCGCATCGAGTACCAATTTTGCGGCATCGTAGCCCTGCATTGAAAAGAGTGTGGGGTTGGTATCGAACCGTTTTTTGTATCGGGCGACAAAATCCTGCACGGTCGGGGTGGGGCTGTCCACAAAGAAGCCGTCGACGAACACGGCTCCGTCAATCGACGAATCGTCCGTGCGGGCAAAGTCCGTCGAGTTCCACCCATTTGCGCCCAGGAAGGGAACTTTCATGTCATGGAAGTTGAGCTGGGCTGTAATGATGCCGGCGTCGGCTGCGCGGCCTGGAATGAAGATCGCGTCGAAGCCCGGCGTATAGAAAACTTTCTTGTCGAGCTTTGTCAGCTTCCCGGTCAGTTTGGTCTGATCAACCTGCACAGACAAGCCGTACCTCTTGAGGTCCTCCGCCTTCATACGTTTGAGCTGCGCGCCCACATCGGCTTCGCCTTCTTTGTAGGATTCGATGGCGATCACTTCTCCCTCGTGTCGGCGCACTTCTTGGGCGAAGAGCCGGGCTAGCTCACGGCCGTACGTGGTGTCGGGATGCAAGATGCAGAATCGTCGGAATCCTTGCTCTTTGATGGCATAGGCCGCGATTCGTTTGGCTTGCAGTTCATAGGTGAGTGCCGTGCTGAACACATAGTTGCCGAGTCGTCTGACGTTGGGAAGGGTCGCCGCCGGCGTGATCAGGGGGACGTGGGCTCGCTCGGCGAGTTCAGCCATGACCGGCAGATTTTTCGAGAGGAGCGGGCCGATCACGGCGAGGGGACGATCGGTGTTCAGCAGTTCGGAGAAGTCGTCTAGAAACGAATCGTGATCGGATTCGAGGTCTTTGACGATGAGACCGACCGATGCGCTCCCTGCCCGGTCTCTCGTTGATTCGACGGCCAGCTGAATTCCGCTGAGGACTTCACCGGCAAAGGGGGCGAGTTTTCCTGAGAGCGGCAGGACTCCGGCGATGAAAAACTGGTTGGATTTTTGCGCGGCTTGGAGCGTGGCGAGGAGTTCAGAGATTTCCGCTGCACGCGGGTGGGTCGGGAAATTCACGAGAAATTGTTGGATTTGCCGAATAGCCTGGTGTTCTTCTCCGCGGCCGACGTAGAGGTTGATGAGTCGGAGAGATGCGAGATCGCCGGGAAAGCTGCGTGGAAAGGTGTCTCGGATGTGCTCGAGAGTTTTCTTGTCGGACGTCTCGCTGGTCAGCTCGCGAATGCGAACCCGCACGTCTTCGGCTTGGTCGTCAGTTCCCAATGCCACTTCATCGAGCCATGCCTGAATGGCACGGGGCGCGTCCTTTTTTTGTGCGTAGAACTCGCCGCTCAGTCGCATGGCTTCGCGTTTCGTTCCGTCATCTTTGGAAAGATTGCGCAGGCCTGTCAAGATCGGCAGGGCAAGGTCGATGTTGCCCATCGCCGCATGGACTCGGGCCTGCATCAGCTTGCCTCGATCCGTCACCTCTGACTCGGGGAACTCGGTTTGGAGTTGCTTCAAGTATTTTAGGGCATCCGCATATTGCTTTGCGGTATACATGGCTGCACCGAGGAGTAGATAGGTGTCGTCGAGCAGCTCGGGCTTCGGAGAGGTGGCTAGAAAGCGACGGAGTACGGTGATGGCTTCTTCACCCTGACCTGCGTCGATCAGGCGTTTCGCTTGCTTCAGCGCGGGATGGTTCGCCGGGCTAGCAGGTCCTGTTTCTGCATAACTGGGCGAATTGAACTCGAATCCAGTGACTGGCCAGAGTATGCTCCAGACAAGGATCAGCGATAGGCACCAGCGCGCCAAAAGGATGTACGTGCGATGTGAAGACAGAGATATCAACGGGCGGGCCATGAGCTCCTGGCGGTCTGACGACTATGTCATTCGCACGTGACTACTATCGGAAACCCTGTGGGGTGTCAAGGTAAACCCCCAGAGCCCGCATCACTCATGAGCGCTTCTGCTACAATCTCGGATGCCTGACTCAAGCGAGACGAGCGCGACTGGCAGAGACAGAGCTCACACGTCACGCGAGTCGCGCTCTTCGCGCGCCACTCCGCCATTTCGCGACGAACTGTCATGAATAATGCGGGCTAGGCTTCGTTGTGTTCATCTGAGCGATTGGCTATCATGGCACAGATGATGTTACACCCGCTGGCCGAGCGATATCTGAGCCGTCTCCGGGTGGAGGGTGGTCTCTCCGTCAATACCGTTGAAGCCTACCGCCGCGATCTGAGTAAATTCCATTCCTACTTGCACCGAACCGGTGTCGTGCCGCTTGGGCCTCTGACGCCGGAGACATTGACGGGATTTCTCCGTTCCATGCGCGAGGCGCGGTTGTCACGTGCTTCCTCCCTACGCTGCCTCTCGGCTATTCGTGGGTGGCTCCAGTTTCTCGTGCGGGAACGGATGATCGAAGAGAATCCTACCATTGGTCTGGCTCCGATATCGCACGGCGTTCGACTGCCTAAAACGCTGTCGCAGCAAGACGTCACCGCATTGTTGGACTTGGGCGCAGTCCCGACCCCTGAAGACCTGCGTGACCGTGCGATGGTGGAGTTACTCTATGCAACGGGGCTTCGCGTGTCGGAATTGGTGATGGCTGAGGTCGCGCTGGTGAATCTTGATGTCGGGTATCTCCGGGTGACGGGCAAGGGCGCGAAGCAGCGTCTCGTGCCGATGGGTGAGGGGGCTCGGCAGCTGCTGCTGCAGTATGTGGAAGAGGCGCGGCCACGGCTTCTGAAGAAACGGACTTCGCGGTATGTGTTCGTGTCGAGGCGGGGTGGGCCGTTGACCCGACAGGCCTTTTGGAAATTGCTCCGACGTCGTGCACGGCGGGCCGGGATTACACAGGTCATCTCGCCGCACATGCTTCGGCATTCATTTGCGACGCATCTGCTTGAAGGCGGTGCGGATCTTCGGTCTGTTCAGGTGATGCTCGGCCATGCGAATATTGCGACGACGCAGATCTATACGCATATCGAACGAGGACGCCTGAAGCGGGTGCATGACAAGTATTTCCCTCGGGTGAGCCGGCGACAGAGGAGGAAACATAATCGGGGAGACACGATTTATGTGAGCGGAGTGGGTAGCGGCCGAAAACTGCAAGAAGAGTGCGAGATTCGATTGACAAGGGGATGTGGAGTTGGTAGCATCCGCGAAGGTTGCTAAGAAAATCGGGCGGATAGCTCAGTTGGGAGAGCGCTGCCCTTACAAGGCAGAGGTCACAGGTTCGATCCCTGTTCCGCCTACCAGTGTATAAGCTGGTTCATGGGGGGCAGGACAACTCATTGAACAGAAATCATGAAATGTTAGACGGGACAGACCGCTAGCTATAGTCTTGTCACTCACATCTTCCGCTATTAGTAGAGTTTTATGGGGCCGTCGTTCAGCTGGTTAGGACGCCAGATTGTCAATCTGGAGGTCGCGGGTTCAAATCCCGTCGGCCCCGCCATTTTCTCCTGTGTCTGTTAGACTCCGTAGGCAGAGCTGTGAGTGCTTCCTAACGCCTGGAAGGGTCATCGCCGCATGTTTCAAACAGGTCTAATCGGACTGGTAGGTTCACTCGGCGCGGTATCAAAAATCGTGCTCTTGGTTCTGTTCGTCTTCTCAGTCATCTCGTGGGCAGTTATTTTCTCAAAATGGCGAGCGTTTCGAACGGCAGACCGGGAGGACAAGCGGTTCCTGGCGCTCCTGGCGAAAACACGAGATCTCGACGAGCTGTATCGGCAAGTTCGACGAATTGAAGGGAGTCCCAGCGCAAGTGTATTCGAAGGAGTCATGGAGCGTGTGGGATTTGGGCGAGGCGAGGAGAGGGATGGTGTCGGTTCAGGGCTCACTGATCGGCAAGTCATAGAGCGGATGGCGTCCCATCTCGGGCAACGCCAGCTCACACAGCTCGAGACCTATCTCCCGTTCCTTGCCACGACGGGAAATATTACTCCGTTTATCGGACTGCTTGGGACCGTGATGGGAATCATCGATGCATTTCGTGAGATCGGTACTCAAGGGACTGCCAGCATTTCTGCTGTCGCTCCCGGTGTGGCGGAGGCCTTAGTCGCAACGGCAGCCGGTCTCTTCACGGCCATTCCTGCGGTGATTGCCTATAATTATTTCCTGACTCGGATTCGCGGCACGGCGTATCGGTTGGATTCGGTCACGATCGAACTTCTGGCATCCCTCCCGACTGCTCCATCGAAGACGAAACCAGTTCCGGTCGGAGTTCAAGGATGACCCTGGAGTCCCGTCATCGCCGCTTTCTGGCAGAAATCAATGTCATTCCCCTCGTCGATGTGGTCCTCGTCCTCTTGGTGATTTTCATGGTCACCGCGCCGATGTTGTATCGGGGAATGGACATTAAGCTGCCGACATCTGCCACGAATACCATCAAACCGGAAATGCGTACGGTGCTGACGATCGAAAAAGATCAACGACTATATCTCGACAAGGATCCGGTCGGGGTGGCCCAGCTGGAACAGAAATTGAAGGTCTTGAAACAGGACCATCCCGATGTGTCGCTCTATCTCAGGGCGGATCGCGAGGTGCCCTACGGTGTTGTGGTGCAAGTCATGGACGGCGTCAAGAAGGCTGGGATCGAGAAGATCGGGATGGTGACGGATCCGGTCGGGCCCGAGCGTATCGGAGCGCCACAAACTCCGCGTCTCCCGTCGCGAAAAGATTGATGCAACGTGTGGGAGGAGGCTGGTGTTTATGGCGTCCCAGGCGTCGCTCCTGTCAGGTATGGGGTTCGATCTTGAGGATCAATCCAGACTGGCTGCTCGACTCAAGCGAACACTGGCGTTGTCGCTCGCTGTTCATGTGGTTGTCCTGCTCGTGGCGGCAGGGCTCCGGCTTCCGCAACAGGGTGAACGCCCGATGACGTCTGTGGAAGTGTCGTTGGTCAGCCCGCCGAAACCCGTCAGGCAAGCTGAGCCGGCGAAGCCGGTCGAGTCGGTGAAAGTTTCAGATCCGAAGCCGGTTCCTGCCCCGTTAGTCAAGGCGGTGGCCCCCAGTGCAGCCCCATCTGCCGTGCCTCCGGTAGGCGAGAAAAAAAGAGACCTGTTCCAGGATCTTCAGCTTCCGCCGGATGCGCCGAAGTTTGGAGATTTGAGCCCGGCAACAAAATCGGTGGCTCAGCCCCAGCAGGCGGCGAAGATGCTCGATATCCCGCGTGTCCCGGATGTGGCGCAAGACCCCGGTCGCGAAGATTCCGCAGCGGTCTTCGGTCAGCGATGATCTGAATCGTGAATTGGAAGAAGAGCTGAAAAAGATCAAACAGTTTCAGCCTGCTGCCAAGCTGGACATTCCGAAAGAGGTGAAGCCGAGCGAAACGTCAGTCAAGCCGGCGCCTCAGCAAGAGGTGAAAGTTCCGGCGGCCAAGACTCCTGAGACGGCCCTGAAGATTTCCGGTACGGCTGGATCGAATCCCTACTGGGCTCGTGTGCAGTCTATTATTAGTAGCCAGTGGGAGCCGCCTCCCATCGATATGGCGGGGCAAACCTATACGATGATCGTCAAGTTTCGGCTTCAACGAGATGGGACGATCAAAGATGTGGTCATACAACAGTCTTCGGGGAATGCCTATTTTGATATGGCGGGCCAGCGTGCCGTGCTGCGGCCAAAAGTCCTGCCCGTGTTTCCTGCCGATATGGCAGACAGCTATAAAGATGTAGAAATGGTTTTTCGAGTCGGAGAGTCGGTCGGATGACACGGGTGAAATTGATCGGTGCCTGGTTCGGGGGAGTGCTGCTGTTGGCGGGAGTTGTTGGTATTCTTGAGTCTGGGGCGGCAGATGTGTTCCTCGAAGCCACTCGTCCGGACTTCCAAAAGATTACCCTCGGTGTGATGGGAATGCAAAACGCAGGAGGTCCCGACTGGCTGGGTGGGCGGATCGAAGAAGTCCTCAAAAAGGATGTGAAACGCTCGTTGGTCTTTGATCTGGTGGATTTGCCGGGTTTGGGAATTCAAACATCCGATATTGGCAATGGGATGGGGATTGGTTCCAAGGCCATTTTCAAACAGGCGGCTGAAAAGGGTGTGTCGGTGTTGGTCTGGGGAAAAGCAGGCATGAAAGGGACGGACAAAGACGCCGACGTGAATATGGAAGGCTTCGTCTATGACAACGGCAGCGATGAACTCGTGGGAGGAAAGCGCTACGTAGGATCGACCTCGGTTGTGCGGCTGATGGCGCACCGGTTTGCCGACGAACTGGTATTTCGTTACACGGGCGAGCCGGGCATCGCGCGGACGAAGATAGCTTATGTGGGTGAACAGGGGGCTGCCCGTGAGTTGTTCGTGATGGATTACGATGGCCACGATGCGCGCCAACTCACCGCCGATGGATTCCTGAACCTCATGCCGCAATGGTCTCCGGATCGCCGGTTTCTTATCTTCACCGCCTATCGCAATCGCAATACGCAGGACATCGACATGATTGAGCTGGCGACGGGCAAGCGATGGACAGTGATTTCTCTGGGGGGATTGAACATCACTCCGTCACTGTCTCCTGATGGAAATTTCCTGGCGTTTGCCTCCAGTCACGAAGGTAATTCCGAACTCTATCGTTTGGATACAAGGACGAAAGCCATTCAACGATTGACGGTAAATCCGTCCGGCGACCTATCTCCCTCCTGGTCTCCGAACGGGAGAGAGATGGTGTTTGTGTCGGATCGGGGGGGCGGGCCGCAGTTGTTCCTCATGGGCTCAGACGGCTCGAACGTGCGCCGTCTGACATTTGAAGGCGATTACAATGCGGCGCCGGTGTGGTCGCCCCGCGGGAACTGGATCGCCTACGTGTGCCGGACACATAGAGAGTATAAGCTCTGTGTCATCTCGCCGGACGGACAGAAGCGAATGCAATTGACCACAGGGCCGGGCGTCGATGATTCACCATCCTGGTCGCCGGATGGCCGGCATTTGGTATTCAGTTCGACGTCCGATGGAAAGAGCCAGATCTATATGATCGATGCCGATGGGAAGGACATCGAACGACTTACCTTCCAGGGGACGCACAATAGCGCGCCTGCCTGGTCTCCGGCATCGTGAGACTGACCTTTCGACCGTCCTGGATGATTGAAGGACAATGATAGAGATCACTAACCTAGGAAGAGGAGATAGAGGTATGAACAAAGCACTTTCTACTTGCGGCGTGGCACTGGTGATGAGCGTGGCATTGATTGGTATGCCTGCCTGCGCCAAAAAATCCGTACAATCCGGCGGCGACTCCCAGTCCACTCAAGGGACGGCAAAGGGAGGGGCAGATAGTTCGAAGTCCGGTGTCGGCAGTTTCCCGGACACCGGGGTTCAGTCGCAGGGCGGCGGGCTTCGGGGTCTCGACAAGAACCCTTCAGAAGAACGCGTGGGCAGTGGCACGATGTTGGCGAAGGTGGATCCCTCCAGCAGTGCCGAACGACAAATGGCTGAGGTCAGGGCCGAGCAGGCGGCTTCAGCCGCAGCGGGCTTGCGGGATGTGTTCTTTGGCTACGATAGCTGGACGATATCCGAGGATGGGCGTCAAGCGTTGACTCGCGATGCAGACTGGATGAAGTCCAATTCAAGCGCGCTGATCAAAGTCGAGGGGCACTGTGACGAGCGCGGGACCTCCGCTTACAATCTCGTCCTTGGGGAAAAACGGGCGAAAGCTGCGCGGAACTATCTGGTCGAACTCGGTGTCAGTGCCAATCGTCTATCCGTGGTGTCGTATGGGAAAGAGCGACAGATCTGCAATGAACATGCGGAATCGTGCTATCAGCAGAATCGGCGAGGACATCTTGCAGTGAAGACGGGGAAGTAGGCGGCGTGCTCTTTATCACGGCGATTACGATTCCGTTGTCCGAGAAGAGCGAGTAGGGTATTCCTTTATCTCATAGTGGGTGGAACAATGTGGAACCATTTGGATACTAAGGGAACCTGGACGACGATCTGCGCGATCTGCACCCTGTTGTTGACCGGCTGTGTTGCCCAACAGGCCGATCTCAAACAGACGGAGAAGAATCTTCAGCAGCGCATCAAGCAGTCGAGCGATGAGTCGGCACAGACCCGTGCGCGACAGAGTCAGGAGATTTCGGTGCTTCGAGAGCAGGAGTTGCCGCAATTGCGTGGCGAACTGGAGCGGGCGTTGCACCAGGCTCAGGAACTCCAGGGCAAGCAAGAAGATCTCAAGCAGCGCTCTGCACAACTCGAACAACAAACCAAGCGGCTCGAACAGTTAGCCGGCAAGCTGGAGGCGGATAGCACATCTCGCTACAATCAGGTGCGCGAGAGCCTCAATGCGCAAGATGTCAAAAACAAGCAGGATCGCGATCAGCTCCGGATGGACGTGAACGCTCGTCTTGACGACGTGAGCCGACAGATGGAGGTGGTGCGAAAAGAGATCATCGAGGTCGTGCAGAAGACGAACAGCGGACTTGCCAAGAGTCTCGACGTACGTCTGGAGGAGAACAATGCTCGGACCGAACAGTTGTCGTCAAAGTTCGCACTATTCAGTCTGTCCTTAACGGCGTTCAGGGAATCGCTGACAGGACTGAGTGAACGGGTGAGCCAAGAAGAGCAGGCGGGGAAAGCCTCGGCGACTCATATCAATGAGATGAACAAGGCGGTGACCGGTCACTTAGCCGAGGTCAATAAGAGTGTCACATCTGTCGCGCAGAAGTTTGCTGCCCGCTTCGATGAGCAGGACCGTCGTCTGGACACCCTTTCCAAGACCGTTGATCAGGTCGCGCAGGATGCGCACGTACGAGGGGGAGGCAAGGGAGGGACACGTCAGTCAACCACGAAGCCGGCCCATCGATCGGCGTTGGTGCCGTCATCTGAAACCCCAAAGGTTGAGCAGGAAACGCCTTCGGTTTCACCTTCTGCGCAAGCTGAAGCCGTGACGCCGGCAATCGAGTCCGAGGAGTCGCCGCGCCCGCACGTCAGCCAGAGTAGTGAGCGACCCGATAAGCTCGAGTACGAACGTCTCCTGGCGCTGTTTCGTGACGGGGACTTGGATGGAGCGCGGCAGGGGTTTGCCGCATTTTTGCGTGACTATGAGAACTCGGATTTGTCTCCAAATGCGCGCTATTGGCTCGGTGAAGCGCACTACGGCAAGAAAGATTATAAACAGGCGATCGATTCGTACGACCGCGTCGAACTGGATTTCCCTCAGAGCGAGAAAGTGCCGGCGGCGATTTTGAAGAAAGGCTATGCGTACCTGGCCATGAAAGATAAGAAGCGGGCTTCTTCGGCCTTCAAACAGGTGGTGACGTTGTATCCACGGACTCCTGAGGCAGGAAAAGCGTCCGATAAACTATCCCAGCTGAAGGAGTCGCGATAACTGTGATGCGCAAGAAAACAGGCACGGGAGGGTTGGTCGTTCTCATGGCCGGGGCAATGCTGTGGCTCGCGGGCTGCGCGAAACACGCGGATTTTGTAGAAATGCGTGACCAGTTGGCGACGGTGTCGAAGTCTCAAGATCAAGATCAAAAGAGGCTGGATGCGCTGCAACGACGCTTGGAGTCGCTGGAGCGGGTGAAGGATGGCGAATCTGCCAGACAGAAACTCGATCCGAAATTCGATGAACTATCTGTAAGAGTCCAAAAGTTAGAGGGCCGGTTGGCGAAATTCGATGAGACAATGGGTATTCCGGTTGTGCCCAAGATGGAGCCATCTCAAGTTGATCCATCGCGCCCCTCTAAGCCTCAGAGGCCGGGCTCCGCTGCAGATGTGCCGGGGATGATGGCCGGCGTTCCCACGATTACCCCGACGTCGGCGTTCAATTTGGCGTACAACGATTATCTCAACGGGAAATATGATCTTGCCGTGGCGGGCTTTCAGCGATTTGTGAAGGATTTTCCCGGCACGTCGCTGACGCCCAATGCCTATTACTGGTTGGGAGAGTCTGCCTATCAGCAGAAAGATTACGTGCGTGCGATGCAATCCTTCGAGTACCTCGCGGCGGAGTACCCGGGAAACGAGAAGGTGCCGGCGGCCCTCTTCAAATCGGGGCTTGCGGCTGGAGAAACCGGAGATCTTGCCAAGTCGAAGAAGAATCTTAAACGGGTGATCGAAGAGTTCCCCACGTCGGACGAGGCGAAGTTGGCCAAGAATAAGCTGGCCGAAATTCGATGATCGGCCATCCATCGCGGCTCGGGATGGATCCCTTGTTCACGGCATTCCCTGGAGTGTAGGTTCATGCCCGCCGCCAGTTGCTCCGCTAAGATCCATGTCCTCCCAGACGACGTCGTCAGCCGTATCGCGGCCGGCGAGGTCGTCGAGCGTCCTGCCGCCGTCGTCAAAGAATTACTGGAAAATAGTCTCGATGCAGGGGGCCTGCATATCTCGATCGATGTGAAAGAAGGTGGACTTACCCTCATCCGAGTCGCGGATGACGGAGAGGGAATCAACCGCGCCGATCTTCCCCGTGCCTTCGAGCGGCATGCCACCAGCAAGCTCCGGTCCGATCGGGATCTCGCTTCGGTGACGACGATGGGCTTTCGCGGCGAGGCGTTACCGAGTATTGCGTCCGTCTCCCATGTGTTGGTGACGACTGCGACCAGGCAGGATACGGTGGGATCACAGCTCACCCTGATCGCAGGAGCAGGCGGTGCGATCATGGATGCGCCACCCGTGCCCGGCACCCGGATCGACGTGTCCAATCTATTTTTCAATCAACCGGCCAGAAAGAAATTTCTCAAATCAACTACGACCGAGTTCTCCCATATCAGTCATGCCGTGCAACTCGCAAGCCTCGCCTGGCCATCGGTGCACTTCCGCCTGACCCATAACGGCCAGGAGATTCTCAACTATCCCGCCGTGACAACGGATCGCGATCGAATACTTCAAGTATATCGCCAGGCCTTTCTCGATCGGACGATTGAGGTGCGAGGCAGGACAGCGGGATTGTCGATCCGCGGCGTGATGGTCGATCCGATCCACGCGCGGGCTTCGAGAACCCCACAAGAATTGTTTGTGAACCGGCGTCCCATCCGCAATGCGACCGTGTTTCATGCGGTCATTGATGGGTATGGATCGTTTCTTCCCAAAGGGCATCACCCGACCTTCGTGCTCTTTCTGGATATCGAACCCAACCGGATCGATGTCAACGTGCACCCCACGAAGAAAGAGGTCCGGTTTGCGGAAACAGAAGGACTCCATCAGTTGGTGCGTCAATCAGTCCGCCACGCACTCGGTGGTTCCGAACGGAAGGTCGTGTTGGGTCTGTCGCAGCAGGCGTCGGAGTTCGTTCCTACGGTCGAGCGGCAACCTGCATCGTTCGGGAGTTCCCGGCCGTCCGCCTCGATTTCAGCCCGCGGACAGGACTCTCGGATCGATGCGAGTGACGAGGTGAGTTTCCCCGCCATCGTCGAAGGAAGTCAGTTGCCTCTCGCTGCGGAGGCAGCTGCGGCGTATCGGCTGGCCGAGAAGCCCGAGGTCGTACCGTTCGGACAAATCCTCCGGACCTATCTCGTGGCGCAGGTGGGCGAAGAACTGCAAGTGATCGATCAACATACGGCGCACGAGCGTGTTCTCTTTCAACGGCTTTGGCGAGGGTGGCAGAACCGGGACATCCCCTCGCAGCCGCTCTTGATCCCGGAGCCGATCGAGCTGTCCGCGGTACAGAGCGCACTGTTGCTCAAGCGTGCTGATGATCTGGAGAAACTCGGTCTCTTGATTGAACCGTTTGGCCCTATGGCCGTAGCGATTCGCGGGGTGCCGGTTGGACTTGGCAAAGTCGATGCAGGCGTCTTGGTGCAGGATTTGCTCAATGATCTAACCGAGTGGGACAGCGCATCGTCTCTGGAGATGCGGGTGCAGCCCGTGTTGGCGTCGCTGGCCTGCCATGGAGCGGTGCGTGCCGGACGCGCCTTGGCCCTTCCTGAAATTCAACAGCTGATTCACGATTGGGTGCAGGAAGGGTTGATCATGACCTGTCCACATGGGCGCCGCACGGCGTTTCGCCTTTCGACAGATGAGCTTGCCAAGCTATTCGGGCGGGTTGGATGGGCATGATGGCCGTTCCAACGAGAGCGACGTGCCGTCTCTCCGGGCGTCAGGTGTGTTGCAGGCCGGTAGTCGTGATCGTTGGACCGACTGCGGTGGGGAAAAGCCGCGTTGCGGTCGAGGTGGCAAAAGTTTTCGAGACCGAGGTGCTCACCGCAGACTCCCGGCAAGTCTATCGTGGAATGGATGTCGGGACAGATAAGCCGGCCCTGGAGGAGCGCCAGGCGGTTCCCCATCGGCTGATCGATCTCGTCAATCCTGACGAACCATTCAATGCGGGGCTGTATCGCCGCCAGGCGATCGATGAGATCGAGCGCCTCTATCGAGACCGCCGCCTTCCTCTGGTGGTGGGTGGCACAGGGCTCTATGTACGAACTCTCCTCAAGGGTTTGTGCGGCGCGCCGCCCGCGGATCCAGTATTGCGGGCTGCCCTGCGGCGAGAGGCGATGGACCAAGGCCATGATCGTCTCTACGCGCGACTGGTGGAGGTCGATCCCGCAACGGCAGCGCGGTTGCACCCGCGGGATGAATCGAAAGTGATCCGTGCACTGGAGGTGCACCAGCTATCCGGTCGTCGGATGTCGGAGTTTCAACAGGAGCATGGGTTTGCCGAGCGGCCATTTTCGGCCTTGATCATCGGCTTGAACCGAGACCGCGGCGCGTTGTATCGGCGTATCGAGGAGCGGATCGATTGGCAGCTGGCTCACGGCTTGATTGAAGAGACGCGACAGCTCCTATTTCAGGGGTATCAGCGCATGAGTGCGGCGATGAAGGGCTTAGGGTATCGGCAGGTGGCTGAGCACTTGGCCGGCGAGTATGACGCCGCCGAGATGCTTCGGCGGTTCAAACGGGACACGAGACATTTTTCCAAGCGACAAATGACGTGGTTCCGAAAGGAACCGGGGATTCAGTGGTTGACGATCGAGGAGTCGGAGTCGGTTCAGCACACAGCAGCCCTGGTAATCGGACAGGTGGATCAATTCCTCACCGCACTTGGGGAGTAAGGATGATACGACAGGGGAACGCAGCACGCGCAGACATTGGGATCATCGGCGGCAGTGGGTTGTACGACATCGAGGGGCTTCGGAAGATCAAGGAGCTGGCGGTCAAAACTCCCTTCGGTGCTGCGTCCGACAAGGTGGTCCTCGGCGAGTTGGAGGGGATTCGTATCGCCTTTCTCTCGCGGCATGGACGAGGCCATCGGATCAATCCTTCCGAAATCAACTATCGCGCGAATATCTATGCGCTGAAGTCGCTGGGTGTTCGGCGGGTAATTTCCGTGAGTGCGGTCGGCAGTATGAAGGAGTCGATCAGGCCTGGTGACGTCGTATTGCCGGATCAGTTTATCGATCTCACCAAACGACGGGTATCAACCTTCTTTGAGGGAGGGATTGTCGCCCATGTGGCGTTCGGTGATCCGGTTTGCGCCTCGCTCGGGGCGGCCTTGTTGGACGCGGCCCATACGGTTGGCGCGACTGTACATCAGGGCGGTGTCTATCTCTGCATCGAAGGGCCGCAGTTTTCGACCAGAGGAGAGTCCCAGCTGTATCGCCAGTGGGGTGCGAGCGTGATCGGGATGACGAATCTCCCTGAGGCCAAGCTGGCACGCGAGGCGGAACTCTGTTACGCCACGGTGGCATTGGCAACCGATTACGACTGTTGGCATGAGACGGAAGAGGCCGTCACCGTCGAGGCGGTCTTGACCACCCTCCGTCAGAATGTCACGCTGGCCAAGCGACTCTTGCGGACGACGATGCCCGCAGTGGCCGACGTCAAGACCTGTCGCTGTCACAGTGCGCTGCAGAGCGCCATTATTACGGCGCCGGATCGTATGCCCGCCTCGCTCCGACGCAAGTTGGCCTTGTTGATGGATCGGGTTGTTCCGGGGAAGAAAGGACATCGGTAAGCCATGGGGAAACTGCTTGTCGTCGGATCGGTTGCGTTAGACACGGTGAAAACACCCTTCGGAGAGGTGAGCGAGGTCCTTGGAGGTTCGGCCACATTTTTTTCAACTGCGGCCAGCTATTTTACCAGCGTGAATCTCATTGCAGTGGTGGGGGAGGATTTTCCTCCGCAACACCTGGCCTTCCTCAAGAGCCGTGACATCGACCTGACTGGGTTGGAGCGGAGGCCTGGGAAGACGTTTAGATGGAAGGGGGAGTACACGCACCAGTTGAACGAGGCGCACACTCTCGATACGAAACTCAACGTATTCGAGACCTTTCGACCAAAGATTCCCGAGGCCTACCGATCCCCGGATCTGTTGTTCTTGGGTAATATCGATCCGGAACTTCAGCTGGATGTGCTGCAGAAGCTTCCGCGTCCGCCGTTGGTCGCGTGCGATACGATGAACTTTTGGATCAACGGCAAGCGAGAGGCGTTGTGGAGGGTTTTGGAGCAGGTCGATATTCTGATCGTGAACGATGGAGAGGCTCGGGCGCTCGGCGAAGATCCGAATCTGGTGAAGGTCGCACAAAAAATACTCGCGCGCGGGCCCAAGCACCTCATCATCAAGCGTGGGGAGTACGGGGTCTTGATGTTCAACGAGAAGCAGGTGTTCGGGGCTCCAGCTTTTCCGCTTGAAGACGTGCGCGATCCAACCGGTGCGGGAGATACCTTTGCCGGCGGTTTCCTGGGCTACTTGACGGCCACCGGCAATCGTTCGGTCGAGGCGTTCAAGCAAGCGATTATCTTCGGGAGCGTCATGGCGTCATTTGCCGTAGAAGCCTTTAGTCTTGACCGTTTGCGAATCCTGGACTACAAAGAGATTCAAGAACGGTTTCGAGCCTTTAAGCAGTTAACTCATTTCGAGGACATTTCGTGAACCAGAACCTCTTTGCCGGTTCGATTGTTCGTACATTCACGTGTTCGATGCTTGTGTCGGCTCTGTTGATCGGATGGCTGTCTGGCTGTGCCACATCGGAGGGTTCGGCGAAGAAGTCGCAGGGGTACTACCAGGAAGGCCTCGCAAGCCTGGAGCATGATCAGCAGAAAGCCTTTGTGTCGTTCCAGAAGGCCGTGAAGCTCGATCCGAACAACAAAGAGGCACGATATGGGCTCGGCCATATTTTGGCGATGCAGGGTAAATTCCCCCAAGCAGAGGAAGAATTTGTCGCCGCGACAAAGCTCGATGAAAATTACTCGGAAGCCTACACTTATCTGGGCCAGGTCTTGGAGAAACAGGAGCGGTGGAAGGAAGCGATCGCTGCATACCGTCAGGCGCTGACCAATCCCTTGTACGCAACGCCGGACCTGGCCCGATTCCATCTCGGCCGGGCGCTCGCTCACGAGGGTGATTACCAGGGAGCGATGGAAGCGTATGAGGATGCGTTAGTGGTCAATCCACCCAACGTCCCTCCGGCGTTGCTAAACTTGGAGTTGGGGCGTGTGTATTACAAGCTGGGGTTCGAGCGACGCTCAAGGGAAACGCTGACCAAGGTGATGACACTCGATAAGGGCGGCGAGCATGCCGCATCCGCAAAGGAACTGCTGACACGGCTCAAGCCGTAGAGAGACATCATGGAATCGATCGGCGAATTTTTCAAGCAGGTGCGAGAGACCAAGGGGCTCACCATCGACGAAGTCGCATCCAAGACGCGAATTCGAACTGATTTTGTGAAGGCGCTGGAGGATGGGAACTTTGCCAAGTTGCCCGATCAAGTGTTTGCGCGAGGCTTTGTCCGGTCCTATGCCCGGTCTCTCGGACTCGATGAAGAGGATGCCATCCACCGGTTCGCCCAATCGGCCGGCCCCTATTATGACAAGCAAGTTGAGCGGGAACGTTTGAAAGTCAGACAGGCGGAAGAAGAACGAAAGAGACAAGCCAATCGAAAGGCCGTCGCGATTGCGATCGGGATCGCGATTCTTACGCTCATCTTCCTGTTAAGCCGGGAACAGTCGTCGCTCCTGGTCCGCCGTTCGAACACAGACGTTCCAGCTTCCGCATCCAAGCGGCCCGCGCCACCGATTCCAGAACCTCAGGACGCACCGCCAATCCGGCAGGCCGAGGTTGTGCCGCCGGCTCCTCCGCCGGCCCCCAAATCCAAACCAAGCGAGTCTCCTGCCGTGCCAGCGAAGGCGAGCGAAGGAACTACTGCTGGGCCGGCGACCAATCCGGTACCCACAGCTTCGGTTGCGCCGGAACTGTCGGCTCCGGCTCCTGCGTCGCTTGGGAGCGACGGACCGCTGGGAGGAATTTCACTCGAGGGTTCTGGAGCAGCGGAGGGGCAGTTGGCACTCGACCTTGAGGCGACAGAGCTGAGTTGGGTCGTCGTGCAAATCGATGGCGGCAGTCCCCAAGAGGCCTTGCTCAGGCCTGGAGAAAAAGCCCGGTATAAAGGCCAGGACCAGTTTATCCTGACGCTCGGCAACGCCGGAGGTGTGAAGGCCGAACTCAATGGCAAACCTCAAAAGGCCTTCGGTCCGAGCGGCAAAGTCGCACGGGATATTGTCATCAAGCGCTAATCACTCTTCAGCACCGTCCATCCGGTCACAGCACGGTTTCTTCCTCACTTGTGTTGGTGCCATCTCTCCATTGAAATTCAAGCATGCTCCGATTCGGTGGCCGACGGTCTTGGCTCGTTGCGACAAGGGCTGTCTAGGGTGACAGCACGGGATGGGGCGCCCCAGCAAGGACTGAGGCGTAATGGCGCCACCTCTTCGGACTTCCGAGATTTCCGGGATTATCGATGTCCCTAACTAGCCGAAATATCGTGTCTCGCTGTGAGGGCGTTCTGGCACGAGCCTTGATAGTTATTTGGTAGGACTGAGCAAAACCAGGCTGTGCGGAAGTGAGTATGAGGCCGGGAACGAGATTGTTGAAGTGGTGAAGGAGTCGCGGGGTGTGGAGACTTTCTGATCGCACCCCTGGATTGCTTGACATGAGTGGAAGGCCATTGTTATATTCGCCCGCGTTTTGTCGCTTTGATATCGATCGCATGAGCCATGTGGCCCGATGCCGGGTTCACATGCGGTGGTTAAACACAAAGGAGGAAATCTGATGGGGCATTTTGCTAAGTTTCTGGGAATCAGTGCAGCATTGATAATGCTGTCAGTTTCAGTAGTGGGAGCCGAGGAGAAGGATCCACTCAAGTCCCGTGTTCCGGCTGATCAGATGGCCGACGCGAAGGCCAACAAGAATCCGATTGCTTCGACCCCGGAGAGCATTGCAAAAGGAAAGGCACTGTTCGAGGGTAAGGGGACTTGCTTCAATTGCCATGGTAAGAACGGGGATGGTCAGGGCGAGGCCGGGAAGGTTCTGAATCCGAGCCCCCGAGATTTCACGAACTGCAAGTTCCATAAGAAGAGGAAAGATGGCGAACTATTCTGGGTGATTAAGAATGGTAGTGCCGGCACAGGCATGATCTCCTTGACCCCAGCAATTATTACAGAAGAGGAAGCTTGGCTGATCATCAACTACGAACGGACCTTCTGTAAGGGCGAGTAGTTTCGTCGCAGGTGTCAGTTTAAGAGGGTGGAGGATTGAATCCTCCACCCTCTTTTTTGTCTTTCGATCGTCCTGTTCTTTCTCGTTGAACATTCATGGAAGGGGTGAGAAACGCTGCACGCTTCATGGTCGGACGAGCGCTGGAGCACGACACCTGAGAGGGGGGTGTCGTGGCATGCGGAGGTCTGGCGGGTGAGGAAAGCGACTGTAACTGGAGCGGTAATCCCGCAGGATGCTCAAAAAGGTCGTTCAGCAAGGCCGCAGCGAGTGAAGGCCTGAGGAGGTACATACCGCACTTCGTATCGGCCGTTCGCCCTAGAATGAATCTTGGCGAACGGAGAAACCCCTTCAACCATTCCGATCTCCAAGAATCTTTCCAGTACATTGAGGGTCTGATCGAAGCGAGAACGCTGCATGGGAAAAGGCGCGTCTTGGCGCGCCAGGGTCGGGTGGGTGAGAAGAGCGATTTTTTCAGCATCCTGTCAATGGGCGTCGGTGCCTTGGATCGCGGCAACCTTGGTCAATATCAAGGCAGCGGAAGGATCAGTTGGGCTGATCGCTGGAACAGCGAACGGGCGTTGTTCCTGGTTCATGTATGTCTTGGAGGCCCAGCGCACTTTCTGGCTGAGATAGCTCACCGTTTCACCGAGTGTCACGTTTCCATCCCGGTTGGTATCGGCCTCACCGCGCATCGCCCGCAGCATATAGTAGGTGAACAGGCCATGCCGATGCTGGTTGTCCTCCAATCCCTGTCCGATGCCGCTGGTCCCGATGATATGGAGGGTCGAGCTTCCGGTGGAATTCCATTGGGGGAGAGCGGTCTTGGTTCGGTTGTCCGTTCCCATACGCGACACATCGCCATCGAACAGAAACACCGTCTGTTTCGCTTTCAACCGAGAGAGTGCTGCCTCCAAATCTTTCATCGGGTATGCCCGTGAGGTGGTCGTGGCGGTCCCATCGTACGGTACCAGAAACGTCTCTCCCGTCGAAGAGACCGAAGCCAGACCGGCGAAGTAGACGATGATGACCGTGTCCTTGTTCATGCGAGGCGGTAGCCAATCCAACAGCGCTTCGTCAATGTCCGAACGTATGGCCTTCCAGTCTTGCAGTAGAAGAATATTGGAGGCCGGTATGCCACCGAGTGCCTGAAAATAGTTTGAGACTATCTGGGCATCCAGGGAAGCGAACTTGCGGGATGGGATCTGCCGGTTTCGATACGATCCGATCCCAATTGAGATCAAAAATGTGTTGGGTTGCTGAAACCCTGTGACGGCAGCAGGGATTTGATCCACGTCGTCGGCTTTGATGCCGGTTGGTTGGATTAACACGGCCAGGGTTTGAGTCGGTGGCTGAGTCCGGGTTTCTAAGTCAGAGACTGCCACATGGATTTCGGCCCTCTGCTGTTGCACGGACTGCGGTACCGTCGCCAAAAATTCGATTGAACGGGATTGGCCCGGCCGCAGTCGTCCGATCGCCATCATCGTGGTCGGGAACTGAGTGAGCAGCGAGGCGGTTCCCGTCAAGGCCGCCGTGACGCTCTGAAGGTCTCGCTCTCCTCCGTTCATGAGATCGATGCGCACTCGAATGCGCTCGCCTCCTTCAAAGACCAAATTGCTGTTCTCGTCCAGCACAGTGGCCTTAAACGAAAGTGCCGATGAAGTGCCAGTGGACGGGAACTGGGATGGGGGCTGGGACTGCGGTTGCGCTTGCGGCTCTGCGACTGGGCTGCCGCTGCCGCTGGAACTGGTGTCACAGGCGATGTTGCCACCGGTGCTGGAACGGTTCCGCCCGTCGCTGCCAGTTGGGTCCGGACGGCGCGTATGAAATGCGTCGAGAATTCAACCCCAGCGTCATGCACGAACCCGTCGATATTGCCGTACTCGCATCGACGTATGGCCGGTTCTAGAATAAGGCGTTGGTTGTGCACGATGGAAACGGTCTGCGGCCAAGCTCTTTTCCTGCGGCATCCTTCAGGGTTACGAGTGTCTCGATGGTCAGGTCTGCAGGCACCCGATCATAGACATTGTCAGCCCAAAGTTTGAGGCCCGAGCGTTGGAGGGTGATCACGATCTCCGTGTCGGGCTTGAATTGTGCGGGGACTCCACCGATGACGGTCACGGCCGTAAAATTTTGGGAGGCCGCGTGAATCATCAACGATTCGACTTCTTCCCCCACGTTGAGCTCGTGGGGGCTATTGCACCCATCGACGTACTGCATCTTGAGATTGGTGAAGGAGGGGTCGAAGGTCAGCTTGACGGAATTGGCCAGACGCGGACCCATGTCCGGGAAGGCGGATCTGTGAAACACCGAAGTCACCTTCTCGCATCCCCACAGCCCACCCACTGCTATGAGGAGACACACGAGCATGGCCCATCGCATCGAAAGCTCGTCGAGGTAGGTCCGTCTGGTGTCGCTCGACGATGATGGTCTCGGAAATCGATCTGCTGGAAGCACGCATCTTCTTATTGCGGAGGGAGCCCGAGTTGGCTGACTGAGGCCGGATGAAAATTCCGTGGGTGTAACGGAGCAGTGTAGTAGCCCTTCGTCCTATTCCGTCGGATCACGGCCAATTCGCGCAGCATGGCGATCCCGTCTCTCACGATGCGAAATTTTGAGCCGGGTTGATGGGACCAGTTCACCGGAATTTCCGCAATGCGGTATCCGCGTTGTTGCGCCACATAGAGCAATTCGAGGTCGAAGCCATAGCCGTCGATTGAGGAGACTCCAAAGAGGTCGGCTGCGACAGGTTGACGGAATAGTTTGAATCCGCATTGCGTGTCGGTGATTCCTCTGAGGCCCTTCTGCTGTATGAGTGAATTGAATAGGTTGCTCAAAATGGTCCGATACCAGCGAGCCCGGACTGCATAGTCCGGTAACCGGGAGGCGAGTGACCGCGATCCAATGGCCACGTCGGCTCCGTTCGCCATGGCCTCCTCGAGCCGGGCGAGTTCCTGAATCGGAGTGGCGCCGTCTGCATCGGTAAAGAGTTGCAGACGTCCGACAGCGGCTTGTATCCCTCGCCGTACGGCTGCGCCTTTACCTCGACGCAGTGGTGCCCTGAGCAACTGAATTTCCGGGATTGACGAAGCCGCGGTCTCAACAATGGAGGCTGTCGTATCGGTGCTGCCATCATCAACCACAAGGACCTCGTAGGCTTGTCCTCGGTCTTGCATGTATGAAGCGATGCTTCGAAGATAGGGCAGAATGCGGGCAGCTTCGTTATGGGCTGGAACGATGATCGACCATTGGATGGAGCCTGAGACGTTTTGGCAGGGCACAGATTACCAGCCTTGTTGCGGTGATGCGCGTCGGCGCCAGACCGGAACCCACACGAAATATGGTAGCGAGCCACCGGCAGGATTGCAAGGGAGCGGACTCTAGCCCGCAGTATTCATGAACGCTTCTGCTGCAATCGCCGAGACGAAAATCAGAACTCATTGCGGTATTCTTTCTTCGCGCCAGGATCATACAAAGGGCGCTCGACCTCGCAAGCGCGGTGGCGACGCACCTAACGGCCGGCGGGCTCGCCCCTTGGACTCTCACCGTACTGCACGAGTACGCATCGGGTCCTCACGGCTCCGCGCGCCGGTCTCGCGACGCGGCTCAGCGATTTCGCGACGAACCGTCATGAATAATGCGGGCTGCCGGACTTGACAGATCCGCTGATGGGGAGCGAACGTACGATAGAGAAGTATGTAGCGGCGAACGAACTTGCATAGTTTGAGGTGGGAGATGCGCCGGGTGCTCAATCAATTCGGTCTCATGCTCAGCGTGGTATTCTTGGTGTCTTGTGCCTCTGCCATTCCGCCTGCACGGATCGGCGATTATGTTTCCTCAGAGCGCCAGGCCGGCGACGACGCGTTTACAAGAATTGATCAGCGACCACTACAGGCAGGGCTTGTCGTGGTGTCGGATACGGCAGCGCCTGGTGCGGCTCCGAATCTGCCGGAAGAGGCGTTGGTTCGCCTCGGGGAAAGCCTGCAACGGGACCTTAGCCGTGCGATTCCTGTTGCGATAACAGAGATGATTTCGGCCGACCGCATCAGGCCGCAGCCGCATGGGGATTGGGCCCAGTTCGCTGAACTGGGGCGGCAACGCGGGCTCGAGTATCTGGCCGTTGTGGTGGTCTCCAGCACCGAGCAGGAATATCCCATGACGTTCTTTCTGGGGTTGACGACGCACGCGCAGCCTGGATTTCGTCGAGATAACTGGTCGCTGCTGGAGTTCGCTCTGTTGGATTTGAAACACAATCAGATCTTAATGCAGGCCGAGGGACGGGGATGGGCCACGCTGGATCGTCCGAGCGCGCCAGGGATCGATCAATGGTATCCGGCTATCTACCTGCGCCCTCAGGATGAGCGGCGTATCTGGCCTCCGACTTACGCGGGTGCGCCGAATACGCTCCGGGTCGTGTCCTTTGAGCAAGCAGCTAAGCGGCTGATATTGAAGCTACAGAACTCTAGGCTCGGGGTATAGGAGTCCGAGGCGGCAGCGAGGGAAAGCAGTTCGTAGTAGCTACGGAATAGCCGCGCGCGACAAGCGAGACGAGTGAGATGGGGGAGGGTTGATCTGGTTCATCTGGTCTATCTGGTTCAACCAAACAAACGAGACAGACCAAGACCCCGTCCTCGCGCCTCTCGCGGTAGGGTCCTCCATGTCCCCATCGGGCTTTGTCCGGTGAGGGTCCGACGGGAGCTATTAGTCTTTGAAGCCCTCGGAACGGATAGTGTACAATGCACCGTTCAGCTCATGCAGTCGCGTCAGTTAACCCTGTGGAGGAACGCTGATATGGTCACGCGGAGTAAGGGGAGGAGTGTTCGAGGGCTTGTCGCAGGTATCGGTCTGGTTATGAGCGCCTTCGCGGTTGCTGTCCTGCCAAGTGAACCTACAGCCGTTGCCGCCGGGGTTCCAGCCGGGATGACACAAGGATTTTCAGAGATCGTCAAGAAGGTCACGCCGGCGGTGGTGAATATTGCGGTAACCGGGGGTGGTGAAGGCAGGGGGCGAGGCCGGAAGTCGCCGGTGCCGCCAGGTCCCTTTGGTGGGCCTCCGGGTGAAGAAGCGCCAGAGGGTGAACTCCCGACTCCTCCGCCGATGCCGCCTGGTGGAGGGCATGGACGTCCTGATCAAAGCGCCGGGTCCGGCGTCATTTTTGATCCGAACGGATTTATCGTGACCAACAATCACGTCGTCGAAGGCGCCACGCAGATCACCGTCACACTCAGCGATCGACGTGAATTCAGTGCGAAAGTGGTGGGAACCGATCCAAAGACGGACTTGGCGGTGGTCAAGATCGAAGCGAAGGATCTTCCATCCATAAAATGGGCTGAGTATGAGAAATTGCAGGTCGGCGATCTTGTGTTGGCAGTCGGCAGTCCGTTTGGACTGAGTTCCACCGTGACCCTGGGCATCATCAGTGCCTTGGGACGCGGCAACGTCGGGATTGCAGACTACGAAGATTTCATCCAGACCGACGCCGCGATTAATCCCGGCAATTCAGGCGGAGCGTTGGTCAATCTGAACGGCGAACTCATCGGAATCAATACGGCCATCTTCTCAAGGACCGGTGGGTCGGAGGGGATTGGATTTGCCATTCCCAGCAGCATCGCCTTGGACATCGTCGACAGCCTGCAGAAAACCGGCAAGGTCGTACGCGGCTGGATGGGTGTCGCCATTCAAGAGATTACGCCGGCCTTGGCAAAGTCATTCAAATTGCCTGAGCAGCGCAAGGGTGTGTTGATCAGCGATGTGAACGAAAATGGCCCTTCCCATGCAGCCGGTATCCGTCGCGGCGATGTGGTGATCGCGTTCAACGGGAAAGAAGTCCAAAACGTGAGCCAGTTGCGAAACCTCGTCGCGCGCACGATGGTCGGCAAGGATGCGCAGGTGAAGGTGTTGCGAGACGGCAAGGAACAGACCATCGCCGTGAAGGTGGCGGAGCGACCGACGGATGAAATGTTGGCGAAGAAGGAGCCGACGACTCCCAAGGAGCCGGTTGAGACGGTAAAGCCGCCGGATAATGTGTTGGCTTCCCTTCGTGTGCAAGCGTTGGATGCGGCCACGATGAGTCAATTGAATATCCCCGCGAAGATGACCGGTGTCGTCGTGACGTCGGTCGAGAACGGCGGGGCTGCGGAAGCGGCGGGTCTGCAGCGCGGCGACGTGATTCAGGAAGTGAACCACGAAGACAGTGAAGACACTCGAAGACTACCAGAAGGCCTCGATAAAGTTGAAGAAGGACGAGTTAGCCGTCCTCCTTCTGAGCCGGCAGGGGAATAACCTGTTTGTCGCGGTCAATCCCAAGTGACACGCATGACGCCGGCCGCGACTGCTCGATATCCGAGCGGTCGCGGCTAGCCATCGGATGACGGATCGTATGTCCAACGGCCTGAATTCATTCAACCAGTGGCTGCAGGACACGATCTTCAAGCCGCTGGAAGATAAGAAAATGCCGGTGATGGAGCACCTCGTGGAGCTCCAGGTCCGGCTGACGCGTGCGGTGATCATTACCGCCGTGGTGTTTGTCGCCACGTTTTTCTATGCCGATGTACTGGTCAAGTGGCTTCGCATCCCCCTGCAGAACATGTTTATGCCGCGCACCCTGTCGTGGGTGCCGACCGATCTGCCGACCGTTCCGTTCGTCTTCCTCGCGCCGGCTGAAGCGTTATGGCAAAACGTCAAGGTGGCCGGGCTCTTTGCTCTCGTCGCCGCGACCCCGTACATTCTGGTGGAAGTCTGGCAATTTGTCGTGCCGGGCCTCCATGCCCAGGAACGGCGCTTCGTCGCTCCTTTTGTGGTGTTGACCGCGGTGGCGTTTTACACAGGGGTGGGCTTTGCCTTTTTCTTCGTGCTTCCGTTCGCGCTGAATTTTTTGATCTCCTATGGCGTCAACGCCGGCTTCGTTCCCCAGATCTCCATTGCGCAGTACGTCGGATTTGCCCTGTGGTTCTTGATGGTGTTCGGGCTGATTTTCGAAGTCCCGCTCGCGATCACTCTCATGGCGAAGTTTGGGTGGGTCGATGCGCCATTCCTGATTCGGTACTGGAAGTGGGCGTTGCTGGGATCCTTTGTGATCGCGGCAGTCTTGACACCAACTCCTGACCCGTTCAATCAGACTCTCATGGCGGGGCCCATGTTCCTTCTGTACTGGATTGGAGTGTTCAGCGCCAAGTTTTTCGGCAAGAAAAAACCCGCAGAGGATCAGGCTGGTGTTCCAACGGTCGCTATGGCTACGGCAGGAGCCGGCACAACGTCTGCCGGTGCGATGTCGAAGTCCTCGGAGAGCGACTATGTCGGCGTGCCAACAGATCGACGGCGATGACGAGAACCGGCAGATCGGACGTAACGTTTTTTTATAGAAGGAAGAGACATGGCTCGTGAATTGAACGTCATTCAACCTCCCAGCTCCGGCGGCAGCGATGCCTGCGTCTACATGTGGGCCTGCGCGATCTGCGATGAGAACGAAACCTGTCAGAAGGACAAGGAGGGGCACAGTCGCTGGTTGGTGGCCAAACGGATGGAGCGGATCGAATACAAAGTGCTCATCATGAGCAACAAGGGTGGAGTCGGAAAGAGTACCTGTACGACGAACCTCGCCGTGAGTCTCGCGCTCAAAGGGTGGCATGTCGGTATTTGCGACATGGACATCCATGGCCCGAACATTCCAAAGATGGTAGGGGCCGAAGGGCAGAAGCTCAAGATCAGCAGCTCAGGCGGGATTATCCCGTTTCAGGCGTATAACCTCAAGATTGCCTCGATGTCTTTCTTGTTGCAGAATTCGGACGATCCGATCATCTGGCGCGATGCGTACAAGTATGAGTTCATCAACCAACTCTTGGGCGGTGTCGAGTGGCAGGATCTCAATTTTTTGTTTGTCGACTTACCTCCAGGAACCGGCAACGAATCGGTCACGACCATCGATCTGCTCGGCAATGTCAGCGGCGCGGTGATCGTGACGACGCCACAGGAAGTGGCCTTGTTGGATTCCCGCAAGTCGGTCACGTTCTGCAAAGACAGCGAAGTCCCGATCATTGGGATTGTCGAAAACATGAGCGGGTTAGAGTGCCCCCATTGTCACAACCACATCGAGGTGTTCCGTAAAGGCGGCGGGGAAGCCTCCGCGATTGATATGGGCGTGCCCTTCCTCGGGCGCATTCCGCTCGACCCCGATGTCGTGATCCAGTCCGATGCCGGTGAGCCGTTTGCGATGTTCAATTCCGACACGCGCCACGGCCGAGTGCTATCACGAGATTGCCAACAAGGTCGAAGCGTTCTGCAAGAAGAGCGGGTCGCTCGTGAAAATCGCGTCCCGGCAGGCGCACTGATGAAGGAGAGACTGTGAAGGCCACAGACGCGACAGAGGGGCTCACGCAGCTGCAGGAGGCGCAACGGATCGTGTTGGAGTCCACGCCGATTCTGGGCTTAGAGAAGATTTCGATCCTCGATGCCCTTGGCCGTGTCCTCGGCGAGGACATTGTGGCGGAACGGGATAATCCACCCTGGGACAACAGTGCGATGGATGGATTTGCGGTTCGGTGGGACGATATCAAGCAGGAACATGCGATTCAGAAACCGGTGACGCTGACGGTGATCGAAGATGTGTCTGCAGGCAAGATGCCGTCAAAGTCCGTCGGCGCGGGGCAGGCGATTCGCATCATGACCGGGGCCCCGCTCCCGAAGGGGGCAGACACGGTCTTGAAGGTCGAAGACACTGAGCATACACCGGATTCCGTTCGCGTCTTCAAGCCGGAACAGCAAGGCGCCAACATTCGGCCTCAAGGCGAAGACGTCAAGAAGGGCGAGTGTATTATCGGCAAGGGGACCCAGATTCGTCCGGGTGAAGCGGGGATGTTGGCGATCCTCGCCAAGTCGTTCATCTTTGCCTATCAACGGCCCCGGGTGGCGATCCTTTCGACCGGTGATGAATTGGCAGATTTGGACGAGCGGTTCAGCGAAGATAAAATCATCAACTCCAATAGCTATGGGATTGCGGCAGCGGTGCAGGAGGCGGGTGGCATTCCCCTGCTGCTGGGGATTGCGAGGGATACCCCCGCCGCGTTGAAGGAAAAGATTTCGCACGGACTGACGGCGGATATTCTGGTGCTGTCCGGCGGCGTGTCGATGGGCGATTACGATTTCACGAAGACGGTCTTCCACGAACTGGGCGCAGACATGAATTTCTGGAAGCTGGCGATCAGGCCGGGGCAGCCGCTTGCTTTCGGCAAGATTCAGGGTAAGCTGGCCTTCGGCTTGCCGGGAAATCCCGTATCCTCCATGGTGACGTTCGAGCAGCTCGTGCGGCCGGCGATGCTCAAAATGAGCGGGCACCGGAGTTACGGTCGGCCGGTCGTGCAGGCGATCTTCCAGGAGAAGTTTTCCAAACGGACGGATCGGCGCCACTTTCTTCGCGGTGTGCTCACGCAAGAAGACGGTGTCTTCAAGGTTCGAACGACCGGCGCTCAGGGGTCTGGAATGTTGACCTCCATGGTGAAGGCCAATTGTTTGATCGATATCCCCGTCGAAGTTGAACGAGTGAACCAGGGCGATCTGGTATCGGTCCAACTGTTGAGCGGAGAAGCCTGGGCCAGCCATTCCGAACATACTCACACCGGTCCTCACCGGCTGTCCTGTTGCTAATAGGGAAAGGATGTCAATAGTCATCAGTCACTAGTCAATGGCGAGAATCATTCTTGATCGCCGTTGACCGATGACGATTGACTATTGACCGGTTACACTCATGGCCGTACCTATTGTCTCGTTTGTCGGTCGATCGAACAGCGGGAAAACCACGCTGATCGAGCGTGTGATTCCTGAGTTGGTCCGGGCCGGCTACAAGGTGGCGACGGTGAAGCATGCCGGACACGGGTTTGACCTCGACACGGAAGGAAAAGATAGCTGGCGTCACAAGCGAGCCGGCGCCAGCAGCGTGATGGTGCTCTCCAAGGGGAGTATGGCGATGTTTGCCGATGTGTCCGATCAGATGAGTGTCGAAGACGTGCGGGATCGGTTTCTCGATCACACCTATGACCTGATCATTGCCGAAGGATGGAAACACGAAGGGTATCCGAAGATTGTCATCGTCCGTGAACAGATCGGAGAAATTCCTGTTTCTACGGAAGGGTTGCTCGCAGTGGTATCGGACAAGCCTGTGGATCTATCCGTACCGCTGTTCGGGCTGGACGATGTCGTCGGCGTGGCTGCTTTGATTATGAAGCAGTTCCCAAGATCACAGTCTCGTGCGGAGCATGGGCTGGAAACCTAAAGCGGCCGTCGCCCTAGCCTCGTTACCGGTATCCTCGTCGTTCAGCATCCTGCTAAATCGCTGATCATTCATGTCCACACCTGTCCTGCACGTCCAACATCTGGTGAAACGGTTTGGCGAGTTCGTCGCCGTCAGCGATATTTCGTTCGACATCAGACCTGGAGAAATTCTTGGTTTGCTGGGCCCGAATGGGGCAGGGAAAACCACCACGATTCAGATGCTGCTTGGGGTGGTGACACCGACCGCCGGCTCCATTCAGATGTTCGGACTCGATCTGGCGGCTAATCGTGAACAGATTCTGCAGCAAGTGAATTTTTCTTCGACGTATGTCTCTTTGCCTCAGGCGCTTACGGTCGAGGAGAACCTCTGGGTGATTGCGCGGCTGTATGGTCTGTCTCACATCCAAGAGCGGGTCGATGATATTGTGAAGCGGCTGGAGATGGAGGAGTTTCGTCATAAAGTGACGCGCAAGCTCTCTTCCGGTCAAAGTACTCGTCTTGGGCTGGCCAAGGCGTTCTTAACAGAACCGAAGATTCTGTTTCTCGATGAACCGACTGCGAGTCTGGATCCCGATATTGCGCAAAAGATTCGGAGCTTCCTCAAGGAGGAGCGACGATCGTCAGGGCTCAGCGTGCTCTATACGTCGCATAATATGCACGAGATGGAAGAGATGACGGATCGGATCATCTTCCTCCAGCGGGGAAAGATTGTGGCGGAGGGGACGGCGCAGGAGATTGTGGCGCGGTTTGGGCAGGCGGATTTGGAAGAAGTGTTTGTGAAGTTGGCGCGGGAGAAGTAGGAGGGAGGCGCTGGGAAGGTTCCCGTGCTCCCGGAGCGCGCACGATCGGAATGTGCTCGCTCGACGGCCGCAGTGGGAACCATACCCAGAGCCTCCCTTAAGAGAGGGGAAGAGAAGAGAACGATGAAAGGTGCATCGAGTTTATGCGTTGGTGGTGAGGTATCTGTACCTGTACCGGCGGAGTTTGCCGCGTATGATGGAAATCTTCTATTGGCCGTTTCTGGATCTCGTCATTTGGGGATTCATTACGGTCTACCTCATGAAATTCCAAGGAGCAGATCCCGGGAGTGGTGACATTTTTTTTAGGCGCGTTGATTCTGTGGGACATACTGTTCCGAGCTCAGCAGGGGAGTTACGATTTCGTTTCTGGAGGAGATTTGGGCGAGAAATCTCATGAACTTGTTTGCCAGTCCACTGAAGCCGAGCGAGTTCCTTGCTGCGACGATGGTGATGAGCGTCCTCAAAGTGATGGCTGTCTCTGTTGTGATGGTCGTTTGCGCAGGCCTGTTCTACTCCTACAATATCTTTGTGATCGGGGTGTGGCTGGTTCCGTTCGTCTTGAATCTCGTGATGACGGGATGGATTATCGGGGTGCTGACCACGGCTCTCATCATGCGATTTGGCCAGGAAGCGGAAGTCCTGGCTTGGAGTATGGTGTTCATGTTCCAGCCCATCTCTTGTGTGTTTTATCCGATGGAGGTGCTCCCCGGGTGGCTCCAGGCCATTGCCTGGGTGAACCCGGCTGCCCATGTGTTTGAAGGGATGCGCGCCGTGCTCAACGCTTCTCCCGAGACGATTGCCCATCTCGGGTGGGCAACCGGTCTCAATCTGTTATTTCTCGGTGTGGTAATTGCCGCCTTCCATTGGACGTTCGAGCTTTGCAGGGAACGAGGACTGCTGGTGCGCATTGGGGAGTAAGCCTGCAAATGTAGGCTGAGGTCGAGGTCAAGGTTGAGTGAAGATCTGAAGTTCTCATCTTTGCTTAACCTTAGCCTGAACCTCAACTTTCCTCGTGCTGGAGGACTTTTTCAGCATCCTGCCAGGACTCGGATTGCCATTTTCAAGAAGGCTGTGATAGCCTACGATCACCTTATTGCAGGGGCCTGGCGGTGAGGTGGAGCGAAATATTCAGGTCTGCAGCATCGATGTTGCCTTGCCCGAGAATCTCGTCGGAAGTCAGACCTAAGTCGCCGCATCGTTCGCGTCTTCGGCCCGCTCCTTCCCCCGTCCCTCGTGTACAAGTCAATATCACCATACTCATAAGGAGGAACCCCAGATGGGTTCAAAGATATATGTCGGTGGGTTGCCCTACTCGGCAACCGAGCAGGAGTTGAGCGATCTGTTCGGGAAACATGGCGCCGTCGCTTCCGCGCGGATCATTACGGATAAGTTCACGGGACAGTCACGTGGCTTCGGCTTCGTCGAGATGTCTTCGGATGCGGAAGCGCAGGTGGCCATTACCGCTCTCAATGGTGCGGAAATGGGTGGCCGGACCTTAACCGTGAATGAAGCGCGTCCCCAGGAGCCTCGCACTGGTGGCGGTGGATTTGGTGGCGGTGGGGGTGGTGGTCGTAGCGGGGGCGGCGGTAAGCGCGATCGCTGGTAATCCGTATTCGAGAATGTGAACGGGGCTGTTATCGTCATGATGGCAGCCCCGTTTTTCGTGTTGCGGCTGGACGGGGGATGGTTGCAGTAGAAGCCTTCGTGAATTATGCGGGCCAGGGATGCGGGGGCCGTCAGCTAATCAACCCATCCATCACCGACTGTTGGATTTCCGGGCGTGCCCGCTGTCAGACTTTCGATCGACGGCGGCGGCGCACGAAGAGTCTGTTGCACGAGCGCCAGCAGGGCTTGGTGCTCAAACGGTTTGGGGAGAAATGGGAGGTCCCACCGGCGTATGCCGTATCCTGCCAAATCATGGTCGATATTGCCGGACATGAGGATGATTCGCAGGTCTTTCCGTATGCGGAGCGCGCGGACGGCCAGCTCGTGGCCGTGCACGTGGGGGAATTGATTGGTGCTTGAGGCTAATTGAAAACCTGGAGGGGGGAGGATGAGGTCTGTGAGCAGCAGATCGATGGGCCCTTTGTGCTGTGTGCAGATTTTGAGGGCCTCTGAACTGCCGTCGGCATCGAGGACGGAAAAGCCTGTCTGCTGAAGTATTGTCTTGCACAGCTTCGTGACGCTCAGCTCGTCATCGACCACCAGGATGGTCGGGGACGCGGATCGAGGCGCGATGTCCTGCTGTCCTGACATAGTGTGCGTACCTTGCCGATAGCATAGTACCGGGCAGAGCCCATGGCGAGATAATCCACATTTCTAGCAGCATGGATAGGGAGAGATGAGGAGGTATCCACATATGGGCACTGTGCATGGTAAGGGAATGCGAGGAAAGGCAGTGCGAGATTCAAACAGTTACTCGTGAGCCGATCGAGTCTTGAGTGCATCCAGCCGTTTCTTCTCCAGACTCACATGCAGTGATTTTTCCTGGGTGACGATGACGGCCCCCGGCGCCTGGCCCTTCGCTTTCTTGACCCACTTGCGTCTCGTGTAGATGACGTCGCCCTTGCCGCTTTTCTTCAAATCGCTATAGAGCAGTGCCAGCGTGGCGGCGTCTCGTATCGTCTCGGGCGGCGGGTCGGTTCCTTTTTCCAAGCGGACCACGACGTGTGAGCCAGGTGTGCCGCGGGCATGCAGCCAGAGATCCTCGCTCTTGGCGAGGCCGAACGTCAGCTCGTCGTTCTCGCGCGCATTTCTTCCAACATAAATCGCCAGACCGTCTGATGAGATGAAGCGACGGAACGGACCTTGACGTTGCTCCTGACGGTCCCTCTTGCCGCCTGTCCGCGAGAGGGTTCGTGCGCGCCCTGTGAGTTGGGGTTTGTCGGGCGGCTGCCAGGTCCCCTGTTCGATGGCAGTCATTTCTTGGCGCAGAATCTCCAATTCTTTTTCCCCTTCCTCAATGCGTGGGTGTAGCTCCCGCTCTGCAACCAGGTGCTTCCGATGCTTTCGGAAGTAGTCGTCCATATTGCCCTGGGGAGCTTTGGTCGGGTCGAGCGGGATCGTCAGGTTGGGAAGCGTCTCATCGAAATAATCCACAACCGTTACATCGGTCTGGCCCTTGCGGATGGCTCCGAGGTTCGCCTTGATGAGTTCGCCGTAGCGGGCGTAGATCTTGTACTTCTCTGCCTTTGCGAGATCTTCGTGCCAGGCCTCGATGCGGCGGCGGAGCTTCTTGATCGATTTTCTGAGTATCCCTGTCCGGGCGTTCTGCTCAGACTGCAACGAGGGAAACGGCTTCTGCTGTGCGGTAATGGGCGTCGATGGCAGCCGACAGAGGAAATGGGGAGTCAAGGATGTCCTGGCTGAATCGCGAGTGGTCTGTGGCACCTCGTTCTCGTTGCTGGTGAATGGGTGGAACGTACAGCTGTCCCACACAGTCCTTCACCCCGTTCAGGTCTCGTCGGATACAGCCTGCCTCATCGAGCACGAGGAGATTCGATGTCTTCCCTGTCAGTTCGGCGACCAATCTGCAGGGACCTTCCTTGGTGGTCAGTGCAAGCTGAACGATACGGTCTCCTTGAATCTGTTCGACCTGGTCGATTCGTGCCCCTTGTAGATGTGCACGGAGAAATTGACAGAAAGGTGGAGGTGTCGGTGGATTCGGAAAGGTTGAGGTGGTGAAGTGCAGGCGGGCAGTTTCGGGATGGCATGAGATGAGGAGTCGGTGCGTCCGTCCGGGCGTGCGAATCTCCAGCAGCAATGGTGCGGGCTGTCGGCTGGTGAATTTTTTGGATCCAACCTTCGCCCAAGACCGGAGCAACTTCACCCGTCACCTTCGCAATTTCTGTCGCGGTCAGTGCCAAAATTCGCCTCCGATCGGCCTCTGGGTTCGAAGAGAGCGGAGTAGATTTACAGTGAACAGGGGAATTTCACCACCCAGGTTATTGCCTTGTAGATCAGATCATTCTTGCCGAATGGGGCTAATGTGTCACACCTATGACCGGTTTAGGCCGAATCATCTTCGACTGCACTCTACGATTCACTGCCAAAACACGCAAGCAGTCGCAGTAACACCCGTGGCATTGCGATTGCTATCTCTAACAGGTAAACGGCTGGTCACACGTCTGCTAAGTATAGTAGAGGAATGGGCGTGGCGTCGTGAGCCCCAACGTGAACAGAGGAGGGTCCCATGCAGTGCGCAAGATGTGACGGTTTTATGGTTTCCGATAACTTGATCGACCTGCAGGAGAGCAGTATTCCGATGTGGATGAAAGGATGGCGATGTGTGTCCTGTGGGAACATTGTCGATCCACTCATCCAGAGACATCGAATGATCCAACAGGCTGGAGCCTTGCGGTTACTCGAAAAAGAAGCGGCCATGCCGCAGCTCTGTCACGCGCTCAAAGCGACTGCCTAACTATGGGATTGGTGTCGGTCGGCCCGACGATACCAACAAGTGCCGACCCCTTGCCGCGATATCAAGATCTGATCAATAGGATTTTAGTTCTGCCTAGCCTCCTGGTGTCCCACGCGTTCTTCTCCGTCGGCGTTCAATCTTGTTCATCGAGCCGTATGTTTTAGCCCCTCTGTTCAGAGGGATTGTCGGGCTTATTTGCGGTGGCCTATCGGTAACCGTAAATAACTCGACAGGTTGGAGATGATGTGTGAGGCTCGCTCTAGTAAGGCATTTCTCTTGCTGCAACATATCTTCATGAAACTCGACTCTATGACAGAATCCTTCGATCTGGCGACGGGCCGGGCTGCCAGCCTGCATAATAATTGGGTGCGTGTCATGACCCTCAGCCTGGTTGTGACCGGGTCCTTTCTGCTGCAAGGTTGTCTCGCAGGAGCCTGGGTGGCACTGGTGGCGGTGGATTCAATGAAGAGCAGCAACGTGACCTTTGGGCCGTTCGAGCAATCTTGGGTGGCACCGCAGGACCAATTGAGCGATGCTGTGAAGAATTCGAAGGTGACGAGCATCGCAGTCCTTCCAGTTGAGGGCGATCCGGAGATGGGTGCGCGACTTGCCACCTTGTTGCAGCAGGAAACGGCGTTGCGTGTCGAAGTGCCGACGAGCATCGCGGCCGGAGGCGCCGCAGCCGATCCGCGTTCGGCAAAAGCCGATGATGCAGATCGCAGTGCCCTGGCCAAAGAAGTCACGCGGGACTTGGGTGTCGATACCGTTCTCGTCAGCCGCGTTGTCGGTTCGCCCTCTCATCCAGGTGACTGGGGATGGAAAGCAGAGGGCTCACGACGCCTCTATCTGTACCTCATGAATCGCGACGGCCATCTGCTCTGGAAGGATGAACTGCCCTTCACGTTGGTAAAAGGTTCCACACCGCCGCAGGAAGCATCCGTGCAGACCGATCTCAGCGATCACGTGATGCAGCATGTCAAGGAACTGCGCCTTGATGAACTTGGCTACTTACCGAAGAAAGCCATTTACAAGACCCCGAAGAAAGCAGTCATCCTCACCCGCTAGGAAGGCCGAGACCCACCTTCCCCCATGCAGCGCGCTCGCATCGTTCAGATCCTCAACGCTGAACATGCGAGCCGTCGAAATTCCAGCGTGAAAAATAGTTTTTCCGAAGTCTGCTAGCTCTTCTTGCAGCGCGTCCCTTCCTCCGGTACAGTCTGATTCCTTCATTCATCTCGGAGCGTGCGTTCTCCATGCCGTTGCTCGATGTGCCATTGCTGGCTCGTCTTCAGGAAGAGTTTCGCCTGTCGATGAAGCGACTCCTGAGCGATCTCTGCCTGGATTTGGAAAGCCAATATGCAGATGTCGCGAAATCGTTGGCGTTGCCTGTGGCCTATTTCCGGTTCCTCGGGCAAGCACTCGAACGGGATGCGTATGCCCACTGGAAAGTCGTCGGCTGGATCGAAGCGCTGAACGACCTGGTGTACTTCATCGATCTGCTGCAACAAATTCGAGAGGAGCAGAATCCTCGTGAGTTCGCGGCGCAGTTGTTTGCCGAGTGCGAAGAGAAGTTCTTCGAGAACAGTTATCTGGACGATCTGTTTCCGCGCGGGGTTTCTCAGGCATCGGGGCTCGAACGGCGACTGAACGAACTCTGTGCTCGTCTTACGCAGGAACTGACACAGGAATCGCTCTGTCTCGTGCCGGGACTTCCGATGCTGTGGTGCGCCTCTCGCAAGATCCCGTCCTGGACCATAGAGGCACATCTCGGCCACAACGTCGAACGGGCAGAGATGTTCGGAACGATGGCCGTTGGGATGGAGGGCGATATCTACGAGGCTTCTCCCTCGGTGAAGAGAGCCCTCAAACAATCGTCCGGCCAGGCAACCATTCTAGTTCAGCCGCACGAGCTGTCCCTGAAGATCGGACGAACCGTGACGCCTCTGTGCATGAGGAGAGGTCAATCGGTTGGAATGGAGCTGGACGCACCGGCCGCCGGTCGTGGCAATGGAGACTCGATCTAGGGCCATTACAGTCGGGCCGACACTCGTCTATGGGAAGGATCGCCAACCTCGGACTGTGGCCTCCACCTCAGCCGATCAAGTGAAACGAATCAAACAGGCATGGACAGTCGTACAAGAGGCCTGGCCGGAAGGACATGAGGTCCTCGCGCTCTTGACCACTCGGATCATCCCACTCAAGGCCAAGGGCGTCGTCAGTTTCAGTTATCGCCACCGGCCAGGGCTATCCTTTATCAACTGCTTCGACCGGGACAACCTCGATCTGATCGACGATGTGATCCACGAGAATAGCCATCATCATTTAAATCTCTTATTGCGCAAACAGATTCTCTATCACGGGGATCGCAACCAGCAGATCTTCTATTCTCCCTGGCGCCGCAGCCTGCGTCCGCTCAGAGGCATTCTCCATGCGGCCTTTACGTTTACCATGGGAGCGATGCTGTTCGAACGACTCTCGACATGGGCATCGGGGCGGGGTGGATCGGCTCGATGGAAACAAGCAGGACTGACCTCGCGCGATCTGCAGCGAGCCCGGTTTCGCTGTCTTGAGGAAGTGGAGTCCGTCCGCTACTCGATCCAAGATTTGGAGTACGCCGACTGGCATCTCAAGTGGCTCACCGGCTCAGGCCAACGGCTGGTCAAGCAGTTGGCGGAAACGATCGAGCAGGTCGAGCACAACATCGCGCCCCACAGAAAAGCAGTCCTCGCCTCCACAATTCGGCCCAGCCCTCCGCACGTCATGTCAAGGAACTCCACCAAGCCCGCCAAACCTATGGGCCAGTGCGGCTGAGGCAAGGTGTAGCGGAAAGGCAGTGAGCATTTCCTTCTGATCTAATTACTTTGTGGGCTTCTTTGACCCTATGGGAGGCCTGGAATCGACGATCCGAAGAAGATGGCTCGCAAGCATTATTGCTTCAACTGCCTCGCCTGCTGGATCCCGTAGTTCGACGTTACGATGGCTATGAGGGTTCTTGAACAGTCCAATGGCTCCAGAGAAGAGTTCTCGCATGGCGTTACGCTCAGTTTCCTGAAGGGCTGTATCCGTTAGGAGTCCCTTATCCGGATGGACAAGCTTCGCGCATCATACTCACACCATAGAAGGAGTCGTTCAAACAACATGCATTACGGACTGCGATCTTCAACTGTCTTTGAACGCCTGGAACACGGCTGTATCGTACTCGCCCCTGATGCAACGGAGAATCCAATCTATTTTGAGCTATGACGGGATGAAGCAGTGCCTTAGGCACTAAGTTGGTTCGCTGATCGCGCATAATGACCTCGATTCTATAAGCTTTTCCGCTCGTCGAGTTACAAAAACTCATGGCCGCTAGTTTCTCTCGCCTCGGAGCAAGTAAGCCGCTCTGGTTCTAGCCAAACCCAGGCTTCCATTAAGGCGCAAACGAATCCGATCTTGATACTCGAGGCGGGTAATCTTTATAGTCTCGAGATTTGCAGAGTTGATGAAGCGGTGAAGCCAACTGTGTGCTTCTTCATTGAGTGTAGGAGTTAAGACTTCGAGAACAGAAACCGCGCTAACGTCCTCAGGTTCAAGCGCAAGTAGATCTTCAGCGTCGGGCGATTACAACTCGTGGATAGATGTGCTCACGGAATGTCCTCAAGCAGTTCAAGTAGGCTGCTCAAAAAGGTCATCCAGCAAGGCCGCAGGGAGTGGGGCGACTGAGGCGTACCCGAGAGGGTACGTCGCAAGGAGACACAGGACTGAGAACGATGCTGGGGGCCTTTTTCAGCAGCCGTTAAGGCTCGACGGTCACGTCCACATAGGCCGGCACAGAATCCGCCCCCTTCTTGTCCGTCACCCGCAGCTTGAATCGGTAGGTCCGTTTCTCTGACACGGTCGGCGCGAGGAACGAGGCTTCGGCGTTATCCACGTCCAGCAGCGCGATCTTGTTGCCTCGTACCTGGCTCCACGAATAGTACAGTGCTTCGCCTTCCGCATCGCGGCTTTTCAATCCGCTCAGCTTCACCTTCGATCCAGCCTTCACGGTCATGTTCGCTCCGGCGTCGGCGATCGGCGGTTCGTTGGGCTCGTCGTTCACGGTCACTCCGACATCGAGGGAGGCTTGCTTGCCGCGGTTCGTGACCGTGAGCACGGTTTTGCCGTTGCCGACGATCTGTAAGAGGCCATGGGGCAACACCCGAATGACTTTGGGATCTGACGATTGATAGGCCGTGCCGGAGGCAGGGGAACTGATGCGTCGAGTGACGCCGTCGGCGAACTCACCGACGACAGGTAGCTCGAAAATCTTGCCCATTGAATCGACGTGGCCGAATGCAGAGGATTGTCCGGCTCGCCCGAGTTGCAGGGGTTTGTCGGTTTCGAACTCAATGGTGGTGAGGGCGGCGGCGGGTTCTACATTCACCAGGATTTCATCGAACACGGATCTCGTGCCCAATCGTCCTCGTGAAATTTCGGCGACCGCCAGCACGCGCATGGGCCCGATGCCGTCTTTCGGGACCCGCAGCGGGCCGCCGAAGGCCGGAGTATGGTCGGACAATCCGATCAGCGCCACCGGCGCAACGATCGATCCCGTGGCTGTGGCGTCCTCCTGTTCTACCAGGGTGTCATCCTGTTCGCCATACCAATAGTAGCGGACCTGGACGATGCCGGAATCTTTGCCGAGGTCCACACGGGCGGTGATCGTTGTGCCTGACGTCAGCTTCGCCCCTTCTGCCGGTTCGATGATCTTGAATGCTTGTGCCTGCTCAGAGAGCAGGCACAAGAAGCTGGCAATCGTAGAGAGGCAAAAGGTCCGAACCCACGTGTGACGTTTCACGCCTAACGTTTCACGCATCACGGTCACCGCTTCAGGTGGAAGGGGACGTCGGTCAGGATGACTCGTTCTTTGAACAGCAGCGCTGTCTTGAGGAGCAGCGCGCGTTGGTTGTGCAGGATGCTCTGCCACCAGTGGGCGGGAAGAATCTCAGGGATCACGACGGTCACCCAGATATCGGGTTCCTTTTCTAGAGTTTGTTCTATGTAGGCGAGCAAGGATCCCAGGACAGAGCGGTAGGGAGAGGGGAGGGCGAACAAATTGACGCCACAACCCCATTGAGCCCACTGGATTTGTATGCGTGCCGTGGACTCCGGGTCCACATCCACCATCACCGCCCGAATCTCGCCGGGACGACTGCGTGCGTAATCGACCGCTCGAATGACCGCTTTATTGACGCCGTTGATGGGAATCACGACGATATTGCGTCGTGGAAGTGGAGGACGGTGATCACGCGTGAGCGTGATCTGTTCAGAGACCGCCTTGTAATGAGAGCGGATTGAACGGAACATCGCAACCAAAACGAGAATGAGGAGGAAGACGATCCAGGCGCCGTGCGTAAACTTGGTGCTGGCAAGGATGATGGTGGCAATGCCGGTTGTGACGGCGCCTGCGCCGTTTACAATCAGGTTCTTTCGCCAATGAGGCCCCTTCTTGGTCAGCCATCGGCGCACCATGCCGGTTTGTGACAACGTGAAGGAGATGAACACGCCGACGGCATACAGCGGGATCAAGGCGTGCGTGTCGCCGTGAAAGAGGATCAGGAGGAAACAAGCGAAGACCCCTAAAATGATGATCCCGTTCGAGAACACCAAGCGGTCGCCGAATGTCGCCATCTGACGGGGCATATAGCCGTCGCGCGCCAGGATCGATGCGAGATGGGGGAAGCCGGCAAAAGCACTGTTTGCGGCAAGTATTAACAGCAGCATCGTCCCAATTTGGAGCGCGTAGTACAGAGCCCCGGTGCCAAAGGTGAGACGCGCTAATTGAGAAATGATCGTTTCATCCGTTTTGGGAAGAACTCCATAGTGGTCGGCAAGGAAGGTGACCCCCATAAATAATGCCGCCAGAATCAGTGACATATGAATCATGGTGGTCGAGGCATTCTTGGACTCCGGCTGGCGGAAGGCTTTGACGCCGTTCGAGATCACTTCCATCCCAGTCACGGCCGAGCAGCCGGCGGCAAATGAGCGAAGGATCAGGAACAACGTCAGTTCTTCGACCGCCGTCTGGTGGTCCGGCGACAACGAGACACCTTGTCCGAACAGGATCTGGATACTTCCGACCACCACCATCAGCCCGAGGGCACCGATGGCAAAGTAGATGGGGACGGCGAAGAATTTCCCCGACTCCCGCACGCCGCGAAGATTCATGACGATAATGAAGATGATGGCGACGAGGCCGAGGGCTTCGCGATGCTCGAACAAACTTGGTACGGCTGAGGTCAGGGCCGCGATGCCTGCCGCCACGCTGACGGCTACCGTGAGAACATAGTCGATGATCAACGCCGCTGCGGCGGTCAGTGACGGCAGTTCCCCTAAATTGTTGCGGGCTACGATGTAGGCCCCGCCACCCGCCGGGTATTCGTAGATGATTTGGCGATAGGAAATGGTCAGGACGACGACGAGAAACAGTATCGCAAAGCTGACGGGAATGGACCAGGCAATGGCGGCGGTTCCCGCAAGGATCAGCACCAGCAAGATCTCTTCTGTGGCATAGGCCACGGAGGAGATCGCGTTTGAGGAAAAGATCGCGAGAGCGAGGGTTTTCGACAGCCGTTCGTGTGCTGCCTGAGTGCTTTTGAGCGGATCGCCAACCAGCCAACTCTTCAGAAACATAGCCCTCATTATCGCACATAAATGGAGGTGTGCGCATCGAAGAAGAGATCCTCTAGGCGTCAGCGGGGAAAGCCTTGCTCGTCTATGCGCATGGAACTCCGCATGAGAGGACACGTGAGTCGTATCAGCAGCCGCAGCGATCATGGAAGGATTGACAGCCTCGGTATACGAGTTCAGTATTTTTCGACTGCGCATTGAAGATGACCATCCTGTTATGTCGTGGGGGCGGTGTGATCGTGAGCTTGTTCCCCTCTCTGAAGGAAATCCTTCACGATACGAATGGTGCTGTGCGTGTACTGCGCAGGGGCGCTGCTTCATCTAGTTCAACTGAGGGAGTAGGCACCGAACAGGCTTTTGCACCCTCTTGTTTCAGATTGACAGGATACGGTAGGATTTACTATACATACTCGGTCCCAGACCAGCCTCGCTAGCATATCGTCGATCGGGCACACCAGAGAGGAAGCCGTTCCTTCCTTTCTCTCATCAGGCCGGTGGATAAAGAAAGGGAACAGCAAGTTAGGAATCAGGGCATATCGTTAATCACAAGGAGGCAGTTATATGAAGAGCGCGTTATCCATAGTATTTGGCGTGGCAGCCGTCGCGTTTGTCGCGGCGCCTCTCACCTCGTTTGCGGGCGGAACGATTGCCGGCAAGGTGACCTTTGCCGGAAAGTCTGAGCAAAAGGAATTTTTGTTCACGAAGTTCCCCAATCCCAAGTTCTGTCCCAAGAACCCACACAAAGAATTGATGGATGGGGACAAGCGGTTCTTGAAGACCATCGAAGTCGGTAAGGATGGCGGGCTGAAGCACGCGGTGGTCGCCGTCGTTGACATCGAAGATCAGGCGTTTGTCGATGGGTATCAGGGCACTGAGGTGGTTGCGGAATTCTGCGAGTTCATGCCGTTTGCCGGTGTGGTGGTGAATAACAAGTCCTTCAAGGTCGAGAACCATGACGCCGATCCGGATGACCCCAAGTCGGTCCAAGGTGTGCTCCACAATCCGCATAGCTTTGTGGTGAAGGGCACCAGCTCAGCCACCGGTTTCAACATCGGTTTGGCCAAGAAGGGTGACAAGCTCGACAAGCCGGTGGTGTTCCGGGGCGGAGCAGAGAAGGATGGCTTCTATCGTTTACAGTGCGACCAGCATGAGTTCATGCAGGGTTTCTTTCTCCCGGTGTCGAATCCGCACTTTGCGGTTGTGAAGGACGACGGCTCCTTCGAGCTCAAGGATGTGCCGGCCGGCAAGCACAAGGTGGTGGCCTGGCATCCGTTCGCCGCCAAGGGTAAGAAAGTGGAGTTTGAGGTGGATGTGACTGACGGCGGGACTGCCAATCTCAAGGCTGAAATCAAGTAAGCGAGTATGTGAGTGAGCGGGGTAACCCGCAATCGAAGGGCAGCGGAGCAATCCGCTGCCCTTTGTGTTTTTCCATGCGGTGCCACAGTGCTTTCCGCCTGCCTTGCCTTTCAGTTTCCAATCTAGGTAAGATGCCGAGTTTCAAAGCGATTTGCTTGAGGGGCGTGGTGTGTCACGAGAACTCTCGCTCGCAGAAATCTTCCAGCTGGGATACTACTGGGAGACGAAAATCCTGCTCACGGCCGTCAGGCTGGATGTGTTTTCTGCCTTGGATGGGAAGCGGAAAACCCTCCACGATGTGGCCGATCGTCTCGGCGTTCACGGGCAGACGTTGGGACTGCTGTTGAATGCCCTTGTCGCAATGCGACTGTTGGAGAAGGATGGGGATTCCTATGGGAATTCGACAGCTGCGGCCACTCATCTGGTCCGCAACTCTGCCCAATATATCGGGCATCTCCTGCTGCTTCACGATGCAGAATGGGACAACTGGGGCAAATTGGAACAGACGATTCGTACGGGACAGCGGTCGGTCGACCGGCACGTCTTTGAGACTGACCCGGATTTAGGCAGCAACGTGCTGGCGGTACTCCACCGGATTGGGCAGCAGAGCGGGCCAGATTTTGCCAAGCGGCTGCAGCTGAATGGGCCGGTGCGATTTCTGGATTTGGGAGGTGGAGCCGGGACGAACGCGATCGCGTTCTGTCAGGCCTATCCAGAGCTGACTGCCACGGTGTTTGATTTGCCTGCGACGCTCCGACTCACGGAACGAACGGTGAAAGAGGCTGGTTTGGAATCGAGGATTGCGTTGCTGTCCTGGCGATTTTAACAAGGATGAACTAGGCGGACCCTACGATGTCGTCCTGATGTCTGACATCCTGCACTATCAAGATTTCTCGACGAACGCGGCATTGGTGAAGAGGGTCTGGGCCCATTTGGCGCCAGGCGGTCGGTTGGTCATCAAGGATCGATTCTTAAATGAAGCAGGAACCGGTCCGGCCTGGACCACTGCGTTTGCGGTTCACATTCTCGTGAACACAGAACGAGGCGACTGCTACAGGACGGCAGATGCGATTCAGTGGATGGGAGCAGCTGGCTTTCCAACCGTCACAGAACTGGAGCCGTCAGCGGTTGTGCAGGGTGTAAAGGCTGGTGAATTGTGAGCGAGACAAGCAAGACGTGCGCGATAGGCGCGACTCGCGAAGATGAAACCTCCGACCTGTCCCGCTTTTCTCTCAAGTCTCGCGAGTCCCACGTGAACGATAAGAGGGCGCATGCTTGAATGGCTGAGGGAGCCGGGATTTTTTGGAACCCACGCCACGGTAGGGGCGGATATGAGCCAGCTCATGGCGACGTTCTTTACGGGACTCTTCGTGATCGGCTGGATCCAGGCGAAGAGACATCGAACGGATGCTCATCATTGGATGATGTTGAGCGGGATGATCGCTATGTTGGCGTTCTTCATCAAGCTACTATTTATTTCGTCAATTAGGCGTGTTGGCCTTTGAAGGGAAGGAAGGCTTTGGTGGATCGCAAGTCCTCTACGATTATGTCTTCATTCCTATTCTGACGGTGCATATCATTCTGGTCATTCTCGGATTGGTCATGGCGATCTACATGATTGTGCTGGGTTTTCGGGCACAACAAGTGATCGATGGTGTCCGATCGCTCAAGGAAACATTGTTGCTCACGACATGGAGGAAGGTCGGGTTGATCTTTGGCACGCTCACGGCGCTGGTCATGCTGTTGTTCTTCTCGCGCATCGCCACCGCCGATTTCTCGATGCGGAAATTCGAAGTGTATCTTGGTTTGTTGTCTCTGATCGCCATCGTGTTCTCGGTCGAGATGACGATCCAACGGATCTGGCCGAACGGCGCGCGACGCCATCGGGCGCTCGGGCGGTTCACGATGGTCGTGTATTGCGTCCTCTTTGTGACCGGGACCACCACCTACACGATGCTCTATCTCTTGTACCCAGGCAAGATCGGATGAGTGATGGGTAATCTGTGATGAGTGATGCGGACATAGTGCAGAAAAGGCGGATTGTCACGCGCTCCGAGACGTTTCACGTTTCACGTTTCACTCCTCACGGTGTTTCACCATGTTGACCTGTGGCTGCGGTCGCTGGATGCATACCGAGGGGATTGAGGAACGTGTGTATGGGGATGGGATGCCCCAGTGGTTCATTCGGACGGAGTGTCGCGGCTGTGGGCTAAAAGTAGGGGTCGATGTCCCTGCCGGTCAACCCGGTGGGCTTGTCGATCGGGTGATGTGGACTGATGATGCGATCCATCGGCTGGACCGCATGCCTCCGTATCTTGCCCCGCTCGTGCGTGGTGAAGTCGAGCAGGATATGCGGGTGAGAGGGGAACGGGTCGTCACATACGACATCTTGCTCCGTCCAAGGACCGGCGAACGCATCGAGTGGGACATCTGAAGCTGAACGTCGATTGGACAAGGTGCCGGCGCCGGTGCGTGCCATGGCACGCATTGAATTGGAGCGGACCGCAGCCGATCGTGGCGAGGCGCGGATCACGGTCGCGTTGATGGAAGAAGTGAAGGCGCGCTATTTCGGGATGGGCGCACAGAAGGCGTAAAAGGTGAGACGTGAAACGTAAAACGAGAAGAGCCTCCTTCGTTTCACGTTTCACGTTTCACGTTTAACGAGCAGAATTATGTTGCATCGAATGGCGCTACGAGTGTTACCCAGCCTCAGTCTGGCCGTGACAGAAGACTCTGTGCGCAAGAAAAAGCGGATCGTCATGTTTGTGCCTGGGTTGGTGGCGTTTGCTGTCTATCGGGTGGCCAAGCTGCTGTTGCCGCTTTCGGAACCGATCGTGTTGTTGGCGGTCAGCGGTCTCGTCTCGTTGGTGACGGCGTTGTTAGCCTATCGTGTCGGTCGGGCCACTGCGTGGGGGAAGATCCTGCGAGAGGACGGGAGCCGCTTACTGATATGGCTCGGCGGCTGGATTGGGTTTGTGTATGGGGTCCAGTTGTCTCTGTTGGTCTTGGCGCTGCTCTGGCTCGTCGGGTATGACTATCTCAAACATCCGGATGGACCGGCCATGATGGCCATCATCATTGCCTGTACGTCTGTCGCGCGCGATGCCTTTGAAATTGGGCACGTGCGGAAAGTCGCGCTCATGGGCCGTCCGTTTCCGACGTTTCCCGACGGGGCGGCTCTCCGCACGATGGTAGGCAATCATGCGATGGAACTCGGTCCCTGGGTCGCAGTCGGTCTCGTCGTCGGCGCATTGGGCGCGTCGCTGGGGCACTTTGTCGAAGCGGATCAGGTCGCAGCATTGGTCCAGTTGTCCGCTGTGGCGGTGCTGGGAGGCGGCGTTGCGCTCTGTGCCTACTTTGGCGGACTTCGTCCACGGGCGTCATGGAGCCAAGGGCTGCTGCAGACGAAGGCGGGTGAGTTACTCAAATATTGGTGGTGGCCTGGACTCTCCTTCGCCGCGACGTATTATCTCGTGGCGGCGGGATGTGTGATTTTCCTTTTGAGACAACCTGGAATTCCCACTTCCTATGCGATGGCCGGCGGCGGACTCGTGACGGGCATGATGGCGTTGTATTGTTACTATCTCGGGTTTCGTCGGCAAGTAGAAGAACAGCAGGGACACACGATGTCGAGTGCCTTACTCCGATGTCCCTTCGTCATGGGGATCCTTGGCAAGTCGACGGGAGCCGGTGCTTCAATGACGGCTGGTTCCGGTTCGAAGGTCTAGCAGGATGCTGAAAAAGTCCGCCAGCTTCGTTCTCGCATCGTTCAGACCCTCAACGTACCCCAGAGGGTACGCCTCGGGCCTTCACTCGCTGCGGCCTTGCTCGGACGAACTTTTTGAGCATCCTGCGAGAGCGTTCTACTGTTGTGCCACACATCGGTTCCGCGCATTCTGCTAAGATATGGTTATGAAGAAGAAAGTGTACGGAGTCATCGGGTTTTCTGTCCTGCTGTTGGTTGTGCTCGCGGCCTTGGGGATTGGTTGGGGTCTTCAGAGTCAATCCTTTGCCGAGGAAGCCACCGATCTCTATTTCAAGACACCGGGGACCCCCCAGGGGCCTCCGGCTCCTTCTCCCCAGGAGACTGTCTACTCGCGCATCGGGTCGTTCGACAGTCGATTGCTCGTGTGGTTCATCACACAACTCCATACGTACTTCGGAGGGTTTGTTCTCGCGTTGCCGATCTTTTGCGTGTTGCTGGAATTTTTGGGGCTCAGCAGTAGAAAGCCCGGCCTCGCACTTCGCTATGACGGCCTTGCGAGAGATTTGGCAAAAGTCGCTCTCCTCGCCCTGTCGGTGACGGCCGTGCTTGGTAGCATCATGCTGGGGATATTTCTCTATTTCTATCCGAGTTTCATGAAGTACATGGGCGGGACGTTCAAGGCCTTTATGCCGGTATACGCGGTCGTGTTTGTCGGCGAATCGCTGTTGCTCATCACCTATTACTATACCTGGAACCGAATGGCTGAGCCGGCTTTGAAGTGGGGTCACGCGTCGATCGGCCTGTTAGCCAACGTGTTTGGGACGGCACTGCTGTTTTTAGCGAACGGCTGGTCGGCCTTCATGATGGCTCCGGCCGGTGTCGATGCGCAAGGGCGGTTTTTGGGAAACGGATGGCATCTACTCCATTCAGCCCTGTGGAATCCATTGAATGTCCATCGCTTCCTGGCAGACATTATGTCTGGGGGCGCAGTGGTGTTGGCCTATGCCTGCTATCGATTTTTCACGAGCAAGACCGAACAATCGCGCGCCTATTTCGATTGGGTTGGGCATGTCTTTTTGTTTGTTATGGTCTGCGCGCTGTTACCGATGCCCTTTGCCGGCTACTGGTTGATGCGATCGGTCTACGGATTCAGCCAGAGTATGGGTGTGACGATGATGGGTGGATTGCTCACCTGGCTGTTCGTCGTGCAAGCCCTTCTGATCGGTGTCCTATTTCTCGGAATCAACTTCTATCTGTGGCAGAGTATGGCTCGCCTTCAAGGGGGCGAACGATATCAGCCCTACTACCAAGGCCTGCTCACGGTGTTCATGTTGGCACTGTTTATTTGGCTGACGCCCCACACCGTCTTCATGTCGGCCGGTGAAGTGAAGGCAATGGGCGGAGCCTCACATCCCGTGGTCGGCAACTATGGAGTGATGTCGGCGAAGAACGGCGCGGTCAACGTTATGATTCTCGTGACCGCCTTGAGCTTCATGTATTACCGTCGGGCCAATCGAACGATAGTCGTACCCTGGGTCAGGAAAGGGAACATCCTCATCGGCGCACTCTTTCTCCTGGGGGCCCTCAATATTATTTGGCTTTCAGTGTATGGGTATTATCTGCCGGCGAAGCTCCGCATCGGACTGTCGGCGCCGCAGGCCGCGACCACGTTGACGGTCCTTGTGGTTGGTGTGGCGATCAATCGTATGATGCTCAAGGGGGCGCTTCTCCGCGGGCCGATCCAGTGGGGAAAGATTTCCCTCAGAGGCATGGTGGGCCTATTTGGATTGGCTGCTGCGTTTTCGTGGGTCATGGGACTCATGGGCTATATCCGTTCCTCCGGACGGTTGGCGTGGCATGTGAGTGATTTGATGGCCGATGTTTCTCCCTGGTCCTTCACGCCGGACTTCGCCTTCGCTGCGAAGATGGTGACGCTCAATATGATGGTGTTCTGGGGCGCAGTGTTCATTCTATTCTGGATGTCCCAGCGTGACCAGTCGCCTTTGATGGGAGAAGAGCCGGTCGAGGGAAGCGAGAGGGTGTTGGTGCCGCCGTCGTCGTCGCAAGAGGCATAAAACTGAGAAAGAGGTGGGTGATTATGAGGGGAGGGGTGATGGTTCGGAGATGTCTCGTGGTTGGGCTGGTGGCGTGTGGAAGCTTCGTAATGCAGGGCGCGGTCACGGCACAAAACCAATCCTTGGTCCTAGAGGATTTTCAGGCGAAAGACGCAGACGGATTTCCATTGAATTGGGAACATGAGAATCAACGAAGCCAGTCCAAGGGCCGGGATGCGTATAAGGTTCAGACAGAAAACGGTGTGAACTTTCTGGCGGCGAAGGATGCGGGGCAAAGGATCAAGAAAAAGAAGATCGATTGGGACCCGAAGGCCTTCCCAGTCCTTACCTGGCGTTGGCGTCTGCAAAAATCCACGACGGAGAGTGAGCCGATTGCAGCGATCTATGCCTCACTGGATACCGACCTGATGTTTATTCCTGTGTTTACGAAGTATATCTGGAGTGCCACCAAGCCCGAGGGCACGCTGACCGAAGGCGGCATCTTCAGCGGTTCGGAGATTGTGGTGCAAAGCGGCACGAAAGAAGTCGGTCAGTGGTTTGAAGAGCGCGTGAACGTCTATGAAGATTTCAAACGGATTCACAAGCATGAACCGGCTGCCAAAGCCTGGGGCATCTCGATCATCGCCGCGTCCGGCGTAGAAATTGATTTTGGTTCGATGGTGGCAAGCGCAGGACGCTAGAACAATGGATCGGTTGTCAGCATGGCCAAGTCCGGCACAGAACAATCTGACGCTTCTCAAAGGTGATGGATATTCTGTTCGGCATGGTCGTGATGGGAACCGTCGGGACGCTCATCGGGATCATTATGGGCGGCGGCATCATGCCGCTAGCGAGTGGGGCAGGACTGGTGCTCGGCGGATTCATCGGGTTTATGGGCGGGCGGCGCTTTCTGGCGAGTATTTTGGTGGGGACTCTGTTGGGCGGGGCGCTTGCCTGGTTCATTGCCGGCCCGGAGAGAATATCCGTGGGCGCGGGGGCCGGCGCCGCCATGGGTGGGTTTCTCGGTGTGCAGATTTCGATGTTGCTGGATATGCGCGCGGCAAAGAAGAAGGCTGCAACCGGAGGAGTATAAGACGCGATGGAAAATAAGGGAGTGCTCGTCGGCGGGATCGTGTTTGTCTTTGGGGCGTTCATCCTGATGATTAGCTTGCTGGTCTATGAGTCCTACAAGGCGAAACAGATGAAAGCGCTGGCAGCGTCGATCAAGACCGAGGCTCGACCTGCGCCGACCAGCGCACCCTCGCTGGATTATTCGATGTATAAGACGAAGATAGGCGATGAAGGGCGAGATATGGTGCAGGTTCCCGAAGGCCCGTTCATCATGGGCAGCAAAGATGGCGACCCGGATGAGAGCGCCGGAGCGGCAAGTGTATTTGAGGCGCATTCTATATCGACAGGAAAGAAGTGTCGCAAGATGAATATGCCCGGTTCGCCAAAATGACCAAGCGTCCGCTGCCGAAGATCGAAGTGTTTGAAGACGATCAATCCAAGTTGCTGCAGCCCGAGTTTGCGGCGATGAGCATGTCATGGGATGAGGCGGCGGCCTATTGCAAGTGGGCGGGAAAGCGCCTTCCCACGGAAGCGGAATGGGAAAAGGCCGGTCGTGGTGAGGGAAAGCGGAAATACGCGTGGGGCGACACCGTGAGGAACGGCCGCGCCAACGCCAATCTGGATGGGAGTGAAGATGGATATCGATATCTCGCGCCTCCCGGGTCCTTCGAAGCCGGCCGAAGCCCCTATGGAATCTATGACATGACCGGGAACGTCGCGGAATGGGTTGCAGACTCGTACGATGAGCATTACTACCAGAAAGCGCCCTATCGTGACCCGAAAGGGCCTGAACGCGCGGATTTGAAAGTCGTGCGTGGAGGGTCGTGGCGAGAGACCGAGCATAATGCTCGGCTATCCAAGCGATTTGCCGCGAAAGCATGGCGGACGGATATTACGATCGGGTTTCGCTGTGCGAGCGACGATGTGGAGGCGAGCGATAGCCCCGCGAAGTCATAACCGACATGCTCGAAACCAAATTCAAGGTGATGTTTCTTCTTGCCGTCCTCGCATTTGCTGCGATTCCTATCATGGGAATCCTCCGTGGCACTACGCTGACCCCGTTTGAAGCGCCTTCTGCCGATACCACAGAGTCAACCCCATCAGGGCCGCTCGATCCTTCTCAGGCTTCTCGTGAAGAGCCGGTCCCGGAAGAAATGATCTCGATTCCGGCAGGACCCTTCATCCGCGGGACAGATCATGGCGGGTTCGATGAACGTCCGCAGCGTACGCTGGTGTTGGGTACGTTTGCCATTGATCGCTACGAAGTGACCAATTTTCAGTACCAACAATTTGTCGATGCGACCGGGCATCGCAAATCTGGTCCTCCTGCTCGCTACGCCAAGAATATGAGCAAGATGCGGTAGCATCAATCAGCCTGTGGTCTACGTGTCATGGGAGGATGCGGAGGCCTACTGCCATTGGAAAGGGAAGCGGCTTCCGACCGAGGCAGAGTGGGAGAAGGCCATGCGAGGATCGGATGGACGTCTGTGGCCCTGGGGTAATGTGGAACAGCCCAACGGAGCGAATTGGGCCAGGGTGCAGGATGGTCATGAGGTCTCCGCAATCGTCGGTACGGTTCTGACCGATAAGAGCCCGTACGGTGTTATGGATGGGGCAGGCAATGTGATGGAGTGGGTGGCCGACTGGTATGCGGAACGGTACTTCGAAGAGGCCCCGGAACAGAACCCGCAGAGCCCAGAAAACGGGGTATTTCGGGTGCTTCGGGGGGGAGGCTATGCGACCACGGGAGCCGATATTCGCATCACCAGCCGGAGCAAGATGGTGCCAGACTTTCGCGATGAGACAATCGGGTTTCGCTGTGCGGTTTCTGGTGCGAAATCAGGGAAAAGCTGAAGGGGAAGACCATGCGAAACCTACAGGAAATCAAAGTAGTAGAGAATGAGAAACACGGCCAGAAGTATATTGACAACCATACCGGCCAAAACTATAATGTCGAACACTTTTGATTTTTTTTTCATCGAGTTTCCCTTGATTTTTCGTGTGCGGCAAGGAATTTTGAATAACATACGAATATCTGTGTGTCAAGAAAATCGCTGAGCTGATTAGAGATTTATTTGGCTGTTTCAGGAGAGAAGGAGACGCGATGGCCACGGCAGCACCGGATAGCGAGATAAAGGTCAGAGTCGGCAAGATGATTTTTTACATCACTTGTGCAGTGGGTCTGTGGTTTTTTTATTGGTTCGCTGGAATTCAGTGCCCCTGCTAAGCAGGGCCACTGCAGGGCTAGAATTTTCTGAACGTCCGAAAGGTCTGAGGGAGGGAGTGCGATGGGCATGACAATCGTTTACGTGGTGGTGTCGCTAGTCGTCTGCGTCGCGTATTTTACAGCGGTCGACCACTTTTTGATGGAGTCGCAGGGGCTGGACTACTGGTACCTTTTCCGAAAGTAGAGCCTGGTAGTTCTGCTGCTCCGATTCTGGCTTGTGGGTAAATTGAACGTGAATCTTTTTCAGAATGCATCAAGGAGGTATCTCATGGGACGTGTAGCCGGGAAGAAGTTATTTTCAATCATGGCGCTGTGCGCGATGGTTGGCCTTCTCCTGCTCCCCATCGCCGTATCGCTTCCGTCGCTGGCAATGGGCGCAGATGCGCCTGATGCGGTGAAGAAAGAAGGTGAGGCGAAAGTCGAGAAGGGACGAGATGTCTATTATAAGACGGAGGGTATCGTCGTCGGTGCCCCTGCTCCGAAGACCGTCGATGGCCCTAAGGATTATCCGCGGTACAACTTCGAGAGCCGTGTGTTGCTCTGGTTTGCAAACCAGCAGCACCTCTACTACGGAAGTTTCGTACTCGCAGTTCCGATCTTCTGCATGGTTATTGAATTCATGGGGATGGTGACGAAGGATAAGGCGATGGCGAAGCGGTATGACCAGCTCGCCTATGACTTCATTAAGATCAGTCTGACGGCTTATTCGATCACCGCAATTCTGGGCGGTATCCTGATCTTCACCTTCCTGACGCTCTATCCTGCATTCTTCGGCTATCTCTCCAGTATCTTCCGCCCGGTCATGCATATCTATGCGCTGATGTTTGTGGCGGAGAGCGGAACCATTTATATCTATTACTACGGCTGGGACAAGATGAAGGAAGGGTTCCTCAAGTGGATTCACGTGAGCATGTCCGTGGTCTTGAACGTGATCGGTACCTTGCTTATGTTCCTGGCGAATTCCTGGATCGGCTTCATGATGTCGCCGGCCGGCGTCGATGAGCAGGGCCGGTACTTGGGGAACATCTGGCACGTCATTCATACCGCCCTCTGGAATCCGCTCAACGTGCATCGCATTTTGGGTAATATGGCGTTCGGCGGTGGTGTAGTGGCGGCTTACGCGGCGTACAAGTTTTTGGCCTCCAAGACTGATGAGGATCGTGCGCACTATGACTGGATGGGCTACATCGCCATGGCGCTCGGCGTGGCGTTCTTGATTCCCTTGCCGTTCGCCGGCTACTGGTTGATGCGCGAGGTGTACGCCTACCGCCAGCAGATGGGGATTACGCTCATGGGCGGCCTCCTGGCTTGGCTCTTCATTATTCAAGCTACCATGATCGGCATCCTCTTCTTGAGCACGAACTATTATCTCTGGCAGGCGCTTGGTCGAATGCGCGGTGCAGAGAAGTATCAACGCTACATTAAGTATCTCGTATTTGTTCTCTGCGTCGGCTACCTGGTGTTCATTACCCCCCACACGATCGTCATGACTCCAGCTGAGCTCAAGGCCATGGGTGGTCAACAGCACCCGGTGTTGGGAAACTATGGGGTAATGTCAGCCAAGAACGGTGGAATTAACGTGATTATCACCACCACCATTCTGAGCTTCGTCTGGTACATGCGAGGCAATAAAGTCTCGACGGTATCTTGGTCGAAGTTCGGCAATATCTTTATGGGTGTCTTCTTCGGGTGCGCCTATGTAAACATCATTTGGCTGGCGATCTACGGGTATTACATCCCGGCAAACGTGCGTGTGGGTCTGTCTGTGCCTCAAGTCGCAACAACACTATCCTGTCTCTTCTTCATGTTTGCGCTCAACGGCTTCATGATGAAGGGAGCCAAGCAGATGGGGGCAATTGAGTGGGGGAAGATCTCTGTTCGATCGCAATATGCATTGATCATGCTTGCAACCGCCTTTACCTGGATGATGGGTTTGATGGGGTACATCCGTTCTTCGGTTCGATTGTTCTGGCACGTGAATGAGATCATGCGTGATAACTCGCCTTGGGCCTATACGCATACGGTGGGTTTTGCAGCGAACATGATCTCGTTCAATGTGCTGTTCTTCTGGGTTACCATCCTATTCGTCTTCTGGCTGGGAAGCCTCGGGGTAAAGAAGGCGCCTGTCGAGGCAAAGGCAGGGGTTCCAGGCGGCGCACCGCAGCCGGCTGGGGGCCACTAATCATCTTTAAGGATCTTGGTTGGGGGAGTGGAGGCACGGAGCACGCGCCTCTCTCCTACCCGAACCTCAGGAGGTTACATCCGTGGGCGATCTGATAAAAGAAGGTCTATCGATAGGGTGGCCACTATTTGCGCTTCTCGCCGGTCTCTTTGTGTATTCATTGGTATCCGTTAAGGATGGAACTGCAAAAAAGCGCGCGTTGTTCAAACTCTTAATCGGCACGGTTGCCGCCTGCATGCTGATGGTGGCAATTGCACACTATAAGGGGAGCTTCTATGAAGCGAACCGGATGCTTCCGGTCTCCTTAGTTCTCATCACTGCGATGTGTTTTATGATGGGGATCTATTTCCCCAATCAAGCCGCATTGCTCAAGATCGGTGGCTTCATGTTCCTGGTTGCCGCGGGCCTGTCAGGATATGGGAACTGGTTGCCGCAGGTCGAAGGCGGTTTTCCTCCTGCAGAAGTGAAATTGGATTTTGCTTCTATGTCTGTCCAGGCACTTGCCGATGAAGGTGAGAAGATCATTTTCGGTGGAATTGGAAAGAATAAAGAGCAGGGGGCAGTTGGCAAGGGCCAGTGCCCTCTCTGTCACGCATTCCACGCAGGAATGCTTGGTGAACGCGCGCCCAACTTGGTAGGTCTTCCAGGGCGAGCAGGCAAGGAGCGATTAGAGGATCCAAAATATAGCAGGGGCAAGCCGGCTGGTAGAATCTTTGCCGAAAAAGAGGCATTCCCTGGCTCGGGGACTGCTGAAAATGGCCAAGAATATATTGCAGAATCCCACGCCTGCCCGAGCTGTTATGTTGTTGTTGGCTACGGCGTAAAGGGAACGAACGATAAAGAAAGCCCAATGCCGGCCATTCACAAGCCACCGATCTCTTTGAGTCTTCCGGAATTGGCGGCCGTAGACACCTGGTTGTATGTTCGTGAGGGGGTTGATGCTCCGACATACGAAGAGATTATCAAATCATATGAGAAGTTTATTCCTGAGGCAGATCGGCCCAAACAGCAGGAAGAAGCGACAGGTGTGGCTAGTGCGTTAATGGCAGATGGAACTGAGACGGTAGATGTGATTTTTCAAAAGGCGACGTGCGTGGCCTGCCATACGATCCCCGGTATTCCAGGAGCGAAAGGGACGATTGGTCCTGCGCTTGAAGAGGGCACGAATGCCCTGCTTCGCATGAAGGATAAAGATTACAAGGGATCGGCAAAGACCGTTCCAGACTACATCATGGAGTCAATTGTTTCGCCCAGCGCCTACGTGGTGAAACCGTTCCCGGACAATACCATGCCAAAAATATTTGGCCAAAAATTGAGCGCGGGTGCTATTAAAAAGATTGTCGATTATCTTTCGCAGGTGAAGGCGGGTTCGCCGCCACCGAAGATTTCGTGATCTTGGCTAACTCTCTCTCTTTTATCGAGTAAACGGAGTTCACCGATGAAAGCATTAATGTCAGTCGCGGCACTTATAGGAGCAGCTGGAATACTCCTGCTTGCCGGAATGATCGTGGGTATCGTTCCGTCGAATACCGTGCGCCTGATCGAAGGGTACATGCCGGTCCAAGTAATCTTGGAACTCACGCTGTTCGTGGCGGGTTTTACAGGGATCAGCTATATGATGGGTGCCATGGGAATGGCATTCCCACGGTTTTGGCAGGGAATTCTTTTCTGGGCATTCATTCTCCTCTATTTGAAGTTTCGCATCTATCCACCGATTCCGTTCAGCGTCCGTGCCATGTATGGAACAGTCTCTCTCGTGGCCATCTTTATGTGGGTGTCGGCGAACGAAGAAGATTGGAATAAGTTCAAACAACCGATCATGAACGTCTTGGATGCCAAGACTGGGGGTAACAGGATATTACGTTATGCCTATCTGGTTATTCTGCCAATCTTGATCGGCGGCTTCTCATACAACGCCATGGTCCCGAAATCCGAAGAGCCGATCGAGTTGCGGACAGTGCATCCTGCCCCACCGGCCAGCACCAAGGTGCATGGGAAAACCTATACATTGCAGACCACACAGAACCCTTATCGGGTCAATCCTGAGGGGAAATACGATCAGGAGTATAGCAACTCCAATATTGTGGAGCAGGGCATGGGCCGCTTAATGAAGCCGAACGCCAACCCCTGGGATAAGGATGCACAAGGGTATCTCAAGTATGTGCGTGAGGGCGGAGAGATTTTCTATCAAAATTGCCACTTCTGCCATGGCGATAATCTGAACGGCCGCGGTCTCCATGCCTTCGCATTCAATCCAATCCCGGCGAACTTTACCGATCCGGGTACGATTGCGCAGTTACAAGAAACTTTCATTTTCTGGCGTGTGTCAAAGGGTGGGATCGGCCTACCGAACGAAGGATTTCCCTGGGCCTCTGTGATGCCACCATGGGAACAGCATCTGACTGTGGATGAAATCTGGAAAGTCGTCTTGTTTGAATATTGGCACACGGGGTATTACCCACGGACCTGGGACTAGTCGTTCAAGCGAATGTATAACCAACCTGGATTTATGACATGAGGGAAGCGATGAAGAATTCGTTAAGGCTGAAGGCGGGAGCACTCCTCACGACTGCCTTCGGAGTTATCCTGGTCTCCGGAATCACTGGGGGCGTAACCTCTGCCGCAGATACTCTTCCTGCGGGGTTCAAGACAGGGGCTTTGGCGCCTGAGCCTTCAGCAGACATGATCGAAGCAGGAAAGCGGGTCTACTTCACCAAGTGTGTCTGGTGTCACGGGGTCGATGGCGCGGGCGATGGGCCTGGCGCCGATCGTCTCTGGCCGCGCCCCCGTAATTTCAACCAAGGAACGTTCAAGATTCGGCACACGGCCAGCGGTGAGCTGCCGTTGTTCGATGCCAAGAAGCCAGTCCCTGGTCAAAACGATCTGTTTGAGACTGTGACCCACGGTTTGCCAGGTTCCGCCATGCCATCCTGGGAAGGCATTCTGACGGAAGAGCAACGGCTCCAAGTGTTGTCATTCGTCACCACCCAGCTGGTGAAAGATCGAAAATTTACGGACCAGAAGTCAGAAAGCCAAACCATCTTGCAGATGGGCGACCTGAAGCCGATTGCTCCGACGGAGGAGAGTCTAAAAAAAGGAGCTGAGCTCGTTGTCGAGAAGAAGTGTGTCGAGTGTCACGGTGCTGATGGACGTGGCGACGGCAATGCCTTCAATCTAAAAGACGATTGGGGTTTTTCCATACAACCGGCTAACTGGCACAAGTGTTGGAATTTCAGAGGCAGCCGGCAAGATCCCTATAACGTCAAAAACATCTTCCGGACCTTCTCGACCGGAGTCAACGGCACTCCGATGCCTTCGTTCGCGGACAATACTACTGTTGAAGAGCGTTGGCACATTGCCAACTTTGTGAACTCACTCTGTGAGCGTGAAGCAGATGGGACGCCCCTCTCGATCGATCTATTGACAGACAAGCCAAAGGTCAACTTTGTGTTGTCCTCAGGAGTGGTTGAGGGAGAGATCTCGGCAGATCCAGAGAACGAAATGTGGACAAAACGAGCCAGGCGGATTATCGCGATGGGCGGTCAGATCACCCATAAGCCACGAAACTTCGTGAATCGGATCGACGATATGTGGATGAAGTCGGTTTACAACGATACGCACATCGCGTTTATGTTTCAGTGGGATGACCGCACGAAGAGCGTCGCCGAAGGGAAGTTACCCTGGCCTCCGACCTCAGTCAATATCGATGTCAAGGAACAAGATCCCAAGACCGGTGAAGAGGGCTCCATTGCCATGCATCAGAATAACTACACCGTCTATAACGATGCTGTTGCCATGGAAACTGCCGTGAAGTGGAAAGAGCTTCCCGCACCGATTAAGCCGCGGTATCTGTTCGGCAGTAACGAACAGTTCCCGGTCGACATTATGAAATGGGAAGCTGATGGTTCACTTCGTGCCTTCAAGGGTACTGGATGGGATAAGGATTTTGAACAACGGGACAACTACGAAGAGAGCAGCAAATTACTTTTTTCCGAGTGGAAGAATGGCCGATGGACGGTGATCATTCAGCGGCCCATGGGCAACAAGAAAGATCAAGATTACGACGAAGACACCTTCTTTGAAATGGGCCAATACATTCCCACTGTGTTCTTTGCCTGGGATGGCCACAATGGCGACGCAGGACGGAAGATGGCCGTCTCGGCCTTCTACTATACCTTCCTGGAGCCTCCGACACCTCGCGAGGCCTATATCTATCCAATTGTAATTGCAGTTGGTGTGGTTCTTCTGGAAGGTTGGGTGTTGACCAGACGATCGAACAAGCGGAAGGGAAAGGCCCTCTAACGTTCGTCTGAACTGAGAGAATCTGACGCATCAAGAGGGGGTGGGGTGACCCACCCCCTCTTTCTTTTTGGCCGCCTCATTGAGGGCAGACAGAATGGAGATCGAGGTGACCGGCGTCCTTCTCGCCGGAGGAAAAAGCCGAAGAATGGGCGAAGACAAACGGTATCTCGTTGTAGGGGAAGAGACGCTCCTCGAACGAGGGCTCGGTGTGCTTCGCTCAGTTTTTCAGGAAGTGCTGATCGTCATTGCGCAGAACAGCCCTCCGCTCGGTGTCGATGTCAAAGTTGCGAGAGACTTGGTGCCTGAATGCGGCAGTCTCGGAGGGTTGTACACGGGGCTCATGCAGGCAGCGACACCCTGGATATTCGTGGTGGCATGCGACATGCCGTTTCTGGATCAGGCGGTCATTGCTCAGTTCACGAGTCGAAGAGCCACGTCAGATATTGTGATGGCGAAACTCGCGGCCCGGCTACATCCGATGCATGCGTTATATGGCAAACGATGCCTGCCCATCTTGGAACAGATGATTCAGGCACGACACCTCAAGATCCAAGAGTTGGTATCTCATGCGTCGCTTCGGGTAGAGTATGTTACTGAGGCGGATCTGCTCACCATCGACCCCTCCGGGCGCTCTTTTCACAATGTGAACACACCGGCGGATCTTGAGGCAGCGCGGTCCCTGCTGGCTCGGGACCCTCCACCAGGACAGGCCTAATGTATACTGTAAGAAGGACGGTCGTGATGATCCATCCCGGCGGCCTTGGCGATGTGCTCTTGGCAGTTCCCGCCATCGTTCGGCTACGGACCCGTTTCCCCAACCATCAGATGGTGCTCTGTGCTGAGGACCAGATCGCGAGGCTGCTCCTCGCGTGCCGCATCATCGATGCATGGACCTCTGTGCAGGGGCGTGGCTGCACAGACTTGTTCGCCGGGGCGGACTCGGTCACGGGTCAGGTACAGGCATGGCTGGAGGACTGCGAGCTTGCCATTGGCTGGACGCAGGATCTCGATGGGAAATTAAACGAGACACTCAAGGCAGCTGGTGTCCGAGAGATTATTGTGCGGTCTCCGTTTTCGACCACGATTCGGTCGACACATCAATGTGACCGGTTTCTTGAAGCGATCAATGAGGCGCCGGTTCACGAGGGAGGAGATGTCCTGTTGACGGTGACAGAACCGCTCCACCGTCTCGGACAAGCCTGTCTGGAAGGGGCCGATCTCGCAAACGGCCGGCCTTTTGCCGTCATCCATCCGGGGAGTGGGAGTACCCATAAGTGTGTGGCACCGAAGACACTTGCAGCTGTGGTTATCGCATTTCAGATTTCCGGGGCGACTCCGGTGATTCTAGAAGGACCGGCAGACCGGGAGCCGGTCGAGCGTCTTCTCCAGTTATGTGTGACGCCCCCGATCGTCCTGAAGGATCTTGATGTGTGTACCGTCGCCGGGGTGCTTGCTCGGGCACGACTCTTTGTCGGGCAGGACTCAGGAGTCACACATATGGCGGGGCTGATGGGGGTGCGTACGGTTGCGATATTTGGACCGACCGATCCGGCTCGCTGGGCTCCCCGTGGTGCCCACGTTACCGTGGTGCAGGGCGCACCCTGCCTCTGCCGTTCATGGGGAGATGTCAGCCGATGCGAAGAGAAACCTTGTCTCGATGTGTCGCAGGACCATCTTGTGGCGCTGTGTCTAGCCCGCATGAATCATGACGGTTCGTCGCGAAATCACGCAGTCGCCACGTGAGACAGGCGCGCGGAGCCGTGAGGGAGGGAGGCATACTTGACACAGTATGTTGACCGACCGAACGGCGAGCCCGCCTGCCTGGACGCCGGGCCACCGCTTTCAGGTGCGTCGCCCCCGCGCTTGCGAAGTCGAGCGCCCTTTGGATGATCGTGGCGCGAAGAGAGAGTACCGTATTGGATTCCAACTTCCGAATCCGTGATTGCAGCAGAAGCGCTCATGAATCATGCGGGCTTACACACGTCAAGACGGCGGCGGTCCGGCAGAGAATCCCATCCGACTGCCTTGTCACTGACCATCACGTATGCTAGAGTGTCCAGTTCGTTTTCCCTTTCATTGCTAAGGACTTAGGAGTTTTTTTCTTGTCCAGCGGGGTCGTCCAGGAAAAGGTCACCAATGCGCTCATTGGGGCGCTCAATGTCGCCAGAAAGAAAGGCCAACTGAAGACGGAAGCCTGGCCTCAGGTGAGTCTGGATACTCCCAAACGGCCTGAATGGGGAGACTTAGCTTCGACGGTCGCCATGTCTCTTGCGGTGTCTGAGCAACGTGCGCCCCACGACATTGCCCAAATTATCATCGACAATCTTTCTCAGCGCGAGCAACTCTTCGACCGAGTTGAGATCGTCCGGCCGGGGTTCCTCAACCTCACGGTCAAGCCAGCCATCTGGCAAGAGGTGCTCAGAGAAATCGAGTTGGAGGGATCAGCCTATGGGCGGGCCGAGTTGGGAAAGCGGCGTCGAGTGTTAGTGGAGTATGTCAGTGCGAATCCGACCGGCCCGTTGCATGTGGGACATGGGCGTGGCGCGGCGGTCGGGCAAGCCGTCGCGAATATGCTCAAGGCAGTCGGGTATGACGTCGTGAGCGAATACTATATCAACGATGCCGGTCGGCAGATGCAGTTGTTGGGGGCCTCCGTCTACGCGCGATATGAGGAGTTGTCGAACCACCTGGTCGAATTTCCGGCAGAGGGATATCACGGAGCCTACATCACGGCCGTGGCCGAGCGAGTGAAACAACAGCTGGGGCCTGAGCTGGCCGGGCGAGCGGCCACAGAGGTGGAGGAACGCTGTCTAGCGTTTGCCTACCAGGAACTGCTGAGCCTGGTTCGTGAGGATCTGAAGTCCTTCGGGATCGAGTTTGAATCGTGGTTCAGCGAAGCCTCTCTCGTGAATTCAGGGGCCGTCCGACGGGCCTTGGATGAATTGAAGGCGCAACAGTTCCTGTTCGAGCAGGAGGGCGCCTGGTGGTTCCGATCTTCGGCATTTGGGGACGAGAAGGATCGCGTCGTGCAGAAACAGGACGGCGAGTACACCTATCTCGCGTCCGATATCGCCTACCACCAGGATAAGCTGCGGCGTGGATACGATCTCCTCATCGATGTCTGGGGCGCGGATCACCATGGCTATATTCCTCGCATGCAAGCGGTGGTGCAGGCCTATGGGCATCCGAAAGATCGCCTCCAGGTCGTGCTGGTCCAGATGGTGAATTTGTTGCGCGGCGGGAAAAAAGTGGAAATGTCGAAGCGGGCGGGCGAGTTCATCACGATGCGGGAAGTCATCGATGAAGTCGGAGCGGATGCGGCCAAATTCTTTTTTTTGATGCGCGATTCCAAATCGCACCTGGATTTTGATTTGGAGCTGGCCAAGCAGCGGTCATCCGATAACCCTGTGTACTACGTGCAGTATGCCCATGCCAGGATCGCCAGCCTGCGGCGCGTCGCGGCTACGCGAGGAATCGCTTGTCCCCTGCCGAGCGAGACGGACTTGACGGTGTTGACGGACCCGGATGAATTGGGATTGATTCGCAAGCTCTCTGCCTATCCCTCGGTCCTGCAAGGCAGTGCAATGGCCTACGAGCCTCACCGGATGACCTACTATCTCCAGCAATTGGCCGGGCTGCTGCATACGTTTTATAACAAGCACCGGATTCTGCCTCCCGCTGCGGATCGGGATCTATCGGCGATCGCGCCGGAGGGATTGGCCTCGGACGAGGTGCTACAGAAAGAGGGGCTGTCCCAGGAACAGACTGCGGCGAGATTGGCGCTGATGCGAGGAATCCAGCAGGTCTTGAAGAATGGGCTCGGCGTGCTCGGGATTTCCGCACCGGAGCAGATGTAGACGGCAAGGGGGACTGTGGACTTTTCAGTTCAGCAGGAGAACCGTGAGACGCGCGCGCGGCTGGGGCGACTCAGCACGGCCCATGGCGAGATCGACACCCCGGCCTTCATGCCGGTCGGCACGTTGGGGCCGGTAAAGGGGATCGATCCTGTTGACCTCGAGCAGCTCGGCTTTCGTCTTATGCTGAACAACGCGTACCACCTCTATCTACGGCCTGGGCATAAGGTTGTGGCTGAGATGGGTGGATTGCATCGGTTCACCGGGTGGCCCGGAGCCATCTTGACGGACAGCGGCGGATTTCAGATTTTCAGTCTGGCTAAATTGTGCAAGGTGACCGACGAGGGCGTGAGCTTTCAGTCGCATCTCGATGGGTCCACACATTTCATTACACCGGAGACCGCCGTCGAAATTCAAGAAGCGTTGGGGGCCGATATTATGATGGCGTTCGATCACTGCGTGGCTTTGCCGGCTGAGAGAGAGGTCGTGCGCGATGCCGTGCGACGGACCACTCTCTGGGCACAACGTTGTCAAGCCAGTCGGCGTCGCACGGATCAAGCCCTCTTTGGGATCGTGCAAGGCGGCCTCGATGTGGATCTCCGCGTATCCTCGGCGCGAGACCTTATCGGGCTTGGTTTCGAGGGTTATGCGATCGGTGGGCTTTCTGTGGGAGAGTCGAAGGTAGAAATGCATGCCATGTTGGATATGACCGTCCCGGAGTTGCCGGCTTCGAAGCCGCGGTATTTGATGGGGGTAGGGATGCCGGAGGATCTCATCGAAGGCGCAGCGCGTGGGATCGATCTATTCGATTGCGTGGTGCCCTCTCGCCATGGGCGGACCGGGTCGCTCTTCACGACTTTTGGGCGAGTGGTGATCAAGCAAGCACGGTATGTTCGGGATGAGCAACCGATCGATCCCGCCTGCGGCTGTCCCGTGTGCGCGCGCTACTCGCGAGCCTACTTGCATCACCTCTTTCAAGTCAAAGAAATGCTGTCGTCCAGACTGAATACGATCCACAATCTCTGGTATTTTGCCGATCTGATGGGCCATATGCGGTCAGCGATCGCGCAGGGGACTTTACGGTCGTTCCGGGACGAATTTTACCGATCCCGCGACCGGGCTGCATCGGATGTTTCAGTTACAGACGCGGCTGATGTCGATGCGCATCGGCATGCCGGATGGGATTAACTCTGTCGAGGAGGAGTGTGTATGGTCATGCAATCGGTCGTAATGGCTCAGCTGTTCGGTGGAGGGGGCCCGGGTGCGGGCTCGGGCTCCACTTCCGGCACGCTCCTGTCTCTCATTCCGTTCGCGCTGATCTTCGTCATTTTCTATTTCCTGGTCATTTTGCCGCAACAAAAACGTTCGAAACAGCAGAAGGCGTTGCTAGAGGCCCTGAAGAAGGGCGACAAGGTGGTCACGGCGTCGGGTATCTGGGGCACCGTGACGAATCTCGGGAAAGAGACGGTGACGCTGCAGATCGCCGATAGTACGAAGATTCGGATACAACGAGACCAAATTGCCCGATTACGAGGTAGTGACGATGAGGATAAAGATAAGGATTCGTAGGCCGTACAGGATAAAGGGGTACCAGACGACATGAAAAAAGTGGGTGGGCGGTTAACATTGTTGGCGCTGGTGGTGGTGATGTCGGTGATCTTCTTTGTCCCGTCTTATCCACCGCTCTATCACGCGTTACCTGACTTGTTGAAGCGAGTGATGCCGAACAAAGGCATTACACTGGGCTTGGATCTTCAAGGCGGGATTCACCTCGTCATGGAAGTGGATGAAGACCGCGCAGTCGAGATCGCCGTCGATCGATCAGTCGCATCGCTGCAAGATCAATTGGTCGATAAGAAAATTCCCGTCGAGTCGGTGACGCGGACGGGACCGACTCAGGTCACGATCCAGTTCCAAAACGGCGATCTCAAGGCGCAGATCCAGAAGATGATCGATGACTATCCGACCTTCAGCGAGACGGAATCTGCAGGATCGGCCAACCGGCTGGTGTGGGAGTTGCGGGAAGCCGAGGCCAAGCGCATCAAGGACTCCGCGATCAACCAGGCACTGGAAACGATCCGGAACCGCATTGACCAGTTTGGCGTCACGGAACCGATCGTGCAGCGACAGGGGTTGAAGCAGATCGTCGTGCAGTTGCCCGGTGTCAAAGAGCCCAAGCGCGCCAGGGATCTGATCAAAGAAACGGCGCTGCTCGAATTCAAGATGCTCGACGAGGACAACCAATCAAGGCTCGATCTGCCTGCCCGTATTCCAAAAGACAAAGAGCAGGAGGTTTTGAACCAAGCTGAGGCGAAGATCCCCGCAGGTGATCAGATCCTCTTCGAGCGTGGTGTCGACAAAGACACCGGCCGTGAATATCGGATTCCCTATCTCGTGAAAAAACGAGTGATGTTGACCGGCGATGTATTGAGCGATGCCAGGGTCTCGATCGGTCAATTCAACGACCCTTACGTGTCGATCACATTTGACTCGAAGGGCGGTCGGGAATTCGAACGGATTACGGGCGACAATATCAAGAAGCGCATGGCCATTGTGCTCGACAACACGATCTACTCGGCGCCGGTGATTCAGGACCGCATCACCGGCGGGCACGCGCAAATCACCGGGACGTTTTCGATGCAAGAGGCGAACGACCTGGCCATCGTACTCCGGGCCGGCGCGTTACCGGCTCCGCTCAAGATCATCCAAGACCTCACGGTTGGACCGTCGCTGGGGAAAGATTCGATCGAGAAAGGTGTGCAGGCGACGCTGTTTGCCGGCGCCATGGTGGTCGTGTTCATGATCGTGTATTACAGGCTGTCCGGAGTCATCGCGGATTTTGCATTGGTATTGAATCTGCTCTGTTTGATCGGAGCACTTTCTGCTCTGAATGCGACTCTGACCTTGCCGGGGATCGCCGGAATCGTACTCACGATCGGGATGGGGGTCGATTCGAACGTCCTGATCTTCGAGCGTATTCGTGAGGAGCTGCGACTGGGAAAGGCGGTTCGGTTGGCGGTGGACGGAGGATATGACAAGGCGTTGCTGACGATTGTCGACTCTCACGTGACCACACTCATCACGGGGGTGGCGCTGTTCCTCTTCGGCACGGGGCCGATCAAAGGATTTGCCGTGACCTTGTGCCTCGGAATCGGAATCAACCTGTTTACGGCTCTCATCGGCACCAAGGTCATCTTCGACCTCTTGAATCAACGACACAAAGTGGAACAGTTGAGCATCTAGTTTGAAGGAGTCTGCATGTTAGAGATCCTCAGAAAAACCAATATCGATTTCATGGGGCAGCGCAAGTGGGCCTTTCTGTTTTCCGGCATCATGGTGGTGCTGGGAATTGTGGCGCTCGTTCAGATTGCCAGGGGATCGGCCAACCTTGGCATCGATTTCTCGGGTGGGACCGCAGTGCAGTTGAAGTTCGACCAAGCGATTCGGATCGATGAAGCGAGAAAAGCTTTGGAGGCGAACGGGCTGGACAATGCCGAGTTGCAAGAGTTCGGTCAGGAGAACAAACTCCTGATCCGCCTGAAGACCTCGACGACCATCGAGGAAAAGGTCGCCGATCGGGTCGTGGCGGTCTTTACGAAGGAATTTTCGTCGAACCATTTCGTGATCGATTCCAGCACGGAAATCGGACCTACCATCGGGCAGAAACTTCAAGAGGACGCCCTTATCGCGATCATCATTTCCTTTGCCGGGATCGTGCTGTACGTGGCGGCCCGATTCGAACTTCGCTTTGGCATCGCCGCGGCCGTGGCGACCTTTCATGATGTGTTGGCGGTGTTGGGCGCCTTCTATATTCTGGATAAGGAAATTACGTTGCTCGTCGTGACGGCATTGCTGACGTTAGCAGGCTATTCGATGACGGATACGGTCGTCGTGTTCGACCGTATCAGAGAAAATCTCCGGATGCGGCGGCGGGAGAGCGAAGAGACGATCATCAATAATGCGGTCAATCAAGTCTTGAGTCGCACGATCGTCACTAGTTTGACCGTCGTGTTGGTGCTGATTCCTCTGACGCTGGCCGGTGGGGAGGTCTTGCACGACTTCTCTCTAGCCCTGTTGTGGGGCGTCATCTTTGGGACCTATTCGTCTGTTTTCGTCGCGAGTCCGTTGCTGATGCTCTGGCCTGGAGGCTCCGGACGGCTGTTGAAGCGGAGTTAGCCGGATGGTGAAATAACCGCACGGCGTGCGCAGGCGCGAAAAGCGAGACGTGCGTGAAGGGCGCGACGAGAAGTTCAAAGTTCCGATAGCCTCAAACTTCGGACCTCGAACTCTCCCCCGTATCGCCCGTCCCGCATTTCTCGCGAGTCTCGCGCGAATAGGGGTTGTCGCATCCTGATCGAGCCACACCCATGACAATCTGGAGTCGGTCTCACAGTCTCCAGCGCAAGATCATCGCGGCGATCGTCCTGGTCGGACTTCTGCCCCTGACCCTGCTGCTTGCGCTCACATACATCGAGCAGCGGCGTGCGCTTCGCGAAATGACCGGCGCCAACTTCAAGGAAGTCGCCGTGGAAGCCGCTCGCCGTATCGAAATGCAGGTCAGTCGTGGGATGAACGAGGCCCAGCAACTCGCCACGACCCCCTTGCTCCACACCGCCGTCACCGAAGCCAACCGCACGTACGAGGGAAAGGATGCACGAAGTATCCAGGGCATGATCAAGGATTGGCAACAGCGGTGGCGTCAGCGGGATCAGCAAAGCGAGTTTCCTCTCTTCATCAATCGCATCGTCACCAACTACCTCATCAGGTGGCATGATATCCGCAAATCCGACTATATCGGGATCCTGGTGACCGACAACCAGGGGGCCCTGGTGGTCAGTTCTATTCCACAAGTGGAGTATTTTTACGGGAAGACGTTGTGGTGGCAAGCGGTGGTGAAAGGGGGAAGTCCCAGGGGCTATGTCAGCGAGATCGCCTTTGATCCCGGTTTCGGGACTCACGTGGTCATAGTGGCGGCGCCCATTCTTGACGACACAAAAGCGACGGTGATTGGGACGGTCACAATACTGTTACGTCGAGACACGATCTTCCATGCCATTGCCGAGGTCACCATCGGGGCGACCGGTCATGCGATGTTGTTCAGTTCCGATGGTGTTCCCGTAATCTGTCCGGTTCTGGCTCCGGAAGCGCATACGGTAAGGCCCGAGTTGATCAGTGCTCTCGGTGGGTTAAAAGCTGGTTGGACCGTTGTTGCAGACGATTCGCATGGGGGCCAGAACGCCTTGGTCGGATTCGCCCCGGTCCGATTCGGCGAGAGCTTGGCCCCAGGGAGCCTCGGAGGGAAACAGTGGATCACCGTGGTACGGCAGGATCCCCAGGAGACCTATGCGCCGCTCGCCGAACTCGTGGCGAAAGTGCTGCTCTTTGGGTTGCTCGTACTTGCCGTGCTGTGGGGGACAGGGGTGATCGTCGCACGCCGGATCGCCCGTCCCATTCAGTTGTTGCACGACGGCGTGCGTGAGATCGGAAGCGGACGATTGGACCGTCGACTGGAACTGAAGACCGGGGATGAAATTGAAGGGCTCGCCGATGCGTTCAACTTGATGGCGACGAATCTACAACGCTCGTTTTCCCAGATTGAACAACGCGTGGTCGATGTGCGCCGCTTGGAAGAAAAGTACCGCGATTTGATCGAGCATTCTCCGGAGATGATCTATCAATTGGACCGGAACGGCCGATTCGTCCATGTGAACAAGACGGGGCTCGAGAAGCTGAAATATAGCCTCGATGAGATGCTGTCGATGCAGCTTTGGGACCTCGTGCCGCGTGGTCAGGAGTCGCTCGTATTGCAATATTTGGAGCGATTGGTGGCGCAAGGGCGTAGTTCGATAGAGACGGTGTTTCTAGCCAAGGACTGTGAGCCGATCGATGTAGAGATTCATGCCACGGCGCTGATCGATCAAGAGCGAGGGGGGCTGGTTCACTCGCGCGCGTTTGTGCGCGACGTGACCGAACGCCACCGGCTTGAGCGACATCTGCAAGAATATACGACGAAGCTTGAACAGGCAGTGTCGGAGCGGACGCAACAGCTCGTGGCCTCGCAGGCGCGGTACAAAGCGTTGTTCGACTTGGTGGCGGACTCGGTGTTTATGGTGGATCCGAACGGCATGATCGTCGCGGTCAACAAACGTGAAGAGCAAGCGCTGGGATATGCAGAGGCAGCCGTGGTCGGACGCAGTCTGCTCGAAGTTGTCCTCCCCGGCTACCACGATTCGTTGCGCGGCTGGCTGAGCGACGTCATTTCTGGGCAGCGGAAAGTGTCCACCCAGGAAATCATGGTGCGCCATGCCGGCGGACTGGACACTCCGGTCGAAATGGATTTGATCCGTGTCGGAGTGGCCGACCAACTGTTGGTGATGGTGCAGTTGCGGGACATTACCGACCGGAAACGGCTCGAACGGCAGCTGGATACGTACCGAGAAGAGTTGGAGGATAAGGTACGGGAGCGCACACGGGAAATTGAAGAGACCAAGCAATATCTCGAAAATCTGCTCGAGAACGCCAACGACGTCATTTATACCCTCGATACCGAGCAGCGGTTCACCTACGTCAACAGTAAGATCGAAGCATGGGGCTACCGGAAGGACGATTTGCTAGGGCGCCCGTACCTTGCCCTTCTCTCTAAGCGCCATCGTGGGAAGCGTCTCAAGAGCACCTTGGATATCAGGGCGAAGCAGGTCTATGAGGTCGAGGTGGTGACTCGCACGGGAGAGCCGAGGGCTGTGATGGTGAGTGTCTCCCCGCTGCATGGGGTCGAGGGCACGATCCTGGGCGTGCTGGGCATCGCACGCGACATGACGGAGACCAAGAAATTGGAGCAGCAGATCAGGAACTCGGAGAAACTGGCCTCGGTCGGAAAGCTCGCTGCAGGAGTGGCGCACGAAATCAACAATCCTCTTGGGGGCATCCTCAACTGTCTCTACAATTTGCGGAAAGGGACGCTGTCGCCGAGCCGGCAAGCGGAATATTGGGCGTCGATGGAAGACGGTGTGCGGCGCGTGCAGAAGATCGTTCGGCAGCTCCTCGATTTCTCTCAGCAGCATGAGCCTGCGTTCGCTCTGACGGACATCAATCACGTTGTGGACCGGGTGTTGGTCTTGACGACGCATCTCTTTGCTCCGAACCGCATCGTGTTGGAAACTGGATTCGGTCAGGGGCTGCCGAATGTCATGGTCGATCGGCACATGATCGAGCAGGTGCTGATGAACCTGGTGTTGAATGCGGTCCAAGCGATGAAAGACGGAGGGGTGCTGACGATCCGAACGTCCGTGGTCGAAGGAATCTGTGTGATCGAAGTTCGCGATACGGGATCGGGCATTCCGCCGGCGGTCCTGCCGAGGATTTTCGATCCCTTCTTTTCGACCAAGAGCGAAGGCGAGGGAACCGGTCTTGGCCTGTCGGTCAGCTTGGGCATCGTCGAACGCCACGGAGGAAAGATTCTGGTCGACAGCGAAGTCGGGAAGGGGACGACCTTTACCCTCTGGCTTCCTGTTTCCGGGGATCGCTCGTTCATGGAGCGGGTATCATGAAGGGGCTTAAGATCCTACTCGTCGATGACGAGCCACTGATGCGGCTGTCGATGGTCGATGCGCTAGAGACGGTCGGCCATGATGTCGAAGCGGCGCCATCCGGGACGGAAGGGATTGAAGCCATTCGCCAACGGCCATTTGATTTGGTCATCACCGATCTGCGGCTGCCAGGCGCGGATGGACTCACGGTGCTCACCTCGGCGAAAGAGCAGTCACCCCACACGGAGGTCGTGGTGATTACGGCCCATGGGTCGGTGGAAACGGCAGTCGGTGCGATGAAGCTCGGCGCCTTCGACTACATCACAAAACCGTTTCAGATGGACGAATTGCTGTTGATTGTCGAGCGGGTGGGCCGCGTCGTGACCTTGCGGCGCGAAAATCAGGATCTCAAAGCCGTGCTGGAAGATAAGTTCAGTTTCGGCGGCATTCTCGGCGCGAACAGTCAAATGCGAGCCGTGCTCGAGAAGATCAAGCTGGTGGCGGCGACAGATTCGACGACGTTGATTCTGGGCGAGAGCGGAACCGGCAAGGAGCTGGTGGCCAATGCCATCCACCAAAACAGCCCACGTAGCCACTACCCCTTGATTAAAGTCAGCTGTGCAGCGCTTCCGGAAACCTTATTGGAAGCAGAACTCTTCGGCCATGAGAAGGGGGCGTTTACGGGGGCGCTGCGGCAGCGGCGTGGGCGGTTCGAGTTGGCACATCGAGGGACGTTGTTTCTCGATGAAATTGGGGAAATCTCGCCGGTCATCCAGGTGAAATTATTGCGGGTACTTCAGGAAAGGCAGTTTGAACGCGTCGGCGGAAACGACACGATTCACGTGGATGTGCGTCTGGTCTGCGCGACACAGAAGGACCTGCGAAAGGAAGTGTCTCAGGGGCGGTTTCGAGAAGACCTTTTTTATCGGCTCAATGTCGTGCCTATCGTGATTCCGCCGCTGCGTCAACGGCAGGAAGACATCATGGTCATCGCCGAGCATGTGCTGAAGACCTGCGCCGGCAAGATGAACAAAGCATTGAAAGGATTTTCTCCTGCGGCGCGCGAGCTCTTCTTGCGGTATTCATTCCCAGGGAATGTGCGGGAATTGGAGAACATGGTTGAGCGTGCGGTGGCGCTGGGGCGGGATTGTGAAGCGATCCAGCCGTCCGATCTGTGCGGATTCCAGTCCTGTCCGTATACGGGCGGAGTGCCACAAGAATCTTGTGGGTTCTGCAGCGAAGGGCTGACGGGGCAGAAGCGCGAGGCACGTCCGCTAACCTCGCTGGCAACGGCACGAGAACAGTTCGAGAGAGAGTATATTGTGTCGGTGCTAGAGCGAGTGGACGGCAGCCGCACAACCGGCGCGAAGATACTCGGTTTGTCGCGCAAGGCCTTGTGGGAAAAGTGTAAGCGCTACGGTATTCCGTCGAATAGAAACGAGTTGGATGCCGAGACGAAGGAGCATGATGAGGAAGAATAGGGCTATTCCGAAACCTCCGCCCCCCCCTGCCACAACTTAACAGTCCGGTCCCACGACGCACTGGCCAGTTTCATTCCGTCCGGTGACAGGGTAATGCCGCGAACGGCTGTTGTGTGGGCCTTGATGGTTCTGAAGCAGCGGCCGTTCGACAGATCCCAGAACCGAATCGTTGCGTCATCGGCGGCGCTGATGAGCACCTTGCTGTCCGATGTGACTGCGAGCGCGCGCACCCAGCCGGTGTGGCCTTTCAGCGTCCGTTGTTCCGCCACGTGGGGCATGTCGAACAACTTGATTGTCTGGTCACGGCTGCCGGTGATGAGCAGTTTGGCATCGGGAGTAAAGGCCATTGCGCCGATCCAATAGTCCATCGCCTTCTGAAATCCACCGTCGTCATCAACAAAGTACCCACGAGTTTCGCTAGTATCATCCTCGGTCTGTTTCCAATGTCCATTGTGCAGGATTTTTTCCTCTCCGCTGGGTAGGACCTCCCACAACTTGATCTTGCCGATATCCATGCCACTGGCGAGGTGGATCCCATCCGGTGAGAAGGCGACGCAGACAGACCAGTTGTGGTCATACTGGTCTTTTCCGAGGAGGGTCATGAGTTCGGTGCCGGTGGTGACCTCCCAGATCTTGATGTCTTTATTGTGGCTGCCGCGTGCCAACATGAGGCCGTCGGGCGAGAGAGAGAGGCTGACCACATTGTGGTCATAACGTGTGAACAGGAGCTTCTTCGATTCGCCGGTATTCGGGTTCCACAGCCGGATGGTACGGTCCTCGCTGGCAGTGGCCAGCGTCTGGCCGTCCGGTGTAAAAACGACGGATCGAATGTCCGCCGTATGTCCTCTGAGCGAGCGCAGGAGGCGCCCGGTCTCAATGTCCCATATACGGACGAGCCGGTCGGCTCCTCCGCTGGCGAGGGTCAGCCCATCCGGTGCAAAGGCTACCGACCAGACTCCATGCGAATGTCCGCGATACGTGGTCAGTTCCCGCGCCCCCGTCTTCCAGTATTCGAGGAAATCGACTGGTGCGGCGCCTGCTCCAGGCGATGATGGTATGAGTGGGGAGGGAGTAGGGGCGAGGTGGGGAATAGTCTGATCCGTCATGTTCAATAATCCTTACGACTAGAACAGAATGAAGCGGCCTGCGGCGCGGGTTGATTGCAAACGCTCTATTCGCGCCAGTATAATTTGTATCGGCTTTGGGTGATCGTAAGAGAAGCTCCGCCATCAAGTCAAGCAGACTATGAGAGCCGGTTCGCGTCCCCCATAGACTCGGCCAGGCCGGATTAGACGATCGAGGAGTAGCATGGAACTTCGTTTTCAGCCTGCGTTGCTGCAAGAAGTCATTGACTCGTTCGTCGAAAAGACGGAACGGGAAGGCGACCCTACCTATTATAAAGAGTTTCACGAACTCGCCGACCCGATCTACGAGAAGTTTACCCTCGATGATCGCGAGAGCGAGTTTAAGAAACTCTACCAGTATATGTTCGGGACCTGGGGGTTTTCCGATATCATCCGGGATGCCTTCAATGAATATCCTTCACTAAAAGAACGAGTCGGAATTGTGCTGATCAAGGGGGTACTCAAGGAAGATCAGGAGGGCGTCGATATTCTCAGGAAATGGGGATCTGTCGAGCACGAGCTGGCTCGGGCGTTCGAAGAAAAAGGGTTGAAAGGCGTCGGGATTAAGCTCATTCCACGTCGGTTCTACGATCCTGCCCTGACGCGCTATTGCCGCCATGAGTTGTTACATATCTCGGATATGCTGGATCCGGCCTTTGGATACGATCCGGATACCAAGGTCGGGCAAAATCCAGGCGAAGAAACCCTCATCCTCCATCGCTATCGCATCTTGTGGAGCCTCACCGTGGACAGCCGGCTGACGGCAGTTGGTAAAGAACCGATGCTCAGGAAGGAAGACCGGTTCAAAGAGTTTCGCTCCTGGTATCGCAAGATTCCCGCGCCACAATTGAAATCGGTGTTCGAGGGGTTGTGGCAGACGAGTTTCTTTACCCATTCGGAATTGATCGAAATGGCGTCGGACACCTTGCGCGTGATGGACCGCGCCGTGGATGTCGAGGGAGGCGAGGTTCCGGAAACAGAAAATAAGGTCATGTTGATGCCGGGATTTCCCTGTCCTCTCTGCCGGTTCCCGACCTATTCGTGGGTTGAGGATATGGGCAACAAGCTCGAGGGCTATGTGCTCGACTTCATCCGCGAAAATCATCCCGGGTGGGATATCGAATTTGGGGCTTGCGATCGCTGCGTCGAGGTCTACAAGCTGCGCGCCGACGGCGTCATGTAACGGTTTGAATGACTATGGCTACCGATTCGCCATACGGGCGTCGCGACTTTCTCAAAGACACTGTCGTGTCCGTTGCCAAAGCGGCAAAAGAATTTACCAAGCACCAAGAGGTTGTGCCGGAACGACCGGCTCCAGCCCCGGGGCGGACTGATTGGTTGCGTCCCCCTGGCGCCGCCGACGAGGTACTCTTTTTGGAGCGATGCACACAGTGCGGCGACTGCGCCAAGGTTTGTCCGTACGGGTCGATTACGTTTCATCCGCAGAACGGGACACCGGTGATTTTTGCGGATCAAGTGCCGTGCTATCTCTGCGAAGATATGCCCTGCATTGCGGCCTGTGCGACAGAAGCGTTGCTACCTGTCGAAGAACGCGGACAGATACGAATGGGTGTCGCATCCGTGTCGCACCGAGTCTGTACGGCAGGCCAGGGGTGCCATGCCTGCGCATCGAAATGTCCCACGGACGCCCTATCGATGGACTTTGACCTACAGCGACTTGTTGTGACGACTGAGCGTTGCGTTGGCTGTGGACTGTGCGAATATGTGTGTCAGACAGTGAACGACCGCGTGGCAATCCGAGTCACACCGTTTAGGTCGTTGGCGTAGCCGCGCTCGTAAGCCACAAGAATTGGTCCGAATGCAAGAGAGAAATTTGGTGAGAAGTGGTGCAGTTTATGATGGGCAAAGGTTTGAGAAATCACCGCCTTAGATTATTCATCGCGAATGGAAAAATCGTGCTTGACAACCCTTGGATCAATACCTACCATACGAGAGCTTTGTGCCAAAGGTGTGACCTCGTATGCCCAGCACATTTGTGCGGGCATCAGGGTCAACCGAGGGGCCGATTTTCATGACGAGTAAACAGCCGGTACAAACAAATTCTCAGGACGTGGCCGGAGTCATTCCGGCGTCCCCGGCCATTAAGGATTCACCCGCAGTTGAACGTGCCCTCAATCGCAGTAAGCTCTATCTCCTTGTCTCGTGGAGCCAGCTGTATCCGGAAGACGATGAGTTCCTCGATTACGTGCAATGCGGAGAGCTCGTTGAGGATGGGCGGGCGGCGCTCGATGCCTTGGACCAGGCGCTCGACGGTATCGGCGGTGAGCGGGCTAAGCTGAAGCTGGTGTTGCTCCGCAAGCAGTTCGATCAAATCGAGAAAGTTGTCGCGTCGGAATGTGTCAACTGGCAACTCAGCGATCTGCAGGCCGAGCATCGCCGAGTGTTCAGTAATGTTATCACGCTAGATTGCCCTCCCTACGAAACGCTCTTCGGAAACGACCACGTGTTTGCTCAATCGCAAGTTATGGGCGATATCGCCGGATTCTATCGTGCGTTTGGGGTGGAATTATCCAAGGACATCCATGAGCGACTGGATCATTTGAGCGTCGAATTCGAGTTCATGCATTTCCTGGCCTACAAAGAATCCTATTCCCGTTGTCATGATGGAGCAGACAAGACCCAGATTGTGCTGGAGGCGCAGAAAAAATTTGTTAAGAATCATATCGGGCGGTGGGTCCCTCTGTTTTGCAGAATGTTGGTCAAGAAAGCTGGATCAGGTTTTTATAAACACGTAGCGGACTTGATGGCGGAGTGGATGGATTTTGAAGCCGCATTTTTAGGCGTCGCGCCCCAGCCTTATTCAGAAACCGATTATCGTCCAGCCACGTTCAACTCACCGGAAGGCCAGACGTATGAGTGCGGCGCGCAGGATCAGGGAAACGAGTTGAGCCTGTTGCTGAACGAAGTCGGCGCAGAGTCATTCTTGGACAAGAAGGATCAGGGCAAAGACAAAGAAGGGGAGGGACCGGTCGGAACCGCCTAATCATTGTCATATGATCATGGCGGTCTGTATTTATGGGGTGCCGGCAGTGATCTTGAGCCACCGCATTGTATTTTCTTTCGAGAGGAGGAGTATGTAATGAAAGAAGAGAAGCCAGCGAGCAACCGTGTAAGAATCGGTATTCTTATCGCGTCGTTGATCGCGGGAGTGCTGTTGGCCATCTTCTCTATACTGACTACTCCGCATTGATCGTTGGTTATGACGCTGAGTTTACTTTTTTAATAGAGAGGAGGGGTATCCTATGAGAGTAGTGCAGACACACAGCAAGCGTGTCGTGCTCGGCATTCTTCTCTCTGCGTTGATCGTTGGTGTCATGCTGACGATCGGGCAGGTTCCGTTGGCCGTCAGCCAGCCGGTAACGATTCCGGCGAAGATGATCAAGGGAGCGATTCCGATGGATGGCGCGAACCCAGTCTGGGAGAGCGTTCCCGGGGTGATCGTTCCATTGAGCGGGCAGCTGATTACCACGCCGATGCATCCGAATATTTCGGTGAAGTCGGTGTTCGTGAAAGCCATGACCAACGGCAAAGATATCGGCTTGCGCATCGAGTGGAGCGATCAGACCAAGAATGATACGACCATCGGTCCCCAGGACTTCCGGGATCAGGCGGCGGTGATGTTTCCGGTCAACACGGCTGGAGCGCCACCTTTCCAATGTATGGGTCAGTCAGGCGGCACCACCAACATCTGGCGGTGGAATGCAGAGTGGCAGAAGGATCTCGGCAAGGATAGCGCGGGTATTTGGGATGTGGACGACCAGTACCCCGGCATTTTCTGGGACTATTATTTCGAAGAGCCGGCAGGCGGGGTGACCTATCCGGACCGGATCGGCCGAAGCCTTGGGCCCTTCAATCCTGGGATCTGGTCGGGCAACATCATGTCCGATCCGACGCTGCGCGTGAGCTCGGTTGAGGATCTGAATGCCAATGGTTTCAGTACCCTCACGACGCAAGCTCATCAGGATGTCATCGGAAACGGTGTGTGGGAACCTTCTGGTTCCATTAAGGGTGGTGGATACACTGGTCCAACCTGGCGCGTGGTGGTGAAGCGCCCGTTGGAAACGGGTGATGCCAACGATACCCAGTTTAAGGCGGGAATGTCTGTGCCTATCGCCTTTGCGGTGTGGGATGGTAACAATATTGAACGTAACGGCATGAAGGCGCTCTCCACCTGGTTTACCTTGAAGTTGTAGTCGGGATAGGGGTCTCTGGAGAGACTATTTCGTATCTCTAGGGGGTAGGAGTGATCGCATAACGGAAAAACCCCAGTCCGGCGTCCGGCCGGACTGGGGTTTTTCATTATCGGCAACAGGCAGTACCGTACTGCTCATCACGAATTGAGTCACCTGGCCTTGACATTTCTCTCGTCAAACCCTCAAATTCAGGTAACTGTAGCCCCTTAGCACAGGGCCGAAAAGGAGCGCGCGTCCGCTATGGACCGATGGGTCGCACAATGGGGAGATCATCTCCGCATTCAGCACAAAGTATGGGTGATGCTCCTGCTGCTCTGTGTGCCGCTCGGTGCAGGCATTGCCATTCACCTGTACGTTGTTCAACAGTTGCTTGCCCTCCAGCAACAAAAGCAAGACCTCATGCTGGCAGATCAACAGGTCCATCTGCTGGGGCGGCTCGCCGTCGATATTGAAGACGGTTTTCGTGGCTATGTCTTGACCCAGCAACCCGCTTTTCTTGCTCCGCTGGTTGAAGCCGAAGCGAAGCTCGACCAGGCGCTGTCGGATGCCTCATCGTCGATGGCGAAGCTATCAGGCCCTCCAAACCAACTCGCTCCGATTGAGCGACAACTGAAAGGCCTGCTGCGATCGAAGCAGGCCTTGATCGCAGACATTCAGCAGGGACAGGCGGACAAGACGTTAGCGTATGTGTGGTCTGGTGAAGGGCTCCGACTGTCCGATCACCTCCGCGGAGACCTTCGGACCGTCGAGGATCGCCTGATGCGGCAGCGAAATTCGTTGAACGAACAGGCGGACACGCTTTCGCAGCGGACGTTTGTCGGGCTGTGGATCACGCTGGCTGGTGTGGTTGCGTTGGGATGGATTGTCTCGCGCGTCCTAGCCCGCTCTCTCACGGATCCGATCACGCGACTGCAAACCGCTACTGCAAGGATCGGTGCGCACGTCGATGTGGCCGGGATTACCGAGCTGTTGGCCACTAGTCGAGGCGCGAAGGACGAACTCGGTCAATTGGCGGAGGCCTACCTCACCATGGCTCGTCGTATCGAGGCGCACATCCGGGAGATCGAAGTGCTCCTCGCCATCGGTCAAGAGATCAACACCATCGGCCCGGACGGTCTGGACGGGGTGCTCCGGCGTATTACGGACCGGGCAGTGGAATTGGTGCAAACGGATGTGTGTCTCCTGCTCCTTCGTGATGAACGAATGGGTTGTTGGGTGGTTGAAGCTGCATCCGGCGAATGGGATGACCGTCTGAAGAAATCGGTCATGCTATGGGAAGAACTTCCGGTCTGTGTTCAAGCGTTTGAGACGCGCGAAGTATCCACGGGGGAACGGTTTCGTTCTGACGAGCGGCCTCAAGTGTTGCGGCGGAACTTGATCGGAGACAGTATGTTGGCCATTCCCCTGTTGGCGCAGGGGATTCCGTTCGGCGTCCTCTCGCTTCTGGCCGAACGACCCCGGGAAGCGCATACGTGGAATCTGCGCCTGGCCGAAGGATTGGCTCAGGAGGCTGCCCTGGCTATCTCGAATGTGCGCTTGTATGAAGCCGCAGAGCAGCGGCAACGTGGGTTAGCTGCACGCCTCCAACAGCTCGAGCATCTTGCGGAAACTTTAGCTCACGATCTCAAGGGGCCGGGGGCTCGCATGGGAGAACTCGCACGGTTACTGGTCCAGCAGAACGGTCGTCAATTTGATGACCGGACGAACCGGTGGCTATCTCTTATCGAAGAGAATGGCAGGGATCTTGTTCAACGAGTCGAAGGGATCTTGACAGTGGCTCGCGTCGGGGCTGATCAGGGTGCCATCACGGCTGTCGATCCGACTGCGATTATTGATGAGGTGTTGAAAGCCAAAGCCGGTGAGATCGAACGGCTCCATGCTGTGGTGCACATTGAACCGGGGTTGCCGCTCGTCGCCTGTCACGGTGCCTATCTGCGACAAATCTTCGACAACCTCGTCTCGAACGCACTGAAGTTCACAAGGGCTGGAGAGTCACCCGTAGTGAGGATCAGCGGGCGTGTAGAGGGTCCGATGGTGGTATTTTCTGTGAAGGATCAGGGGATCGGGATCCCTTTGACCCAACGCAATCGAGTGTTTCAGCCGTTTGTCCGCTTGTTGATGTCTGAGGCAGCCGGCAGCGGGATCGGCCTGACGATCATCCAGCGAATCGTGGAACTGTATGGCGGTAAGGTGTGGATCGACGGAGCCGAGGGGCCGGGCTGCACGGTACTATTCACAGTCCCGAGTTTTGAAGAGCATGAGGGGGCCTCGAATGTCCGGATGCAGGAGTCGAGACTTCCCGGCATGGTTGATGTCGTCCGACGAGAGGTTCTGTGAGGATGGGGAGATGACGACACGTGGCGAAGTGTCCGACATGCGATCGACCAGGACCAAATCTAAAGCGCCGTTTACGATCCTGATCGTCGAGGACAATGCAACGGATGTTGAGTTGATGCTGCACGCTCTTGAAGCGGCGGATTTGAAACCGCTTGGGGGAGATTTCGAGATGGAGGTTCGCGCCTCGGCGGAAGGGGCCTTGCAATTACTCGGGGAACGGTCTGTCGATCTTGTGCTGACTGATATGGTGTTGCCTGGTATGGACGGGTTGGATCTCGTCAGCCGCATTCAAGGGATCGATTCAAACTTGCCTGTGCTGGTGTTCACGTGGACGAATGCGGTCCCTCTGGCGGTGGATGCCATGCGGCGAGGCGCCTTTGACTATGTGCTGAAACCCGTCAATGCAGAAGATTTGGGGATGCGACTCCATCGGGCGATTCGCATCTCTGAAATCCTGCGCCGGCATGCGGTCTATGAGCATCGTGACCGGCAGGAGTTCGAAGCCAATAGTTTCGTGGGGAGTGGCGTCTCCTTCGAGCGTATCATGCGGAGTATTCATGAGGCGGCTCAGGTCCGTTCGACGGTCTTGATTACCGGCGAAACCGGAACGGGAAAGGGAATGATTGCACGGGCGATCCATCAGCAGAGTCCAGAGCGCGATCGACCGTTTCAAGTGATCGATTGTACGACCGTTCCCGAGGGGATGATGGAGTCCGAGCTGTTCGGGCATGTACGGGGCGCCTTTACCGGTGCCATCGCCGATAAGCCCGGGCTCATTGAGTTAGCGAACGGCGGCAGCGTATTCTTCGACGAAATAGGGGAACTTCCCCTTCCTCTCCAAGCGAAACTCCTGCGCGTATTGGAGGAAAGCGAGGTGCGTCCGGTGGGGGGAACCAGAGTTCGCCGGATCAATATGCGCTTTATCGCTGCGACCAACCGGAATCTCGAAGCGCGGGTGCGTGAGGGGACCTTCAGGAAGGATTTGTACTATCGGCTCGCAGTCATCTCGATTCCCGTCCCCCCGCTCCGCGAGCGTCGCGAGGACATTCCCGTTATCGCGCGCCATTTGCTCAGCCGGCTGTTTCAGTCCATGGACAAGGCGCAGTGCCATTTTGATGAAGAGGCGGTGAGAGTCCTTGTGTCTTATTCTTGGCCGGGAAATGGGCGGGAACTTCGCAATGCCGTAGAACGGATGGTCATGCTCGCGACCGGGGACATCATTCGGGCGCGAGATGTCCAAGGTATGCTTCCACAGAATGAAGCCGAGAGTTTCGCCTCAGTCGACCCGAGTCTTACCGGCCTTCCATACATGGAGGCGAAGGAGAAAGCGCTCGAAGAGTTTACGAAGTCCTATCTGCGTGTCAAACTCGCGCAGCATGGCGGTGTCATCACCAAGGCTGCTGAGGAGAGCGGCATTCCACGGCAACATTTCTCGCTGCTCATGAAACGATTTCTGGGAAGCGAAGAAGTCAAGAATTCGTAGTGCTTGTTCCCCACTCGTAACAATCCAACCGTTCACTGATTTGGTTCTCTGCTCATTCCCACGATCACGTTTCGTTTTCGTAGCACAACAACCTCGTGAACTGGTTCCAGGTTCATTCTGCCAAGATCATCGGGTATATTCTCGGTGACGAATACTCGGATATGCGAGCGTAACAAATTAATATATTGGATGAAATACCCTACTCATCAGATGGCGCATATCATCATATTCGATTAGCAAAATAACTTCTGTTTTTCCTTCCCCAACATCTTTTCGTAACTCTAGGTTTATCCGTTCTATTTCAATGTGTTAACAAATATGATCTTGCTGAGGCTACGTGCTTCTCAATTTGGCAACTCTCTTGCTATAGCTATTGCCCGAGTTGGTGTGATGGTCAGCAAATTCATGGAATTGCGTCAGATTCTCAAAAGGTAAGCGGGGGCAACATTTTAGGGGGAGAGATATTGCGTGGGCTTGGGTGAAGCCCTCAACTGGAGGAGGTGGGATCCATGTTTTTGTCACGGAGGCAGTTTTTAAAAGTCACGGCCGGGACGGTCGCCGCGGTGGCGGTGGCGGATCAGGTCTTGGCGTTGACGGCGTTGCAGCCGGTGATCGAAGTCGGGAACCCGTTGGGGGACTATCCGGATCGGTCCTGGGAACGGGTCTATCACGACCAATACCGCTACGATTCATCGTTTACATTTGTCTGTTCTCCGAACGACACGCATGCCTGCCGGGTCCGGGCCTTCGTCCGTAACGGCGTCGTGATGCGGACCGAGCAGAATTACGACCACCAGACCTATGAAGATCTCTATGGCAACCGGGGGACCTTTGCGCACAATCCGCGCATGTGCTTGAAGGGGTTCACCTTCCACCGGCGGGTCTACGGTCCCTATCGATTGAAAGGCCCGTTGATGCGCAAAGGGTGGAAGGAGTGGATGGACGCCGGTTCGCCGGAACTCACGGCGGAGACGAAGCGCAAGTATAAATTCGACAGCCGCTACTTGGACGATATGCTGCGGGTGTCGTGGGATACGGCGTTCACGTATGCGGCCAAGGCGATGATCATCGTTGGCACGCGGTATAGCGGAGAGGCGGGCGCCCGGCGACTCCGGGAGCAGGGCTATGCCCCGGAGATGATCGAAATGATGAAGGGGGCCGGCACTCGGACGTTTAAGCATCGCGCAGGGATGCCGGTCCTCGGTATGATCGGTAAGTTTGGCAACGCCCGGTTGAACGGGGGCGTCAACGCGCTGTTGGATGTCTGGATCCGGAAGGTTAGTCCGGAACAGGCGCAAGGTGGGCGCTATTTGTCAAACTATACCTGGCACGGGGATCAGAACCCGTCGCATCCGTGGATATTCGGCGTCCAGGGGTCCGACTGCGACCTCTCCGACATGCGTTTCTCCAAGCTGTGCACGAGCTGGGGCAAGAACTTCGTCGAGAACAAGATGCCGGAAGCCCATTGGAAGTTGGAGGCCATTGAACGGGGTGCCCGGATCGTGGTCATCACGCCCGAGTATAACCCCACCGCCTATCGGGCCGACTACTGGATGCCGTTACGGCCTCAATCGGACGGCTCAATTTTCTTGGGCGCGATGAAGATTCTCGTCGATGAGAATCTGCACGACGTCGACTTCATGAAGAGTCATACCGATGCGCCGGTGCTGGTCCGGACCGATACCTTGCAGTTCCTGGATCCGCGCGATGTGGTCGCCGAGTATAAGTTTCCGGACTTCTCCAAGAGCTATGCAGGACGGGTGCAATCATTGACGCCCGATCAGGTCGCACGGCTCGGGGGAATGATGGTCTGGGACCTGAACAAGAAGCAGGCGGTGCCGCTGCATCGGGAGCAGGTGGGCTTTCACTATCAGGACAGTGGCATCGACGCCGCCCTCACCGGGACCTACCGCGTGAAGTTGCTCAATGGCCGCGAAGTCGATGCGATGCCGGTCTGGCAGATGTACTTGGTGCACTTCCAGGATTACGATCTGGACACCGTCCATCAGATCTGCCGGACACCGAAGGATCTGCTGGTCCGCTGGGCGCGGGATTCCGGCTCGATCAAGCCCGCCCAGATTCATAACGGCGAAGGCACGAACCACTATTTCCACCAGACTTCCAACTCCCGCGCCGCCGCGATGGTACTCATCACTACCGGGAACGTCGGCAAGTTCGGCGCCGGGCAGTGTACCTGGGCCGGCAACTACAAGGCCGGAACCTTTACGGCCACGCCCTGGTCCGGGGCAGGGCTTGGTGTGCATACAGGCGAGGATCCCTTCAATATTAATCTCGATGCGAACGCACACGGCAAGGAAATCAAGACCAATCAGTTATACTACGGCGAAGAGGTCGGCTATTGGGGCCATGGGGACACTCCCTTGATCGTTAACACCCCCAAGTATGGACGCAAAGTGTTCACGGGCAAGACCCACATGCCGACCCCGAGCAAGCTCCGGTGGGTGTCCAATACGAACCATCTCAACAACGCCAAACACCACTATGACGTCGTCCACAATGTCGATCCGAACATTGAGGCCTCTTTTACACAGGACGTCGAAATGACCTCGGACGTCAACCATAACGATATCGCCTTCGCCTGTAACACCTGGATGGAGTTCACCTATCCCGAAATGACGATCACGGTGTCGAATCCCTGGGTGCAGATCTGGAAGGGCGGCATCCGGCCCCTGTACGATACCCGCAATGATCTGGATACCTTTGCCGGGGTCGCAGCCAAGTTGTCGGAGATGACCGGCGACACGCGGATGAAAGACTACTTCAAGTTCGTCTACGAAAACCGCGTCGACGTCTATGGCCAGCGGTTGCTCGATGCGTCGAGCACCTTCTATGGCTATAGCGCCGACGTGATGCTGAAGTCGGAAAAGGGTTGGATGGTGATGACCCGCACCTATCCGCGGATTGCGTTCTGGGAAGAGACCAACGAATCGAAGCCCATGTGGACGCGGACCGGGCGGTACGAAACTTACCGGACCGAGCCGGAAGCGATCGAATACGGGGAGAACTTCATTTCGCATCGGGAGGGGGCGGAAGCGACCCCGTATCTGCCGAATGCGATCATGACCACCAACCCCTATGTCCGGCCGGACGACTACGGCATTCCAATCACGGCGCAGCACCATGACGACAAAACGGTGCGGAACATCAAGCTGCCGTGGCAGGAGATCAAGCGGCATGCGAACCCCTTGTGGGAGAAGGGCTACCAGTTCTACTGCGTGACGCCCAAGACCCGGCATCGGGTGCACAGTCAATGGTCCGTGAACGACTGGGTGCAGATTTATGAATCGAACTTCGGGGATCCGTACCGGATGGATAAACGGACGCCGGGGGTGGGGGAGCACCAGTTGCACATCAACCCGCAAGCGGCGAAAGACCGCGGGATCAACGACGGCGACTACGTGTATGTGGACGGGAACCCGGTGGATCGGCCCTATCGGGGCTGGAAGCCAAGCGATCCGTACTACAAGGTGGCGCGCCTCATGATCCGGGCCAAGTACAATCCGGCCTATCCCGTACCATGTCACGATGGCGAAGCACGCCCCGTACGTGGCCACGCCGAAGTCGGTCAAGGGCCATGAGACACGCCCGGACGGGCGGGCCATTGCGATCGACACCGGCTATCAGTCGAATTTCCGGTACGGGGCGCAGCAGTCCTTTACCCGGAACTGGAGTATGCCGATGCACCAGACCGACTCCTTGCCGGGCAAGCACGCGGTCGCCTGGAAGTTTAAGTGGGGCTATCAAGTCGACAATCATGGGATCAACACGGCGCCGAAGGAATGCTTGATCCGGATCACCAAGGCCGAAGACGGTGGGATCGGGGCCCGTGGGCCCTGGGAGCCGGTGCGGACCGGGTTCACGCCGGGCCAAGAGAATGAGTTCATGATCAAGTGGCTCAAAGGGGAACACATCAAGATCAAAGTGTAAGGGAACAACAGCTTGAAAACGATGGAACAGCTGCTGAGACTCACTACCCAACTGATCATGGCTAGAAGGAGGATTCGCAATGCCTGAAGTGTATAACTGGCACCTGGGACGGAAGATGCTGTATCCCTACGAGGAACGGCATCCGAAGTGGCAGTTTGCCTTTGTCTTCAACATCAACCGGTGTTTGGCCTGTCAGACCTGTTCGATGGCGGATAAATCGACCTGGCTCTTCTCCAAGGGGCAGGAATACATGTGGTGGAATAATGTGGAGACCAAGCCCTACGGCGGGTACCCGCAGTTCTACGACGTGAAGATCACGCAGCTCATCGAGCAGGTGAATCCGGGGGGCCAGGTGTGGAACGTGCGGGTGGGGCGCAAGCACCATGCCCCCTACGGGGTGTTCGAGGGGATGACCATTTTCGACGCGGGGGCGAAGGTCGGCCAGGCGGCGATCGGCTACATCCCGACGGACCAAGAGTGGCGGTTCGTGAACATCTATGAGGATACGGCGACCTCGATGCGGGCGCTGGTGGAGGGGATCGACAAGACGGGGTTCTCGCGGGACGAACCGTGGAAGATGACGGGGAGCAGTCTGCCGGAGCACGAGACGTTCTTCTTCTATCTGCAGCGGATCTGTAACCACTGCACCTATCCGGGCTGCTTGGCGGCCTGCCCGCGGAAGGCGATCTACAAGCGCCCGGAAGATGGGATCGTGTTGATCGACCAGAACCGGTGCCGGGGGTATAAGAAGTGCGTGGAGCAGTGCCCGTACAAGAAGCCGATGTATCGGGGCACCACGCGGGTGAGCGAGAAGTGCATTGCGTGCTATCCGCGGATCGAAGGCAAAGACCCCTTGACCGGGGGCGAGCCGATGGAAACGCGCTGTATGGCGGCCTGTGTGGGCAAGATCCGGATGCAGAGCCTGATGCGGATCGGGGAGGATGGCTTGTGGGCCGAAGATCGGTGGCACCCGCTGTACTACGCGATTCGGGTGGAGCAGGTGGCGCTGCCGCTGTACCCGCAGTGGGGGACCGAGCCGAACGGCTACTACATCCCCCCGCGGCATAGTCCGCGCGGCTATGCGCGGCAGATGTTCGGGCCGGGCGTCGATAATGCGATCGAGAAGTATCTGGTGCCCAGTCGGGAACTGCTCGCGGTGCTGCAACTGTGGCGGGCGAGTCAGCAGATCATCTTCCGGTACGATGTCATTCCGGGCCCGAAGGTGTTCGAGACCCAGATCCACGGGAAACGGTTTGAGATGTACAACGATACCGTGCTGGGCTTCAATAAGTCGGGGAAGGAAGTGGCCCGCATTCAGGTCGAAGAGCCGATCTACATTCGGCCCGCCGAACGCGTCAATTGGCTCTAACGCGGCCACGCGGGTAGTGCTGCAACAAAGGGCAGAGCGTTCAAAAGAATGCTCTGCCCTTTGTGCTGCTGAATAAGGGGGCTCCGATGGTTGCATTTGGCCGATACCGGAGTGTATAAAAAGAATCTGAATTTGTTGATAAATCATCTTATTTCTCCCCCAGTTGGTGGGGAATCAGCATGAAAATTTCACTGCTCTTTCCTCCAACGTGGCATCCGTCACAACCCTATCTGAGCCTCCCCTCGTTGACGGGATTTCTGGCTCAGGGTGGCGTCACCAACGTTTCCCAGCGCGATCTTGGGATCGAACTCTTAGATAAGGTGGTCACCCACTCCTATGGGGCGGCGCTCTATCAAGAGTTGGTCGATAAACAGCGCACGCTTGAGCGGGAGCGAACTGGAGATACTGGACCGGGAAGTGCTGAGCATTTGGCGAGAGTGGTGGAGTCGCTGGACCGCTTTCCTTATCTCATCGATCGGATCGAACCGGCCAAGGAGACTCTCCGCGGGGAAGGCTTTTACGATCTCGAATCCTATAAGGAAAGTCTCTTTCTCATCGACAAATGGCTGGAGGTGCTCTCCACACTCTATTTCCCAACCCGACTGACGGTTGTCGACAATCAGTTCGGCAACTATTCCATCTATTCATCCAAAGATCTGATGAAGATCATCAGGGATGAATCCCAGAACCCCTACATCCGGCTCTTTCGTGAGCACTTCGTGCAGTCGATTATCGGCAACCAGCCAGACTTGATCGGCGTGTCGATTACGGCGACCTCGCAGATTATCCCCGGTCTGACACTCTGTCGTTTGATCAAGGAAGCCGCTCCCAACATCCATCTGACCATCGGCGGCAGCATCTTCACCAGATTGGTCGATAACGTGCGGCGCTGCCCGAGTCTATTCGATCTGACCGACGATATCATCGTGTTCGAGGGCGAGACTGCGTTGCTCGAACTCGTCAATCAAATGGCGGGGAAAAAAGATTTCAGCAAAGTCCCGAACTTGATCTATCGCCAGAACGGGAAGATTACGGTCAACCAGCCGTTTTACTCTGAAAACATCAACCAGCTGCCGGCTCCCAACTACGATGGCTTCCCGCTCGGACTGTACTTGTCGCCGGAGCCGGTGCTCCCCGTGCAGTTTTCACGAGGGTGCTACTACAAAGACTGTGCGTTCTGTGCCCTCACGCTGGATCACCAGAACTTCAGGCAGAAGGAACCGGGACGGACTGTCGAGGAATTGGAATGGCTCAAACAGCGGTACGGGGCTCAACGCTTCTTCTTTACCGACGAGTGCGTGGCCCTCTCGCCGGCCAAACGATTGTGCCAGCAGATCATCGACAAGAAGCTGGATATCAAATGGACCTGTGAGATGCGCTTCGAGAAGCATCTGACCCGTGAACTCCTGGCGTCGATGCGGGATGCCGGGTGCCTGAAGATCGTGTTCGGATTGGAATCATTCAATCAGCGCGTGATGGATTTCATGAAGAAAGGGATCAAGCAGGAATGGGTGCGGCGCATTGCCGGCGATTGCGTCGACCTGGGGATCGCGGTGCATTGCTACATCATCGTAGGGTTCCCGACCGAGAAGGAAGAAGAAGCCAGGGAGACGATGAATTTCATCGTGGAGAACGAGCGACTTCACGGATCGTACGGGTTTTCTTGTCAGCCATGCCTCTTCGATTTGGAAAAAGAAGCGCCGATCATGAGCGACCCTGGCGGCTATGGAATCAGGCGCATCATGCGCCCATCGGCAGAGGACTTGAGCCTGGGATTCTTCTATGAAGTGACGGAAGGCATGACGCCGGACGAAGCGGAGCACCTCTATCAGCATGTCTATGAAAAGGTGAGCGAAGTCGTGTGCGAGTTGCCGTTCAACTACTCGATGGCCGATGGATTGCTGTATATCGCACGGGCCAAGGCCCAGGAAGTGCGTGTGCCGCAGCCCGCGGGATCGTCATGAGTCGGTCCCACACGACGTTGACCCTGTCTTTTCCCTGTCGGTATAATTCACAATTCCTTCAAGGGTGTACGGAGTGATTGCCACGAATCCCACCATCGACCGGATTACGGGGAAGCTCAGCGATCAATCCCTGTTGTTTCGGTACACGATTAAGCTTGTCCTGATCGTTTCCTTCTCGGAATTGATCCTGTATCGGCTCGTGTCGCGGTTGGGGATGCATCTTAGCAAGCTGGCCCAGGAGCATGAATGGATTATCCCGACCTTCACGGCTCTGACGCAGATTGGGCAGTGGCTGCTCAATGTCGTGGCGATTCTGCTGTTTCTTGCCCTGAGTGTGGCGGCCATCAATCGGGTGGCCAGTCGTGGGTTTGTAGGATCGAATATGATCGTGATTCCCTGTGTCGCGCTCCTGTTGCTCCTCACGGTGGGCTTCTTGTTAGTCCCGCCCGCCTTTCTGGGGTCGGCTATTTATAACATCGTGGCGCTGGTCGCGCTGATCTGTCTGATGGTGGAGTACCTCTCCACCCACACCGAATGGTCGCATCGCGCCCTGGGCATCACCTATCTCCTGGGGGTCGGAGGCTGGTTGTATTATCAGATCATGTCCACCATCTATGGCTTTATCGGAACCGTAGCGGCCCCGCCCTTTGTGTACGAGGCGCATCGTGGAGGTGAAGGGCTATTGGTCTTATCCAGCATCCTGGTGATGTGGGCTTATGGGCAGGGCGTCTCGTTTCGGACGCGCAATCAGCGGCAACGCCGCCGCGCCATCTGGTTTTGGGTGACCTCCGTATCCGTGTTTACGGTGATGCTGTTCTTGGATTATCTGCTCCATCGGTATGACGCTGGGATGGCCAGTAACATTCGTAAGGCGGCGGACGGCATCGGGTGGATTTTTCAGTTCGGCATGGGCTACACGTTTTTCCTCCCGTTTGCGTTTTACCTGACAGGCCTGTTGTGCTGGTCGTACACGGTTATTAAGTTGCTCAACATGGGGCGGCTTGCCGGGTATGGCCTTGGATTGATGTTTATCGCGGGGTATGCGCTCCTGTATTCCAATCTGACGCTCATGGTGGTGCTCGGCGCCATGCTCTTGACCATGGACCGGCAGCGGCGCGATGCAACGGAATCTGCGCCGGCTGCGAACGCTCCCATGGTGAGCAGACCGGATTCATTGGCGGGCGGACATATTTAACAGACCTTTGTTCTATAGGAAATCGTATGAACGAACCAACCGCCTCTCCTCAGGAACAAAGCCAGACCATCGTCGATCCCGGCGATCAGCCCCTGAACTCCGATGAAGAAATCGCCGAGATTGAAAAGCTCTTGGCGGTCGAGCCAGACGATTTCCAGGCCCGGTGCCGATTAGGCGAGCTGTATTTCAGCAAAGGCCGGATGGATGACGCGCTCGTTGAAGTCAAGAAGTCGATTGAGATGGCGGAGGGGCTCCGTGCAGAGATGAATCGGTCGCTCGCGATGTACTATTCGAATTTGGGTACGATTTACGCGACGAAGGCCATGACGGATGAAGCGGAAACCGAGTTCAAGCATGCGCTCGATGTGTTTCCCCACGACGTCCTGGCGCTCTTCAATCTTGGGCGGGTCTATGCCGACAAAAAGAAGTTCATGGAAGCCAAAGAGTTTTACGAGCGCCTCGTAGAAATTACGCCGGACGATCCAATGGCCTGGTACAATCTTGCCGGGGTCTATGTCGAACTCGATAATCCCCAAGTCTCGGACTACAATACCATCGACATGGCCATCCAATGCTATATCCGTACGCTCGAATTGGACCCGAAGCATTTGGAGGGCAGTTTCAAGCTGATGGAGCTGGCGCTGAATCACAAAAAGACGGATCTCGCCATCAAGGTCATGGAAGATGCCGTCGAACAGAATCCCGAAGAGCCACTGGCCTACTACAACTTAATCAGTGTTTACGACAAGGCGAAAATGTTCGAACAGGCCGAGCAGGCGAGGAAGCGGTTGAAGGAACGATTTTCCAAACGGACTAAAGACAGCAGTGCAACCTGATTGACCCATTCATACGGAGGAACACACCATGTTTGGGAGTCTTGGTTTTACAGAGTTGATCCTGATCCTCTTCATCGTGCTGATCATTTTCGGTGCGGGGAAATTACCTCAGCTGGGAGAAGGGGTCGGTAAAGCGATTAGGGGATTCAAGAAGTCCGTACATGAGGCGGACGCGATTGAAGCCGAAGCCCAAGCGGCCCAGCAGCAGATGGCCGCAGTTCCGCAGCAACCGATTCCGGAACCCATGGCACAAGCACCGGCTTCTGTGGAACAGCCGGCCGCGACGGCTCATTCAGTTTCACGCGGCTAGCCAGCCGGGACAAGGGCCACGGACATATGGAGACCGAGCTTCAACTTGCAACCGGGTATATCGAAACCTTCGCAGGCAACGGCAAGGCACGGAGCACCGGCGACGGAAAACGGGCGGTCAAGTCCGGAATTCCACTGCCCCATCACGCCGCGCTCGACAAGGACGAGACATGGTTCTACTTCGCCGAGTCCGGGTCGGACCGTATCCGGCGGGTCAATCTCCGGGAAGGCACGCTTCATAATTTCGCCGGTATCGGTGAAACCTGTTATAGCGGCGACGACGGCCTCTGTGGAGAAGCCGGCCTCTATTTGCCGCTCGACGTCGCGTTCGATTCTCGCAACGATCTCTATATCTGCGATTCCGGCAGTAACCGAATCCGGAAAGTGGACCGTGAGACCGGCATCATCACCACGATCATCGGCACCGGGCAGCATGGGTTCAACGGAGATGGTCCGGCCCTCGAGGTCAACCTCACCTGGCCTGCCGCAATCGCCTTCGATCCCAACGACGTGATGTATATCGCCGATACCCAGGCGCACCGAATCCGTCGCTACGATCCCAGGACTGGTATCGTCACAACCGTGGCCGGGACTTGGACGGCTGAGGACGAGGCCCGTGAGCAGCCGCTTGTCGCGAGGAATTTGGTCGTACTCTCTGGCGATGCCATTGGCATCGATTTCAGCGACGACCATGGCTGGCTCATGCCGGTCTGTTCAGACGGACTGGATATGTCCATGTATCTCGACGATGGGAAACCCGCGCTCGAAGCCCGCATCTACGATGTCGTCGGGCTCACGGTGAATGGGAAAGGCGATATTATTTTCGTCGACAAAGGCAGTAACCGCGTCCGCAGTATCGATCACTGCAGCGGCATCATCTCGACCGTGGCCGGCGTGTGCCGGTACGGCTACGACGGTGACGACAAGCCGGCGATCAGAGCGATGCTCCATGCCCCGGAAGCGGTGGTGGTCGATCGACAAGATAATCTCTACATCTCCGACACGATGAACCATCGTGTCCGCAGGGTCGAGGTCGCGACCGGCCTGATCACCACAGTGGCGGGCAACGGAGATAGCGGATACGATGATAAGAATATGGGTGGCTGCGGCGCCGCACGCTTCGTGGCGAAAGAATCTGCAGGGACGGTGAAACATGGAGACGGACTCCTCGGAGTGGAGGCCGTCGTCAACTCTCCAGTCGGACTCTCATTGGACTCCCAGGGCTATCTCTACATCTGCGAACGGGGCGAAAACAAAATTCGCCGCGTGAAACTCTGGTAGCAATTGAGCGCAGTCGAATTGGCCGCGCTCAGGCTGTGTGGTAGTCTGAGCCCATCAGGATGGGCTCGCGCAGGCCATTCGAGGATCTTGCATCGTGTGTACGACGTCGAAGATTTCTTCCCGCCCGGTACTGCTCCTGTTCCTCTTCATTTTGGTTGTGGCCGGCGTCTTGGTAGGCTTCGGTGTGCCCCTCGTCAGCTCCGAGGGGATGATTATTCGCACACGCCTCGTCGAGGGGGAACTACCGACGGGGCCCGAGGATGCCGCCTGGGCTAAGGTCTCGCCGATGACGCTTCCGTTGAGCGGTCAGGTCATCACCAGGCCGGTCTGGCCGGAGCCGACGGCGCGAGCCTTGACGGTACGGTCGCTCCACAACGGCGCCGAGATCGCGTTTCTGCTTGAATGGCAGGACAACACGAAGAACGACCGTCTGACGCCCGGGACCTTTCGTGACGGGGTCGCGATCGGACTCCCGCTCGGCGATGCACCTGCATTCTTCTGCATGGGCCAACTCGATCACTATATCAATATTTGGCATTGGAAGGCCGATTGGCAGAGCGATATCGATCGCAGGGCCGCCAAGCCTTCCGAGAAAGCTCGCGACGGCGTGCGGACGTTTGAAGTCATTCCGCGCCGGGTCTCTTCTGTCGAGGACCTCATCGGTGGGGGCTTTAGTACCCTGACGACCAAAGAGAAGCAGGGTCGAGTTCAGGGAAAGGCTGTGTGGAAAGATGGCGTGTGGCATGTCGTCATGCGCAGATCTTTGGTAAGTGAGGAGCAAGAGAACGAAGCCAAGCTGATCCCAGGCCGGGTACAAACCGTGTCGTTCGCGGTGTGGAACGGTGAGAACAAAGAGCGGAACGGGCAGAAAGCCGTCGCGCCGTGGTTCCAGCTTATTATCGACCCGGTTGCGAAGCTTTAACAGGATGCTGAAGAAGTCCGCCAGCTTCGTTCTCGACTCATCGAAATCCTCAACGTACCCCTGAGGGTACGCCTCTGGTTTCGATTCGACTGCGGCCTTTCTGGACGGCCTTTTTGAGCATCCTGCTAAGCTCCTTGGTGAGATGGCAGTATGATGAGAGGCATGAACGTTGGAGGATGTTCGGATCAGTTCAGTCAGTGCTCAGACAAAGGCCCTTCGGTGTGGAAGGGCCTTTGTTTTGTGTGTCAGCCTGTGTATGGGAGCCTCGCCTGGTCTCGCGCCGGCGCTGGTGAGCGCGGAGAATCAGGAACCGATGACTGTGGATGAAGCAGGACGATTGGGTGAAGAATTCGGTGTGATCGTCGGAGACGTGGACGAGGCTATCAAAAAAGAATTGAAACTCGAACGGGCGCAGGGCGTCGCGGTATTCGAAGTGATCGGGAGTTCGCGCGCCGACTATGCCGGCATCAAGGTTCGATCCATCATCAAGGAAATCGACAAGACAGAGATCAGGAACATGATAGATTTTGGGAGAGCGATTAAGCGAGGGATGAAAGAATGTAACTTCACCGTCGGCACGTATGAGCCGGCGGATCCAGGCGATCCAGTCGGGTGGGGAGTGAATTTCCATTTCGTCGGATGTAAACGGGATTGAGGATGGTACGACGCAAACGGTACGCGCCACGAATTGCTGTAGGCCTTTTCCTCACGCTCGTGGTGGGCATCATCGGCTTGTATCATGACCGCGCCATTGCGCAGAAGGCAGAGGCTCCGGCTGACTGGGTGGCGGATATCGAAAAGATTTTCATTCGATCGGAAGACTGCAAACAATGCCATGATCGGCACTATGAGGAATGGAAAGGCGCGCGCGAACAGACGCCGGACCTCAAGACCTTCGGTCGGGTCGATGCGGCGCTCCTGCATGGCACGTCGCTGGAGTCGCCGGTCTTCCGTACAGTGTTGGGCGTCTGGCTGCAGACCAATCCGACGACCGACGAGCGCCGCCGCTGTCTCGCCTGTCATGCACCGTCGACCACCGTGTTCCCGCAATATGCCGAGAAGATCGTGGCCCAGGTGTTGTCCGGCAAACTGCAAGTGGAGGGCATCGGTTGTGCCTCCTGCCATCTGATCAAGCAGGTTGAGCAGACACCGAACTCTCCCCCCTCGTTCAAGATCGTGCCGGGCAAGATGATCTATGGGCCCTATGCGGACCCGGAGGAAAATCTTGTCCATCCCGCGACGCAATCCGAACTGTTCCGTGGCGCACACTATTGCGCGTCCTGCCATTTCGATAAGGTGAAGGATGTGATGCAGAAAGATCTGGCCGGTGAGATCTTGCAGGGGACGGTTTGCCAAGACTGCCATATGGAGCCCTCGACCGGTAGTTCCACCTCGAAGCGCGGTGCCATGACTCGTGCAATCGGCCGGCACTGGTTCCGGGGGGTGGTGGTGTCCGGCACCATCCTCAAGAATCGAAACCTACAGGCTGAATGGATGCCCCGCGTGGATTTTGAAGCCATCAAATCGGCCTCTGTGGTGGAGGGGACTGTGCTGGTGAAAATCGGCAGTCTCCCTCACAGCTTTCCGGACGGCGACCCGGTGCTCAAGCAGTTCTACCTGATCGTGACCGTTAAGGATGTACAAGGTAAGGTGCTGAAGGAAGAGACCAAGCAGTTTGGCTTACCCTACGACAAAATTCTTCGAGGCCCTATTCCTGATCCCTTCATCAAGGGGGGCCATACGCGAAAAGTCCCCTTCTCTCTTGCGATCCCGGTCGGATCGACTGCCGCGTCGATCGAAGCGGTGTTGAACTATGCATTGATTCCGACGCCCGACCCGGCGCTCAAAGCGAAATATCTCGCGACCTTGGCGACCGATAAAGAGCGGGAGAGCGCGAAAAATATTTTCGATGAGTATACGCAGCCTCGTCTCCTGACCTATCGGGCCAAAACACTTTAGCAGGATGCTAAAAAAGTCACTTTCCTCACCCTCCCGACCCCGGCGCGCCGAGACGCACCTCTCCCCGAGCAGCGTTCTCGCATCGCTCTCAAGAGCCGTAAAAGGTAAGACGTGAAAAGTGAAATGTGGGACTGCCGAATACTTTTCGTTCGAAACCGTTCACGTGTAACGATTCACGTCTCACGGATTGCTGAACGGCCTTTTTGAGCATCCTGAGGCTATGGTGACATCGACACCAATACGGAAGATTCGAACGGTGTATTGTGTGTAAACTGAGTTTTCCCGAAGCCTGCTAAGAAGTCGAAGCAGAAGGACTAGCATGATGGTGCGAAACTCGATCCCTCTGAAGATTGGCATGGGTTCGGTGATCGTGGTGGGTGCGTTGCTTCTCGCTCACTGGCTCGACCGCGGAACGTTCGCAGAAGAACTAGCTATGTCACAGAGTACCATCGAACAGGTCTTTCCGAGTTCCAGTAAGTGCAAACGTTGCCATGAGCGCGTGTTCGAAGAATGGGAAACCTCTCCGCTCTCGCGCTCGATCCATTCCCCGGCCTTTCGCGCTTTGCTCGACGTCTTTTTGTCATCTCCCGCAGGGAAAGATAAAGCCCAGTGTTTTCGCTGTCATGCTCCTCACGTGCGGGAATTTCCCGATAAGGCGCAGCTCTTCATCGATCAAGCCAAGGCAGGCGATCCGTCGTTGGATGGGGTGGCCTGCGCGCAATGCCACATGATCAAGCAAGTCGATCGGACGAAACAACCGCCGGAGCCCAAGTACGAACTCGAGAGCAAGACGCTCTATGGTCCCTATAAGGACTCTATTCAGAACCGTGCTCATCAGTCGATGGAGCTAGGGCTGTTTCAAAAATCCGATCTTTGTCTTAACTGCCACCAGTCGGTGCCCTCGGCTGTCGCTTTGGGCAAGACAAACGATCTACTGGGCAACTGGGATCAGAGCAAGGCGGTGAAGTCCGGCAAGGAATGCCAGGCCTGTCACATGCCTGAGCAAATCGGCGAGTCCGCGAACGGGGAGAAGAAACGCAAGGTGGCGAATCATACGTTTCCAGGACGGATTGGGAAGCTCCGTCAGGAGGCGGCCAAGCTGGACGTTCAAACAATAATCGATGGCGAGAAAACCACGGTTACGGTGAAGGTGCACAGTCTCGTTCCGCACAATCTGCCGGCCACCCATCCAGCCTGGGCGAGCGTGGTGCTCGATCTGGATATCAAGGGCAAGAATCTGAGGACCGTCTTCAGTGACAAGCGGTTGTATGGGCGGGTCTATCAGGATGCCAAGGGGCAAAAGACGAGCTTCGATTTCGAAGCGGTCAAGGTGCTTGAGGATACGGTCTTGAAGCCGGAAGAATTGCGTGTCGAGACCTTTACCTTCCCCACGCCCAAAGATACGAAGACGTTCGATGTCGAAGTGGTTCTTAGCTACGCTCCGATCAGCGGGCCAGCTCCGTTTCTGCAGCGAGTCGAAGCCGAGTCCTCCAAGGGATCGCAAGATCCGGTCTTTCAGCCTGTCGAGATCGTCAAGTTCGCGGAAAACGTCGCGGTCGCCAAGTAACCAGTCACGCGTAAACCGTGAAAAGTGAGAGGTGAATGGTTATGGAGATGAAGGCCTCCGATAGCCTCGGTTCGGGCCACCTGTTACGTATCACGCCCCATGTTTCACGAATTATTCGAATACAATACTGGAGCCAGGCGACTTCATCTTAAAGATCTGAACGGCGTTGTACATGCCCTTGGCCGGGTGGTTGAGGATGAGGCGGGAGTTGGTAATGTGGGTGTCAAGCAACTCATACTGTCCACCGCTGAAATAGATGTCGCAGTCATCAATCGCACAGTTCTTGTAGACATGGTTGTCGAGCGACAGTTTCGCTTTCGCGAAGGTCTGTCCCTCTACTAAAATATAATCCGGCGCCACGCCCACGGGCATTTCCTCCGCTGCGCACTATAACAAAGTCGACTACCGGCGTAAACCTGTACCTTTCGGAGGCTCAATGAGCGCGATCTAATATGTTCTATGGAACTGGTGACGCGAGTGAGCGTAATATCACGGCATTCACGATCAGTCGAGATTGGTTCCAACCAATCCATCAGCGTTGCCGAGAAAGACGCATACTGTTGGAACTCAGGGCCGATAGCCTGAAGGAGGATGCGTGATGAGTCGCGAACGTAAACGAAAAGTGCGGGCCTGTTCGTATCCCACCGAGAGGATGGATCATGGTGAAGCTGCCCGTTAAGGTCTCATCGCGGCACCGAGGGAAAGTGTTGGGACTGGACAGCCAGGTGGAAACGATGACGCTCCTCAACCCAACAGGCGAACCGCTAGGGGTGGTGTCGTGGGACGCCGTCATCGATTTCATCCACGGCTCTATCAAAGAGGCTCGATCCCATCAAGCGGTCAGGAATTACCCCCGCAGTCGTCTCGCGGCGAAGGTGCGCTACGTGACACCGGACGACAAGCACTTCGACGGTGTCACCTGCGAGATCGGCGGAGGTGGGGTGTTTATCGAGACCCATCTTCCGCCGCAATTGGGGACGGTCCTCGCGCTGGAACTCCTGCTGCCTGACGATCCGATCGAGCCGATCAACGCACAAGGCAAAGTGGCCTGGATTCGGCCAGGGGAAGAGCACTATATATTCTTCCCGGGGATGGGGGTCCAGTTCACCGAGATTTCCGACGAGGGGCGGGCGCGCCTGTTGACCATGGTCAAGAGCCTCGATCATTCGCGCCATGGAAGGTGAGCCACCCTTCCGATGGTGCTCAAAGCCCGAACTGATACGATAGGAGGATAGGAAAAGCAGCCACAGATTCCATGGGAACTAAGGTCTCCAGGGTGGTCACACACCCAATCCATTTGAAGAGACATACTCGGTTGGGAGAATAAGACTACGGGCTTCAACCGGAAGAAGTCCAACAACACATCGTTGTGATCCGCTCAATGCATTCTAATCACATACTCCGCAAAGGAGACATACCGTGGTCATTTTAATTGTGGATGATTCGCGAGACGAGCAAGATCTGCTATCGACCAGGCTTCGGGCTGCCGGCTATGAGTCGCTGATCGTTGCCGATTCTGCTGAGGCCGCTTTGGGGATTTTGGGCCAGGTGGAGGCTGGGCAGAGGACGGGAGAGGTTGATCTCATCCTCATGGATATCATGCTGCCCGGCGTGGATGGGCTTGAAGCATGCCGCCGGATTACGAAAACCGAATGCCTCCAGGATATCCCTATCATCGTCGTGACAGCGAAGACCGAAGAGAAGGATCTCCTCGCAGCCTTTGCATCCGGTGCGATGGACTATATCCGTAAACCAGTCAGTTCAGTGGAACTCGTTGCCCGCGTGTCCTCGGCCCTCACGTTACGAGAAGAACGGATCACGCGCAAGGCGAGAGAGCAGGAGTTGCTCATGCGCACACAGGAACTCGAACAAGCGCTGCGAGAAGTCAAGGTGTTACGCAAGCTTATTCCGATCTGTGCCAACTGCAAGAGGGTGCGGACCGACGCCGGGGATTGGCAACAACTGGAGGAGTATATTCAGGACCATTCAGAGGTTGAGTTTAGTCATGGTGTCTGCCAAGTGTGTATGAGACAGGTCTATCCAGATGTCTTCAAGGACTGATTCCGCTGGGCAGACACGATCGTGAAGGCGCCGGGGAAGAAGATGAGTGCTTGATCCAGCAGAGTAGGTGATCGGCAGGTTGATGTTGCGAAGCTCGACTGGTAGAGGAAGCGTCATCCGTCAGATCACTTCGTTCACCTACATGGGGAAATTATCGAAGATTGTCTCACGACTAGGCGGGCTCCAACGTGTTTCGATGAATTCCTTGAATCGTTCCAGATCTCCCTGGACGCGCGAAGCCACCACTTCCAATGCATCCCCTACAGTTTCAACGAAAGCCTGAGGGTCGTACTCTAATTGCAGCATGACCTTTGATCTGGCACTCGAGAGTGGGTGAAATGTTACGACCCATCCCTTGATGGCACCGCCTCGACTCGTCCACGCGAGACGCTGGTCCGCCATCTGCTCTGTGATCTCCGTATCCCACTCTTTGTCCTGCCCCGCAATTTCTGCTTTCCAATGAAACCGTTTGGCATCCAGCTGTTTGACTTCTTTCACACCTTCCATGAAGCCGGGAAATTCTTCAAAGTGTGTCCATTGAGCGTAGGCGGTATATTCAGGCACGTTGACTTCAATGGATTTCTCAATCGTCGACATACGATCCTCCGTTACACGATTTTCAGTGAGTCGGTGCGTATAGAGCTATGATTGAGAGCCAGAGTTTGGGTGGCGATGTCGGTTAGTTCATGGTCAGTTTCTCCGGCTTGCTGCACATCCTATCATGACTCCTCCCCTGACTCACGACCTGACTGCGGTGTCCCTTGGCTGTCATGTCCGATCCACACCGGCCCCTGCCGCCGCACCTCTTCCAACGTTTCAAGGCACGCCTGGTACACTAATCCCGCTTCCAGCAGACGTTCGGATGTCGGGCAAACCTTGGCTGAAGTGGGCCTGGGTGAGTCTGGCTAGGCTGGAGTGCTGGAGTAGGGTTGTGAGCGCGGTTTCCTAAACTGCTGGTCTAGCCAGGAAAGGCGCGATGAGTGTTCGGCGAGATGGCTCCGTCTTTTGTCTTGATCCTCTCTTGTCACCTGTATAGAATGGCCCAACTTTTCGGGTAGTTAGCTGTAAGACTCAACCTGCACTGCCCTGCGGTTTTCCCCCCACACGTACTTTTGATGGGTTGAAGCCATAGGTAACCGTGTGACATAAGAGCCCCTGAATTCATTGGGAGGAGAGCACTGTGAGCGACTCAGCCATTATTACGTTTGCGTTGGTAGCGGCGGTGACCGGCATTGTCTACGGCCTGTATCTGGCCATGTGGGTGTTCAAGCTTGATGCCGGCAACCCGAAGATGCAGGAAATTGCGAAGGCCATCCAGGAAGGCGCGAGCGCCTATCTGAACCGCCAGTATAAGACCGTCGCCGTCGTTGCCGCCGTGTTGTTCGCCATATTGTGGGGGGCGGGGGCTATCTCCGATAAATTCGGCTTACTGACCGCGGTCGGGTTCTTGATCGGCGCCGGCGCGTCGTCGCTGGCCGGGTATGTGGGCATGGTTATCGCGGTGCGGGCGAACGTGCGGACGGCTCAGGCTGCCCATAAGGGGATGAATGCCGCGCTGACCGTGGCGTTCCGTGGCGGCGCAGTGACGGGGCTCTTGTTGATCGGCTTGGGCTTGCTGGCCATCACGATCTTCTATACGCTGGCCGCGCAGTTTGCGGGGCAGGAGAAGGCGATCCATGCGTTGCTGAGTCTTGGGTTCGGCGGAAGTTTGATTTCGGTGTTTGCCCGTGTGGGCGGCGGGATCTATACGAAAGCGGCGGACGTCGGCGCAGATCTCGTCGGGAAAGTCGAAGCGGGGATTCCGGAGGACGATCCTCGCAACCCGGCCGTCATCGCAGACAACGTGGGCGACAATGTCGGCGACTGCGCCGGTATGGCCGCGGACCTCTTCGAGACCTACGCGGTGACGACGGTGGCGGCGATGGTCTTGGCCTTCACACTGTTCAAGGGAGTCAGCGCGCCGATTCTGTATCCTCTCGCCCTCGGAGGCGTCACGATCTTCGCGACGATCATCGGTATTTTCTTCGTGAAGGTGAGCCAGGGCGGCGAGATTATGACGGCGCTCTACAAGGGATTGTTTGTGGCGGGCGGCATTGCCGCAATGGCCTTCTATCCCGTGACGACCACGATCATGGATGGTGTGGGTGGTGTGAGCGGGGTGAGCTACTACCTTGCGGCGTTGATCGGCTTGGCCGTGACCCTCGCACTCGTTTTTATCACCGATTACTACACCTCCAAGAGTTATAAGCCGGTGAAGGCTATTGCCAAGGCCAGTGAAACGGGCCATGCGACCAACATTATCGCGGGACTGGCGGTTGGGATGGAAGCGACAGCCTGGCCGGTGGTGGTGATCGGCGGCGGCGATTCTTGTGAGCTACTGGATCTGCGGCGGCGCGGCATCGGGCGGCTTGTACGGCGTGGCCGTGGCGGCGGTGTCGATGTTGTCGATGGCCGGTATCGTGGTGGCGATCGATGCGTTCGGTCCGATCACAGACAACGCAGGCGGTATTGCGGAGATGGCTCACCTCGGCAAAGAGGTGCGGGATATCACCGATCCATTGGATGCGGTCGGCAACACGACGAAAGCGGTGACCAAGGGCTATGCGATCGGATCGGCCGGTCTCGCGGCGGTGGTGTTGTTCGCCGAATATGCGCGTGAGGTGGCAAAAGGGAGTGGGGCGAGCACGTTCGACCTCTCCAATCCTTCTGTCCTGGTCGGACTCTTCTTGGGCGGGATGCTGCCCTTTATCTTCGGGGCCCTCTGTATGAAAGCGGTGGGAGAGGCGGCCGGCCTCGTGGTGGAAGAGGTGCGCAGGCAGTTCCGGACGATCAAAGGGATCATGGAGGGAACGGGCAAGCCGGAATACGGGACTTGCGTGGATATCGTGACGCAGGCGGCGATCAAGAAAATGATGGTGCCGGGATTGATCCCGGTCATCTCGCCGATTGTGGTCGGGGTGATCCTGGGACCGCAAGCCTTGGGCGGCATGCTTGTCGGCAGTATCGTCACGGGTCTATTCGTCGCCATCTCGATGACAAGCGGCGGCGGCGCCTGGGACAACGCCAAGAAGTATATCGAAGAGCAGGGCAAGAAGGGGACAGATACCCACAAGGCGGCAGTCACGGGTGACACCGTCGGCGATCCCTATAAGGATACGGCTGGTCCGGCGATCAATCCGATGATTAAGGTCATCAACATTGTGGCGTTGCTCATCGTGTCGCTTATCGTAAAGTAGGAGAGCCAACGTCGCGTTGAATGTGACGTGTCTTTCGTGAAGGGTGAGACGAAAGACGATTCATCTTCTCTCCCTTGGCTTGACGGCTGAAAGAATCGTGGAGTAAGGTAATCGTACGGGATCACGCTGGTGGCTGATCCACGAGAGTTTCCCTGAATCACGGGAGGTGCTCGGATGGAGAAACAAGAGCGCAAGCAGGAACCCAGGCGAGAGCCTCAGGGGAAGGAAGAGGTCAAGGCCAATCCGAAGGTCGTCGAAGCCGGCAAGAAATTGAAAGAAGACATCGATAAGCTGGTCGATGAAATCGACGACGTGCTCGAAACGAACGCAGAAGAATTCGTCAAGAATTACGTGCAAAAAGGGGGGGAGTAACACCAGTAGTCTGGTGGACCTACTCTCTTCTTTTCCTTCCTCCTCATTACACTCCGGTATTCAGACTCCGACTTCCGTCCGTCATCAGCACAACTCCAGGCTCTCTGGTTTGACAACGCAGGGCTGAGCGGCTAGTATCCCTTTAATTCTCAGATAGTTAGCTTCTGTCGAGACGTAGAATCAGTGAAGAGGCCCTCATGAAGTCCAAGCTCTGGGTCTTCCGTGATGTCAATTTGTCTCAGCGGGCTTCGTTAGCCCAGGCCCTCTCGATTTCTCCTGCTACCGCTTCGTTGTTTCTGGCTCGTGGCGTGACCACGCCGGATGAAGCGACGACATGGATGTCGCTGCAGGCGCCGCATGATCCGTTTTTGATTCCCGACATGGAGCAGGCGGTCGAACGGTTGCATCGTGCCGTGACGACTCAGGAGCCGATCTGTTTTTACGGCGACTACGATGTCGACGGGATTACGGCGACCAGCGTCTACCTGTCGTTCTTTGGAGGCTTGGGCGCACAGGTTCGTGCCTATGTCCCGCATCGTCTGCGCGAAGGCTATGGACTCAACCTCGGCGCCGTGCAGCGCTTGCATGACGAAGGCATTTCGCTGTTGGTGACGTCCGATTGCGGCACGACCTCGCATAAGGAAATCGCATTGGCGGCCCAGCTCGGCATGGATGTGGTGGTGACGGACCATCACCAGACCGATGAGGAAATGCCGCCGGCTGTGGCGGTGCTCAATCCCCATCGAGCCGGCGCCCGCTATCCCTTTCGGGGGCTCTGTTCCGCAGCGCTGGCCTACAAGGTGGCGCAGGCCTACCAGCTGCGCTACGGGGTTGCCGGGGTGCCGTTGGAGTCGTTGCTCGATCTCGTGGCATTGGCGACGGTCGCCGACGTCGTCCCGTTGCACGATGAGAATCGAAACTTTGTGCGCGAAGGATTAGCCCAGTTGTCGCGTGGCGCGCGCTGCGGCGTTCGAGCGTTGAAGCAGGTGGCAGGGGTGACGCGGGAGTGCACGGCGGAAACGATCGCCTTCAAGTTGGCCCCGCGCATCAATGCCGCCGGACGATTGGACGATGCCATGTTGGGTGTGCGGTTGCTGACGACCGACAATCCGGCCGAGGCGCAGCAGTTGGCAGACCGGCTTGAGCAGCTGAATCGGGAACGGCAGCGCATCGAAGTGGATATCGTGGCGGAGGCGCTGGCCTCGTTGAAGGATCAAGAATTGCCGCCTGCACTCGTACTGGCCTCTCGGCAGTGGCATCTCGGGGTGGTCGGTATCGTCGCAGCGCGCTTGGTCGATCGGTTTCAGCGCCCGGCGATTGTCATGGCCATCAATGAGCAGGGCATCGCCAAAGGCTCGGCACGGACGACCGGCGGGTTCGACCTGTATCAAGGATTGGCTTCCTGTCGGGAAATGTTGGAGGCCTTCGGTGGGCATCCCAGTGCCGCAGGTGTGACGATTCGCGAGTCTCGGATTGAGGAGTTTCGTGCCCGATTTTCGGAAGTGGTGGCTGGATGGACCCACGACGGCGCCAAGGTTCCGACGCTGAACGTCGATGCCGAAGTGCGTCTGGACGAAGTGAATCTGCAGTTGATCCAGGAGATCGGTTCGCTACATCCGTTCGGCGCGGGCAATCCAGAGCCCACGTTTGCGGTGACTCGTCTCGAAGTCATGGATTCGCGCACCGTCGGCGAGAAGCATCTGAAAATGACCGTGCGGCAGGGAGCATCGCTGCCGTTCGATAGTATCGGATTCGGTATGAAGTCGCTTCTGGAGCGTGGCATCCCGTCACGCGCCCCGGTCGATCTGGCCTTCACGCCGGAATTGAATCACTGGAACGGCCGTGACCGGATTCAGCTCCGTATTCGCGATGTCCGACCGAGTGTGAGTGAGTAAGTGAGTGAGTGAACCATGGTGTACGAAACCGTCACAGATCTCGACCAGTTGCTGGATCGAATCAAAAGCTATCATGCCGATGCCGACCTCGGCCTCGTTCGCAAGGCCTACGAGTTTTCTGCGAAAGCGCATGAAGGGCAACTTCGTCGGTCCGGAGAACCCTACCTTCAACATCCCATCGCCGTCGCCGGAGTCCTGACCTCGCTCAAGACGGATGTCACCGCCATCGTCGCCGCACTGCTGCACGATACCCTGGAAGATACGGTCGCGACGCCTGACGAACTCGAAAGGGAGTTCGGGAAGGACGTCGTGCATCTGGTCGACGGGGTGACCAAAATCGGCAAGATCACGTTTCGGAGCTATGAAGAAAAACAGGCGGAGAATTTCCGCAAGATGGTGCTGTCGATGGCGGACGATATCCGGGTCGTCCTCATCAAGCTCGCCGACCGGCTGCACAACATGCGCACCTTGGAACATCTCAGCGCGGCCAAGCGGCAGGAGATCGCCCAGGAGACGCTGGAGATCTATGCGCCGTTGGCGAACCGACTGGGAATCGGGTGGATCAAGAATGAGCTGGAGGACCTGTGTCTCAAGCACCTCAAGCCGGACATCTACGAGACCTTGCGTATCCGTGTGGCAAAACGGGACGAGGATCGGCAGCAGTACATTGATGAAGTCCGCCAGTTCGTGAAGAAGGCCATGCAAGAGAACGGATTGGCTGGACAAGTCTACGGCCGGCCCAAACATCTCTACGGCATTTACCAAAAGATGAATAAGCAGTCGATCACGTTCGAAGAGGTCTACGACCTGACGGCGCTACGGATCGTGACCGATACCAAGATGAACTGCTACGCCGTGCTCGGGGTGATTCACTCAGTCTGGCGGCCCGTGCCTGGGCGCTTCAAAGACTACATCGCGATTCCAAAGTCCAATCTCTATCAGTCTCTGCATACGACGGTGGTGGGCCCGAAGGGGGAGCATGTCGAATTCCAAATCCGCACGGAGGAGATGCATCGTATCGCCGAGCACGGCATCGCTGCGCATTGGAAGTATAAAGAACAAGGACACGTTGCAGATCGTGACAGCAAGGCCTTCGGCTGGCTCCACCAGTTCGTCGAGTGGCAAGAAGATTTGACGGATAACCGGCAATTCATGGACTCGGTGAAGCTCGACCTCTTCCACGACGTGGTCTATGTGTTCACGCCCAAAGGGATTGTGAAAGAGTTGCCGAGAGGATCGACACCCGTCGATTTTGCCTTCGCGATTCACACGCAGGTCGGGGACCATTGTGTCGGAGCCAAGGTGGACGGGAAGATCGTGCCGCTCAAGCATCAACTGACCAGCGGAGATACGGTCGAAATTCTGACGTCTCCCACGCAATCGCCGCACAAAGACTGGTTGAAGTTTGTCCGCACCTCGCGCGCGAAGACCAAGATCAAACACTGGATCAAGCTCGAAGAACAGAAGCGGAGTATCGAGATCGGCCGTCGTTTACTGGAGTCGGAGTTCCGCCGTCAGGGGATGGCGCCGGCCCGGATGTTCAAATCGGCGGAACTCTTGGATGCTGCTCGTCAGTCTGGATTCGACAGCACCGACGAATTGGCTGCGGCAGTGGGGTTTGGCCGCGTGGCGACATCGCAGGTCATCGGCAAACTCACGGCTCCGTCGACAGGAGCGCAAGCACCGGCTCAGGAACGTCCCGCCGCGCGTAAAACGGTAGGTGGAAAGAGCGATACCGCCGGCGTACAGGTCAAAGGGTCTCGGGATCTGCTGATGCAGCTGTCGCGCTGTTGTCATCCCGTGCCCGGCGACCGCATCCTCGGGTATATTACTCGTGGCCGCGGGTTGACGATCCATGCCGTCGATTGTCCGAACCTTGAGGCGCTGGACTACGACAAGGAACGGCTGGTGGAAGTGGAGTGGGATGCTGCCACACCCAGCACGCACTCGGTCAAAATGTCCATTGTCGCTGTCGATAAGACCGGAGTATTGGCGAACGTGTCCTCCGCGATTGCTGAATGCCATGCCAATATCAGCCGCGCCGAGATCACGACGCGGGAGGATCATAAAGCTGTGCTGGATTTTATTGTGGAAGTTTCAGACACCCATCATCTCGATCAGGTGCTCAAAGCCGTTGAGCGTGTGGATGGGGTGATTACGGCTAGGCGGCTGCGGGCCTGGCAGGAACGGTCCTAGCGGGATGCTGAAAAAGTCCGCCAGCTTCGTTCTCGCATCGTTCAGAGGCTCAACGTACCCGAAGCGTACGCCTCGCCTCTTCGCTCGCTGCGGCCTTGCTGGACGGCCTTTTTGAGCATCCTGCGGACCATTGAGTTTCGGCCGTGCCACAATAGTTTTTCCGCAGCTTCCTGGGCCTACGGGACCCGGAACTGAAGTTTCGATCCCCGCTGCAACTTCAAACTCTCAGCTCGACCCCCTGCGAGTTCCAAGACATAGAGCGCGCCCTCGTTGGGCCGATATTGTGGGCAGCTGTCGTCCGTTCTCGTGCAGATCGGGACGCGTTGTTCAATATGGATGATCTGCTTTTTCTCATTCATCCAGATGAGATCGAGCGGGATCTTTGTGTTCTTCATCCAGAACACCCAGGCTTGTGCCTGCGAGAACGTAAAGAGCATGCCGCGGTCGTCGGCTAAATGTTCACGGTACATCAATCCTTCTGCACGTTTTTGAGGTGTGTCGGCCAATTCTGCATGAATGATGCTGCCTCCAGGGAGGGTAATCGGGATCAATCCTGACATGGCTGGATCGCTCCCCGCTTGGGTACAGCAGGGGAACGAGAGGAGGAGGATGAAGAAAAGCGTGAGTGATCGGCCTCGTTGCACGGCGGCATCCTATCGGCCCATTGGAGGTGAGTCAAGACGGAGGTCGCGTGTCGTGGGATCGAATTGCTGGAGATTATGGTTGAGGGTGTCTTGCAATCACGCCGTTGCCTATGCCATCCTCGGCCATCATAAGCATGAGAGGAGCGTATGAAAGAGACGCGGAAAGTGCATTATGTGAAAGGCGTATTTGTGTGTCCGAAGTGTCGGCAGTCATACGTGCAAGAAAAGTGGATCGAAGAATGGCGGGTTCGCTGCCACAAGTGCGACTATCGCGGAACGTTGACGGAAGTCTCCGTTGAAGAGCGTATGGAAGAAGAAATTGTCCGTCGTTGAATAGGCGCCAATTCTGTCACGCCGTTTCCTTCTCTCTGTGATTCGATGTTTTTGCCTCTCACCTTTAGTTCACGACTCCGTCTCAATGGTTCTCTGTTTTTGTGTGCCCTTCTTCTGGCGCTAGGTACCGGCTCCGGTGAGACATTCGCGGACGAGCCGGTTCCGCTGGTGAAGGTGCTCGTGACCTACCATTCGCTCTCCGGCAATACGGAACGCATGGCCGAAGCGGTGGTCGATGGCGTGAAGAGCGTTTCCGGTGCCGAGGCGCTATTGAAACGAGTCGGCAAGGTGACGGCGGACGATTTGTTCTCCGCCGATGCGGTGGTTGTCGGCTCGCCGGTCTATTGGTCGAACATGTCGGGCGAGGTGAAAATCTTCTTTGACAACTGGCAGTTTAAATTCGGCGTGTTTCCCAGAATTCAAGATGAAGAACAAGATCGGCGCGGCCTTCGCCACGGGTGGTCAGGTGTCGAGCGGGAAGGAAGTGACGATGTTGACGATTCTTGCCGCGATGCTGGGGAATCAGATGATCGTCGTCAGTGGAGGTGGGGCCTTCGGCGCATCTGCCACCACGGAAGGTGACAGCCCCGGCATCGACAACAAGGAGTTGGCCGACGCCAAGGCATTGGGTCGACGTGTGGCCGAAGTCGCTGTGATGATGCAGCGAGGCTCTTCTCACTAGCAGGCTGCCCGAAAGCTCTCCAGCGGTATTCTCACATCGCTCAGGCGCTCTATGTGCGGGACGTAGTAGGTTACCCCATTGCTTGTCGCGGGTTTGAGACGCCTTTTTGAGCAGTCCGTGTCCTCGTTTCTCCCATTTCAGAATCAATGTTGCAAGGGTCGGCCTACACGTTTGCGAAGGCAAGTTTGTGTCCGTTAATGTCGAGTGAATCTGTGTCACAGCAGCCTTACAGGGCGTCTGTGAGGGGAGACGGCATTAGGCCCAGGTTAGCTTCGTACGCCGTTGGGGGAAGGGACTTTGTGGGCACTTGCCGCGATTTGCACAAACTCATGAATATTCTTTGAACAGCGACCGCAGCATCCTGTCTCTTTCAGTCCGAACTTCGCTTTGAGTTGGCCGGGCATGACAATGCCGGCCTGTCCTGCTTCACGGACATCCGACTCAGTAATTCCTTTGCAGAGGCAGAGGTACATGGGCGTATCCTTTATCGTCGAGTAGGTCTCACCATCAGGAACGATTATGATAACCGTTATCAACTCAGATTAATAATACCCCGATCCTCTCTGTGTGTCAAGTGGGCTAGATGGGATGGCACAAGGGGGATGGCTGCTGACTTGGAAAGGCGAGGCGGCTCTACAGCGTGTGTTCCAGCTGATTGACCATCTCGCGGATCGTATCGAACCCCGATTGCCAAAAGTCTTCAGACAGCCATATCGACACCGACTTTGGCGAGAATCGTCTGCGGCGCCTCCGACCCGCCGGTACTCAGCAGATCCAGATACTTTGGCACGAATGCCGCCCCTTCTTTTTGGTACATCCGGTAGAGAGCGAGGACCAATAAGTTGCCGAAGCTGTAGGCGTAGCAATAGAAGGGGCTGGCAAAGATGTGGGGAATGGTCAGCCATTCCCATTGAAACTCTTCCGGGACCTTGATGCCTTTCCCAAACTGCTGCCGCACCTCGGCCAGATAGGTCTTGGCCAGATCCTTCACGGTCGCGCCCTGGGCAATCATCTCATGGGCCTGATTCTCAAATTGAACGAAATAGGCTTGCCGGAGGACCGTGGCGTAGATGTCATCCAGTTGGTTGAGCAGGAGTCCCTGTCTCACCTTCTTGTCCCGTTCCTGGTTCATGAGGGCATCGGACAGGATCCGTTCCCCGAACACCGAGGCTGTTTCCGCCAGAGGGAGGGTGGAATGGAAGGTAAAGATGGAATGTCGCGCCGCCAGCATGCCGTGGACGGCATGGCCGAGCTCATGGGCCATCGTCGCGATATCACGTGCCTCGCCGGTGAAGTTCAACAGCACGTAAGGGGTCATGCTTGGGACGACGCTGTAACAATAGGCGCCTCCGATTTTTCCGGGCCTCGTCCGCGCGTCGATATGGCGTTCATGAACCACCCGTTCCGCCAGCTCAGCTAATTGCGGAGAGAATCCTCGATAGGCCTCCAGCACCATTCGGACGGCATCCTGATAGCGATAGGATTTCTGTTCCGTGCGATGCGGCGCATAGATGTGATAGCGGCTCATCGGCTTGATCTTGCACAGGCGAGCCTTGATGCGGAAGTAGTCCTGGAAGATGCCCGCGTTTTTCTGACAGACCTTCAGGAGCGATGCCACGGCTTCATCTGGAATGTCGTTCCCGAGGTTGCGGGTGGCAATCGGGGAGACGAAGCGGCGCAGTTGGAGATTTTCCGCTTTCCAGTCGTTGACCAAGGTCTTGTAGATTTCGCCCAGCAGATCGTGCTGATCGGCGTAGACACGGTACAGTTCTCGATAGGCGGCTTCACGCAGCCGTCCTTGCGCATGGCGGAGATAGGACGTCAGTTCCTCGCGCGTCATCGTCTTTCGTTTGCCGTTGACGGTGAGCGTGAACGTGAAGGCGTTCGTTACGACGTCGTACAGCGAATGGACTGCGCTGCGACCCGTGATGTTCTTGATGTTGACGATCTTTTCTTCCGGTTCAGACAGCGTGTGAGGCTTAAATCGGCGAATAGTTTCGAGGTGATACCGGAGCGTGCCCGTTCCGGCCATGAGCCGGCGCGCATTGTCCTCATCGACGCTCTGCCACCAGAGGTCGAAAAACACCAGCCGGTTCTGAAGCGCCGTGAGCCGCTCCTCGACCTTGGTCTTAAACGAACGCGCGGCGAGGTCTTTCGTGTTTTCGGAGAACCAGAGGTAGGCATAGGCGCTGATCCGGGACGATGCAGCCGCGATGTCTTCACTGAGCGTCAGCAGCGGGTGGAAGATTGAAGTTGCCATGGTCGGACTGAGTTGGGCTCGCGCAGATTCAAATTGCGCCACCTTGGATTCGATCTCTCCCACCAGGGCCTCGAAACGCTGCACCGGATCCTCTGCCAAATGTGAGAGATCCCAGCGCTCGGAATAGATGCGGCTCCGCCCTCTTGGGGAAGAGGTTGTGCGTGAGGTCGAATCTTTCCGGCTGATCTTCACAGGCATACGTTGCATCTCCTTCATCTTGCCTTCATGCATCATGTGGGCTGGAATTGCTCGGCCACGATCATACCATTCCCGCCGACGAGGACGCAGAGTTTTTCGCTAGGCTAAGACCAATGAGAATCTTCCATCTGCGGTGGCATTCTCGGTATGATGATGGGCAAAGAGTACGGGAGACCTCATGACCGACCAAGAACTCAACCGGGCAGTCCAATATGTCACCGCCAGCACGTCCTATGGGCGCGACACGGTGGCTGAGATTCTCAAGACTGGGCTGAGCGAAATGACTTCGCTGGCCATGCAATCGTCGGAGCGGTTCGAGCGGGAAGTGTTGTTGGAATATGTCTGCCAATGGACCATCAAACGCACGGGCCAACCGGAACCGTTAGTCAGGGAGATCCTTGGCTGCGCGAGCCGCTGGCTCGATGAAGTGTACGAGGAAATCGCCAAGCGCCAGCCAGAAGCCCTCGGCCTTTCATCTGATGATGACGACGAAGGAGCGGAACCGGTCTAGAAATCGTGACGTGCGAGACATGCGAGAAAGGCGCGACTGGGCAGATTAGGTTCCTACCTCGTCTCGCTGAGGCTGATCAGTGAAGTGTCAGTTCTTAAGCAGGCAGCGAGCCTCTCAGCATCTCCAGATTCTTTGTCACCATCGCGTCGCCGTTTTTCGTGGACACATCGATGCCGGTAGCGCAGACGGTGCGGCACTCGTCGTGACGTCCCAGCTTGTGCAGTGACTGGGCCCAGGCGTAGTAGGCGGCTGAGTAGGTAGGTTTCACCGTGACGCATTGTTGAAGGGCCTTGGCCGCTTCTTCGAAGTTCGCATCTTCCATGTAGGCCTTTCCGAGACCAAACCAGGCCACCTCGTCGTTCGGATCAATCGTCAGGACTTTCTTGAGCGGTTCGATTCGTCGATTTGGCATCTCTTCCTCCAATTCAATAGACGATAGCAGCGGCGAGCGCTCATTGTCTATGCTGTTTCCTGCATGCTACGATTCGATAGGACGCTGAAAAAGCCTGCCAGCTTTGTTCTCGCGTCGCGCATCGCCTCAACGTTGATGGGAGTTTTTAGGAGGTCGGAAGGATTGGAAGGGCTTTTCCATTCGCGAAGATCCATTGAAATGGCGAACGACGCACACGAAGTGCGGTTTGTACCTCCTGGGCCTTCGCTCGTTGCGGCCTCGCTAGGCAGCCATTTTGAGCGTCCTGCTGGGCAAGCAAGCTGGAGCATTTATGGGCAAGACGGGACTCGTTTACGATCCCGCATATCTCGACCATGACATGGGGGCTGGGCATCCAGAGTCTCCCAATCGGCTGCGCGCCATCATGCAGCAGCTGGAACAGAGCGGTACGGCGGCTCGGCTGACCAGGATTGAACCGCGAGAGGCTGAAGACGAATGGATTACGCAGATCCATACGCCCTCGTATCTTGCGATGCTGAAGAGTCACGCACCGACGAACGGGCGGGTCTCGCTCGATCCCGATACCTCCATGTCTCCCGGTTCATTGACTGCCGCCTATCTGGCAGCCGGCGGGGCATTGGCTGCTGTCGATGCGATTATGAGCCGGCAAGTGGACCATGTCTTCTGTGCGGTGAGGCCGCCGGGGCATCATGCCGAAGCGGGGCGTGCGATGGGCTTCTGTCTCTTCAACAATGTGGCGATTGCGGCGCGTTATGTGCAGAAGAAATATGGTCTCACCCGTGTGTTGATCGTCGATTGGGATGTGCATCACGGCAACGGCACGCAGCATAGTTTCGAGGACGATCCATCCGTGCTCTTCTTCAGCACGCATCAATACCCGCACTATCCGGGAACGGGTCGAGAATCGGAACGAGGACGGGGAGCAGGGGAAGGGTTCACGATCAATGTGCCGATGGAAGCGGGTGAGGGCGATGAGGAGTATCGCGCCGTCTTTCAGAAATCGTTGGTGCCTGCGGCCGATGCGTTCAAACCGGAATTCGTGATCGTCTCCGCCGGCTTCGATGCGCACAAAGACGATCCGCTCGCGAGCATGGGGTTGACGGAAGAGGGCTACGCGGACCTCACCGGCATCGTGGCCGGCATTGCCAAGCGCCATGCCGGCGGGCGCATGCTCTCGTCGCTCGAAGGCGGGTATCATCTGACGGCCTTGGCCGCCTCGGTCGATCGCCACATTCAGGCGCTCTTAGCCGCATGAAGACCCTGTCAAGGTTCTGCTCGGGTGTGTCCTGGCTGGTGTGCTCGTCTATCTGTATTACACCGAGATCAAGCCGGTCGTGATTTTCGGGTTGCGGTCGGATTATGCCCATGCGATTCCGTTTCAAAAAATTCCGGAGGGTCTGACGAGTCTGAAGGCTGAGTCGTGTGGCCAATGCCATCGCGAGATCTACGACGAATGGAAGACGAGTATCCACGCCCACGCCTATGAGGATCCATTCTTTCAAGCCTATTGGAAAAAAGACAAGAATATCTGGGTGTGCTTGAACTGTCACACCCCGCTGGAAAACCAGCAGCCGACATTGGTGAAAGAGATTCCACGAGGGCGGGTGGAGAAGGCGATTCAAGAGCCCAATCCCCAGTACGATCCCGAGTATCAGAAAGAATCGGTGACCTGCGCGGCTTGTCATGTGCGGGATGGAGTCATCTACGGACCGTTCGAAGATTCGGCCGCGCCGCACCCGACCAAGTTCGATCCGAATTTCAGGACGGCGCAGGTCTGTTATCGCTGTCACAATGTCGTGTCCGGACCGGCTCAGTTTTATAACGTGGGACCTTGCGGGACTTACGCGGAGTACGAAGGCAAGTTTTTCATGCAGGAGCGGGGCTTCATTTGCCAGAGCTGCCACATGCCTGAAATCGATCGGCCGGTCGCAGTGAATAGTCCGATCCGACGTGGACGCCAGCACCTCTGGCGCGGCGGGCACGACCCCGATATGGTGAAGCGGGCGGTAGGAATACAAGTAAGGGCCGACACCGCTTCGCCCAAGCCGGGCGATCGAGTCGGATTTACGCTGACGCTGATCAATGCAGGCGCCGGCCATAAGATTCCGACCGGCGATCCCGACCGGTACTTTACGGTGGAGTTTTCCGTGGAAGATCAGCAGGGACGGGTGCTCGATCATCAAACATCGACGATGGGCCGCTGGATTATGTGGCAGCCGGCCATCGTCGAATTGTATGATAACCGCCTGTTGCCCTTGGCCAGCCGGGAATACCAGTTTACGTACCAACTCCCGGCCCAGGCGGAGGGATTGAAAGTGAAGACTCGCGTGCAGTACCACATCGTGACCGATAAGCAGCATGAGATGCTGCAGACTAAATATGGGCTGACGGGGAACGATCCCTATCGATTCGTCGTGTACGAGCGGGAGTTTCCATTGTCCGGTGCGCTTGCGGCCGCGCTGAGTGAAAGCGATAAGCAATCAGCAATCGGCCGTCAGCCGGATGGATTAAGCTGTAAGGCCGGAGCTGAAGGCTGACTGTTGACAGCTCAAACCGCAAAGGCACGACATGACACACGCTTTGCTTATTGATACCGAAACGCTCCAGCAGAACTTGGGACAGCCCGGTCTGGTGATTCTCGACGTGCGTGGGCGGGCGGCCTACGAATTCGGCGGCCATATCCCAGGGGCAGTGCATTCGACCTGGCATGAGTACAGCGATCCCCATGCTGTGCCGAAGGGATTGCTCGATCCCGATCGCGGACGCATGGAACAGAAGATCCGCGCCTTGGGCATCAGTCAGGATAGCGAGGTGGTCATCTATTCCAATCCGTTCGACAACTGGGGAGACGAAGGCCGCATGTTCTGGATGTTGGAATATCTCGGACACACACGCCTGCGAATTCTCGACGGCGGGTGGGTCAAGTGGGTGCAGGAAAAACGGCCGTTCGAGCATGGGCCCGTGACACCCAAGCCGGGGACCTTCACCGTCAGGCCGGTGGCTGCTGTGATCGCCGACAAAGACGAACTGAAGCACCTCGTGAAGCAGCCGCATCCGAACACCGTGATCGTCGATGCGCGCAGCCTCGAAGAATATCTTGGGAAAGAGGTGTCGGGGATACCGCGACCCGGCCACATTCCCTCCGCGATTCATCTGGCTTGGAATGGATTTCTTCACGCAAATGCCACGGTGAAAGATCTGGAGACGATCACAGAGAGTCTCGCCGAGAAAGGTCTCACGCAGGATCAAGAGGTCATCTGCTATTGCACAGGCGGTGTCCGTTCAGCTTGGCTGTATTTTGTCCTCAAACTCGCCGGGTATCGGAAGGTCCGCAACTATCCGGGATCCTGGTGGGAGTGGAGTCGGGATTTTGCCTGTCCGGTGGAAAAGGACGCCAAGGGATTGCAGCACATCCTGAACGTCGATCCCCAGGTGCGGCCTTCTTGACAGTGAAAAACCGGCTGTGTAAGGTGATGGCGGAGGAGAGTTGAGGAGGGCCGGTTAATCATATCGTTCACCCGTCGAATGAACCTTAATCAGTGAGGAGGAACCCATGAGAATGAGAATCCATCGCGGCGTACTGGCTGTGGCGGCGGTTGCCGCGCTTGTTGGTTTCCCGCTGTTCAGCGGGCTCGCCCTTGCCGCTGACAAGCATGCGGCCGAAGCCTTGGAACATGCCAAGGAAGCCGTGGCGCATGGCAAACAGGGCCATGCCGATGTTGCCGTGAAGCATTGCTGAGGAAGCACTCAAGCATGCCGGGGCGGCAGGGAAGAATCCGCATGTGGATGAAGGGATCAAGCATCTCAAGGAATGCTGTTGAGCATGGCAAGGCCGGTCACGCCGATGTGGCCACACAACATGCCGAAGGCGCGGTCACCCATTTGTCAGAAGTGAAGTAAGTCGTTCGGTCAGGGATCTTTTTGAACGGGCAGGGGCAACCCTGCCCGTTTTGTTCTGGGGACGTGACGATCATGCATGTCGGGTTTTATCAGTTCACTCCACGGTTCGGCGAGGTGTCGCACAATCTCGATATGATAGTGGAGACACTCGACCAGGCTGACGCCGATCTGATCGTCTTGCCAGAGTTATGCTGCGTCCGGCTATCAGTTCGTGTCGCAGCAAGAAGCGATCACGCTGTCAGAGTCGGTGCCGGATGGACCAACCACACGACGGTTGATCGACTTGGCTAAGCGGCGACGGATGGTGATTGTCGCCGGTCTTCCGGAGCGCGCTGGGTCTGCCTGTTATAACTCCGCCGTGGTCGTCGGCCCGTCAGGGTTTATCGGGTGCTATCGAAAGACCCATCTGTTTTTTGAGGAAACGCTGTTCTTTACGCCCGGAGACACGGGATTTCAGGTGTGGGATATCGGGCCGGCCAAGATTGGCGCGATGATCTGTTTCGATTGGTACTATCCGGAGGCCGCGCGCACGTTGGCGGTCAAGGGAGCAGAGATCATCTGCCATCCGTCGAATCTCGTATTGCCCAATTGCCCGGACTCCATGCCTGTTCGGTGCCTGGAAAATCGAGTGTTCGCGATTACGTGTAATCGCACAGGGAGCGAAGCACGAGACGGCAAAGATCAGCTCACGTTTATCGGGAACAGTGAAGTCGTCGCTCCACTCGGGACGATTCTCCATCGCGCACCGCGGGACCAGGAGGAACTCTGTATCGTCGAGATCGATCCTGCCGACGCGCGGAACAAGGCCGTTACTCCCTACAACGATTTGCTCCGCGATCGACGCGAATCCCTCTATCGGTGACAGGATGCTGAAACAGGCCGCCAGCATCGTTCTCGCTGCGCGATGAGGCTCCACGTACCTAAACCGTACGCGTCGCCTCCTCACTCGCTGCGGCCTGCTGGACGGTCTGTTTGAGCATCCTGTGGGGCCCATCTGTAGATCTCGGTTCGTTGTGCCGCTTGCGCGGCACGGGGCAGCGCGGTAGGATTAGCAATATGAAGGCCCCACTCGGGAAAGGTATCTTCCTCATCGCGGCGCCGTCCTTGCGCGATCCGAACTTTCGTCAGACCGTCGTGTTGCTCTGCGAACATGGGGCCGAAGGTGCGCTGGGTGTCGTCGTCAATCGCCCGACGGCGATGTCAGTCTCGGAGGCGCTACCTCAAGTTCCCATTCTCGAAGGCCAGAGGCACGTGCTCTTTTCCGGAGGGCCGGTGCAAACGAACCAGGTTATGATGCTCTATCGCTTGGATCAATTGCCTGAGAATTCCCATCATGTCTTTGATGGGATCTGTCTCGGCGGGGATACAGATCTCGTTGATCGTATTTTGACCACCAGCGAGGGGCGCGAGGCCTTTCGCGCCTATATCGGATATTCCGGATGGGGCCCAGGACAGCTGGAGTCTGAAATGCAAACCGGATCCTGGTTTACCATTCCAGCAGATCCCAATGCCGTCTTCGACAAGGATCCTACACGGATCTGGCCGGACATCGTGAGTACCCTGGGCGACGACTATCGCCATTACGCGGATATGCCGTTCGATCCTTCCTTGAACTGATTCCTGTCCAATCCCACCTCTCTGCGTTGCAGCCCTCGCTCCTGGAGTGTTACCCTTGCAGCGATGCCGATGCAGCGGGCGGTTCCTTCCATCCAGTGTTCCTCGTTCATCCTCATACTCGTGATCGTTGGTCTTGCCGGCACGCTTTCGGCTTGCGGGGTCGCCTACACAATTGTGAAGTCGGAATCCAAGCTGGACCGGTTGGCCGTGCCGATGACGAAGGCCGAGGTGGTCGAACAGATCGGTCGGCCGGACCGAGTGCTGCGTGACGATGGCCGTTTATTGGTCTGGGAATATTCCCTTACGGCCCGCAAACAGTGGCTCTATGAGCTGGCACTCTGTCCGATATCGGTCTGGATCGGCGGCTGCATTTTCTATCCATTTACTAACCTTGCCGCAGAACATCAACGCGAATATCCGCACCATATTGTGCTGGTGAACGACGAACTCTGTGCTTGGGGGACGCCTGCCGCTATTCTACAGCGGCGCCGCGCCTGTGCTTCGTCTGGCACTGCCGCCCTAGGAGCCGGCGGGATGCGTGGACGTCCTGAGCCGGTGGTGGCCGGCGCCGGCCCAATTAATCGCGATACGATCGATCGCTATCGGACGATGGCCGTCATGTTGTTTGAGGATGCGCCGGGTGTGCAGGGATCGGGGTCGCGTGTGGCCGGGATTGTGACGACCTTGTTGTTGGACTTGGACGTCAATGTGGTCGAGCGAACCGAGCTCGATGAAGTGTTCAAGGAGCAGGTCGTCCAACTGCAGCATACCGACGATGCCGAGGTGCTGAAGGTCGGGAAGCTTGTCGGCGCGCAGGCCATTGTGGTGGGCGAAGTGCAACAATGGGAGCAAACCGAGGGAGAACAGATCAGCCGCGTGTCGCTGGCCTTACGGATGATCGATGTCGAGAACGGCGTGGTGCTATTCAACGGAGAAGGGCATGGTTCTGACGGCATGGCGGATGATCCCGAAGGCTTGGCTCGCGTCATCGCGCATCGCATTCTCGCCCGGTTCGGATCGCAAACCGGGTTGCTCGGTTCCGGACAGATCGGCGTCAACTGGGACTTACAGGAATCAGCCGGCGCGCGGTATTACCTCGTGCGGGAACTTCGGGGTGGTCGGCCTGCCGAGAAAGCGGGCCTCAGGGTCGGTGATCGGGTGGTGGCCTGTAACGGCATCGCCCTGGCGACGGTCACCTCGGATCGCGAGGCCAAACGACTGTGCCGAGTCGAAGCGGGGCAGGCATTGAAATTGGATGTGCGGCGTGCGGGAACACCACTAGAACTCAGCGTCATAGCAGAAACCCGTCCCGGGTTATAAGTTGGCCGCTCGGCCAATGTAGGATTGTGACCCCTAACCGATTATCCCGCTTTCAGTGAAAGAATCCCGGTCCATTTATTCGCGTTGGCATCTGTTCACAACGTCTCTTTGAAGGAGCTAAATCCGTCATGATCATTCACGATCACACCATCCGCCATCCCGACCGCGACACCCATTAAGCCATTTGTGTTCCGATCTGCCCGACCGGCGTCTGACTCTCGAATCCTCCCTAAGAGTTCGACCCTTCCTGTTGCCTGGATCCCTATCCCTCGCATGCGATCCAAAGACTATTCAGATAATCTGTTTTCTCAAGTGGCCCCAATATGCTGTCCCGACATACCCGCAGGCGAAGGTGCCCGTCGTCAGGGCCATGATTTGATAGACCTGGCTCCGCGGGATTTTGACTGTTACCGCGGGGTTCAAGAGATCGGGCGAATTCATGACGAGCTTCAGCGATTCGCCGGCGGAAAGAATCGGCCACATGCAGGACAATCGCAGACGAGTTTCATATCGTGGAATTGCCATGGCATAGAGCCAGCCTTGGTCAAGATGTTCCACAGCCATACGGACAAGCTTGCTCAGGACCGGCTGAAAACGTGCACGGTTCTGCTGGTCCAGTAAGTCATGTGCGGTGAGTCCGGCTTCGGCCAGCATGGGCGCCGGTACGTAGCAGCGGCCTTTCTGGAGATCATGCGCGATATCTTTCACAATGTTCGTGAGTTGCAATCCTTTTCCAAATCTGACGCCGACCTCCGACATCTCCCGCACTTTCCACGAGGCCAACGCCTTCCGGTGCGCACACATCAAGTCTGTCCAAAACTCACCCACACATCCGGCCACGTAATAGGTATAGCGGTCCAGATCATCGAGTGTCTTCAGAACTGTGAGATCTGCGGCTGACGTGCCGGGGAAGACGACGAGGTCCATCTCCATGCCTTGCGTCAACGTGGACATGAGCCGTTGTATGCGGCGTCGATCGTCTGATGAAAAGGTCTGGAAGAGCTTGAAGCAGTCTTCCAGTCGTTCGAGCAGGATACGTTCGGCAGAATTCTGTTGGATTGGTGCCACCGCGTGCTGGATGTCTCGCACCTGGGTCCAGGCGATCTGATCGCTCACGAATTGAGCTTTGAGTTGGCTGAGTAAATCCAACCGACGGGGGCGATCGATCAACTCCGTGTCCGCAATCGTGTCCGCCGCGCGGGCAAAGAGGTAAGCGAGGCTGACTTGATCGCGCACATCTGCCGGAACCACTGCCAAGGTCGTGTAGAAGAGGCGGGACACTTGCTTGAGGAGATCGCGGAGCAGGTCCTGCTTGGAGGTCTCTATACTCGTAGCCACACCTATCGCACTTCCAAGGTCCCTTCCATCCCTTTGTCGCGATGGCTGGGCAACGGCCAGAGCCGTTTGTCGCAGTAGATGGGAAATGTGCCAGGCTGAGTTGGTGTAAATGTAATGGTGACCGTCTTGCCGGCACTGACATCCTGTTCAACGGATAGTCTTCCCGCTGGGTCCTTGATGATAAAATTGTGTGGGATAATCGTTGTCACACTGGTGAGTGTCAGTTCAACCGGCTTTCCAGCTTCGACGATCAGATGGTTGGGGCTATACGAATAGCTATCGAGTGTGACCGTGGCTCGCTGCACCCCATCTGCCGCCACCGAGATCACGACAGGAGGGCCGGACTGGGAAGGTTCTGCTGCATGAACGCTTGCCACGCCGACCGATGCCAGCAAGCAGACAGTCGCGAACATGTGGATCAATCGCATATGCACCCCATCGATGAGCCATTTCTAACAGGAAGGACGGGAATGGGTCAACTTTGCCCAGAAGTTTCAGGCACTTCGGGCGCCTTGACCTTGGCATTTAAGGAGTTATTTCCTACGACATATCGCCATCACATTCGAGGTTAGGATGCATTTCCCTGAATCCGTTAGTATAATCACTCTCACTGGTGACTCGCCCGAATAATGGGGCGAGAACATGGTTGTGAAGGAGGATCTCGATGAAGTGGATGAAAGGCATGTTCCTGCTGCTAGCCGCCAACATTCTGATTATGGTGACGCTCTCGCTCACCGTGCCGGTGCTTATTAATGTCATTCTTCCCATGTTCGGGATCGACCTGCAAGGATCGGTGGACCTCAGCTCGTTAGTCTGGGCTCTCGCCTTCGGCTTTGGTGGTGCCTTTATCAGTTTGGCATTCTCCAAACAAATGGCACGGGCCATGTTGGATTGCCGCCAGATCACTCAACCTCGGTCGCAAGCTGAGCAGGTGGTGTACGGCGCCGTCCAGGAAATCGCGCAACGGCTCCAGATTACGATGCCTGAGGTGTGGATTTATGAAGCACCCGATCCCAACGCCTTTGCGACCGGCCCCAGTAAGAATAACTCGATGGTGGCCGTTTCCACCGGGTTATTGAGCAACTTGCAAGAACAGGAAGTACGAGCCGTCCTTGCCCACGAAATGGGACACGTCTACAACGGGGACATGTTCGCGACGACCGTACTAGCAGGGCTGATGAACACGTTCGTGTACTACATCGCCATGTGGGTGCGCCGGTTCTTTGCGGAACGCGATCAAGCGATGCTCGGTTTTGGGTTGTCGATCGTTATCCAGATCGTCGTCAGTATCCTGGCCTCGGTCCTGATCTGTTGGTTTTCGCGTCAGCGTGAATATGGCGCGGATGCCTTTTCCGCCAAGGTGTACGGCAAGGAGTCGATGATCTCAGCCCTTCGCGCGATCGATCGATGGGTCACTCGTTCGCAGGTCGAGTACTCTGGACAGGATGCGCTCGCGACGATGAAGATCTCCGGTAATTCCTCTGGATTCATGCGTATCTTTGCCACGCATCCGCCGATGGAAGCTCGCATTGACGCCTTAGAACGACTCTAACCGCAAGGCGTCCTTTGAGTAGATTGCGTCATACATTGGGGGGATTGTTCGCAGGAATTGGCTTGATTGCCGGTGGTGGATCGAGCGACCTACTTGAGCCGAGTTCCCCACAGGCGAAAGAAGAAGGGCCCATACTCATGGCAGCACAGATGCCCATGGTCTATGACTTTACGCTGAATGATATCGATGGGAAGCCGGTATCGCTCAGCCAGTTCCGCGGCAAGGTGTTGTTGGTGAACACGGCCAGCTTCTGCGGCAATACTCCGCAGTATACCGACCTTGAACAGATGTATGAACAGTATCGGGAGAAGGGCTTTGAGATCTTGGCGTTCCCTGCGAACAACTTTGGGCAGCAAGAGCCAGGGACGAATGAAGACATCAAAACATTCTGCTACACGAAGTACAGCCTGTCGTTTCCACTTTTCAGCAAGATCAGCGTGAAGGGCGAGGATAAACATCCGCTCTATCGGTGTCTGACTGAACAGGGCCCAATCCCCGGAGAGGTGGAGTGGAACTTCCAGAAGTATCTAGTCGATCGTTCGGGAAAGGTCGTCGCCCGATACCATCACCGCACGAAGCCGTTGTCGCCAGAGATCGTGCAGGATGTCGAACGAGTGCTTGCAGCCAACTGAAACCCTCAGACTTTTCGATAAAACGAAATGTGTGTTCGATATTCCTGAATTGCGGCAGCCAGGGCCTGGCTGCCGCGAGGGATATTCGCATCCAGGGCATCTTCAATCGCGGGGTCATCGATTTCCACGTCATAGCGATCTTGCACGTTTGTTCGGACAGGCCCCTGCGTCACCTCCCGCGGCATGAAAATCTCTTTCCAGACCTCTTTCTCGACCAGGCACACGTCTCGGAATCGCTCATAGAGTAGTGTCAGCTTCTCCTGATCTGTGACTTTGATACGCTCCTTCATCCTGCTCCTTTTCTCTGCTTGCCCCATATATTCATGCGTGCGTCTGTTGCAATTACCAATCGATGAGCGGGAGACACGTGGCTAGTGCGGACTTTTGCCTGAAGGAGTAGCACCTTCGACAATAGTAAATCGCATGGTGCCCACTTGATTGGCCGCATGAAAGGACTGTTGCCCGAGCGGCGTGATGAATAGTTTCACCAGATAAGTCCCAACGTCCCAAGCGTCTCCAGGTCTTTGAAGTTCCAGGAATCCGTAGCGTTCATGTCCAGGCACTTCCAAAATGTCTTTGCCGAGCGGAACGGATGAGAGGACGCCCTGCTTCTCCTCCAGAAACCACTGAGCGCTGAACTGGGCAGGATCTTCCAGCGGAGCTGACTCGAACACGATATAGATCGTGGGAATATTCCGAGGAAACACCGATCCAGGTTCGATTGGCTTCAGCCGAGGATCTTGCGTGTACCAGCCTTTCCGCCCGAATGTATCCCACTCGATCTCATACCCTTTGGCCATCTTGATCCAGGTAAAAAGAGATTGAGGGATGCCCGTCTTCTGTTCGTCGAACGACGGGCTTTGGGTGGGATCAGCCTCGGTCGTCGTTTGCTCCTTCGGCGCGAACAGATCCCGAGCGTCAACTTCCTGCCATACACATACGACGACGGTCAAGCTGGCGAGCACCCTCACGAGGACATTCGTCCCTCTCCTTCCTGACTCTATCATTGGGGCCACCATAAACTGCTGACCACTCGTACCGCTATGGTATCGAGAGATCAGTAAAGGGTCAATCACCGACTGACCAGATGGCTGAACTGTTTCCGTTCCGCCTCTTCACCTTCTGTGCTAGGATCAATCAGAACTCTCTCCCACACGAGGATCATGTGGATCTGACACTGCCGGGGCGTATACGAGAGGCCACGTCAACCAACTCCCAGTCGCAGAGTGCCGGCGAACGAGGTCTTCGCTACGGTCTCCGAGACGGCGCCTGCCAAGCCGTCACGCAGGGAAGCGGTGAACAGTATCTCTCCGCTTTCGCCCTGCTCCTTCATGCAAGCCCGTTCCAACTGAGTGTGCTATCGGCATTGCCCCAACTCATTGGGACAGGGGCTCAACTCGTTTCCGTTAAGTTATTACGGTGGTTCCCCAATCGCAAAGCCCTCATCTCTGCCGGCACCGTTGGGCAAGCCTTCGCTTGGATTCCCATCGTACTTCTACCTCTGCTGATTCCGCAGTGGGGCCCTTGGCTCGTCGTGTGTGGAGCTGCCGCGTATTTTGCCTGCGCCCAATTCACTGCGCCGGCTTGGAATAGTTTGATTGCCGATTGGCTCGATCAGCATGAAAGAGGGGCGTATTTCGCACGCCGAGCCCAAGTCATCGCCGGCCTCAGCTTCTTTGCGCTCTGCGGCGCCGGATGGGTACTGAGCCTCTGGCAGCATTCCACCGCCGCATGGTGGGGATTCGTGCTGATCTTCGCCCTGGCCGGAAGCGCCCGAATCCTCTCGGCTTTGGCCTTGTCTCCCGTTCAAGATTTACATCCGACAGCCCATCAGGAGGCTCAGCAAGGATTTCGCGGCTTCTTCCGTCTGAGCGCGACGAAGGACTTCCGTCGCTTCCTGCTTTTCTCAGGCCTGATGCATGCGTCCGTCTTGATCGCTGGTCCATTTTTTGTCCTGTACATGCTACAGGATCTCCAGCTGTCCTACATCGGCTACGGGGGATGGCTGGCTGCAGGTCTCCTCGGTCAACTCCTCACCCTGCAGGCCTGGGGGCAATTCGGAGATCGTTTTGGAAACAAAGCCATTCTTGTCCATTACCGGCTTCACGGTGCCAATCTTGCCGATGTTGTATCTTGTGAGTACCAATTTGGGCTTTCTCCTGGCAGTCAATTTTTTGGGCGGCGTCATTTGGGCCGGCTTGGCATTGGGACTGCAAAACTATGTGTTCGATTCGGTGAGGCCGGAGGAGCGAGCGAAAGCCATCGCGCTGTATAGCACGGTCAATGCCATAGGGTGGTCAGTGGGAGCCTTGCTCGGGAGCTGGCTGGTAGAGAGCCTTCCCGTACGCATCGAATGGGCAGGAGTCATCCTCCAGCCCGCATCCAATTTGCCTTTTGTTTTCTTTCTCTCAGGCGTCCTGCGACTGCTGGTCTCGTCCAGTCTTCTTGGCAGCTTCCATGAAACTCGCCAAGTGGAGCGAGTACCTCGGCAACAACTTCTTTGGGAATTGCCCCTCGTGAAACCTATTGCTCGATTTGCGGTCTGGGCCCTACCCAAATCGAATCGGTAGGGCGTCGGCTCACTGACTCGGCGCCGGAGGCTGGGTGGCTCGCTCTCGTTCCTCTTGTTTGAGCTTGTCGAACGCTCGATCGGCATGACCCCGTACTTGGTCCGGAGTCGGTTGCGGAAGAGGTTTGGGTTGGTCGCTGGCGCAAGCCGTGATCAGCGAGAGGACAAACAGACTCATGACCAGCGCGACCCCGCTTTGTTGCATGCAGTTCTGTCGATAATTCATTCGTATTCTCTCCCTTCTGGTAACGTCCAACCTGTTATTCAAATGCGTGGCACAGATCGTCAACCGTCTGTATGACGCCTCTGTCTACGGCCTCGCGGCTCCATCGCTGATAGTCGACATTGTCTGAGAGTGACCAACCGGATGCCTCAGTCTCATCCACACGCGCCGTTACCACGTTGTGATAGACGACTTCCCCGCTCTCGACTCGAATAATTTTGCTCGTAATGATCACCGGCGGAAGATCGCGAGGCGTGCGTGCGAAGAACCGGTCGCGCAACGTTGGCCCGTCGATCCGATAGATCAACACGCTATCTACGCCCAACATTCGCCCAATACGGACGGCACTCTCTTCCGAGACAAGCCCTCCGACCTGAAAACGCTGCTCCGCGACGATGACCGGTATGTGCGAACGATCGATGATCCTCAGATTCGGGCGAAATGCTCTAAGTTGAAACGCTGCCCCCTCCAAACGACTATAGGCACTGGACCATTCAGGAGCCTCCCCACGCGGGTACAGTACCACTATACGCTGGACGGTAGTAGGAATCGGCAACAACGGAGAGGCAGAACGGAAACCGAGCATCGGGGGTGTCTGGGTGGTGACATTCGAACAACTCGCGATGAGAACTGCCATCGACAAGATACCCACCATCTGGACCGTTGAGCCTCGCCTCGCCATGGCCGGTCCTCCTCCACGTTCTCCCATCTTGTGTCGAACCGCAACCTGACCCTGGCTATATCATACGCCCCGCTCGATACGAAAACCACGCCGGGTAGATCGCCGCATGACCGACATGCCGTCCATTGACTGACGTCGAATGAAGAGGTATTCTCCACCACAGGCAAGCCCTCTCACCCACGAGATTCCAATGTCCTTACATGAACGTCTGACCGAAGATTTGAAGCTAGCCATGAAGGCCCGTGACCAATTGCGGATGGACGTGATTCGCATGATTAAGGCCGCCGTGATGAATAAAGAAATGGAGATGAAGAAGGATCTCGACGATGCCGAAATGAGTCGTGTGATGACGAGCATGATCAAGCAACGCCGTGAATCGATCGAGCAATTCGAAAAGGGGAACCGAGCAGAACTCGCCGCAAAAGAACGACAGGAAATCAGCATTCTCGAATCCTATCTCCCTCAATCCTTCTCTCCCGAACAGCTCTCCACTGTAGTGGACGCGGTCATTCAGGAAACCGGTGCTCGATCTTTGAAAGAGATGAGCACGGTGATGAAAGCCGTGATGGTTCGTGTGGTCGGCCAGCCGGTAGACGGCAAGCAGATCAGCGACCTCGTTCGGGCCAAGCTCCAGTAGCCCAAGCTGCACCTGCTATACTGGAAGGTGATTGCTCGCACCGCATGTGCGAGCGCCTGGCAAGAATTGGCATGGGCATTCTTATCATCGACGACTCTCCAGACCAACAGGCACTCCTTCGCGCAATCCTTGGGAAGGCCGGCCATACAGACCTTCTGAGCGCCGACTCGGCAAAGACTGCGTTTCCCATGCTCGACATGGACGGCCAGGAGCCGCCCACCCAGATCGACTTGATTCTGATGGACGTCCTTATGCCGGAGCTGGACGGAGTCGAAGCTTGTCGCCAGATCAAGAGCCAGCCACATCTTTGCGATATTCCCATCATCATGGTCACGGCCAAAAACGATCTCTCTAATCTCCAAGCCGCCTTTGCGGCGGGAGCGAATGATTACATCACCAAACCGGTGAACAACGTGGAACTCCTGGCACGCGCCTCCTCCGCGCTGGCGCTGAAAAAGGAAATGGACTGTCGCAAAGCGCGCGAAGGGGAGCTCCGTCGAAGCAATGAAGAGCTGCAGAAAGCGCTACGGGATGTCAAAGTCCTCAGAGGACTTATTCCCATCTGCGCATCCTGCAAAAAAATCCGCAATGACGGTGGATTTTGGCAACAGTTGGAGGAATATATCGGCGAACATTCCGAGGCCGAATTCAGCCATGGCATCTGTCAGCCCTGCGTCAAGAAGCTTTATCCTGGAGTTTACCAGGACTAGCTGCTAGGATTTCTCAGGCATATCACGCGTATTCACTGGACTCAGAACGCATGGGCATCTTAATCGTTGATGATTCGGCGGACGACCGTCTCTTGCTTCAGTCGATCCTCTCGGCTGCCGGCTACGACCATCTTCTGGTCGCAGATTCGGCCGCCGCCGCATTCCGTTTGCTGGGGCTCGATGACGGGAAGCATGGCGCCGCATCTCGAGTCGACCTGATCCTCATGGACATCATCATGCCGGAGATGAGCGGCATCGAAGCTTGCCGTCAGATCAAGGCGGTCGAACGATTCCGTGACACGCCCATCATGATGGTCACCGTAAAGACCGATCCCGTCGATCTCCAACTCGCGTTTGCCGCAGGCGCGCTCGACTACATTGGGAAGCCCCTCAACAAGATCGAGCTTTTGACTCGCGTCCGTTCGGTCTTGCGGTTGGTGCACGAAATCGACCGGCGACGGGCCCGGGAACAGGAACTCCTTGAAGTGATGCGGCAACTCCAGGAAGCGAACCAGATGCTGCTGCGCCTGTCATGTCTTGACGGCCTTACCGGCATTACCAACCGACGGCAATTCGACGATTTCTTAGACCAGGAGTGGCGCCGTGCCGTCCGCGAATTGACCCCGCTCTCTCTGATCATGCTCGACATCGATCGTTTCAAATCCTACAACGATACCCTCGGCCATACGTCGGGCGACGAATGCCTGCGGCAGGTTGCCGCCGCTATCTCGGGAGCCGTCAACAGACCAGGAGACCTCGTCGCACGGTACGGCGGCGACGAATTCGTGGTCGTACTTCCCGGCACCCGTACGGACGGAGCGGCACAGGTGGCGGAAACGCTTCGGCAACGAATCGAGGCTCTCGGCATTACGCATTCCGACGGTGGGTGCACCACCATCAGCGCGGGCTTCGCCAGTACGATCCCCAGCCGGAACAGCTCCCCAACCGATTTGATCAAGGCGGCGGATCAAGCGCTCTATCAAGCCAAGCAGGAAGGTCGCAATCGGGCCAAACAAGCCGGCCTGCTCTCTCTTGTCCCGCACTCCCACGAGGACTAACCTTCTCCTCCCATGACCAAGCCAAGGCCTCGACGAGATGTGCTGACGGCGATTGGCGCGACGCTCCCTGAAACACGTTCTGCAACCTTGTGTTCATGCCCATTCTTGGATTCTCCGCACGATGTGAATGCCATCGTGAGGGAGGGAGGATGCGGTCATGGCTAAGCGAAGGTCACCGAGTCAAGCGAATCGCAAATCCAAGCGACAACCCGCGCGCCCGTCCGCACGTCGTTCGCTGGCGACACAGCCATCAAGACAGCAAGTACGCGCTTCCTCGCGCGCCCAACTATCTGGGAAACAGGGGCGTCGCACCGGCCCTTCTCAAGCGCTCAAGCACACAGAACTGGCTTTGCAACAATGCGAACAGCGGTTTCGCGACTTGGTGGAAACGACACGCGACTGGGTTTGGGAAATCGATGAGCATGGAGCGTTTACCTACTGCAGCCAAAGACTTTTTGACATCCTTGGATACGAACCAGAGGAAGTGCTCGGCAAAACACCGTTCGATCTGATGCCGGAGGAAGAAGCCCATCGCATCGGAAACCTGTTTGGTCCCATTGCGGCGGCACGACAATCATTTAGCCGTATTGAATCAATCTACCTCCATAAAGACGGCCGCCGGATCGCCCTTGAATGTGGAGGCGTGCCCCTGTTCGATGGCGCCGACCAGTTCAGAGGATATCGCGGCATAGACCGAGACATTACGGAAGGCAAACGGACCGCGGAAGAGTCGACTCAGAATCAAACGCTCCTGGCCTCCATCATCGAAAATATTCCTCACATGATTTTCGTCAAGGATGCCAAGACTCTCAAGTTTGTCCGTTTCAACCAGGCGGGTGAACAATTGCTCGGGTATCCCAGGGAGAAACTCGTCGGCAAGAGCGATTATGATTTTTTCCCAGAACAGCAAGCAGACTTTTTCACGGCCATGGACCGCAAAGTTCTGGAGCACGGCCGCAGCCTCGATATTCCGGAAGAGCCGATTGAAACTCGGCTGAAGGGGAGGCGGCTCCTCCATACCAGGAAAGTCCCGATCAACGGCGAAGATGGCTCGCCCCAGTACTTACTCGGCATTTCGGAAGATATAACCGAACGCAAGCACATCGAGTGCGTTGAACGAGAGCGGGCGCACGCGTTGGAACAGCAACAAATTGCGCTGTGCGGGCTGGCGAAGCACGATGCGATTTACACGGGGAATCTTGAAGAAGCCGTGCGGATGATCAGCGAAACGGGAAGCCGGGTGCTCGGAGTGGAACGGGCCAGCATTTGGACATTCAACGAGCAAGGGACTGCATTGGAACTGCTCGATCTCTATGAGCGGACCCCGAATCGGCACACAACCGGTTTCACCCTGGCCGCACAGGACTACCCGTCCTACTTTCAAGCCATCGTACATGAAGAGCATGCGATTACCGCCCACGATGCTCATACGGATGTTCGGACCAAGGAGTTTTCCCAGTCCTATCTGATCCCACTCGGAATTGGAGCCATGTTGGATGCGCCGGTTCGACGTCGGGGGCGTGTCATCGGTGTGCTGTGTCTCGAACATGTCGGTGGCTCACGATCCTGGACGATGGAAGAAGTATATTTTTCCAGTTCACTGGCCACCTGTATGGCTCTTGCCCTGGAAGCCCATCAACGTTGGGAGGCTGAACAAGCCCTCGTCCTTGCCAAAGAAGTTGCAGAAGTCGCCAATCGCGCGAAGAGCGAGTTTTTGGCCAGTGTCAGCCATGAGATTCGAACGCCCATGAATGCGATTATCGGGATGGCGGATTTGCTTTGGGAAACGGATCTGACACCGGATCAACGGAAATATTTGCGCATTTTCCGTCGAGCCGGCGGAAATCTCTTGAGTTTGATCAACGACATTCTCGACCTGTCGAAAGTCGAGGTCGGCCACCTGGAGCTGGAATCAACAGACTTTGATTTGAGTGACCTGGTTGAAAAAGCCATTGAGATTCTCGCCATGAGGGCCAATGAAAAAGGCCTCGAACTGGCCTGCCACCTTTCGCCTGACGTTCCCCGCGCCGTGATCGGAGACCCGAATCGACTACATCAGATCCTCATCAATCTCATCAGTAACGCGATCAAATTCACTGACAGCGGGTCCGTCACCGTGCGGGTGACGCAGGATCCGGAACTCCCCACGCCTGGAGCCATTCGATTTTCTGTGAGCGATACAGGCATCGGCATTCCGTCCGGCAAGCTTGCAGCTATATTTGAAAGCTTCACCCAGGCCCACGCCTCAATGACGCGCAAGTATGGCGGATCCGGTCTAGGACTGACCATTTCAAGGCAATTAGCCGAGCTCATGAGCGGACGAATCTGGGTGGAGAGTACCTTCGGAGAGGGCAGCACGTTTCATTGCTGCGTGCAGCTCGCGGTGCAATCCAACCCGACACCCCTGCAAGAAAACGTTCCGGTCAAGCTCCAAGGGATTAGAACCCTGGTGGTTGATGACCATGCCACGAACCGCCTGATCCTACGGGAAACCTTGTCCGCCTTGGGAGCAGAGGTGACAGACACTGCGTCAGGTCGTGAGGCCATCGATGAATGGCGGCGAGCCACCACTTCGTCGCAACCCTACCGACTCGTGCTGCTTGACTGCCGCATGCCGGAGATGGATGGTTTCCAAGTTGTCGAAGAGATCCGACAGGCAAGTCCTTCCCAGGACCTGACGATCGTGATGCTGGCCTCCCACCATTGGGCCGACGATATCGCCCGCACCTACGACATGGGGCTGGGCGGCTATTTGATCAAACCGATCCGGAGATCGGACCTGCTCCAGACCATCAGTATTGCCCTCGACCGGTCCAAGGGGATTCAACACACGCCTGGCCCAGCACATCCGGTTCCCGCGCCTCCTACCGAAGTCAGGGCACTTCGCATCTTATTGGTAGAAGACTCTCCGGACAATCAGGTGCTGATCCGTTCCTATCTGAAGCGGACGTCCTATCGGCTCGATATTGCAGATCACGGAGCCATCGCGTTGGAACTGTTCAAGAACGGTTACTACGATCTCATCCTGATGGACATGCAGATGCCGGTGATGGACGGCTATGAAGCCACAAGAGCGATCCGGGCCTGGGAGCGGGAGCATGATCTTCCTCCCACGCAAGTGATTGCCTTGACCGCTCTGGCACTGAAAGAAGACGGGGTCAAAATTCTCGATGCCGGCTGCAATGCCCATATGACGAAACCGATCAAGAAACACACGCTCCTGGAAGTCCTCCGAGCTTGTAATGGACGGCCCACCTCATGACGACGAGACCAAACAGGAACGCGGAAGATGCGATTCCAGTGAATATCGACCAGGATCTCGAAGGGATCGTTCCTGGGTTTCTAGAGAATCGTCGGCGTGACGTGGAGACGCTGGAAACCGCGTTGCAAGAGAATAATCTGGCAGCGATACGTACCATCGGTCATCGCATGAAAGGGGATGGAGGAGGGTACGGCTTCGAAGCCATCAGCATGATGGGGGACGCCTTGGAGCAAGCGGCGGCACGAGAAGACCGGGAGGCAATCCGACGACAAACCGCAGAACTCACCGACTTTCTAGCGCGGGTTACCGTGGTGTATCGGAGATGAGTGCCGGAGGAGCATATCCGGCGGCAACGATAGGGAGAGGCTCCGCCCGGTGAGCGCCGGGTCACATGCAGTGCGGTTTGGTAGAGGGCAGGGGATCCCACCGTCGTTAACCAATGCGCTCCGCTTTGATATTCAAGGGGTTGCTCTGGTGGCGTGACCGCGCTAGGGCGATATTTAACTGCCCCAATGCGCATCAAGCTGAAGTAATGTCCACCTACTAACAGTCGTTCCTATTCCGCCACTCCCACGGCGGCTCCGGCTGCGGATCAATCCACAACCCTTTCTTCACCTCTCGTGGTTCATTCTCTAACCCTTCCAGTACCGTATCTCCTGGCGCATACTTCCGATACCACCAGCACAAGCCGACTTTGACTAGCTCGTGATTGACGTTGGTGCCATCGGGTAGCAGCACATTAGCAATCATCCGGCCGTACTTGCCTTTGCCTTGCGGGAAAGAGAAAGTATAGAACCGTTGAGTAGGCCACCAGGGAGTCGGTACACTCTCTTCTACTATGCCTCTCTCGCTCTCCCCTCTCGTCCGGTTCGGTACCTCCACCTGGACCTATGAAGGCTGGCAAGGCCAGGGCTACAAGAAGCAGTAGAACTAGAAAGGAGTCGAGTATGACTAATGAGGAAAAGCTGGAGGCAATCCGTCCGTGGATTGATCCAGAAGAACGGGTTACGGTGGACTTCCTCGACCAGCAGGGCTTGAATGCGGAGGTGACCGCTTGCAACGACGTAGTAGTGGACCTCTCACTCGAAACTCGTATACCGCACATCAAACAACACATCTCGATTCCACTGAGACGCGCTGAAGTCTCGGAAGATCCGTCCCACTATACTCGTGATCCTGATCGGCCACTGAAACACAGCCGCTTGATGCTGCTCATTAATGACAAGCGTCCGCCCATAGTCTACTAATGGGAATGCCCACGGAAGAACGGTATCGGCCTAGCTGAAGCAGATAGGTGTAGCCCAGTTAAACACTGAGTCGGCGGTCGGCTTTCTATACCTTGTCACCAAGGGGTCACGGTCAGGGGCGTTAGGGTGTCATGTTAAAAGTCTACTCATGGCTCTACTTTAGCTCAGCCTTTCTAACTCTCCCCGCTAACTCGTTGTCGATACACTGGAAGCCCGCTGTTCATGCGGGTTTGCAGTGTGCTGACCACTTCGGTTTGTTCCGGTCTATTCCGGCGAGTTCAGGTCAATTTAGGCGTGAAGAAAACACGTCGGGTATCTATTTATGAGTGCTAGGAGGCTGTGGAGGAGGGTATGACCTTGCGGACAATATCAGAGCCACAATCCATGCAGAAGTAAGTGTTTGCGGAACGCTTGGGCTTGGCCCGGTTCAAGGAGACGTAGTGATGCGAGCATTTGAGGATACCGGCTCGTACCTTCCAGTTCGCCCGCAAGACCATTGCTTGAGCTTTTGTCATTCCCGGACACTAGCACAGACGCGCCTTTGTCGTGAGGTTAATCTGAAAATGCCCGCAGCGGTATCTGACTCGCGCCGGATAACTCCAAGATGCGTTGCGAAGTGTGCGGCGGGATGACGATGCGGGTCGACGCGCGTATGTCTTGGTCAATAATCGGGCTGAGGGGAATGCGCCGTTGACCGTGCAGGGACTTGTGGGGATGCTACGCGGCTAGGTGCCCTTGAGCCGCAGACTCACCGCAGAGAATGCAGATATAGTTGCCCGTCGAATGGCCAAGGTCATCCCATTCCAATTCCAGGTTTAGATGCTTACATGGTGATTGATTCGCTTGCTGTTTCCAGTTCACTCGTATGGCAGCCGCTTGGTTCATGGTCATGGGATGGCCCTCCGTGTGGGTAGCTTCAATCAATAACCCGCCAACTAGAGGAAGTTTTTCGTAACCGACGCTGGGTGGAACGGCAAGTGGGCTAGGTTACTTCAGGCCGTTGGCTTCTAGTTGTTGACGACCGAACGTTGTAATGGTCACTTTCTTGTTCCTGCATACGTCGATGTACCCGTACTCTTTCAGGCCACGCAAGACCGGTTGGACCTCGGCAGTATGGTTCGGGTCGAAACGAATAGAGAGGGCGTCATAAAGGCAGGTACCGTTCTTTTTGACATGTGCTAAGACCTTTCGTTCAAGGTCACGTTTCTTTCTCTGTAATCTCGCATATTTTTGTATGGGGGATAATGGCATGATCATCCCTCATTGTTTAAGTAACACCATATCTAACATCTTGTCAGCAGGGTCACCAGACAATGGCGCAGTGATTGTATGGGCGGGTAGGACAACTAGATTGGGCCATCGGTGCATACAAAACCGATTCAGACAGGTCCACATTTTCACCGGAGCTGGGGAGCCGGAGACATGACGGAACTCCAAAATGGTCACATTCCGAGCGTCACACTTTGGGCACATCTCATTCTCATTCACCATACCGCCTCCTGTGTAGGCGCATGATGAGCCAGCCCAACCGCTCGCGCTGTCTTCTTTTATACACTTCCGCGCTGGTGGAACAGATGCCCAAGGAAGATCGGTACCGGCCTATCTAATCAATCTAGATTGTTCGACTTGTCCTTCAGGCGGGCGACGGAGGGCGCAACGCCTGCTGGCCTGAGCGCGATCATCAAAGCATGCACCACGGTTGAGCGGGATTCTCGAGACTAGGAGGGATCAAGAGAAAATCTTTGTAATTAATTGTAGAGAAAAGAAAGCCTGGAAACTCTCAAGGACTTTAGTCGGGGGGCAAAGATTATGACTATGGAAGCCCCGTGATCATAATGGTACCGATCGCGATAATGCTTGCGAACACTATAAGGGCATCAAAGACTGCACGCATATCCCTCATGATAGGCACCTCATAATAGCCGCTCCATTTGGAGAGTCAGCCGTCGCGTAATGTCGGTTCATCGTTTCAATGGACTCACGCTATCCCGCAATTGTGGATCGCGGGACTAGGAAAGACCCCAGTTAAAGCAGTTAGTCTGACAAGTGGCGGGTGATTACTTTGTGCGCCGTCCACCCATCATAATCTGAGCTAGCATTGCGATCCCGCACACTCCAAGGAGTGCCGCACTCCACATTGACCAAGGCAAATAAATCCATTCAATCATGTTGTCCATTACCAGGTAGCACATCATGAGCCACACCCGCCGGTAAAGAGATTTTCATGTTTCTGCAGAACTGTTCCTCCCTCATTCTTGAGGGGGGAGACCTAGTTGCTCGATGAGGAAGGGTGTTCTGCTACGAGCTAGGCCGTCCGTGCGGGGCTGTCATGGTGAGTTGACTCCGATTGCACGGGCTTTTCGCATGGTTTGTTATCTCCACCCGCCGATCAGCGTCTTCAGATTGTCCCAGGTCCACTCATAGACCTTGTCTGATGGCATCGCTGATGTTGGCTTGGTGCAAGTTCTGTTTGCGTAGGCCCCCAAAAGGAAGTAGGGCTTGTTTTTTTCCTGCGCAATCGTCAATTCCTCAGCCACGCCTTTCGCCAGAAATGCGTGTTCGCCACAAAGAACAACTACTACGTCGGTGTTATCGATTCGATGCCGGATCTTGGCCTCCCAGTCATCGATGAGATGCCCTCTCACCGAAGTATCGGTAACTTCGAACGGGCTGTCAGGCAGTTTTGCTTGTTCTGTGAGCAAGACCTTTTTGTCTTCGTCATGATCTAAGTCGAAACTGATGAAAGCCCTTTTCTTTGTTGTCATGTGTCGGCTCCCTAGGAAGTTTGCCTCACCTAATTATTAAGTCGGTTGCAGCCTGTCTGAGGGAGGCAGTTTCAGGCTAGGCCGTCCGTAGGAAGGTGTCAAGACTGGCGGGGCAATTATCTGTGCAATTCTTCAGTAGGATAGTACAATTACAGCAGTCAAGAGGTCGCAACGATAGGACCGTCGTGCGTCTGCGCCGTTACGACTGAGCGGGCGATTCAAAGGAGGGAACCAGAGGAGAGGTTCCGATCATCCGAGGCTTGGTACGCAGGCGCGATTGATAAGGAAAGGAGAGAGAATGGCCGGGTTTGCCATGCGGAAGAATCAACGGCTCAAGAAATTGGTGCCGGTGCGGTATCTTCGGGACGGGATTGCCGGTGAAGGAATCATCAAAGATCTTTCGCTGAGCGGGAGCTACATTACGGGGAATGCACCGGTCTCTGTCGGCATGGCGCTCGCCCTGCAAATTTTTGTGCCGGGAGACCCGGAGCCGTTACTGATTGATCGCGCCACTGTGAAGTGGGTCAAGGGGTCTGAGTTCGGGATGGACTTCGACACCCCCCAGCCGAAGGTGGCCGAGCGAATCACAAAGGTCATCTCCACGCTGGTCAAGACACAACATGGCTCCTCCCGCAATGGATAAGAGATGAAACTTGAACAGGTCGGCCCAGGTCTCGTTGGGAGGTGTCAAGACTCTCAGCCGCGTTTGGGCAGGCGGGACTCAGAGGATGCTCTCATCGGATTCTTGAACGAGTCGTTTGATTACGTGCTCCACCCGACTATGCGTCTGCTTCTCAACCGCCAAGGTTTTCAGGCCGTACTCCTGGCCCCGGACCCAGCGCACCATCGCAGCAGCCACAACGATGCTTTCTTCGTTCGGCAAATTGACGGTCAAGGAACACGTCTGGCCAACTTGCAGGGGAACATCGCCAGAGAGTTTCCACCCGCTCAGCGAAAAGTTCCAGACCGTGTCTTGTCCTTGGAGCAGGCCAGCGTTGTACGTAACGGAGCAGTGCACGGGGAAGCGACTTGCAGTTTACGTTTTGCCCGCCGCTGAACTTTGACGTTGGACAGACAGCAACCGAGAACACAGGGGACTGCGGGTTGCTCCGGCAGGCTGTCTGCGAGCCGATACTTGAGCCAATTCAGCTAGTCCCTCTCTCGCATGCTATCCGAACCCTGCACTTGACACATACAAGCAAGGCTACGCGTGGGGTCCCAAAACAAGCCCTCCGCCTTGCGGTTTGATCATTTTCCTTCTACACTGGGCCACCCTGCGAGGGTCCCATGCCTTTCTCGATTCGCCCCTACCGTCGCTTCCCGGTGCAATGCGCTGTCACCTACAACGCTGGTCCCTTCCAAGGCCAAGGCACAATCTGGAATCTCTCCTATACTGGCTGGAGACTCCCTGGTGATTTGCCGATGCGCCCAGAGGAAACGCGCTCGCTCACCGGCATGCTCCGGAATGAGCAATGGATCCAGATTCCTGAAGCGGTGGTTCGATGGTCACGAGGTCAGGAGTTTGCGGTTGAAAATCTTGCAATTAAGCCGCACACTGGCGCCAGGCTCCAGCATCACGTCAAACGGCTGGTGCAAGAACCAGCCGAGAGCATCCCATGAGTGACGAACGCCCCAAGCGTGAAACCATGACCATCGAAGAGGCGACCATCTCCAAATTATGTGGGAGATCGCGGCTATTGTGGTAGTGCTCGAACGGAAGGGCTGGGTTTTTTACTATGGATGAGAGCACACCGCGGTCGCGCCATCCTGATTCCATTCGGGCAGGCCTTTCTATGGGCGCTCCTCCCGACGCTCGCCTTGGTCCTGATTGCGCCCTCTCTCGGGGACGCGCAGGTGCAGGTGACAACCTCGATCACTTCTACGTCTGGAGCAGGAAATCTCGGCACCACCATCACGCACGCAGGCGAACCTCTACAACATCACCGGAGGGACCAGACCCGGCAATGGCCCCAACCTCTTTCACAGCTTCGGAGACTTTAGTGTCGGAGGCGGGGATATTGCCAACTTCCTCAACAACACCGGAGCTACCGACCTCAAATATCCTCGGTCGCGTCACAGGCGGAAACATCTCAAACATCGATGGCACCATTCAAACCACCGACTTTGGCACATGCGAATTTGTTTCTGGTGAATCCGTCCGGCATCGTCTTTGGGCCCACACGGCTCGGTGAATGTGGGCGGGTCGGTCAGCTTCACCACCGCACAGTACCTGCGCTTGTTCGACGGGGTCAACAGCGCGAATTTCTATGCCAATCCCGCCAACGACGGCCTGGCGAATAGTGTCCTCGCCGTGGCGCCTGTGGTCGACTTTGGATTTCTGTCGCCGGCCGCCTACGGGTTTTTAACCCCGCCGGATCCGAGCGCGACGATCACGGTCCAGGGCAGCGCACTGTCCGTGCCTTCTGGCCAGTCGATCTCGCTCGTCGGCGGGAAAGTCGTCATCCAAGGCGCCACACTTCCAGATGGAACGGTCCAACCGGCACACCTGTCGGCCCCGAACGGCACGATTCAACTCGCGAGCACCGCCTCGCCTGGCGAGTTCGATGTGGCGACGCTCCAGTCGCTTCCGAACGTGGACGGCAGCATCGTTTACCTCGTTTGGGTCCGTCTCCTTGGCACCAGGCTCGAGCATCGACGTCAGCGGCACGAGACACGGTCTTTGTCAAAGGCGGGCAGCTCGTGCTCTCGGTGAACGATGCCACGCTCAGCACTTCTGCGAGACCTCGCGCTCGCACGATACGGTCTCGCTCAGCCCAGGGAGTTCCATCGTGACGTCAAGCTCGGGAGGAGATGCCGGGTGCCGATGTGCAGATCACTGTCGGGACCCTTCAGATGGAGGGGGCGTTTCATCCAGAGCATAACCACGGGCGACGGTTCAGGCGGGAATATCACGGCTGATGTCGGAACGCTTGCTCTCACGAATGGCGCCAACATCAACAGTAATAGCGTTTTCGGGCTGGGGCAGGGCGGGAACGTGACGGTGCAAGGGCTGCAGGGGCCCGACAGTCTCGCAACCAGCGTGAGCCTCGACATCAGCTCGATCAACACGACGATCTTTGGAGGGAGCGCGGCCACGACTCCCAGCGCCATCACGATCACCGCGCGCACACTGGACCTCGCCAATTCATTCATCGCGGCCGACACGTCCGGCGCGGCGTCAGCCGGCAACATTACCTTGAACGTAGACACGCTGACGGCAGGCCATTCAATAATCTCTAGTGGCAGTGGCTCCCCCAGTGCAACAGCAGGGAATGCGGGGAACATTACGATTCAGGGAATCACGGGCTTCGGCAGTCCGGCAGCCAATGTGAGCCTCGACAACAGCAGCGATCAGCACCGAGATCATGGAGGGAGCGCGGCCAGTACACCCAGCGCCATTACGATCACCGCGCAAACACTGGCCCTAGCCAATGATGCGCACATTGGAGCCGAGATTGGAGCCGATACGGCGCGGCGCCAGCCGGCGAACATTACCTTGAACGTGGGCACGCTGACGGCAGGCAATTCAACAATCTCCAGTAGCAGCTCCCGTCCATTTTTCTCCTACCCCCTGGGTTCGGCGGCAGGGAATGCGGGGAACATTACGATTCAGGGGGTCACTGGCGCCGGCAGTCCGGCAGCCCACGTGAGCCTCGACAACAGCATCGTCAGCACCACGATTGCTGGTGGCACCTCGTCGAGCATTCCCGCGACAATCGAGGTCACCGCTCAGACGGTCAACCTCGCAAACGGTTCTCAAATCAAAGCCGATACCAGCGGCACGGCACCAGCCGGCGACATTACCTTGAACGTGGACACGCTGACGGCAGGCAATTGGATCAGAAATCACCAGTAGCAGCACGCTCCACCGGATTCAACGGCAGGGAATGCGGGGACCATTACGATTCAGGGGATCACTGGCTCCGGCAGTCCGGCAGCCACCGTGAGCCTTGACAGCAGCGAAATCAGCACCCAGATCTTTGGAGGAAGCGCGGCTAATACACCCGGCGCCATTACGATCACCGCGCAAACACTGGCCCTCGCCAATGGAGCGCGCATTGGCGCCGAGTACGGTCGGCAAGGCGCCCGCCGGCAATATTACCTTGAACGTGGGCACGCTGACGGCAGGTCATGGCTTCAAGAATCGCCAGTAGCAGCAATAGTCGTGGCAACCTCGTCGGATTATACAAGGCCGGGAATGCGGGGACCATTACGATTCAGGGGATCACTGGCTCCGGCAGTCCGGCAGCCACCGTGAGCCTTGACGCGACCGACATCAGCACTGAAATCGTTGGAGGGACCGCGGCCACTCCACCAGCCACCATTACGATCACCGCGCACACACTGGCCCTAGCCAATGCAGCGTCCATTGATGCCGATACGTTTGTCGGCGCAGCGCCCGCGGGAAATATCACCTTGAACGTGGAGCACGCTGACGGCAGAGCGGTTCAGTTCGATCACTAGCAGTCAAAGCAATTTTTCACCGACAGGGAATGCGGGGAGCATTACGATTCAGGGGATCACTGGCTTCGGCAGTCCGGCAGCCCACGTGAGCCTCGACAGCAGCCACATCGGCACCGAGATTTTTGGTAGAGGAAACGCGGCCAATAGACCCGCCGCCATCACGATCACCGCACAAACACTGGACCTAGCCGAACGAAGCCAACATCAAGCGCCGATACGCAGCGGCGCGGCGCCAGCCGGCGATATCACCTTGAACGTGGACACGCTGACGGTAGGCCATTCAGAAAACTCGCCGCCGCCGGGATACATTGACTTTTTAGGAATCTCCAGTCGCAGCTCCCTCGTCGATCCAACGGCAGGGAATTCAACGGCAGGGAAGGCGGGGAACATTACGATTCAGGGGGTCACTGGCTCTGGCAGTTCGGCAACCGACGTGAGCCTCGACAGTCGCTCGATCAGCACCGAGATCGAGATTTTCGGATCAGCACCAAGATCTCTGGAGGGAGCTCGGCCACGCACCAGCCAATATTACGATTGCGGCTCACTCCGTCACCTTGTCCAACGGCGGGTCCATCACGGCAAGCACCACTGGGAATGCCCCTGCCGGCAATATCGAGCTCGTCACACAACAACTGACGATGACTCCCGATAGCGCCATCACCAGCAACGCACAGAACGGGAGGGACCGGAAAGGCCGGGTCGATCACGATCACCGGCGCAGGGTCGGCTCCCACCACGATTGCCGGCGGCACCATCCAAGCCCAGAGCGAGACGATCGCAGTTGCCGGCGATATCACGCTTCACGCGCCGGGAGACCTCACCCTTCTCGGCACCACGGTTTCGGTCAAAAACACAGGACCAGGGAGTGCCGGATCGATCAACCTCCATGCGGGGAACGATCTTCTCGTGAGGAACACCAAGGTCAGTACCGAATCGGCCGAAGCCTCCGGCGGGAACATTAAACTCACCGCGCCGAATCTCGTCCACCTCGTGGACAGCACGTTGACCAGCTCGGTCAAGGGCCAAGCCGGATCCAACGGCGGCAATATCACTATCGATCCCCAATTGGTGGTGATCCAGAACAGTCAACTCCTGGCCAATGCCAACGCGGGCGCGGGTGGGAATATCACGATCGCCGCTTCAGGCGCGGTGGTGATCGATCCGAATTCGCTGCTGTCTGCCTCGGCAGGACCAGCGGGTGTCAGCGGCAGTGTCAATATCATTGCCCCTGTTCAGGTCCTTGGTGGCATCCTCGTGCCACTGAACCTAGCCTATAGCCAAGCCAGCTTGTCCGGTGACCGGTGTGCGGCGGATCCCACCGGCCAGTTCAGCAGCTTTGTCCAAATCGGCCGCGACGGTGTGCCACAGGTCCCGGGCGCGTTGTCGCCCAGTCCGCTCTCCTTCTTGGAGACCCTCACGTCTGGATCATTGGGCTCGCCGGGACCGAATTGGGCCGCCACACGGCTCGGGCTGGACTCCATCAGCTTTGACGACTCGACCCGGTTCCATTCAGCCTGTCGCTCGTAGGTTGGAGGACCGCATGACTCCATTCATTCGTTCCACATGGCGGTTCCACTCATGCGCGCTGCTCCAATGGGTCTTGGTGCTCGCCTCGGGAGTCGGTCTTGGTCTCGCCTCTGCCGAACAGGCTATCCCCGCAGAGCCTTCTACCAGTCCTGCACCGTCGGCGGCGAGCGCCGCTCCAAGCGAAGCGCCGTCCGCGCTGGAGGAGGCCCGTGCCGCCAAACGCGCGGCTGCATCGTATCGGACCGCCGGCGCCCTGCCAAACGCAGCAGCCAGTTGGACCCAGGCGGCGCAGGCCTATGAACGAGCCGGGAACTTTGGCGAAGCGGCACTCGCCTGGACCGAGGCCGCGTCCCTTCACGAGCAAGCGCATGCCCCGGACAGCCAGGTGCAGGCCTTGATTCACTTGGGGTATGCCCTCCAACAGATCGGACAACATCAGAAGGCTATTGTGGCCCTCCAGGCCGCACGCGGGATCGCCGAACACGGGCACAACACCGGCCTGCTTGCCGCCAGTCTAGGCCAGCTTGGGAAGGCCAGCGCCGCGTTAGGCCAGGATGACATCGCCCTCCAATTCTTCACCGACGCCGTGACGCTCGCGAGACACGAGGAGCGCGCCCCCCTCGTGGCTGGGCTGCTGAATGACCTCGGCAACACCCTCGCCACACAAGGGAATGCCTCCGACGCCAGTCGCGCCTATCTGGAAAGTAGCCTCCTCGCTCGCAGTACCGGGCAATCGGCGCTGAGCATGACCGCGTTGATCAATGCGGCGATGGCGTCCATCGATGAGGGACAAGTCGCAGAGGCCAAGGACCGCCTGGAGCTGGCCTATCAACAACTGAACGAACTCCCCGACTCCCACGACAAGGCCTTTGGGTTGCTCAACCTTGCGCTGGGTTACGAGGACCTTCGCCCCCAGATCTCGCCGGAACGGACCCTGCTGGCTCAATTGGATCCTGCGGCGCTTCCTGGTTCCCGTGGCATTCGCCACACCCCTCAACACGTGGCGTCGTCCGTTGATGCCCCGCGCACGGCGCCACCACCCAACGATCGCAGCAGCCTCATGGTCGCTCCCCCCACCGCCCCGACCGGGTCGGACCAGCAGTTGTTCCGCGCTCGATCTGAGCAGTTCCTCCGGGAGGCCGCGGCCATCGCCTCCCGCATCGGAGATCCGACGGCAGAATCGTACGCGCTCGGCTACCTGGGTCAGTGGTATGAGCAAACCGGACAGTTCCCCGAAGCTCTCGACTTGACGCGCCGGGCGGTGTTTGCCGCGCAACTGGGCAATGCCCCCGAGTCGTTGTATCGTTGGCAGTGGCAAACCGGTCGCATCTTGGCCGCGACCGGGAACCAGGATGAGGCGATCAAGGCCTACCGCCGCGCCGTCAGCACGGTGCAACCGATCCGCCATGAGTTTTCAGGCTATCAAGGCCGGCGCCATTCGTTTCGCGACTCTGTTGGACCCGTCTTTTTCGAGTTGGCCGACCTCCTGCTGAAGCGCGCCGCCGTCAGCCAAGACCCGCACGAGCAACAGGCCCTGCTGATCCAAGCACGGGACACTTCCGAACTCTTTAAGGCCGCCGAGCTGCAGGACTATTTCAAGGATGAATGTGTCAAGTCTGCGCGGTCCCGCGCCACCACGCCTGAGGGGATCCCTACGACGACGGCACTCATCTACCCCATTATGCTCCCAGACCGTCTGGAGCTCTTGGTGAGCATCGCGGGCACATGGACGCGGGTGGCGTCGCCGGTGAGCGTCGGCCGGCTGACCGAAGAAGTGCGCGCGTTCCGTCACGCGCTGCAGAAGCGCAGCACCCGCGAATATCTGCCGTATGCCCGCCAGCTCTATACCTGGATTCTCGCGCCGCTCGAGCAGGAGTTGGCCGCCGCCAAGATCGACACCCTCGTGTTTATCCCCGATGGCCCGCTCCGTACCATTCCGATGGCGGCCTTGCACGATGGGCATCAGTTCCTCATCAACCGATTCGCCGTGGCCGTCACCCCCGGCATCGATCTCACGGATCTGCGTCCGATCGATCGCACCGGCGTGCGCATGCTGTCCTTGGGACTGACGGAGGCAGTGCAAGGCTTCCCGGCGCTCCCGAATGTCCGAGCGGAAATGGAGGCCGTGAAGGCCGTCTACGGGGGGACGTCACTGATCGATCAGCAATTCCGCGTGCCTGCCGTGCAGACCGAATTGAACGAGCAGCAATTTAGCATGGTGCACATCGCGTCTCACGGCTTGGTCGGGAAAGAAGCCAAAGACAGTTTTATCCTGGCCTATGACGACAAAATCACGATGGATCGTCTGTCGCAACTCATCGGCCTGTTTCAATTTCGCAACACGTCGCTGGATCTGCTGACGCTGAGCGCCTGCGAGACGGCGGTCGGAGACGATCGGGCCGCGCTGGGCCTCGCGGGAGTGGCGGTCAAGGCCGGCGCCCGCAGCGCGTTGGCGAGCCTCTGGTTTATCGACGACGAAGCCACCGCTCAGTTAGTGACCGAGTTTTACACACAGCTGCAGGATCCTTCCATCTCGAAGGCGGTGGCCCTTCAACGGGCGCAGCTGAAGATCTCCCGCGACCCCCTCCACGACCATCCCTGCTATTGGGCTCCTTTCTTATTGATCAACAACTGGCTCTAACCGGATGCGATGATGAAACGGACCTACCCCCGGGCCAATCCGGTCCCGTGTGATGTTCCACTGGATCGCAACGAAGGAGGTCACCAGCTATGGAGGGGATATTATAATGAACCCTAGGACAATGGCGCTGTTTGTTGGAACAGGTCTCATCCTCGGGATCCTTTGTGAGCCAATCATGGAAGGCGGGAGGGCAGGTTATCGCTTTACTGCAACCGGGACATTTGACCGCTTACTGACAGGCTTTAAGGTTGTCAACGAAAGTGGTGGAGGGCAGCCGATCCAACCATCGTTGATACATCTTCTGCGCTTTGAAATCAAAGGGGTCGCTCTGGCAGCTTAGAAAACCTCCCGCGGCCAGACTTCTCTCAGCCGTGTCTTGACCCAATGATTATATGTTTCATCTTCATCTAGCAGCCAGCCCCAAGGGCTCTGAACCGCCTGAACAAATCCGGCCAGTCCTGACGTGCCCAGCCTACAGCTCGACGCCCGTTTAGGCTTGTGCACCACGCAATTCGTCGTTGGTGCCACATCGAAGGCTCGTAGCGTCAATCGGTTTGCCAGGCCAGCTTGTATGGTATGCAGATTGCTGTTCCAACGTTGGGCTTCCACGGGAGCGACTCGGAGACGCACAACCGTGGAAGGCATGGGGTTGGGCGGGGGAACAGCGGCTTGTTCCCGCAAATGAGGGAAACCGATGAACGCGGCCACGCGATATGTCCCAGTTCACGTCTGGAGATGGTGGAGCGGGCTCTTGCGCACCGGAGTGATGCTTGCTGTCAGCTTGCTCGCATTCCCTGACGCATGGGCGTTGGACGCCGTTCCGACGAAGTTGAGCTTCCAGGCCGTGCAGGGCGGCACCAATCCACCAAGCCAAATCGTGAACATTCTCAAGAATAATGACCGCACTCTCAGCTGGAGTAGCAGCGACAACGCAACGTGGGTAAGCGTATCCCCTACGACTGGGAGCCTGACGAACGCAGCGCAAATCTCAGTGAGCGTGAACCCCACGGGGTTGACGGCCGGGAGCTACACGGGGACCGTTACGGTCTCCGTCAACAAGGGCGGAAATATCTCGGTTCCCGTGACACTGACGGTGGCATCCGGATCCACCACCAGTTCGACATCGACGACCCAATCGAGCAGTAGCGGCACCACGGCAACGGCGCCCATCACAATGGCGACGGCTGCGACTTTTCCTGGAACAACCCCGGCCGCCTCGGCTGCGGGGGCTCCGACCGGTTCCGCTCCGTTGGCAGGAGCTGCAGGCGTGCATTCTGCAGCCTCAACGGGTAGCGGCCCAGCTCCTGTGTCTGGCGGTTCGAGGTCGGCAGCGAACCTGCTCAAGAACTCTGCGATCAGGAGCCTGTTGCAACCCGCGACTCCTGTTGTCACAGCACCTCCGCCCTCGACTCCGCCGTCAACCCCATCACCATCTTCGCCTCCTGCTAGTCCATCGACAGGGAACGCGATACTGACATGGGCGCTGAATGTGGAACCTGATGTGGCCGGTTACAAAATCTACGTCGGTACGAAGTCCGGCATGTACAGTTTCTCTGGGTCTCCGTTCGTAGCAGGAAAAGTCACGAGCTATACCATCTCCAATCTTCCCGAGGGCCAGACCTACTACTTCGCCATCTCCGCTTACGACAGTGCCGGCGACGAAAGTGAACTGTCGGCCGAAGTCAGCAAGAGCCTCTACTGAGCACGACGCGTTGGACGGTGCGGAGTCAGAAGAGATGCCAGAACGTTTACCTGGCCATCTCACTCATAGCAGTCGAGGCTTACTCATACGGGGAACTTCTCAAGAATTGATGGCGTGCTACTTCCGCTTCCGCCACTCCCACGGCGGCACCGGCTGCGGATCGGCCCACAAACCTTTCCTCGCTTCTCGCGCTTCCTTTTCTAACCCTTCCAGCACCGTATCCCCTGGCGCATACTTCCGATACCACCAGCACCAGCCGTCTTTGACCAGGGTCTGATTGACGTGGGTGCCATCGAGCAGGAACACATCAGCAAGGGTGCGCCTGTACTTGTCCTGGCCGTGGGTCAGGAGCGTGACTTCTTTTCCGAAGACCAAGGCTGACGTAGCCTGCTTGGCATTGTTGCCGTAGGCCTGGCCGGACGGCCATCATAAACATCCCGCAGGTTATCTCACACCGTCCGTGATCGATGAGAATTGTGGGTTTCCAGGATACTCAAAGAGTTTTTCAGCAGTCTGCTAACTTTTCTTTTGGAACTGTCTCAGATTGGGAGACTGTAAATTATTCTTCCACATATCTCATACACGTATTCCTTAACAACTATCCCAACATTTTCAATGAGCTATGATTTGTTTCATAGCGTTTTCAGTGTGGAACCTTCAAAAACTATGTCAAGTTTGTTGACACGTTCTCCAGGAAAGTTTTCCCCACGAATTGGTTTCAGCCGCGTCACGAACAATTAACACTGTGTAATTAAAGAGAATGTATTTTTCTATTCTCAGTAGGCATGGATGAGGCTCAATCTACGTAGAATCCCAAAAAAAGTCGGGGGGATAGCACGATTGTCGTGAGGGAAAGGGAGCAATCGCGTCTGACTCCAAACGATATAGGAGGGAAAAGATGAAACGTGCAGTAATGATTTCAATAATTACTCTGGCTCTAATGGGAGTGAGCGCCCAAAACTCACAGGCAAGCCCAATTACCGCACTGACTTTTCCACCTCAGCCCGGCACAACGGCAGGCTTCGTAAATGGCACAGACGGTTGGGAGTTCATCCCTGGTGTGAACATTCAGGTGACTACCCTTGGGTACTATGACGACGGTTTGAACGGACTCCTTACTTCCCACACTGTGGGCATATTTGATACAGCCACACAAGCACTCGTGACGCCGACTGTCGGTGTCACGAGTGCCAGTACGTTGGATGGGCTGTTTCGTTTCGAGCCTATTGCTCCCGTGTTATTGCTTCAGGGACACTCTTATACCGTCGCCGGTGCAACTGTCGCCCCTTTCGATCCTGAGGTCTTCAACCCTTCAGGGCGGGTGTTTGCGCCCGGGGTGCAGTTTGTTACATACCGCGTTGCGTTTGGCAACAGTCTTGCGTTTCCTGCGCTGATCCAACCCATTAACTTGTTTGCCTCAGCGAATTTTCAGATTGGATCAACCTCAGCCGTCCCTGAACCGTCCACCCTGTTGCTGCTCGGTGCTGGCCTGGCGGGCTTGGCGGCCTGGTGCGCTCGACGGCGGAAGACAGGTACGGTATAACCTTCACGTCGATGTCTGGAACCATTCGCGAGCCGCTTGGGACACCCCTGGGCGGCTCGTGCTGTATGTAGGGCTCAGGGATTCGTGCGAAGGGAAACCACGGTAAGGGCGAATCGAGAAGGGCATGGGGAGCCTCGCAGGGAGGCCTAGTGTAGGAGAGGAAGGATTAAACCACAAGGCGGGTAACAGTCTGTAGAAACGCTAACCGAAGGACCATGTCGGTTAGAGCAGCGTCAGGCCCTGCCAAACGAACACGGCGGCCCCCCTGCTGGAACCGCCGTCTGTGATGACGTGATGCGCTGAGGTTGTTATGCCGCGTGCTTCCACCGCCACGCCGCCAACCCGATAAAACCAGCACCTAATAGCCACACTGTACCCAGTTCCGGGACGGCAGTGACGCTGCTGCTGACGAGGCTGATCTGGCCGGATGTGCCTTGGGTGAAGCTCACGGCAAATGGATTGCCGGAATCCAAGAAGCCATGGAGCTGACCCGATGTTGCACCGATGAGTCCGGTTCCAATGCCAGCAAACCCTGCGCCTGAGTTCAGCTGGAAATCGTGGCCGTGCAGCACCAAGGAAGAATTCACGCTGTTCATGGCAACCGTACCCGACAACAAGCCGCCGCTCAGTATCATGTGGTTGTCACCATTGAACGCCAGCGATGTCGCGTTGCCAAACTGTGCATCGATGGTGGACGGCGCGGTATGCGAGGCGAGGTCAATTGCCTGCTGCAGATTGGCGGCGTTGTCCAGGACGTTGATCTGCGTTGCGGTGTCAAAGAGGCGCGCCGGGTCGATCAGGCCGCCGCCGGAAGTGATGCCCGCCGCCATATTGATCGTGTTGACGGTCAGGAAATCCCGACCAAACGCTGACATATTCAGACTGTTGTTGAGATTCAATACCGGCGCGGTCAGAGTCAAATCATAGGCGGGGGTGCCAAACAGGCTCGTCGACAAATCCACACTATTCACAAGGTCTATATTGTTGCTCGCCGTAATGGTCATGGGGACGTAAACAAGGTTGTCGGTGAGGTATTATGCGTTCCAATTGTTGGCCGTCTGCGGGCCATTGCCGATGCTCACGGTGACGGGTACCGCCCTGGCAATCTGCGGCGCCAGGCTGCTCGCGAGAGCTACCAGCACGGCGAGGTATTTCAGCAGCGATTGAGTTGAAGCAATGACCTGCCCCCTATAAACCAAGCCGGATCGAGAGTTAAGATTTCGACCGGCGAAAGGAGGGGGCATGGCACGCAAGCGGTATACGGCAGAAGAGATCATCGGACAGTTACGGACCATCGAAATCGAACTGGGCAAAGGGCTTGCGGTGGTCGAGGCCTGTCGCAAGCTGGGGATTACAGAACAGAATTGCGGGATGAATTGCTCAACGGCGAACTCTTCTATACGCTGCACGAGGCGCGGGTGATCGTGGAAGGTTGGCGCCAACGCTACAACACGCAACGCCCGCATAGTGCGCTGGGGTACCGGCCACCCGCCCCAGAGACTCGTACCTTCGCACCGCTCAGCGTGTCGGCGTGAAGGAACTTGAACGGTGGCCTAACAACTGGGGGCAAGTCACAGGCACGCCTCGGGCATTGTGTCCCTCGTGCTACCGCCTGGTTCAGTTTGACTGCGCGGAGGGGGTCTGGGACGCTGAGTTCATGTGCCCCAGCCGCCTGCAAATGATCCTACCCTTTCCTGACACTGAAGCCGGAGCAGCGCTGTTGCCCAGGACGCGGGAGCGGTAGGCCGGGAAAAATCTGGCCATCGTGGCGGGGGCAGCGATCTGACAACACCGGTTTACTTGTACGCTAACTAGAGGTTAGTATTATGACGCGGAGAATGTCGGGCATGATTAAGCGGCGGCGTAAAGAATTGGGTCTCAGTCAGCGGGCACTGGCTAAGCTGGTCGGCGTGAGCGATGCCTACATCACGCAGCTAGAAACGCGAGAGCGGATTAACCCGTCTCTCCAGGTGCTCAAGCGGCTGGCGCAGGCGCTGAAGGTGTCGGTGGGGGAGTTGGTGGAATGAAGCGGATTGCCCTGGACACGAATGTCGTAAACAGAATTGCGGACACTAAAGGAGTGCTCGAAGAAATCTGTGCTGTTGCGAAGGCGGGCCGCATCATCATCGTCGGAATTCCTACCGTGCGAAATGAACTGGAGTAAACACCTGACCTTGATCGTCGAGCACTTCTCGTTGGCGTTTATGATCAATTGCCTCGAGAAGACGTGTTGGACCAAGCCAGCGCTTGGGATTTAAGTAATTGGGGGCAGAGCCTATGGGGAGACGGTAGCCATACCGGCGTGTCTGTCGAGGCGACCCGCACAGGTAACACCCGCGCTGGGGCGCGCGATGGCATCATTGCCGTTACCGCTTCAGGAAAGGCGGATGTCTTGGTGACAGAGGATCGGGAGTTGAAAAAGAAGGTCTGCGACAGCACGGCACAATGCGCGGTTTGGACGTTTGAAGATTTGATCCGCCTAGTCTGCGTGGCTAAGTGATACCAAGGAGGGCTGACCATGATTAAGCAGCGAGTAACAAGAGCGACCACTGGAGGGCAGCCAGCCTGGGAAGCGCTAGCCCGTGAGGAGGCGACAAGGCTCGGCATCCCCGAAAAGAAAGTGAAACGGCGGGTTGAGAGAGAACTGATCCGACTCGTCGCCGAGAAGATTGCCCAGCACGAAATCACCCGGCTGCGGGCCCAGCACGCTGACAGCAGGAAAGCAGCCGCACAGCCTTCCGTCAAGGCTAAGAAGGCTCCCCGTCGCAAAAAGGTTTCGATACCAGGAGCGAGTGACCTTACAGGTGGGACACAAATAACGGCGGAACAACACCAACCACGGAGGGCTGACCGATGGTCCGAACTCGGAGCGTGTTCCTCGGCCTTGTGATCGTGGCGAATTTCCTCACCGGTTGCGCAACGGTCGTTTGCGATCCGGACGACCCTAAATTTGGGAAAGACTGCTACGAATGCACGCGCAAGGCGACGGTAGAAGCCAGGAAGCTCCATTCCGACACGGGCGAACGAAGTAGTATCAAGGACCGGGTCAAGGACGGGACGGAGGAGTGTCTGAGAGAGCGGGGCTATCTGAAGCAGAAAAAGGAGACCCCTCCATGATCGCCGCCATCTACGCACGAAAATCTACTGAGCAAAGCGGGGTCAACGACGAAGAGCGATCTGTCACGCGACAGATTGAGCATGGGAAGGCATATGCGATTCGAAAAGGCTGGACCCTCGCAGCATAACACATTTACATCGACGATGGAGTATCCGGTGCTGAATTCGTAAGGAGGCAAGGTTTTCTCAGACTCATGAATTCGCTGAAGCCTCACCCGCCATTCCAGATACTCATCATGAGCGAAGAGTCCCGATTAGGTCGTGAAGCAATCCAGGTGAGCTATGCATTCAAGCAGATCATTGATTCTGGGGCCCGCCTGTTCTTCTACATGACGGACCAAGAGAGAAAACTCGACAATGCGTTGGACAAGATGATGCTCAGCCTTTCGAACTTTGCATCTGAAATGGAACGGGAGAAGGCAAGCCAGCGGACCTATGATGCAATGTTTCGCAAAGCCAAGGTGCTACATGTTACAGGCAACAAAGTGTTCGGCTACGATAACCTCCCGGTATATGGTAGCGAAACAAACTCCGATGGCACTCGGCGTCGGCAGTATGTCGTCAGAAAAATCAACAGCAAACAGGCGAAGGTAGTGACGCGGGTATTCGAGATGTACGCGTCAGGTATCGGTCTCGTGAGTATTGCCAAACTGTTGAACGAGGAAAGGCTACCGCCTCCCCACGGCGGGATTCTCGGCTGGTGTCCTACTGCTCTGCGAGACATCCTTCAGCGTGATCTCTACCGAGGTGTGGTTGTATGGAACCGAACGCAGGTGGTTCAGCGCGGCGGCACACGAAAGCAGCGGATGAGACCTGAGTCAGAGTGGCTTCGCATTGACGCACCCGAACTAAGGATCGTAACCCAGGCTCTCTGGGATCAAGTCGAGGAACGCAGAACTAGAAACTTGCAAGCCTATTTACGGGGGGAGAGCGGACGCCTCATCTCGCGGTCGACGGGAGAAGATCGGTGCTCCGCGTATCTACTGACTAGCATAGCCAAATGCGTCACATGCGGAGGATCGATCGTTGCGATCAAGCGCACTGCCAAACACCGATATACTCGCACCGTGTACCGATGCGCGTACAACTCACAAACGAGGGGCACGGTCTGCTCAAACAATCTCGAAATCCGTCAGGACATCCTCGATTCGGCCATCCTTCACGCGATGAATGAGGCCCTCGATGAGCGAGTTCTTGAGGCCTCAGTTACGGCTGCCCTCGAACGGATCAGGAATGAGCGGGAGAAGTTCCCCGATCAGCGTCTGCTCTTGAGCGGGAGCTATCGTTGATCCAGACACGCCTGCATCATCTCGTCGAAGCCATTGCGAACGGCAGATCGACGGATGATGTGTTTGACTCGCTCACATCAGGAGGAAGCCCGGAAGAAAGTTGTGGTACAAGAACTCTCGACGTGGATAGCCTCAACCAAGTCGTCTCCCTGGACGCCAAGCGCCTTGCGAAAGACCTGAGAAGCCGTCTAGGAGACCTCCCCGCCCTCTTCGCTCGTCACGTGCCACTGGCCCGCCAGATGCTGCGGAAGCTTCTGGATGGACACATCATGTGTGAGCCGATTATGGAAAGCGGGAAGGCAGGATATCGCTTTACGGCAACGGGGACATTTGATCGCTTATTGACAGGTTTTAAGGTTGTCAACGATGGTGGTGGAGGGCAGGGGAGTTGAACCCCCGACCCCTACGTTGCGAACGTAGTGCTCTCCCAACTGAGCTAGCCCCCCACTCGACCGACATTCAACCAGTGAGACGAACGACTCACGTCGGTCGCATTATACACAACCGTTTCCTGAGTCTCTACCGGAAGTTCGATTTGCATACCGTTATGACGGGCTGATCACCGCCTCACCCTCCGGCTTTCCAGCCTCGATGAACACGCGCCGCCCCTCAATCCGCAGGCGCCCCTCGGCAAAGAGTTGGACCGCTCGCGGGTAGATCTTGTGTTCTTGCTCAAGAATGCGAGCGGCCAGTGTGTCGGGCGTGTCGTCATCGAGAATCGGAACCGCCGCTTGAAGAATGATCGGCCCTTCATCGACGCCTTCCGTCACAAAGTGGACCGTACATCCGGCAAGTTTGCAACCCCACTCGATCGCCTTCTTCTGCACGTCCAATCCTGGAAACGAGGGCAACAGGGACGGATGAATATTCATCATGCGATTCGCAAAGGCATCCACCAGGACTCTTGGTCACGATCTTCATGTACCCGGCCAGTAACACCAACTCCACATCGTGTTGCCGAAGCACATCGAGGAGCTCGCGATCGTAGGCCTCACGACTATCGGGTCTACCTGCATAGGGCTTTGGATCGACGAAGAGAGCGGAGAGTCCATGTCGGCGGGCTCGTTCTAATGCCAGGGCCTCTTTCTTGTTGCTGATGACGGCGACAATCTTCGCTTGAACCGTCCCTGCTTCGATCGCGTCGATGATGGCCTGAAGATTCGATCCGCGCCCGGATGCCAAGACGGCGACTCGAAGCGCATCCGTCCGCTTAGTCGACATACTCCACCAATGGTCCCGTCGCCGGTCGATGACACGATGGTCCCGATCTGGCATGCCGGATCGCCCAATGCCGTGGCTCGCGCGATGACAGACTGGGCGGCTGATGCCGGCACCACGAGAATCAAGCCGATCCCCATGTTGAAGACGCGATACATTTCCTCACGCTCGACCTGTCCAAGCCGGGCAATCGCCTGGAAAATAGGCGGCACGGACCAGGCACTCCGCCGCACCTGCGCCCGCACGCCCGAGGGAAATACTCGCGGGAGATTCTCGGTGATGCCGCCGCCGGTGATATGGGCGATGCCGTTGATGGGATATTCCTGGATCAATGTGAGAATCTGTTTGGCATAGATTCTGGTCGGTGTCAGCAAGACATCCCCGAGCGGCTGATCGAGTTCAGGCAGGCGGCTGGTCACGCTGAGTTTTGCCTGATCCAACAAGACACGACGCGCCAGCGAATAGCCGTTGCTATGAAGACCGGTCGAAGCCAATCCAATCAGGGCATCACCCGGCACGATACTGCGGCCATCGATGATCTTGGGTCGATCCACCACTCCGACGGCGAATCCTGCCAGGTCATACTCTCCCTCCGCATAGAAGGAAGGCATCTCGGCGGTTTCCCCTCCGATCAAGGCGCAGCCGGCCTGACGACAGCCCTCGGCGATTCCCTTGAGCACGGACTCAGCCTTGGGAACGGCAAGCTTTCCCGTCGCGAAATAATCCAAGAAGAACAGCGGCTCGGCCCCGCTGACCACAATGTCGTTCACACACATGGCCACCAGATCGATTCCGACGGTATCGTGGCGATCCGTGAGGAAGGCGATCTTCAGTTTCGTCCCGACTCCATCGGTGCCGGAGACAAGGACCGGTTCGGCATAGCGATGGGCCTGCAACCGAAACAATCCGCCGAACCCGCCAAGGTCCGTCAGGACTTCCGGGCGGAACGTGGATCGCACCAGTGGTGAAATCCGGTCGACGAACTCGTCGCCCGCATCGATATCGACTCCGGCATCTCGATAGGTTGTCATCGGAGTGCGCATCTTAGCGGAGGGTTGGCAGATCGGTCAACGAAGAGAATCAACAGAGCTTTTTCTTGCAAACTATCGCGTGTCCCGTATCATTGGAGTAGCCCCACGGCTCTATCCATCCTCCGCAGCAGCCAATCGTGGACGACAGGCAGTCATGCTTTCCTGCGTAGGCACGCGTAAATCGTGCGGCCGTGACCGGTGTGTGGCAAGGAAGATCTCATCAAAATTCTCCTAGTTGACGATTCCTCCGACGCGCGATTGCTTCTCCATAAGATTCTGAGGGACGCAGGATATCGCGATACCCACTCTGCCTCCTTAGCCCACGCCGCGTTCAAATGCCTTGACTTGGAACATGACGGCGCTGGAGCGAAAGAGATCGACTTGATTGTAATGGACGTCAGGATGCCGGAGATCGACGGAATCGAGGCTTGCCGTCGCATCAAGGCAGTCGAGGCCTTGCGCGACATCCCGATCATCATGATGACCGCCCGCAGCGAACCGGAGGCCTTGGGGGCCACGTTCGACGCCGGGGCGACGGATTACATCAAGAAACCGTTTGAGGAAGTGGAATTGCTCGCACGGATCAAGGCGGCGTTGAAGCTGAAGAAAGAAATCGACGCAAGGAAGAACTGGAAGCAGGAACTGACCAAAACCATTAGTGGGCTGGACACTGTCTTGCACGAGATGGTCACCTTGCAGCAACTCATTCCAGTCTGCCCCGTTTGCAAGAAATCGCCGGCAGACCAGACCGCACAGTCCGCTCTCGAAGCCTATCTTCAGACCTACCCCGATGCCAAGTTCCACTACACCGTGTGTTCCAGCGGTTCGACCCGCAAGGGGTAGCGCGTCCATTGTTCAGAATCGAGGAAGCGCGCCGGGAGTCGTTGCCCATGCGCATCCACCGAGCGTAGGGTGATCGTGGAGTGCCGGCGGGTTTTTCTTATCCTTCCGGACGCATCTCTACATCCAGCAGTTTGATTTTCCGATGGAGATGACTCCGTTCGATTTTCAAATCTTCAGCCGTACGAGAAATGTTCCAATGATGCTCACGCAACTTTCGCGCGATATATTCCTTTTCAAACGCATTGCGGGCGTCCCTGAGCGAGTCATACGACTGTGTGAAGAGTGGATTGACCGCGGGGGCTGCAGGCTGGGATGCCGACGCAACCGGACGCGCCTGCAACGAGAGGCCCGCTTGCGCCGGATCGATGACAGGTCCCGGCACCATGATCATCAATCGTTCGATCAGGTTTCGCAATTCTCGAATATTCCCCGGCCAGTCATATTGTTGAAACACCGCCATCGCCTCCGGCGAGATCTCTTTCATCCGCAACCCCTGCTCTTCCGCATGGACCTTCATGAAGTGGCGAATGAGCAGCGGGATGTCTTCCCGACGCTCCCTGAGCGGCGGCACGATGATCGGCACCACGTTGAGCCGGTAGAAGAGGTCTTCGCGAAACGTGCCTTTCTCGATTTCCTTGAGCAAGTCCTTATTGGACGCGGCTAAGACTCGAACGTCCACCTTGAGCAGCTTCGTCCCACCGACACGAGTGAATTGCTGTTCCTGTAACGCCCGCAATACTTTCGCCTGGGTACTCAGGCTCATGTCGGCGATTTCGTCCAGAAACAGCGTGCCCCCGTCCGCCTGCTCGAACTGCCCGCGTTTCATCGAGGTCGCACCGGTGAAGGAGCCCTTTTCGTGTCCGAACAGTTCACTCTCGATCAAGGTCTCCGGGATGGCCGCACAGTTCACCGCCACAAACGGTCGACCGGCCCGTGCGCTCTGCAGATGGATTGCCCGCGCGACAAGTTCCTTCCCTGTCCCGTTCTCCCCTCCGATCAACACGCGACTATTGGTCGGTCCGGCGGTCTCGATCAGCTGCCGCAACTGTTGCATCGCAGGCGACTGTCCCACCAACTCGAACTTCCGCTGGACTGTGGTCCGGAGTGTCCGATTCTCTTGTTCCAAACGGTATTGGTCCAAGGCATGCTTGACGCGCAGCGTGACATTCTCGAGCGACAAGGGTTTTTCAATATAGTCATAGGCCCCCAGCTTGATCGCCTTGACCGCCGTTTCGATCGAGCCGTGCCCGGACATCATCATCACTTGTGCCGTCGGCACCAGCTCACGAACCCGGCGCAAGGTTTCCATGCCATCCATTTCCGGCATCCAGATATCGAGGAGCATGAGATCGGGCGGATCCATGGTGTAGACGCGCAGCGCCTCGACACCGTTCTTGGCCACCGCCACCTCATAACCTTCATCCTGCAGAATGCTGCTCAAGGATGTGAGAATCGACTCTTCGTCATCTACAACTAAGATCGATGCAGACATAGTCGCTCCGTTAGACGTTAAACGTAAAGCGTAAGGTGTCCCGGAGCCAGCATCAGTATTCGCCGCCATTACCCCTGACCCCTTACCCCTGACATGGTTAGACCGGCAATTCGAATGTGAACACGGCTCCTTTCGGCTGATTCTGGCTGGCCTGAATCTGTCCTTCGTGATCGGTAATGATGCGCCGCACAATCGCCAATCCCAGCCCCGTTCCCGTCTTCTTCCGCGTAAAGTATGGCACAAACAGCTTTTCCTGGTCTTCCGGCGCGATGCCCACACCTTCATCCGCCACGCTCACCACGGCCCGCCGACGCTTCGTATCGTACTTCGTCGAGAGCCACACCCGCCCTTTCTGGTGCATCGCCTGAATCGCATTGTCCAGCAGGTTGACCATCACCCGCTTGAGCTGCTCTCGGTCGAAATTGAGCGACGGGAGGTCTTCGTCCAATTCCACGATCAGCTCCACATCCTTGTGGGCTCCTCGATAGAGCGCCGTGACTTCGTTGATCACATCGTGGAGCGACTGATGCGCCATCTGCGGAGTCGGCAGCCGGGCAAACTTCGAAAATTCGTCGACCATATGCTTGAGACTCGTCACTTCGTTGACGATCACGTTGGTGGCTTCGTCAAAGATCGTCTCGAAATCCGGCGACTTCTCGAAAATACTTCTTCCGCAAACGTTGCGCGGACAATTGGATGGGCGTCAACGGGTTCTTAATTTCGTGCGCCACCCGCCGCGCCACCTCTTGCCACGCCGCCACTTTTTGCGCCTTGATCAACTCCGTGAGATCTTCGAACACCAGCACGATACCGAGGTCCTTATTCGCTTCATCCTTCATCCGCGACCCATGAAGCCCGATGGTCAAGAATCTGCCGTCGATCTCCATCGGGCCCTCGAGAGCCAGCGTATCGCGCTGATCGGCCAACATCCGATCGTAGACCGTCTGGAACAGATCGAGTCTAAACTCTTTGAACACCTCATTGGCCGGTCTGCCACGAAATCGATCCGCCGCAAGCCCAAGGATCCGTTCACCGGACGGATTGAAATTCGTGATCAGCCCGTTCTTATCGATGGAGAGCAAGCCTGCGGCGATCGTCTCGACCACCGTCTCGATGTAGGCACGGCGGCGATCGAGTTCAAGATTGCTGTGGCGCAGCGAGATATTGGCCTCTTCGATCTCGGACTTACTCCCTTGCAGATCCGACGTCATACGGTTGAATGAATCGATGAGTGTGCCGATTTCATCGGTCGCCTTGGCCTCGATCCGGACAGAGAGATCTCCTTGGGCAATGGCCTCCGTCGCTTCAGCCAACCGTTGAATCGGCACCGTGATGCTCCGCGCGACATAAAATCCAAACCAGGTCGCCCCGAACAAAATGAGCACCGTGATGACGGCGACGAAGAGATAGGCTCCGGCCTTGATCGGATTCTTCATGGCCTTGGTCTGCTTATATTCGTCGTACTGATGGCCGATCCCTTCCATTTTCGCCAGCAACGATTCAGGCACGTAGGCCTCCACCACCACCACGCCACCGATCTCGCCGCCACGCCCGCTTGCCGCGATAGGGGCGGCAGCCCGCACCAAGCGCCCGGTTTGGGCCTCCTGCACCGCATTCACTTCCTGCTTCCCGTTGATCACTTGGAGCACCAGCTGGCCGATCGGTAGATCGAGAGCCGATGAGGGCACGTCGAGATCCAGCGCCTTGGTGAGGGTTTCCATTTTGGCCGAGAAGACTTCAATTCCTGCCACACCGAATTCCGCCCGCTTGCGCGCCATCGCGGCCACCAGCAGATCGCGTTGTTCCGCCAGCAACATGTCTTCCCGATAGATTTCATGGCTGATGGCTCTGGCACTGTTTACAGCCAGGGTAATGTGGCCGGCATGCTGCATCCGCGCCACGTCATACGAATCCCGCATGACCTGCTCAATCTGATCGCTGAACCACACATCCACGGCCTTATTCACCAGCCCACTCGCGACCAGCGCCAGGAGCACCGTCGGAATGAGCGAAAAACCGATGAAGGCTGCCACCAGCTTTGTTCGAAATCCTGACCCAAATAGTCGATGCCGCCGCTCGAAATAGGCCTTGATGAGGTTGCGGGAGAGCAGGAGCAGCAGGACCACAAACCCGATCAGATCGAGGTTGAGCAGCAGGAGCACGAATGCGTAGCTGGTTGTCGGCAGAAAGGAATCCGTTTCCTCGCCACCGGGAGCCACGACCTGGGAATAGTAGAAGGTCAGCGCCAGACAGGGGAGCAGCAGAATGAGGACGATCCAGACCGGCCGCAAATGCATCTGTCCGGCGTTCCGGCTCCGGAGTAGGTCCGGATAGCCGTGAAGACCGGCCGGCTCCAGCAAGAGGCGGCGCGATCCTGGTCATGGAACCACGGTCCGTCTTTGTCCCGGGAAGGGAGCCTGTGTCCTTCTTGATATCATTCACATCCGGCATCCCCGATTGTCGGCGCCACGACGTATGGAAGACAGAATACTCACTATCACCGAATCAGGGGAGTGTCTCCCCACGTCGCATCAACCATGGTGGCTGACAGACACGTCTGGGGTCGACAGGCGGCAGGGGGTACGACTACTTGGCAGCCAAACTCACGTACTTCATCCGAAGGGCGTAGAGCATATCCCGCAGCACCGCTTGTTCTTCCGTCGTGAGATTGCCCGTGGTCTTGTCTTCCAAGACCGAGAGCAAGTCGATAATGTCTTTCGCTTGCGGTAGATTCGGCGGCATCGGAGGCTGCTGGGGGTCCAGCTGTTCCCCCATCAACATCATCGAGGAGCTGCCCAGTGAAATGACGAAGGATGAAAAGGTGACGGGAATTCCTGAACCCTGGTGCGGATCGGAGGGTGCCGCCTCCTGGTGGGGCTGTATCCCCGACGCGGCAGGCGAAGTGGCGGAGGGACGGTCGGGTCCACTCCCGCCCCGCCGATCCCGAACGACAAATCCTTCTTCCTGTTCTGCGGCCACAGGCCTTTCCCCCGCTCCAGATGCAGCGACGGTACCCTACCATAGGCCCTGAAGCGGCGCAAGCTGCGTCGACAGACGCGCCGGCTGCTCCAGCCGATTGAAGCCTGTCGAGAACCGGGTATAATGAGCGCCCAACTCTGTGGGACCATGAGGGGAACGATGTCGGAACGATTTCATACACTCGTCGATTTGATGGCCGCGTTGCGCGCGCCGGACGGATGTCCCTGGGACCGCAAGCAAACGCATGAGTCGCTGAAACCCTATCTTCTCGAAGAAACCTACGAAGTGTTGGAAATTCTCGACCGGCAGGACCGCGCCAAACTCCCGGAGGAACTGGGCGATGTGCTGCTGCAAGTGCTCTTTCATAGTCAGATCGCTTCAGAGGCGGGCAGCTTTACCATTGAGGACGTGCTTGAGCAACTGGCCGACAAACTGATTCGACGGCATCCCCACGTATTTGGAAATGGAGCGGCAGACCCGACTCCGACGAATGCCGACCAAGTGGTCGCGCGATGGGAAGAGATCAAACGTACGGAACGCCAGGCTTCCGGCCGACCGGACTCGGTGCTCGACGGGGTGCCGCAGACGCTGCCGGCCCTCCTGAGAGCCTATCAAATTCAAGCACGCGCCTCACGCGTCGGCTTCGATTGGACCCACGACGCGAAAGGCTTCGATCAGGTTCTCGGCAAGATCGAGGAAGAAATCCAGGAGCTCCGCGTGGCGATCCGAGCCCCCGCGTCGAACCAGACAGAGCCCGACGCCGGCGCTGCAACAGCTCGACAAGCGCAGATCGTCGCGGAGTTCGGCGACGTGGTGTTTTCACTCGTGAATCTCGCCCGCTTCATCAAAGTGAACCCGGAAGACGCCCTGCGCCAAGCCGCCAACCGATTCGTTGAACGATTTCATTTCATCGAAGCCCAGGCGACCGCGTCGGGCCGTACGGTTGGAGAGCTTTCGTTTGCAGAAATGGATCGACTGTGGGACGAAGCCAAGAAGCAGGATCCTGCCACACTCACCGAAGGAACGCCGTCATGAGTGATGAGACCACACCCCTACGAAGAAGGCAAGCGTGCCGGAATCCACCCCCTGATCGTGATCTTCGGCAGTGTTGATAGGACTCTGGCTTTTTGTGTTCCTCATCGTGCCCAGCTCGAAGAACAAACAAGCCGCCGGAACGGAAGGACCAACCGGACCGATCATCGAAGATCCCGAAGCGGCGCCTGTACTCTTCAAAGTCCAGGCAACCATCTTGGACATGAATGCCATCAGTCTCACTGTCCCTCCAGAAGCGACCGACAGCCAAGTCGTCGGACTCTTGAAGCGGTTTAAACATGACCGGCTTGCCGGCACCTTGACCGAACTCCTGCCTGCCACAACGCCCGGCCACAAACTGGGGGACCATGCCGTCGCCGACATCTACATTGTGTCCGATGCCCAGTACGCGCAGCCTGACGTGATCCGCACCCTGACCCGCGGCGCGCATGCACCGGGCAACCTGTATCCCCAGGCCGTTCCCTTTGAAATGGCGATGGAAGCCATCCGCGGGCACTATCGAATCGATCTCAACGACACCGGCAATCCCGACAGTGCCTCCCTCGGCTTTGCCGACGAGTCGGGGGTGCATTCGAAGCAGTATCGAAAAATCTTCTAGCAGGCTGCTGAAAAAGGCCCCCAACTTCGTTCTCGGTTCGACAAAATCCTCAACGTACCCCAGAGGGTACGCCTCCGGTTTTCTCTCACCTGCGGCCTCGTTGGCTGCCTTTTTGAGCAGCCTGCTGCGGCAGCCACAGCCCGGCTATAATCCGACCAACGTTATGATTTCTACTCGCAACGATTCCCGCGGCACATTTGCCCGGGTATCGAGTCGTTGATCGAGGCGAGGTCGTTCAATCACACAGTTGGCCGTTTCGAGTAAAGCCCGGTGATCAGTTCGGCAGGTCATAACTTCTCCTCCTGCGCTTGGCCCCGGAATAACAGACACCTGGATTAAGACTGTCCCGTTCGCCTGTCTAGCAGGGGATTCTGGTTCGATTCGCCACCTGGTTTCATACTCAACCTCGACCTTAGCCTCAGCCTTCCCGGAAGGGCGGTTCAGCTACAGTCCAACCAGCGTTTTGATTTCTGCTCGCAACGTGTCTCGTTGCTCATCCGCCCAGGCATCGAGTCGTGGGAACAAATGAGCCAGTGGCCCCGTGAAGGGAGCCACGACGGTATCGCGACGTTCCGCCAACATGCCGTCAGCATCGGCGATGCGGATTTTCTCGTCCGCGATATGCCGCGACAAGAATTTTGAAATCATGAGTTGCTGACCCGGTGTTCCTGCGATGGCCCCAAAAATCTTGCTACGAAGCACATCTAACTCCTCTGGAATTGCCACCTTCACGCGTACAGCCTGGGCGGTCAGCCAGGACGCCCGTTGGATCGAATAGTCATAGGAAAACACCTGCTCGCGAGGTTCGCGGTACGGTCCAGTCACATCCGTAATCTTCATCCGAGCATCCATCATGATCCTCTTTCCAGAGTTATGTGCGCTCTCCCGATAGATAGCGTACGACACGCTCGGCTGCAACCGCCCCGTCACGGATACAGTCAGGGATCCCGACGCCGCGATAGCCGGCGCCTGTAAGGATCAGCCCCCCATAGCGACTGAGTGCCGCCTCAATCTGGCTCAGCCGTTCGAGATGTCCCAGCGTATACTGCGGCATGGCCCTCATCCAGCGATTCACTTCCACAAACCCCGGCTCTGCAGTGACGCCGCACATACCGGCCAATTCTGCCCTGACCCGTGCCACCAATGCCTGGTCATCCAATTCAAGAATGGCCTCTCGCCCGACTCCGCCGACATAACAACGCACCAGCAGTTGATCCGGTGGAGCGCGGTGTGGCCACTTGAGCGATGTCCAGGTCGCCGCAATGAGATCGCGCCCTTCTGCCCGCGGGACGACAAACCCAAAGCCTTCAGCCGCACCGGTCACCGATGCACGCGGATAGGCCATCGCAATCGTGGCCGTAGAGGCATAGGGAATCATCTCCAGCAACCCGCCTGCAATGGGTGTCAGCGGACGAACCAATTCCGCCGACACATAGGCCGGGGTTGCCAGCACGAGACTGTCCACGGACAAGGCCGAGCCGTCATGGAGAATGACATCGTACATCCAACGACCAAGCTGATGGGATCGGACACGTAGCGCGTCGATCGATACAGCTTCCCTTGAGTACGACGCCTTGGTCTGTCAATCGGCGGACGAGGGCGGTGACCAAATCCGAAAGTCCGTTCTTCAGACTGACGAACATCGTGCGCTTCGGGCCGGAGTGCGTGGCGGAAGGACCGGCCTTCCGGGACGCCATCATCCCGCGAATCACACTCCCGTATTGTTGCTCCAGTTCGACAAACCGTGGGAAGGTCGCCTGCACGCTCATCTGCTCCGCGTCTCCCGCATAGATGCCGGCCATCAAAGGCTCCAGCATCCGCTCGAACGCCTGCCGACCGAGCGCGCCGCCGGAAGAACGATGCCAGTGATTCATCTTCCGGCGACCGCTTCACCGGCACGGCCAGATCCAGTCCCATCCGTGCGAGCCCTGCCCAACTCAAGAGGCCGCTTCGGAGGAAGGGTCCCAGCTGATTGGGAGCAATGACGACGAGTCCCTCTGGTAGTTCATGCAAACGGCCACGCGAATAGACACAGGCTCTTTTCCCGGTCTCGTTGGTATTGATGAGCTGATCGGTCAGCCCCAATTTGTCACAGAGTTCGAGGCCGGCCTGGTTTCTGGGACAGGAAGGAGTCGGGTCCGGCCTCCGTGACAAGATCGCCGACCCGATGGGTGACGATCTTACCTCCCCAGACGGGAGCGCTATCGACCACGGTACAGCGGATCGGGATACCGGTTGCCGTGGCTCGCTCGTGAAGGGCATAGGCAGTCGAGAGACCGGAAATCCCTCCACCGATGACGGCGACAGTGCGGAGGTTGCTCACGATGCAGGACAGAGGGAGGATTCGTGTGCAGCGAGCACAGAGGTCAGCGTATCGATGAGCGCAGCCGAATCATTCAGCATCGCGATTCGTTCGAGTTGGAATCCTCCGACCGGCCGCGAATCGTTTCAATTCGATATCGATGTCGTAGAGCGTTTCGACATGGTCGCAAAGAAAGCCGATCGGCGCGACCAGCACCTGCCGGCACCCGTCGCTCGCGAGCTTATCCACGACCGACTCTACGGTCGGCCCCAACCATATTTCCCCCGATCGACCCTGGCTTTGGTACGCAAAGAGTGTGGGCCTGTTTCCCAATAGCGCCGTCACGGCTTCAACTGTGCCTCTTACCTCGTCGGGGTAGGGGTCCTTCATCGCAACAATACGCTCCGGAAGGCTGTGAGCCGTAAAGAGCACCGGCACCGTCGCCCGCACGTCGGCAGGGAATTTCAGCAGCGCCTGGTGGATATTCTCGACGATCCCCGCTATCAGTCCGGGATGCTGATGCCAACTGCCGACGTAACTGACCGGGCAGGTACTCTGTAGCGCCGACCGTGCCTCTTCAACTTTCTTCCGGTAGGCTCCAGTGCTCAGAGAGGACTGTTGCGGGGCCAGGCAGAGCCCGATGACCTGTTCGGGAGCGTCGCCCAGCAATTCGGCATAGGTCTCCTTGATAAACGGATGCCAATGCCGTAACCCGACGTATACCCGGTGCTGCTCGCCACCAGCCTCATTCAACCGTTGCTGGAGTTTCTTTGCCAGATCCTTGGTGATCCCTACGGCTGGGGATTTCCCGCCCGTTGCACGATACCGTTCCCGGATCTCTTCGACAAGTTCAGGCGGCGTGGGACGACCGCCCCGCACATCCAGGAGAAACGGTTCCACATTCTCCAGGCTATCCGGCCCACCCATGGCCATGAGGAGAACGGCGATGGGACGCTGCGAGGCTGGCATGCCTTCTCCTCGTTGTGCGTGAATCGTCATTCGGGCAGACTCTCTGCGTGTAACGAATCACGTCTTCTAGCGCTGACTCAGTTTGTGGACCATGTCGATGGTCGCGGCCACATGGTCTACGGGAGTTGTCGGCAAGATCCCATGGCCTAAATTGAAGATATGCCCCGGGCGCCCGCCGGCTCTGCGCAGAATATCTTCTACGCGCCGTTCGATTTCATGCAACGGTGCAAACAACGTTAGGGGGTCGAGATTTCCCTGTACCGCTACGTCATGTCCCACCATCGCCCAGGCCTCATCGAGATGGATGCGCCAGTCGATTCCGATGACATCGCCGCCCGCTGCTCGCATCTGACGCAACATCGCCGAGGTCCCCGTGCCGAAATGAATCATCGGCACGCCTTCCCTTTTCAATCCCTCGAAAATCAATTGGACATGCGGCAACACATATTCGACATAGTCGCCGACCGAGAGGCAGCCCACCCAACTGTCGAACAACTGAATTGCCTGCGCCCCGGCCTTGATTTGCCGCCGTAGATAGCCGGTGATGACCCGCGCGAACTTGTCCATGAGTTGGTGCCACGCCTTCGGCTCGCCATACATCAACTGTTTGGTGAGCAGATAGTTCCGCGAGCTTCCGCCCTCGATCGCATAGCTGGCCAGCGTGAACGGCGCTCCGGCAAATCCAATCAGCGGCACCCGACCGTTCAGGGCGCGCCGAGCCTGACGGATGGCTTCGGCCACGTAATCGAGTTCGCCGCCGTCAATGACGTTGAGCCGTTCAACAGCCGCTTGGTCTCGCACCGGATTATGGATCACCGGTCCCTCGCCTGCCGCGAACTCCAGGCTGAGGCCCATCGGTTCAAGCGGCAACAGGATGTCGGCGAAAATGATGGCGGCATCGAGTGGGAAACGATCGATCGGCTGGAGCGTGACCTGCGCTGCCAATTCGGGTGTCTTGCACAATTCGAGGATCGAATGCTTCGCGCGGAGGGCACGATACTCTGCCATATATCGGCCCGCCTGGCGCATGAACCAGACCGGCGTACAATCGACCGGCTCACGGCGGCAGGCTTTGAGGAAGCGGTCATTCATCATTTTGGCATTCTAGAGACGAGGGGGCGAGGGTGTCAATTCGCCACGACCGGGCTCCACTTCGTTAATTGTTATACGTTATTCGTTAATCGTCAGGACTCTCACGTTTACCGTTGAACGAATAACGTTTAACGAACGGGCCGCATGCGGCTCCGGTTGACAGGGTGTGAATCTCTCTACTAGACTGCCAGCTCACGCGTGCAGCCGACAGTTAACGCGATCAATGCGGTATACAGGGAGGCCCGAATCCGGATGGCAAAGAAAACGGTCAGTGAATCGGACGAAACCAGACTGAAAAAGAAGGTGGCGGCGAAATTGGCCGACCACAAGAACCCCAAAGAGGATGAAGCCCTCCGTTCGCTGAGGAAGCGGCTGCGACGGACACAACGGAAACGGCGTACGCTAGCGTTGCGTAAGAAAAATTCTGCAAGCAAGAAAACTGTCGCTCCTGCCGCGAAGTAATCCCCCCTGTCGGGGCAGTTGACGGGCGAGCGAATCGTTAAGGTCGTACAAATGGAACCATCACAACCCGCAGAAGAGGGCGCGACTTCCCCCGTTTCGGAGACGGGGACCGATGCATTGGCCGATCAGGTGGCGGCGGAGTTCGCGGGAGAACTTCCGGTACCAGTTGAACCGACCGAGCAAGTCGTCCTTGAAGAAGAGAAGGTCAAGGATGAGATCGAGATCCAGATCGATCTGCTCAAGGATCCCGATTGGGTCGTGCGCCGCGAGGCCGCCATTACGCTCGGTGAAATGGGTGATGAGCGTTGCGTGGAACCGCTGTGCAATGCCTTGCGCGACGGTGACTGGCAAGTTCGGGACGTCGCGATCGAGGGATTGGGGCAGATCGGCTCTCCCGCCGTCGAACTGTTGATCAAGCTGCTCCGCGACTGGGACGTTCGAAAGTATGCGATTGCCGCATTAGGCAAGATTCGCGACGAGCGTGTACTCGATCCTCTCATGCTGCAGCTCAGGAACGACGAATTCAAAGACGATGCGATCAACGCGTTGGTCGAGCTGGGTCAGCCGGCATTGCCGCGATTGGTCAAAGCGCTGAAAGACAAAGACGAAAATGTTCGGAAGCAAGCGGTACTGGCTTTAGGGCGGATCAAACATGCCGAGGCGATCGACCCTCTTATCGACATGCTCTCCGACAGCGATTGGTTTACCCGCTTGACGTCTGCGGCGGCGCTCGAGGCAATCGGCGATGACCGGGGCCGCGAGGCGATCAAGCCGTTGATGAAGGATCCGGATATGGTAGTACGGATGCGGGTGGAGCGGATACTTGCGAAGTGGAAGAAACAGCCTGCAGGCCACTAGAGGTAATTGGTAGCTACTCAGGCGTGCAGACGAAGGCTGAGGCTATAAAATATCTCGCAGCTCGACAAGCCATTTAATACCTATCTCGGTTTCTACGATTTCGGGCTTCAAGCAGTGATGGATCTTCGTTGAGCAAGAAGCTCGGCCCCTAAAAGCCTTCAGCCTATCTACCTGACTAGTTACGTTACTTGTTCAGCTGCCGGTCTACTTCCCGCTGAATTTCATCGAGCTTCTTGAGCGAAACCGGTTTCCCCATCGACAACTCCAGTCGCACTTCTCGCAGCGTTCCGGTCAGCGCGCGCATGGCGAGGATCGACTCATCTTGCTTCGCGCCCTTCGTGGCATTCTCCAGCATCTCGGACGCTTCGCCTAGTTCCTTGGCGGCTTCCCCATAGTTTTTATCGAACAGTTCCGATTTCGCCTGCACCAGCCGTGACTTGGTATCGAGCAGTCCCTGCCGCCTGCGCAAGTCTCTCTCGATTCCCATCGTGGTGTCGAGAATGTTGCGCGACGTGTCTTTGAGCGAAAGTTGGAGGTCTGAGACCGTTTGCTGCAGCGTGCCGACTGGACGTTGGCCGAAATAAAACCCGAGGCCGAACGACGCGGCTATCAGGGCCAGAGCAGCAATAAATTTCCACATCACGCAATCCTTTCGTCTAGCAAGGCTATCAGGATGCTGAAAAAGTCCGCCAGCGGTGTTCTCGGCTCATCGAAATCCTCTACGGGGACCCCGCCGCCTCACTAACTCGGCGGCGCGCACAGATGTGGTGCTCCTTATTCGTCGCACCGTGCGCCCCAGAGGGTACGCTTCCGGTTTCGACTCGCCTGCGCCTTGCTGGACGGACTTTTTGAGCATCCTGCGTGAGTGTTCTGCTCTTGTCCCAGACATACAGATTACCGAAGCTCTGCTTTGCCGAAATTGTATTTCCGTGGCCTGTTAGGAGCCGTTGTGGAACGGTGTAGTTGTTGAAGCAGACTTCCTGCCGCAGCAAGGCGAACGGCAACATCTGAGTCTTGCAGACTTTTTTTGAGCAACGGCGTCACCGGTGCGCCACTCATCCCCAGAGCTTTCACCGCTAAAAGACGCGGTTGTGGTTGCCGGTCTTGCAGGAGCGTCTGTAAAATTGCCACCGCTTGTTTGTCGGACGTCACGGCCAGTGCATGGGCCACAGCGGCGCGTACTGATGGGTCCGGGTGTCTCGCCAAATCCGCGGCGAGTGAGACCGCCGATATGTCGCCCAGTCGAAGCAGTCCTTCCACTACGCTGGCCCGTACCTGCAAATTGGCATCGCGCGTGAGAGCCCGCAATAACGGGGTATTTTCGCGAACCCCGAGCCGCCCAAGGCTCGTGGCCGCAACCGCGCGCACGCGCGCGCTTTCATCCCCTAGGGCATGGGTTAATGGCGCAACGCCACCGACTTGCCCGTAGTCTCCCAATGCGCCGGCGGCGAACGCGCGAACCGGCGGCTCAGGATCGTACACTCCCTGGCTTAGAACCGCCAGGCTCGATGGGCGTTTCAGCCGCCCTAATACTCCTAGGGCTGCCATGCGGACATCGGGCTCCGGAAGTGTCGCCGCTCCGGTGATGTCGGTCAGCATATCCAGTTTGCCGAGCCTATACAGTGCAGCATAGGCGAACACGGCTTCAGGTCCGTCATCCGTTCTTGCGACTTCGATGAGGTAGGGCTTGATGTCGGTGACGTTGGCCTCGCTGAGCGCGTTCATTGCGGCAATTCGCACGGCCGGCATCGTGTCGTTTAGGGCTCGCCGTAAGGGGCCGGATTTCCCTGCGAGTCCCGCTTTGCCGATGGCGTCTGCAGCGCGCGCGCGAACCAGGACCGATGCATCGAGCAGCCCGTCTTCCAGGACGGCCTGTGTTTCTGCGAGGCCGAGCTCCGCCAGTATCGTATAGGCCGCGACCCGCACATACTCTTGTGTGTCGCGGACACGACTGGTCAGAAAGCTGAGCGCTAGTGGGCGTAAGAGGGATGGGTCGTCCGGTTGATCCGCAAGGACAAGCCGTTGATAGAGAGTGAGGGCTTCTTCTGGTCGTCCAAGTTTGAGGGAGCTCTGGAAGGCGAGGCGGATGAGCGGTTTCGAGGGTATGGCTTCGGGCGGGAGGGATTGCCAAAGTTTCAAAACCTGATCGTATTCGGCGCGGTTGAATGCGCTCGTGGCCTCACGTTCGAGGGTAGCCCCGGTCGGCGTCGTCGGCGTGCCCGCTTCCGCTGGGGGTAGGCTTACGGCAATCGCCCCGAGGGTGAGCAGCAGGAGCATCCGCAGACGTATACTGGTGGTGTAGCGACGGGCTCTCTCCAATAAGGTAAAACGTGACAGCTGAAACGTAGGACTACCGAGGACTCTTCCTTCGAAACCTTTCACGTTTAACGATTCACGGCCCGTTACCATGTCGAGGGAGCGAGAACCATGGCGGGCGCATACATTGTGTCGACGTACTCTTTGACCATTCGTTTGGTGCAGAAGCGGGGGGCGTTGGTCCGAAGACTCTCCCTCATGAGCTGCAACCAGCCGCGGGGTATCCCGTCAAGGTCTCGTTGATAGTAGAGGGGAATTGCTTCTTGCTCCAGCATGCGGTACAGCTGTTGCGCGTCATGCTCGTCTTGGGCTTGAATGTCCTGGTTCCCGATTAAGGGTTCAATGCCCCATCCGTTGGCTCCGTTGTAGCCTTCTTTCCACCATCCATCAAGGACGCTGAGGTTGATGACACCGTTGAGCGCGGCTTTTTGCCCGCTTGTTCCGCTCGCCTCCAAGGGAAAACGTGGGGTGTTGAGCCAAATGTCGACCCCTTGGACGAGGAATTTCGCCATGTGCATGTCATAGTTTTCTATGAATGCCACGTGGCCTCCTAACTTGTGGTCGTCGCAAAAACTCAATACTTCATGAATGAAATAGCGACCAGGTTCATCCGCCGGGTGGGCCTTGCCGGCAAAGATCAATTGGACGGGGCGCCACTGGTTATGGAGCAACTGTTTCAGCCGTTCGAGGTCGCGGAACAACAAGGTCGCCCGCTTGTAGGTGGCAAAGCGCCTGGCGAAGCCGATGGTGAGCGCTTCGGGGTCGAGCAGCGTGCCTCGCGTCAAGACTTGTGAGGCTTGGAGTTCCCCCTTCATCCAGCCGCTCCGGGCACGTTCCCGGATGAAGCTCATCAGTTTGCGTTTCATGGTTTGACGTACGGCCCAGAGTTCCTGGTCGGGGATATCCAGGACCCGTTGCCACATCGTCGTGTCGTCGCATTTCTCCGCCCATTCCGGGCCGAGATACTTACCGTACAGTTGGTTGAGTTCCGGCGCGATCCAGGTCGGCGCATGGATGCCGTTGGTCACGCTGCGGATCGGGACTTGCTCGATTGGTAGGCCGGGCCACATATGGCGCCACATCTCTCGAGAGACCTGCCCGTGTTCACGGCTGACCCCGTTTACATGAGCGGCCAGCCGGATGGCGAGTGCCGTCATGTTGAAGCCATGTCCCTGGGATTCTGGGGTATCCCCCAGGCGGAGGAAGTCCTCTCGCGAGAGGCCCAACTGCTCCCAATAGCCGGTGAAGTACCGGTCCATAAGTTGATGGGGAAATACGTCGTGACCGGCCGGCACGGGTGTATGGGTGGTAAACACTGTGCTTTGCCGGACCGTCTCGCAGGCGTCCGCGTGCGTTGATCCCTTCTGGATTAATTCCCGAATGCGCTCCAACGTGAGGAAGGCGGAGTGTCCCTCATTGGCATGCCAGACCGTTGGAGCGATGTCCAATGCACGAAGCATACGGACGCCGCCGATACCCAATAGGAACTCTTGACAGAGGCGCATCTCTTGATCGCCACCATACAATCGAGCTGAAAGAGCCCGATTCTCAGGACTATTCTCGGGGACATCTGTGTCGATGAGATAAAGGGTCACCCGCCCGACGAGCACTTTCCAAACCGCTGCAGCCACGACCCTGCTACCGATCTCGACTGTAATCCTGCAGGCGTCTCCTGATGGAGTGAGGGCGTGATGAATTGGCGATTCTGCTTGGTTGAACGGGGCGTAGGCCGCTTCCTGCCACCCCTCTGGCGTGATCCGCTGCCGAAAGTATCCTTGCGGGTACATGAATCCCACTCCCACCAGGGGCACACCGAGATCGCTGGCCTCCTTGCAATGGTCTCCGGCAAGAATGCCTAGACCACCGCTGTAGATGGGGATGGATCTATGCAGACCAAACTCTGCAGAGAAGTAGGCGATAGTGGGAGCTTTCAAATCCCCGTGCTGTGTTTTGAACCAACTGTGTCCGTTCTGACCGTACTCGTCGAATATCTTGAGAGCGGCAGAGTACAACCGCATATACGAGGGATCTTCGGCGAGGTGCAGGAGTCGGTCAGGCCTGACGTCGGCCAATAGTTTGACGGGGTTGTGTTTGGTCAGCACCCAGAGGGTTGGATCGATGTGTTCAAACAAACGACGGGCTTCCGGAGTCCAACTCCACCAAAGATTCTGCGCCAATTCCTTGAGACGTGAGAGACCGGATGGAATGGCGTGTGATGATGTATCTGCTGTCCGCGGAGTATCCACTGCACCTCCTCATTGCTGATGTTCAAGTCGGCGGTGTCGTAGGGAATGGCCTAACAGGTTGCAAAAAAACTCTGTGTTTACGCCGGAATTTCACTGGTCAGTCCGTCTGGAAAAACGGGAGAATACTCCCGCATGGTGCTCAAAAAGGCCGCTCAGCAAGGCCGCAGCGAGCGAAGAGGCGAGGCGTACGCTTCGGTACGTTGAGCCTCTGGGCGATGCGAGAACGATGCTGGCGGGCTTTTTCAGCATCCTGCTAAGCTTGATTGGCGAGAGCGATCACGCGTGACCGGCTTTATGCCAGGATGTCCACTCGTCGGAGAATGCCACGGAGGCATACCGTTCGCCAAGGATTTTTGCAACTCGGTTCATCAGTTTGTTGAGTTGTTGGACATCCTCTGGGGGAAGATCTTGTCGGAATCGCGGGTGCAGTCCCCACCGAGTTTCCACTTCTTCTCCGACGACGGTTGCCATCACGCTCACCAACTTGATTTCGGTCCCCGTCTGACCTTGAGGCCCAGGTGTCGGAGCGGAGGGTGGTTGTGCGGACGTTGTATCGGTCGCGGTGGCGCCTGCATTGGCCGCGGCGGCTGGTGGCTCGTCTCCGGCCAAGATCGCCTTGATGGCGGGAATCACGGCGCTCGCGCAGAGCGTTGCGGCGGAGGATACTTGTGCGTTTCCTGCGATCCCCATTGCGTCGGCGACTCGTCCGCCGAAGTTTTTCAACATCTCGTCCTTCACGGGATTGTTTTCAGTGACGAGGAACCGGTACCGCTCATAGGTCTCCCGACTCTCCGCAACTGCTGCACCGACGGTGAGCATGATTTCAGTTTGGTCGGCGCCGGAACCGAATGCCGGTTCGAGCACGTTCTTCAATTGCAGTGTGACGGCATCCTCGAGACTGTCCATGAACTGAGGTTGTTCTTTGATCGGCAGGTGCAGCGCGGAGAGCCGGTCGGTGAGATTGAACATGACCTTGAGAAACTCAAGGTAGATGCCCCACTCATCGTGCCGCTTCAATTTTAAGGCCCGCTCCGGGGCGTTCCGTTTCATAACGGTCACAGATTCGCCCGCGACAGCTAGCATGAGTTCGGCAAGCTGGCGAAGCTGCGATTGGTTTTCTTGGTTGGTGGTTGCCATATGGTCTCCTGTTCAGTCGCGGGATTATAACGGAGAAAGGTTCGGCGATCAAAGTGCTTGTTTCAGCAATCACTTGTCCGTTCGGCGCCTCGCGAGTACGATTATTTATTGGTAATGGCCTCAATGAGCTGGGGGCGAGATGGGAAATGTTGAATGATCAATGCTGAATATTGAATCGGGGATGACTGAGGAGATTGCGATGAAGAAATCCAGATGTAGTGTGTTATTCGCTGTGGGGTTGCTGGCGGTGGCGGGGCTATTCGGCTGTAGCCAGGAGACGCCGACGGAAAAGACGAAGGCTGCGGCGGCGTCCGGCAATGAGGTGACGCAGGCAGCAGGGCAGGCTGCGGTGGATGCTATAAAGACTCCGATGGATAAGGCCCGTCAGGTGGAAAGTACATTAGAGAAGTCGGCGGATCAGACAGCCGCCAAGATCAAGGAATCGACGCAGTAGAGCACATGGCTGCGCAGGCGAGAATGGGAGTAAAAAGGTTTCAGCATTGTTTGAATTGACGGCTGTGAGTTTTGGCGAATATGCTGACACCATTATCTCTCAGGTCAAGCAATGAAACTCGTGAGCGCTCCACCCACGTGCATATCAGCCACACTTCAGCCACAGGTTGAAGATTTCTAGAATAAAACAGGAAGTTTTGGAGCGGCTGCGAATATGCAATCCGCTCCTCTGCTTCGGTACTTAGTCCGTACCCTCTCTGCTCTGCCCTCTCTTCTTGGCCATAGCGCTTTCGGCTAGATTCCTCATAACGAGTCCATCAGGGCTGTTGTGGAGGTTTCGGGAAAGGACAATGAGTGGAGCATTTTCCCGCATACAATAGTCCGCAAAGAGACTAGGCGTTGGCCTTTGGTCAACCTTGATGTAAGCGAGAAAGCCTGTCAGATAGAATCTGACGAATGATACGCTCTCGAATCTCTCTCGGTGAGGATCAAGCATCGCAGTAATTTCTGAGTCACCAAGTCGGGCAAGTATCACCGCAAAGTCCTGTGAGCTTCCAGGGTCGCCGCCCATAATCATGGCTCTCAATCGATTTTTAAAAGGCCCCAAAGAGATACGCTTGAAAAACGATTGTTGCGAAACCGATGCTCGCCACATCAGCGATAGGAAGAATAGCTTGAGCCTTGGATAATGATAATCTTCGATTCGCCAACCAAGCCTTTTGTTGGTTCAACTTCGAATGCTCGAATGTGCTGTCGCAATCTCTCGCTGCGCGAGACCTTCAGACCTAAGTGGTCGAAAGAATCCATCCGGGATAATGTGTGCCTTAATCAACTTCTTTTCCTGTAGGCACAAACTGAACGGCCTCTTTGGTTGCTCACTCATGGCGAGGAAGCATACTATAGATGTGGCTGAAGTGTGGCAGGACTATCGTGTCCGATGGGTTTTTATCGGGTCCTCCCCTGCCTCTGATTCCTCTGTGACTGATTGAGATTGAAACGAAGAGGCGAGATCGGTATCTATAGTCTCTAGGGCATCAGGGTTTTCAAATCTCGCCCCCTCCGCCATTTTCTGATAGGCAAAGCTGGGCAAGCTTCTGGGCTGCCGCACAATGACAGTCATGAGCGCTCTGGTTTTTCATCCACTTGCTCCCTGACGGCCTGGTCGATCCTCGATTGCACGTGTCGAACGATATAAATGATCCTTCCAAGCTAGCTCGTTGTCTCTTCAGGGATGGGGGCTGATTGATCTTCCACTGCGCGCGTCCAACGAGGGCCTTCTGAGGCCGCGCGTTGCGCGAGCAAAGAAGATCATCAGGCTCCATCCCCCTTCTCTTTGAAAGGGCGGCGGGGAGTATGTTATACAGCGCTTCCCCTGAATGACCGGACTGCTCAATAGTTCCTTCACTCATTTCTATGGATCGAGACACGAAAACCTACGTGCTCAAACGGCCGGCTGACGAGGCCGTTTCCCGGAAGCTCTCCATCGACTATGCGGCGGCGTTGAATGCTCAGCAGCTTGCGGCGGTGACCGCGGGCGAAGGGCCATCGCTGGTCATTGCCGGCGCAGGCAGCGGCAAGACGCGAACCTTGGTCTACCGGGTGGCCTATTTGATCGACTCGGGGATCGATCCCTCCCATATTCTGCTTCTGACCTTCACGCGAAAATCGGCTCAGGAAATGCTCGAACGGGCCGGTGAACTGATCGGTGTACGCAGCGAACGTGTCCGTGGCGGTACGTTCCACTCCGTGGCCAATACGTTGCTCCGGCGCTATGGTCGGTCTATCGGTCTTGAGCCGGGCTTCACGATTCTCGATCGGGGCGACGCCGAAGACTTAATTGCCCTGGTTCGCGCGCAGCTGGGGTTGAACGAAAAAGATAAGCGGTTTCCTCGCAAAGCGACGATTGCGGAGATGTTCAGCAAGTCCGAGAATACGCTGCGCCCGCTCGACGAGATCGTGGTCGAAGAGTTCAATCATTTTGCCGACCATCTGGATGCACTGGGCCAGTTGCAGCGGGGATATCAGGCGTCGAAGCGTCAGCGCCAGCTGGTGGATTATGACGATTTGCTGGTGTTGCTGCGGCGGCTTGTGATGGAGGACGAAGCGAGTCCGTCGGACCATCTCGTCCCTGTATCGATACATCCTGGTGGATGAGTATCAGGACACCAATCGCTTGCAGGCGGATGTCGTCCGGCATCTCGCATCCACCCATCAGAACGTGATGGTCGTCGGCGACGATGCGCAATCGATCTATGCCTTCCGTGGCGCGACGTTCAAGAACATCATGGAGTTCCCGTCACTCTTTCCCGGCGCCACCATCTATAAGCTGGAAGAGAATTACCGCAGCACCCAGCCGATTCTGAATCTCGCGAATTCCATTATTGAAGCGGCGACGGAGAAGTACAGCAAGCACCTCTTCACGAGGAAGCTCGATGGGCCGTTGCCTGTTCTGGTGGAGGCGGCAGGGGAGAATGCCCAATCGCGTTTCATTGCGCAGAAGATTTTGGAGTTGCGGGAGGAAGGGGTTCCACTCGGCGAGATGGCGGTGTTGTTCCGGTCGAGCTTTCATTCATTCGATCTTGAAATCGAGCTCTCGCGTCACGGACTGCCCTTTGTGAAGCGCGGCGGGGTCAAATTTATCGAAACCGCACACGTCAAGGATCTGCTGGCCCACTTGCGCGTAGTGGCCAATCCCATGGATGCCGTCAGTTGGCATCGGGTGCTCATGCTCATCGAAGGTGTGGGACCAAAGAAGGCGCAGGATGTCATGGCCGCACTCGTGAAATCGGACAATCCCTATCACGCGCTTCGTGAGATGCCGGGGCGATCGGGGAAAGGGCTCAGGGATCTATCCCTGACGCTTGAAAGCCTTGCCGGAGCCGGCGATCTCCGGCCAGCCGAGCAAGTGAATCACATCTATGAGTACTATCTGCCGATTCTTAAGGCGCAGTACGACGACTATCCCAAGCGCATGCGGGATCTGGATCATCTGCACACGATTGCAGAGGGGTACCAGGGAGTTGAAACGTTTTTGTCTGACCTCGCGCTGGAGCCGCCGGACGGGAGCGCGACGGGCGTCGAAGCGCCCGATCGCGATGACGAACGACTCGTGTTGTCTACGATCCATTCTGCCAAGGGGCTTGAGTGGCAATGTGTGTTTGTCATTTGGATTGTGGATGGAAAGTTTCCGTCGACCTACTCCTTCGTTGCCGACGAGGAGTTGGAAGAAGAGCGGCGGTTGTTCTATGTCGCCGTGACGAGAGCCAAGCAGCATCTGTATTTGACCTACCCGATCAATGTGTTTGATAAGGGAAGCGGCATGCTGCTGTCGAAACCGTCCCGTTTTCTGGACCCTGTCTCGCCTGCGTTGCTGGACCAGCTAGTCTTGGTGGAGGAAGGTGGGCGGCAGGACTGGTATTCTCGCGATGATCACTAGCAGGATGCTGAAAAAGGCTGCCAGCGGCGTTCTGGCATCGCTCAGAGGCTCACCGTTGAGGAGGAGTTTCTCGGAGATCGGAAACACTGGAGGGGCTTTTTGAGCATCCTGTGTGGTGTGCTCCTATTGTCACCAGACGACAGGCCAATGAAATTTCGTCGTGCACACAGAGTTTTTCCACAGTCTGCTAGCTGTGGCCAATCTCTCCTGAGATAACCTCTCACCGGCATCGAAGCGGATCAAGATCGATGGTGCGTGCATTGTGCAGAGTGGTCGCGATGGGTCTTCTCATCGGCGGACTTCTCCTCGCGCCGAATGCGGGGATGTCGGAGGAGCGTCTGCCGTCCACCGAGCGGATGTGGCGTCAGTTGCTTGGCGAGGCTCACGCCTTGGGCCTTCCGACGAAGTTCCTCAAAGCAGTCCCACCGGGCTTCGTTCAGTTTGAGTTTGACGATTTGCACAGCTATGCCGCCGAATATCATCTCGGGGAGCATCGGATGGTGCTCAATCGCGCGCTGTCCTTTAATGGAGCCGGGGCGACGTTGCGTCCGCTCGGGCGACTCACCCATGCAGAGATCGAAACGCTCTATCACGAATTGTTCCATGCCTATATCGACTACCTGGTGACGGCGGCTGAGACATCGCCAGAGGTTGCGTCGGATCCCGTGCTCGCATTGGCGAGAGTGCAGCAGCGTTGTCACTATGGCTCGGTGTTGATCACACCGGTTGTGCAGAGGAAGGGTGAAACTGAGGAGCGGTTTTTGACCGAACGTGAATCTTGGGAAGCGCTCAACGAAACGTGGGCGGTGTTTGTCGGATGGATTGTGTGGAACCAGTTGGAATTGACCAACAGCACAGAACGATCGATTCAGAGATCAGGGAAGAGTCAAGATGAATGGGTGCGTCGTTTCAGGAAGGCTGATCGAGAAGGAGTGTTCCGTGGGTATTACGAACCGGAAGATTCAGGTGAACGGGCGATCACTCGAAAACGGTACTTGGCCCCCGCCTCGCGTTTGTCGGAACCAGAAGCCACGGTACTTATGAAGAGCGTCATTGAGTTTCCCTCCGGTCTTCTGGCCCGTGCGAGGGAGGTACTTTCCGGTATAGGTCAAGGGGTTGAACGACACGGTCAGTGCGGATAGGAAAACACGTATCTCCCTAAGCCCGTGAAATATCTGCGAGGTGTTCAGTGGGAAATAAGTTTGGTTTAAGACGGAGGATCCGGCAAGATTGCGCTGGAAAGTTCCTGCTGAGAGGCAGGTTCGGATAAAAACAAGAAAAACAAGATAATTCTGCTTTTGGGTCTTGACTTCACCAGACTTCATCAATAGAATCCAGCGTTTCATAAACAAGTCTATGTCCACAGCTCGCCACATTCATCCTTAATAAATAAGGAGGGGGGAGCCGTGCGTGGACTGGCTTGCTTTTCTTTTTTCATCATGCTGATGAAGAGGAAGGCAATCGTTAGGACGCTAAGACTTCTCTTTTGTGGAGTGTGCAGGGTGTCTCGGGCAGGTACCCAAGTGGCCAAAGGGGGCAGACTGTAAATCTGTTGCCATCGGCTTCCAAGGTTCGAATCCTTGCCTGCCCACCAAAGTTGGATGCAGGCAATTTCCGAGTGATGAGTGCTGAGTGAATGAGAAATCGGGCTTGAACTCAGCACTGTGTATTCAGCACTCAATGATGGGCGGGCGTAGCTCAGTGGTAGAGTTCCAGCCTTCCAAGCTGGCTGTCGTGGGTTCAAATCCCATCGCCCGCTCCAAGAGAAGACGTGGGGCGTTAGGCGTAAAACGTGAAAAGGCGAGGAAGTGGCCTGAGTCAGTAGTTCGGAGTATCGTTTCACTTTTTACGATTCACGTTTCACGGAGAGGGACGCCCACGTAGCTCAGTTGGTAGAGCACGTCCTTGGTAAGGACGAGGTCACGCGTTCGATCCGCGTCGTGGGCTCCAGGCTGGATTCGCTCGATCCGCACGCGCATGAGTCAGTGAGCGCCAGGGGATAGTGCTTCCGGAGATTTTTAGAAAAGGAGCAAGGTATGGCGAAGGCGAAATATGAGCGGCGGAAGCCGCACGTGAATATCGGGACGATCGGGCACGTGGACCACGGCAAGACGACGTTGACCGCGGCGTTGACCAAGGTGTCGGCCGAGAAGGGCCTGGCGAAGTTCATCTCCTACGACGAAGTGGCCAAAGCCAGCGAGAGTCAGGGGCGGCGCGATGCGACCAAGATTATGACCATTGCCATCAGTCACGTGGAATACGAAACGGTCGCGCGCCACTACGCCCATGTGGACTGCCCGGGCCATGCCGATTACGTCAAGAACATGATCACCGGGGCCGCGCAGATGGACGGCGCCATCCTGGTCGTGAGCGCGGCGGATGGCCCCATGCCCCAGACGCGGGAGCATATCCTCTTGGCCCGGCAGGTCGGGGTGCCCTTCATCGTCGTGTTCCTGAACAAGGCCGATAAGATCGACGACAAGGAACTCTTGGAGTTGGTGGAACTGGAAGTGCGCGAGCTGTTGACCAAGTACGGGTTCCCGGGCGACAAGACGCCCATCATTCACGGGTCCGCTTTGAAGGCGATGGAAGGGGACCAGGGGCCGCTCGGGGTCCCGTCGATTCTGCAGCTTCTGGAAGCGGTGGATACCTACATCCCGACGCCGCAACGCCCGATTGATAAGCCGTTCCTGATGCCGATCGAAGACGTGTTTACCATCAGCGGGCGCGGGACCGTGGTGACGGGGCGTGTCGAGCGGGGTATCGTGAAGGTGGGCGACGAGATCGAAGTCGTGGGGTTACGCCCCAATCAGGCCACCGTGGTGACCGGCGTCGAGATGTTTCGCAAGGTGCTCGATGAAGGGCAGGCGGGGGATAACGTCGGGGTGCTGCTGCGTGGGACGAAGAAGGAAGACGTGGAGCGGGGGATGGTGTTGGCGAAGCCGAAGAGCATCACGCCGCATACGAAGTTCAAGGCGGAGATCTATGTGTTGGCCAAAGAGGAAGGGGGGCGGCATACGCCGTTCTTCAATGGCTACCGGCCGCAGTTCTACTTCCGGACGACCGATGTGACGGGGGTGATGACGTTGAATCCGGGGGTGGAGATGGTGATGCCGGGGGACAATGTGAGCGTGACGGGGGAGCTGATTAGCCCGATTGCGATGGATCAAGGGTTGCGGTTCGCGGTGCGTGAGGGCGGCAAGACGGTCGGCTCCGGCGTCGTCACCGAAATTCTGGCGTAAATCTGATTGCTGTCGCATGACAGCATGGGAGTATTGAGATGCGAGAAATCATTGATATGGCTTGTACCATATGCAAGCAGCGGAACTATTCCACCATGAAGAATAAGAAGAACGATCCGGATCGGCTGGAGCGGAGTAAATTCTGCAAGTTCTGCCGGAAACACATTGCCCATAAGGAAGTGAAGTAAGCTGGGCTGCCGGCTCAATGGTTGGGTTGCCAGCTGTCGTAGGGGCATGGTGTCAATGGTAGCACATCGGTCTCCAAAACCGAGAGTCTGGGTTCAAATCCTAGTGCCCCTGCCAATCGCTGGGTAGCGGATGGGTCAGCTCAATATCGGCGGTTGGAATTGAGAGCAGGCCGGTAGCAGAGCAGGGAAGTTGGGTGCAGCGAGGGGGAGGGCGCTTCTCCCTCTCTCTAAGCGCGAAGGTGAGGTGGGCATGTTCAGGAAGTTTGCGGATTCTATTCGAGAGTTCTTTATTGATGTGCGTGGAGAGTTGAAAAAAGTGTCGTTTCCGACTCGGGCCGAAACGGTCGGGTCCACGACAGTGGTCATTGTCTTTTGCATTATCATGTCCCTGTATCTGTCGTTTGTCGACTCGATTCTCGTATGGCTAGTGGGCAAGATTCTATGAGTCGGGTATCCGGAAGTGAGAGTCTCCGCACGGCACATAGTCAACCAATGATTCGAGGGTAGGGCATGGCAAAGAATTGGTACGTCATTCATACCTACGCAGGCTTCGAGGGGCGGGTGAAGACCAGCTTGCTGGAACGGGCTAATCAAATGGGGTTGGTCGAAAAGCTGGGACAGGTGCTTGTGCCGACGGAGGATGTGATTGAGATCAAGGACGGCAAGCGTCGAACGTCTCGACGGAAGTTTTTTCCCGGATATGTAATTGTGGAGTTGGAGTCCCCGGTCATCGATGAAACCTTGCAGATGATCAAGGAGACGCCGAAGGTCACGGGATTTGTCGGCGCCGGCGCGCAGCCGACACCCTTGTCGACGGACGAGGTGGAGTCGCTATTGAAGCAGGTTGATGTGGGAGCAGCCGGGCCACGCGAACAGGTCAAATTCATCAAGACGGATAACGTGCGGATTATTGATGGTCCGTTTCTCGGATTTAATGGTGTGGTGGATGAAGTGGATCAGGACCATGGCCGGCTTAAAGTTCTGGTCAGTATTTTTGGACGCTCCACTCCGGTGGAGTTGGGATTTTTGCAAGTGGAGCGGATTTAGCCTCCGAAATGGTCGAACGTGCGTAGGAGAGTAGGACATGGCCAAGGAAGTATCAGCGCAGATTAAGTTGCAGATTCCAGCCGGAAAAGCAAACCCTGCTCCCCCGGTCGGGCCGTCGCTAGGTCAGCACGGCGTCAACATCATGGAGTTTTGCAAACAGTTCAACGCAAAAACACAGAAAGAGGGCGATAGCATCATCCCGGTGATCATTACGGTTTATAAGGACCGATCGTTTACCTTTGTGATGAAAACTCCGCCGGCGTCCGACCTCTTGAAGAAGGCGGCAGGAATTATCAAGGGATCGGGCGTTCCCCAGAAAGACAAGGTCGGGAAGATCACAAAGGCGCAGTTGCGCGAGATCGCGCAAAAGAAAATGACGGATCTCAATGCCGTCGATCTCGAGGGGGCGATCAAAATCATTGAAGGGACGGCGCGTAGCATGGGAGTGACGGTTCAAGGGTGAGGCGTTAGATCGGGCAGGACCGCCAGTCGTCCTCGCGGACCGTGCGCCCAGGGAAGGGCCTCGGTCGACGCGCGCAGTACTTGGCAGTCCTACCCGATCTAGAACATGCGGTGGTGTAGAGGGGAGAACGGAAATGGGAAAGAAGATGAGAGCGGCAGTAGAAAAGCTTGAGCCTCGGGCCTATGCGTTGCGCGAGGCGGTCGACGCGGTGAAGCGGTCGGCCTACACCAAGTTCGATGAATCCGTCGATTTGGCACTTCGATTAGGTGTCGATCCGAAGCGGGCAGATCAAATGGTGCGTGGCACGACCTCGCTGCCGCATGGCACAGGGAAGAAAGTTCGCGTATTGGTTTTTGCCAAGGGAGAGAAGGAGCAGGAGGCTCGGCAAGCCGGTGCTGATTATGTCGGTTCGGATGACTTGATGGAGAAAATCAAGGGCGGATGGATGGACTTCGATTGCGCCATCTCGACGCCGGACCTCATGGGGGCCGTCGGGAAACTCGGAAAGGCGCTGGGACCTCGCGGGCTTATGCCTAATCCGAAGACCGGGACCGTCACCTTTGATGTCGGCAAAGCCGTGTCGGAAATTCGAAAAGGCCGTGTAGAGTACAAAGTTGAAAAAGCCGGGATCGTGCAGGTGCCTGTCGGGAAAGTGTCATTTCAGCCTGAGCAGCTCTATGACAACGCCGCGGCGGTTCTTGAGGCGGTGATCAAGGCAAAGCCTGCCTCGTGCAAGGGACGCTATCTGATGAGCGCGACGCTTTCGAGCACGATGGGACCCGGCATAAAGCTCGATGCCATTGCGTTAGCCAAAGAATGGAGTTAGTCGGGGTGATGACGCGCGGAAGGGGAAGGGTTCGATTATGAATAAGGACGAGAAAACGACAGCCGTTGCGGGGTTGACGGAGACATTCGGTCGTGCACGGCTTGCCATTGTTACCGAAAGTGCCGGGCTCTCAGTCAACCAGGTCACCGAACTTCGCAAGCTTTTGCGAGGTGCCAAAGCCGAATACAAGGTCGTGAAGAATACGTTGGCTGCCCGTGCCTCTGAGGGCACGATCCTTTCCGGGGTGAAGTCGTACCTCAAAGGACCGACAGGGTTGGTGATCGGCTATGACGATCCGGTCCTCCCGGCCAAGATCCTTCGGGACTTCATTCAAGCGGAGAAACGAGAACAGAAGATTAAGATCACCATCGGTGTGCTGGAGGGCAAGGTGGTGCAGCCGGCTGAATTGGCGGCTGTGGCGAAGCTACCGAAGAAGGAAGTTCTTATTGCGATGTTGTTGTCGGCCATGCAGGGACCGGCGCGTGGCCTGGTGTATACACTCAGCGCGGTCTTGTCGAAATTTGTGAGAGTCATTGCAGCCATTCAGGATAAACGAAAAGGAGAAGGGGACATGTCAACGACCACGGCAAAATTGTCACAGGAAGAATTGATCAAGGCCATCGAGACGATGAGTGTGCTCGACTTGGCGGAACTCGTGAAGGGGTTAGAGACCCGATTCGGCGTCACTGCTGCTGCACCGGTCGCCGCTGCCGCTCCTGCTGCGGGCGGGGGTGCCAGCAGCGGCAGCCGAGGAGAAGACGGCGTTCGACGTCGTGCTCGTGTCTGCTCCGGCGGACAAGAAGATTCAAGTCATTAAAGTCGTCCGCGAGCTCACCAGCCTCGGGTTGAAGGAAGCAAAGGATCTGGTTGAAGGCGCGCCAAAGCCCGTGAAGACCGGTGTCACGAAGGAAGAATGCGACACCATGAAGAAGAAACTCGAAGAAAGCGGCGCCAAGGTCGAGATCAAGTAGTCTTGATTTGGCCAGTTTCTAGCGTCTGTAGGTGCCTGCCATATGCGGGTGCCCAAGCCTGACCATTGTAGTGGAGGACCGGCGAATGTCCGAAACGACTCTGCAAGAGTTCATCGAGCGGAAAGACTACTCTCGTATTCATAGTAGCATCGACATTCCTGATCTTATCGAGATCCAGAAGCGCTCTTATGAAGAGTTCCTTCAGCGGGAGGTTGAGCCGGAACGTCGCAAAGATCATGGGCTCCAGGCAGCCTTGGCGAGTGTCTTCCCGATTCCGGATTACAATAATACGGCCGTATTGGAGTTTACGAGCTACACGCTCGGTGCCCCTAAGTACGATGAGCGGGAATGCCTTGAGCAGGGGATGACCTTTGCCGTTCCGCTGAAGCTCCGTGTGCGCTTGGTCGTGTTCGACAAGGAAGATAAGGGCCCCAAGAAAAAGGTGCTCGACGTTCGAGAACAGGAAGTCTACGTCGGCGAGCTGCCGCTCATGACGGAGCGGGGAACCTTCATTGTCAACGGCACGGAGCGAGTGGTGGTCAGCCAGTTGCATCGGTCTCCTGGCGCGTCCTTTACGCACGATAAGGGCCGAACGCACTCCAGTGGTAAGGTGCTGTATTCCGCTAGGATTATTCCCTATCGCGGATCGTGGCTGGATTTCGAATTTGATGCTCGTGACATTCTCTATGTGCGCATTGACCGTCGTCGGAAAATGCCGACAACTATTCTTTTGAAGGCCTTCGGATATTCGAGCGATGATTTGCTCAAGATGTATTATCCGGTCGAGGAGATTCGGATCGTCAAGGGCAAGATGCTGCGAAAGCTCGACCCCGAGATTCATCATGGTCTGCGCTGTTCGGCGGAAGTATTAGAGAAGGGTGGTAAGGAACCGTTGGTTCGGGAAGGCGCCAAGCTCACGAAGGGGCTCATCGCGAAACTCAAGGCGGCCGGCGTGAAGGAAATCCCGCTTGCGCCGAGCGAGTTGGTCGGCCGCGCGGTGCTGACAGAACTGGTGGATTCAAAGAAGAGCAAGATAGCCGAAAGAAATCAGCGGCTCACCGCTGAGATCGTCGAGGCGCTGCTCGAGAGCGACATCGAAGAGTTCAAGGCGATCTACTTCGATACGGTCACGTCGACACCGGTGATTCTGGACACCCTGGAGATGGATAAGACCATCTCGAAAGAGGAGGCGATGGTCGAGATCTATCGCCGCTTGCGGCCGGGAGAAACGCCCTCAGTCGACACGGCGCGGGCCCTCTTCGACAATCTGTTCATGAACTCCAAGCGGTACGATCTTTCGCCGGTCGGGCGTTTGAAGTTGAACAAGAAGTTGGGCCTCGATCTGCCGTTGGAGCAGCGGACGCTGACGGCGCAGGACATGGTCGAGGTGATTCGCTATCTCGTGAACCTGAAGCTGGGCAAGGGTGAAATCGACGACATCGACCACCTGGGCAATCGTCGTGTCCGTTCGGTCGGTGAGTTGTTGGAGAACCAATTCCGACTCGGACTGGTCCGTATGGAGCGCAGCATCAAGGAGCGAATGAACCTGTTGGATATGGAAACGGTGCTGCCGCACGATTTGATCAATGCGAAGCCCGTGGTCGCTGCTGTGAAAGAGTTCTTCAGCAGCAGCCAGTTGTCTCAGTTCATGGACCAAACAAATCCGCTCGCAGAAATTACACACAAGCGGCGGCTTTCGGCGCTCGGTCCCGGCGGGTTGACCAGGGAGCGGGCGGGGTTCGAAGTTCGCGACGTCCATCCTTCGCACTATAGCCGTATTTGTCCTATCGAGACGCCGGAAGGACCGAACATCGGTTTGATCACGTCCCTGGCCACCTATGCGCGCATCAATAAGTTCGGCTTTATCGAGGCGCCCTATCGCAAAGTGGTGAAGGGGCGGGTCACCGACGAAATCGAGTTTCTTTCCGCGATCGAAGGGGACAAGTACATCATCGCGCAGGCGAACTCGAAAGTGGATGCCTCCGGCCGTCTGGTGTCAGAAACCATCTCGGCACGCGCTGCCGGAGATTTCGTGACGGCCACCTCGGAAAAGATCGAATACATGGATGTGTCGCCGAAACAGGTGGTGAGCGTGGCTACGGCCTTGGTGCCGTTCTTGGAACATGACGACGCAAACCGTGCTTTGATGGGATCAAACATGCAGCGTCAGGCGGTGCCGCTGCTCAAGGCGGAGGCTCCGTTAGTCGGTACGGGAATGGAAACCGTGGTCGCGCGTGATTCGGGCTATGTCGTGCAGGCCCGGCGTGCCGGTGTCGTGGAAAGCGTGGATGCCACGAGGATCGTCGTGCGTGCCGATTCGAAGGAAGGTCGGAAAAGGAACGATGCCGGCTTGGATGTGTACGATCTGATCAAGTTCCAGCGATCGAATCAGAGCACGACCATCACGCAAACGCCGGTGGTCCGGCTTGGGCAGCCGGTGAAAGTGGGGCAGGTCTTGGCCGACGGTCCCGCCATTGATCACGGCGAACTGGCATTAGGCAAGAACATTCTTGTCGCCTTCATGCCCTGGGGCGGATACAACTTCGAAGACGCCATTCTGTTGAGCGAAAAGCTGGTGCGTGAGGATGCGTTTACCTCGATTCACATTGAAGAATTCGAGGTGGAGGCCCGCGACACCAAGTTGGGGAAAGAGGACATTACTCGCGACATCCCGAACGTCGGAGAAGAAGCGCTTCGCGATCTCGACGAGAGCGGGATTATCCGTATCGGGGCCGAGGTGAAGCCCGGAAATATTCTGGTCGGGAAGGTGACGCCGAAAGGCGAAACACAGCTGACGCCGGAAGAAAAGCTGCTGCGGGCCATCTTCGGTGAGAAAGCCGGCGATGTGAAGGATACATCGTTAACGGTGCCGCCGGGCGTCGAGGGCATCGTCGTCGATGTGAAAATCTTCTCGCGCAAGGGACTCGATAAGGACGAGCGATCCAAGAGTATCGAAAGCGAAGATGCGATGAAACTCCAGCGTGACCACCACGAGGAGCTCCGTATCATCGACGAAGAAAAAACGAAGAAGATCAGAAAACTGCTGCTGGGGAAGGTGGTCGGCCGTGACTTGATGGATCCTGAGAGCGGCGATGTCATTCTGAAGAAGAAGGGCAAGCTGACCGCAGAGATTCTCAAGCGGTTGCCGGACGAGACCGTCCGATACATTATTCTGAGCGATCCTGATGAGCAGAAAGAGCTGGAAGACGTCGAGCGGCGGGCGAAGGAGCAGATCGAAATCCTTCAGACGCTGTACGACGAGAAGGTTGGGCGTCTGAAGCGGGGCGATGAGCTTCCGCCAGGCGTGATCAAGCTCGTCAAGGTCTATGTGTCGATGAAGCGCAAGATTCAAGTCGGCGACAAGATGGCCGGGCGGCATGGAAACAAAGGTGTGGTCTCTCGGGTCTTGCCCGAAGAAGACATGCCGTGCTTGCCGGATGGAACGCCGGTGGAAATTGTGCTGAATCCGCTCGGTGTGCCGTCACGTATGAACGTCGGTCAAATTCTAGAGACTCACCTGGGTTGGGCGGCCAAGGCCTTGGGGATCAAGGTGGCGAGCCCGGTGTTCGATGGAGCGTCAGAATCAGAGATTAAGGATCTGCTCAAGAAGGCGAACTTGCCGACCAGCGGGCAAACCATGCTGATGGACGGCCGAACCGGGGAAATGTTCGGCAACCCCGTCACGGTCGGCTACATGTACGTCTTAAAGTTACACCACTTGGTCGACGACAAGATTCACGCACGGTCGATCGGCCCCTATTCGCTCGTCACGCAGCAGCCGCTCGGTGGCAAGGCCCAATTCGGCGGCCAGCGATTGGGAGAAATGGAAGTGTGGGCGTTGCAGGCCTATGGCGCTGCGTCCACGCTGCAAGAGTTCTTAACGGTGAAATCGGACGATGTGCCGGGACGATCGCGGATGTACGAGGCGATCGTCAAGGGTGAGCCGTTTCTGGAGCCTGGATTGCCCGAGTCGTTTAATGTCTTGGTCAAAGAGCTGCAGAGCTTGGGACTCGACGTCGAACTGGTCAAGTCGCAAGACTAACCCATTTGTGTGCCGGCTATAGCGGTCGGCATCAGAGGAGGTCACTACCTTGGAAGGCGTCTATACATTGTTTGAGAAGCCGCGCGATGCGGTGTCGTTCGACTCGATGCGGATTCGGATCGCCTCGCCCGAAAAAATTCGGTCGTGGTCCTATGGAGAAGTGAAGAAGCCGGAGACCATCAATTACCGGTCGTTTAAGCCGGAAAAAGATGGACTGTTTTGCGCGAAGATTTTCGGCCCGATCAAGGATTGGGAGTGCAACTGCGGCAAGTACAAGCGCATGAAGCACCGCGGCATTGTCTGTGACAAGTGCGGCGTCGAAGTCATTCAGTCCAAAGTCCGCCGAGAGCGCATGGGGCATATCGAGCTCGCGGCGCCGGTCGCACATATTTGGTTTCTCAAGGGCGTGCCGAGCCGGATCGGAACCTTGCTCGACATGAGCCTCAAAGGACTGGAGCGGATTCTTTATTTCGAGAGCTATGTCTGTGTCGATCCAGGATCGACCGATTTGACGGAGAAGGAGTTGGTCTCGGAGGAAAAGCTTCGCGAGCTCCAATCTTCTGGATACAGCCCCGGTTCCTACAAGGTCGGTATCGGTGCCGATGCCATTCGGGAGTTACTCCGCAAGATCGACATCAATGCTAAATGGGATGAGATCAAGGCTAAGGCGAAGACGTCGGCTTCCGCAGCGCTGAAGAAAAAATATGCGAAGCAACTAAAAGTCATCGAGGCTTTCCGCAAATCTGGAAACATGCCTGAGTGGATGATCATGGATGTGATTCCGGTGCTACCACCGGAATTGCGCCCGCTCGTGCCGCTGGACGGCGGACGTTTTGCGACGTCGGATTTGAACGATCTGTACCGCCGGGTCATCAATCGGAATAATCGCCTGAAGCGGCTGATCGAGCTGAAGGCGCCGGGCGTGATTATCCGAAATGAAATGCGGATGTTGCAGGAAGCGGTCGATGCGCTCTTCGACAACGGTCGTCGCGGTCGCGCGATTCGTGGACCCAACAAGCGGCCGCTCAAATCGTTGAGCGATATGCTGAAGGGGAAGCAGGGGCGCTTTCGCCAAAACCTTCTCGGCAAACGGGTCGATTATTCAGGCCGAACCGTCATCGTCGTGGGACCAGAGCTTCGGCTGCATCAGTGCGGGCTGCCCAAGAAGATGGCGCTTGAACTCTTCAAGCCGTTTATCTTCCACAAACTGGAGGAGCGAGGCGCGGCCACCACGATCAAGAGCGCCAAACGCTTGGTCGAAAAAGAACGTCCGGAAGTGTGGGACGTACTGGACGAGGTGATTCGAGAACATCCTGTGCTGCTGAACCGTGCCCCGACGTTACACCGTCTCGGTATCCAGGCGTTCGATCCTGTGTTGGTTGAAGGCAAGGCTATCCGCCTACATCCGCTGGTCTGCGCCGCGTTCAATGCCGACTTCGACGGCGACCAGATGGCGGTCCACGTTCCGCTGTCGGTCGAAGCGCAGGTCGAGGCACGCGTGCTGCTGATGTCGATTAATAACATTCTCTCGCCCGCCAACGGCAAGCCGATTGCGGTGCCGTCGCAGGACATGGTGCTCGGCTGTTATTGGCTGACCAAAGAACGTGCAGGATGCAAGGGAGAGGGGAAAGTATTCGGTTCACCGGAGGAAGTGCGCGTTGCGTTTGATTCGCGAGAATTGGAAGTGCATGCGCGGATCAAGGTGCGGATCGAGGGAAGCCTCGTTCAGACCACCGTCGGGCGAGTCATCCTGTCGGACGTGCTCCCTCCGGGATTGCCGTTCGCCAACGCGAATAAGCTCATGACCAAAAAAGAAATGACCAAGCTCATCGATACCGTTTATCGCCAGTGCGGTCACCGCGAGACCGTCACATTCCTCGACAAGGTCAAGGATACGGGCTTCGAGTATGCCACGCGTGCCGGCATCTCGATCTGCATCGACAACATGCACATTCCAACCAAGAAACAAGAATTGTTGGGGAAGGCGCAGCATGAGGTCACGGAGATCGAGCGGCAGTATGCCGAGGGGTTGATCACCAATGGCGAACGCTATAACAAGGTGATCGACATTTGGGCCCATGTGACTGAACAGATCGCCAATGAAATGATGAAGGAATTGGGCGCGGGTGGCGATCCAAGCAAGGCTGAGTCCTTCAACCCGATCTTCATGATGGCGGATTCCGGTGCTCGCGGGAGTTCCCAGCAGATCCGACAGTTGGGTGGTATGCGCGGATTGATGGCGAAGCCGTCCGGTGAAATCATTGAAACTCCGATTACCGCCAACTTCCGCGAAGGATTGACGGTGTTGCAGTACTTTATTTCGACGCACGGCGCCCGTAAAGGGTTGGCCGACACGGCGCTGAAGACTGCAAATTCTGGCTATCTCACGCGTCGCTTGGTGGATATCGCACAGGATGTGATTATCAACGAAATAGACTGCGGCACCACTGATGGCATCATTGTGAGCGCATTGGTCGAGGGGGGCGAAATCATTCAGCCGATCGAAGAGCGGGTGTTGGGACGGTTGGCTGCAGAAGATGTTCGTGACCCAGTGACAGGTGAGATCATCGTGTCGTTCAATGAGGAGATCGACGAGGATCGGACAAAGGCGATCGTGGAAGCTGCGGTCGATCACGTCAAGATTCGTTCGGTGTTGACCTGTCAGTCACGCCGTGGAGTCTGTCGATCGTGTTATGGGCGCGATTTGGCCCGCGGACGGTTGGTGGAAAAAGGCGAGCCTGTTGGTGTCATTGCGGCACAGTCGATCGGTGAACCGGGAACACAGCTGACCATGCGGACGTTCCACATCGGTGGAACGGCGAGCAAAGTGGTTGAGCAGACGGTGACCGAAGCCAAGCACGCCGGCACTATCAAGTTCATGAGCTTCGATGCCAAGAAGAATGCCGACTTCCCCAACGCCGGGATTGCGGTCCAGAATAAAGAGGGCGAATGGGTCGTCATGAATCGGAACGCCAAGATTGCCATTGTCGATGAGACAGGGCGTGAGCGCGAGAAGTACGGGGTCGTCTATGGCGCCAAGATCAAGGTGAAAAATGGTGGTCGTGTCGAGGTGGGTCAGAAATTGGTCGAATGGGATCCGTACTCACTGACCATTCTTACTGAGGTCGGCGGCAAGGTGGCGTATGGAGACATCATTGAAGGCGTCTCCATGAAGGAAGAGTTCGACGAAGTTACCGGCCTTTCCCGCAAGGTCATCGTCGAGCATAGCGGCGCGACGTTGCGTCCACGCGTCTCGATCAAGGATGAGGGTGGGAAGACTGCCAAGGTTGCAGCAGCGGCAAATGTGGCTCGGTATCTGCTTCCAGTCGGGGCGCATATCTTCGTCGAAAAAGGCGCAGTGGTCACTCCCGGCGACGTGTTGGCCAAGATTCCGCGGGAGACGACCAAGACAAAAGATATTACCGGCGGTCTGCCTCGCGTGGCAGAGTTGTTCGAGGCTAGAAAACCTAAGGAGACGGCCGTCATCAGCGAGATCGATGGTGAAGTGTCGTACGATGGTTTCGTGAAGGGTATGCGCAAAGTGCTGGTCAATAATAAAATGGGCGATGTGAAAGAATACTTCATACCCAAGGGCAAGCACGTCAACGTGCATGAGGGCGATTGGGTCAGGGCCGGTGAGCCGTTGATGGATGGATCGGCTAATCCGCACGACATCCTCGATGTGCTGGGCCCGAACGAGTTGCAAAAGTATCTCGTCGATGAAGTACAGGATGTCTATCGGCTGCAAGGTGTGACGATCAACGACAAACACATCGAGATCATTGTGCGGCAGATGCTGCGCAAGGTCAGAATCGAAGATCCTGGCGATACGGAATTCTTGCCCGGCAGTCAAGTCAGCAAGATGTTATTCGACGAAGAGAATGAGCGAGTGTCGGCGAAGGGTGGGCAGCCGGGTCTTGGGAAGCCGGTGCTGCTGGGCATTACCAAGGCAGCATTGACTACCGACAGCTTTATCTCGGCAGCCTCGTTCCAGGAGACTACCCGTGTCTTGACAGAAGCTGCGATTAATGGGCGCGTTGATAATCTGTTGGGCCTGAAAGAAAATGTCATCGTCGGTCGCTTGATTCCAGCTGGAACCGGTTTCGAAGAGTATCGGGACACGTTTGTCATAAGTCCCAAGCCTGAGCCCGTGATCGTTGGTCAAGGAGATGCTGCAGCGCTTACTCATGAGGGTGTAGCGACGGGAACGGGAGAACCTGCGCGTTCATAAGGCATGCGGTGCCGGAGAAGGCTTGACACCGCAATCAATGCTCACTACAATCGACCGGCTTTGCCCTTGACGGGTTGAGTAAAGCGGTCAAACTGTGCCGAAGATGAGAGTGACGTACTAATGCCGACAATTAATCAGTTAGTCAGAAAAGGTCGACAGCTGGCGCACGCGAAGACCAAGAGTCCAGCGCTTAAGTCCTGTCCGCAGAAGCGTGGCGTCTGTCTTCGTGTCTATACCTCAACACCAAAGAAGCCGAACTCGGCGTTGCGTAAAGTTGCGCGTGTCAGGTTGACGAATGGGATGGAAGTCACGACATACATCCCTGGTGTCGGCCACAATCTTCAGGAGCACTCCATTGTGCTCGTGCGTGGTGGCCGTGTGAAGGACTTGCCGGGTGTGCGCTATCACATTGTCAGAGGTGCACTTGATGCGGTCGGTGTGGCGGATCGAAAGCAGAGCCGTTCGAAGTACGGAGCGAAACGCCCTAAGTAGGAATTTTGTTACAGCTGGTAACGAGAGAGTGAATGACACATGCCAAGGACTAGATTTTTAGACCACCGCGATCCTCTCCCTGATGTGCGATATCGGGATAAGCTCGTCGGAAAGTTTTTGAATATTCTGATGTCGGGGGGAAAGAAGAGTACGGCCGAGCGTATTTGCTATGGCGCCTTCGATGTCATTCAGGAGAAGACCGGCAACGACCCACTTAAAGTATTTCGGTCGGCGATTGATAATGTGAAGCCGGTTGTTGAAGTGAAGTCACGTCGGGTGGGCGGTGCTTCGTATCAGGTGCCGGTAGAAATCCGTCCGGCTCGCCGGATGTCGCTGGCTCTCCGATGGTTGGCGGAGTATTCGCGGACCCGCGGCGGTAAGAGCATGCGGGAGAAGCTCGCGGCTGAGTTGCTGGACGCATCGAATAATACGGGAGCGGCGGTTAAGAAGCGGGAAGACGTGCATCGGATGGCGGAAGCCAACAAGGCATTCGCACACTATCGCTGGTAGCGTCGTTCTGTGCTGCAGCTGAGCCGTGCTGCGATCCGCATACGCGGGTGCTTGTAAGTCGCAGCGTTTTACCGGCTCAGGTTGCAGCATCTATATTTTTAGGGGAAGTACGTGGCGCGTCAATCACCATTAGAGCAAACTCGGAACATCGGCATCATGGCTCATATTGATGCCGGTAAGACGACAACCACTGAGCGCATCCTCTTCTATACCGGGATCTCACACAAGATGGGTGAGGTTCACGAGGGTGCGGCGACGATGGATTGGATGGAGCAGGAGAGGGAGCGTGGCATTACGATTACGGCTGCTGCGACAACCTGTTTCTGGCGAGACCACCGTATCAATATTATCGATACTCCAGGACACGTTGATTTTACGATTGAGGTCGAGCGGTCGCTTCGCGTGCTCGATGGGGCGGTGGCGGTGTTTGACTCCGTGCAGGGGGTTGAGCCGCAATCTGAGACGGTTTGGCGGCAGGCGGATAAGTATAGTGTGCCGAGGATCGCGTTCATGAACAAGATGGACCGAATCGGTGCAGACTTTTATACCAGCGTCCAGACGATGATCGATCGATTGGGAGCAAACCCTGTTCCGATTCAGATCCCTATCGGCCGAGAGTCTGAATTTAGAGGGTCAATCGATCTCGTGACCATGAAGGCCTACGTGTATGACGACGAGACGCTTGGCGCCAAATACATCGTCAACGAGATTCCTGCCGATCTGCTCGACCGAGCCAAGGAATACCGCGGCAAAATGGTGGATGCGGTCGCTGAGTTCGACGAAAAGGCCATGGAGAAGTATCTCAATGGTCAGCCATTAACGGAAGAGGATATTCGTCGGGCCATTCGGGCTGGCGTGATTTCATTAAAGATAACCCCTATTCTGTGTGGATCGGCTTTCAAGAACAAGGGTGTGCAGCAGTTGTTGGATGGAGTTGTAGATTTCCTCCCATCCCCACTTGATGTCGAATCGGTGACCGGGATTGATCCGAATACCGGGCAGGAAGCGAAGCGACGGCCGTCGGATAGTGAGCCGTTCGCGGCCTTAGCCTTCAAGATCATGACAGATCCGTTTGCGGGTCAGCTCACTTTTTTGCGAGTGTATTCAGGCACGCTGAAGACGGGAACCTCCGTCTCGAATGTGACGAAGGGGACGAGGGATCGCGTCGGACGTCTCCTGAAGATGCATGCGAATAAGCGGGAAGACATCGATGTGGCCTATGCGGGTGATATTGTCGCAGCAGTCGGACTAAAAGGAGCGACGACCGGGGACACACTGGCGGACGAAAAGCAGCCGGTTTTGCTCGAGGTGATGAAATTTCCTGAGCCGGTTATCGCAATGGCGATTGAGCCAAAAACCAAGCAAGATCAAGAGAAGATGGGGTTCGCGCTCCAGAAGTTGGCGCAGGAAGACCCTTCGTTCCGGGTGAAGACGGATGAAGAGACCGCGCAGACCATCATTGCCGGGATGGGGGAGCTGCATCTTGAAATTATCGTCGATCGCATGCTGCGTGAATTCAAGGTGGAGGCCAATGTCGGAAAGCCAGAGGTGGCGTTTCGAGAAACGATTCGCCAAAAGGCGGAAGCTGAGGCGAAGTACATTAAGCAGACCGGCGGTCGTGGCCAGTATGGACATGTCGTATTGACGGTCGAGCCTACTGAATCGGGCAAAGGATTGGAGTTCGTCAACAAAACTGTCGGCGGCTCGATTCCAAGAGAGTTCATTCCAGCGATCGAAAAGGGTGTGAAAGAACGGCTTGATTCCGGAGTCATTGCGGGGTATCCGCTTCGTGATGTGCGGGTTACGGTGATCGATGGGTCGTTTCATGACGTCGACTCCAATGAAATGGCGTTTAAAATCGCCGGCTCGATGGCGTTTCTCGATGCCTGTAAAAGAGCTGATCCTGTGTTGCTTGAGCCCATTATGAAGGTGGAGGTTGTGGTACCTCAGGATTTTATGGGCGATGTGATCGGCAATTTGAACGGTCGTCGTGGCAAGATCCAGGGAATGAAGGCGCGGGCGGCTGCGCAGATCATCGATGCGTCGGTGCCACTCAGTGAAATGTTCGGGTATGCGACCGATCTTCGGTCTAGAACGCAGGGCCGTGCCACCTATAGTATGGAATTCGACCGATATGATCCGGTGCCCCGTCAGATTTCAGAGGCCATCATTGCCAAGTATCGGGGTGAGTAGTCGAATTGATTCTTGAGTGAGGACGGAAGGGAGCGAGGTATGGCGAAGGCGAAATATGAGCGGCGGAAGCCGCACGTGAATATCGGGACGATCGGGCACGTGGACCACGGCAAGACGACGTTGACCGCGGCGTTGACCAAGGTGTCGGCCGAGAAGGGCCTGGCGAAGTTCATCTCCTACGACGAAGTGGCCAAAGCCAGCGAGAGTCAGGGGCGGCGCGATGCGACCAAGATTATGACCATTGCCATCAGTCACGTGGAATACGAAACGGTCGCGCGCCACTACGCCCATGTGGACTGCCCCGGCCATGCCGATTACGTCAAGAACATGATCACCGGGGCCGCGCAGATGGACGGCGCCATCCTGGTCGTGAGCGCGGCGGATGGCCCCATGCCCCAGACGCGGGAGCATATCCTCTTGGCCCGGCAGGTCGGGGTGCCCTTCATCGTCGTGTTCCTGAACAAGGCCGATAAGATCGACGACAAGGAACTCTTGGAGTTGGTGGAACTGGAAGTGCGCGAGCTGTTGACCAAGTACGGGTTCCCGGGCGAGAAGACGCCCATCATTCACGGGTCCGCTTTGAAGGCGATGGAAGGGGACCAGGGGCCGCTCGGGGTCCCGTCGATTCTGCAGCTTCTGGAAGCGGTGGATACCTACATCCCGACGCCGCAACGCCCGATTGATAAGCCGTTCCTGATGCCGATCGAAGACGTGTTTACCATCAGCGGGCGCGGGACCGTGGTGACGGGGCGTGTCGAGCGGGGTATCGTGAAGGTGGGCGACGAGATCGAAGTCGTGGGGTTACGCCCCAATCAGGCCACCGTGGTGACCGGCGTCGAGATGTTTCGCAAGGTGCTCGATGAAGGGCAGGCGGGGGATAACGTCGGGGTGCTGCTGCGTGGGACGAAGAAGGAAGACGTGGAGCGGGGGATGGTGTTGGCGAAGCCGAAGAGCATCACGCCGCATACGAAGTTCAAGGCGGAGATCTATGTGTTGGCCAAAGAGGAAGGGGGGCGGCATACGCCGTTCTTCAATGGCTACCGGCCGCAGTTCTACTTCCGGACGACCGATGTGACGGGGGTGATGACGTTGAATCCGGGGGTGGAGATGGTGATGCCGGGGGACAATGTGAGCGTGACGGGGGAGCTGATTAGCCCGATTGCGATGGATCAAGGGTTGCGGTTCGCGGTGCGTGAGGGCGGCAAGACGGTCGGCTCCGGCGTCGTCACCGAAATTCTGGCGTAAATCTGATTGGCTGGATGAATAGAGGAACGAATGGTTAAGGTTGAACAAAGAATCAGGATTCGGTTGCGCGGGTTTGATTACCGCGTGTTAGACCAGTCAGTGGCAGAAATTGTGGAAACCGTCCGCCGGAGCGGTGCGAAAATTGTGGGGCCGATACCGCTTCCTACGCGCATCGAAAAGTTTACGGTGCAGAGTGCGACGCATGCAGATAAGAAGGCTCGTGAGCAGTTCGAAATCAGGACGCACAAGCGTTTGATGGACATCATGGATGCCACTCCTGAAACCATGGATTCCCTCATGAAATTGAACTTAGCCGCCGGCGTGGATGTCGAGATTAAGCTCTAAGAGCAGAGACTGACAAGGAACGTGACGCATGACGAACGGGTTGTTGGGTAAAAAGCTGGGGATGACTCAGATATTTGATGAGGCGCGGTTTACGCCTGTGACCATCATCGAGGCGGGTCCTTGCCGTGTGGTCACGATCAAGACAAAAGAACGCGATGGGTATGAATCTGTCCAGTTGTCTTTTGGCGAAGTGAAGGAACGCAAGCTGTCCAAGGCAGAACTGGGACATCTGAAGAAGACGGAGGCTCCAGCCACCCGTATACTCAGAGAGTTTCAAAAGGTCGGCGAGCTTGCGGTAGGGCAATCCATCAAAGTCGATATCTTCAAAAAAGGCGACTGGGTGGATGTCGTCGGTATTTCGAAGGGGAAGGGGTTTCAGGGAGTGGTGAAGCGGCATCACTATGCCGGTGGCCCTGAATCTCACGGGTCCATGTTCCATCGTCATCCCGGTTCGATGGGCGCCAGTTCCTATCCTTCTCGTGTCTGGAAAGGGAAGACTTTGCCTGGGCACATGGGGGCGAAGCGGGTTACGGCTCAGCGATTGAAAGTTATTGAATCCAGACCTGATGAGAACTTGCTGTTCGTTCGAGGGGCAATTCCCGGCGCAGCAAATGGACTGATCATGGTGAGAAAGTCGAAGAAGGGGTAGGGCATGCCCACGGTTGATGTTGTTGATTTGAAGAGGCAGAAAGTCGGGTCCATCGATCTTCCCGAAGAATTATTTGGCTGTAAGCTGCGCACGGCCTTAGTTCATGAAGCGGTAGTGATGCAACGTGCCTGTGAGCGTCAGGGTACGGCATCGACATTGCGGCGAGGAGAAGTGGCTGGGTCCGGTAAAAAGCCGTGGAAACAAAAGCATACTGGGCGGGCACGGGCAGGGTCGATCCGCTCTCCTGTATGGCGTCATGGCGGGTCGGTATTTGGGCCCAAGCCCCGCGATTATTCCTACAGCATGCCGAAAAGGAAGTACCGTGCTGCGCTTCAAAGCGCGCTGTCGGCAAAGTTAGCTGATGGACAAGTGGTGATAGTGTCAAATCTGTCGTTGGCCCAGCCCAAGACAAAACTGTTGGCTCAAGCGCTGACCAATTTGGGTGCCGGGGCGTATGCCTTGATCGTGGCAGGTGCCGGGCATGCTGGATTGGTTCAAGCTGCAGGGAATCTTCCTAATGTGTGTGTGGTGGGGCCTGAAGGATTGAACGTCTACGACATTGTTCGGGCTGAATTGATTCTGATTCTTGAGCGCGAGTTGCCGCGGGTGAAGGAGGTCTGGGCATGAAGGCGGATCTTCATAGCATTCTATTGCAGCCGTTGCTGACGGAAAAGATTACGGCGATGCGTGAAAGCAACAACACGATGGGCTTTCTCGTCCACCCGGATGCGAATCGTGTTCAGATTAAGCAAGCGGTCGAAACCTTGTTGAAGGTGAAGGTCGAGCGAGTGAACGTCATGAATGTTCGCGGAAAGGTGAAGCGCTTGGGGCGTTTCTCCGGGAAGCGATCGGACTGGAAAAAGGCTTTCGTCAAGCTTAAGCCAGGTGAGAAAGTGGAACTCTACGAAAGCGCATAGCAGGACATTGCACTGGGCTGATCTCGGTGCGCTGGAAGGACGACTGTAGCATGGGAATCAGAGTGTACAAGCCGAGGACGCCGGGACGTCGCGGGATGACTGCGGTGACGACTGAAGAGCTGTCGAAGAAGAGGCCTGAGAAATCGCTCACGTCATTCCGTCGCAGTACCGGAGCTAGGAATAATGACGGGCGGACGACTGTACGTTTCCGTGGGGGAGGGCATAAACGGCTCTATCGAAAAATCGATTTCCGGCGCGACAAGACCGGAATTCCAGGGACCATTGCTGCGCTTGAATATGACCCCAATCGGTCGGCCCGAATTGCGTTGGTGCACTATAAAGACGGGGAAAAGCGCTATATCCTGGCCCCGGTTGGCTTAGCAGTCGGGGATGTAGTGCAGTCCGGTGTTGGTTCAGAGGTTCGTACTGGGAATGCGTTGCCCTTGTCCGGTATGCCCTTGGGAACCACCATTCACAATGTAGAGTTGAAGCCTGGAAGAGGCGGACAGCTGATTCGTAGCGCAGGAGGCTCTGCTCAGGTAATGGGGCGTGATGGTGAATATGTGCAGGTGCGACTCAGGTCCGGTGAAATGCGAAAAATTCTTTCAACATGCATGGCAACTGTTGGGCAGGTTGGGAATACGGACCATGAAAATATTAATGTCGGGAAGGCAGGCCGTGTGCGATGGTTGGGCCGACGCCCGAATGTGCGCGGTGTCGTGATGAATCCGGTCGACCACCCGCATGGCGGCGGTGAAGGAAAATCTGGACAGGGTAACCCCCACCCGGTTTCCCCATGGGGTCTTCCGACCAAGGGGTACAAGACTCGGAACAACAAGTCGACGGATAAGTTCATTATTTCCCGCCGCAAGTAGGAGTACGCGATGCCGAGGTCAGTCAGTAAGGGCGCATTCATTGACGACCATCTGCTTCAGAAAGTGGAGCGGATGAATCAGAATAAAGATCGAAAGATCATTAAGACCTGGTCGCGACGGTCCACGGTCATTCCAGACATGATCGGACATACCTTCGCAGTCCACAACGGTAAGAAGTTCATTCCTGTCTTTGTGACGGAAAACATGGTCGGACACAAGCTGGGAGAGTTTGCTCCGACCAGGTTCTTTAAGGGGCATGGGCACGCCAGGACAGAGAAGTCGGTCGCCCTTAAGTAGGAGATAGGTTACGGTCTCGGCACACTCGATTGGATGGGACGGTTATGGCTGAAGCGCAAGCAGTTCTAAGGTTTGTACGTGTCTCTCCGAGAAAAGCCCGCCCAGTGGTCGATTTGATCCGTGGACAACAGGTTCCCATGGCCTTGGCGATGCTCAGGAGTTTGCCGCGCCAGGCGTCAAAGGTCGTCGAAAAGATTTTGCGATCCGCCGTGGCCAATGCGGAGCAAAAGGAAATGGGCGACAGTGAGTCGATGGTTGTGTCGAAGGCATTCGTTGATTGTGGGCCGACGTTGAAACGCTTTCGATCTCGGTCCCAGGGGCGTGCGAATGCGATTCATAAGCGTATGAGTCACATTACTGTCGTCGTGTCGGCCGGAAGCGTGAAGGAAAAGAAAAAATAAAGGCAGCTAACGGAACGAATTCATTTTCTGTCTGAGTGAGGCACAAGTAGTTATGGGGCACAAGACACATCCGATTGGGTACCGGCTAGGATACAACGTTACTTGGTCATCTCGGTGGTATGCCAGCAAGGACTATGCAAAGCTGCTCCATCAGGATATCAGGATTCGCAAGATGGTCAAGCAGCGTCTCTTTCATGCTGGTGTGGCCAAGGTGGAAATCGAGCGATCTGGAGACCAGACGCGTGTGATTATTCACACCGCGCGCCCCGGCATCATCATCGGTCGTAAGGGGGCCGAGGTCGATAAGCTCAAGGCGGAGTTAGAGAAGAGCTACTCCGGCCAAGTCTACATTACGGTGAAGGAAATAAAGAAGCCGGAACTGGATGCCCAGTTGGTATGTGAAAACGTCGCCACCCAGTTAGAAAAGCGAGTGGCATTCCGTCGGGCCATGAAACGAAGTGTGCAGTCCGCACTTCGTCTTGGTGCCCAGGGTATCAAGATTATGGTCGGGGGCCGTCTTGGTGGGGCGGAGATCGCGCGTTCAGAGTGGTACCGCGAAGGCCGTGTGCCTCTCCATACCCTCCGGGCAGACATCGACTACGGGTTTGCAGAAGCCCACACGACGATGGGGCAGATCGGGGTCAAGGCCTGGATTTATAAGGGGGAAGTACTTCCGTTACAGCCCCTCAATAAAGAGTCAGTATTTGATCGCAGACTTGGGTAATTGAAGAGGATGTCGTGTTAGCACCAAAGAAAGTTAAGTTCCGTAAAATGATGAAGGGGCGCATGACTGGCAAGGCCTATCGTGGCAGTCAGATTACCCTTGGAGAGTTTGGACTAAAGGCGCTTGAGCCTGGCTGGATCACCAGCCGGCAGATCGAGGCGGCACGTATCGCGATTACTCGGTGCGTGAAGCGCGGTGGACAGGTTTGGACGAGAATTTTCCCCGATAAGCCGATTACCAAGAAGCCGGCTGAGACTCGAATGGGTAAAGGGAAGGGCAACCCGGAGTACTGGGTCGCCGTCGTCAAGCCCGGCCGCATTCTTTATGAGATGGATGGCGTGACGCCGGATGTCGCCAAAGAGGCATTCCGCTTGGCTTCGCATAAGTTGCCCATTGCCACCAAGTGTGTCATTCGCGGTGAGTTTTAGCATTGATTGAATCGGACCCAAAGGTAAGGGGAGCGCATTCATGGACTTGAAGGAATTACGGCAACTCACGGGGCCGGAGTTGGCGGAAAAGACGCAGCAGCTCACGCAGGAACTCTTCAATCTTCGTTTTCAGATGGGAACTGGGCGGCTGGAAAACCCTATGCAAATTCGAAAGACGAAGCGATCCATTGCCAGGGTAAAGACGCTTCAGCGCGAGCTCGCGCAGGCCGATCTAATCTCTACCACGGCGAAAGGGGCTTGAGGATGGGAGAGTCAGCAAATAAACGGCGTGAATGGGTTGGGCGTGTAGTCAGCAATAAGATGAATAAGACCGTGGTGGTCGAGATTGAGCGTTCGGTTATTCACCCGCTCTATCGGAAGGTGCTTCGACGGGTTACGAAATTCAAGGCTCACGATGAGGACAACGCCTGCAAGATCGGCGACCGTGTGCGCATGGTCGAGACGAGGCCGATCAGTAAAGATAAGCATATGCGGGTTGTCGAGGTCGTGGAAAAGGGACGGGGTGAATAGGTCGAGGTCGTGCGAAGGGTAGCGGAAACACCGGGACTATGATTCAAAGCTATACATACATGGACGTGGCCGATAACTCCGGTGCCAAGCAGGCCATGTGTTTTCATGTGCTTGGTGGAACCAGGCGTCGCTATGCCTCTCTCGGAGACATTGTCGTCGTGGCTGTGAAAGAGGCCATTCCTGCGGCAACGGTCAAGAAGGGCGATGTGAGCCGTGCCGTGGTCGTGAGGACGACCAAGGAAGTGCGTCGGGAGGATGGTTCCTACATCAAGTTTGATCGGAATGCGTGCGTACTGATCAATAAGGACGGTGATCCCGTTGGGACTCGAATCTTTGGGCCGATCGCGCGCGAGTTGCGGTGGAAGAAATTCATGAAGATTATTTCCTTAGCTCCAGAAGTGCTGTAGCCAGGGTGGAGACGGCGGGATGAATAAGCAGGCGTTGAAGAAGAGTCGAATTCGTAAGGGCGATGTGGTGGTCGTCATCGCCGGGCGCGACCGCGGTAAGTCCGGGAAAGTGCTTTCGGTTGATCCTGGAGTGGGAAAGGTCGTGGTCGAAAAGTTGAACATGATCAAGCGCCACACCAAGCCGAATCAGAAAGTCAAGCAAGGCGGCATTCTCGAACGGGAAGCGCCGTTTGCAGTCTCGAATGTGATGTATCTGTGTCCTGTGACGCAGAAGCCGACCCGGCTTGGGGTGCGTACGCTCGATGATGGCAGCCGGGTCCGGTTCAGTAAAAAATCGAACGACTCAGTCGAGTAGGAGTGAGGACGCCGGATGGCGAAGGTTGAATCAGGAAAAGGCGGTAAGACGTCGGAGCGGCGACCACCCAAGAAAAAAGAAGGGTCGTCGGCGCCGCAGGCGATGGACGAGGGCAGCGAAGAATCCAAATTCAAACCACGGATGCGTGAGAGCTACTTGCAGAAAGTTGTACCTGCGCTCATGAAAGAGTTCGGCTACAAAAATATCATGCAGGTTCCAAAGCTTGAGCGCATTGTGCTGAACGTCGGGATGGGTGAAGCCATTCAAAACGTGAAGCTGTTGGAGAGCGCCGCGGGGGAGTTGGGTGCAATTACGGGCCAGAAGCCGCTGATTACAAAGGCGAAGAAGGCTATCGCTTCCTTCAAGTTGCGCCAAGGAATGCCGATCGGCACGAAGGTCACGTTGCGTAGCCGGAGGATGTGGGAGTTCTTCGATCGTCTCGTAACGTTGTCATTGCCACGGATTCGAGACTTCCGGGGCGTCTCGCCAAAGTCGTTCGATGGCCGAGGCAATTATACGCTTGGGCTCAAAGAACAGCTCATCTTCCCTGAGATTAAGTATGACGAAGTCGCATCCATCCATGGAATGGATATTACGATTGTCACGACCGCCAGGACCAACGATGAGGGCCTGGCGCTGTTGAAGCATTTGGGAATGCCATTTAGGACGTAACGTCAAGCGAAGGAGTTGCAGGTGTCGAGATTAGCGCTCAGAAATAAATCGGCCGTCAAGGCGAAGTTTCCAGTCAGAGACTATCACCGGTGCGAGATCTGCGGGCGTGTGCGGGGATTTCTGCGCCGGTTTCGTATGTGCAGAATTTGCTTTCGGTTGCTGAGCCTGAAGGGTGAAATCCCGGGGGTTCGGAAGTCGAGTTGGTAGGATATCCACTTTCCGCGTCACCGAGCTGGTGATTCGCATCTGGTCACACGACGAACGTCTGGTGAAAGGGTTGGTATGGTTACAGATCCCATTAGTGACCTATTAGTACGATTGCAAAACGGATTTCGGCGACGTCACGATATTGTGAGCGTTCCAGCCTCCCGTCTCAAGCGTGAGGTCCTTCTAATCCTCCAGAACGAAGGGTATATCCAGAGCGTTCAGGCGGACGTTGCGGATGGACACCCTGTACTGAAAGTGCAGTTACGGTATGTCGCAGAAGGGCAACCTATGGTCACAGGTATGCAGCGGGTGAGCAAGCCAGGCCGTCGTGTGTATGTAGGGACCAAAGACATTCCGCGAGTCAAGAATGGCATTGGGGTGGCGATTTTGTCCACTTCGAAGGGGTTGATGACAGATCAGGATTCTCGCCGCGCTGGACTGGGCGGCGAAGTGCTGTGCTCGGTGTGGTAGTGGGCAGAGAAAATCAGATTGTCATTGCATCGGCTGGCTAGAGGAACGAGGCATCGATGTCGCGGATAGGAAAGAAGCCAATCCAGATTCCAGCAGGAGTGGATGTAAAAGTCGCGGGACCTATCGTGTCCGTGAAGGGTCCTCTCGGGAAAATCGATTGGTCGTTGTGCACAGGCCTGGGGGTCTCAATTGCGGACGGACAACTCGTGGTGAACCGGTCAAACGAAGACCGTCAAATCCGAGCCATGCACGGGTTGACTCGCGCCGAGCTGAGCAACATTGTTCATGGTGTGACGAAGGGCTACGAACGGAACTTAGAAATCACAGGGGTTGGGTATAAGGTCGCTGTGCAGGGTCGAACGATGAGCTTTAGTTTGGGCTATATCAACCCAGTGACCTATCCGATTCCGGTTGGAATAGATGTGAAGGTGGAGAAGCAAACGCTGATCAACGTGAAGGGGGCTGACAAGCGATTGGTGGGTCAAGTTGCGGCGAACTTACGAGCCATCAAGCCTCCCGACGTCTATAAGCAAAAGGGCGTTCGCTACGTCGGGGAAGTGTTGCGTAAGAAAGCCGGAAAGACAGGGAAGTAGGGTGGTCCATGAATACTGCAGATAAAACGAGCCAGCTCACCAGGCGGAAACAGCGGGTGAGAAAGCGGGTCTTTGGAACGGCCGAGCGTCCACGTCTCAACGTATTTCGCAGCCGCTCTCATATTTATGCCCAGATCGTTGACGATCTCAAAGGGGCTACGTTGGCTGCCGCGTCCTCCCTGGATAAGTCTCTGCGCACGTCGGTGAAATCCACCGGTAGCATTGAAGGTGCAAAGGCTGTTGGAAAGTTGTTGGCCGAACGGGCTAAGGCCGCCAAGGTGCAGGCCGTGGTATTCGATCGCGGTGGTCGGATGTACCACGGACGCGTCAAAGCGTTGGCTGAAGCATCGCGTGAAGGCGGTCTGCAGTTCTAGATCGTGCCTCGCTTCCGTCACGGTGCCGGAGCGAGGAGAACAAAGAGGAGAGATGTTAGGTGCGAGTTAATCCAGATGAATTAAGCCTGAAGGACAAGGTTGTCTTTATCAACCGAGTGGCGAAGGTCGTAAAGGGTGGGAAGCGGTTCAACTTCTGCGCGTTGGTTGTCGTGGGAGATGGACAGGGATGGGTCGGCATCGGGAAAGGGAAAGCTGCCGAAGTGCCTGTCGCAATCTCGAAGGCGGTCGAACAGGCCAAGAAAAACCTGGTGCATGTCGCCCTCACGTCTGGGACGATCGCGCATGAGGTACATGGACTGTTCGGGGCCGAGCATGTTCTCCTCAAGCCCGCAAAGAAGGGAGCTGGAATCATTGCCGGGGGGGCCGTCCGGGCAGTGGTCGAGGTCGCCGGCGTCCATAACGTCATTGCGAAGACGCTGGGACGTGGAAATCCATTTAATACGGTTCGCGCCACACTCAACGGTCTCTGTCAGCTCCGCAATGCTGAAGACGTTCTCAAATTGCGCCGTAATCTGGTGGGCGACGCACAGAATAGGGTGAGTGCCTAATGCCTACAGTCAAAACCGCCACGGCTGCTCCAAAGGGGTTCGTGATTACCTTGCGACGAAGTCCTATTGGCACACCGCAAAAACATCGGCTGGTATTGAGTGGCCTCGGTTTGAGGAAGATCAGGCAGAGTGTGAATCGCCCCAATACTCCGCAAGTCAGAGGGATGATTGGCAAAGTTGGATATCTATTGGAAGTGCAACCACAATGAACTTACACGAGCTCGGCCCTGCAAAAGGATCCAGGAAGCGGCGTAAACGCATCGGCCGCGGTCCAGGTTCTGGCCATGGGAAAACATCGGGAAAGGGCCATAAGGGCCTATTAGCCAGATCAGGCGGTCGGAGCCGACAGGCGGGTGGGTTTGAGGGCGGTCAGATGTCCCTGATCCGTCGAGTGCCGAAGCATGGCTTTACGAACATATTTCGTAAGGAGTACTCGATCGTCAACCTGAAAAGTTTGGACGATATGATTGTCTCCGGTACCATCACGCCACAGGCCCTGGTCGATGTCGGATTGGTCAAGCGCAAGTCGTTGCCGATCAAGATCCTTGGCAACGGAGATCTCACAAAGGCGATCGTGGTGCAGGCGCACAAGTTCAGTAAGTCTGCAGAGGCAAAGATTCGAGCAGCTGGAGGGAGAGTCGAGGTCATCCCCGGTGTTTGAGAGACTCCTGACCAGTTTTCAGAATATTGTCAAAATCCCCGAACTGCGTACCCGTATACTCTTCACCATAGGGATGTTGGTGGTATATCGGATCGGGGCGCATATTCCCACGCCCGGGATCAATGGCGAGGCCCTCTCAGAGTTTCTGCAAAAAGAAGGCGGCGCACTGCTCGGGTTTTTGGATATTTTTTCTGGTGGGTCGCTCTCGAGGTTGACGATCTTAGCGCTGGGCATCATGCCCTACATCAGCGCCTCGATCATTCTTCAGCTGTTGACCGTGGTGGTCCCGCACCTCACAAAGTTGGCCAAGGAGGGCGAGCGAGGCCGGAAAAAGATTATTCAGTACACTCGGTTTGGGACGATCGGCATCGCGATTATTCAGGGCTTCGGGATCGCCATAGGTCTCGAACAGATGAATAACGGCGCATTTGTGATGAGCGGTGGGTGGGGCTTCCGTCTCATGACGGTCATCACCTTGACGGCCGGCACAGGCTTCCTGATGTGGCTTGGCGAACAGATTACCGAGCGAGGCGTCGGGAATGGCATCTCCTTGATTATTTTCGCGGGGATCGTCGCGCGTTTGCCTTCCGCTGTGGCCCAGACCTTTGAATTGTATAAGGTCGGGCAGCTCAGCATTATCCTGCTGGCCGCTCTCGGAGTGCTGATGGTTGTGGTGGTGGCCGCCATTGTCTTCCTGGAGAGTGGGCGGCGAAAGGTGCCGGTTCAGTATGCGAAGCGGGTCATCGGGCGACGAGTGTTTGGCGGGCAGAGCACGCATATTCCGCTGAAGATCAATACTGCGGGGGTCATCCCGCCTATTTTCGCATCGTCGATTATCGCGTTTCCTGCGACGATTGCCGGGTTTTTCGAGACGCCTTGGGTGAAGGCCTTCGGTGCTCAGCTCGCACCCGGATCGGTGTTATATACACTGATGTACGTTGGCCTTATTTTGTTTTTCTGTTTCTTCTATACCGCAGTGGTCTTGAACCCGGTAGATATGGCAGACAACATGAAGAAGTACGGGGGCTTCATCCCCGGGATTCGCCCTGGAATACGGACTTCCGATTATATCTATAAGGTTCTCACGAGAATTACGTTTGCCGGATCCATTTATCTGGCGATTGTGTGTGTGATCCCTGAATTGTTAATCTATAAACTGAATGTGCCGTTCTATTTTGGCGGCACTTCTCTGCTGATCGTGATCGGAGTCGGTCTCGATACGGCCCAGCAGATTGAATCTCATATGTTAATGCGGAATTACGAAGGGTTTCTTGGTAAAGGCATGGCCCCCCTTCGTGGCAGGAGCGGGTGACGGGACATCCATGCGGGTGGTGTTTCTCGGCGCACCAGGAGTAGGTAAGGGCACGCAGGCTGACCGTATTGCGGTGCAGTTTCAGGTGGCGAAGATTTCGACCGGTGATCTTCTCCGCAAAGCGGTTCGCAACCAGACTACTCTGGGTCTTGAAGCGAAGAGTTACATGGATCAAGGGAACTTGGTTCCTGATGCCGTAGTGATTAGGTTGGTGAGGGAGAAATTAGCTGATCCCAGTTGTGCGAACGGTTTCGTTCTGGATGGATTTCCTAGAACTGTTCCACAGGCAGAAGCATTGGGAACGGTATTGGCCTCCAAAGGAATCGCGCTGGACCTGGTTGTGAATTTCCAGGTTCCACGTGAGGATGTGGTGAGGCGATTGAGCGGGCGCCGAAGTTGCCCAAAGTGCCAAGCGACATTCCATGTAGACTTTGCGCCACCCAAGGTGGATGAGGTATGCGATCGATGCGGAGAACCGCTCGTGCAGCGGAGCGATGATCGCCGCGATGCGATTGAGATGCGCCTGAAAGTGTATAACGAGCAGACAGCCCCGCTTGTCCGCTATTATGATGAGCGACAGTTGTTGCACCCAATGGATGCAACGGGGGCAGTGGATGTCGTCTTTCAGCATCTCTCGCAGGAGCTGGCACCGTACCAGGCGACATGATCATTCTCAAGACGCCGGATGAGATTGCGGTGATGGCTCAGGCGTCAAGAGTGGTGGCAGAGACACTACAGATATTGAGGAAAGCCGTCCGGCCAGGCATCACGACAGATGAACTGGACCGCTTAGCCGAAGAAGAGATTCGGTCCCGTGGCGCGAAGCCGGCGTTTAAGGGGTATCGGAGTTATCCAAAGACGCTCTGTGCCTCGGTGAATGAACAGGTCGTTCACGGGATTCCCTCCAAGCGAGTGCTGAAAGAGGGGGATATCATTGGGCTCGACTTAGGGGCGATCGTCGGTGGTTTTTACGGAGACTCGGCGATCACGGTCGCAGTAGGGCAGATGACCGAACAGAATGCCCGCTTGGTTCAAGTAACCGAAGAGGCGATGTACCTCGGAATCAAGCAAGCGATGGTGGGGCACCGGCTTTCAGACATTTCGCATGCGGTTCAGCAGCATGTGGAATCTGCAGGGTACGCGGTCGTGACGGAGTTCGTCGGCCATGGCATTGGCCGGCAATTGCATGAAGAGCCCCAGGTGCCGAATTATGGGAAGCCTGGGCAGGGACCTCGGTTGCAGGCCGGGATGGTCCTTGCGATCGAACCGATGGTCAACATGGGTGGCGCAGCCGTCAAGGTTCTTGAGGATCGATGGACGGCGGTGACTGTAGATGGGAGTCTCTCGGCGCATTTTGAGCATACGATTGTGATTGAGCTGAGTGGGCCGCCGAAAATTTTGAGTCAGCTCTGAGGCGCTGGGGACGTGACTACGCGGGTTGGGGGGAGAGGATAAAGGTACGTGCCGAAAGAAGATGTAATCGAAATTCAAGGTACGGTGAACGAAACGCTACCGAATGCGATGTTTCGGGTGTCGCTGGACAATGGCCATAAGATTCTTGCACATATTTCAGGGAAAATGCGCATGCACTTTATCCGTATTCTTCCCGGTGACAAGGTGACGGTGGAACTGTCGCCGTACGATTTGACACGCGGGCGGATCACCTATCGGTTTAAGTAGGAGCGCGAAATAGATATGAAAGTGCGATCATCGGTGAAGCCGATCTGTGCTAAATGTAAGGTGGTCCGTCGCAAGGGTGTGGTGCGAATCCTCTGCGAGAATCCGCGCCACAAGCAGCGCCAAGGATAGAAATGCGGCCGGGAGTGGGCGGCCTCCGTGCTCGCAGAACGCGCGCGATGAAACGGCGCTCGTTCGATGCGCGCAGTTGAGGCCCACCCAGCCCCGACCGATGAGAGTGTTAAGGAAGAGGGTAGGAGGAACTATGGCTCGTATTTCTGGGGTGGATTTGCCGAGAGAAAAGCGGGCGGACATCGGCCTGACCTATGTCTATGGGATTGGGCGGGCATCCGCACTCGCTATCTTGAGCAAGGCCGGGATCAATGGTGCAATTCGTGTCAAGGACTTGAGTGAAGAGCATATCGTCAAGATTCGAGAAATTATTCAGGAGGGCTATCAGGTCGAAGGCGATCTGAGAAAGACCTTCTCGATGAACATCAAGCGATTGATCGATAGCGGCACGTACCGTGGTCTGCGCCATCGAAAGGGGTTGCCGGTCCGCGGTCAGCGGACCAAAACGAATGCGCGGACGAGAAAAGGCCGTCGCTCCGGTGTGGGAAGCAAACCGAAACCGCCCGCGCGTTCGGCGTAGTGCGTGGCCGTCACTTGAGTAGGGAGTCTGTATGAGCATCAAAAAAGGGAAGAAGAAAGAGCGTCGGATCGTGCAGAGCGGAGTGGCCCATGTCCAAGCCTCCTTCAATAACACGATCGTCACCATCACCGACATGAGCGGCAACACGATCGTGTGGGCAAGCTCAGGGAATCAGGGGTTCAAGGGCTCTCGCAAAAGCACGCCCTTTGCCGCTCAGCGGGCCGGTGAGGCTGCCGCTCGGAAGGCGATGGAAAGCGGAATGCGGACCGTGGATGTCTATGTGAATGGGCCTGGGTCCGGTCGTGAATCGGCGATCCGATCTCTTCAGGCAGCTGGATTGCGGATCCATATGATTCGTGATGTGACCCCGATTCCGCACAACGGATGCCGTCCACCCAAACGGCGTCGTGTCTAGTGGTGTACGTCAGGAGAGTCAAATTTGTGAGATTTGTTGGGCGCACCCGCGTGGTGATGTCCGGTAACCGGAGGTAGAGCAGTGGCAAAGTATCGTGGCCCCGTCTGTCGGTTGTGTCGGCGAGAGGGTGAGAAGTTGTTTCTGAAAGGCTCGCGCTGTATGACAGAGAAATGCGCCATCGAGCGACGGAGCTATCCTCCTGGCCAGCATGGGCAAAAGCGGCCGAGGAACTCAGAATACAGCACCCAGCTCAGGGAAAAGCAGAAGCTGCGCAGAATCTACGGTCTGATGGAGTGCCAGTTCCGCGGAGTATTTGAGCGTGCGGAACGCCAGACTGGTATTACCGGCGAGGTGCTCTTACGATTGCTGGAATGCCGGTTGGATAATGTGGCGTACCGACTAGGATTCGGTGCCTCGCGAAAAGAAGCCAGGCAACTCGTGAGCCACGGGCATCTGACCATGAATGGTCGGAAGATCAATGTGCCTGGTGCACAGGTCAAGGCTGGCGACATCATTAGCGTTCGAGAGAGAAGTCGCACGTTGATCTCAATCCAGACCGCCTTAGAGTCCGTTGATGGGCGAGGCATTCCAGAATGGTTGGAGCTGGACAAGCCGGCATTTAAAGGCATGGTGCGGGCGCTGCCGTCGAAAGACCAGATTTCGCTGCCAGTCAACGAGCAGATGGTCGTGGAGTTGTATTCCAGATAGATGCCGAACCGGGAAAAGGGGGGTCGGTCTCTCCGGCAAACAGATGTCGTTCAGGGGCTGTCTTCTCGATGAGATGAAGGGGGAGTCATGATTAAAGCGATGAAAGACTTTCAGCTCCCGATGCGGGTGGAAGTCGACAAAGATACGCATAATCAAACGTTCGGCAGATTTACGACGGAAGCCTATGAACGTGGGTTTGGGACCACAGTCGGCAATGCGTTACGGCGTGTGTTGTTGTCGTCGCTGACGGGCGCGGCAGTGACTACCGTGAAGATCGAAGGGGTCCTGCACGAGTTCTCCACGATCCCTGGTATCACAGAAGATGTGACCTCCATTATTTTGAACGTCAAAGGGCTGCGTCTGGCTTTACATACGGATAAACCGAAGACGCTTCGTCTCAAGAAAAAAGGGCCTGGTGAAGCGAAGGGGTCTGACATTATTCATGATGGGGACGTGACGATCTTAACGCCGAATCTCCATATTGCGACGTTGGACAAGGATGCTTCGTTTGATATGGAAATGACGGTGAAGCATGGGCGGGGTTATGTGCCCGCCGAGCGAAATAAGGAAGAAGGCTTGCCAATTGGTGTGATCGCGATCGATTCGGTGTTTTCACCCATCAAGCGCGTGAACTTTCATGTGGAGAATGCTCGCGTTGGTCGCATGACCGACTATGATAAATTGACCTTGGAAATTTGGACGGACGGGACCATCTCGCCTCGAGATGCCTTGTCGACGGCTGCCAGTATTTTGCGTGATCACATTGATATCTTTATCAACCCCGATGAACGGGTCGAAGGGCGTACCGATCTTGGGAGCGATGAGGCGCAACGTGAGGTCAACAAGCATCTGTTCCGTAGCGTGAACGAGCTGGAGCTGTCAGTTCGTGCTGCAAACTGCTTGAAGAATGCGAATATCAAGACCATTGCCGACTTGGTTCAGAAGACCGAAGGAGAGATGCTGAGGACGAAGAATTTCGGCAAGAAATCGCTCAACGAAATTAAGGAAATCTTGACGGAGATGGGCCTGGGACTCGGCGTGAAGTTGGACGCAGTGCAACAGCACAGTGGGAGTCCGAAGAGCGAGTAACGAAACAAGAGGGAACCCGTGCGTCATAGAAAAAATGGCAGACAGCTCGGACGACAGACCAAACATCGATGGGCGTTGTTCCGAAGCCTCGTGACTTCGCTGCTCGAGCATGAGCGCATTGAGACGACTGAGGCCAAGGCAAAAGAAATTCGTGGGTTCACGGACCGTATGATTACGCTCGGCAAGGAGGGGACATTGCCGGCTCGGCGGCAAGCTCTTTCATTTATCCGAAGCAAGGACGTCGTCTCAAAATTATTCAGCGACGTGGCGCCTCGATTTAAAGACCGTCCTGGTGGCTATACGAGAATGGTGAAGACGAGACGGCGTATCGGCGATGCTGCGAAACTTGTCGCGATCGAACTCGTTACGCGGCAGGATACTGCACCCGCAAAGAAACAAAGCTCGACTGCATCAGCTCCCGCGAGTCCTGCTGCCGGCTAGATCTCCTGTCCGCGAGATCTAGCCGCGCGTGCGACGCCGCGTTAACGTTCGACAATTTTCCCATCTCGCTCCCGAAGATCTGCCAAGCTGCCCTGCATGGGAGGCCGGGTTAGGTACTCTATCTCTACCGAGTAGACTGTGCTGGGGGACTAGCATAAGTTTACTTGGGCATGAGTGCATGCTACTATCGTGCCAGTCTTCTCCACGCTATATAAAAGGGAGCAGGGACACAGTGTGGCAACGCTGGGTACGAGGAGGTTTATTAGCGCTCAGCGTGATCTTGGCCTGTTTTCTCGCATATCTGCTCGTGACCAATTCGACAACAGTTTCCACCCCGACGGCGGCGGCGCCAGGCTCCATGGGCACAGCTGATGCGACGATCTCCAAATTTACGTTCACCCAAACGAAAGGTGATACCGTGCAATGGCAGGTGCAGGCGCAAGAGGCTCGGCTCTTTGAACGAGAGAAGCAGGCGATGCTTCAAGTCGTCGCCGTCACCCTATTCGGCCAGCAGGGAAAGGAATTGACCGTGACCGGAGATGAAGGGACGTTGAATACAGAGACGAAGAACTTTGTGCTTGCGAACCGATCAGAACCCCTCGTGATTTACACCGAGAGCGGGTACGTGATCTATACCAACCATCTGGCTTGGACTGACCAGACGAGAGAGATCCGCACGCAAGATCCCGTCCGTATTGTTGGACACGGGTTAGAGGTGACGGGGCGTGGGTTGCTGGGACATTTGGACACGGAGGAATTTGAAGTACTTGAGGACGTACATGTGGATTTGGCTCCTGCTTCTTAATCTGTTCCCTCTTGGAATGGCCTCAATGGGCGAATCAGCTGAGGCAGCTATTCCCAAAGCTGGCGCCGATCAAGCGGTAAGCACGACCATTACGTCCAAGAAGATGACGGTAAAAAATCAGGATAGCCAAGCGGTCTTTGAGGGGGCGGTTGTACTGACTCGTGGGTCGTTGGTTGTCTATTCCGATCGCATGGTCGTGATGTTTCGCGCGCAAGACGCACCCGCGAGCGATAATCAAAAAGGGCCTGAGGCTGTGAAGGGCGCCGCGCCTTCGAAAGGTCCTGATGCTGTGCCAGCAGTATCGAATCGTTCGGTCAACAGGATTGAGGCGACCGGACGAGTGAAAATCGAGAAGGATTCAGGCAGTGCGACCTGCGAGAAAGCCGTCTACTACCATGATGGGGATAAGATCGTCCTAACTGGTGACCCAGTGGCCTGGGATAAGGGAACAAGGGTCAGCGGGAAACAAATCACGATGTTCTTGGCAGAGGATCGAAGTGTGGTGGAGGGAGGCTCGCATGTGCGGATCGAGCCGGATGGGAACGTGACCAAGTGATTGAGACGGTCCAGGGAAATAAGCCGCACACTGGCTCCCCGGTGAACAATGTCAACGGCATCTGCTTGCGTGCGACGGGACTGGTGAAAAGCTTTCGCGCCCGCAAGGTCGTAAAAGGCGTCTCGATCGAAGTCCGCGCCGGCGAGGTCGTGGGTTTGCTGGGGCCCAATGGGGCTGGGAAGACCACCATTTTCGACATGATCGTCGGTCTGTGCCAGCCTGACGAAGGGGTGATCTCGCTCGGAGAAGAGGTCATCACGGATCTGCCCATGTACCGACGCGCGCGGAAGGGGATTGGATATCTTCCGCAAGAATCATCTGTGTTTCGACGCCTGTCGGTTGAAGACAATATTCTCGCAATTCTTGAGATGCTGGATTACTCTCGGGCGGAGCGACGTGACCGAGTTGATGCCCTTCTCAAGGAGCTGGATCTCAGCCATATTCGGACGAGCATGGCCTATGCGTTGTCGGGCGGAGAACGTCGGCGGCTTGAAATTACTAGAGCCCTCGCGACGAGCCCCTCATTCATGTTGCTTGACGAACCCTTTGCAGGAATCGACCCAATTGCCGTCGCCGACATCCAACACATTATTACGCGATTGAAAGATAAAGAGATCGGCATTTTGATCACCGATCACAATGTCCAGGAGACGCTGTCCATCACGGAACGGGCCTATATCATCAACGAAGGATTGATTCTGGAGGCAGGGTCTCCCGAATCCATCGTCAAGAGTGAGACGGCACGCGCCGTCTACCTCGGTGAACGGTTCAAGTTATGACGCATAGGGGTGTGTGCGCATGAAGCTCCGGCTCGACCTTCGACTCAGTCAAAAGCTGATCATGACTCCTCAATTGCAGCAGGCAATTAAACTGCTGCAATTGTCGCGACTCGAACTTCAACAGAGCCTCACTCAACATTTGATGGAAAACCCGCTCTTGGAGGATCTCCCCACTGAGGCAGAGGACAGCGAAGCCGGAAGCGCAGAAGAAAAGGCGGAAGATGCGGCGGCATCGGCGAATAGTGAGCCGTCAAATGCGGAGGAGTCGACTCCGGAAGAACGGGATACGCCGGATGAGGCCTCAGCGGCTGGTTGGGAAGAGTACTTTGGGAGCGATCGTCGGATAGGCGGATCCGAGTCTCGGTCGTCCTCTCAGGACGAGTTTCCATCGTATGAACAAACCATGGCGAAAGCCACATCCTTGGAAGACCATCTCCTCTGGCAGCTCTCGTTTTCAGGTTTATCAGATCGGGACAAGGAGATTGGGCGGTTGATCATCGGTAACCTTGACGATGATGGGTACCTGCGCATGTCTCTCGCCGAAATGGTCGGAGGGACCGGCTTCACCGAGAAGGAAGCGGAGTCCGTCCTCATGGACATTCAGAGTTTTGATCCAACCGGCGTGGCGGCACGAGATCTTGCGGAATGCCTGCTCCTACAAATCGGGCATTTGGGGAAAAGTCCCATGGGATCGTTAGGGGCTCGGCCAGGCGCCTTGAAGGGATCGATTGTTGAAGCCATTGTTCAGCACCATCTCAAAGACTTGGAAAAAAAGCAGTACGCGAAGATCGCGAAAGCCCTCGATGTCACGGTAGAAGAGGTCTTCCAGGCGACAAAGGTCATTGAAGTGCTTGAGCCGAAGCCGGGACGACCGTTTACGAACACCCAGAACTATGTCATTGTCCCTGACGTATTTGTCGTCAAGAATGAAGGGGAATGGGTGGTACTCCTGAACGACGATGGGCTGCCCCGTATGCGGATAAGCCCATACTACAAGCAATTAATGGGAACAGGTGAGAGTGGGTCAGCGGAGACAAAGGCGTATTTGGATGAAAAATTGCGGGCCGCGCAATGGGTCATTCGCAGTATCGAACAGCGGAATAAGACGATCGTCAAGGTGGTGTCGAGTATCGTGAAGTTTCAAGAGCAGTTTTTCGAAAAGGGCGTGCAGCATCTTAAGCCATTGGTGCTCAAACAGGTGGCCGAAGATATTGGGATGCACGAGTCGACCATCAGCCGAGTGACGGCGAACAAGTATATGTATTGCCCGCAGGGGATGCTGGAGCTGAAATTCTTCTTCAATGCCGGTCTGCAGCGAGCGGATCAGCCTTCCGACATGATGTCGTCCGTGACGGTACGAGAGATGATTCGGAAAATGGTGGCGGAGGAAGACGCGAGCCACCCGCTCAAAGATGAAGAGATCGCCGCGCGGCTGCTCACACAGCAGGTTGTCATTGCGCGACGGACGGTGGCCAAGTATCGGGCGGAAGAACATATTCCCTCCGCGACTCAGCGTAAGCGGTTCTTTTAGCAGGATGCTGAAGAAGTCCGTCAGGGGCGTTCTCGCATGGCTCAGAAGCGCAACGTACCGAAGAGATTCTAGGAAATCGGAAGCGCTGGAGGGGCCTTTCCGTTCGCCAAGATCCATTGCAAGGGCGAACGGCCCACACGAAGTGCGGTGTATACCTCCTCGCCTCTTCACTCGCTGCAGCCTTGCTGGGAAATAGGCTGCGTCTCGGTGCGCCAGGGTTGGGTGGGTGAGAAGTTTGGACTTTTTGAGCCTCCTGCGCGCAGTTTTTCCCTTTGCCTAGATGTGCAGGCCATTGAATTTCCACCGTGCCGTAATAGTTTTCCCGCAGCCTGTTAGACCTTCCCTGTCCAGCTGCGCGTGCCGTTGCCTCCTACTCTGGTGTCTCCCCAGGTGTTGCGGATGCTCAGAACCAACAAGCAGCATCGAAGGGCAGAGGGGTAGAAGTTATTCAGCTTGAAAGGATGAATGTCTATGAAAATTACGGGACGACGCCTCGTTATCACATCGGCGCTCAGACAACATATTGAAAGTCGGTTTGAGCGGCTCATGCGGTATGAAGTAAAGCTAAGCCACCTGGAAGTGATCCTAGCCGTGAGTAAGCTTCAGCATAGTGCGGAGGTCGTTTGTACGATGCAAGGGCGACGGATTCAGGCAAAAGCTTCGACGCTTGAAATGTACGCGACGATCGACCAGCTTGTGGACCGCTTGGGTACCCAGATACGAAAACACAAGGAACGCCAAACGAATCATAAAGAGCCGGCGATGCGATCGGTTCGCAAAATTCTGCGCCAGGCTATTCACAAGGAGAAGGACGAGATTGAAGTGGTTCATCCGATCCGGGCGGTTCTGACATTGGAGGACGCGAAGCGCCGGCTAGCCCCTCTGCCTGGTTCTCTGGTGGTATTCACTGCAGTATCTTCGGGAAAGTTGCAGATTCTACAGCGTCTCGATCGCGATCGGGTGGTTCTGATTGAACCGTAGAGGGCAGGTGGGCATGGTTGCACTCAAATTGGTCGTGATCAGCGGTCTTTCTGGCTCAGGGAAATCGCATGCTCTCAAGTGCTTTGAAGATGTCGGGTATTTCTGCATCGACAATTTGCCACCGGCCCTGCTGCCGACCTTTGTTGAGTTGTGTCATCAGCAGGGGGGAGAGATTAAGAATGTCGCGCTCGGAATCGATGTCAGGGAGCGCGTGTTCTTTTCTGACCTCGTGGGGATTCTTGAGCGCGTAAAGGTTCTCGGCCATGCGGTTGAGTTGATATTCTTTGAAGCTCGTGAGGAGGTGTTGGTCCGCCGATTCTCGGAGTCTCGGAGGCCTCACCCACTCCTGCCGCATCTCCCGGTACTGGAGGGAGTACGATTTGAAAAGGAGCGTCTCGCCGATATACGGCGTCATGCCGACCGTATTATTGATACCTCAGATTTGACAGTGCATGAGTTGCGAGAACTGTTGGCCCGGCGGTTCAGGCAAGAGGGGGCGCCGTGCCGGTTGACCATCTCGCTGGCGACTTTCGGCTACAAGTTCGGGGTGCCGTACGACATTGACCTTCTATTCGACGTTCGGTTCTTGCGGAACCCGTTCTTCGTTCCAGATCTCAAACCATTGACCGGGGAAGATTCGCGGGTGCGGACCTACGTGCTGACTGATCCGGATGCCGTCGCGTTCATTGGGCAGCTGGAAGGCCTCTTCAAATTCCTCATTCCTCTCTTCGAACGAGAACGCCGCAGCTATGTGAATGTTGGGATTGGCTGCACAGGCGGACGTCATCGGTCTGTCGCGATTGCCGGTCGACTCCAGGAAAGTTTTTCAGCTCTTGGATATCAAGTGACCGTCGCTCATCGCGATCTCAATAGGCAGTAGCTCACAGAGCCCTTAGGCACGCCCTCCCACTACCATACATAACCCTCGTCTCTCTGCGTGTGCACGGAAAGCGATTTTCTTGACAGGTGGAGCATACGGACTATACTTAGCATGTGCATGAAGCCAATTCACAGTGTAGACAGAGTGTTCAGACGTGTGTCGGACGTGATTCAGGCTTCGACGGCTTCCCAATCGGGGAATGCGGAGTGGAGGGCAGGACGCAGGTGAATCGCCGGAACGGTTTTGCTGCACATGCTTTTCTTGAGGACGTTGAAGTGAGCGGGGGTACGCTCATGAATGACAGTCTGCGCGAAATTCACATAAAGATTTGTCCTGCGCTGATAGTCATGTACAGTCAGAGGCACGTATGTTGAGCTCATTCAAAAGTCTCGCGGAAACCGATCTGTTCTCGATGTTCACCCCGAAGCGCCAACTCGTCGGGTTGGATATTGGGTCGAGCGGTATCAAGCTTGTCCAGCTGAAGGAAAGCCGAGGGCGGTACATTCTCCAGAAGTTCGGTTTTAAACCGCTCGAGCCGGAAGTCATCGTCGATGGTACGGTGATGGATGAGGGGCGGGTGGTGTCGGCGATTAAAGAACTATTCGTGGAAACGAACATCAAGGTGAAGCAAGTTGCCGTGTCGATTTCTGGCCATGCGGTCATCATTAAAAAGATCAGCCTGCCGCCGATGCCCGATGATGAGTTGGAGGGGCAGGTGAGGCTGGCTGCAGAGCAGTACATCCCCTTCGATATTAATGAAGTGAACATCGATTTCAGTGTATTGCCCTCTTCTGAGGCCGCGGGCGATACCCATGGAGAGATGTCGATCATTCTGGTAGCGGCCAAGAAAGACAAGATTAATGAGTTGACTGAACTCGTCAAGGGGGCGGGGTTGTTTCCGCTCGTCATGGATGTGGATGCTTTTGCGATCGAGAATATGCATGCGATCAACTATCCCGTTTCGCAGGAGGATACGACGGCGCTTGTGAATATTGGCGCCAGCGTCATGAATATCAATATTGTTCGAGGCGGCACCTCGTTGTTCACACGTGATATTCCTATCGGGGGGAACCGCTATACGGAGGCTATTCAGCGAGAAATCGGCATGTCTTATGAAGAGGCAGAGGAAACGAAAAAAGGCGCGCGTTCGGCAGGGAACAATCAGGCTGCGGTGACCACGGTCGTCGATAGTGTCAACGCCGAGGTTGCGTCTGAAATTGCGCGGACCATCGACTATTTCAAGTCAACCATGCCAGATGCGGACGTTCAACAGGTTCTCTTGTGCGGAGGGGGCGCTCAGGTCAAGGGCCTGGTTCCGCAACTGAAAGACCGAATGCAGGCTGTGGTCGAGGTGGCTAATCCGTTCGGTGAAATCGATACCTCAGGGACGGGGTTCGATCAGGGTACGTTAGCCGAATTGGCTCCACTGGCTGCCGTGGGGGTTGGATTGGCCCTTAGATCGGTAGGGGATCGATGATTCGCATTAATTTATTGCCTGGACCCAAGGGGCATAAGGCGAAGCCTCAGTATGATGTCAGAGCGCAGGCGCTGTTGGGCGTGGGGATGTTGTTCATTACCCTGGCCGGCTGCTGGTGGTACTCGGCCTCGCTCGATGATGAGATCAGCGCGCGGCAGACCGAAAAACTCGACAAGGAGAAACAGGTTGCGCAGCTGAAGGAACAAGTGAAGCAGGTCTCAGATTTTGAAAGCAGGAAGAAAGTGCTGGAAGACAAGAATCGCATTATTGATGAGCTGGAAAAGTCACGTATTGGCCCTGTCAAGGTGCTCGACCATGTCAGTCAAAGCCTGGAACCGCTGAAGGTGTGGTTAGTGAGAGTCGCGGTCACCGGGAAAGAAATCGATCTTGAGGGTCGTGCGGCGACCAATGATGATGTGGTGGAATTTGTGAATAACCTGCGCCGTACCGACTATTTCTCGAATATCAATCTTCAAGAAAGTCGAGCTGCGGTGGAGAGCCAACTCAATATCTACCAGTTTAAACTTGGATTCCGTCTCAAAGGGTAAGAATCATGAAGCTGCCCGCTATTAACCTAGAACTATTGCGGTCAATCCCATTGGTTCAGAAGGTGGGGCTTCTCGTAATTATTCTAGTAGGGATTATCGTGGGCTTCTACTACTTTGTCGCCGAGCCAAAATCTGAGGAGATTGCGGGGCTCCAGGGAGAGATTGGTGGGCTCGACAGCCAGATTCAAACGTTGACCATAAAAGTTAAGCATCTTGATGAACTCATTGCTGCCAGTAAGCAACTAGAGATTGAGCTTGCGAAAAAGAAGGAACGGCTTCCGCCTGAAGAGGAGGCGGTCATGTTGCTCAAACAGGTGTCAGACTTGGGGATTCGCATTGGACTCGACATTAAGCTGTGGAAACCAAGTCCCAAGAGCGAAGATCCATCAAAACTCTTTGTGCGGATGCCGGTGAACGTAGAGGTCTCCGGCGGGTACCATACCGCAGCCTTATTTTTTGATCGGATCAACGCGATGCCTCGGATTGTCACCGTGTCCGGCCTTAAGATGGGTGCTCCAAAGTTTGAAAAGGGACGGGTTGTCACACAGACCGTGTTTGAACTTGTCGCCTATGCGGCACCAGAGGAAATCAAGGTTGCTGCGGTGGCTCCGGCGACTCCTCAGAAGAAATAGGGAACACGGTCTTGGATCTGTGCGAGGCCATGAGCGATGAACGCCATCTGTGAGAACTGGCAGTTGACCATGAAGACAACAGGCATGACTCTGATCGGATGCGCGGGCGTACTTGCCATGGTGGGCCTGGGCTTTGCTGGGACAGGTATCAGTTCTCATGTCCAGCAAATTAGCCCAATGCGGCAGGATTCCTTAAAAGTGGCTACTCTCAATGAAGTACCGAGGCACGCATCGTCTCCAACGCTAGCCGCTGAGGCAGGCGATGGGACCGCTCAACCAGTCGGACCCAATCCAGTGTTGGAACCAGAGAGAGCACGCTCCTATGACCCTTCCGGTCGGCGCGATCCGTTCGCACCAGTGTTGGAACAGTTAGGACTTGGGGCGATTGATCCCACATTGCCTCCGCTTCAGCGCATTGGGCTTACTGAGATGAACCTGATCGCCGTGCTATGGGGGGCCTACGGTTACACGGCTATGGTTCAGACTCCAGATGGAAATGGATATACGGTGCGTCGGGGAACGCGTATTGGTCCCAATAATGGCGTGGTGAGTGCCGTGACGGAGAAAGGTATTGTGGTGCAAGAACGGTTTACAGATGTGTATGGGACCAAACAGGAGCGTGAATATGTCAAGCTCCTTCACCCGAAAGAGGGCGCAGAATGACACCTAAGCTAACCAAGACAACTGCAGCATTTGTTCGGGTGCTCTCGGCGGTGGGAGCGCTCAGTGTTTCGATAGCCCTGCCGTCGATAGGGGCGTCAACCGACATACCTAATGTCGAGTGGGGCATGCCCTCGAGCGTCGAGGGAGGGCTGGCACAGACCCTGACTCGCATAGATGTTCAGCGCGGCGCGGACGATATTCGTGTCGTCATTTCCGGAGATGGCAGGATGGCCCACGAGGTGACACGTCTTGATGAACGGCGCCTCATGATCGACATCCCAGGCGTGGCGTCCGCTATCCGGAAGCCGGTGATATCGGTGAATCATCAAATGTTGAAGCAAGTGCGTCTGGGTTATCATGCCGATCGAGTACGGGTGGTCTTGGATCTTGCCGGTTCGGCGGTCTACTCGGTCGAACCGCAAGGCACGAATCTTCTTATTGTGACGATTCGAGAAGGCGCCGTTAAGGATAGAGGCGCAAATACAGACTTGTACCGTAGCGAGCCCGTCAAAACGATAAATTCAGAGAATCCTATCATGCTGCCGGTCCGGGCGGATGCCTCCTCTCGAGTAGCTCCGCTGGCAATGGCCACGGTTCGCCGTTCTTCAACGAAATTTTATGTGCGGCCTGTCCAGATGACCTCCGAGCCAGAGAATAGTGGTGAGAAAGCCCTGCCAAAGGAAGATTTGGTTGTTGGAGAAACGCGTTATGTCGGCCGGCGCATTTCGCTCGATTTCCAGCAAGCCGACATCAGTAATGTGCTGCGCCTCATTGCCGAAGTGAGTGGGTTTAATGTGGTCGTCGGTGAAGGGGTTAAGAGCAAGGTCACGATGAAGCTCGTGAGTGTACCCTGGGACCAGGCGCTCGATATGATTTTGAAGATGAATGGGTTAGGCAAGATCAGGCAGAGCAATATCCTGTGGATCGATTCGCTGGCGAACATCTCTAAACAGCAGATGGATGAAGCACAGGCGATAGATGCCAAGGTGAGAGCAGAAGCACTGGTCGAGCGGGTGTTCTATATTAGAAACCTGCAAGCACAAGAGCTTATGACGTCTCTTCGGCAGTATTTGAGCCCGAGAGGGTTGATGCAAATGAGTCAGGGGTCCAATGCCTTAATCGTCCGAGATACGGAAACCCAGATTGGGGTGTTTAAACAGCTGCTTGATGGGCTCGATCTCGAAGTGCCTCAAGTCCAAATCGAAGCGAGGATTGTGCAGGCTGATACGACCTATTCACGTTCGTTGGGAGTTCAGTGGGGTATCCAGAATGTGAACCAACTGGGGTCTTCTTTTGGTGTGGCGAACTTCAAGTCGGGCACTACCGGAGCATTTGGGGCTCAAACATCGAATTTTCTGGTCAATCTTCCCGCCACAGTCGGTGGCTTGACGTCAACTCCTGGTGTCGGCTTCACGATCGGGAGAACAGATGGAGCGCTGCTGGATGTACGGTTGTCGGCAGGTGAGTTGCTCGGTCTGAGTAAAGTCATAGCCTCGCCGAAGGTCACGACCTTGGACAAGCGAGAAGCCAAGATCTCACAGGGTGAATCGATCCCGTTCCAGACGACCTCCCTCCAGGGAACTCAGACAACGTTTGTGGATGCGAACTTGGAACTGAATGTGACTCCTCAGATTACCTCGCGGGATCCGAAGGAAACCGGTAAGCTGATCATGATGAAGGTTCGCGCAACGAGAAACGCAGTCGGTGCGCGGAGCAATCCGGCTGGTCCAAGTATTGACCGCCGCGAAGCCAATACCCAGGTCAATATCCGCGATGGCGAGACCATGGTGATTGGCGGTGTCTTTATCGATACGCAGAGCAACAACGTCATTGGGATCCCCTATCTCTCTCGAGTGCCTGTCCTGGGATGGCTTTTCAAGCAGAAAACCGAGAATGTGGCGAAACAAGAGCTGCTCATCTTTTTGACACCCAATATCGTGAAGACCATGTAGTTGCTATAAAAAGTCCGCCAGCTTTTTCCTCGCCTCGTTTTGAAACTCAATGTATAGGAGCGAGCCTCTTGGATTTCGCATCACTGGAGAGGCTTCTCCGTTCACCATGATCCATTCATAGGGCGAACGGCCCACACGACGTGTGGGCGTACCCTCTTGTCTCTTCGCTTGCCGTGGCGAGCTTCGTTCAGTTCATAGAGGGTACTTCTGAGGCCATGAAAAGCGAGCGTGTGGCGCGGAAGTGTATCTGAGAACCTTCTAGTTTCTGAACCGTTGTGTTACCATCCCCCCCGATGTCCGCCATTGCAATTTATGATCATAGCAGACGAAGTGGGTCGTGACTCCAGGTCTTTCTATCCAAGGAGAATCGGATGGGCGACTGGCATTTTTGAGTCAGGAGAGACCGTTGTTGAGCAAGGCCGGTGTGGCGGAACAGATTGTACCGGTGACGTTGGGGGAGCGAAGCTACGACATCGTCCTTCATCCCGGGTTACTTGCTACAGTGGGTGACAGACTCAGCGCCCTTACGACTTCTCCGAAGATTGGGGTTGTGACAGATCGGAACGTGGCAAGCCGGTATCTTCACGGAACCCTCCGCTCGCTTTCCAAGGCGGGATACGACCCGACTCCAATTATTTTGCCGCCGGGAGAGCGGACCAAGACGCTTGGAACAATCGCCAAGATTCTTGATGCGTTAGTCAAGCACAAGTTCGAACGTCAGTCCCTGTTGCTGGCCCTCGGTGGCGGAGTCATCGGCGATGTCACCGGTTTTGCTGCTGCGATCTATCAACGAGGAATCCCGTTCGTGCAAGTGCCGACCACGCTTGTGGCCCAAGTAGATTCCAGTGTCGGGGGCAAGACCGGCGTGGACCATCGACTGGGAAAGAATCTCATCGGAGCGTTTTACCAGCCGCGCGCAGTATTCATCGACCCTCTCACGCTGCGCACCCTGCCACGCCGAGAGTGGATTGCCGGCCTTGCCGAAGTTATCAAATACGGCATTATCGCCGATGAGGAATTCTTCGCCTTTCTAGAGCGAGAGATTCCTTCGCTGTTGAAACTCGATGAAGAGCCGGTTATCCATGCGATTAAACGATCCTGCGAGATCAAAGCGCAGGTGGTTGCTGCGGACGAACGGGAGTCGGACCGCCGACGCATTCTCAATTATGGCCACACAATCGGACATGCACTGGAGTCACTCGCAGGCTATCGCGGGTTAATCCATGGTGAAGCGGTTGGGATCGGGTTGGTGCAAGAAGCAGATTTGGCTTGTCACATGGGCCTGTGCGGGCGAGACGTTGTCGAGCGGATCGGAAGTCTGGTGCAGCGTGCTGGGTTATCCGATCAGATCTCACGGGCATCCTTTACGTCCCTCTGGGGCGCCATGCAGCATGACAAGAAGGTGGTCGGGGGGCGGGTCATCGGGGTATGGCCAGTGCGGATTGGTGAAGTGATAATCCGGCCACTCGAGCAGCAGGTCTGTGCAGCATGGCTTCAGCGCAAGCGCGGCTGTGGGAGCCGACCGTCGAGTGGCCGTCAGCCAAGTCAGCATCCTGTCCATCGAAAGGCGCGTGCGCAAAGGTAAATCTCAATGACGACCAAACACACGCCTTCTGTGGCGCACCTTCAACAGGCCTTGCGGGAAAAAACGCGCGAAGTCGATGTGCTCCATCTGATCTCTGAGTCGATCAGCAACCAACTGGATCTCGAAGCCATTCTCAAACATATCGTCGAAGTTGTCGTCGAAGTGACCAATGCGGATGCCTGCCTTCTGTACCTATTGTCGGACACCCAAGACGAACTCATTCTTCGAGCTTCGAAAAACCCTCATCCGAAACTGATTGGCCGCATCACGATCGGCTTGGGAGAGGGCATCACCGGGTGGGTCGCTCAGGAACGGACGCGCGTTGTGATTCCGAGTAATGCGAACGACGATCCACGCTTTAAGTTTTTTCATAACCTTCCGGAAGACCGCCATCAAGCCTTTGTTTCCGTACCGATCATGGCTAAAAAGGAAGTGGTCGGCGTCATCAATGTCCAGCATAAACGCCCAAAGCGTTATCGGCCGGATGAATTGGCGTTACTTTCAACTATCGCCAATCAAGTTGGAGGAGCGATCGAGAACGCGCGGCTCTACGATCAAATGCAACGGAAAGCTTTACAGGTAGAAACGCTGTCGCAGGTCTCAGAAACGGTGGCGTCCAATCGGCTGATCAAAGATGTGCTTGAACTCCTGGTGACGATGACTGCGCAAATGATGAACTCCAAGATCTGCTCGATTATGCTCTTGGAAGAAGCCAGCGGAGAACTGCGAATCGCGGCGACACAAAGTCTCAGCGAACAGTATCGCCGCAAGCCGAACCTCAAGGTTGGGCAGAGTATCATTGGCCGTGCCGTGAAAGAGCGCCGGCCGATTATCGTACTCGACGTCTCCACAGAGCGGGACTTTATGTATCCGGATATGGCCAAGAAGGAAGGGCTGTGCTCATTGCTTTCGGTACCGATGATGGTGCGAGATAAGGCGCTGGGCGTGATCAATAGCTATACGTCCGTTCCTCACGTGTTTACCGGCGAAGAGGTCAAATTGCTCCAGGCCATCGCCAATCAGGCCGCCATCGCCATCGAGCATACGACACTGATCGAGAAGTCCCATGAGATGCAGGAAGCACTGGCGGTTCGGAAGCTCATGGAGCGGGCCAAGGGCTATCTGATGCGCTCGAAGAAACTGACCGAAGAAGAGGCCTTCAAACTCATTCAGCGGCAAAGTATGGATTTCAGGAAGTCGATGCGCGAGATAGCCGAAGCCGTGCTCTTAGCTGGAGAGCTCGATCAACGAGCTGAGAAACAACGGGGATAAGTCCAGCTTTCAGGGGAAGCATTCTCTCACCAGTAAGCTGCTGTGGAAACACGCTCTGGGCACACCACACAGGCTGCTCAAAAAGGCCGTCCAGCAAGGCCGCAGCGAGCGAAGAGGCGAGGCGTACGCTTTGGTACGTTGAGCCTCTGAGCGATGCGAGAACGCCGCTGGCGGACTTTTTCAGCTGCCTGTTAAGGAATAGATCAAGGTGTCGACTTCGGAGATGACGAGGGCGCGGAACGTGTCCGCTCCGTTTCTTGCTCCGCCAGTTTCTTCTTGATGTCCCGCAACTCCTTCCGCATTTCGTCCAGATCGGTATCTCGCTGAGTGGGTTCCCCCTTCACAGGCATCGCTGGTTGCGCGGCAGTCGATCGTATTTCCGGCGCAGTAGGCATGGGCATTGTGGCAAGCAGGTTGTAGTCGATCACCAGAGTCGCATCGGTTGAGTGCGCAGTTCGGTAGCTGTCGGGGCGCTTGGCGGATTCCGGGATGAATTGTACCGTGTGATTCCCCAATCCGGCCGAATTGTAAATGGGACGATTGGCCGGGTTATCCGATTCGGTCCGATCCGATCGGTGGCGGTAGTCGGTCAAGGTCAGATAGAGCGATCGTTCACGGGCGTAGAGCGAACCTCCCGTCGACTCCTGGGTGAGCTCTGACGCACAGACACCGGGAAAACGGACGGAGGACAAGCATAAGGTCGCCCTGGAAGATTGCGGATTGATCGGTGCACTGATCTGGACGACGCGAAACCCAACCTGCTGGTCTGCCGCAGCTTTGGTAAGCCCCTCGACAAGGAGCGGCGCGAGGTACTCAACGTCCTCGTCCCCAAACGCTCGAACGACCTCTCGCTTGGTGGAGCCCATGTTACCCAGGACACCCGGGCTTTCCTTGACGACCACGCCACGAAGGACGCGCGCCATTGTATCTGCCGATAATGTGATGGGATGGGCGGCTTGAAAAGACCGATCGGAAATCCGTTCCACATACACCGACCCTCGTTCGGATTCATGGATCTTCATGTCCAGGTCAGGGCCTGTTGCACAGGCAGACAAGGCCAGAGTGATTCCGGTAAGAAGGACAAACGCAAGTCGCGGATGAATAGACATGGCCGATGCGTGCAGTGTGGAGCAGCGGATAGTCTAGCATAACCGAGTGGGAGAGAACACTGGTCACCTCCTCCCGGTAATACGCGAACATCCTACCACTTGACAGGAGGGCGCGAGACTCCGAATATTAGCACCCCAACTGTACAGATTGAGTCATGGACAACGACGTTCATCGATTCAACCAGAACGTAAGAAAAGGACAATGGCGTCCTGTCGATCCAGACAGTATGACCGGAAGGGCCTTTTCCCCTGCCACAGCAAAGCCCTCCGGCGGATCAGGATGGATGTCGCGAACATTCTCTGGAGGGAGACACCACCGTGCGTCGTGCAAGAAGCCAATCGTTGGACGCTTGGCCCCGTGCAATCGGCTGATCAACGTATTTGTACATTCCCCGGCGCGTGCAATGGAGAGATTCATTCGGGGGAGTGAGCGTCTTGACCTTGATCGGTGCCGCGCGTCGACGAGATGAAAAGGGTGAAGGGTGATGTCTGAAGCAACGGGTCCCCGACCGTATTCCTGGCTGACGATCCTCATTATTGTGATGCCGATTATCACGATAGCCATCGGCGGAATTGCGTTACGCTACATAGAAACCCGCATGGTTGCGACAGCAGGCGAAACCCTGGCCCTTACAGCCGCGGAAGTCTCGAACAAATTGGACCGAGTACTCTTTGCACAGCATGGCGATGTGCAGATGATTGCCAGGGCCTTCAGCGCGCAGCCGGACAATCGAGAGTTTCAATCGACGTATCTCGCCTGGATGAAGGCATCGTACTCGGATTACTTGTGGATCGGAGTCACGAACGAACACGGACAAGTTGTCGTCGCGACCGACCCGGTCACGGTTGGACGGGACTACAGCGCTGAACCCTGGTTTGAGTCCGTACGTGACGAGCGAGGGGTCCATATGGGAGATGTGGAGCCATTCGCAATGATGGGCGGTCCTGACGCAGTCGCCATGACCGCTCCCATTACCGGGCCGCGAGGGGAATTTTTGGGGGTCGTCACGACGCGGGTGGGGATTCCCGGGCTGGAAAACATCATGACGGGAACCCTTCTGGCTTTCCGGCAGCGGGAGGGATTTTGGGGAGCGCTGGAATACCAGTTCCTGTCTGAGAGGGGCGTGGCCTTCATCGATTCTGCTCTCCAGCATAAGGGCCACGTCAATCTCAAACAACTTGGCCTCCCGTCGGCACTGTTAAGCGAAAGGTCTCTGTCCGGTTACGTTGAGGAGGAGCACCAACATCGCGGTGTGCCAGTGATCACCGGCTATGCCCGGACCCAAGGTCTTGGCAACTTTAAAGGCATGCAGTGGACGGTGCTGATGCGCATGGATCGTCACGATATCCTGACGCCGATTCGAGAAGTCCTCTGGAAGCTGGGCCTGGCGGGCAGCGTCGTGGTGGTTCCAACGTTTGGACTCTTGGTGTGGACCGTGAACCGCGCGCAGAGGGAATATCGGCATGCCCAGCACGAGCGTGCGCTTGCCAGGGAGGCCGAAGGGTCGCTGCGGAAGAGCGAGGCACACACGCGGCGTATCGTCGAGATGGCACTTGATGGCTTTATCGGGATGGATGATACTGGAATGATCATCGACTGGAACGTTCAAGCTGAACAGATATTCGGCTGGTCCCGGCAAGAGGCCATCGGGCGACTCCTTTCCGCCACCATCATCCCTCCACAACACCGAGAGGCCCATCAACGAGGAGTGCGGCACTTCCTTGCAACCGGCAAAGGGCCGATGCTGAACAAACGGGTCGAAATCACAGGTTATCACCGAGACGGGCACGAGATTCCGATAGAACTGGCGATCTCGCCGGCTTTGGGGCAGGGAGGGAACTACACATTCAGCGCGTTTGTGCGGGATATCTCGGAGCGGAAGCAGACGGAGGAACAGAGCCGCATGCACGAAGAAGAGCTGCAACGACTCAACCAGGCGTTGGATAGGCGAGTGCAGGCCCGAACACAGGAACTGGCCTCTGTCAACGAATCATTGCTCGCTGAAGTGGCAGAACGGATGCAGACAGAGGCATCGCTCGAAAGCAGCCGCCAAGAACTTCAAAAATTGGCGTTCCAGCTGCTGCGCGTGCAGGAAGATGAGCGGCGGCGTATTTCGCGTGATTTGCACGATGACATCAATCAGCGGCTGGCGCTTCTTGTCATGGATATCGAAGCGGTAGAACGGCAGCTCGGTTCCCAACCAGACCAGGTAGGCCAAGCCGTCTGTGCGATACAAGATCGGGTTGTGGAATTGTCCGATGTGGTGCGGCATTTGGCCTACCAGCTGCATCCATCCATTCTCGATGACCTTGGCCTTCCGATCGCCCTGCAGCGATTAGTGGACGACTTCACTGCTCGAAGCAATATCCGAGGGAGCTTTGGACACAAGAATATCCCCGCGACCGTTCCGCAGGAAATCGCGACCTGTTTCTATCGCGTCACCCAAGAAAGCCTCAACAACGTCGCTCGCCATGCGGAAGCGTCTCAAGTCGAGGTGGAGCTAACTGGGTCCCGGTCTGAGCTGAGAGTCACGATTACGGATGATGGAGTGGGATTTGACTCAGAACAACCCAGGAACGGATCACATGGACTGGGATTGCTCGGGATGAAAGAACGAGTTGCCTTGGTTCACGGGGCATTACACGTTGCTTCTTCCGTGGGGAAGGGCACCAGGGTGCAGCTGGTGGTGCTTGTTCCGCAGGAGGTGTCATGAGCAGGCCCCGGGTCCTCCTGGTCGATGACCATACCCTGGTGTTGGACGGATTTCGCAAACTGTTGGAAGATCGGTGTGAGGTCGTTGGGGTGGCGGAGGATGGGCGTACGGTGCTTCGAATGGCCCAGGAACTTGAGCCCGACATCGTGACGCTCGACATCTCGATGCCACAGCTCAATGGGATCGATGCCGCCAGGAAGTTGAAGAAGCTTCTGCCTCGTACCAAGCTGATTTTCGTGACGATGCACGCTGATCCGGCCTATGTGAATGAAGCCTTCAAGGCCGGCGCCTCCGGTTATCTGCTCAAGCGATCCGCCGGCTCAGAATTAATTCAAGCCATCCAATCGGCCATGGCCGGACAGTGGTATGTCACCCCCTTGGTGGCAAAAGGGCTGATGGAGCCGGTGATTACAGGGGGGAGGTCCGCGGTTCTGAGCGACAAGTCCTTGACTGCCCGCCAACGAGAAGTATTGCAGCTCGTTGCGGAAGGGAAGACGGTCAAGGAGATTGCAACGACCCTCATGCTCTCACCGAAGACCGTCGAATTTCATAAATCGCAGATCATGATGCAACTCGATCTTCACACGACGGCCGAGCTCACAAAGTACGCTCTCGTCCACGGCCTCCTCGCATCGGACTAGCCCACAGTCTTCGCGCAAGTCGCGCCCGTCTCGCTAGAGTCACGCACCGGCATTAGCTCGTCGAGGCACTGTTGGTTCCTAGTGAGATTGCTTCACCTTCCTAGGGAGATGCCTAGTGTATTTGTCGTTCCTCTCAGCTATAGGTACCCCCGCGCTGATTCGGTGATTCGGTCAGAGCTCCAGCCGCCGACACTCTCACCCCGACGGGGGTGGATCGTGAGAGGTGCATGGACGGCGAGGGATGTGAGGGTGCGCACAATGGCGTGCGCAGCGACGACGTCGTCGAGGTGAGAGTGCCTAAGCGAGTGAGCAAAGGAATCATCACCGGGCATGGGAGGCTGATACCATGAAGGTTGATCGAAAGCGACAGTGGAACATGTTTTGGGCTGTTGGGGCCGCTGTGGCGCTAGTGGCCGGGATGGCATCCACGGTCCCCAGCGCATACGCGGGTGGCATGATCAAGGTAAACGATGACCAGTGGATATCCCTCGGAATGGGTATTCGCACAAGTTTCAATATGGTCGAAGATGGGTCGGCGAGCGGTGGACAGTACAGCAATACCTTTGGGGTGAACAACGCTCGTATTTATATCAACGGGAAGATCCACAAGTTCGTCGGTTTTGAGTTCAACACCGATTGCTTCAACTGTACGGTCAACAGCCAAAGCCCCGGAACTCCAGGTACTGGATTTGGGAGTAATTCCAATATCGGCCTGCTGGATGCGATCGGGAAGTTCGAGATCAATGAGGTAGTGAACGTATGGTTCGGGCGCATGTTGGTGCCGACAGAGCGCGGCGAACTAAACGGTCCGTTTTACCACGCGGTCTTCGATGGCTTTAGAACTCCGTTTAATCAATCCGACTTCAGTGGGGGCTTTGGCGCAGGCGGGGCTGGTCTCTATGGTCGTGACAATGGCGTGACCTTCTTCGGGAAAATCCATCCGGGCGGGACACATCTGCAATATGTTGCGGGGATATTCACGGGACTGCAGTCAACGCAACGCAGGACCAAATCAACGAAACAGTCTGAAGTACGCTGGCCGTATCACGTGGAACTTGCTGAACGAGGAGAAGAATCCCGGTTACTATACCAGCGGCACCTACTATGGGACAGCCGGCGATATTCTCGCCCTCGCAGTTGGGGGAGAGTATCAGAATGCCGGTGCTGGTTCATTGGCAAATAAAGCCGTCTACGGGAACTTTACCACCGACCTCTTGTTTGAAAAAGTACTGGGGGGCGCCGGTGTGGTCACGGTCAACGCTGAGTTAAAACGGTATTGGGCACAGGACCTCGCCGCCTTTGGGAATGCAGATTGTTTCTGCATGTTTGGCGGTACGTCATGGACCGGCTACGCCTTGTATCTGTTTCCGCACGAGATTGGGATCGGGAAATTTCAGCCCTATGGGAGATATACCGGCCTGAACAGTCAGTTCGGCGGCGCACGCGAAGAATTTGAACTCGGCTTGAACTATATCATTGCCGGCCACAATGCGCGCATTTCGACCTACTGGCGGACTGGCAATGTCGGCAGCACCGCCCAGTTCAACAACCAGAACTTGAACTATGCCCCTGGGTCGACAGGGCAACACGTCGACAATTTCACTGTGGCTTTACAGCTACAGTATTAAGACTGTGGTGTGTTTATGCGTCGCTCGAGCGGAGCCATCTGTATGACGATAGGGGTCCAGGCTATGGCGCAACGAGGTGGTTCAGAGATTTTCTATTGCGACGTGTTTAGACTGTCCAGCTGACACAACATCTAAGTGTGAGTGAAAGGAGTTCGACCATGGCAACGAACAAACCCGACGAGAAAAACCCGGTCGAGCCGGGCACGGATGCTGTCCCTGAGGCGGGTCCCTCGCGGCGTGAGCTTTTGGTTAAAGGAGGCAAGGTAGCGGCCGGCATAGGGGTTGCCGCTCTGCTGGGCAATCTCGGTAACTGGGCCCTGTCGTATGCGGCCGACAAGGAACCGATCAAGATCGGCATGCTTCATTCGCTCAGCGGCACGATGGCGATCAGCGAAGTGTCGCTGCGGGATGTCGTGTTGATGGCGGTCGAGGAGATCAACGCAAAGGGCGGTGTGCTGGGACGGAAGATCGAGCCGGTCGTCGTCGATCCCGCCTCCAACTGGGATCTGTTTGCCGAAAAAGCCAAGCAGTTGCTGCTGCAGGACAAGGTGGCGGTCGTCTTCGGCTGCTGGACCTCGGTCAGCCGCAAGTCCGTCTTGCCGGTGTTCGAGAAGAATAACGGGCTGCTGTTCTATCCGGTGCAGTACGAGGGCGAAGAGTGTTCGCACAATGTCTTCTACACCGGCGCCGCGCCGAATCAGCAGGCGGTGCCGGCGGTGGATTATCTGATGAGCAAGGAAGGCGGCGGCTATCAAGAAGTTCTATCTGCTGGGAACGGATTACGTGTATCCCCGAACGACGAACAAGATTCTGCGCGCGATGTTGCTTGCTAAGAAAGTCCCGGCGGACAACATCATGGAAGAGTACACGCCTTTCCACCATCAGGATTACCAAACGATCGTCGGCAAGATGAAGAAATTTGCCGCCGGTGGCGGGGCTGCGTCATCAGCACGATTAACGGCGACAGCAACGTGCCGTTCTACAAGGAGTTCGCCAACCAGAGGCTTGCGGGCCGAAGACGCCCCGATCATGGCCTTTAGCGTGGCGGAAGACGAGTTGCGCGGCATGGACACATCCGCGCTGGTCGGACATCTGGCCGCGTGGAATTATTATCAAAGCGTCGATACGCCGCAGAACAAAAAGTTCGTGGCCGACTTCAAGGCCTACTGCAAGAAGAACAATCTGCCGGACGGCGACAAGCGGGTGACGGACGATCCGATCGAGGCCGCCTATTTCGGCGTGTATGTCTGGAAGCAAGCGGTCGAGAAGGCTGCGGCAAGACGGATGTCGACACGGTGCGCAAGGCGGTCTATGGCAGAAAGTTCCTGGCGCCGGGTGGAGAGATCATGATGGACGCAGCCAATCACCATACGCACAAGCCGGTGCTTGATCGGAGAGATCTTGAAGGACGGCCAGTTCAAGATGGTCTGGCGTTCGCAAGGATTGGTCAAGCCGGAACCCTGGAGTGAATATCACGAATCCGGAAAAAGGGTGCGACTGGATCAGTCATCAAGGGACCTATCAAAAATAGGCGTAGTTAGGGGCCTATTCGGCTCCGCTAACATGGGCGGACGGTTGAACACCGCCGTGCCCGTAATTTTGTCTTGGAAGGACCTCCACCACATGAGACCTGCCCTATGAAACGAGTGTTGTGCCTGGTGATGATCGCATGGGTCGCGATCTGCGGAAGAGGCGAGTTCAGCGCAGCCGAAGAGCTCAGTCGCGATGACCTCGGACGTCGAGGGCAAGCATTCACCAGACTAACCAGCGAGGATGAGTCCGTCCACGAAGCAGCCATTGAGCGTTGATCGCCAGCGGCGATGACACTCTGGTCCCCCGACTAGAGGAGGTACGCACCAATGCAAATCGCAGCATGCGGCAGGCTATCAAGCCGCTCATCGATTTGCTCAAGAATCGCGGGAAACTCGCCAGCCCCAGCTCCGATGTTCGCCGATCGGCGGCGACGGACTTAGGCTCGCCGGTAACCCGGCGTCGATTACGCTGGATGCCGCCGCTGTGAACGAGCCGAATCAGTGGGTTCGTTACACGATGGAGGAGTCTGCGGCACTGCTTAAGCTCGTATCGGGCGATCCGTCGATCCAAGCCACGGCCGCCGAACAACTCGGCGAACTCCATAGTCAGAATGGGGTGCCGCACTTGAAGCAACTGGTGAGGCCGGCGCCGCTTCGAAGCGCGAGGCAGAAGACGGTGGCGAACGCTCCCGGTATCGCGATCGATCGAATCGAAACCTGGGCCACTTGGTCGAATGGATTGAAACGATCTTTCGCGGAATCAGCCTCAGCTCGATTCTGTTGATCATGTCGTTGGGCTTGGCGATTGTGTTCGGCTTGATGGGCGTCATTAATATGGCCCATGGCGAGCTGATGATGGTCGGCGCCTACGCCACGTTTGTCACCCAAGAATGTTTCACTGCCTGGTTTTCCGCCGATGTGTTCGATTGGTACTTTCCTGCGGCATTGCCGGTTGCCTTCCTCGCGGCCGCCGGATGCGGATTCTTGCTGGAGGCGACCGTCATTCGGTTTCTATATGGACGTCCGCTTGGAGACGATGTTGGCGACCTGGGGCGTCAGTCTCGTGCTGATCCAGGCGCGCGCGTATATTTCGGCGATCTCACGTCGTGTCGCCGCGCCCACTGGTTACGCGGCGGGGTTCAAGCAATGGTGGGGGTCTATCTTCCGTACAACCGACTTTTCATCATTCTGCTGTCGATCATCTGCGTCGTTGGAATTTATTTGTTGCTGTTTCGATCGAACTTGGATTTCGTGTGCGGGCAGTCACCCAAAATCGAAACATGAGCGCATGTCTCGGTATCCCGACGCGAAAGGTCGATGCCTATACGTTTGCCTTCGGGTCTGGTCTGGCGGGTATCGCAGGATGCGCGTTCACGCTCGTCGGCAATGTCGAGCCGGGGCTCGGTCAGAATTACATCGTCGATTCCTTTATGGTCGTGGTGACCGGCGGGGTGGGAAAGCTGGCGGGCACGATCGTGGCTCGCATGGGGATCGGCAGCCTAAATAAGTTGATCGAGCCGAGTTTCGGCGCCGTCTACGGAAAGGTCTTATTCTCGTCTTCGTCATTTTGTTTCTGCAGTGGAGACCCGCGGGATTGTTTGCGATGAAGGGCCGAGATGCGGATTGAAATAGCCAACTTGTTGGTCCAGCGCGAGTCGCCTCGGCGTCGATATGTGCGGGGACTACGACAGGCCATGATGACGTTATGAAACGACCACAGAACAAGTGGCACGAATCGGGGCGATGGTCTCTTCTTCTGGATCATTGGCGCATTCTGCTCCTGGTCATGCCCGTTCTGAACGTCTTGCCGCCGGAAGATTCCTGGTTTCACCTCTCTGATTTCAGTCTGAATCGGTTCGGTAAATTTCTTGCCTTTGCGATTCTCGCTCTCGGTCTCGATCTCATCTGGGGCTATACGGGTATTTTGAGTTTAGGCCACGGCGTATTTTTCGGATTGGGCGCGTACTGCATGGGCATGCATCTCATGCTCACGATCGGAAAGGAGAGCGTGTACGGCAGCGAGCTTCCGGATTTCATGGTTTGGAATCAGGTGAAAGAGCTGCCGTTCTTTTGGAAACCGTTCTCGAGTTTTCCGGTTGCGGTCATCGGAGCGATTCTCGTGCCGACGGTGTTCGCGCTCCTGTTCGGATTTTTCGCATTCCGCAGCCGAATCAACGGCGTCTATTTCGCGATCATCACGCAGGCGCTGGCCCTTTCGGCCTGGCTCGTCTTCAATCGGAACGAAACGAATCTCGGCGGCACCAATGGGTTGACCGACTTCAAAAAGGTGCTCGGCTTCGGCTCACCGACCCCGGCACGCAAGGGTCTTGTACGTCATCACGGTACTGTGTCTCGGCGGGGCGTATTTCCTGTGCCGCTGGATTATCAATCGCGTGCCGGCCGGGTCTGGTCGCGATTCGGGACAGCGAACAGCGTGTCGTCTTTTCCGGGTACTCGCCGGCCAACTATAAATTGTTTGTGTTTGTCGTGTCCGCGGCGATTGGCCGGTTTGGCCGGGATGCTATATGCCCCTCAGGTTGGTATCATCACGCCGGCGCAGATCGGAGTGCTGCCGTCACTTGAAATGGTCATCTGGGTGGCGGTGGGTGGACGTGCCAGCCTGGTGGGCGCGATATTAGGGGCCGTGAGCGTGAATTTCGGCCGCAGCATGCTTACGAATCATTTTCCAAAACTGTGGCCCTTCATCCTCGGCGGGCTGTTCTGTTGGTGGTGCTGTTTTTTCCGGACGGGTTGGTCGGTATCATTCGAAGGGCAAGAGTCTCCTGACCCAGCGTAAAGCCGCTGAGGGAACACCGATTGTGTCGACTGAGAAAACGGCAGTGTCAGAAGGGAAGCGTTGAGATGAACGACCGCTCGATTATCTAATTGGAAGGCGTCACCGTCGATTACGATGGCTTCAAAGCGCTCAACAATCTGAACTTCATCGTCAACTACAACGAACTGCGCGTGGTTATCGGCCCGAACGGCGCCGGGAAGACGACCTTGCTCGATGTGATCTGCGGGAAGACCAAACCGGCCAGCGGTCGAGTCATTTTCGGTAAGGATACAGATCTGAACGGGAAACGTGAAGATGAAATCGTCGCCCTCGGCATCGGGCGAAAGTTCCAAGCCCCGTCTATCTACGGCAATCTGACCGTGTGGGAAAATCTCGACCTGTCGTTGAGGCGGACCAGCAAAGGCGTTTTTCGCGACGCTGCTCGGAAAGTCTACGGCGGAGGAACGGGCCAGGATCGAGGAGAACCTCGAAACGATCGGTTTGAAAGAGTATGCGCATACCAGGGCCGGGTCGTTGTCGCACGGTCAAAAGCAATGGCTCGAAATCGGCATGGTGATCTTGCAAGATCCTTTGCTGCTGCTCGTGGATGAACCGGTCGCGGGGATGACCGACAGAGAAACGGAACAGACCGGCCATTGCTGCAATCGTTGGCGGAGAAACATGCGATCGTCGTCATCGAGCACGACATGGAATTTGTTCGGCAGATCGCCCGCATCGTGACGGTCCTGCACGAGGGCACCGTCATTTGCGAAGGCACCGTCGAAGAGGTACAGGCAAACGATCGCGTGAGGGAGATATATCTGGGCCGACAAAAGGTCGCCCACTAGCAGGATGTTGAAACGTGCCCCCAGCGTCGTTCTCGGCTCGACAAGATCCTCAACGTACCCGAGAGGGTACGCCTCCGGTCTTCTCTCGCCTGCGGCCTTGCTGGAAGCCCGTTTGAACATCCTGCACAGGCACCAGAAACTACGTCATGCTTCAGCTTGAGAAAATCAACGCGTACTATGGTGAGAGTCACATTCTGCGGGATGTGTCTTTTACGATCGATCCCGGGCAGGTGGTGTGCCTCATGGGCCGCAACGGTGTCGGCAAGACGACCACATTAAAAGTATTGACCGGCCTCCTGCCCGCGCGGTCAGGGCGAATGATGTTCGATGGAGCCGATGTCACGAAGGAACCGACCGACCAGCGGGCTCGCCACGGGTTGGCTTGCGTGCCGCAGGGCCGGGAGATTCTTCCGCACCTGACGGTCCGGGAAAATTTGCTGCTCGGTTTCTGGGCGAGGTCGGACAAGCCGAACGGGACGGTCGAGAAGACCGCGTTCGATGAAGTGTATCAGCTCTTTCCCAAGCTCACGCAAATTCTCAATCGTCCGGGCGGCGTCCTGAGCGGTGGTGAGCAGCAGCAGTTGGCGATCGGCCGCGCGATTTTGTCGAATCCCAAGCTGCTCTTGCTGGATGAGCCGACTGAAGGCATTCAGCCTTCGATCGTGGATCATATCGAAGACGTGATCATTGGATTCAAAAATCAGCGCCGGTTTGCCATTCTGTTGGTCGAACAGGGGCTCCACTTTGCCGCTCGGCTGGCGGAGAAGTATGTAGTGATGGCGAAAGGGGCGGTGGTGGTATCCGGCAAGAGCAGTGAGTTGAGCGCGGACATGGTGAAGCGGCATTTGACGGTGTAGCGAAGAAGTGGAGAGGCAGGAGGACATTTAACCGAGGAGGCTGTCATGGGCTATACTCCCAAAGTCGTTGGTCTCATGTCTTGTGGGTTCCTGCTGTGTCTTGGCCTGTCTACTCCGGCTCACGCAGGCGACGCGGCTCCGGCTGCAGAGGGGAAGAAGACTGACACCACGCATACGACGCAGCCGGATGGTCCGAGGGTAGGCGGGCAGGGTGGCCAGGGGATTGAGGGAAAGGCTTCAGAGGGAGCGGCGAGCACACCTCATACGAGGCAGAAGGAAGGTCCGAGGGTAGGCGGGCAAGGGGGTGAGGGAAGTCTGGGAAAGGCTCCAGAGGGAGCAACTGACACACCTCATACGAGGCAGAAGGAAGGTCCGAGGGTAGGCGGGCAAGGTGCTCCGTAGTAGCGCGATCAGCCGGATCACGCTGACCAAAGGGGCAGTGGTGATGTTCGGCAAGAACGATATGTTGAGCGCGGATATGGTGAAGCGGCATTTGACGGTGTAACGGAGGCGCGGGACGGCTACGTGGGCTCCTTCCT
>CAWGSC010000011.1:0-295753 GCA_963825145.1 uncultured Nitrospiraceae bacterium
TAGCGACCTGCCAAAACGCCGTGTTCGTCCAGGTCTAATTCCTGGCTCTTATGGTCGCATGCCTTCTGAGGCTCGGACAGCCCCCGATGTCCTTCCGTATGTGTATGGCCTCTCCTTCAGCCTTCGTCATGGGAATACCTTCCTTTGAAATACCAATCAGTCGAGTGCTTAGGATATTCAATGCGGGCGTGACACAGAAAGGGCCTTGAGTGAGGGGTTACGTCTTGTCCGTAGATTCCAGTTCTTGAAGGCCGAAGACGATGGAGGAGGAATGAGGCGGTAGAGGATGTCGACTCCAGACCAGGTTATCTGATGCGGGTGTCTGTTTTGTTTATTTCGTTCGTCGAGCCAAAGAAACCAGATCCTCCCCGGCGCGAAAAGGAAGCAGCAGGTCTGCCATCTTTTCGTTTCCTTTCGATCAGTCGCGTGCACGTAGCTCGCGTACGCCGCGGCCGATCTTTCGACGAATGAGTGTGCGGAGCGTCACCCCGTCCGCGTAGCCAACCTGAGCGGCAATCTGATCAACACTGGCCGTACTCGTTTGGAGCAGATGCACTGCGCGCTCGACGCGAAGATCTTGAAAGTACGCCAGCGGGGACTTGCCCAGGACGGATTGCAGGCGACGCGCCAGGGTGCGTTCGCTTGTCACGGCTGCGTGAGCCGCTTCGCTGAGCGAGAACCCATCAGCGAGCTGTCTCCGTGCCCATCGCTCGAACCGTTCGACGAGCGGGTCTGAGTGCGCAAGGTGGTCGGGAATCATGAACGCCGCCTGCGAGGGCCGTGGGTCAACCAGCAGGTAGCGAGCGGTCAGCGCCGCCAGCGCGGGACTGCGGCGACGCACCAGCCATAATGCCAGATCGAGGTGTGCCAGCGCGGCGCCGCCGGTGACGAAGCGAGATGAACTCACGATCATTCGCGAGTCGTCTAGTATGACATGCGGGTACCGTTCACGAAAGAACGGGGCGAGCCACCAGGATGTCGTCGCACGATGGCCGTTGAGCAGCGACGTGCCAGCAAGGACAAATGTTCCCGTGCATGCCGCACCCACCAGCGCGCCGCTGCCAGACCAGCGACGAAGGAGTGCTTGCGCGTCCGTGATGTCTCGCCGTTCAAGCGCAATTCGCAATGTGTCCGGCATCTTCGCCCCGAGCGCCGGCACAAGCGCGACATCCGGGCGCGCAAGTCGTGCCGCCGACCGTACAGGCACAGACAGCCCGTGACTGGTGTATACGCGGGAACGGACACCCACGACCGTCACATCGAAACGTGCCGAAGGTGTTCCAGCGGATTCCGCCAGGTCGTTCGCCGTTCCGAAAGTGTCGAGCAGCGTCGTTAAGCCGGTGTCGAAGACTTCATTCAGAGCAAGCACGTAAATTCGCATGGCGAGAACTGTAGCATAATTGTCACTTCTGCCACTAGTACGAATTGGCACTTATCGCTAGAATTTAACTCACGTTGTTTAACCTCAAATAGGAGAGGCTACCATGGTACGAGTTGCGCTGTTCGTGCGATTGAAAGCCAAGCCAGGAAAAGAAGCGGATGTCGCCCGCTTTCTCGAAAGCGGGCTCGCCCTGGCGAATCAGGAGACCACGACGCCGATCTGGTTTGCCCTGCGATTGGGACCGGCGACGTTTGGCATCTTCGATGCCTTTGCTGATGATGCAGGCCGCAAGGCACATTTGGCTGGCCCAATCGCGGCAGCACTGATGGCCAAGGCGTCCGAGTTGCTTGCCGAACCGCCACAGATCGAGCAAGTCGACGTGCTCGGCGCGAAGATCCCGCACTGAGGTCTGGCAAAGAGGGAAGATTGGCGATGGTTCGGTCGGTGTGAGGAGATTGTTTGCCGATTTGCCATGAGCGGCAACTCGAATAACTTCCAGGTTCGCTTCGATGTGGGCTTCGTTTTCGTTGCTCATTCTGTCCAGCCTTTCGCTTCAACGGATTCAAAAACCGGGAGGGAATGACGTGCGCTACTTGGTATGTTCCTTCTGGCACTCTACGTGGGCATAGAGCCACTTATCCTGTCTATGCTCTTGAAGTCTATTGGTAACGACATAGTGATCGAAGAGTTTATCGATTGGTTGCAGACAGTGTTGACACAGAGGGACTTCAGGCATGGTGGCCTCGCCCAGATTGTAAGTCCTCGGTAGTATACAGGATGCCAGTCAATATCTAATAACCTTCACCCCACCAGGCTCAGGCCGCCACTTTCCTCTTTTTTCCGTATTGACTCTCTCCTCTGATTCCCGATCTAAATTGGTCCCCTCATAAACCGGAGGGTGCAGTGATGCCTCCGATCTCCGAACTTCCCACCACGAGAGTACTCTTCATCGATGGGAGCGCCAACGACCGAGCCCTCTACGTCGGTGGACTACAGCGTTGCTCACCAGACTATCAAATCATCGAGGCCACCGATGGCCAATCCGGGCTTGCGATCCACCGCTCTCAACGAATTGATTGCGTCGTACTAGAACTGGATTTACCTGATCTTTCTGGCTTCGAAGTATTGATTCATTTAAATCCCATTGTAGAAAGGCCGAACGTCGCAGTGGTAGCACTCACACGTTTGGCACTTCAAGGACTGTGGGACCTCGCCAAGCAGAATGGTGCGTATGTCTGTTTCTTTAAACCGCACACGTCCTCGGACGACTTGGATAAAGCAATTAATCGTGCTATCGCGTTTGTTGGACAGCTGCCCAAGGAAGATCGGTACCAGCCTATCTAGTGCCTCTCTTTTTTCTCTCCTCTCGGAAGCGTCAGACCCAAAGATAATAAAGGCCCGGTCCCATCCAGAGCCGGGCCTTATACCTCTGATTCTCCCACAGTCGCACTGAATGTATACAAGCGAGGATGTGCATTCTCAGGGCTTTCATCGCGGTTTCTGATCCAAGGCCACCCACTATATCCCTGGCGCCGGGCTCCCTCTCACTCTTCCACTCCTGCCCTCGTCATGAAGTGGAGCTTGAATCCGCAAACTGTGAGCCCAATGAGAGCCGGTAAGTCGAGTAATGTCGGTCTTCATTTACGATTGAAATCACAAAAATATCCTGTCAGATTTCCTTCCTCCAACATGCTGTTAGTGCAATAAACCTAGAAGTCGAGTTAGAGGGCTGCGGTAACCTGAATCAGATCGAGTACGTCCAGTCGAACAAGCGGCATTGCTTCTCAAGTAAGAGGGCCGCGAGCCGCTCCAGTGCGTTCCGATGGCCGAGCTAGCGTTGTTTGTCGATTTAGATCGCAGCTCGCATCCGGCTAGGGCTGTCAGAAGACTACCCAGGTGAGGAGAGGAAATGGGGGGAGCATCGGGCCTGAATTATAACGGCATCGCCTTCTTGATGATCTTGGGTCTCTTCCTCGGTATGTGGGTGATGCTGGCGCTCGGGCAGCGGCTGGGACGGCGAAACTCACCAGAGGACACGGATGCCTATCGCTGGCGACTGACTGGAGTCGAAGCCGCTACCTTCGGCCTCATGGGCTTGATGATTGCCTTTACATTCTCGGGAGCCGCGGCCCGGTATGAGCTGCGCCGGTCCTTGGTCGTGGAGGAAGCGAATGCTATCGGCACCGCGTATTTGCGGCTGGATCTCCTGCCGGCTGCGTTGCAACCTGCACTACGAGAGAAGTTTCATCGGTACGTCGAGACTCGCATCGCGGTCTATCGTGTGTTGCCCGATGTCGTGGAATCTGACGCGCAGGCGGCCATTGCCGTGACATTACAGCATGAGATTTGGACTGGAACGCTCGCGGCACTGAACGAGGCGCCGCCACATGCCACAATCGTTGTGATTCCGGCGCTGAATCAAATGATCGACATACCCACCACGCGCGCGATTGCGATGCGTACACACACCCCGACATTAGTGTTTGCCGTCCTCCTGATCATCGGGCTGGTTTGTTCCTTACTGGGCGGATTTGTGTTGGCGCACCCCACAACACGTAGTGTCAGCCTCCATGTCAGTACGTTCTTGGTCGTGGTGACACTCACCATTTATTTGATCTTCGATCTCGACTATCCACGCTTCGGTCTCATTCAACTCGACTTTGCTGACCAGGCACTCATCGATCTTTTAGCCGGAATGACGTAAGTTGGCGGAATTGAAAGATCGTCTGTAACCACGGTAGGACACCGATGGGCGCGTCGTGCTGATTTCGGACTCGCCGAACGGGGCTGGAGTTGTCGGATTCACCAGAAGATGTGCGCGGAGTCGCCTATACTCAGGCTTCCCATCGGTGAACGGAGCGTCAGGAAGAGGCGAGCGTTGATGGTGTACCCGTTGGTCCCAGCGGAACGACCGAGAGAAGGCTGTTGTAGTTTCTTATCCACTCTTGGACGGGAAAAGGAGCTGTGAAACTACCATTTCTCTGAGACGCACGCACGCGTATCAAGGAAAGACGTTCACGTGAAGGTAGATTTTGAGGCGTTACAATCAATCAGTCATTGGGTTTGGCCTCACTCGAGGGTGACCACAATATTCAAAAACACGTTTCTTGTTTTGAGGATCGGGGTTCTCGTAAGCTTCGGGCTGCCCCTCACTGTCGGAGCGGGCGATACCGGTCGTGAGCGTTCGGAATCGGTGCTCACCACCCTGGACAGCTCAGGTGATGTCGGCAGGTCCACCTCCGCCACCATCGGGGCCGATGGTTTGGGCCTGATCAGCTACCGCGATTTTGCCAACCACACCCTCAAGGTAGCCCACTGCTCTAACCCCGCCTGCGTTCCTGACCTCCATCACCCGTAAGCGGCTGGGCAGCATGACACCGTCGCGCCATTCAAAGCATGGCGTAGCAGAATGACAGCCTGTTAGACAGAAAGAGGATGCCACAACTAGGATAGGGAACTTCTGGAAGTCAGGACCGTTTGAACAAAATGTCTTTCGCGCCATCCCCCTGCTTCCTAAATACGCTCCGGCTGAATGCTGCGGCGGATGAAGCGCTGCTCTGATTTTTGTCCGAGGAGTTGCAACCAACTCCACTCTCAAACTCTATTGACCGAACAGAGTGCGGTTTATCACGAGATGAACCACGATACTCGCGGCATAGCCCAACGCAATCGCCCATGACCATTTCAGGTGGGTAGTAGAACGTATAGATCCCCCGTGCCTGCCCCATGAGCGCCACACCCGCTGCCGACCCGATGGACAACAGCGATCCGCCGACACCGGCTGTCAACGTCACCAACAGCCATTGGCCGAGGCTCATATCCGGGTTCATGCTCAGCACAGCAAACATGACGGGAATGTTGTCGATGACCGCTGAAAGTACCCCGATCAGGATATTCGCTGTTGTTGCGCCCATGCCTCCGTAGAGAAAATCTGAGAGTGCGGCCAAATACCCCAGTGCGCCGAGTCCGCCGACGCAGAGCATAATGCCGTAAAAGAACATCAGCGTATCCCACTCCACACGCTTCATGCTGATGAAGACATCGAACGGCTTGACGGCCGGCTTGAACCATGCGCTGAGATTTTCGGTACTCAATCCTTCAAGAGCAGGAACTTCCGTCCATTCCCTCAACTCCTTGGTCCGAAGAAAGTAGCCATAGGATTTGAGGAGACCCAGCCCGGTCATCATCCCGAGAAACGGGGGTATCTTAAGAAAATGATGTATGAGCACGGTCCCGGCGATGGTAAGGAAAAAGAGGATCACAATGACATAGCCGCCATACTTGACCTGCACGTGCTCTGTTTTGGCTAACGGCTTCTCGCCTGAAATCGTCACGGAGATCAATGCCGCCGGAACAAGCCAGTTGATGAGAGAGGGAACAAACAGCGCGAAAAAATCGCCGAACTCCACGACGCCGTACTGCCAGACCATAAGCGTGGTGATGTCGCCAAAGGGGCTAAACGTTCCGCCCGCGTTGGCGGCAATCACCACATTGATACAGGCAGCGGCAATGAACCGTCCGTTGCCTGTCCCCATCGCCATGACCACGGCCCCCATCACCAGCGCCGTCGTCAAGTTATCTGCGACGGGGGAGATGAAGAACGCCAGCATGCCGGTCAGCCAGAACACCGCACGGAGGGACAATCCCCGTGAAACCAGACGCGCCCGCAAGGACTCGAAGATGTTGCGTTCACTCATGGTATTGATGAATGTCATGGCGGAGAGAAGAAACAGCAGCAGTTCGGCATATTCGAGCAGGTTATGGCGCAGAATTTCAGCAACAGCGTGGGATTGGTTTTGAGAGACGTACGCGATCGCCGTCAGGATCCAGATCGCGCCTGCCGCGACCATGACTGGCTTTGATTTACGCAGTTGCAACGTTTCTTCGACGATCACCAACACATAGGCGGCCAGAAACACCGCCAATGCCAGGTAACCTGTCCATTGATCCGTAAAACTCAACATCTTGTGCATTTCACAATTGACCGCGCAGAAGTGTCGTGCCGCAAATTAGCGGGGAAATAAGAGCAACGCCCGCCTGCTCAGCGAGGGTTATGAACACAGGAGCGGTCGGAGCAGTGAACTACCTTGAGGCTGCCGTTGGTCGCGTCATAGTAGCTGATGAGACCCAAGCCATCGCGCCCGATAGTCACGGAAGTTCCTTGCCCGACATGGCCGGTGTCGTCCGGTGTGCTCAGGTCGGCGGAGGTACAGAGCTGGTTGGAGCAGTGAGCTACTTTGAGAGTGCGGTTGGCCACGTCGCGGTAACTGATGAGGCCCAAGCCGTCGGCCCCTATGGCCACAGAGGTGTCCTGACCGACTATGCTAGTGTCGTCCAGCGTGGTGAGGGTGGCAGAAGTGCAGGCCCGGTTGGAGCAGTGGGCCACATTAAGGTTGCCGCTCGTCGCTTCGTGGTAACTGATGAGAGGCAAGCCGTCGGCCCCTATGGTCACGGAGGTGTATTGACCAACATCACCGGTGCTGTCCACGGTGGTGCGTGTGGCGGCGGTACAGGCCCGGTTGGAGCAGTGGGCCACCCTGAGTGTGCCGTTCGTGACGTCATAATAGGTGATAAGGCCCAGGCGGTCCGCCCCGATGGTCACTGAAGTGAATTGCCCCACTTCGTCGGTGCTGTCCAAGGTCGTGAGGGTCGCAGAAGTGCAAGCCCGGTTGGAACAGTGAGCCACCTTCAGGTTGCGATTGGTTGCGTCGTGATAACTGATGAGGCCTAGACCATCCGTCCCAATCGTCACCGAAGTGAATTGACCCACATCGCCGATGCTGTCCAAGGTCGTGAGGGTCGCAGAAGTGCAAGCCCGGTCGGAACAGTGCGCGACTTTGAGGTTGCCATTCGTCACGTCGTAATAGCTGATGAGGCCTAGGTGGTCTGCCCCAATGGCTACAGAGGTGAACTGTCCGACTTCGCCTCCGTTGTCTAGCGTAGTGATAGTAGCGGAGTTGCAGGCCTGATTGGAGCAGTGGGCTACCTTAAGGGTGCGGTTGGTCACGTCGTGGTAACTGATGAGGCCTAGACCGTCGGTCCCAGTGGTTATGGACGAGTACTGGCCTACATTGGCCGGACCGTCCAAAGTGATATTGAGCGCGATTCCAGCAGGCTCAAGACTGGTATCGTCCGCTGCGAGACCGAGAGGCTGCCCCACTAAGAGAAACCCGATCCCCAAAAAGATGATGGTCTTTCTTGACATCGTGCTCACCTCCGGCTGAGTGTGATTCAGATTTGGATTGTGTTGAAGCAGCGCCGTCAAACCCAGCGCACACTTCTCAACGTTTGACAGAACTGGGTCGGGACTCTCTGACATGGTTCGACCTCCTTGACCCTGGTACGGGCACACTGCGTCCAGTGGTCCAGAAATCGCGATTTCTCTGATCGCAAATTAAAGGTCGAGCAGAGGAGGATGAAAGAGGAAGTATAGATGCATGTGCTTACGGGGCGAGATCGAAGGAATTGGGGCTGAAAAGGAGCCAAATACTGCTGACAAAGGGAAGTCGCTTGAAGGAACACTCAGACCCATGAGCAGCGATGAATTGAAGTCATCATCTGAGCCATTCAAATCCCCAAAACTGACTGGAGCCCCGAGCACTTGTAGCACCACGCCGAGACAGACCAGAATAATGAAAAACGACTTAATAAGTCGTTTTTTTACGGATCGTTCAATCATTGAGGCGAGGGCTGCAACGTGATACATGAGGAAAGAACCGAAATGGTTGATGGTAGCTCTCCGAACGGTTTAGGAAAGACGGTTTGAGCATCTTACTCCAACTCCGTGGTTTGTAGCCACAGCCGGGGGGGAGGATGAAATCTGGGCTCGCCAGGTCAAAATCCCTCCACGGAGCCGCCATCAGAATGCCAAGAGGGCATGCATGATTCTCCTATTTCTAAATTGGTTAGCTGCATAACCATTTGTATTTGGCCCGTATGACGAGTACGCCTCAACCACTTGGAATATCAAGTCGGTTCGTTGTCGTTTTGAAGCAGGATTTTGGCCCAGCAGGTTATTCTGACCTAGTTTCAAAACCCAGGTGCCGCCATGGAGGTGGCGGAAGCGAAGCAAGGGAGCGGCGCATAGCAGGCCTGCTCCCGCTCCATAAAACTATCCAGATTGCTTGAAGCCACGTCCAAGTAGGAGGAAGAATGCACCTGCCATAATTCCCGCCACCCAGGAGGGGTCTTTTCCTGAATTCATATGGAGCACTCCACCAACATAGTATAAAACTGAGGCCGATAATGCTAAAAAACCCAGACCGAGAAAGAAATACCCGAGACCGAGGAAGACAGAACCGAGACCTCTCGATTTCCTATCTCTCAATACCCCAGATTCGCCTATTCTATTCCCTACATTTGCTAGACCTAATTTGTTCTCGTACCGCCATTGAGAATGGAAAATCAGTAGGCCGACTAAGCTTAGCAACCCGGCAGCTATTCTTGCCAAGTCAGTGTTTCCATGGGAGAAGAACCAATTTAGACCGAATGCGAATACGGCCAGTCCAAAAACCGCCGCAAGTCCCAGACGAATCGCTCTTGCCCAGTTAGCCATTGTTCGACGTGTATCACGAAAGATTTTCTAAGAGAATAGAATTCACGGAAAATGAGGAATGCAAATGTCAAAGAACCATCTCCTCTCCCTTCAAAACCCCACCTGGCTCATCGGTGTCAAAAACCCAGCTCAAAATTCCAACGAGAATCGGTCGATTTATGCAGGAATTTGGCTTACCCTAGCCCGCTTCAATAGGAAATGTTTTTGATAGACACGTGGTAGCGCGGTTGTAGCAGGGCTTCTAACTGGCTGGGAGTTCAACCGAAATTCGTAGCCTGCGAACTATCAAACCGCAGGTCATTACGTTTGATGTCGGTAGTGACACCCCGCAATTGACCAAGCCCGTCCCTCAGCATAAACTTGTTGTGCCCGACTTAGATTGCGGATAGGTGGCGTAGTCAGTTGAGTACAGGAAACTCGTGGCATTTATGCAAGACCCATCGCGCGGAAGGCAGCCGAGGGTCTATGACCAGAGCCACGAGCGAGGTGCCCGGATGCCTCTTGAAAAGGGAAGTTCGCAACGGGCTGAACTCTCTGCGGAAATGATCTGCTGCTCAACACACGGTCCTGACTTGAGGTGGGGCTGTGTACTTAGCGGCTGCTGACCCGCACGGCTTTCACAATCTTTGCCTGTTTGATCTGATCTAAAAAACCGTCCGTCGGTTCGGCCAGCGGAACAATCTCTACCGCTTGCCAGCCTTCGCTGAAGGCGCCCTTCCGTCCCCGCATCTCGCGCACCCATTGGTCGATGCTTTCTTGGCTTGCGCCGTCGCTGAAGGTGACCCAAAATAACAAAGGTGGTTGCTGGGACATGGACCGTGCCTCGGCAAGCTGCGGTGTGTTAGATGGCTGGATCGCGTCGGGGTGCCGTGCCACCATCGGCTTTTCGCGATCTGACACCGTGGCCTTCGAGACCTCCGCGCCTGCCGACTGCAGCCGTTTCTTCAGATCCTGATTGTGTTGTTCCAGGTCGGCCATTTCTCTTGAGAGTCGATCATTCGCCATGGTGAGACTGTGGATTTCGGCTTCCAGCTGTTCCTGCTCACTGTGTGCTTTGCTCATGATCACGCGTGTCATGCGAGCGGCCTCGCGACTCGCACCCTTCCGCTGTTGCTCCATCTCTTGTTGCACGGTTAGTATGCTGGCGGCCACCGTCTCTTGCGTTGAGGAAAGCTTGGCTATCGTCCGCTGGAGTTGAGCCATCCCCTGTTGTTGCGTTTGAATGGTTTCCACGGCCTTCGCCTGCATCCGCGAGAGCGCAACCAGCTGCTGCTCGAGTTTCGTGACTTCGCCACGCGGGGCCGCCCACGGGACTTCTGCCTGTGTCACGGGAAACGACGGGGCGACCGGTGTCATCCAACCGGTGATCCGATCGGCGACCAGCCCGACCAACGCGACCGCCAGCAAGATTTGCGTGAAGGCGATAGCCCGTATCCCGGACCTCGCAAAAGTGACCGGATGCAGAATGGCGCGATCGGTCACGCGACTCCATGCCCGGCGCGCGCGATGCCAGAAACTTGGCGCAGGGATGTAGACAGCGCGAACCGATCCGCCCTGCTCATAGTTCTGCACGCGAAGCTCGATCGTCGCTTGCTTGAGGAGGATGCGGCTTGTTCTGAATCCGTACTCGGGAGCAAGTAGACCACCGAGCAGCACGCCGTCTTCGGAACGGAGCTGAACACTATCGATGCGCATGTCGGTCTGCACCTGCAGGGTGGCTTCACTCCCGTTCCCGTGCAGCACTCCGATGCGCCGCTCGTTCACGAGGACCTGAATCGAGTCAGCGGCGCCGCTGGCAGAGCGGCGGACATCCGCTCTCATGCCCGCGAGTAAGCGCTCACGATACTCTGCGCAATCGTGTTCAGGTTCCATACGTCCTCCTTCCGATCGTGGGCTCCGTTCCTGTTGCGCTACGGCTGGAGCCTGCAGCGCCACGTGTGGTTGGTCCATGGCCGAGGTTCCATCAAGTCCCAAATCCCAGGCCGTGTGCAGACAGTCCACGCATAGGGCCAGATGCCAGATCCGGTACTCGGTCCCGTACCCTTGCCGAAACATGTCTTCCCACTGATGCCGGGATAAACAGGGATAGTGGTCTGGCTCGCTCTTTCGATAGTGCGCCTGCGCAAAACGAAGCAGGTGCTCGGCGTCGCTGTTGAACTGATGCCGCTGATGGTGCTGCTGTGCATGGAGTCGCTGTAATTCAGCCTCAGTGATCCCCATATGCTCGAGAGTCCGATTCCAACCAGAGTCCCGCCAGCGCTGGAAGTTCTTGTAGATGCGCGGGCTTTCCGATCCATTCAATCGTAGGACCGTGATGACCTGGCCCGGCCCTAACCCATAACAATGATGGTACAAGGCAATCAGCGCATCTCGGCTGATCAGCGCCCGCCCCACCAGGCCGTCAATAAATCGACCAAGCGGTGTGAGCAGGTCTGGGTGATAGCAAAACGGGTCCGGACGACTGTGCTGCTTCGCGACCATCGAGTCCAGGAGGAACAACGGTCGGCACGGGATCTCGCTCCGTCCGCACACGAAAAACTGCTCGAGATATTCGGCACCCCACCGCAAGACGAATTTCTCATGTGCGACATCGTCACTCCACTGACCGATCTCACGCAAGTATCGCTTCGTGCAGCTAGCCGCACGATCAAGCAGAATGGGCCACGCTTGTGACACGACCCGATCGAACTCCTCCATGGTCGAGACCACCTCCTCGAGGCGCCCCAGCGCGGCTGTGCGGTCGGGCATCGTCTGTGCTGTTGTTGCCGATAGGCCGCACTCCGGGCGTCATTGTTGCACCATTGAAATCGGCGTGCATTGGACAAATGCGACCGTCCTGCCGGCGATTTTGTCCGTTGTGTCGACGGCCATGCAATTGGTAAAGGGGATGTAGAGGTTGTGCATGGGGCATGGCCGACAAGTTCTCTTCACATCACGTATGGAGGTTCCCATGAAACGGTTGAACGGATTGATGGCCCTAGTGGCCTTCCTCAGTTTCGGCACGATGTCCACCTTGGCGTTTGCGTCAGACGACAAGAAGGACGAGAAGAAGGACAAGGGCGGCCAGGTGGTGGTATTCGGCGACGAGAAGAAGGATGAGAAGAAGGATGGCAAGGACGGCCAGGTGGTGTTTCGGCGACGAGAAGAAGGACGAGAAGAAGGATGACAAGGGCGGCAAGTAAGCCGATCCAATGGGGCGCGGCAGGTAGCTGCGCCCCAGACGGTTTGGCTTACGCTGTTGCATGCTGATTCGTCCCAGCCTCGCTCAGCTGATCGGATCGTTCCTGTCGGAAGCGCCGCCTTACGTGTCCATGTGGCTGATGGGTTGGGCTTGTCGCCCTCGTGCTAGTCCTGCTGCCAGTCCCTGCCCAGGCTGAATCAGGTTCGGTGGTTCCGCAGACACCGGTGCGTGGCGAGCTGATCATGCTGACGACCGCACTGATCGTCGTCAAATCCGTTGAAGGCACAAGCATCGTGATTCCCTTCGGCAAGGTGGGATTTGGACGGAGACACGGCATCGTCCTCACCCACCAGCGTCCACATAAAACCGATGCCCTTAGACCGATCGTTCCGTTGAAATTGTCGACATCGCATCACACGTGGCATCGGAGTACTCCTCTGACGAACGAAACAGACGGTTGATCAACTCGCCTGCAGGGATGGTCATTAGATCGCTACCCCGCCCCAAGCGGAACAACGTTCTCTCACAACCGCAGTGTTCACTCAAATGCGAGTGAAAACAGAAGGTCCTGCGCGCGCTCATGCAGGAGAAGAAGTCGCGGTGATGTGAGGCAAGGAAACGAAACTAGAGAAGAGGAGGGTGAAACACTGCGGAGGTGAGAATCGGCACATGCACGGATGGTTGGGCGTCCATCACGCATGCTGTTTTAGATGAAAGTGTGACCAGAGGCACGGTCGGAGGAATGGAAAACCCTTCGAGCACCGATTCGCCCAGCGTGTCGAGGGAGAGCGCCGGGCTCAGGAGGGTGGGGGGTACTCCCAGCATCTGTATGAGGACAGCGAGGCAGAGAAACACGATCACGACTATACGAATACCCCTCGATTGGGTCCTGGCGATACAATTGTCGGTTCGATCGAACATGACCTGAGCAGAGTACTCCCTCTCGATCAGGCATGCAATAGAGACTGTGGACTGATCCGTGCCGAGATGAATGGCAGCCAACACATGAATGGTGAGTTCCCAGACATCTCCGTCATCGGACTGTCTGTGGAGGACGGAATGGGCATGGTTCAGAGGATGCACGCCACCGGCATCTTCACGTACTTGAAGAACAAGTCGATCGCGGCCGCATTGGGACTCCATTCGGTCTCAGTGAGCTTGAGGCTCTTATTACCGTCGCGTGTGAGGCCACGCTCGCTGTCTGGTCGGTCCGTAGCGGAACGCTGGAGAGTGGGCTGTTGTCGTTTCTTCTACTCTTCTTGACGGTCACGCTTCTTGACGATAAAAGAAGATCTGAGACCTCCTCTTCCTACCTTTCTTTCGACAAGCAAGAAGGCGTGTCAAGGAAAGGAGGTCAAGTAAAGGGGAGGCGGCGAGTTAGAATCAATTAATCATTGGGCTTGGCCGTACCCGAGGATGATAACGATGATGTTTGGAAAGGCTTTTCTCGTTCTAGGGATCGGACTTCTCGTAGGCGTCGGACTGATCCCTTGTATCGCAGCGGACGATACCGGTCCTGGGCGTCCGCGATTCGCGCTCACCTCTCTCGACAGCGTAGGGAAAGTCGGCCTCTATACCTCCGTGACCATCGGGGCGGATCGCTTGGGCCTCATCAGCTACCACGACGTGACGAACCGCACCCTCAAGGTGGCCCATTGCTCCGACCGAGCCTGTAGCTCCGCTACCCTCAGCACCTTGGACAGCGCAGGCGAGGTCGGCCAGTATACCTCCGTGACCATCGGGGCGGATCGTTTGGGCCTCATCAGCTACCAGGACGTGACGAACCGCGCCCTCAAGGTGGCCCATTGCTCCGACCGAGCCTGTAGCTCCGCTACCCTGACCACCCTGGACGACATCGGCGATGTCGGTCAGACCACCTCCGTCACTATTGGGGCGGATGGGCTGGGTCTCATCAGCTATCATGACGTGACCAACGGCAATCTCAAGGTGGCCCACTGTTCCAACCGAGCCTGCACCTCTGCCACCCTCAGACCTTGGACAGCGCAGGCGAGGTCGGCCAGTATACCTCCGTGACCATTGGGGCCGACGGCCTGGGGCTCATCAGCTATTACGACGCAACCAACCGCAGCCTCAAGGTGGCTCACTGTTCCAACCGGACCTGCACCTCCGCCACCCTGACCACGCTGGATAGCCTAGATAATGTCGGTCTGGACACTGCTGTGACCATCGGGGCCGACGGCTTGGGCCTGATCAGCTACCACGACTCAACCAACGGCACCCTCAAGGTCGCCCACTGCTCCAACCGGCTCTGCACTTCCGCCAGGCTCACGACCCTGGACAACGCAGGCGAGGTCGGTCAAGACACCTCCGTGACCATTGGGGCCGACGGCCTAGGTCTCATCAGCTACCACGACGTGACCAACGGCAATCTCAAGGTGGCCCACTGCTCCAACCGGCTCTGCACCTCCGCCACCCTCGCCACCCTGGACAATGCCGGCGAGGTTGGTCAAGACACCTCCGTGATCATCGGGGATGACGGCCTCGCGCTCATCAGCTACCACGACGTGACCAACGGCAACCTCAAAGTGGCGCATGCGCCGATCTCTCCTGCGTTCCTGACCACCGTCGTCCCTGAACAGCTCGGCAATACGGGGTCGCCTCCTTTAAAACAACGGCGCAAAAGCACAGCTACCCGTTAGTGTGAGTAGGATGGCGCACCCGCGAGAAGGAAGTTTGGACGTCGGGTTATTTGAACCGAATGCCTTTCCTCCTTCCCCCAGGCTTCGTGCGCGCGTTCCGGCTGGTTATGGCGGCGGAAGAGGTGCGGCACTGAGACTTCTAGTACCAGTATGTCAAACTCACTCCTCTCTCCAGCGGACCAGCAAGGCTCTTCAGTAGTGTCCCAATACAGCTATCACGGTTATTCGTACACATTCAATTGTGTTTTCGTTCGTAGACCCCTGCCACACGTGCGCTGATGGGATGCCGCTGTCGCTGAGGAGGCAGTGCTAGCCAGGGCCTTGACCGAACTTTCGAGGGAGGTGAGCGACAGACAACCATTGACCGCGAATCTCCTCCTTGCGCAGTCGTTCATCTCTTTCCTGTACTGTGCGTCTCTGCGAAGACTCCATGCCCTTCGCCCTTGGGTCTGCCTGCCGTCCGTGATCGCTCCTCGCCCTTATGTGGTCACGGTCAATTCCATGAATAGTCTGTGCCCCTTGACAAGGGACGCTGCACGAGTACAATGCACCCAAATCCGGGATAGCTCAGCGATGAAATTCACGTCTCGCGGCCCGCAATTCTATCTATTCCTACCACTGTTTGTTATCTTCTTTGCCGTTCCCTACCTCTTCGACCTCGCGTTTTGTGAAGAGCTCTCTACCACACCGCTGTCGCAGGCCGCGCTGATCGATGCTGAAAAAGTCGATCCAGATGATGGAAGCTCCTCCTTGTCTTTCCTTGATTCGGCAGCAACGGAGGAGATGAGTGGACTGCCAACCGCTGAGAATTTCGTCCTGGACTCCTTGTTTAACGAGCTGTGGGTTCAGATCGCCGATTCCTCACCTGCTCACGTCACGTCCTCCGCCCGCTTCCTAAACTTCCCCACATTTCTGTTCACAGACTGAGTTGGATTCGTAGCCGATACATTCCTGTGGTGCCCCACATACATTGTGGACAGGTGGCTTCGTCATCTGGAGGCAGGACACTCTCTGAATTTCTTCAAAACCCAATGCACCAAAAGACAGGTGCGAGTGACTCATCAGAGTGACGATCGAGTACACCGGCTGTCCGTGAAGGTTTGAAGAGGGCGAGATTTTCCGAAGAATTGATGGGCTACGATCTTCAGCAAACTGGCCGGAAATTCTGTGAGGCGGCACAGACATTCCGCGAGACTGATGGAAGCGAGGACGCGATGATCTCCAACCTGTGGAGAGTGGAAAAAGGAATCATGCCCTAACCATGCGAGACGTGACGCAGCGCGGCAAAAAGGCGTGTACGCAGCTGGAACTCGTGTTGCACATGCACGGCGCGTTCAGACGCAGTCTGGAACCGATCCGGGTGACGCCGCTTCAAGCAGGCGTACTCCTGTTTCTACGTCGTCACGAGAACACCACAGTGGAGGACGCTGCCTTGGCGTTCCTCATACGATCGTCGACAATGAGTGTGGTAGTGACAGACTTAGTGCACAAGGGGTGGGTCATCAAGCGACGCGCAGATGATGATGGTCGTGCCGTATGTTTGCGGCTGAGTCAACAGGGAGAGAGGCTTGCCGTGAGGATTATGCACCACATTCGAGACGTAAAGGAGGTTCTCTCGATCTGATGAAGTCAAAGTTGCGTTGTCAGAGTCCCTCTCCCCTGGCCTGGCCAATCAGGTCGCCGCTCCGAGCCGGCTTAGTGACCAGCCACCCAAGGTGCCCTCCTATGCAATGGTTCGCGGTGGAACCGATTCATGGAGGCCCCCTATGGCGAAGATTCTGGTGATCGATGATGATCAGAGCATCCGGACGTTCCTCGACAGGCTCCTCAGTCGGAAGGGATATGACGTGATACTCGCTGACAGCGGTCGGCAGGGCCTGGAGCTGTTTCACCGAGACCGTCCTCATGCCGTGGTGCTTGATTTAATCATGCCGGAGGTGGATGGGATCACGGTCTTGCGACAGATTCGCAGTGTCGATGAAAAGATTCCGGTGATCGTATTGACTGGGACAAGAATTCCTGAAATGAAGCAACAAGCGTATGCGGTCGGGGTGACGGAGTTTGTGGAAAAAGAATTCTCGATCCATGTCCTATTGGAAGCGCTGAAGCGTCATCTTCACACAGCACTGTGAGACCAGTATCGACGAGGCCGTGAAGATCATGGAAGAGAAGCGATTCCTCAGCCTACCGGTCAAGACAAATGGCAAGGTGACCCATTCGATCACGCGACACGATTTGCTACGGGCCTGGATCGGCCTGGGAATGGACATCGAAACCAATATGGCATAGTCAGTCAGAGGTACCCTCACGGAAGGTACCGCATGACTCCAGCCGACTCTCTCACCTATGTAATCAAATTTCGAGATAGCCCGACCTGTTCAAGGATTGAGCGTGCCCAGCCTGGCGAGGGTCTGCTCAAAATTGCTCTGATGGCTGGAATTGATACTGCAGAAGATTGCCTTCGCTCGGAGGATGTATCACCAATTGTTGCATTGGATCCCGTCTCACATCAGTCGAGCTGATTTGCCTTTGCCATCGACCGACCTGCACTGCGAAGGGACTCGGGACAGTCCAACCGATCGGTGTGAATTTCAATGAATACGAGGCCATCCGTGGTGACAGCCTTCTCCAGCGCATCTTCAAGCTCCCCTTCCGTACGGACCTCAAGGCCCAACCCACCTCCGAATACGTCGACGAGCTTGTGATACTGCCAGGGTTGAATATCGTTGTAGGGGCGATCACAGATCACTCGTTCGATCGTATAGCCGTCATTATTGATGAGAAAGATGATCGGCTTGAGATGGTGCCGGATCATCGTCGACAGGTCCTGACCAGTAACTTGAAACGAACCATCCCCCACAAACAGCACGGTACGCCGGTCTTGCGCGGCCATACTAGCGCCCAGGGTTGCTCCGACCGTATAGCCGATCGATCCGTAGAAGGTCTGCCCTATGAACGTCACTCCGTCCGGCATGAGCATTTCCGCGGCACTGAACAGGGACACGCCTGTTTCAGCAATGACGATTGAATCCTGTTCAATAAAATGGCTCACACGGTCGAAGAAACGCTTGATGGTAAGCGGTGTCGGCGCATTCGGCCGGTACGGCTCCGTATGTCGGTGTACGCAGCCATCGGTGGCACGATGGATCTCGAGGGTTTCCGGATCTCGGGGTGAAAGCTTTTCCGTCAGCCCAAGGATAAAATCGTGGAGATACACGTTCTCGTAATGATGGTGCTTGATCTTCACGGAGTGAATGTTGGCACTGATCGTCTTTGAGTCGTCGAGGTGCGTTGTGAACCCGCCCGTGTTCAGATCGGTCATCAAGGCCCCAAGTTGTAGAACGCAGTCAGCGGACTCGACCCGCTTCCGTACGTAGTCGCGACTCCGATCTCCCTCAAAGAGGCCAATGAATTGTGGGTGGTGCTCTGAAAGAACGGTCTTACCCAACATCATGGTGACATACGGGAAGCCTGTTTTGTCGAGAAAACCGGCGAAGGTCTTTTGCAGCTTGAAGCGGATTAACTCCACGTCGGCGATCACAACTGGTTTCTGTGCCGATATCCAGCATTCCAATCGCTTCCTTGATCGCCTCCCCGAGCGCGTCCTGATCACTAGGGGCGGGCGTGGGGAAGGGGAACGCACTCGGCCGATGACATTTCTTCATCACCACGTCTGCGGGGAGACTGATGTAGACCGGTTGCTGCTGAGAAAGACACGCCGACAACACCCGGTCGATCTCGGCCGGGGCCGTGTCTGCGGACATGAGCTGGGTTGAGGCGGCGGTAATTTTCTCATAGATCCTCAAGGGAATCTGATAATCGCCCAAGGTGTGATGCAACAACGGCCGTGTACGGAAATTAGCCGTCGCAGGCGAGCCCGTGATCACCACCACCGGAACTCGTTCGGCAAATGCTCCCGCCACACCATTGAGGGCACTCAGTTCTCCGACACCATAGGTTGAGGAAAATGCACCGATGCCCCGAATACGTGCGTAGCCGTCGGCAGCGTAGGCCGCATTGAGTTCGTTGCATGTACCGACATACTGCAGATTGCTCTTCAATACCTGGTTGAAGAAACCCAGGACAAAATCTCCCGGCACGCCAAAGAGGTGATCCACCCCGATCTCTTTCAGCCGGGTTAACAGATACTCAGCAACTGTGATCTCTGAACGGATCATATTGCTACATCTCCCTTTATGAAGGCTAGATAGCGTCAGAGCTTTGCTCATCTCTAAGCACTTTGCAAGAGCTTTTTAGCCCCTCTCCCCTCACAGCGACGGTATTCAGAAACAGTTGGTTTTGGAACAGGCAGAAGGAAACGTCAAAGACCCAGAAAAAATCAAAATCTCGGACCTGGAATTGGACACGGGTTATTGAACCAGCAGTTAGACTAGACAGGCGGAAAGAAGCTGAAGGTCGCTGAGAAGATTCTGTCTTTTGGACGAAGTGGTTAAGCAAACAAGGCTCGAACCGTTACACAAAAATGTCTAGCGTTATCAAAGATGTCCTGCTTCCTTCTTATTGAGGTGTTCGCTCATGATATGTGTGCCTCCTTGGTGTGGGTCACAAGACATCAGATTCCGAGAAAGTCAAATGAGCAATTGTGACCAGACCGCACGCGGTCTTCTCGGTACACTGCGATGAACATTTGCCGGCAGGAGGAGAGCTATGTCACGTCATGATGAAGGAGAATGCTATGAAGAGCACGTTAGTAGTATCGCTGCTTGTCGCACTCAGCCTCGCCGCGGCGCCTGTAGCCTTCGCTGAAGATCGAGAAGAGGCAAGATCGAAGCCTGACAAAGCAAAGATGGCAGCGCAAAGCCTTTACGAACGCCTTGGCGGCGTCTTCGCCATCGCCGCGGTCGTCGACCACTTCAGCGACGCGGTGGTGCAGAACCCGATCGTGGGAAAGACTTCGCAGAACCCGGCCCTCAGGGAATGGCACACGAAGAACCTGGACAGGTTGCCGGGCCTCAAGTTCATGCGAACCCTGTGGGTCTGCGAGGTCACGGGCGGGCCGTTCAAATTCTCGCCAACGAAGCCGGGAAAGACTCATCTGGGCCTTGAGGAGGCGCATCGTGACCTCAAGATCTCGCCAGAAGAATTCGACGAGGTAGCGGCCGAGCTGGGGCGCAGCCTTGACTTCGCCAAAGTGCCTGCGCGTGAGAAGGGAGAAGTCCTCGCCGCCTTCGCAGCGCATAAGAACGAGGTAACGGCCGGCTACAAGGCGAAGTGATTGGCCTTTTGAACCCGCCAAATACGCCGCTCTCAGTTGCATCAATGAGAGAAAGGGATGTCCGGAGGGGGCGTTTCCTCGTACTTCGAAAATTTCTAGAAAGTGAGCAATTCTGACCAGACAGTTAGTGATCCTGGAGGCATAATGGTAGCTGTACTCAAAGCTCTTTTTCTTCCCAGGAGGGTTAGACATGAGTACCAAAATCCATGTCAGCGGGCTGTCCTACTTTTGCACTGATGACACGCTTCGTCAGGCCTTCATTCCGTTTGGAACGGTGGTACTCGCACAAGTTCTGAGGGATGAGTATGGCCATTCTCTCGGCCTCGGGGTTGTGCACATGGCCTGTTCCGAGGATGTCGAGCGGGTCTTCAATGAGCACCAGCGCTTTGAAGTATCGGGCTCGCGTGTGGATCTCTGGGAACCCGCAGAGCCAGAGGACTCGCCAGGCGAGCGGGTCATGGCCTTTACGCTGCGAGAAACGCCAACAGTTCAGACGGGCCAGGACACGGAACAAGAGAAGAACCAGAAGGCGCTCAACCCCTTGACGGTGCGCAGGCCTGGTCGAATCAGGAGTCAGGGGCCCTCTTCCCGGACCGCCAAACACTAACGTGCCTCGCAGCCGTCGCTCGGTACGCAGGGAAAGACGCGATAGCGTGGGAGGAACGTTCCCAAAGCGATCCAATCGTCGTTGGGTACCTCTTCTGGAATTCAAGGAGTTGCTCTGGCGGCCTAGACGCGAATGCACCAGGCATCTGGCTGTAAATGCTCACATCGTGGGAAGAACTGATTGACGACAGCAAGAAACGGACATGGCGATGAGCGTCGACGAGAAAACCGAACACTGCCTGCAACTCCTCCTGCTCCGTCTCTTCGACCTGGAGCTCCGGGTGCTCGAAATGAGGAACCCCTTGTTCTCACCGAATGAACGCCGGCAACTTGACGCCGTTCATACTGCGCAATGGACGAGGACGGGGAACTGGCACTTCAGCAATATTTCAAAGGGCTTCGACGACAGGCCGCGCGCGTCCAAACGACTCATCTAGCGACGTATCCCACACCACATCCGCGGGCGTATGGGCAGAATTGCACCACGCAGATAAGCGAGCGACCGACGCCGAACTCTTTGAGGAGGAATGGCGGCAACTCTGGGACCTGTTATGAGACCCTAGCGAAGGGTGTCAGCTCTGAATTGTGCTCATTTTGTGCTCAACTCCACCTCACTCCAGCTCATTCCAGTTGTGACCAGGACTGCTAGCAGGTCACCCTTTATCTCGCCATTATATGCAGTGCCTCAATTCCGGGCTTACCTCACAAAACTGCCCATTTACCATGTGTTTTGGTAGGGTTTCGCTCAGCCCACTACTTTCCTTTTTACTCGCTTAGGAACACCCCTAGTTTAGGTTGGCCCACCACGATTCAGGTGCCCACGCGGCGTGATACCCCGTGACGTGAAGTCCTTGACGATCCTATGTGCGAGGGGAATATTTCGCCTTTGGTAGTCGTGGCACCCACTCATTGATGGAAGCATGCAGGTAGCCAGTGGCATTTAACGACATGGTTCCTACCCTAGGGTACCGATACTCTGCACAACTGTGTGATCTGTTGCTGTACGCCCGGGCGTACTTTGGTGAAAGCCAGGCCGAACTCCTTAGGACGGGTCCAGCACACCGTTGCGGCTTCGATGGTGAACGGGTTCCCGGCATCCTGCGAGAAGATACAACATTCCAACTCTACTCCCACGGGGACAGCCACGAGACTTCTGATTCGACAGCCTCCAAGGGAGAGATCGCGCAGCTCTCCATCACCGGTCACCCTCCGCTCCTTTGATGAAAAGTGGCCCTTCAATCGGACTGCGACGCGAACGTGCCGACGGGTGTCGCTCTTCCTATCTCTGGATGCCGATGGACTGCATCGCGTCGAAGCAGGCTCTCGCTTTCCAGTCGTATGGCCCACGTCTCGGAAAGTAGGACTCTGTTTTTGGCCCCCTCCAGAGGACCCCGGCCTGTCCGTATACTGGCCCAATGAGGCCCAGGCTTGCCCCAGGAAACTCAGCACCTGAGGCGTGAGTTGTTCCCCAAGTCTGAGCATGTTTCCGACCACGGATCGGGAGGCGGGTCGACGTCGTGGGAGCATGCCGCGTCCCCCGGCGAGCAGATGTTTAATCCGCTGCGTCACGTCCTGGAAACCGGGGACCTCGTTTCTGGTCCAGCCATACGCCTCCAGCGCTTCGGCAACTCGACCGAGTGCCTCCAATGTCTTGCCGAGCATATACAGAATCTGTGCTTTTTCTGTGGAGGAGAACGTCCCCACGTCCAGGGCTTGGCGGTATGCCACGACCGCATCGTCATAGCGCCCCGTCGCCAGCAAGCACAGCGCGATCTGCACATGGGCATTCCCAGCATACTCCGGGTCGTTAGCCACGTGTTGGAACTCTTCGCGCGCTTGGTCATACATGAGGGCGCGTTTGAGTGTACGACCGCGTTCATAGTGGTCGTGCGCGGACTTCGGTTCTTCCATGCTTCGATCCTCCCCTCCGTAATTCGGGCACTAGAGACAAATTCCGACTGAGGAGGAGAGCAAGAACAACACCCACGCGGTCGATCAATGGTGACCGACATATCAAGCAGTTATCAGCTCCGCGTGCGGTTCGGCTGATGGGAAGGATCGACAGGGTGGCCGAAAAGGTACGGGAGATAGTAGACAGCACGCTACCTGTGAAATGGCTCTGCGTAAGCCTTACCACCTTTGTGCGATTGGAACGCCTATCTGTCCGTGATTAGAATGATCATGGAGAGCGGCATCATGTCACGATGGAAATTGGAGCGAGAACCTGCCGCGCCTTCTCTTGGACCCTTTTCCTCAGTTCAGAAAAATTCACAAGAATCTCTTTTAGCCCGATACTGTCACCCGGTACAGCTACCCCTACCCCCTTTTTGGCAGCGCACATGCAAGCTTCTTCCTCAACCGCAGTTAATCCTCGCCTCTACGGCGGTACAATAAAGTTGTAAACTTGCCAGCAAAGTCCTAGACTTTCGCGGCTCCTAGCTGATGCCGAGATGATATTGAAAAGGGCTACTTATATGTATGGGTTGCGACTGCTGACACTTGTTTCATGTATTTTCCTATTCATGCCAAACTTGAGTTCCGGTGAATGTACGGCCCTGCCCAAGAATAACGATATCTACATTCCACTCGCTTGCACGTTTCGACGACATAGTGGGAACTTGGTCCCCCATATCCAGGCTAATCATGGAGGAGGGAGACATTGCGATTTAAAGAACACGAGATCGTGATTCTCCAAGGCAAGCTCCATATCCCTATTACCGTGGTGAGAAAGAGCCATCCCATCATTATTAAGAGAGACGGGGGGTATAGTTCGCTTGAAATCGAGCAATCAGAACCCAATCGGCAAACTCTGTGCTTCAACGATTACACTAAGCTTAAGGATGCAGAGTCGAGATCGCCCGATGTGCCCGCCGCTTACTATTGTTACGGCCGCTAAAAGCTGAGCGCTTAACTTCACTCTTCGTTGTTTACCCTCCTACCTGTGGCTACACCGTGGCAGAACTATCGTCTCCGATCATGTTTGATCGGTATCTCGCCTTCTCTTGGACCCTTTTTGCCAGCCCGAGAAAATTTTTGAGATACTCGGCTTTTAGGCCTGATGCTGTCACCCGGTACAGCTACCCCCCAGGGGCCCCATTGCCATGGGGTATGGGCACGCAAACATACCCTACCCACGCCAGTCATTAGCGGGGCAAAACCAAGCCATAGAACAGGTGTTATTACAGTGTTAGAAATGGAGACAAATCAGGCAGAAATGGGTTAAGACAACTGAAGCGGACTGACTGGAAGAATTGCGATCCGTCAGTAATGACAAGGGGATTGCCCATGTCATCAAAGACTTGAGCAACCCCCGAGCTGAGCACTCTTAATCAGCGGGCCGTCCGTCAATCATCTTGTTTATGAATAGTTGGGAGACTGATTAAAAACTCCTTTACCTATACCTGTTCTCTTTGAGACCTGATCCTTGTGACTCGCCAGGTGTTGAATATCGCCGCCAAGGGAAACACCAGCACGACTGCGAGAACATGGAGTCCGAGCTGCACATATTCGTTGGTAGGCGGACCAAAGGTGTAGCCGTAGAGCAGATCGACAACGAGTAGTGCGATGATAAAGACCAGCACAGTTTTTCCAAAACGGCCAACGCGTCCCATGGACTATCCCTTCTTTCTTATCCGCTGAATCTTTTGCTTGATCTGTGCCAGCCAGGTGGGCGGCTCATAGTCGATGCTCCAGGTGCCTCCATCTGGTCCCTTCACTTCAATCGTGCTGGGTCGCTGGCCATACTGTTCCTGCGTTCTCGCATGAATCAGAGGCACCTGATCCCAGGTGAAGTCCGAGATCGTGACCACGTGTTGCCGCAGGAGATCGAATCCTACATTGATCGAGACCGTCGCCGTCAGGTGCGAAGGCGGGGCCGATGCAGGTTCCGGCAAGGGGGCCTGCGCCCCCTTCCGAGTCGCCCACGCATGGCTCGCCTTGTAGCGCTCAAGGTCTTCCGTCAGAAACAGGAGCGTCTTGCCCGCCTTCCGATGCGGTCGGAGAGCCCCCTGTAGGACCAGCCGATACACCGAGTAGGGGTGGTAGCTCAGGCAGACGGCGGCTTCCTTCGTCGTCAGAAGCCGTGAGCCCGTGTCTGGATCATAAAACCGGTCTGGTGTTGGCGCTGCCATAGTGTTAAGATACTTTAACAGTAACAGGGAAACTGAGTCAAGGCGCTGGTTCTAGCCGTTTCGTCCGCTCGAGGAGAAAGGCGTGCGGCATGGGTGTCATTGTCCGAGAACGCAAGGATAAACCTGGAACATGGTGGGCGTTTATCCATGACCAGGGAAGGCGAACGAAACGGTGTTTTCGAACTGAATCAGAAGCTCGGCAATTCGCAGAGGTCATGTCAGTCAGGCTTAAACTGGCCGATGTCAGCGGAGAGTCGGTCTCACTGTCACCATCGCATCACACAGCACCAACCGTCCGTGAGTATGTGGAGGGGTGGTTAACGACCTATGCAGAGGTGCACTGCAAGCCCACCACGGCCAAGGGGTATCGGCAGTTACTGACCTTGCATGTCTACCCGCTGATCGGAGATCGCCGTCTTGATCAGGTGGCGCGGGCCGATATCAAACACATGATTGGGGTGCTGCTGGGCAAGAAGCTGAAGAAATCATCGGTTCATAATATTCTGACCCCCCTCAAAGAAGCCTATCACCATGCGATCGATGATGGGCTCGTGGCGAATAATCCTGTGGTCCGCACCGGACGCTTCACGCGGACCGACGAGGATCGCCGTGCCACGATCCAACCGCTCACGCGAACGGAGGTCGGCGTCCTGCTTGAGGCAGCAGAGGTTCACGCCAAATCCTGTCGCGGCGCTCTTACTGTGTGCGGTCCGCACCGGACTGCGCCAGGGAGAACTCATTGGCCTGCAATGGGGCGATGTGGATTTTCATGGGGGGTTCATTGAGGTGCGACGAGCGATCGTGCGAGGACAGCTCACGACGACGAAAACACGCAAGATCCGGCGGGTGGATGTGACGCCTCAACTCACGGACCGCTTGAAACAACTCAAAGAAACTCGAGTCACTTGAAAGCGGCGATGTCGGGGAAGCCATCACAAGACTGGGTGTTTCTCTCGCCCCTTGGGTGCCGGTGGGATGAACGCAATCTCCGACGTGCGTTCTACAAGGTGCTTGAAGCAGCAAAACTGCGACGGGTTCGTTTTCATGATCTTCGCCACACCTATGCCTCGTTGCTCATTCAGACGACCGCTCCGGCGAAATACATTCAAGAGCAACTCGGTCATGCGTCGATTCAAGTCACGATGGATGTGTACGGGCACTTATATGGGGGGGAATACCGGCACTTCGTGAGTCGTCTTGATGATGGGAAGGAGGCGGGGGAGCCCGCACCCCCGCCGCACCCTGAGCCGCTTGTGGTCGGAACAAGCAAGACAAGTGATTGAAATATGGAGCCGGCGATCCGGATTGAACGGACGACCTGCGGTTTACGAAACCGCTGCTCTACCAACTGAGCTACGCCGGCCCTTACGCAAGAGCCTCACAACTTACATGGGTTTTTTCTCAGCCTCAAGGGGTTTTTCGTGCAACGACAGATGAGAAACGAGACTTTCCACGCCCGACGCTCTGGCTGACTGACCAGCTATCGGGAAACAATGGGCCGTTATTTGAACTGAGCGACTGGCTGTAGCCTGACCAAGGCCCCCTGGCCTGGCCCAGGGAGGCACAGGGGCTCCTGCTCGTTGCCATACTGCTCGCGGGCCATCTTGAGCACCTGCCCCTTGGTATAGGTGCAGAGTTCTCCTGTAAAGATGGTGCCGTTCTTATCGAGGTCTGCAGCGCCGCCAAGGCCTTTGAGTAATTGATAGGTGAACAGCCCGTGCTGGCCCTGGTCGTAACTATGGGCCTCCTGAATCGCCCGGTTACCGATCATCCACATGATCTTCTCTTTCCCACTGCTCTCCTGGTCCCATACCGGGATGATCCCGACCGGTGCCTCCTTGCCAGGCGCCAGTTCAAGCGAGAGATCGAGCATCACGATGGCCCGGTGAATCGGCAATCTCATCAAAGACTCCTGTAGCCGACGAAGCGAATAGAGGCGCGCGGCTGGACGTGGCCGTACTGTCGAACAACAGCATCGACACGGTGCCGGTGGCGGGCTCAACCACTCCCCGACCCGTGACCGACACATAGACCACTGTGCTGGGGTCTACTCGCTCGGGCAACCACTCGTCAAACACCTCAGCCAAGTCGCTCTTGAGGGCATGGGTGTCCACGAGAGTGCGTACACGCTCGGGAGGAATCCCTCCGATCGATTTGAGGTACGTGGCCATGGTTTCCGCATCTCGTGCGGCATACTTGACCCTGGCGATGCTGCTCTCCCGAAACCGCCCCACGCCGATGACGATGCCGATAGCCTTCGGCTGTTTGAGTAAGCTGGTCCGTTTCGACAGCTGATCGACATCGACCGGCAGCGCCACAGCCTCCGCTGCTGCCCCAGGCTTCATCGCCACCAGAAACTTCTTGGCGGACGGCAGCCGGACCGAGGGAGATCCGGCACGCAATATTAGCGTCAACTCTTCTTGCACGGCGTCTTTGACCATGCCGACTTTGCCGTCCAACGTCACGCGTTTCACGCTCGCCAGGGGCCAGATCGCCGACGGATACCACGCTGGGAATCCGCTCGATCAAGAGCGGCGCGGTGGTCACCGACAACTCGACAGCCCGTGCGGTGCCAGGCCCTTCATTTTTGACTTCAATTTCGATCGCGATGGCTTCACCGCTATGGAGCACCTGATTGCGATTCTCGTTTCGGACGATCGCCCGGAATATCACCGTGGCAGGCTCGTTCACGGGAACCGGCACAGGAACGGCTACCACTGACTGCAGTGGAGCCGCCTTAGGAGCCGTCAACCTTGTGTGCTTGAGCGGCGTCGATAATCTTGCTGGACGTTCCAAGTTGGTTGGCCATCCCATCCGTCACGAACCCAATGGCCTCTTGGGCAATGGTATCGAGACCCTTCACCTCACACGAAGCCTCGGTGACATCCACCTCTCCACGACCGATACTTTGAATCTTCTTGCTGTAGAGGACGGCCCCATCGGCAGCCTGGTACGCAAAGTCCAATCCCAGGGTCACCGTGGCTGGATAACGCTTGTTGGCCTTTCGAACGATAGCCAGATCCACATGGTTGAAGCCCAACGCCGCATCGACATAGCCATCCGGCATCGACGAAGATCTTGGGTCGCTCGTCAGGACCTTTTCAAAGACGCGGCCTGTTTTCCGCCTGAGGGCTTCCTGTAATGGAGCACTGATCGGCAAGGATTGGACCTGGCCACAGGCGTCTTGATAGGTAAGTTGTGCCCCGGCGATACTGGGGTTGGATCGAAGCTGGACGGTCAGGGGGAGAAAGTAGCCGATTGTCGCACCGTCTCGACTTGAGAAGAGCGAGCAACTCGTCAGCGCCACAACGCACAGTCCCGCAACAACCCCTAAGGCTGCGCGAAATAGGAAGAAGTAACACGCTGACTGGACAACCTCCACAATGAATCTTATACAGAAAAACATCCAACGAGCACAACTCAACGCCTGAAACAGGGGCCTGGTTTGTCTGGTCTATTTGGTTTGTTTGGTTCATCTGGTTAGACTCGTTCAACCAAACAAACAAGACAGACCAAATAAACAAAAGAAACCAGCGGCTTCTCGCCCACGCGCTACGGCGCGGCGTTGACAGCCCGGCACCCCTCGGCTAAGTTCATCCGCATGACTGATTCTTTTTCGCCGGCGCCGGAATCGCCGGCGCCGCCTCGGCTCTCCTGGTCAGCCACCAGCCGGCTCATCCGTCTCCAGAACCAGACTGGGACTTGGCTACTCATGTTTCCGACTCTGTGGTCCCTAGCCTTGGCCGCTCAGGGTGTGCCTCCGCTACGCTTGCTTGCCATCTTCATCACTGGGTCCTTCGTGATGCGCAGCGCAGGAGTCGTGTTAAACGATTTGGCGGATCGATCGTTCGATCGACATGTGACGCGCACGCGGGTACGGCCACTGGCGTCTGGTGAACTAAGCCCAACACATGCACTGCTGATCGTCGGCCTCCTCCTCTCCCTGGCCGGAATGCTCGTGCTACTCCTTGACCCACTTTCAATCCTCTTGAGTCCGGTTGCCGTTCTCTTGGCCGGCCTCTACCCCTTTGCGAAACGCGTCCTCCACATCCCACAAGCGATGTTGGGTATCGCTTTCGGCTGGGGCGCCATCATGGCTTGGACCGCCTCTCGGGGAGACATCGAAGCGCCGGCCTGGTGCCTGTTCACTGCGACGGTCTTCTGGGCGATCGGATACGATACGATTTACGCGCTTCAAGATCGGGAGGATGATCGTCGGATCGGCGTGAAGTCTTCGGCACTGTTGTTCGGGTCGTCGACGTGGATCGCAGTCGGCGCGGTCTTCTGCGCGATGCTGCTGTTACTGGGACTCGCGGGCTGGTTCGCCCACATCGGCTGGATCTACTATGCAGCGCTCGCTGCCATTGGAGTGTGGTGTCTGAGGCAAGCCCTGCAGCTCAGAGAGGCTGTGCCGCCTCCCACCGCCTTCCGCATGTTTCAGCAACACGTGTGGGTAGGAGCCGCGGTCTTCATTGGAATGATTGCAGGATTTCTGCTCTAACAGCAGGATGTTAAACAGTCTGTCTGGTCTGTTCAGTCTATCTGGTTAGTTTCGTTCAACCAAATAAACGAGACAGACCGGACAGACTTGCTAGACCAGAAAACCAGATAGACTAAGCTTCCTCGGGCCTGCCAAGCTCATTTCTTCTTCTTCTCGGCCGGGGCAGGGGTTCCGGGGCCGCAGCCGCAGCTGCGGCAGGGGCCGCGGTCTCGTCCTCAGACGTCTCCCCTTTCAACGTCGTAAGGTACAGCGTCACGGCCTTGGCATCGGAATCGCTGAGCCCCAGCGCCGGCATCCTGGTTTCCGCATTCATCACCTGCGGGTTCTTCAACCATCGATAGACCCAGGTCCCGTTCAATCTAAATCCCGCCCGATCGAGCGCCGGCCCAACTTTGCCGCCATCGGGGCCGATACTATGGCAGCCGTTGCAGCCATATTTGTTTTCATAGAGCCGTTGGCCATACGCCACCGTCTTTGCAAGCTGGTCCGGCTTTATCGTGAGATCCGGCCTGGGAACGCTCGTACCCTTTCCTGGTCTCGTCACGAGATTCGTCATCGCAGCCTGCGCGACATCGAGTTCCTTTTTCGCCTTGCTCATGGCTGCCAGTTCATCGGCGTAGGAGGACTCGTCCGGTTCAACGTCCTTCTTGAGCGCTTCGCTCTTCTTTTCCGCTTCCTCGCTGGCTTGCTTTTCGGCCGCCTCATACGCTTTCGTGGCCTGCTCCAAATTGGTTTGGGCCGTTTGGAGCGCCGCCGCCAGCTGTTTCTTCCGTTCTTCGACTTTAAACTCCATCTTTCTGCCGTGGAGGCCGCGGACATACCCGACAATGGCCCAGATTTCTTCTTCTGACAGGGTGTACTTGAAGGTCGGCATGGTCGGCACGGCAAAATCGTCGTCGCCGATCTCATCCCCGCCTTCTTCACTCGTGTCCTTCATGTCGCGTGAAATCGTATTGAAGATATCTTCGTCTTTAAAGGTACTCATCTCTGACTTGTTCGTGAGATCTTTGGGCTTGGGATCGGGCATCGAGGACCAATTGAATCCTTCGTTCTGCTTTCCGCTCTCACCATGACAGTGCGAGCAGTAGTGACTGTAGAGTTCATGTCCCTTCGCCCCTTGCTCGTTGGCACAACCTGCCACGGTGACCATGGCCCAAACGTAGACCACTGCCCCCACGATTCCCAATACGTATAGGCGAGCCGCCTTCATGCTGAATCACCTTTCTTTAGCTTGCGGATCAGAACGAACTGAAATCCGAGAGCCAGGCCCACGGCGATGGCCGCATAGTAATAACCGGTATAATCCGGTGGCGCCTCTGCGCGGAAATACCACCAAGAGGAGACGGCCTTTTGGGATCCCTTCTCCTTCAGCTCGCCGCTGCTAGGATCTTTCTTGCCGTCCCAGGCAGCGAAGCCGATATTGATGAACCCGGCTGTCGCGATTTGCGTGTCTTCATCCGGATGTTCGGTGGCGAGTGGCCGCGTAAAGACCACTTTCCATCTGCCGTTCGCGTAGGTCCCTTTGGCCTTCACATCTTGGTGCGTCTGTATTTTGAGTGTGCCGAAGCCCTTGGCATTCATGTCGACGCCTTTGCCGTCTTTGTTCTTCCAATACCAAATATTGACCGGCCCGCCTTCGACCTGCGCCATCGGTTGGCCATGCGCAAAGTGGGCTTTCTTGTCGCCCACCATGAACTGAACCGCGGCTGCATCGTCCGGATCTTCCGTCGGATCGGCGTACTCTAAGAGAATGGCCACGTTGGTCCCGTCGTGCAAGCCACGTACGATCATATCTTTGACCGTCGCTTCCAGAATGCGGGTCGGCCAATGGACTTGAGGCGACATTGGGAATGTCGACGGGGGGGCGCTGCTCCACACTGCCGCGTTTGGGTCATCGCCCGGCAGAGTACCCTTCACCAGCGGGGCGCTGATCGACGAGCTTGCCTGAGTTTCTGCTGGAGCGGCGGCCTTGGGCTTTTCCTCGGCTGTGGCGGGCTGCACGATCAGAAACCCTATGGCAAGGCACACACCGCCGACGACATTCGGAACGATTCGACTGAGTCCGCGTATCATAAGTTCCGTCCTCTCTCTCTCACTCAACTCCCTACTCACTCCTCAGAGGGTGGGGCTATGTGCCTTCGACTGCGCGCGTCCACCGAGCACCTTCTGAGCGTGCGCGGTGCGCGAGCACAGAAGGCATACAGGCCTACCCTCGTCTATTCCCATGTCCGAGGCGATTGATGCGCTCCGTCGTACTCACCCATGATGATTTTCCAGATCCATTCGTCGGGAAGTTCGAGTTCCCAGCGAGGCATGGCCGATTTCCATGGCATTCCTTCGATCGGGAGGCCGACGCCGCCCTTCTTGATCCGCCAGAAGAGATAGCTTTCCTGGAGCATGGCGATCGTCGTGGGATCGGAGAAGTTGGCCGGGGGAGGATTAAATCCCCTGGCCGCCGAGCCCTTGCCGTCGAAGTTTCCACCGTGGCAGGGGGAACAGAATGCCGCATAGAAGCCTTTGCCCTGCTGGATCGTGTCCGGTGTCTTTGGAACCGGATTCGACAAGCCTGCATACTCACCTGGCGGAGCCGGATGAATGGTCCTGTTTTCGCCAGGCGGCACATCGCTGACCGCTGTACTGTTATAGGTTTGCCAGCCGACCAGCAAAGGAAACAAAATCAAGACGGCCCAACGCAATGCTTGCATCCCGCCGATACTCTCTCCCGTCAGGAATCGTTGAAGCGGACCCCAAAACTCCTCTTTGGACTCCGCGCTCACTGTGGCAAGCATGAGAAATCCCGCAGTCGTCAGCAATAGGTACAGGAATACCAAACTGGCCGGCAGCGGCGCCGAGCCAGGGATATTGGGCACGACAAATTTCAAAATCAAATAGGTGATGACATTCAACGAGATCAGTTTGATCAACGGCCCCATACGTTCCTCCTCAGTGCGCTTGCGCCACGGCCACTGCCGGACCGGACAGCGCCGCCTTCACCGGAGCGGCAGGCGCCTGTCCCGGCACGTCCAGTTCAGATGGATTGACAGAAATCGGTTCGCCGCTCATCTGCTGCAGGAATGCGATGACCGAGAGAATTTCGTTCCTGGACAGCCCGATCGGGTTCTTATTGATGGCGGGCATGTCGGCCGGATAGTGCTTCGGCAGGCCTTCATGGCGATAGTCCATATAGACGTAGGCCTGCGGCTGCGTCAGACTTTCATAGAGAAACTCACGGCTCAACTTGGCCCCGATCCCCTTCAAGTCCGGGCAACGGGCCGATTCGCTGGGGCCGATCGAGTGGCACAGCGCACATTGGCCCTTACTAAAGAAAATCTTCTGCCCAATGGCCGCCATATCCGTCGGCGTTTTGACCGTGGCAATATCGAATTTCTCCTCAACGGGCGGTAACGACGCCATCTGCGGAATCGACAACGACGTGAGCATGAAGATGCCGAGCACAATCGCGACAAATCCGATGACCCGCGGGAACACGGATCGAATAAAGAGGAGAATCAGGATCCCGCTCCCTACCACCGAGAGACAAATCAATTGCAGTCTGGCTACTTCACTCATAATCACCCTTCCGTGGGAATGGTAGAAGTCTGAGCGTTCAGTGCTGAATTGAACACTCCAACTCAGACATTCATAATTCACAATAAATCAATGCGCGTTCGGTTTATCGAGCGCACTCGATGCACCTGCCATCGCCGGCATGCCATGCGGCAACTCTGCCTTCTTCGGCTCAGTAGCCGCTTTCGCCTTATCACCCATCGTGGCCACCCAGAAAATGAAGGCGACCATCATGCAGAAAAAGAAGGTGCACAAGGACATGATCCCGGACGCATAGCCGAGTGCCGGTGAAAATGCGTATTGCGACGTATCGCGGACCACGCCATAGACGTGCCAATGGACGCGAGAGGACGACCGTGCGTAACCCATCAGCGTCATCAGGAGGATGACCATGACCGCGTTGAGGACAAGGGAGTAGCCGGCACGGGGAGGCATCTTGCCCCAGACCATTTCCGTCGTGGTCTTGGCGCTCTTCAGCAGCAAGGCGGTCAGCGGCGTGATGGTCAACATGACCCCGATCACGATCAACACCTGCGACGTCGAGAAATAATTGATGCGAATGATCGCGGGAACGAAATACCCCCACACGCCGAGGATGATGACTGCGATGCTCGCAAGGACAAGGATGGCACCCATGATCGCTTTGGCAATCTTCGCCCAGCCGGCCGTGTCCTGCTTACCGGCCCGCCAATACATGATGAAACTCATGAACGTGACGAGAATCATCAAGTTCGATACGGTCATTTTTGCCGACATGACGCCGAGGACTCCCAGCAGCGGATGGTGGGTTCCTCCCATCTTTGCCGCCTCTTCCAAACTCGCCACGAGCGAATGGGGGGTCATCCAGACAGCCAGGCACAATAGAAGAACCACCAGCATCGCAAACATCGGCTTCCGGTACTGCAACGCGGACCCGGGGATGCGATAGGTGATCCCGAGCCAGAAATAATAGTTCGACCCGAGAAAGAGCACCCCGATGAGCATGGCTTGCAAAATGAACAGCCACGACAGGAATCCTCCCATCAGCGTGATGCCCATCTGCTGGTTGTACTGGTAAATTTCACGCATGAGCCAGTAGCCGGCAAAGGGGAGCGCCAACAGACCGAAGACACCGATGAAATTCCCGACATAGCCCATCCAGTCGTAGTGGTCACGCTCTTCCGTGGTTCTTGGCAGACAGATAGCGAATCCCGGCGTAGGCGCCGCAGATATAGCCGCCGAGCACCACGTTCGCAATCAGGCGGTGAATGTTCACCGGCCACCAGGTCGGATTCCATGTCGCCGCCCAGGCTCGCGCCATATCCGTCCCCTCGGCAATCACGACGGGACTGGCCTGGAACGTGGCCCAGGAGTTCGGCACGATCATGATGAAGAAGGCAAAGAAGTTCAGCAGGAAGCCGAGGAAAATATGAAATGTCTTCTTGCCGCCCGTTTGCATCGCATCCCAGCCATACCAATAGAGGTACAGCGTCGCGGTCTCGACCAAGAAGAGGAGGCAATAGAGGATAAACGACGGGAAGAAAATATCGGTCAGATAGTTCATCAGCTTGGGATAAAACGAGATCAGCAGGAACAACAGGATGCCGCCGAAGAGCGCCGTCGTGGCATAGGCAGACGTCAGGAGCTTGGTGAATTCCTTGGCTAATTTGTCGTAGCGCTTTTCGCCGCCCTTCCAGGCGACGACTTCGCATACCCAGGCGAAGATCGGCACACCCAGCACAAATCCCGCGAGCAGCAAATGGAGCTGTGCGATAACCCAGATGACGTTGCGGCTGCCGACGTAGGGAACGTCACGATATTCGGTCGGAGCTGCCGGTGCGACGTCCGCCCCAAACACCAACGCGGGAAGACTGAAGAGCCCCACTGCCACCGCGAACCCCAAGAGCGCCCCAGCATGATCGCTGCCGCTCCGGAGAAGCCGCTGAATCCATCCACCCTGATGTCCCATTGCCCTCACCTCATCATCTCCCATGTTACGGGTTCCTGGCGGCAGGCTGAGCCGGTTCTGTTGCTTCCGGCGCTTCCGGCGTTCCACTGTTTCCTTGCCCGCCTTACCTTTTTCCTTGCTCCGCTCTTTCTCCAGTTCGATTTTCGCCCGCTGTTCTACCAGCAATTCGACCTGCGCCGCAAGATGCGCGATCATTTTTTCGTCTTTATTCAGCGTCTCAAGAGGTTTGAACGAGGGGGCGGCCTTCACTTCAGGCTTCTTGCAACAATCGTGCGGGTGCGGGGTAAACACCGGAAGCGAAGACCAGAACAGGACCGACAACAGAACCGCCACGCCGGATAGTGCTGTCAGCATCAACCCCTGATCCACCGGTACCCGCATCAAATCCCAACGAGTAATCAACCCTTGATAATTCTCCGGCGCATGGCCTGCCGACTCCACCGTGCCTCGAATCACCCGTCCCACGAGCGAGAAACCAATGACGAGCAACACCAGAAGCACCACTGTGGACAGAGTGCCCCAGAGGGTCAGTTCACAACTGATCCGTTCCGCTATAGGAATTCCCTTCAGAGAATCCGACTCGAAGATCGAATGGACCGCCGAGATCCCGCCGTCTGTGACTGCACTCTCAGCGGCCCAGAGGATCGGCACAAAGATGGCGCCGACCAATGCACACTTCCACCAAAGCGTCAGCCCCAACCCACCTGGAGGTTCGCGCCGCAACCGTTCGAGGAAAAATGTTCGTCCGACGACCCCGAGCGCCCAGACGTCGATGGGAACCGCCAGCAAGAACAGCAACGCGATGCCGGTGCCTTCACCGATATGCGAGCCTAATCCCATGGTGATCGTTGGAAGAGCGAACACCGTGACCGGACTCGCCAGGAGCATCAAGAATGCGTACACGATTCTGTTTTCAAACTGCACGATCCCGAACGCCAGAAAGAGCACGACGAGGACAAGCTTGATCGGCAACGCGGTCCAGAAGGCGGGCCAGAGAATACCGAACCCGAGCTTTGCGGGAGAAATGTGATCGTTCATGCGAGTACCCAACGATGAACGCCAGCTGGCAGGAAGGCTGAGGTCGAGGTTGAGTGAAGCTCCGACGTGCTCATCTGAGCTTCAATCTTAGCCTGAACCTCAACCTTCTCCATGCTCGCGGACTTTTTCAGCATCCTGTTAGTCCAAATACGATCGATTGATAATGGCAGACACCGTGAAAAGGAGGATCGATGCCGTGAGCACCACCCACCCGATCAGGGCAAGAGGGCGCTTGAAAATATTCCGCTCTGGGTTGCGGTCGAAGAAGGGCAACAACAGCAGCATGACCCCCAGGGCGCCGGGAAACGCGATCGAACCGAGAAATTGTCCGAACTCGCCGGAAAACATCTTCAATCGAAGATGTTGGAATATGAACAAGAAATACCATTCCGGTTCCGGGTGATAATCACCAGGGTCAGGCGTCGCCTCGTCCAGCAAGACCACCGGCTCCCAGAAGGCCAGCACGCCGATGCAGGCAAAGACCACCGCCATCCCGACCATGTCCTTCCAAATCTGCCGTGGAAAAAAATAGTCTGTCTTCGCCTTCAGCTCTGTCGGCGTACCCCGGAATGGACCAGCCGGACCTGCGCATCGAAAGAGGAAGAGATGCAACCCAGCCAACCCAATCAGGGCTGCAGGGAGCACCATGACGTGAATGACGAAGAACCGGCTCAAGGTCATCTGTCCGGGGGTCGGACCTCCCTTGAGGAACCGCGCCAGGAAGTCGCCGATGAACGGCATCTTATCCACAATCTCGACGCCGACCGTCGTGGCCCAATAGGCTCGTTGGTCCCACGGGAGCAAATAGCCCGTGAAGCCAAATCCCATGACGAGGGCGAAAAGCGCCAATCCGACCACCCAGATGAGTTCACGCGGTTTCTTATACGCGCCCCAGAGAAAGACTTGTGACATGTGCGCGAAGACGCAGACCACCATGGCTGAGGAACCCCAGAAATGATAACTCAGCAGGAACCAGCCGTAGTCGACGTCGTGAAGAATGTATTGGGTACTGGCGTAGGCATGGTCGGCGGTGGGCACGTAGTAGAACATCAGCAGCACGCCCGTGACCGCCTGCATGATGAAGATAAACAAGAGAATCGACCCGAAGACGTAGGCCCAGCGAGAGCCGCCAGGGACCGCCTCATTGAGCATCTTGGCTGTCAGCAGCTTCAGCCCGACTCGCTCATCGACAAAGTCGAAGACTTTTTCGGCGACGCGTTGGCTGCGTGCCGGCAGAAGGAGTGTCGCTCATCTACACGATCCGCGTTTGGGACTTCGTCCCGGCTTTAAATTCCATGTCGATAATTTGCACCTCGCCGCTCGCGGACACCTGAATCGGCAGCAAGTCGAGAGGGCGAGGGGCAGGGCCATCCAGCACCTGGCCGGACGCATCATAGATGCTCAAGTGGCAGGGGCAGAGAAAGACTTGCCCAAGTATCTTGTGTTTTCGCCATTTATATGCGCAACCGAGGTGGGGACATTTACCGGAAAATGCGAGATAGGGTATGTCCTTCTTATTGGTCCAGATGGCCTTCCCGTCGGTATCCAGGAATTCCATATCCTTCCCCTGGTACACCTTTTCCAGCACCGCCGGAGTCGCCTTGACGAGCCACACGTTCTTCTCGATCTCGGCCTCAGGCATATAGACCTCTTTGATCTTGCGCTTGTATTCGAACTGGGTCCCGAAATCGTCCGCCTTCACCTTTCCGATGTTCCCGATCTTCAACCATCTGTTGTCGAGCGGCGCATACATCGGCTTCATCAAAAACTTCAGCACGGGAAAAGCCAGCGGCAATCCGATAAACAACCCCATCACATGGGTCAAGTTTGCGAAAAACGTCCGCCGCTTGACGTTCCGCTCCAACTCAGGGAACGGGACCAGCACTTCGCCCGGCGTGACGTGAATATGCCTCTCAAGGCCCGGAATTTCCACTTCATGCAGCGTGACATAGTCGTCACGCTTGAAGGGCGGCAGGCCCAGGATTTCTGACGAGGACGACCGTAGCTGTACCAGATCGTCCGCCACGGTCTGTACCGCGCCCATCGGCACCTGCCGCTCTCCCGCGCCGTTCATCGACACGACGAGATGGCTGACCTCATGGGAGAGCGGGTCCATGATGACCTTGGACACCTCTCCGACTTCTCGGTCCGCACAGCGGACTTTCGACTTCAGTTGAGGCTGCATGCTACTTCTTCTTAATCGGCTTTGGCGTGTTGACAGAGGTGTTCTTGAATGTACTCAGCCAGGTAGCAAGTGCCGTGATGTCGCCGGGCTCCATCACGTCCTTAAATTTGTCCGGCATCTTGCCCTTCTCATAATCTTTTTCGAATCCCTCGGCCATAATGCTCTTGGGATCCATAATTTTCTGCTTAATCTCGTCGACCGTGAGATATGAACCGATATTGTCCAACTCCGGACCGCGCTTCTTTCCGCCCTCACCCTTCAGCTTGTGACAGTTGTAACATTCTTGTAGCTGCCACTGCTCTTCACCCAGCTTCATAAAGTCTCCGGTTGCCGCGCTAGCCGTGACCGGAGGAGGATCGCCGGTCGTCGACCCTTTCGTGACCTGATCCGCGCCCAACCCCCTGAGCCGCACCTCCAAGGCTTTCACCTGCTCATCGAGCGCCTTCGCACGCGCAATCAACTCCTCTGCCTTCCCCTGTTCAGTCGCGGCCCGTTTAGGCCCTAATATCTTGGCGATCTTCCCTTTTTCATCTTCTGGATCGAATTGCGGCCACATCGAAGCACCGGAAATGTACACCGTGCACAGCACGATGTAGAACACCACGACGGCGATCACGGACTTCACCCCGCCCATGGTCTTGACCGACGGCGCGTCCAACAACATGAAGATGGCAGCCCCGAACATCGCATGGCCGAAGAACATCATCTGGAAAATGACGGGAAACTCCAGCGCTCTTGCACCACCGAAAAGCGCGCACCCACCGCCAGACCGATCGCCAGCTTCTTAATCACATTCCCCATGCAGACTCTTTTCCTTCAGAGACGTTCTGCACTCCGATTACTTGGCCCTGGCGGGAACAGGACTGCCTTCCGGTGCGTGCTTCTTCGAATCTGAAGGCCGAAGGGCCACGACAACGGCAAAACTGACAACTGTGAAAAAGACGACGGTAATCCCCGTAATCCACCAGGCAGAATACGACAGCGTCGGCGTGAAGGACTCTGCGGTGAAGTCAGGCATCAGATTGTAGGTGTGGAAGTACTTCCGCACCAGCGAGCGGACGGCGCCCATCAAGCCCATCGTCCAGATTGAGGTGAAGGCGAGGAAGATCAGTACGAACTGGGAGGTGAAATCGATTTTCCCCCAGATAATCGTGCCCTGCTTGATGGCCCGGTTATACAAGACATAGTTGACGACCGTGACGAACACCAGCGTGAACACCGCAGAAAGTTTGCCCGGCATCCCCGACAGGAAGTTCCAAGCCTCCGGCAGCTCCACGTCCGCCACCATCTTGGCGCCGGTGGCCGCGAAACCGTGGGGGGTGAGCCAGATTGCATCGCCCACGATCGACCATCAAAAAGCCGATTTTCATCACAGTCCGTGCAGACACCGTATACGGAATGAACCGGCCCAGCATGAACGGCGCTAGGACCAACGGAAGGAGGAACGCCAACGACATCGGGTCGGGAATCCAGATAATACGTCATCACCATCATCATCACAAAGGGGAACGCCACCATCACGATGGGAGCCAGGATCGTCATCCGGACCTTTTCGACCCCCTCAATACGTTTCAGACTGAGCCAGACGTAATAGTTACTGGCCAAGAACATGAGCCCGATCATCGCTCCCTGCATTTCGAAAAACATCGAGAGCTGGTCGGCCATCATGTACGGGCAGAACGAAAAATCGTAATCGCACATCTCGTACGCCAACAGTAATCCCGTGAAGGGCTGGAACAGCGTCGCGCCCACGGCGATCAGATTTCCGACAAAACCCATCCAATCGTAGTAGGCCCGTTCTTCTTGATTTTTCGCCCCCATATACATGTAGGCGGCAATCATGCCCGTCACAAATCCTCCGAACGCCACGTTACCGTCGATCCGGTGGAGATTGAGCGGCATCCAGCTTTGGTTGGCAATCTTGTCCCACAAGGTCGCGGCTTCGAGAAACTCTTGTGGCGAAATCCCTTCAGCCTTCGGCGGCGTATTCATGAACGACGTCGGACCATCGATCACGAACATCGTGATCATACAGATGAGATTCAAGAGCACACCGAGGGCGATATGACGCCCCTTCTTCTCACCCTTCCAGGCGTCCCACATGTAGAAATACATGTACAACACGATGGTCCCGCTGATGAACAACAGCGGGTAGATCACCGCGAATACGAGATAGAAGTGATTGATGAACCAGGTGGTAAACTGCGGGTACGTCGCGAGGAGCACGAAAATAAACAGGCCACCGGTGAGGGCGGTCATGCTGAAGAGGATGACCGTCACCTTCGTGACTTCTTTGGCCAACCGATCGTACCGAAGATCTTGCTTCCGATACCCCAGCCATTCTGAGATCACGATAAAGATCGGGGCGCCGAGAATGAATGCCCCGAACAGCGTATGAAGCTGGGCGACAATCCATACCGCGGTCCGATTCCCCGTATAGGGAAACTCTACCGCAGGCATGCCCGGAGCTTGGGCATAGGCCACTCCTCCGAACAAGACCAGAAGGGCACATACCGCCACCAGACCGCGCTGCCACGTTTTCATGATATTTCGAAGCGCCTCTTCGCTCGGAGCCTATCGACGTTGAGAGAACTGCTTCATGCGTTCTCTACTTTACAGCCAGCTCACCGCTAGACGGCCGAGACTTGTCCTTTTCTTCGATTCCGCAATACCCGCTTTTCATTGCACTCATACCCTGTAGCCAAAGTCCTTGGGCGTCAAGGGATTGCGCGTCGTACAGAATAGCGTCATTTTACCGTGAACTGCGTGATGACTCCGAGACAAGAACTGACGGGGACAACAAGAAGATCTGGTCATGCCCATAGGTGCAATACATTTGTCCAGGCCTTGCATGGCACCCTAGGCCATCGTTATGCGAACACACCGATAAGCTACCAGGACGCTCAGTGCAAGAGGGGTTTCTTGGGTGACTATCGCACGAGCTCCCGGATTGAGTCCGCTTACTTGCCCGCCGGTGCCGGAGCAGCCGGAGCCGCAGCAGGAGCAGCCGAGGCGCTGCCGCATCAACCCAAGACTTCTTTTCTGCGTCCCATCCCTTCCCAGCCAGCCCGAAGCTCCGCTCAAACAACACCAGCTTCCAGACATCTTCGTCCGACAGCTTGCTCTTCCACGCCTTCATCTTCGTATTGGGAACCCCGTCGGCAATCCGCCAGGCCCACACGGAATCGGAGTAGAGACTTCATCCGTTCGCCGACGCGGAAGTCACGGGCGCCCGCCTTAGCCGGCTTGCCGTCCTTGCCATGGCAACTGCCACAATTCACATCGGGGTTTGTCTCGCCAAGGTAGAGCTTCCGCCCTTCTTCCAGTTTGGCCGCATCGGCCCACCAACCAGCCGGCATATGCTTATCGGCCCACTCAGCAGGAGCCGGAGGCGGCGGAACGATCGGCCCCTCTCCTCCTTCTCCTCCGCATGCCACCATGAAGAGCCCCATCCCCAACACCATCGCCAGCTGCGGAACTTTCATCTGCTTCATAACCTTCACGTGCTCCTTTTTTCTCGACCACATCGATGACGATTGACTCTCATACTCAAACGAAAAAACGCTTTCACCGGGGGGATTATCACCCCTGGTAAAAGCGCCGATCTTAAGAAAGTACCGTGACGCCACACGCACTCCCCCGCCACTTCGAGTAACCGATCCAGCGAGGTGCACATCAGCCCCACGGACCGCTTCGGTTATTTCTTCCGCTTACCCTGAGACTTTCCTCGTTTCTGTTCCTGCTTCCGCCACGAACGAATCAGTTTGAACCCGATGAACCCACCGACTGCTGCCGCAACAGCCCCAGACCCTAGATAGACCCACAGAGGAGGACTGCTCCTGTCCTGCATGCAGCCGGTCCCAAAATTGACCTGAATGATTCGCTCTGCCTCCAGATCCTTCGGGTCAAACGAGACTTTCTGTTGTTGCTGCTGCCCATTGGCTTCAATCAGCAGCGGATCGCCAAGATTATCGTTATGAAGATGAAATGCGGCCTTGTAGTATCCGTCTCCATCGGTCTTGACGATCTGCCCGTAGGAGATCTTTGTGTCCTTGACGAGCACATCTATATTCGCGCTGCTTTTTCCATCTGCTCCGCAGACAAACCCTTCGACCGTAAACCGATGGTCGGCTTCATGCGTTGCAGACACGACCGAGGGGAAACCGCCCAATATTGCAATGGCCAGGACCCATTCCCGCCATCGTGACTGACTCTGTGCGATCTGTCTGCGCCTCACGTGCTCAGGACTGCTCTTTCCGTCGCCGAGCGCTTGCGTCCGCCTCACACAACGGAACGTGTGATCACCGACAATCCCGGCCAATTTTAAGGCTGCAATTTTTAACATAGCCCCTACCCGTTGTCAACGAACTCGACGGCCCGACAGGACGGAGAGACAAGCCCATTTTCAAGCACTTGGAGAGAGCCATTCTCGACGCGCCTGTGTAGGGAGAAATGAGAAAAAGAGATGCGATCGGAAGGTGGAGAACTTACAGGATTCCTCGTGTTTTTGCCTCGGCTTCGACACGTTCCACTTCGGCTCGCCGCTCCGAATCCTTCTTGGCGATCCAGGTCTCCCAGGATTTCCCCGTGGCCGTGTCCTCACCGGTGAAGGCGATCGCGGCAATCTGGTCATAGCGAATGTGTCGCGCGTCAGAACTGTCGGAAGGGAACACCTCAAGATAGGAGTCGGAACCGCTGACCTGACGATTGAAGAGATACCCGCTGAGGGATTCGCCGGACTTCAACGACACCGTCACATCGCCGCGATAATCGAACGCCAGCTCCACCGCTTCGACGAGCTCAGCGAACGAGGCCGGCTGAAATACGCGGCCTTCGAGGCGATCCTGTTACATCGCCACTACTATGATTCTTGGTATCGGTCATGGGAAAACCGTAAGACTACCGTGTAACGCCTAACAAGACGAAGATGGTCGAGAGGCTCTGCGACCAACGACGCGTCACGCGATCTGTTATCGCGAGGTAGGGAGCATCGTCAGCTTGACGGTCCGACCAAACCCGGACAGCGTGCCGAACGTATCCTCGACGGCAGACGGTTCATAGCCGCAATGCACCATGCAATCGGCGCATTTCTCATTCCGCCCTGTTCCGTAGCGATCCCACTCCGTGCTGTCCATCAGTTCACGGAACGTCTTCGCATAGCCCTCTTGGAGCAAATAGCAGGGCTTCTGCCATCCGAACACGTTATAGGTCGGATTGCCCCAAGGCGTGCATTCGTACTCCCGCCGCCCCATCAAGAAATCTAAGAATAGCGGCGATTGATTGAACTGCCATCCCTTCTTCGGATTCCCCAAAATACGGGAAAACAATTCCCTCGTGCGCTCTCGCTTCAGAAAATGCTGCTTGTCCGGCGCCTTCTGATAGCTGTACCCAGGCGAAATCATCATGCCTTCGACACCGAGCTCCATCATCGCATCAAAAAACTTCCGCACACGCTCCGGATTGGCATCATCGAAGAGGGTCGTATTGGTCGTGACCCGGTGCCCCCGCTTCAGCGCCGCCTTGATCGCCTTCACCGCCACGTCATAGACACCGTCTCGGCAGACTGCCAAATCGTGTTCGTCTTTCAGGCCGTCCATGTGGACACTAAACGTGAGAAACTTTGAGGGCTGATACTCGTCGAGTTTTCGCTCCATCAAAATTGCATTGGTGCAGAGATATATATATCGCTCCTGCTCAACCAGCCCACGGACAATCTTGGACATCTCGGGATGGATCATCGGTTCGCCACCGGGAATGCTGACGATCGGGGCGCCACATTCCTCCGCCGCAGCCCAACACTGCTCGGGTGTGAGCCGCTTATCCAGCACATGATCAGGATATTGGATCTTTCCGCAGCCGGCACAGGCCAAATTGCAACGGAATAAGGGTTCCAGCATCAATACGAGCGGATACCGCTTCACCCTGTTCAGCTTCTGGGTGAGCACATACTTCGTAACAGTAGCCATCTGGGAAAGTGGAACGGCCATTCCTCTCTCTCCTTTTGTTCTCTACCTATATGATGAGCAGCTGCGAACAGCAGCTAGACGTGTAGATCCATAACATCGCGGATTCTAACACTCTCTTCCACAGTCGTCAATTCTCTTTTCCTATGAACCCTGACATACAATTTCTGAAAGGCTCCTTCGTCAACCTGCATCGACCAAACATCGATATTGAAATATCCCCGCGTGTATTTGACGGGCAGGGTTGAGCACGCTCTGTTTGGAGGCGCCGAGCGGGGTCGAACCGCTGCATCGCAGTTTTGCAGACTGCTCCCTTAACCACTTGGGTACGGCGCCCCGCGCGCATTATAGCGGGCCTTGTTCCTACATCTCAACGTGCACGTTGAAGGGGATGGTATAGAAACGGTGGTAGGTGCGTGACTATCAGTTGGGCAACACAGGAATTTCTCTTCCGAGAGTCGCAGGCTGATCCGACTGCGGGGTCATCGGTTCCCATCCCTCATTCGAATGGACCGCGACCGTCCCATTCTCTTCAGCGTCTTTTTCCTTGGCCATCAGCTCGACCTCGTAAATCAGCGTATCCATCAACTCTTCGATCGGCACCTTTCGGACGAGCTTGCCCTTCTTGAACAAGATCCCCTTGCCTTCGCCGCCAGCAATCCCGATATCCGCTTCCTTGCCTTCCCCGATACCGTTCACGACACAGCCGAGGACCGACACATTGAGGGGGGTCTTGATATGGCCCAGCTTCTTTTCCAGTTCATTGGCCAACTTCACGACGTCGATCTCCACACGGCCACACGTAGGACAGGCGATGACATTGATTCCTCGATGGCGCAGTTCGAGCGACTTCAAGATCTCGAACCCCACCTTTACTTCTTCGACCGGATCAGCAGCGAGCGACACGCGCAAGGTGTCGCCGATCCCTTGCGAGAGCAAGTACCCCAGGCCCATGGTGGATTTGACTGCCCCGGTCATCGCCGTTCCGGCCTCGGTAATCCCGATGTGCACCGGATAATCGGACTGGTGCGCAAACAACCAATAGGCATCGATCGCATGGTGCACGTCCGACGCCTTCAGCGACACCTTCATGTTCGTGAATCCAACATCTTCCAACGCGTGGACGGCATTGAGCGCCGATTCAGCCAAGGCTTCCGGGGATGGCCAGCCGTACTTATCCAGCAACGGCCGCTCGAGTGACCCGCCATTTACGCCGACGCGCAAAGGAATCCCTCGCTCGTTCACCGCCTTGATGACCTCTTCGACTTTCCACCAGGCCCCGATATTGCCGGGATTGATCCTGACGCAGTCCACAACCGCAGCTGCTTTCAATGCGAGGCGATGGTCGAAATGAATATCTGCAATCAGCGGCACGGTCATCGCGGCTTTGATCTTGGGCAGCACCGCCGCCGCTTCGTCGTCCGGCACGGCTACGCGGATCACTTCGCACCCTGCAGCCTCCAGTTGGCGAATTTGCTCGATCGTCGCTGCAGCATCGCGCGTGTCGGTCGAACACATCGACTGCACCGATACGGGCGCATCTCCGCCAATCTTGACCTTGCCAACTTGAATCTGCCGCGTTTTCCGCCTCGTGATGTGCATCGTGTCTCTTTGCTACCTTCCCTACCTTCGTTTCACATCTAACGTCTCACGTTTCACGTCTTCAATCAGCTCCCCTGTTCATCTCCGTGCAACAGCCCGTCGGCCGATGCCGCAAAGGTGAGCTTCTCTATCGAGGAAGCTGGTGTCTTGCCGATGAGTTCCTTCACGCTCTGATAAATGCCTTCCGCCGTCAACCCATATCGTTCGCGGAGGAAGTCCTGCGGTCCTTGCTCGATAAACCAATCTGGTAACCCCAGGACCTTCGTCATCACATGCGTGACGCCGCCTTCGGACAGGGCTTCGAGCACAGCTGAGCCGAACCCACCCATCTTGCTGCCTTCTTCAACCGTCACCATATAACGAACGCGCTTCGCCACCTCGACGATCAAGTCCCTGATCCAGCGGCTTCACAAACCGCGCATTCACCACCGCTGTGGAAATACCTTCTTCCTCAAGCCGTTTAGCCGCCGTCACCGCCTGCGAGACCGGCACGCCGATGGCGACGATCGCCACTTCCGTACCATCGCGCAACAACTCGCCTTTCCCGATCGGCAAGGCGTTCGGCTCCTGATCCATGGTCACGCCCAGGCTCAACCCACGCGGATACCGCACCGAAGCAGGCCCGTCATACTGGATGCAGGTTTTCAGCATATGCTGCAACTCATTCTCATCCTTCGGTGCCATGACGACCATGTTCGGCATATGGCGCAGATATGCATAATCGAATGCGCCGTGGTGTGTCGTCCCGTCTTCAGCAACCAGCCCGCCGCGATCAATGCAAAAGGTCACCGGCAGATTTTGCGTGGCGACATCGTGAACCACTTGGTCGTATGCGCGCTGTAAAAAGGTGGCGTACATCGCTACCACCGGGCGGAGTCCCTGCGTCGCAAGACCTGCGGCGAATGTCACCGCATGTTGTTCGGCAATCCCCACATCGTAAATCCGGTTCGGAAATTCTTTTTCGAAAATATTGAGGCCGGTCCCCTCGCACATTGCAGCTGTGATCGCGACGATCCGCTTATCCGCTCGGGCCAGTTTCACCAACGATTCGATGGCGATCTGCGTATAGGACGGCCGCGCCGCTTTCTTCGCTGGGGCTCCGGTTTCCCGGACAAAAGGCGGGCAGGCATGGAACCACACCGGATTCTTCACCGCAGGCTCATAGCCCAGCCCTTTTTTCGTAATGACATGGAGCAACACCGGCCCCTTCATCTTCAGTACATTGTCCAAGGTGGGCAGCAAATGCTCGAAGTTATGTCCGTCGATCGGCCCCACATACCTGAACCCAAGCTCTTCAAAAAGCAGCCCGGGGAGGATCGCTCCCTTGGCCAGCTCTTCAGCCCGGCGGGCCCACTTCTGCACATCCGATCCGATATGGGGAATCTTCCCCAACAGTTGCCCTGTTTCCTCCCGCATCTTGGCATAAAACTCTCCGGTGAAGGTCCGGTTCAAATAGGAGGAAATAGCGCCGACGTTCTTGGAAATGGACATTTGATTGTCGTTCAGAATGACCAGGAAGTCTTTCCCCAGCCCTCCGGCATGGTGCAGGCCTTCCAGCGTCATTCCTGCCGTCATGGCGCCGTCCCCGACGATGCAGACAACCTTATGTCGCTGTTTCAACTGCTCACGCGCCTCAACCATCCCGTAGGCCGCAGATACGCCGGTTCCCGCGTGGCCTGCGTTGAACGTATCGTAGTCGCTCTCTTCACGTTTGGTGAACCCGCTCAGCCCCCCGTACTGTCGAAGCGTATGAAACCGTTCCCGACGTCCGGTGAGTAATTTATGCGCATAGGCTTGATTACTTGTGTCCCATACGATCTTATCCTTGGGGGAATTGAGCAGGTAGTGCAGTGCCACCGTGAGTTCAATCACTCCTAGATTTGAGGCGAGGTGCCCTCCGACGTTGGACACCACGTCGATAATCTGCTCCCGCAGCTCCTGGCACAGGGCAGGAAACTGCGTCGGTGACAACCGCTTCAGATCAGACGGGCTTTGAATAGTCTTCAAAATCGACATGGCAGATGCTCCTTTATGTCAATGCATAGCATAGGCCTGCAACAACAATCTGGGTTCAGATAGGCATTGGCGAAGTAACGTGGCAGCTTAAACACTAGTATGTGGGAGTGTCACATGTAAATTCCATGTTGTCAAGCGGTTAGCAGTCTGACCCGGCTCATTGACGATTCGAGCCTGGATCGAACCGATAGGTAAATACTGTTGAAATAGTGAAGTCTGCGGCACTCCCTGTAATAAAGTCCAGGTTCTCTACCGCGTACACTTGCCACAGAAAATGCGGAACCACACGATAGCTGAACCCCAGGACTGATTCTGTAATACCTTGGTCGAATGCGTTTACGCCGGTCCCGTAAAACGGTGACGAATAGAAGTCAAAATGGGTCGTGATCGACAGATTCTCCGACCACAAGTACTCGATGGCGGCAAGCCCTGACAGGGTGGGCCGCAGGCCAAAACCTGCTATGGTGCCAGTCGGGACGACTCCGGTCAGGTTGGCATAGAGCATCCATCGGCCAGCCACAAGCTTCTCAACGGCGAGACCCAATCCGAAATCCGGACTCCCGCTTCCGAAAAAATCCGCTTGATCCCCAGTCGGCAACTTCACTGCGCCACGCAGCGAAACGGCCGGCATCGCTGCCCCTTCCGTCAGGAGTTGATACTTACTCATCAGTGTCGTATCCCCCAGCCCCGCCGCGCCAGGCCCTCCGCTCATGATTGTTTGTCCGTTCCGAGTGACATTGAACATGAAGTTGGAGTTCTTAAACGCATCTCGAGCCGGATTCAAGCCAGTCGTTGCCCGCTCGGTCGTAGTAATGGCTCCATTCATAAATCCCTGATACCGGTAGAGCACCGGTACTTCCAGCCCGAGCTCCAATTTGTCAGTGGCACCATATCGAAGGAAGAGACCGGATCTGAGGGTTTCAAATTTTACGTTCACGTTAATCTGCGGCGAATTTTCGTTATAGATACTGGCGGTCTCGGCAAGTTCCAACCGCATGTCCAACGTACCCGGTTTCACAACAGCTGCACGGTCGCCAGGAAGACTTAACACCATCTGCTGAAAGGCCTGGAAGTTTCTGACCGGGAACGGACCGAACCCCTCCGCTCCAACCAATACAGGCTGGGAAAAAATGGAAAGGAGGAGTGCGGGAAAGACGACTTGATAAATCACCAACGAAAATCGAACCCTCACAATATCCCCTGCTCCCGGGTAGTCAGGGGCGGTGAGCTAACCTCGGCCTCACAGTATTCAAGGACGCACCCGTCCGCTTCAAGCTGCCTGCCTACATTCGTAAGCAGGCAGTCACGAGTAAACTCCGGGCTATCCCAACAGGTCTGTTGCTTCCCAAGGGCCATAGTGTTTTGCGCAGGGTAGTATTGGAATGGTGTGCTTGGCTACCCCTCAAGAGGTGGGGACTTACATGAAATAGCTGTGATTGCATAACCCGCCAGGGCCGATTCGCAGCTGTGGCGCAGTCTGGAAAGAAAGGGAAGGAATGAATGCGGTGAGCACGACTTGGTAAAATATCACGACCCAGCAAACCTGACGCGACGACCCGTCAGTATGGGAAGTCGAGCCCGGCAAAGACTGCGCCTCCTTCCTTGCTGTAACCATAATCGACCCGTCCGACGACATTGGGTCGAACGATCCCACGGAATCCAATACCAGGGGTCATGCGGTAATTATCAAAGGTAACGTCCTTGTAGTTATTGAACACCTGTCCGGTATCCAAGAATGGCGCAACCTCGAAATCAGCCGTCGTCCCTGCAATCTTCGTTCGCAACACATGAATACGCTCTTCAATGCTCCATGCGACAAGATTCTTATCGATGAAGCGATCGACACCATAGCCTCGCAGATTGTTCTGCCCTCCCAACGAGCTTTGCTCGAAGAACGGCACTTGATCCCCAATGGTGGCTTGAATGTCAGCCCGTACAATGAGAATCGCGCGCTTCGATTCACTTGGGAACAGCTTCTTGACCTCGAATTCATAGCGGGAATAGACAGGGTGATCGTTGTTGTGGATATTCTGGTTCACTTCGGCATAGGCCGTCACAGCCATCCCGTCGGTCGGCGAGATGAGGCTGTTGCGTGTATCGTAATGGAACGTGGCCCGATTCCCGAAAATGAGTGTCTCGCCTTGAACGCCAGGAACCGTGGGGAACTCGTCGCCTGTAAACGGAAGATCCGTTGCGCCCTGCTGCAGACTCACTTGGCGAAATCGTTGGCTAACGGAAATCTGTGTCACCTCATTCACATGAACCCCGAACCGCCAGCTCACCCGCCCTTCACGCGCGGTGTAATTCGTTTGTGCTGACTGAGATGTCTCCTCCCCTAAGCCGAAAAACCGAGCAGTGGCGTTTTTGAAAAACGTGGCACTAAAGTTCAACGAGTAGCGTCCTTGACTGAAAGCCGGATCGGAGTAACTGAACAGCAGCCTGCGCTCGATCTTTTCCGCGGCCGATGCGATGAACCGAATTTCTCGTCCCCCTGGCTCGTAGTGAAACAGATTGATCGCTCCGCGCATCCCCACAATGGAATTATGAATGAGCATCGGGGCGGCGAGGTATTTCAGCTCTCCATCAGAGTCAGTCTTCAGAATCGGGACAATCAACCCGACATCGTTCCCATCGTTCTTGCTGGTGGACACGGCAGGAATCGGAAAGTATTGGACATCGGCCCCCGCGTGCTCCGGCAACGCGATGACACTCGCCACAAGGAACACGAGGGCAACGGCGATGAAGCCAGGCAGGCTTGTCATGAAATTCCTGGAGAGATCTATGAGGCTTTGATCTTTTCGGATTTCTTGCGAAGCTGGTCCACCAAGTCGGCGTAGGTTGAAGAACGGAGGATCTTTGAGAACTGCCCCCGGTAGTTATTCACTAAACTGACACCATCCACCACCACGTCATACACCCGCCAATCAGTACCCTTATTGAGCAAGCGGTAGTCGAGCGGAATTTCGACCTTGCCGGTCAACACCTTTGTCCTGACTTCGGCATAGTCCTTCTCCATCCGTTCATTGATAAACTGCACACCTTCTCCGGAATAGGATTCGATCTTGTCAGCGTAGGAATTGGTCAAGAGCGTCTTGAACAATGCGACAAATTCTTGTTTGTCTTTATCGGACAGCGTATTCCACGGAGCCCCGAGCGACCGCCTCGACATTTCCTGATAGTCGAACCGATCCCCGACGACCTGTTCCAATCGCTGCCGGCGTTCTTCAGCTCTCCCCGGCTGTTTAAGCTCCTTGTCCCGGATGATTGTAAGCACCTCGTCGATGGTGCTTTTCATGGCCTCGGTCGCGCCACCTGCCACCGCCGGCTGGACAGCCACCCCGCCAAGCAACAACAGCATACAGGCCATCCCGCTCGCGACCCTACTCCAACTCTGGGATTGTGTAACGGCAGATCTCTTGATCTCCATATATCCTCCCCCTGTATACGGCTGGGTACTCTCAGTCATCGGATCATCAGTTCACTTTGCCATGAACATACTGACTCACCAACTCCTCAAGATCGAGGCCCGATTCGGTATCGCGTATCGTATCCCCCGGCTTGAGTGGATCGCCACCCCCTCCCGGAGACAGGGCCAAGAATTTCTCTCCAATGATACCCCGCGTCTTGATGGATGCAATGGTGTCCGTATAGAGCTTGACAGTGTTGTTGACCGCCAGTTTCACCTTCGCACGATCCTCAATGAGTGTAATCCCTCGGACCCTTCCGACTTCGACGCCGGCGATTTCGACCGTCGAACCCGGTTTGAGCCCCGAGGCACTGTTGAACTGCGCCTCGACCTCGTAGACGCTGCCGCCGACCAACTCGAGTTTCCCCAGCTTGATCGACAGATACCCGAGACACACCAAGCCGATGAACACGAACACGCCGACCACCATCTCCAACTTGGTTTTTTCCATCCTTGGTACTCCCCTCTCACCTAACCGACGAGCGATCCAGGCAGCGCCACAGTCCCACCGACGGAAATGAACTCAAGGATCTCCGGATCGGTGGTCCGCTGGAACTCAGCGGCTGTGGCCATCAAGGCTATCTTGCCTTTCCGAAGCATCGCCACCCAATCGGAGATCCCGAAGATCTCCGGAATCTGATGGCTGACCATGACCGCCGTGAAGCCGAACCGCCGGTGCATCGTGACAATCAAATCGTGAATCGATTTTGCCATTAACGGGTCCAACCCTGTTGTCGGCTCATCGAAGAGGATAATCTCCGGTTCCATGACCAATGCGCGTGCCAATCCAGCCCGCTTTCGCATGCCACCGCTCAACTCGGCTGGAAACTTGTGCCCCATCCCCGTCAACCCGACTTCCTCCAGCTTCTCCTCGACCCGTCGCCCCACCTCAGGGCCCTTCATACGCAACTTCTCACGCAATGGGAACGCCACGTTTTCGAAGACCGAAAGCGAGTCGAACAACGCAGCGCCCTGAAAGAGCATCGCGAATTGTTTCCGCACATTGTTCAAGGGGGTGCCCGACAGCCGAGAGATCTCCACGTCGCCGACCCACACCTCGCCACGATCCGGCTGCATGAGCCCGATTATGTGCTTGAGGAGTACGCTTTTCCCTTCTCCGCTGCGACCGATAATGGTCGTGAGTTTGCCGACAGGAATCGAGAGATCGATGCCTTGCAGCACTGGCTGCCCACCCAACGTCTTTTCGACGCCGACCAGCTTAATCATGTATACCCCGTGAAGCGTAAGGGGTGACGGGTGAGGAGTGAGGGGTAAGGCGATATCTAAGAAACGAAGCCCCGCACTTCTTACTCTTCACCCTTTACCCCTCACCTTTTACCCCTTACCTCTTCACAGCAGCACCGACGTCAAGACATAGTCTCCTACGAGGATGAGCACTGACGACAAGACCACCGCTTCCGTCGTCGCACTCCCAAGTCCCTCGGCACTTTGCCTCGTGTAGAACCCTTTATAGCAGCAGACCCAACTGACAATCAGCCCAAAGCAAACCGACTTGAGAATGCCGCCGTAGACGTCTTTCCATTCCACCGCCGATTCGACCGAATTCCAATAGGCTCCTTCGCTCACTCCCAACAAATCCACTCCGACGAGGGAGCCTCCATAGATCCCGACCACATCGAATATGGCCACGAGCAACGGGACTCCGAGTATGCCGGCCACCAATTTCGGTGCGATCAGATATTGCCGCGGATTGATCGCCATGGTATCGAGCGCATCGATCTGTTCCGTAATCCGCATGATGCCGATCTCAGCGGTCATGGCTGATCCCGCCCGCGCGGTCACCATCAACGCAGCCAACACCGGCCCCAACTCCCGAATCATGCTCAACGCCACCGCGGAGCCCAGCAACCCCTCGGAACCGAATTTCCGCAGGCTGTAATAGCCTTGAAGCGCCAGCACCATCCCTGTAAACCCCGCAGTGAGCACGACGACAAACGTGGATCGATACCCGATAAAGTGGAGCTGTTTCATAATTTGATGGAATCGAAAGGGCGGCCGCATCAGCCAGGCAAATGCCGACAGCACAAACAACAGCATGCGGCCCATCTCCCGTATGCGCATGACGGCCCACGCACCCAGCTGTCCAATCACGTTCGTCATTGGTTACCCGGACGATCGAAGAGATTCACTGTCTGTCTGCCGCATATCGCTGAAACCATTCTGTCAACCGATCCGCTGCCACCCGACTCTGCTTTCGCAGCCGATTCAGGCCCACGACGCTGGAGGGGCAACTGATAAGCGCCTGCATACCTTTGGCCCAGCCAGTGGGCCTGAGAAAAAGATTGAAGTCAAGAGGAAGGTCTTCATCCACCAGATCGGAAACAGTCCGTACGATCGCCATCGGCAGGCCTCGTTCTTGCGCCATCTCCGCCACCGCAGCACTTTCCATATCGAGCCCGGTCGCGTCGGTCAGACGCCGCAACCGGCGCTTCTCCTCCGCCTGCCATACCACGGTCCCCGATGATACGACTGTTCCGACTCGCGCGACCAGTCCCGCGCTCTGCGCCACGAGGAGAAGACCTGCTCGTACGGCTCCATCGCAAAGCACGCGATCATCCCCCATCGTCCAGGTTCCCTCACCATGCACAGAAGTCACCGCTGTACCGACGATAAGGTCTCCCACCTGAGCCGGTACGAGCGCGCAGACAAAACCCGTGGACATGACCAGCGACATGGGCTGTGCCTTCAATACCTTTCCCGCAATACTGCGGGCCGCAGCGGGGCCGACGCCGGTTTGGATGAGCCAATACGTACGCTCCCCTTGCTGTCCAATATGGCAACGGACTCCGTCGATTGTCGCAACACGATCCGCTGCGAGCCCACGCCGAACGGCCTGGAGTTCCCAGCGAGTCGCGGCAAAGATGGCGATGGGATTCACCGAAGATCCTGAGAGGGGTTGCCACGCGCCAACGGATGACGCCGGCGGACTGTTCAACGATCGGCTCGATGACACCCGGATGCGAGTACCTGCTGGCGTACTTCGTCAGCCCGCATCTTCCCGCGCGTCCGTAGATTCCGATACATAGCCAAGGCCCACAACGGAAAGTATTGGCAGTACCAATGGTAACGAAGATAAAATACCCGAGGAAATCCAGTGCCTGTGTGGCGAACCTCTTCCCACGACCCATCCTTCATTTGGTGACGGACAAGATATTGGATGCCGCGAGCGACGCTGAAGGCATCGGTCATCCCTGCCGACATGAGTCCCATGATGGCCCAGGCCGTTTGAGAAGGCGTACTATCTCCTTTCCCGCTCCACTCGGGGTCGCCGTAAGACAGGCACGACTCGCCCCACCCGCCATCAGGATTCTGCTTCGACTCAAGCCAGGCGACTGCACGGCGAATGGAGGGCTCCGAGAGGTCCACTCCAATCGCCCGGAGACCGGCCAGTACGGACCAGGTGCCATAAATATAATTGACGCCCCACCGGCCGTACCAGCTGCCGTCGGCCTCCTGCTCTCGCTTGAGGAACCGGAGGGCCGGTGCGACGGCGGGGTGCGTCTGATCGTAGCCCAACGCCGCAAGCATCTCGAGGCAGCGTCCGGCCAAGTCGGACGTACTCGGATCGAGTAAGGCATGGTGGTCGGCAAATGGAATATAGTTGAACACGATACGATTGTTGTCCTTGTCGTACGCGCCCCACCCACCATCCGACCCCTGCATGGCGAGAACCCAATTCGTCCCCCGTCGGATGGATTCTTGCACCTCGGTGGTCTGAGCCATCCGAATTTTCGACAGCGCCATCAACACCACAGCCGAGTCATCCACATCGGGATAGAACTCGTTCTCGAACTGGAAATACCAGCCTCCTGGTTCCGCATCGGGAGACGAGAACTTCCAATCGCCAACCGTTTTCGTTTGGCGAGAGACCAAGTATGCACCCGCCTTCAGGAGGGATGGGTGGTCTTGCGGCATGCCGGTTTCGATGAGGGCGTTCATGAGCAATGCCGTATCCCAGATTGGAGAGTGGCAAGGCTGAAGATGCAATGCTTCGACGCGCTGCTCGCCGATCGATACCATGTCGTAGACTTCCAGCGATTCGATTTCGTGGAGCGCCTTCCGCACCAATGGATCATCGACCTGATAGCCGAGGCAGCGAAGGGCCACGATCGAGTTCGCCATGGCCGGATAAATCGCTCCCAGCCCACCGCTACCTTTGATGTGTTCCAGCATCCAGGTGGTAGCTTTTTGCAAGGCCTTTTCCCGCAGCCAACTCAACGGCATCCGGTCGTACAGTTTCAGCACCCTGTCCAGCTGAACAAAGAAATTATGCGGCGTGAACCACCGTTGATCCTTGTTGAAGGGTGGTACGTCGCGATAATGAATCTGCGATCGAGGCGCGACATACAGCTCGTCGATGCCCTGTTCTCTGGAGATACGGCAGACCGGCTGATTCGCGAACACGACCAGCAAGGGGATCAACACGGCACGAGACCAATAGGAAATCGCATAGATACTGAAATAGAACCGCTTCGGCAGGAGCATGATCTCGGGCGGCATGCTCGGGACGCCCTTCCAATCGTACTGCTCGAACAACGCCAGCGTGATCTTTGTGAAGACATTCGCGCACACGACGCCGCCCATGGCAAGAATACGGTCACGGGCCCGAAGCATACAGGGCTCATCTGCCGAAATGCCGCTCAACTTCAAGGCGAAATAGGCCTTCACGGAGGCACTGATCTCCGAGGGCCCTCCGTAGAAAATCGGCCAGCCACCATCGGGCAATTGCATGGCACGGAGATAGCGGACCGCCTTGCGCTCGCGCTCGGGATCGACCCGATCGAGAAACCGCCGCAGCAAGAGGTATTCGGCAGTCAGCGTCGTATCGGCTTCGAGCTCTGCAACCCAATACCCTTCTGATGCATGTTGCTTGGACAATAACCAGGCTTGACTGCGCCGGACCGCGTCGTCGAGGGCATCCACTTGACTCATCGAATGACCGGTGGGGCGACGTGTCGTCGTGTCGACCGGCGACGAAAGCACGGACTTGTCCGACACCAGACGCAGCGGTGGAACGTTGGATAGCTCGGTCGCCAACTCCAGCTTCTCCGAAACGGAGACGAAGAAGCTATCGGATAGACGATCCAGAAGCGTTCGAATCAGCTTCATTGTATCGGTCTGTAGAAAACTGTAGATGGATGGGACAAGGCGGGTCACTCGCTTCGTCCCGATAAAAAAGCTCGAACTACGAGCAGCACGCTCATAGATCTGCCCACTTGGGGGTATATAGCAGACACCCTGCTCTAACGTCAAGAAACCAAACGATGGAAGTCCTCTGAAGTACGAACGTTTTAGCCAATCCGGTCTGCATAGGCCGGCTGCAACTTGCCCAGTCTCACTGAAAGGATTTTTGAGATTCCCGGCTCTTCCATGGTGACTCCGAACAACGAGTCTGCAACGGCCATTGTCTGCTTGCTGTGGGTGATGACCATGAATTGCGCGTCTTCGGAAAGGTCATGCAAGACGCCGGTAAAGCGCCCAATGTTCTCTTCGTCCAGCGGCGCATCGATTTCATCGAGAATACAGAACGGTGTCGGCCTGATCAAGAAACTCGCGAAGAGCAGGGCCATCGCCGTCAAGGTCTTCTCACCACCCGAGAGCATGGTGATACTCTTCAAGCGTTTGCCCGGCGGTTGCACCACGATATCGACGCCCGGTTCCTGCGGTCCACCCCCTTCTGCCGTCTCATCCGCCGGCGCCTCGACCAGCTGTAGTTCGGCCCGACCACCGGGGAAGAACTTGACGAACACCTCACTGAATTTCTGTTGAAGCTCGGCAAAGGTACCGGCAAACATGTCTTTCGTGGTGCGGTTGATGCGCTGAATGATTTCCTTGAGCGAGCCGATGGACGTGGAGAGATCTTGTTCCTGCGTCGTCAGGAATCGATACCGTTCATCCAACTCTTGATGTTCGTGAATGGCCGCCAAATTGATCGGTCCCATGCGATCGAGTTTCTCACGAATCTTCTGAAGTTGCTCCCGTAACGCCACCTCATCGACTGCCGACAGCTCTGCTGGGATTGGCCCCTCCCCGAGAGCCAGCTGGTCGGATGCCATCTCCACGACCGGTGCATCGAACAGCGTCGCGAGATCGACTTGGTACGTTCCCACGAGCGTGGATTCGACAGTCCCCCATTGCATCCGAACTTCTGCCTTCCTGACCTCCACCACCATGCGGGATTCGCGAAGAGAAGACACCGCGCGACGAACATCCTCCAGCCGGGCATCGAGCTGGTTAGCCGCCGCCATGTTCCTGGCCTGTTCTTCTTGAAGTTCGACCAGCCGAGCCTTTATCTGGACTGCGGATTCACCGAATTCTCGACAACGCGCTTCCTGGCCCTCACGTTCAACCCGGCTTTGTTCGATCGAGGCTGTGAGCCCTTCGACATGCCGCATCAACGTCTCAATACGTGCGGTCGCGTCTTGCTGCTGTTGCTGAATCCGCTGGAGCTCATGACGACGATGCTCACGGGTGGTCCGGATTTCCTGCGCCACTAATTGCGCCTCTGTGAATCGCTGCTGAAGTCCCTGCATATCGTGATCGATCTGCCCCACCCGTTCGCGCACACGACTGAGCCCGGCTTCCTGGCCGGCCTTCTCCGCTATCCACTGTGCGAGCTGCGCTTCGCCGGAGCGCAGCTCATGATTGAGCCGCTGCGCTTCCGCCAAGCTTCGTTGCGCATCACTCGTCAATGTATCGATCCGCTGGGTCAGATCTCCCAGCACATGCTGGAGTCCGGCTTCGTCTTTCCTCAGTGAGAGCCCCTGCATTTCAGCGGCACGCAGCGACTCCACGAGTTGCCGGGTCTGCTCTCGCAACTCCTGTCCCTGCGCCAGCAATCGTTCCCGTCGCTGCTTCCCTTCTTCGACGCATCCCGTCAGCGAGACGCTCTGGGCTTCCAAGTGAAGCACCTCTCGGCGACGTTGCAGCAAGCCCCCCGTTGCACTGGCCTGCCCACCAGTGACCACCCCGGCGGCATCCAAAATCTCTCCTGCGCGCGTCACGAGGATAGGCCCATCGGGAGCCGCGCAGGACTGTTGCTCCCACAACACTGTGGCATCCTTGAGGGTCTCTACGAACACCATTCGGTCGAAGAGATAGTCACGGGCCGTTTCACGATGCTCGTCCACCTGGATCACATCGACCGCACGCCCGACCACACCGGGCCGGCCCTCCATCGCGGGCCACCACGGGTGAGAGGCCGTATCCCGAATTGTCCAGCGAGGTTGCTGCGGAATGAACGTACCCCGCCCGAGATCTTTCCCTTTGAGAAACTCGATCGCCTCGCAAGCGGCTGCGGGATGATCGACGAACCATCCCCTGACCCGTTCACCCAAAATCGCTTCCACCGCGCGGTCCCATCCGGGAGGCACGACTAACCACTCGGCAACAGCGTCACGAACCCCGGCACAGGCTTTGAGCGCAGTCGATTCTTCGTTCCCGCGCCGCCCATAACCCATATCTTCTTGCAACACCCCTTGCAACGCTCTGAGATGAGAGTCCACCGCGGCCAATTCTTCCGACTGACGAAATACCACCTGGTCGACTTCGGCCAATTCGGCCGACAGGCGCTCACTCTCTTCCTCGACGCCCTGCTGCTGCCGACGCAGGTCCTCCACCAATCGCTCCGCGTCGTGGGAGGCCTGTTGGAGCGCCTGGCGTTTGTCCGTTGTCGTGACATGCTGCAGGCGAAAATCTTCCTGCTCACGGGCCAGCCGACCTTCGCGATCCGCCGTCTCTTGAATGCGAGCGGCCAATTGGACCAGGGTTTGTTCAGTATTCCCGACCAAGACTGCTAGGTTGAGGACGTCCAGACGCCCTCGTTCCTCTTCAGCCAACGCCGCGGTTCGTTGCTGAACCAGCTCTTTCATCTCCCGGTCGAGCGTCGCGTATACCTGCTCCCGCTCCGCACATTCACGTTCGAGCGCGGCCAGCGCGTCTTCGAGGGCCGCAGTTTCCGCCTCGCCCTGCTGCTGTTCCTGAGCAAGGCGATCGAGTTCTTGCCCTCCCTGACTCTGCTGCTGCGTATAGAGTTCTCCACGATTGCGCTCGACTTCTGCGGCCGTCAACGCCCGCGCCTGTTCCTGTTCAACCTTCGACAGTTCCTCGCGCCGCTGTCCAATCGCCTCGTTGGCTGCGGCATTCGCGAGCTTGATCCGCTCAAGTTCTGCCGTCAAACGCCCCAGCTCGGCGGACTGTTCGGACTCGTGGTCACCTAACGTCTGCAGTTCCGCCTCTACCTCCTTGAGCATGTTTCGTAGGGCACGATATTCGTTGGTCAGCAACTGAATCTCCAGCGACTTGGCCTCTTGGTGCAACGTCTGATAGGACCGTGCCTGCCGCGCTTGGCGCTCGAGGGAATTCAACTGCTTTTTCACTTCAGCAACGATGTCCCGCACCCGCAAGAGGTTTTGCTGCGTCGCCTCCAACTTGCGCAACGCTTCGGCTTTCTGCTTCTTGTAACGAACAATGCCGGCGGTTTCTTCGATCAACTCGCGCCGATCTTGCGGTGACGCGTTCAGGATCTGATCGATTTGCCCCTGCGCAATGACCGTGTGCCCTTTTGTTCCGGCCCTGGTATCCAGGAGAATGCTCCGGACATCCTTCAACCTGCAGACGGTCTTATTGATGAGGTATTCGCTCTCGCCATTACGGTACAGGCGGCGTGTAATCATGAGTTCTTGATACTCTGCCAGTTGGCTCGAAAGGCCGGAGAGGGGATCCACAGTGATCCGATCCAGCCCGCTGATCACGAGCGAGACCTCGGCCATGCCGAGAGGTTTCCGCATCTCAGTTCCGTTAAAAATCACATCTTCCATTTTCTCGCTACGCAGCGCCTTCGTGCTCTGTTCGCCGAGGACCCAAAGAATTGCATCGACGACATTACTTTTCCCGCTCCCGTTCGGCCCCACAATGGCTGTGACACCATCGGGGAATTCGATTCGGGCTTCCGAGAACGACTTAAATCCCACCATTTCAAGGGATTTCAAATACATCGGCGACTCCTCCAATAGCGTGTCTCAAGAGAACGTAGCCCGAATTATTCGCGAGCACTTCTGCTGCAATCGCCAATGCCTGACTCAAGCGAGACGGACGAGATTGGCGAGAAAATGGCGACAGGTGGCTCACACGTCACGCAAGTCCCGCTCCTCGCACATGTCGCGCGCACTCCGGCATTTCGCGACGAACCGTCATGGATATGCGGGTTCGCGGAGAGAACACCTGGCTTTCTAGCATAGACCTAGGGGGAAAATCAAAAAAAATACTGCCGGTGGTAGGCACGAGGAGAGAGACCTACAACATTTGGGGAGTGGAGCGATGGCGAGGAATGCGGTTATCCCACCTGAGCCCCAACAGATTTGCCGGAGGACTCGATGGTGATCAATTCCTTGGGGAGAAGAAACTCCACGTCTTCTTCGATCACTGTCAGGTCTTGGACCTCTGCGGTCCCAAACGTTTTGAGAACTGTCACCACCTCTTCGACTAGAACTTCGGGCGCTGAAGCGCCGGCTGTGATCCCGACCGCTTGTACATTCGTGAGCCAGGCCGGATTGATGTCGGACGCGGCATCGATCAAGTATGACGCAATTCCACACTGCTCCCCCAATTCACGTAGGCGGTTGGAGTTTGAGCTATTCGGAGAGCCGATGACGAGAATGACGTCCACCAGCTTGGAGAGTTCCTTCACCGCATTCTGGCGGTTCTGCGTCGCGTAACAAATATCCTCCTGGTGCGGCCCCTTGATGTGCGGAAACCGTTTATGGAGCGCGCCGACGATATCCCGGCACTCATCGACGCTCAGCGTCGTTTGCGTGACGTATGAGAGGTCGTGGACGTTATCAACCTGCAGCTTCTCGACATCTGCTACGGAAGAGACCAGATGGAACTTGTCCGGGATCTGCCCGAGCGTCCCGATCACTTCAGGATGGCCGGCATGGCCGATCAGAATGAGATCATACCCTTGTGTATAGTCGCGGTTGACCTCGTTATGCACTTTGATGACCAACGGACAGGTGGCATCGATCACATGCAGCCGCCGCCGATTCGCTTCATCCCACACCGACTTGGCGACTCCATGGGCACTGAAGATCACGACCGAACCTTCCGGCACTTCTCCCAACTCCTCCACAAACACGGCGCCCTTGGTACGGAGTGAGTTCACGACATGCCGGCTATGGACAATTTCATGTCGGACATAGATGGGCGCTCCATATTTCTTCAGCGAGAGGTCGACGATATCGATCGCCCGGTCGACTCCGGCGCAAAACCCCCGTGGATTGGCGAGATAGATCTTCATAGCCGCCCCCTTCTCCTGAACTCAGTATAGGGCCACATTCCTGTCCGCAGACTCACAGATCACTGGCGTCCACCTTACGTCAGAGCAGCGGGCCCCGTCAACACAATTGGCCCGCGCTTCTCTTCACTGCCAGTCTTGACACAATGCCCTCTCCCTCGTAGGCTCACACCACGACCTATGCCAAGCCCCGCAGGCAAGAAAATCCTCATCGTCGAAGATGAGCACGACATTCTCCAACTGATCAAACTGTATTTGGAGAAGGAAGGCTTTCGAACCGTCTCGGCCAAGACCGGTGCGGAAGGCCTCCAGCAAGCGAAACAGGAGAAGCCAGATTTGGTCGTCCTCGACTTGATGCTGCCCGAGATCGACGGCTTCGAAGTCTGCAAACGCCTTCGATCAGCTCCGGCAACCGCGATGCTCCCCATCATCATGTTGACCGCCAAAGCCGAAGAATCTGACACCATCATCGGCCTGGAACTGGGAGCCGACGACTACGTCACCAAACCATTTAGCCCCAAGACCTTGGTTGCCCGCATCAAGGCCCTCTTTCGACGGCTTGAACAGAAACCGGACGACAGCCCGGCCCAATTTCGCTATGGCAATCTCGTCATGGATCTCGCGCGACATGAAGTCACCGTGAAAAAAATGGAAGTCCCACTCACGGCGAAAGAGTTCGGCCTGCTCGAGCATCTCTTGCGCAATCCCGGAAGAGTTCTGACAAGAGACATCCTCCTCAATACCGTCTGGGGATACGATTACTACGGAACGACGCGGACGGTCGACGTCCATATCCGAAGACTTAAGCAGAAACTCCCCTCGCTCAGTGAGGCGATTGTTTCGGTCAAATCACTAGGCTACAAATTAAAAGAACGTGAATCGTGAATCGTTAAACGCAGGAAATGTCCGGAAATCTTTCAACGATTCACGATGAACGGTTAACGAAACGCGTCTCTTATGACACTCTCCATCCGATGGAAGGTCACGATCGGAACCCTGCTGGTCCTCGCCTGTGGGCTTCTCATCGCCCGAGAGTCTGGCGATTCGCTCCCTTGAACAAGAGGAGATCGTCCAGTCGGGCCAGATACTGGAGGCTCAAACTGGTCTTGTCGCATACGGGCTGCAGCCGTTTCTGACACAACCAGGAACGCTGTCTTCGACTCCCCAATTACAGACAGCCGTGCGAGATCTCAGCACGCGAGCCCTCGCACGCGTGACCGTCATCGCCCCGGATGGACGGGTGTTGGCCGACAGCACCGTCTCGGATCACCTCCTCGCCACGCTTGAGAACCACCGGGCACGACCGGAGATTCAGCAAGCCGTTGCCACCGGGCGCGGAACGGATCTCTGGACGAGTCACACCACCGGTGAGCGCACGTTATATTTGGCCGTCGGTCTGAGCGGTCCGAACCAGGCAACGCCCGCCGTCTTCTTGAGACTGGGGTTGCCTATGACGACGTTCGATCGTGAAGTGGCCAAGTTACACCGAGACTTGGCCCTCGCCTTCGGGATTGCATTCTCGATTGCCGTCGCGCTGAGTGTGTGGCTCGCTCACAGCATCACGAAACCCCTGTCTGATATTGCGATCGCGGCGCAACAGCTGGCGAAAGGTGACCATGCGGTCCGCATTCGGACCGGATCGCGGGATGAAGTCGGCCTCTTGGCCGACACGCTTAACCACATGACGGATCAACTAAGAGCCAAGATCGATGAACTCTCCGAAGATCGGGCCCAGCTCTTGGCCATGCTGACCTCGATGGTCGAAGGCGTGATGGTCCTGGACCGTCGAGGCCGTGTGTTGCAAATCAATCCCGCGCTGGAACGGATGTTCGACGTCACCAGGATGGAAGCACGCGGGCACCCCTGCTCCGATGTTTTCCGGCATCCGCAGTTGGATGCGCTGGTCTCAACGGTCCTGTCGAAACGCATGAACGAAGAAGATGAAATTCTCCTGCACCCGAGCGGTCGCCGTCTCCATATCGAGGCCTCGGTGATTGAATCTGACCGAGAAAACGACGCGTGCGCAGTGCTGGTCTTTCATGACATGACAGATTTACGCCGCCTGGAAATTATCCGGAAAGATTTCGTCGCCAACGTGTCCCACGAGCTGAGGACCCCGCTCACATCGATCAAGGGATATATCGAAGCCTTGCTCGATGGCGCCAAAGACGATCCTGAGGCCAGCACACAATTCCTCGGCATCATTCTCAAGCAAAGCGACAGGCTGAACCTGATTCTCGAAGACCTCCTCCAGCTGTCAAAGATCGAATCCGGGCAGGTCCTGTTCAAACGGGAGCCGCTGCATATCCCGAGTGTCATCGAACGAACGCTGGCCATGATCAAGCCCTTAGCAGACAAGAAGGGGCACCGGCTCGTCTCCTTCGTGGATGACAATCTGCCTGCGGTGCTCGGCGATGAAGACCGGCTGACGCAAGTCCTGTCCAACTTACTCGATAACGCCGTCAAATACACCCCCGAGAAAGGGACCATCACTGTGGCGGCCCACCAAGTCTCGGACGATGCCGAACAGCCTGCGATGGCCACGGCGGTAGAGCTGAGCGTGACCGATACCGGCATGGGAATTCCTGAAATGGATCGCCCGCGCATATTCGAACGATTCTATCGCGTCGATAAGGCTCGCTCGCGTGAGTTAGGTGGAACAGGGCTCGGACTGGCGATCGTCAGGCACATCGTCGAGGGTCTTGGCGGGCGGGTCTGGGCCGAACCGAATGCCCCGACCGGCAGCCGTTTTGTCGTCAGGCTACCAGTCCAACAGATCGGTCACCCGACCGGCTGACAGGATTTGGAATAAGCGAGACGGGCGAGACTAACGGGAAAAGCGCAACAGGTGGGGACAGCGATCTTACACGTCACGCGAATCGCGCTCCTCGCGCTCGTCTCGCTTATGTCACCACCGAACCAGCCCTGTTGCCCACGTCACGCCACCGCCAAAACTTCCCAACAAGACGAGGTCGTGGGGCAGAATTTTTCCCGAACGGACTGCATGGTCGAGTGCGATCGGCAGTGACGCTGACGACGTATTGCCATAGCGACCGATCACGGAACAGACCTGTTCCGGCGAGACCCCAAGCCGCTTCGTGAGCTGGGCAAGAATCCGCCCGTTGGCTTGGTGCAATACCAGCTGCGCGATATCCTGTACGTCGACACCGAACTCTTTCACAATCTCGCGGATAACTTGCTCCAACCGCTTGACCGCCAGACGAAAGAGCGGCGCCCCTTGCATCCGCAACGTATGGCTCTTCGCCTCGACCGTTCCCGGCGTCGTCGGCCGGCGCGATCCGCCTGCAGGAATTGTAATCAGGCCATGCTGGGAGCCGTCCGCGTGGAGACGGAGCCCCAAGAGCCCTTGGCTCAGCTGGCCTGCCTCCGGCTCGCCCCGCAACACGACCGCACCGGCCCCATCGCCGAACAAGAGAGCCGTATCGCCATCGGCGGGATCGACGGATCGAGACTTCACTTCTGCAGCCACCACTAGACATGTCTTGACCTGCCCACTCCGAATCATCGCATCGGCCATCGAGAGCCCATAGAGAAAGCCCGAACAGGAAGCCGCCACATCGAAGGCCGGTATCGTGGAACACCCGAGCGTTCGCTGAACATGACAGGCGGTGGAAGGAAAAACCGTGTCGGGAGAGGTCGTCGAAAGTATGATCCCCCCTAGCTCAGAAACCGGGAGTCCAGCGGCCTCAAGCGCTGGTCGAGCTGCCTCCGCCGCAAGATCAGAAGACGCTTGGGACGCAGCAGCCCTGCGCCGCTCCTGAATTCCTGTTAAGCGAAAGACAACCGTCGCCTCGATACCCAACGAAGCCCCCACCTCATGATTCGACACCACTCGTTCAGGAAGGTATGAGCCCGTTCCGATAATTCTCGTTCGTATCATATGTTGTCTGAATACTTCTGTGGTTCGCCGCAAGATCGGCGGGATTATAGCAGGATGCTCAAAAAGTCCGCCAGCAGCGTTCTCAGCTCGCAAGAATCCTCAACGGGGACCCGACCGCCTCACTAACTCGGCGGTGCGGACAGACGTGGTGCCCCTTATTATTCGTCGCACCGTGCGCCCCGAAGGGTACGCCTGCGGCCTTGCTGGACAGCCTTTTTGAGCATCCTGCAGTGGTGCTTTACTCTTGCCCTAAACGTGCCGACCGTCGAAGCTCTCTTATGCCGAACTGGTTTTCCCCGCAGCTGATAAATCCCGGCTCCACAGGAGTCAACCTAATGGCGTCGAAACCTTGCATTCAGCCGAGGCTCCTGCTACATTTCCCGGCAGGTATGGCACGCGTGTTCCCTATCTCGACTGCCCCGCTACGCATGACGGTGGCCCTCGGCCTCTGTGTCACGGCATTCTTTGTCATCACCGCCTGCTCCAGCACACCAAAACAACAGGAGACCTCGAAGAAGCCCCTCAGCGGCACCGACGAGCAGATTTTCATGGGCGATTCAATCAAAAAAAACTATGACCCCAACGTTATCATGAAGCGGGGAGAGGCGTTTTTCGAGAAGGAGGAATATGCGGAAGCTATCGTCGAATATAACCATTTCCTCGAACTCCACCGCACCCACATCTTAGCCTCCTATGCGATGTTCCGCATCGGAGAGAGCCAGATGAAACTGACCAAGGGAATCCAGCGTGATCCAAGCCCCATTCAGAAAGCCCTCGATGCCTTTGAACGGCTTCGGAAAGACTTTCCGGGTAGCCGGTATGACAGCCCAGCGCTCGTGAAGATCCAAGAATGCAACGACCTCATGGCGCAGACGCATCTCTTTGTGGGGGAATTCTATTATCGCCGAGGCTCCTATCTAGCCGCCGCCCATCGCTTCCAGCAAATCATGAAACTGTACCCCGACAAGCCGGCCGCGCCCGATGCCCTGTACTTTCTGGCGCTCAGTTACCACGACCTAGGTGCGGACGATTGGGCCAGCGAACAGCTGGTACTGCTGGCAGAAAAATATCCGGGCAGTGCGCATTCCAGCGAAGCAAAGAGCCTGCTCGCAAAAATTGAAGGGGAAAAACCAGCACCGGTACTGGCCAAAAAGACCGCACCCGAACCCACATCCGCCTCCACTCCGTCGGCAACACCCCCATCGGAAAAACAACCGAGTCTAGCCGCTGGGTTTACCCCCTCTGCCCCGGATAGATCGTTCCGCCTCCCTTCCGCCTCGGCATTGGGCCAGTCTTTTGTCAGCTGCCGCCTTGGAGCCTGGTGCTGATCCCAAGCAACAGCGACGCTATCAACACTCAGCTGTCAGCAGACTTTCAAATCTCTTCATTGTCTTGATTCTAATTCGTTGGCTGACAGCGAACCGCTGAAGGTTTTCCCGAACTCAACGGAGCGAAACGGCTTCGAGGAGCAATTCCTTGAAGGAGGATTTAACCACACTCTTCGCGCGGGCATAGAACGTTTGGTAGGTCTCACGCCCACGGAGTACGTCGTAATAGAGCATGACGATGTGTTGATAGCGGGGCAGGAGGCGGTGGCAGAGATGCGGATACGAATAGACGAGGCTCGCCATCCGGGCCGCCACCCGAAACTCCTCGTAGATCTCCCGCCGGACGGCCTCTTCGTAATCGGCCAGCGACCGTCGCCGATCATGGGCCTGGTTCAGAATCGATTCTGCAGCCAACTGTCCGGACCTCACCGCGTAATAGATACCTTCGCCGAATAGGGGATCGACGAGGTGCGCAGCGTCTCCCAGCAGCAAGGCGCGGCCACTCACCAATTCGATTGACTCCCGATCGTCCTTGGCCACGTTGTGCTCACTGAAGAGCGGAAGTGGATGGCCGACCGGCTGTGGCACCTTCCATGGAGCCAATCCTTTCTCGCCTCGCACGAACTGATCGAAAATCTTTTTCGGGCTCGCGAGGCCTCCGCGAAGATCTCCCACGCCGATCGAGAGTCGTTTCTGCTTCGGGAAAATCCAGGCGTAGCCTTTGGGCGTCGCGCCGATATCGATGAGCGCTCGGCCGGTGCCGGGATAATGAGGTGCAGGCCCGATCGGAACTTCACTCTCCAGGGTCGCCATCCGGCGGCTCCGGCGCCCCGGGAACAACTGCTGCGCCACCAGGCTGTTCGCCCCATCCGCCCCGATCAGAACTTTGGCCAGATACCGGCCCCGATCCGTCGTCACTCCAATGCCGTCGGAAAGCTGCCGACAGGACGTAACCGGCTCGTCTTCATGCACCTCGGTGCCCACTCGTCTCGCTTTCTCCGCGAGGAAATGGTCGAACCGATCGCGCATGACCATGTAGGCAATCGGGCTGGAGGAATCAAGAAAGAAGGGATCCGCACCGCGGTAGGAAAACTGTATGCCGTAAATCGTATGCTCAACAACCGACTTGTAATCGTCTTCCAAAATGCAGTCGATGCGGGCGGACAACCCGCCGCCGCAGACTTTGTACCGTGGATGCATGGCCTTGTCGAGCCCAAGTACAGACAAGCCGGCTCGGCTCAACTGGTGGGCAGCGGTGGCGCCGGCCGGCCCCATGCCGACAACCACAGCATCGTAGACTTTAACGTCAGGCAGAGTGGACATTCGAAGGAGGACGCCTACATTCTATGTGCCGAGTGCTCAGACCTGAGTTGCAATTGTTGGCGCACGGTAATGAGAGCGGAACTCTTCTGGCTCAACAGTCAGAACTCGACACTGGCAGCGCCACCTTCTGCGTCACTGCCCAAGATACCAGCCAATCCCATACCGCTCCAGAAAACCGGTAATCATCGTGAGCGAATTGGCGTAGATCATGACGCCCACGACGATCAGCAACACCCCGCTCACAGTGGAGACACCCCATAAGTACAGACGCGCCTGTTTGAAATAGGTGAGGAACCGATCCACCCCCAGGGCCGTGAAAAACAACGGCAACCCCAATCCCAACGAATAACTCATCAGCAACAGCACCCCGTTCAGCATCGAATCGGTGGTGCTGGCATACAACAAGATGGTCCCGAGCACCGGCCCGACGCAAGGCGTCCACCCGGCGGCAAACGCCACGCCGATCAAGAACGATCCCACATACCCGACCGGTCGATTTCTGAATTGGAAACGATGCTCCATTTTCAGAAAACTGATATTCAAGATTCCCAATAAATAGAGGCCAAAGATGACGATCAGTATTCCGCCGATCCGCCGAATGTAATCTTGATAGGTAATGAACGCCTGCCCGATGAAGCTGGCTGATGCTCCGAAGGACACAAATACCGCTGAAAATCCGGCGATAAACAACAGGGCATTGACGACAATGGTTTTTTTGAACTTCGACCGCACCGTCGAGTCGGTGAGTTGCTCAATGGACAGTCCGGTGATGTACGAAATGTAGGAGGGAACCAGCGGGAGCACGCAGGGCGAGACGAACGACAGCAATCCGGCTGAAAATGCCGCCACGAGAGAGATATTCGTGATCGATTGCGACAATGTCGGACAGGCTCCTAGTAGGCTTCGGAAAAACTCTGTAGGCACGCTGGAACTTCACTGATCCGCATGTCTAGGACAACAGGCGAACACCACGCAGGATGCTCAAAAAGTCCAGATTTCTCACCCGCCCAACCCTGGCACGCCGAGAAGCGCCTTGTCCCAAGTAAGGCCGCAGCGAGCGAAGAGGCGAGGAGGTACATACCACACTTCGTGTGGGCCGTTCGCCCGTTGGATGGATCTTGGCGAACGGAAAATCCCCTCCAGTGATTCCGATATCCGAGAGGCTCGATTCTACACGTTGAGCCTCTGAGTGATGCGAGAACGATGCTGGCGGACTTTTTCAGCATCCTGCTAGGATTTCATCAACATCTGCACGAGTTGATGCGCCTCAGCAGCCCCCCAGTCACGCGCGCCGAAGATCTGGTGACGGACAATCCCCTGTCGATCGACCATGAAGGTCATCGGGAGGCTCCGAGCGCCATAGGTCAATCCCACGAGATAGTCGGGATCGTGGAGGATGGGAAACGTCAAATGGTTCTCTTGCTGAAACGGCCTGGTGACCGCCACGCCTTGCGCATCGGTAGACACAGCGAGAATCTCAAAATCCTTCCGCGAAAACGTCCGATAGAGCTTCTCCATCGCCGGCATCTCTACCCGGCAGGGGCCGCACCAGGTAGCCCAAAAATTCAACAGAACTACTTTGCCACGCAAGTCTGAAAGCGTTACGAGATGACCATCTAAATCTTGGAGCTGGAAGTTCGGCGCCGGCTCACCCAGCTTGACGGCACTACGCCCAGCGACCGGCAGAATATCCGGCGCTGCCGCACCGCCTACCCCAACCATCGCGACCATCAAACATAGGACCGTTCCAGCAATCGCTAGCCGCATCATCTCTTCCTCGCCTCACAATCCTCTTGCTGAGCGTCCGCTGTCTTGGGCGTAACGTTGATCCCCTAGGTCAGGACTTGTAGATTATCGAGTCTCGTCCAGTCACGCGGGCCGATGACATTATCGCGCGGAGGGCGCTCCGCTGATCAATGATGAACGCGCCTGGCACGCTCATGCGGTTGCACGTCGAATAGCCGGCAGGAGTCAACGCCATAACCGGCCAGCGTGCTTCTATGCATCATACCCAATACAACATCAGTTTGACTACTCGCCCAATCCCCACAAGTCCTCAGAGGGAGGGCAAATTTGGTCATTTTATAAGTAACCAGAAACTAGTGTCCGATACCGTGCGTCAGCATCCCAGACGGCCCCCTACTATTGGAGGAATGGACAATATAGGACTCATTCAGATACTATCGCACGGATCTGGCCTTTTGTCTGATTACTGATCACCTGAACCCAGAGGGGCTAATGCGACACAATTACCTGTTCACATCAGAGTCTGTGACGGAAGGACATCCGGATAAGATCGCCGACCAGATCTCCGACGGAATCCTCGACGCGATCATTGCCCAAGATAAATATGCCCGGGTGGCCTGCGAAACGATTCTGACCACCGGCATTGCCTTCGTGGCCGGGGAAATCTCCACCAAGGCCTATGTCGAGATTCCCGATATCATTCGCGAGGTCATCAAGGATGTCGGCTATTGCGACGCCGCCTGGGGATTCGACTACCATACCTGTTCCGTCCTCACCGCCATTCACCAGCAATCCGGCGATATCTCCATGGGCGTGGATTCCGGCGGCGCCGGCGATCAGGGACTGATGTTCGGCTATGCGACCAACGAAACGACCGAACTCATGCCGATGCCGATCGTCCTCGCCCATCGGCTCACCAAGCGGCTGGCTGAAGTCCGGAAAAAGAACATCCTGCCCTGGGTCCGTCCCGATGGAAAATCCCAAGTGACCGTGGAGTACCGGAACGGAAAACCGGTGCGGATCGACACCATCGTCGTCTCGACGCAACACAGCCCCGACGTGACGAACAAGCAGATCGAGCGCGACATCATGGAGAAGGTCATCAAGCCCATGATGCCGAAAGGACTCTACGATCCGACGAGCGTGAAACACCACATCAATCCCACCGGCCGCTTCGTGGTCGGCGGTCCAATGGGCGACACCGGACTGACGGGCCGCAAGATCATCGTCGACACCTATGGCGGCCACGGCAGTCATGGAGGCGGCGCCTTCTCCGGCAAGGATCCCACAAAGGTGGACCGGTCGGCCTCGTACATGGCCCGCTACATCGCGAAGAACATTGTCGCCGCCGGGTTGGCCCAGAAGTGCGAAGTACAGCTCGCCTATGCGATCGGCGTAGCCGATCCCGTCTCGGTGCTGGTCGACACGAAGGACACGGAAAAGGTGGCGGTCGAGAGTCTGGACAAGCTCGTGCGGACACACTTCCCCCTGACCCCGCGCGGCATCATCGACTATCTCAAGCTCCGCCGGCCGATCTTCAGAAAGACCGCATCGTACGGGCACTTCGGTCGAAGCGAACCGGAGTTCACCTGGGAAAAGACCGACAAGGCCAAAATCTTGCGCAAAGACGCAGGGCTGTAATTTAGACCGGACCGATCACAGAGGGGGACGGATTGAAAAATCCGCCCCCCTTTTACTGACCACGCATCACCTATCACTCATCACCTGTACTGGAGGCCTCTGTGGAATACGATGTGAAGGATATCGAGCTAGCAGACCAGGGCAAACTCAAGATCGAATGGGCCGAAGCCACCATGCCGGTGCTGCGGCTCATCAAGAAACGGTTTCAGCGAGAGAAGCCATTCGCAGGGCTCCGCGTCACGGCCTGCCTCCACGTGACGACCGAAACTGCCAATCTGATGAAAACACTCCAGGCCGGCGGAGCCGATGTCCGGCTCTGCGCTTCCAATCCGCTGAGCACGCAGGATGAGATCGCGGCGGCGCTCGTCAAACATGACGGCATTCCGACCTTCGCGATCAAAGGCGAAGACAGCAAGACCTACTATCAGCACATCCAATCGGCGATCGCCCACAAGCCGCAGATCACGATGGACGACGGGGCCGATGTCGTCTCGCTGATCCATTCCAAGCGCAAAGACTTGCTCAAACACGTGATCGGCGGCACGGAAGAAACCACCACCGGCGTCATCCGACTCCGCAGCATGGCCGAGAAGAAAGTGCTGAAGTTCCCGGTGATCTCCGTCAACGACGCCGACACCAAGCACCTGTTCGACAACCGCTACGGGACCGGCCAGAGCACGATCGACGGCATCATCCGCGCGACGAACCGATTGATCTGCGGCACCACCTTCGTGGTCGCCGGCTACGGCTGGTGCGGACGCGGCATTGCGATGCGCGCCAAGGGCATGGGCGCCGACGTCATCGTCACCGAGATCGATCCGGTCAAGGCGATTGAAGCGGTGATGGACGGGTTCCGCGTCATGCCGATGGAACAGGCCGCGCTGGTAGGAGATTTCTTCGTCACGGTCACCGGCAACCTCAAAGTCATCCGCGGTGAGCACTTCGCCACGATGAAGGAAGGGGCCATCGTCTGCAACTCAGGCCACTTCAATGTCGAGCTGGATATTCCCGCCTTGGAAAAATTGAGCCGCAAGAAGCGCCTCATCAGACCGGGCGTCGAGCAATTCACGCTGAAGACCGGCCGTCGGGTCAGTCTGCTCGGCGAGGGACGACTCGTGAACCTGGCGACGGCCGAGGGCCACCCCTCCAGCGTCATGGACATGAGCTTCGCCAACCAGGCGCTCGGTGCGGAATACCTGGTGAAGAATTACAAGAAGCTGGAGAAGAAGGTCTATCCGGTCCCGCCGGTGATCGACAAGGAAATCGCCCGACTCAAACTCGCCGGCATGGGGATGAAGATCGATACGCTGACGAAGGAACAGAAAAAATATCTGGCGTCGTGGGAAATGGGGACCTGATGGCGGGATGGGCTAGCCCGCTCTGCTCAGACGCTCCGGCTCGACCGCACTAAGTGACGCATCTGGCTGGCCTGTGGAACTCGCTGGCTCCCGCGCAATGCGCGAACCCAGCTTCGAACAGTCCTCGGCCTCCGCTTCGCGGACCGCATCTGCTCACTAAGTTGCGGTACCCTCGCCTCCGCAATTCGCGATGCGAACTAGCCCATCCCGCCATCAGGGTTAGGACAAAGGCACTCCGCGATAGAGAGGGAGAGAAGAGACAACCAGGCTACCGTTTCCGGTGGCCTGGTTGTCTCAATTACTTAATTCTATCTCTACCTAACCCCGCTAGCCCAAATGGTCGTATTCTGTTTTGATTTTGCCTGCGGCAATCGTTTCGGTTATTGAATAACCTGCTTCGACATAGCCCGCACTACCTTTAAGAGATTGACCATCAGAGAACGATTTTAGGGAGCCTGAATGACACCACACGCCAAACGTACCCCGCCACCACCCAGTGGAGCCGGTTGGTCTGCGTAATTATCGCCCCCTGTATGGATCATCAGAGCACGGCCTTTGAGGTCAGCCATCTTCAAACGTGGTGCCAAGACAGGACTGGTGTTGCCATTTGCATCCGCGGACAATGCGGGCAAATCCCCCAGATGACCGTCCCCCCAGGGCGCACTGTGGTGTTTGCTGCCTGCTGGATCGTAGTGACCGCCGGCCGCTAATGCGGGCATTTTTTTGCCGTCTTTTTCCTTAGGCTCGCAACTCGCGTTTTCATGCACGTGGAACCCATGCAACCCGGGTGGTAGTCCGGTGACTGCGGGGCTGAACACGAGGCCGTACGCCGTTTCACTGATTGTGACTTGGCCAATCTCCTTTCCCACACCATTCTCATCAACAAGATTCATAAGGACGCCGGTATCTGCTTGTGCAGCGGCACTTACAGACAGTGCGCCCAGGAACAAAAGGAAGCGAATCTCTTTTTTCATGGCTTTTCTCCCTTTCGACGAACCAGGTTTAGGATTGATCGCCCCTATCGAGGACACGCATTTTCCGCAGTTCTCGATGACTTGTCAACGCCCTCGAGAGCGCTTATGGGACCTGGCATTTCAAAAACCCTCCTCGTTCTTGCTTCGGTTAGGCAGTTGAAACAACCTCTTATGCACCAGGATCATCGAATCCAAAATCAACTCATTTTGAACGCGGGTTCGCTATCAGCTTCTGGCACGCCTCGGAATCATGAACACAGGTCAGCCCGGCACTGCCCGCATAGCGCGCTTTGCAAACCTCCGCGATATGAGAAGCAAGACGGACGTAAAATGCTTGATCCACTTCAATTGTGTGCAGGGACGGCGTGACTCCAACATCCTGTCTACCCACCCAGAAGCTGACCTGTCCGTTTTTAAGCGGGCGCTGTTGAACCTGAGCAACCTGGTTGATTGTTGTGACTAAGTACGCTGTCGGTGGATCGATAATATTATCGACAGCCTGAATGAGTTCCTCTCCCTTTCTTGGCTCATCCTGGTGAGTCAGGACATGTTGGACTCCCTCTGTTGTTTGGGCCGCGTTAAGAATACAATCCACACTCATCGGTTGTGAGAGAGCTCCGGGTACTCCAATTGAGTATATGGGGCTGCAGCTGGCTGCCAGGGCAGATGCGGTAAGGATCACCAGAGCCTTGCAGAATTGGCCGAACGAATATGGCATGAGTATTATCTTGACCGTGTCTAAATGCTTCCCTTAGGATCGCGGCAGGAAAGCACCGACTGATGCCCCCTGATAAATCACCCTCAGAAGGAAGCTTTATTGTTGCTGCCTTGATCGTGCTAGGGCTCGTGTTTGCCGGGCACTGGATCGTCAGCTATGTGCAGAACGGCAATCCATGGGCTATCACGCCCTGGTATGGCGGCGCCGCAGCCCTCATCATCGTCATTGGTCTCTTCACGAACCTGCGCCGCGGGGGCAGCTAGGACGAAGGGTGAATTCAGCCCCCGACGTATCTCCTTCTCGTACAGAGTTGACTATCCAACCCGCGGTTTAGGAAACCGTCTCCGGGACCCTACTCCAGCCTACTCAGGCTCACTGGACCCAACGAGAACCACGAGTTAGGAAAAAACGGAACTTTAGTCTTTCCCTGATTTCGTGGACACCTTCCGTGCATAATGAGCGAAGGGAGGTGCCACATGAGCCAGCCGCGACGGTTCGCTAGGAGCGGTTCCGTATTCATTTGTTTTTGAATCTTCCTGGGCCCTAGCTAGCCACCACACAAGATCGATGGGTTGAGCGCCAAGGGCTCACGGTGACGAAGGGTTCGTCCTTCCGCGACTGACGGAGGGATCATCCGATCACTTCATTTGGCCGGGGGATAGTCTTTGAATGCCTTGGCGACTCCCTTGTCGACCATTTCAAAATTCTTCTCCAAGCTGTCTCCCACCGTTTCCGTGATCACGGCCTGCCACACCATCTTCTTTTTCGATGATTCAGCCAGATTCACGAGCAAGGTCGCTTCCTTATACTTATCGGCTTCATTCACGCCGAATGCCAGGTGTACCAGCAGGTCTGGACGGTCTTCCAAACCGACTTGCCGGAGCCCCTTGGCGGCGAGTTGCTCGTTGACCATCTCTTTGATCCGCATCCTCAAGGGCGATTTGTTGTCAGACGCCGCGATCTCTTGCCCTCTGTCCGTCATCCCCGAAAAGGCAAACGTGTGAAACGATGAGAACTCGGCGGACCGATTGAAATCTGTGAGCACCTTGATTTCATACGCCCTCGAGCAGCCTCCGGCAGCGAGCAGCCCCAGCGCCAGCCACAGGATCAGGAATCTGATGTTCATCGTGTGTCTCCCTCCCATTATGAGATCTTGTGCAGAAACCACAGGCCCAGAACATATACCAAGCCAACTTGTGGATACCAGTCACAGGCCCCCGGAACGCCCGTGCGACAAATTGGACCCAGTCTTACTCTCTGCCCTGACTCAAGAAAGCTTCCTTTTTGACGCTGCCGAGAAGATACGCTGAAAGCCGCAAGAAATCGAGATACTACACCCGGTGCAGAACATGGGTTTTTGAACCAGTCCAGTCTGGGACATTCAGAATTACCCGAGAGGGTTGAGCCTTGTTCGTGAACGACAGTGCGGTGCGGGGGCCCGTCGAAGTTTTGCCATGGAGACTGACCTAGTCTGCAAGGGAACTTCCGAAGGCGTTCCGCCTGGCCTAGTCCGTGAGGGGCACGCCGAAAGGTTCGGGGCATCGGCAGGTCTGCGTGATGTCCTTGCAAAACACGTCGTTTTTCTTTCTGGATGGGAAAGCCCGTGCTAGGGTGGGGAGGTATCGTTCCGAATCATGGAGGACCCCATGCTGGAAACTATCGTCATTGCCGGTGCCTTGTTTGTGTGCCCGGGCGACGTCTATTCCGATACGCCTCGCGCCGGTTGTCACCCGCTTCAGGACTCCAACAAGGAAGGCTTCAGCACGATTAAGGAGACGCCGGAGTTCGATTCGAAAATGCCGGCGCCCGCCGCAGACGATACCGGAAGGGCATCAAAGAACTCGCAATCTCGTCTTCCAGCGGCGTCAGAGAAGGAATGTGCAATGTACGAGGAGTGGGTCAACTTGTCCACCAAGTCGAGCAGTATCGGAGCCCGCGATCTCTCCCCAGGAGAGTTCGAACGGTGGACGAATCTCAAGCAGGTCTTCGGGAACAGTCCGCCTCCCAACTGTCGGTAATCATCCCCTGTCCTCCTCGCGGCTTGGTCATTTCCCATCGCATCCGGCTGAGCCCCTCTTCATTCGTTTCCCGCGCGAGAACGTTTCCAAGTTACTTCCGTTCAACCCCTGATGTCAGCCCCGTCTGAACTTCCTGCTATCTCAGGGGGCTGGCAGGAGCGGAGGTCGCCGGAGGCGCGGGTATTCCCCGAGGCCCGTACAGGGAGAAAATCCGCAATTGGCGAGAAACAGTTTCTGACATCTTGCCCTTACTCCAGAGACTAGGTGAGTCAGCCTCGCCCCCGGAACCCCCGTGGGGTGACTCGATGAGCTCTTCGTTGAACTCCGATAGCTATTCAGAAAGCCTTCAAGTAGATACGCATCTGACCTTTGGCAGTGCATTTTGGTTAATCAACTGAACAATTCAGGACTAGGTTGAAGCAACAGGATAACTTGACTGTGGGCTTGCTTGACGTAAGCTTACCCAAGTGAAGATTCCGCGGGTGACCCTTAGTAAAGGCTGTTACAGAATGACCCTGCTTGCAAGATGGGCGTTGATAAGCCTCGGTGTGGTCGGCGCAACCTCGGCTGCCGTCTCTCTACAGGCTGCATCCAATCGGCCATTTTGGACTGAGCAGGCTATGTTTCGATTTGGGGAGGATATGTTTTTTACAGGGCGAGCGACCTGTATGGCTTCTGCCGAGGACGGACGACAGCGCGCATATAATGCGGCGCTTCAAGAAATTCTGAATTATACGCGAACGAAGGAAGTGATTGGTGTTCCTATTGAGACGCAGATGATATACGAAGAGGATAACTCTGACAGTTGCCGCTCCGGACAGGTTTCCGTATGGCGGCTCCTCCGGGCGCCAGCGTCGAGATTGGATAAGCTGAACCGCATGGCGTCTCATCAAGCCTCTTCTCAAGATCTGCAAACCGCCGGATTGGGTGTATCCGGGAAAGTTCGAGACCTGACCCCAAAAATCGGAATGTACAAAGACGATGCATTTGAGTTATTCGGGCAACCAAAGACAGTATCGATGGTGAGAAATGCAACTGAAGTGCACTGGGAATATCCGCGGTTTGGGTTCACTCTTATTTTTGATGCCAATGGGTATCTTACTCGCTGGAAGCAGATAGGACCGAAAACAAGTCAATTGGGAGATGGGTCGGACGCACATCGGAAGTCTGAATTTGTAGGCTTGGAGGGCAGCATCGATCCCTCCAAGAAAAAGAAGGTCGAGGAAGGAGCGATCGATCTGTCAACGCGCTTGGAGAAGATGCAGCTGGAATCCAAGGATCGGGAGAAGGAAACCGATGCGGTCAGACATTGTGAGCGAGCATATCCTCGTGACAGACAGCTCCAGAACTCGTGCATTCAATATGAAACAGATAAAAGAAAACATTTGTCCTTATCGGGTGGGGACGTCAGGTCGGATGCCGATCGCGCCGCAAAAGTCATGTGCGCGAGTCGATGGTCCACCAATTTGACCCTCCAAGGCTCCTGCCAAAAATTCGAACGAGAAAGAATTCTGACCTCGCAACAAAGGCGATACTAAAATCTGGTTTGTTTTGTTTATCTGGTTGGTTTCGTCCAACCAAAAAACCGGACAGACCAGACAAACCAAACAAACGGTCTTCCTATGGAGGGAGTACCGCAATCACGCGCAACGGGCCCCCGGTACCGCCGGCAATTTTCATTGGCAGGGCGATCACGTCGAATCCCCGATGTGGAAGATCGCGTAGATCGCTCAGATTTTCGAACACCGGCACGTTCTGGGAGAGAAGTGCAACATGCGTCTCAAATTTGCTGGATTGCCCATAATCGATCGAGGCGGTGTCGATCCCGACGGCCTTGACCTGCCGTTCACGCACGAGCCAGGCCGCCGCCTCGGGATGCAAACCCGGAAAATGGAGCGCTTGTATACCCTCCTGCCCTCTCAGCTCTGTACCCAGATACTGTTGCCGCGACGGCCAGTATCGGGCAAAGCCCGTGTCGAGCAACACGATCGCGCGAGTCTGGATTTGTCCGTGCACTGATTCCCATCGCTCGAAATCTTGGATAGAGACGCGGTAATCCCGATCACGGGCGCATTGGGCTGTGACATCGATTCGGACACCAGCGCCGACCAAGCGTTCGATCGGAACCTGATCAAGCGTCTGCCCACCCTTGGAAAAGTGAATGGGCGCATCGATGTGGGTGCCGCCATGTTCGGCCATCTCCAGGCGATTCGAGGCGTAGTAGTACCCACCCGGCGTCTCTCCTGCCTGCTGGAGGACAAGCCGGAAATCTTGTTCAGTCGGCCATACAATCGTGTCCGCTCCGAAGGAATGAGTGAGATCGATGAGCCGCGACTGCTCCCAGGCAGGACGATCAAGGCGAGAATGACCGGCAGCGCATCCCGCACCAGCCAGCACGCACAACACCACTAGCCAGCCGCCTATCCGATGACCCACACACACCCATGAGCGATTCGTTGGCTCCTTCAGCATGGCATGTCTCCTTCGTTTCAAGAGCCTCTGGCAAATATTGTCAGTCCGCTGAGGGAAAATGCAAACCAGACATTCTGATTTTCCAGTCCATGAATCGACTGTGATTGACTCGAGGTGTGGTAAAGTGTGGACGGGCGCTGAGGTTGTGAGTACTGGAGGCTCTTATGAGATCAACGAACTTCGCTTCTCTCGCCCTCTCCGATTACGAGATCTCCCCTGAACAGGGGTTTCTCCCGAAGGACCCACTTGAACAGTCTTCCAGACATGCCGACGCTCACCCATCTTGGGCACGAGTTGCCGAAATTGCTGAGTGCTCGGACGGTTCGCCGGTTCATCGACGAGCAACGCCAACTGCTTCCATCTATCCCGTCAACATGGCGCATGGAAGAATATCGGGCTGCGATGCGGATTCTTTCGTTCTGCGGGCATGCCTACATTTGGGAAGTGCCGGACCAGCCGGCTGCGACGTTGCCACCGCAACTTGCACAACCCTGGCACGACGTTGCGCAGCGACTTGGCCGTCCTCCGGTACTCTCGTACGCTTCCTACGCGCTCGATAACTGGCGGCGACTCGACCTGACCAAGCCGATTCAGCTCGACAACATTGTGCTGCTCCAAAATTTTCTCGGCGGTTTGGATGAAGAGTGGTTTGTCGTGGTTCACATCCAGATCGAACGGGAAGCGGGATCAGGGCTGGCCGGACTTCTGCGCGCGATGAGCGGGGCGGCTGGGGATAAGGAGGACGAGGTCTTGCTCGGGCTCAAATCCTTGGCGTTGGCTCAAACGGCCATGCGAGACACGTTGATCAGGATGAAAGAGCGCTGCGATCCCTACGTGTACTACAACCGCGTGCGGCCCTACATCCACGGCTGGAAGAACAGCCCTTCCTTACCGAACGGACTCGCCTACGAGGGCGTGGAGTCCTATGCCGGGCAGCCGCAACAATTCCGAGGCGAAACCGGCGCGCAAAGCTCGATTGTGCCTTGTCTCGACGCCGGACTCGGAATCGCCCATGCCCCTGACCCCTTGACCCTGTATTTACAGGAAATGCGCGACTACATGCCTCCGCGCCACCGCGCATTTCTAGAGACCCTAGAGAAGGCCACCGATGATCTTGGCCGGCCGTTGCTCGCCGGCTATGTCCGCGATCGAAAATCACGCAGCCCCAATCTCTGGGCTGCCTACTGCGCCTGCGTCGATCTCCTCGCCCAATTTCGCGAGATCCACATCGGCTACGCCGACAGTTACATCCATCGCCAACACCAATCCCACGCAAGCAATCCCACGGCCGTGGGAACAGGCGGCACACCCTTCATGCAGTACCTCCAAAAGCATCTGGATGAAACGAAGCAGGCGCTCATTCAGTAGGCCCATCTTGCCTCTTTCACTTTTCGGATGTGGCTGACAAGATGGTCGTTGACTAAGCCCGATGAGCAGCGTATCGTTTTTTCATCGGAACGGCAAAAATGCCGTCACTCGTAAATCACAACTTGAATCTTGCGCCATAATTAAACGAGACTTGTGTCGCAAACGATGCTTCACAGTTTGTACCACAGGAGGCCACAATGGCGATTATGTGCTCCCTGGCAGTCTGCAAAGCACAGGCGGGGATGTGCGGGCATGAGAAGGTGATGTTCAGCGTAGTCGCTCTCGCGGCTATCGGCCTTGGGGCTTACTTCCTGATCAGCTGACCGTGGAATTGCTGATTTAACAGGAGAGCCGTCTCGCAGGATGCTCTAGCGGGCTTGGACCATGGGTAGTTCGCGCGAACTTTCTGCTTCCTGCTGAATGCGTAACCGTTCCAGCCGAGACTCCTCCATCACGTTGTGGAGCATGTCATCCGTCATCTGGGTCAGCTCTGCCGCCGCATCTTTCATATCGCGCATGTTCGACGGCGCGGGACAGCACTTCAGCCTTCGTGGCGCCTTTCTTCTGGCCCAGGAACGGCTTGATGATGAGGTAGGCCACATCCCGCGCCGGCATGAAGCGGAGAAACCGCCGCAGCAACCGGAACGTCTGGATGGGATAGTGCAGGAGCTTGTAGAGGAACAGCCGCTTGAGCCCTTGACGGCGGACCTCATTGATCACTTCTCCGGGCAAGCAGGTCGGATCGATCGTCGGAACATTTGAAATACTTGTACCAATCGGTGGTTTCGCTGACTAGCCCGCGCTTCACATATTCCTGCCAGAGCGGAGTCCCTCGATACACACAAAGCCGATTGAAGCCGAACGTGTCGAGCGGCAGCTTGGAGGCCAGGTCGAACGTGGCGTTCATATCTTCGACCGTTTCATCGGGGTTGCCCACGGTGAAGAAGCCGTGCACGATCTCGATGCCGGCCTGCTTGGCGTTCTTGACTGCTGTGGCCACTTCCTCCAGCGTCTGTTCTTTCTTGAGGCGATCGAGAATCTTCTGACTCCCGCTTTCAATCCCGAACATGACCGTCCGGCAATGGGCCTTGGCCATGGCAGGAAACAAATGCTGGGCCACCGAGTCTACGCGCCCTTCGATGCCCCATTGAATCGAGAGCTTCGCGTCCATCACGCCTTGGCAAATCGCCTCGATCCGCTTGGGTTGCAGCAGAAAATGGTCGTCGACAAAATAGACGGACCCGTAGCCGCATTCTTCGAGGTACTTGAGTTCGCTCACCACGTGCTGGGCGCTCCGCGCGCGCCACTTACCTTCGTTGAAGATCGGAATGTCGCAGAATACGCAGGGCCACGGGCAGCCTCGCGAGGTTTGCATCGTCGTGAACCGCTCCATCGAGAGCACCGCCGGCACGTCGAGCGGCATCGACTCTATAAAGTCGAGCGGAAGGCCTTCGCGATCGGGGAAAGGCCACTGATCGAGATGGCGCTCCATCGGCCGGCCGGAGTTCTGCACGACCTGGCCGTCCTTGGCCCAGGTCAGCCCAGCGACATCGGCTGGGTCATCGAACCGTTCGAGCAGATCGAGGAGCAACTGCTCGCCGTCTCCCTGGCAGACGAAATCCACTTCAGGACACTGCAGTTTGACCAAGTGCGGCATTCAAACTTGCAAAGACGCCTCCGAAGGCCAGTTTGACCTTCGAGTTGGCGGCGCGAATCTGACGGGCCAGGATCTTCGCGTAGGGATAGCTGGTGGTACTGAGGAAACTGAGGCCGACCAAGGCCGGCTGCTGCCGGTTGATTTCCTCAATGATCACCTCGTTCGGCGTGTCGGGGTTCGCCTGATCGAACATCACACACTCGTGGCCGGCCTGTTTGAGCACCGACGAGAGGGACATGATGCCGATGGGAGGAAAGCCCATGACCCGGATACGGCCGTTTTTTGCGCGTGTTTTAGCCGGAAGGGCGTAGAACTGTGGGTCGCGAACGTGGATGAGAAATACCCGCATCCAATCACCCTAACACGAATAGCATGGCAGGAGAAGGGAAATTACTTGTCACCCCTGGAGGGAAGACCAAACGGGGCTGAGCCAACAAAGACGAAGTGGGGATAGGTGATCGATCGACCACCACATCCCCACTTCGCAATTGCCCGACAAGAACGAGACGAGATTCTTACTTACCGCCCGAGCGCAACCTTGACCGCATTGCCGATCTCAGCCGGGTTCTTCACCACTCGGACACCCGCTGCCTCCAAGCTCTTCATCTTCTCCGCTGCCGTGCCCTTGCCTCCTGAAATGATGGCGCCGGCATGGCCCATGCGGCGTCCTGGCGGCGCCGTGATCCCGGCAATGAAGCTGACGACCGGCTTCTTCACGTTCTTCTTGATGAACTCAGCGGCTTTTTCTTCCGCATCGCCGCCGATCTCGCCGATCATCACGATCGCCTGAGTCTCGGGATCTTTCTCGAACAACGCCAGCACATCGACGAAGCCTGTGCCATTGACCGGATCGCCACCGATGCCGACACAAGTCGTTTCACCCAATCCCAGCGTCGAGAGCTGATGCACCGCTTCGTAGGTGAGGGTCCCGCTGCGCGACACGACGCCCACCACACCCTTCTTATGAATGAAGCCCGGCATGATGCCGATCTTCGCTTCATCGACCGTGATGACGCCGGGACAGTTGGGTCCGATCAATCGGACATCCTTGCCACGGAGCGCGCGCTTGACCTTGACCATGTCGTTGACCGGAATGCCTTCGGTAATGCAGATCACGAGCTTGATGCCGGCATCGGCGGCTTCCAGAATCGCATCGGCGCAAAACGGCGGAGGCACAAAGATCAGCGAGGTGTCGCACTGGGCCTTCTTCACGGCATCGCGCACCGTATTGAACACCGGAATGCCCTCGACCTCTTGCCCCGCCTTGCCCGGCGTCACACCAGCGACGACCTGCGTCCCATAGGCCTTGCACTGCGTCGCATGGAACGAGCCTTCCTTACCCGTAATCCCCTGCACCACCACCCGCGTATTCTTATTAACGAGAATGCTCACTTTTTCCTCTTCTTTCCTCCTCCCCCATCCACAACGGGGAAGGTCTTCTATTTGTACTAGCCTGCTAGAGAGGCGCGGGGCTGAGCCCTCACTGCGCGCATCGGCCGAGCACATTCTGATCGTGCGCGGTCTGCGAGCACAGGGGCTTAGCCCTGTGCCTCTCCAGCACGCTACGCCGCCTTTCCCGTCAACTTCACAATTTTTTGCGCCGCTTCCCACAGATCGTTGGCCACCTCCAGCTTGAGGCCGGACTCGGCCAGTAACTTGCGGCCTTCGTCTGCATTCGTCCCCTGCAGCCGGACGACCAACGGCACGTTGATCTTCACTTCTTTGGCCGCTTCGATGACACCATGGGCAATCCGCTCGCAACGAACAATCCCGCCGAAGATGTTGATGAAGATGCCCTTGACGTTCGGATCCTTGAGGAGAATCCGAAATCCCGCAGCCACAGTCTCCTTGGTCGCGCCGCCGCCGACATCCAGAAAGTTCGCCGGCTCGCTGCCCGCCAGCTTGATGACGTCCATCGTCGCCATGGCAAGGCCCGCGCCGTTCACCATGCAGCCGATGTTGCCGTCGAGCTTAATGTAGTTCAGATTATTTTCTCCCGCTTCGATCTCGAGCGGGTCTTCTTCGTGGAGATCGCGCATCTGCTGCACATCGGCATGCCTGAACAGCGCGTTATCGTCGAATGAGACCTTGCCGTCCAGTGCGATGAGTTTCTTGTCGCCGGTGATGACCAGCGGATTGATCTCCACCATGGCCGCATTCTTGTCCATAAACAGGCGATAGAGGTTCCCCAGCATCTGAATGAAGGGATTCACGACGGCCGGTTCCATGGCAGGAAGCCCGAGCGCGAAGGCGATGTTTCGCCCGTTGTACGACTGAAACCCGACGGCCGGGTCGATGGCCTCCCGGATGATCTTCTCCGGCGTGTGGGCGGCGACTTCTTCGATCTCCATCCCGCCTTCGGTGCTCGCGATAAACACGGGCCATCCGCTATCCCGATCGACGAGGAGGCTCACATACAATTCCTTGGCAATCGCGGCCCCTTCTTCGATCAGCAACCGCCGCACTTCCCGCCCCTTTGGGCCGGTCTGGTGGGTGATGAGGGTCTTGCCGATCAGTTCCTTGACCAAACCGGGAACGGCCGCCTTGTCCTTCGTAATCTTGACGCCGCCGGCCTTGCCTCGACCGCCTGCGTGGATCTGCGCCTTGACGACAAACACCGGGGTATTGAGTTCTGCCGCCCATGCCGCTCCTGCCTCGGGCGAGGTAATCTCTTTCCCGCGCGGAACCGGAACCCCGAACTGCCCGAACAACTGCTTCGCCTGAAACTCATGAACGTTCATGTCAATCCTTCCGCGGGACAGGCTGAGGCTCGCGCGAAAGGCGGGACGAGTGACACTTCTGCCACGCTCGCATCTCTCGCACTTCGCACCTGTCTCGCTATTCTTTTCTTGTATACGCCGGCAGGATCATGGGCGACACGATCCCGCTCACACTGCCGTGCTTCTTGGCCTCGGCACGGAATCCCTTCAGATGCCCGACCGTCAACTTCCCTTGCGGCATGGCAGCGGCACGAGCCGCAGCCGTCAGCCCGGATCGCTTTCCAAAGACCATCAGGTCGAGAAGCGAATTGCCCATCAATCGATTCCGTCCGTGCAATCCGCCGGACGCCTCGCCCGCGACGAAGAGATTGTTCACGTTGGTTTCTGAATTGGTATCAATCTTCACGCCGCCGTTCTGATAGTGCAGCGTCGGATAGATCAACACGGGGTCTTTGCTGATATCGATGCCAAATCGTTCGAACTGCATCATCATCGCGGGGAAATGCTTCTCCAAGGTGCCGGGACCATGTTCGGCATCGAGCAGCGGGGTGTCGAGCCAGACGCCGATGCGCCCGGACATCGTGCGGATGCCGCGCCCCTCTTCACACTCCCGGATAATCGAAGAGGACACGACGTCGCGGGTGTCCATTTCGTTGACGAACCGTTCACCCTTCGCATTGACCAAATGTCCGCCTTCGGATCGAATACCCTCCGTCACCAGCGCCCCGATGAGCTGTTCGGGATAGACCGCGCCGGAGGGGTGATACTGGAACGTATCGATGTGCATGAGTTTGGCGCCCAGTCGATAGGCCAGGCACAGCCCGTCGCCGGTCGCACCGTAGTGATTGCTGGTCGGGAATCCCTGAATGTGGAGCCGGCCGATCCCGCCGGTCGCCAGAATGACGGACTTGGCGGCCACGACGACGTGGCGATGGTTGTCGAGGTCTTTGAATATGGCGCCGGTGCAGTTCCCCTTCTCATCACTCGTCAGCTCGACCGCGGCGCAGAACTCGAGTAACTGGATGTTCTGATTCAGCACCTCGTCCTTGAGCACCCGCATGATTTCAAGGCCGGTATAGTCTGAACAGGTCAGGAGGCGAGGCTTCGAACTCCCGCCGCCTTTCTTCACATGGAGGTTGCCGTCCCCATCGCGATCGAACAGCACGCCCAGGCTCAACAGCCATTTCGCAATCGAGGGGCCTTCCTCGACCATCACCTTGAGCAGCTGATGGTCATTCTGCATGTGGCCGCCCTTCAGCGTATCCACGAAATGCGTGACGGGCGAGTCCTCGGGCGCGACCGAAATCTGCATGCCCCCTTGAGCCATCACGCTGTTGGAGTCGCCGAGACGGAGCTTCGTCGCCAGGATGACCTTGGCGCCGGCCGCATGCGCATGGAGCGCCGCCGCACAGCCGGCCCCGCCGCCGCCCACCACCAGGACGTCGGTCGTGTAATCGGCCGTCAGATCGAACTCGTCGGCAATCGGACTATCGCCCTCCAGCAATGCTGCCAGCTCGACGACCGTCTTATCCCCCTCATTGGGACCGAAGCGGATCGGCCGATAGGCTCGCTCACGAAAATCCGGATGATATTTGTGGATCAGTTGGTCGCGATCCGCTGGAGAGAACTTGGGAAGGGTCTGCTTGCGTCGAGCATCCCGCGTCCGGTGCACGATCTGTTGAAGGGCGTGGATGTCCATGAGTTTGCTTTCAGCTATCAGCGTTCAGCTTCTGCCTCAATTTCAGAAGCTGAGAGCTGACGGCTGACTGCTCATTCTGCTATTTCACGGTTGCGCAGTGATCGGCCAGTTCTTTCTCGGTCATCTTGAGGATCTTGGCCCACTCGTCGTTGAAACGGCCGTCTTGGATTTCCTTGATGCGCGTATCCAGGCCCAGCGGCTTCTCGGTGAAATGAGCCCCCTGCGCCCGGCTCACATACAGGGCCACGAGATTGGGAGCGATGTCCGCAATGCAGACCGGCGTGCACATGCCGCACATCACACAATCCATGAACATCTCGGACACGCTCTTGAAATCTCCGAAGACGGCCTTCCAGACTCCCTCCCGCACATCGATCTGCTGCGGGCAGGCTTCGGTGCAGGCGTTGCAGTTTCGGCAAAGCGGCGCTTCAGGATAGAGATTGAAGAGGTCTTGTTTCGGATCTTTGAGCGTCTGAATGTCGTAGATGGCCTTGCGGGCCGGGAACGGCGGCATCATCGTGATCGACATACCGTCTTGCACCGCCATTTGGCAGGCCAGGCAGGTCCTCACTTTAGGATCGTCCTTGGTCCGATAGTAGGCCGCACAGGCGCCGCAGAATCCGCCAAGACAGCCGGCCCCGCGGACGACTTCCTGACCCGAGTACCATAGGGCCTTAATGATCGTGATCCCCTCCGGCACTTCGTACTTCTTGCCGGCAATCTCGATCGGTGACCATCTTGTGCCGGATGACTTCCGGCTGATCGATCACGTTCTCTTTGTCTTCTTGTGCCATTGTCCCTCGAACCGGTGAGAGGTGAAGGGTAAGGGGTTAGTGGTCAAAGCCTACGCTAATCACACCTTACTCCTTACCGTACTTCTAAGCGATCGCATCCACGATTGCATTCAAGGTCGCGCTGGGACGCATCGCCTTGGACGCCTTCGCATCGTTGGGATGATAGTACCCGCCGACATCGACCGGCTTGCCTTGAGCCCCGAGCAGTTCGGTCGAAATCTTGGCTTCATTGTCCGCCATCTCCTTGGCGATCTTGGCAAAACGCGCTCGCCAGGTTCTTATCCTGCGTCTGCTGAGCCAAGGCCTGCGCCCAGTACAAGCGCCAGATAGAAATGGCTCCCGCGGTTATCGATCTCGCCCACCTTGCGGGCCGGAGACTTATTGCTCTCCAGGAACTTCGCATTGGCCTGATCGAGCGAGTCGGCCAGAATTTTTGCCGCTTGATTGTTCGCCACCTTGGCGAGATGTTCCAATGAGGCGGCCAGCGCGAGGAATTCACCGAGCGAATCCCACCGCAAATAACCTTCCTCCTGGAACTGTTGCACGTGCTTCGGGCGCAGATCCTCCCGCGCCGGTCTCGAACAGCCCGCCGCCGTTCAGCAGCGGAACGATCGAGAGCATCTTGGCGCTGGTCCCGATTTCGAGAATCGGGAACAGGTCCGTGAGGTAGTCGCGCAACACGTTCCCTGTCACAGAGATCGTGTCCTTCCCCTCTTTGATCCGCTCCAACGAGAGACGCGTCGCATCGGCCGGAGTCATGATCCGAATGTCGAGGCCCTTCGTATCGTGATCTTTCAGGTAGCGTTTCGACCTTCGTGATCAACTGCGCATCGTGCGCTCTGGTCTTGTCCAACCAGAAAATCGCCGGGGCTCCGGTGGCCTTCGCACGATTCACCGCCAGCTTGACCCAGTCCCGAATCGGCGCATCCTTCACCTGGCACATCCGCCAGATATCGCCTTCTTCCACCTGTGTTCCAGCAACGTCTTCCCCGAGGCATCCACCACGCGGATCGTGCCGTTGCCCGGCGCCTTGAAGGTCTTGTCGTGCGAACCATATTCCTCGGCCGCCTGCGCCATGAGACCGACGTTGGGCACGCTGCCCATCGTCTTCGGGTCGAAGGCGCCGTGCTTCTTACAGAATTCGACGACCTCGTGATAGACCGGCGCGTAACTGGCGTCCGGGATCACCACTTGGTATCTTGCAGCTTGCCTTCCGGATCCCACATTTTCCCCGAGTCGCGAATGACCGGCGGGCATGGAGGCATCGATAATGATGTCGCTGGGGACATGCAAGTTGGTGATCCCCTTGTCGGAATTCACCATCGCCATCGGAGGCCGCTTCTTGTAGACCTCTTGAATATCGGCTTCGATCGCCTTGCGTTGATCGTCCGGCAAAGCCTTGATCTTGATATAGAAATCGCCGATGCCGTTGTCCGGATCCACACCCAGCTTTTTGAAGCGTCTCGCCATGCTTCTCGAACACGTCCTTATAATAGACCGTCACGGCATGACCGAAGATCTTGGGATCCGAGATCTTCATCATGGTGGCTTTCATGTGGATCGAGAACAGCACGCCCTGCTTCTTGGCGTCTTCAATCTGCTCTTCCAGGAATTGGCGAAGCGCGCGCTTGCTCATGAAGGTGGCATCGATCACTTCACCGGCCTGCAGCGCGACTTTCGGCTTCAGCACCGTCGTCTTGCCGTCCTGCCCGACAAACTCGATCCGCGCATCGGTCGCCGCAGTCATGGTTATCGACTTTTCGTTTGAACGGAAATCTCCACCCTTCATATGGCTGACATGCGTCTTGGAGTCCGGACTCCAGGCTCCCATCTTATGCGGATGCTTTCTGGTATGAGCCTTCACGGAGAGCGGCGCCCGGCGATCGGAGTTGCCTTCGCGCAGAACCGGGTTGACGGCACTGCCTTTGACTTTGTCGTAGCGAGCCTTGATATCCTTCTCCTTATCGTCCTTCGGATATTCCGGGTACTCGGGAAGCTTGTAGCCCTGACTCTGCAATTCCTTGACGGCGGCGTTCAATTGGGGAAGCGATGCACTGATGTTCGGCAGCTTGATGATATTGGCTTCTGGCCTCTTGGCCAGCTCACCCAATTCAGACAGCGCATCCGCCTGTTTCTGTTGCGGCGTCAGGTATTCGGGAAACACCGCGAGAATGCGCCCAGCCAACGAGATATCCCGCAATTCAACCGACACACCGGCTGCCTTGCTGAAGGCGTTGATAATCGGCAAGAACGAATAGGTCGCCAGCATCGGCGCTTCATCGGTTTTTGTATAAATTATTTTCGATGCGGTAGTGGTCATGATTATACCTCTCCTAACTACTTGTTAATTCAGCGCATTTAGCGCTGAACCGGCCTTAAACCACGCAATCTGTTGCTCAGTGATGCTGTGGTTCGCGTGGATGGTAAGCGTGGTGCCATCCGTCTTATGTATCGTCACCTGCACCGGTTTGCCCGGAGCCAGACTGCCAAGTCCCGTCACGCTGATGCGGTCCTGCTGATCGATCTTCTCGTAATCCTTCGGGTCAGCGAAGGTCAACGCCAAGATCCCCTGCTTCTTTAAATTGGTTTCGTGAATGCGGGCAAAACTCTTCGTGAGGACGACGCGCACGTTGAGAAACCGCGGCGACATCGCCGCATGCTCGCGGCTGCTGCCCTCGCCGTAATTCTCGTCGCCGACCACGATCGAACCGATGCCCTTCGCCTTATACCGGCGGGCAATCTGCGCGATGGTCAGCCCCGATTCGCCTGTGAAGACATCCGTACCCTTGCCGGGCTCGGAAGAAAACGCATTGTTCGCACCCAGGAACATGTTGTCACTGATCTTATCAAGATGGCCGCGGAACTTGAGCCATGGGCCTGCCGGAGAGATGTGATCGGTCGTCGTCTTGCCCTTGGTCTTGATCAACAGAGGGAGCTTCTCGAAATCCTTACCGTCCCAACGCGGGAAGGGCTGCAATAGTTGTAGTCGTTCGCTGGTCGGCGGAACTTCGACGGTCAAACCCTCGCCGCTGGCTGCCGGCGCAACAAACCCTTCCTCACCCTTTGCAAAACCCTTGGCTGGAAGTTCTTCGCCCTCCGGAGGCTGGAACTTGAATTCCTTGCCATCCGCGCCCTTGAGCTTCTGATTAACAGGATCGAAGGCCAAATTACCGGAGATCGCATAGGCGGTCACAATTTCCGGGCTCGCGAGAAACGACAGGGTTTCGTTGATGCCGTCGTTACGACCGGGGAAATTGCGGTTAAAGGAACTGACGATCGAATCCGCTTTCCCCTTCACGCCGTCGGCCCGCTTCCACTGTCCGATGCAGGGGCCGCAGGAATTCGACAACACCGTACCGCCTAACTGTTCAAATGTCTCCAAGAACCCGTCGCGCTTCATCGTATGATAAATACGCTCGGAGCCGGGCGACACGAGAAACGGTGCTTTCGCTTTGAGCCCGGCCTTCAGCCCTTGCTGGGCAATGTGGGCCGAACGGCTGATGTCTTCATAGGATGAATTGGTGCAGCTTCCGATGAGGGCCGCCTTGAGCTCGACTGGATAGCCTTTCTCCTTGGCTTCCGCCGCCATCTTGGAAATCGGCCTGGCAAGATCCGGCGTATGAGGCCCGACGACATGGGGCTCGAGCGTCGACAAATCGACTTCGACGATCTGGTCGTAGTATTTCTCGGGCGACTGAGAGACCTCTGGGTCCGCCACGAGCAACGATTTGTTGGCAATCGCAAGGTTGGCCAGATCGGCTCGATCCGTGATGTTCAGATAGGCGACCATCTTCTGGTCGAAGGGAAACACCGACGTCGTGGCGCCCAGTTCCGCGCCCATGTTACAGATCGTCCCCTTGCCGGTCGCGCTGATGGTTTCCGCGCCGGGCCCAAAATATTCGACGATCTTGTTCGTCCCGCCCTTCACCGTGAGCAAACCGCAGAGATATAGAATCACGTCCTTCGGCGAGGTCCAGCCGCTCAACTTGCCGGTCAGATGGATGCCGATCAGTTTCGGATGGAGCACTTCCCAGGGCAGGCCAGCCATCACTTCACCGGCATCGGCGCCGCCGACACCGATGGCTAACATCCCAAGCCCACCGCCATTCGGGGTGTGCGAATCGGTTCCAATGATCAAGCCGCCGGGAAATGCGTAATTTTCCAGCACGACTTGGTGAATGATCCCCGCACCGGGCTTCCAGAAGCCAATGCCGTACTTCTTCGCCGCCGAGGCAAGGAAATTATAGACTTCCTTGTTCTCGTCCACCGCACGAAGCAGGTCCTTCTCGGAGCCCATCTCGGCGCGGATCAAATGGTCGCAATGGATGGTGCTCGGCACGGCCACTGTGGCCTTGTTGGCCTGCATGAACTGCAACATGGCCATCTGAGCCGTCGCATCCTGCATCGCCACGCGATCAGGCCGCAGGGCCAGCATCGCCTTACCGCGCTCCCACGTCTGTGTGTCGAAATTGTCCGCGTGTGAAACCAGCACCTTCTCCGACAAGGTCAGGCCACGACCGAACTTCTTCCTGGCCTTGGCAAACACGTCCGGCATCTTCGCATAGAGGTTTTTGGCAAGATCCATATCGTCGACATGACAATCACTCCTTAGAAGTTCTGAGTGCTGTGAGCTGAGTGGGAAAACCAGTCTTCTAACTCAGAACTCAGCACTATTGCATGGCGGGACTTCCGCAACTATTTTAACGGCGGCACTTCGCGCCGCTTGGGCGCCGCATAATTCACCAGGTAATCGAACAGCCGGATCAAGCGGCTATCCTGACGCTTCTGATCCACCCAATGCCCGATCAACCCGATCGTGCGTGAAAGAATGAAGAAGCCGTTCAAACTGTCGACCGGGAATCCGATATCGACGAGCACTGCCGCCATCGTTCCGTCCACGTTCAGAATCAGGTTGTCCTTCTTCACCGAGGTGACCTTCTCCACTTCGAGCGCAAAATCCAGGCAGGGAGTCTTGATGTTCAAACTCTTGACGTACCCGACCAACTCCTTCACCCGCTTGTCCGGATTGCGCAGGCTCTTGACGCGATGGCCGATCCCCGGCACCGGGCCGACATTCTTCTTCATATAGGCGAGGAACTCGTCGACGGACATCTTGTTGTCGACGGCATACTTGAACCAGCGGCCGGCATCCGTCACGGCTCCACCGAAGCGAGGACCGATCATGATCATACCGGCTGCCACCGACTGGGACAGACCGATGCCTGCGCAGGCCGCGATGAATCGTGGCCTAGGCGCCGCTCACGCAGGGACCATGATCGGCTGAGAGCATCATGATGCGCTTGATGATTTCGGCTTCCTGTTTGGAGATCAGTCGTTTGTCCCACAGCAGGCCCACGACATGGGGAATTTCATAGCCTTTGTTGATGAGTTCTGAAGCGGGATAGCCGTCGTAGCAGGGTTCGTCGCCGCGGTCGTCGCTGATCGTGGTACGGATCAGCGGGGCCACCATGACTTCGTCGGCCTTCATCGCCTCTTCGATCGTCTTCGGCAACTTCGGCAGTACAACCGGCTCCACCGGCTCCTTGACCTGGCCGGATTTCAACAGCTCTTGATAGGTCTCCTTGATGGCGGGACCCAAGGCGCCGAACGTCGCGGGCACGATCGCGCCGGACTTTTTGAGGGCATCGGACTTGGAACGGGCCGACCCTTCGCCCTTCAATCCTTCCTTGGCGCCGGCGTGACCGAACTTCATGCCTTTCGGCAAACTTTCCTGACAGAAGCCGGATACGACGGCCATCAACTTCACACGCCGCTTCTTCGCCCCATACCACTCGGCTGCCCGCTCTTCGAGATCGCCGCCCATCTCACCAACGATGACGACCGCCTTTGTTTGCGGATCGTTCTCGAACATTTCGAGATAGCTGACGTAGTCGGTTCCCGGATAGGCATCGCCGCCGATCCCGATGGCCGTCGTGATGCCGTCGGCAAATTGCGAGCAGATCCAGATAATCTCGTTGGAGAGGCCGCCTGATTTGGTGATGACTCCGAACGAACCTTCGCGATAGAGCTTGGAAAGGACCAGATTGTCAAAGGCTCCACCGATGACACCCAACCGGCAGGATCCGGCGGAGACAATGCCGATCGACGAAGGGCCATTGAAGACCTTCCCGAGTTTGGTCGCATGACGGCCCAGGATCTTGGCATCTTTTTCCGGCACACCCTCGGTGATCATGGAGACCACCTTGATGTGCGGGTCGTCCAAGGCTTCCATCCCGCCCTTCATCGCCCGATCTGCGCCGATGTAGACGAGACTGGTGTTGATCTGGGGATGGTTCTTGGTCGCTTCCGCAACGGTCTTATAGATGGGAACGGCCACTAAGCCGCTGCCATAGGGAATTTCGTGTGTCTTGCCGGCGTCAGGCGGATAGACGAAGGCCAGGACGTTCAACGAGCGTTTAATCAGGTAGCAAAACTCGGCCATCCGGCGCGCGGCGTTCACGCCTGCGACGCCCCCCTGAATGACCACATAGGTATCTTTGTTTGCCAGGATACTCATCGGGATCTCCCCTTCTCTTCAGTACTGAGTGCTGAGTCTTGGGTGCTGAAACCCAGTGTTGCTCCGCTCAGCACTCAGGTCTCAGCACTCGATTCTATTTCAGAAGCGCCTTATCGACGATATCGGTCAGCGGCGTGTTGCGGTCGAAGACGTTGATGTCGAACCCTTCGTCCTTGAGTGCGCGCATCGCATCGAGCCCTTCCTTCTCACGCGGGCCACCGCGGCGCACCCAAATCTTGACGTCCTTGAGCTTGCCCTCGGACTTCGCCTTGCGGAATCCATTGATGATGCCGCCGAACGTCTTCTTCACGTCGGTAAAATTGGCAATTGCGCCGCCGACGATGATGTTCTTGATCCCGGGCAACGAGCAGACCTTATCGGTCAGCACTTCAACCGCCCAGTCTGGTGGATCGCCTGAGTATTCGGCGTAATTGGCCAACTTGCCGCCGCGTGCGACAACCGCATCGGAATAATAGACGCTGGCGCCACCGCCGGCTGGAAGCATGGCCGTATCTCCGCCTGGAATCTCGATAAATTTGACCGAGCCTTTGATCTTGGAATCCACCGCCATGACTTCCATTTCGTGCTTGGAATAGGCACGACCGAATTCTGCGGCAAAGGCAAAGTTCCAATCGGGATGCCGAAACTTGGCATCGCCATCGAGCAGCGTCACCGCATCCAACGCGATCAGTTCACTCTCATGCTCGCGCAGGACCACGGGGTTCACTTCCAAATACTGCGCATCCTCGCTGTCGAAACAGGTGAACATCTTGCCCGCGAAATCGGCCATCTTCTTCAAGAGTGAACCGGTAAAGCCCGCATCTTTGGCTAGCTTCTCGAGCGCGTCCTCCGAGGGCTGCTGCCCGATTTCCACCGCCAGACGCTTCACGCGCTCCCAATTCGATTCGACTTCAATGCCGCCGCAGTTGGCGACCAGGATGTCCGTCCCTTCCCGGGTGGACTTCACGGCACAATAATATTCTTCCTTATGCGGAATCATTTCGGACACGATCACTTGCGAGACGGTGATGCTGCCCACTTGGCGGCCGATCATTTCCTTGGTCGCCGCTTCCGCCTCTTTGAGATCCAGACCCGACCTTGACCAAGCCAAGCTTGAACCGCGAGCCGAGCGCTTCATGAGCCTTGACCACCAACTTGGATTTCTTGAGCCATTCATTGGCATGGCCGAGCTTCGTCAATTCGTCAACCGAGGTGACGACGACATAGTGGGGGACCGTGATACCCCACTTCTTCATCAGCCCCATCCCCGGACCTTCAAGCACCTTCGCCATGGCATCACTCCATCAGAATGGTGGGAAACAATATATAAAGGAGGAGGATTCTAACGAAATCGGCTGGGGGACTCAATACGCCAGAGGAACTAAACGAAGATGGCTCAAAAGGCCTAGCAGCGAAGACGGTCGGGCGACTCATAGCCTAAGTGCTTGAAACTGTGTGGCAATCACCATCTTTCATCACCGATCCTCTCAAGTGCACGCGACAAGAATTACCCTGGAAGGCGGTTGGATTGGCAGGCGGGACAAAAAAACGAGCTGCGTTCACTTTGGAGACGGCGAATCATCCGCCCGCAGCGGTTGGAACAGGGTTGACCTTCTTTGCCATAGACGAGATGGCGGCGCTTGTATCGGCCTTCTGTGCCGTCCGGTGCATAGAAATCCTTGACGCTCGATCCGCCACAGGAAATCGCCTCGTGCAGCACCGTCTGCATCGTGTCATAGAGCGTGTCTAATCGTCGCTCCGCGCAGCCGACTCACCTCACGGTTCGGATGGAGCCTGGCGCGAAAGAGAATTTCGTTCGCGTAAATATTCCCAATCCCTGCAATCACTTGTTGATGCATCAAGAGCGGTTTTAGACGTCCTCGCCTGGCTTGCATGAGACGGACGAACTCGTCGCGCGGCACCGTGAGGGGATCGACCCCGAAGCGTCGAGCACGATAGCGGTCGAGTCCTGCCCGATCGAGCAAGGACAGCCGTCCGAACCGCCGAGGGTTCCAATAGCGCAGTTCTGATTCATGGCCCCCCGTGAACGACATGCGGACATGAACGTGCTGCGGATGTTTCGTCTGCGTATCGCGAAAGAGAAGGAGGCCTGTCATGCCAAGCTCCGCGACGACATATCTGAGTTCGTCATCTTTTTTAAACCCCAGTGCGACGCTCTTTCCGTATCGCTCCACCCCTTCCAGCACCGCACCGTGATACCACGAGAGCGTGGGCAACCCTTCCCGAACAATATCCGCTCGTCCCACCCAACACTCGTTGAGCTGTGCGCCGAGGAGATGAACCCGTAGCTGCCTGAGCAACGACTTCGGCTTCCGGCAATTCCGGCATAAGAGAAATCCTTGTGAAGTGGTCGCACCTATTCCCGATCAGACGGATTAGGCCATGGACGAAGCACGAAAGGCAATGTGATGGAGAGGGAACTGCTCTTGAGGGAGCACTTTTGAACCTGGTGGTTACGCGCGGAGGCTGGGCGTGAAGCGAGGTTCTTCTTGTCCTTCGCGCGAGCCTCGCGAAGCAGGCGAACTTGGGTGATGGCTTCTTCGAGGTTGGGAAGAGGCATGGCACCGGGACGGCGCTTCATGACCAATTTTAGGACCTCATCATACGTCATCCCTTGGACACAACAGAGATAGGCCATCACGACCGACACGGACCGGCCCATGCCGGCACGGCAACAGACCATGACCCGATTGCCTGAAAGATGCTGTTCCACCCAGCTCACGGCTCGGTCCAACAAGAGCGGCTCGGCTTCGGCATACTCCGAAAATGGAATCCTGCCATACAACAGCCAGCTGGGTGACTCCAACGTATACTCAGCGGCAACAAGGAGCAGCGCGCCGATCTTTACCGGCGGTTCCTTCGCGTCGTTGATATTCCCGACCAATAGAGTCTCGGTGATCAGGTGCATGATGGGCTTAGTATAAGCGGCGCGCTCGCCAGGTCAAGGAGAAATCTTGACTCTGTCCCGTTGCAGTCGCTTCCATGTGAACGCTATACTGGCCACACGATACCGCCGACTTCTGCACAAGGAGCCTCCCCGATGCCAAGCCCGACCGTTAAAGAAGTTGAAACCAGGCTTGAAACTGTTCAGTGCGCCATTTGTAAGGGATCAAGCTTTGGAATCGATGAACGCTCTATGCAGGCAGATGGTGAATGGCGCGGCATCTGTAGAAAATGCTACTACACCTTCCCAATCTACACAGATATGGAGTTCTACCTGCGCACACAACCGGATATCCCCTACCGGCTCAAAGAGATGTCCTGTCCGACCTGCAATCAACGAGGCGTAAGCCTCAATTTTCGTATCACCATGTCTGTCCGAGAATCGATCTATTTCCTGACCTGTACCTCGTGCCAGAAAACATACCCGGAGCGTTCCTCCCTGGAAGCGTTTGAATAACTCCCCTTTTCACCCCCTGCGTAGTGTATAATCTCCGTATGAGTGAGACACCAAAGAGTCCAGCCAAGGCTCCAGAAGCTCCCGCTCCAGAGCCCGTGGCCAAGCCAAGAAAAGAAATCCCGCTCATTGCCATTCAAGACGATGGTGACATGATCGCCGAGGAAATGGCGGAGATGTTCGACGAAGACCGGGTGTCGCATCAGCACGGCAGTTCAGAACCTGAAGCGGATTAGTTTCCGGTCCTATCTTCCCAACCTCAATCCTCAGCGTTTCCTCTGATCCCTTAGCAGGCTGACCGCTTCTGCCCTGCTCAAACGCTTCGGCTCGACCGCACTAAGCCTCTCATCTGCTCGGCTGTGGAACTCGTTCCTTTCCAGGCTTCGCCTGAAAGGAACTTCAAACAGTCCTCGCCGTCCGACTTCGGCGGACCGCATCTGTTCGGCAAGTGCGGTGCCCTCGCCTCCGCGATTCGCGACGCAGAAGCGGTCACCCTGCTACGTGCTGCTGCTCTAAAAGAAAGGGAGACGGCGACGAGTCGCTCACAGACCCGTCGCCTTCCCAAAGAATGTGTCTTGACGCGGCGAAGAGGCGCATGTAGGCGAACGAGGTGGAGACCTTTTTAGCCCATGCCGAAGTTAGACAAGATCGCGCCCGTCAGCAGACGAGCGGAACCAATTCATCAGCCACCTTCAGCCAGCGCGTGGCAGTCTGAGTGGCCCAGTCCGCCACTTCATGGACCAAAACGGCGCTAGGCCAGGCGCTGTGGATTCCCTGCCTAATGGGAATCACGCCCTGCCTGACGCAGTCAGCTATCTGATCGGGCACTGGACCTACGGGGCACAGCCTAGCGTTCCTGTGGGCGACAAGGTCACGTAGCCGCAGGAGACAGCCAAGGCGCTGGTACTCTCGAGAACTGCCAAGATCATAGCCTGGGGCACGGTTTCGCAGGAGCAAGCGCCACTGCTCGAGGCCATCGTGCTTCTGTCTGATGGAAGCCAACTCAGTGGGAAGTGGCCCGGAGGCAAACTCCCAGTGGGCAAGGTACTCGGAGACACGACATTCGCAGGCAGCTGAGGCACAAAGGATAGCGGAGGCCGTCGCGCCCCACTCTGAACGGTGCTTCCCGGATTGGAACGCCTCCCTAGCCCTTGTGGCACTGATCTCTGCCTCTTGCGCCAGAACTGAGTCAAGGCCACTCGAGCCGGACTTCCAGCCCGCTGCCCTGAGATCTTCGAGGATCTCGGGAGGTATGGTCACTTCGTCATCCTCGTCCATTTTCTCAACGTCTTCGTCGTCTAACTACTGAGTACATTGACCGGCATAATATGTCAGCACAGACTACAAACTGGGAGCTGATTCTCCCGTGAGCTCGATCACATGTCAACGCTCTCCGCAGTACGGTATGAGCGTGCTATCACATTACTTGTGCTCTAGTCCGAGAAACGGGACCGGTCTATAAGCGACCGGTCCCGTTTCCACACTCTCAAGGAAGCATGCGGCATCGAGCGACTTGCGCCGGAGCGGCGGGGTCCCCGCCCGGCGTCTGAAGAAGGAAAGCTGGAACTGACTGAAGCACTGCGATCGAATGATCGCAGCTGAAGGAATTCCAGAAGGCTTCCACTTCAGAGCGCCGAGGAAGGGGTGCCGCGGGAGGCGCAGGAGCGAGAGGCCGCACGCTTCCTCTGTCCTGATTGCGAAGGCTTCAAACGGGACGAACGATCTCGACGGCTGCATCACTCTCAATTCTTCCAACTGGCGAGACTTTCCCTTCTCGTTCCTTGCGTACAATCCGCTCGATCTGCACGATCGCGCCGCGATGCCAGCTATCGACAGCCGCATTGTGAGGAGAGGCCTTCCGATCCAGCCGGCCGACTTCAGGCCGCCCTGTTTCATTGCACAGCCAGGCTCGCTTCTCCCCCTTCAATTCTCGTAGTTCGCTCACGACCCGGAAGGTCTGCGGGCTCCGCGTCACAATGGTGCGACCGTCTGTGCGCAACAGCAGATAGGAAAACTTCAACGCGTCTTTAATGAACCCCACCTCCCGATCGATCGCAGCAATCGCAGGAGGCGTCTGCCATGGTCGCTCTTCATGACACCAGTCGTCTGGATGGTCTAAGGCCGGACAGGCCCCCTCATGCAGGCAGGGACTATAGACCGTACACAGGCCCTGCTTGAGCAGGTGATTGCGCATCTGATGCAGCGCTCGGGCCGTCTGCCGCAAGGCCGGCTCGACGATCATGATGGTGCCGTGCGGTGCGAGAAACGGCAGGAGTTGTGCGACAACCGCAGCACGCTCTGCCGGAGGGATCGACCGATGCAGGAAACAATTCATTGAGACAGTTCGCCATGATAATGAGGTCATATGGCCCGCCCCGCACAATCTGCTTGCCAAGATCGCCTTTGAGCGGATGTTCCAGATTGCCCTCGACACACCGGAGACCTGCGCTGGATATTCCAACCTCTTGGCAATAGGCCTCCCACAACCTCTTCGCGTCCTGCAAAGATGCGTGGGATGCATCAGTAGCCAGGACTGACAGAGATTTTGCCCGCTCCTGGCTGCGATGCCATAGCCAATCCAACAGGGCTAAGGATCCAGTCCCTGGGCCACAACCGAGATCGAGCACAGCCATCGGACGGTCTGGCGTTTCCTGACTGCTGTCGTTCGGCAGCTCATCCAGCAGGACTTGGACTTTGGAGAGGTTCACAGGGAGAAAATACGACAGATAGGCAGCAGCGTGGGCAGGATCATCCAGGTAACGCAGGCGGCAATGTTGCGCGTGCGGTTGTAAACAAGACGTGAAAGGTTCACGACCGCCTGCGCCAAGTGCGTCACCACGAAGATCCCTTTCTGGCGATACCTTTGCCAGAACCTTGAGAATTTCCGATGACAGACTAGCCGGTTTCTTCTCGTTGAAGGGTTGCACGGGCATAGTGTAAGCTGATGCTGATTAGGAGGACAACCATGACAGACGAAATTTTATTGGCCTACAAAGATGTTGAACGCTCGATGGAACGATTCACCCTGCTCCTACAAAGCCACGTGGAGACGATGGGTGCAGCCCCTTCCCATAACCCCGACCAAGTCTTCCGCCTGTCGCAAGGCTCCAAGGCGATGAGGGATAGCGCGATGATCTATCTCTCCTACGCCAAATATGTAGCCTATGGCATGCCGGAGAGTGAGGACATGGTGCAAGACGAACTGCAGGGGTAGAATACGGTTAATCGGTCACCGTTATCTGGTTGAATGCTGCGTTCAACGATTAACGACTAGATCAACACGATAACGACCCGACGAAAACAAAGAGGCCCGATCCTGCGAAGGATCGGGCTCTTTGTTTTCAGCTTCAAGGCTCGTCAGATGCTGCGCATGAAATGGGCTACGTCATCCTGATTGACGGCACCACCCATAATCGAAGACTGGGCGACATTACTCGACTTCTTCCCGGTCAGACCGGACTCGACTTCGTCCACGATCAACTCCACCGGCATCGACTGACCACCGTACACGCGCGGCCCACCGATGATCTTGGCGTTGGAGTACCCGTAGATCGCGGTGGCCACTTCTTTCGCCAGCCATCCGACATAGTTGAACTCCGGAACGACGATGAGCTTTGTCTTGCCAAGAAGCTGCCGTAACTCCTTCGTCGGAAACGGACGAAGCGACCGGACCTTGATCAAACCGATCTTGATGCCCTTTTCGGCGCAAATACGAACAGCTTCCCGTGACTGAGCCGCAGCACTACCTGAGGCAATGATCACCGCCTCGGCATCGTCCACATTCTCAGCCGTGAGCAAGCCGCCCATATACTGATTGATGTACTTGCGAGACCGTTCGACTGCCGCCCACACTTCCTGTTGCCAGACTGCATGGATATTGTAGGCCATGAAGTTCGACTTCTGAACCGGGGCGTCGCGTGACAAACGGGCGGGAGGATTCTCCGCATCGAGTACCGGCACCGCACCACGCCAGGCTTCACGAGGAGGAAGCTTCATGCTGCGATCCTGCATCCGGACATACCCACGGGCGTGGGTCACAAAGAACCCGTCGCAGCAGACACCGACCGGGAGCGTCACATCGTTCTTTTCGCTGATCGTGAAATCCGGCCATGATGAAATCGTACATGTCCTGCTGATTCTCAGCGTGGAAGACGATCATGCCGCAGTTCAATAAATACGCGACCTCTATATTGTCCGGCTGAATGGCCAACGGGGCGTTGACGACGCGGCAGGTGAACATGGCTACAACAGGTAAGCCGATGCCCCGGCCATGACGCGATTCCTTCCATGCCTCGCAAGCGTACCGGGACCAGCGGTCGCCGTGAAACAGCGGACACCGGCCCGTGATCCACCGGCGATCGCCGCCATCACCCCGACTTCTTCTTCACCGCGGTAGTACTCTTTCACGTACCCTTCGCCGTAGAGCACGCCGATGAGCTGCATCGTTTCGCTCTGCGGGGTGATCGGATAGGCGATGGCCAGGTCCACATTGGAGCGCCGAACGGCCTCTTTCGCCGCTTCGCTGCCCGTGATGAACTCTTTCGTCCGTGGAGCTTCGAGGAACATGTACTCCGGCGTGACCACCTTCTGCCGTTTCGCTTCGGCATGGGGGTCTTTCCTGGCGCCCGTCGTCTCGGCCGGTTTAGGGGCCGCGACACTCGTGATGGGATCGCCCTGCGGGTTGGTCTTCTGTTCTGCTTCGAGTGCTTCGCTCATTGTGACACCTCTTAGCTATATCGCCCGTGCTGTTCGACCTTGCTTAGCCTTCACGCTTCATCTGCTCAGCCGAATGGCCAAAGGCAGCTGCGCCGGCAAGGCCACGGCCACAGGCGCAAAGGTGAGGGGATTGGTGTGAGTTTTCCCGCCGTGAACTCTCGATTGCGTGCCGGTAAATCGCACGTTCTCGCCGTTCTCCGGCAACTTAATGCCCATTTCTTCGCGCACCCGCTTGAAGACCTGCGCGGTCTTTCTCAACTTGATCGTGTCCGAATCCCGAATCGTCAGCATCGCATCTTCATGCCCCTGCTCCGCACAGATCGCCATCGTGAGACAGTTCGTCCCGGCACGAATCATTTTCAAGGTCAAGTTGGCATAATGGCAATGCACGCCGATGAAGATACAGGCCTCGATCTTGTTGCCCCAAATCGTGAGGTTCGGATGGTTTGGATTGATGACCTCTTCAGGGTCGATCTTCGGATACTTCGGACGATAGTCCGGCATGGGAATGATCAGGACGTTCGGAATCTGGGCGGCAATCTCCAACACTGCCTTGGCCTTTTCAATGGCATGCTCGTTCCAGGCCCAGAGTACCAACGGTCCCGGGAAGATCGTGGCGTTGGGGCTGGTCAGCATTTTACGGGCCATCTCTTCGATGACCTTGTCTTCATTCTCCTCCAGCAACCCATAGTAAAGTCCTTGCCCTGGGTCAGGCAGCGAGACCCCCAACTGAGCGGCCGACGGCGGATGGAATCCGGCAGGACCCGGGACAATGATGCGTTCTCTTGTATCGAGCGTCGTTGCCACTCCTGTACCTCCCTAATTACCTATCACAATCATTGGATTGGACAGGACTGCAACGGTGGTTTTCTCTTCATACCGAATGTTATCGGTGACGGCAGCCAGCGGTAATTGATCGATCATAATCATCTTAATGGCATTATTTTTTGCCATCGTGTCGCACACCCACACACATAGCGCACAACCCTTGCATCGATCCACCGCGATATAGGCAGTGCCGTACTTGAAGCCCTTATCCGTCCCCATGGTTTCGCTATACTGAATGGTATTCGCTTCAGGACAATATTGCGTACAGAGCTTGCAACTCTTCGAGGCACATATCTCAACATCGATATTGGCTACCAGATACATGGTACTCCTTCGTGCTAAATCCTGGTTAGGCGCTTACGGTCGCACGGGCTTCCGACCGTTTGACCGATGCTGCAGCCCAACCGTGATCGACTGCGTAGTTCCAGCCGGCCTGAATCACCGCCACATTTTTATCGATCAGCTCCTGCTTCTTCTTGAATTTCCGTTCGACGACACTGTCCAACGCCGCAGTTCCGCCGGAGACGACAAATCCTTTACCAAGGAACCGGTCCTTCACCGACAGCTCCAGTGCTTCAACCGACGTCAGTCCTGTGATGGCTCCGATAGCGCCCATCAGTGCCATGTTCGTCGCGAGGTCCATCCCTGCAACTTCGAGGGACAGTTTGGTGGCGGGGAAATAGTAGAGCTTCGCACGGCGCTCTTCCAACTCACGCTGCTGATCCCTGTGAAGGCTCATCGGACCATCGTTGTTGATCAACGCAATCCCATCTTCCTTCAATCCGAAGTAGAACGGCATCGTATACGACTTACCGTGGGTAATGACCTGGGGATGGAAGATAATGATGATGTGCGGGAAGGTGATTTCCCCAATTTCGTAGATCGGTTCATCCGACACACGGACGTAGCTTTCGACCGGCGCCATCCGCTTTTCCGATCCATAAAATGGGACGATCGTGCTTTCACCGCCGGCATGGATCACTGCGGTGCTCAGAATGTGTGACCCCGTCACAACACCCTGACCGCCGACCCCTGCCATCCGAATGTTGAAGCGCTTTGCCATATCCGGCCTCCCTCCGAGTCGCTTATGCTTTGTTTGAAATTGCAGCGGCAGGAGCAGCCGCCTTCGGAAGATAGTCTTTGTAGCCATACCGCTCGGTCAGATACTGCTTGGCCTCATCGCTCACATATTCCGTGAATTGATACCGATCGTTCTCAACGGTCTTCGCGTCTTCCATCACCTTGTCGGTCGGAATCGCGTATTCGATGTTACAGGAGGTGTAGGCTTGAATGTAGGTCGAGCCCACTTCGCGGGCAATTAGCACGGCCTTCTTGATGACGCTCTCGACGCGGCGGGGATTGTTCGGAACTACCGTCGCCACGTAGGCACAGCCGGCTACCTTCGCCATTTGCAGCATGTCCATCTTCTCGAACTTCTTCCCCAACGGAGCCATCTTTAAGACGGCGCCACGATTGGTCATCCCGCTCTCCTGCCCGCCGGTGTTGCCGTACACTTCGTTGTCCAACATGATCGTCGTGAACCGTTCCTTTCGGAACCAGGAATGGAGCACTTGCTGGAAGCCGATATCCGCCGTGCCGCCGTCTCCCGCCATGACGACCACATCTTTCGGCTTGTCACCGAACCGCAGCCGCAGCCCGCGGGACAGTCCGCTCGCGACACCGTTCTGATCGCCGTAGTTGCCGTACACAAACGGGATCGCAGCCTGTGAAATCGCTAACCGTCCACAGCCTGCCGTTCCAACAGTGATGGTGTCTTCCGGGTTGGGGAAGGCAATGATCGCCAGCCGGATGAACAGAGTCATCGCGCAACCGGCACACATGGGATGTTCTTCGAGAATTTCCTTGAAGCTCCCCATTTGGGAGACCGAAATTTTCTTTCCAAACGGGCCATGCTCGACCATGTCCCGATATTCTTTGGGCATGAACTTCTCAAATCCACCGGAAAACTTTACATAATCAAGACTCATCGGAACACCTCCCTCTATCGTGGCAACGACAATCCATTGCCTATCGGAAAGATACAGTTATATGCAACAAGCTCGCAGGAATTCGAGGCTGAATGAACTGGACTGATCTGCTCACAGGAATGTCGTATGGTAGCAAAGCCCAAAAAAGACTGTCAATGAGAAACATCTACTATGTCCTCGAATGATACACTCACCAAAAATATTATAACTTTCTGATAATCAACGCAACTTCTCAGAAGGCCCACCATGCCCGAAAGAAGGCCTAGCACGCTCCGAGGCTGTAGGCCATTCGCCCTAACAACTTGCGGTTTGCACTGTTTCCGCACCTGCCAGACGTGCGACCGACTTCATGGCATTAGAAAGAGAGATTGCCGATTCCACAAAACCTGTCTAGACTAGAGCCCTATGTCAACACGCGTGATCATCCCCGGGGAAGACGAAGGCGCTCAGCACGCCGGTGGAATCCATAAGCGCCCTCCGATTCCGGACAATTCGCTCAAAGCCGAGTGTCCGAAATTCATGAGCCACGGCCCCTGCGGAGGCGTTCGAAAAGGAGGATTGTGTGAGGTGTATCCCGAGATGGCTTGCCCCTGGGTGACCCTCTATATTCAACTGGAAAAAATCGGACAAGTGGAGTGGATGAAACAAGTCTAGAAGACGTGAGGGGTGAGACGTGAGGGGTAAGGGGTCGATAAAGAAACAGCGAAGACCACGAAGCTGGGCTATAACGAACGACATGCAAAGAGCGGTATTACCGCTCCACTGCCGGACATCGAAACATTCCCGAACCAATACAAGGGCTATGAAATCACGATTGAGATTCCTGAATATACCGCCATCTGTCCCAAAACCGGCCTGGCGGATTTCGGAACTATCACTCTTCACTACATGCCCGACAAACAATGCCTCGAACTTAAATCCCTGAAGCTGTATATCCACGCCTACCGAAATTTGGGAATTTTTTATGAGAACGCCGTAAACCGTATTTTGCAGGACATTGTCAAAGCCTGCCGCCCGGTATGGGCGAAAGTCACGGGGACATTCGCAGCGCGCGGTGGACTCAGAAGTGTGATTGAAGCACGATTCCCGTGAGACACTCCCCTACACGATTTGGATTCAACCCACCTACTGCCTGTCCATGACCACCTATGCCATCGGCGATGTGCAAGGTTGCTCCACGCAGTTGAATCAACTCGTCGATCGTATTAACTTTGATCCCGCGGCAGACCGATTGTGGTTCGTCGGCGACCTGGTAAATCGAGGACCGAACTCGCTTGAGGTTCTCCGATACATCAAACAGCTGGGTCCTGCCGCACAGATCGTGCTGGGAAACCATGATCTGTTTCTACTCGCTGTCGCAGAAAACATCGTCACTGTCCGGCCAAAAGACACGATTCAGGATGTGCTGGCGGCAGAGGATCAAGCAGAATTAGTGGACTGGCTTCGCCGTCAGCCCCTCCATTACCGCGAGCGGTCGTTCTTCATGGTGCACGCAGGTCTTCTGCCTCAATGGACCATCGATGAAGCGGTGAATCGTGCGAGAGAAGTCGAAGCGGTATTATCCGGCCCAAACTATCGAACCGTCCTCGAAGCGCTTTTCCACGGACTATCACCTCGATGGGACCCCACTTTGGCTGGCGACGAACGTCTCGTGAGTATCACTCGTGTGTTGACCAAACTCCGAACCTGTACCCCAACAGGTGAGATGTCGGGATTCTCCGGCCCGCCGGAACAGGCTCCCGCAGGATACCTTCCCTGGTTCCGCATTCCAAACCGCAAAAATGCCGATACAACGGTCATCTGCGGCCATTGGGCTGCGTTAGGATTGCACATCGAGCCCAACCTGTTGGCGATCGACAGTGGCTGCGTATGGGGAAGGGAACTGACCGCGGTGCGACTAGAAGATCGCCAAGTCTTCCAGGTCGAAGGTGTCCGACGAGCGCGACCGTGATTGAGCCTCACCCTCCTGATCCGACTTGGCCTCGTTACTCAACGAGGCCGTTTCCATCCTATCGATTCCTTCCGGGAAAAAGCCCGCACCCGCGTCGCAATCCACTCGGCCATTCCTACGACCAGCCGGAGCCGAAGCTCCTAGCCTTTCCACCTGAAGAATGGCAACGGGCAGAGGATTACCTGTATGGGATCGACCTCTACAACTTCGCCTACTGGTGGGAATGCCACGAAGTCTTCGAAGGCCTTTGGCATGCAGCGGGCCACGACACCGAACAAGGGAACTTCTTCCAAGCCCTCATCCAACTTGCCGCGGCGAATCTCAAGCGGTTCCTCGGCAACGAACAAGCGGCGCAGAAGCTCGCAAGTAGCGGGCTCGCACGTCTTCAAAACCTGCCTCAATTGTATATGGGAATCGACGTGGTCGCGTTCTCTGAAAAGTACCGGACTCTTTCTACACCCTCTACGAGAGCTGAGTCCTACCAAGTTCACCTCACACTTGAGACCCCTGCTTCGCTTAAGGGCTCGAAGATCTAGTTGCGGATCTAGACTGCTATTTCGTAATGGTCAGGCTGCTCATTCAGCAGCCTGTTAGTGGTAGGACTCGGAATCGCTCGGGAACTTGCCTTCCTCGACCTCTTCTTTGTAACGGCGAAGGGCTTGGAGTGCATCAGCCTTGAGATGGGCATAGGGTTTGACAAACTTCGGCACGAAATCGTCGAACAGCCCGAGGAGATCATAGAGCACAAGGACCTGGCCGTCACAGTGCGGACCAGCGCCGATTCCAATGGTCGGAATGGTCACTTGTTCCGTAATGGTCTTGGCCAACTCGGCGGGAATCGCTTCGAGCACGATGGCGAAGGCGCCGGCTGCTTCGAGAGCCTTGGCATCATTCAGCAAGGCCAGCGCATGATCCGATTCTTTTCCTTGTACTTTGTAGCCGCCAAATCGATGGACAGATTGGGGAGTCATGCCGAGATGCCCCATCACCGGAATGCCGATACTGGTCATCGCAGCCACCCGATCGACCACCACCGCGCCGCCTTCCAGCTTGATGGCCTGGGCCCCGGCCTGCAGAAACCGTCCAGCATTGCGAAGCGCGTCTTCGCTGGCTGGCTTGATAGGACATGAACGGCATATCGCCGATGACGAGCGCTCGTTGGGCAGCCCCAGCCACCAGCTTCGTGTGGTAGAGCATGTCGTCCATCGTCACAGAAAGTGTATTGGCCTTCCCCTGTACGACCACACCCAGTGAATCCCCGACCAGAATCGCTTCGATGCCGGCCTGTTCGACAATGCGTGTAAACAGCGCGTCGTAGGCCGTGACGACGATGAGCTTCTTCTTGTCGTGCTTGTGCCGCTGAAACTCGGGGATCGTCATCAACCCACTTCCGCTTTGGTGATAATGTCAGCCAGCCGGTGCGTGGCCTTGATGGCCATAATATGGACCCCGTCGCAGTACGGCCGCACCGCCTTGATTGTCCGCACCGCGATGTCCACCCCCACATCTTCCGCGCGCTCGGGGCCGGCAGCCCTGAGTTCGTCGATCATCTCCTGGGGGACTGACACGCCGGGAATATTCGCATTCATGAACTCCGCCATCTTGGCGTTCCGGAGGACGAGAATGCCCGCCAGCACTTTGACCTTGAAGGGACGAACCGCCTTCATGAAGGACGCAAACTGCTCCGGATGGTAAATCGCCTGCGTCTGGAAAAACTGGGCGCCCGCTTTCACCTTCACTTCAAACTTGGCAAGCATGGGTCCCAGTGGGTCGGCTTCCGGAGTCACGGCAGCCCCAATGGTAAACTGCGTCGCACCATCTAGCTTGTTCCCCACAAGATCTCGCCCGTTGTTGAGTCCTTGCACGAGCTGCATGACTTGGACGGAGTCCAGATCATAGACCGGCTTCGCTTCTTTATGGTCTCCGACGGTCGGATAGTCCCCGGTGAGGCACAGAATATTGCGGATACCGAGCATGGAGGCGCCCATGAGGTCCGACTGTATCCCAATCCGATTCCGATCACGACAGGTCATCTGCATGACCGGATCATGGCCGAGTTCGTAGAGGAGTCGGCAGACAGGAAGAGACCCGGCCCGCACAATGGCAGCCGTGTTGTCCGTCACGTTGACCCCGTGCACGCGCCCCACCAACTGCTTGGCATTCTCTAACACGCCGGAAATGTTGGTGCCTTTGGGAGGATTGTACTCAATCGTGACAGCAAACTGTCCCTGATCGAGCACTTCCTTCAATCGCCGCGGTTCTCGACTCATGTTTTCTATTCTACTCCTCCACTCCCACTCTACAGCTGTAGGAGGAATGGGGCGCTCCCCCTACGCGAACGATATGTACCCACCCGCCTCGTGCGCGCTAAGACGCGCTCTTTCCCCAAGCGAGCACTCTTTTATCGTGCGCGTTGCTGCGAGCAAGGGAGCGCCCCATCCTCCTACAGCATTCCCGCCATTCTCTTAGCAGACTCCACCGTGTTGTCCAGCAGCATCGCAATCGTCATCGGCCCAACACCGCCCGGCACAGGACTGATCCAGCCTGCTTTCTGACTGACCGGTTCAAAATCGACATCGCCACACAATTTACCCTCAGGAGTTTTGTTCGTTCCCACATCGATGACGACGGCCCCTTCTCTCACCATGTCGGCCGTGACAAACTTGGCTTTCCCAATCGCGACCAGCAACAGCTCGGCTTCGCGACAGACCGCCGGCAAATCCTTCGTCTTGGAGTGGCAAATCGTCACCGTGGCATGGCGCTGAAGCAACATGAGCGCCAACGGCTTGCCGACGATGTTACTCCGTCCCAATACGACGGCGCGCTTCCCTTCGATACTCACGCCGGTGGATTCGATCATCTTAATGACACCCTTCGGCGTGCAGGCTTCAAACACCGGATGCCCCTCGACAAGCCGACCGAAATTGTATGGATGAAACCCGTCTGCATCCTTGTCGGGCGACACCGCTTCGAGCACGACTTTGCTGTCGATATGCTTCGGGAGCGGCAACTGAACCAATATCCCGTGGATCTTGGGATCGGCGTTCTCCTTTTCGATCAAGGCCAACAACTCTGCTTGCGTCGTGCTCGCCGGCAATTTGTGATCATCGATATAGATGCCCGCCGCATCACAGGCTTTCTGCTTGCTCTTCACATAGAGATGCGAGGCGGGATCGTCCCCCACCAGAATCGTCGCCAGGCCGGGCTTCATCCCGGTCTTCGCCAAGACTGCCGCTGATTCTGTTGCCAACCGCTCACGTACTTGCAATGCCAATGCTTTGCCGTCGATCAATCGTGCCGCCACTGATTCCTCCTCCGTTGAGAGACCGTCAGAAAAAACACGGCACCATAGCAGGGCATTTTTGAGCAAGTCAACGACCTCTCTAGCCGTGAGGCGTAAGGTGTGAAACGTGAGGGGTGAAGCGAGGAGAGGGGAGAATCATGCGATTGATCGCTGGTATGCTTACCCTTCACGCCTCACCTTTCACGTTTCACGTCTGACGTTTCACGCCCATTTCTTGACAGGCTCTTCGCCTGGCAGCTACGATGCCTTCATCAGCCACAATCAACAGCCATCTATCTTGTGAACAGAACCCCCTCCGTGATGTCCCTTCTGACACGTGTCATGAGCCATCCAGCGGCCTGGGTTATCGGGATCATGTCCCTGGTGATCGCCAGCCCGCTCAATGCCCAAATCACCGTAACCGAGCTGCAGTCGCCTTATAGTTTCGTCAACGATCCCCTCGAGAAAAACTATTTCATCTCGAGCGTGAACGGCGAGGCGGAGAGCCGCCGACAACAACGGATTCATCACCAAGCTCAATCCCAATGGCAAACTCCTCAATCTGAAGTTTATCCAAGGAGGGAAGGACGACGTCACCCTCCATGCCCCCAAAGGCATGGCCTTGGTTGAACATGTGCTCTACGTGGCCGATCTCGACACGCTGCGGGGCTTTGACACGACCACCGGTAAGCCGGTCATGACACTCACCATCCGATCGCCCGCCACCTCACGGTCTGAGTCGCTACCGACCTCGTTGAGCGACGTAACTTTCGATGGCAAGGGACACCTCTATTGTTCCGACCAGAAAGCGAACACGATCTACCGCGTCGATCTGGCCACCCAGACGGTTTCGGTACTCATCACAGACCGCTCCCTCGCGGGACCCACTGGCCTTGCCGTCCATCCCAAATCAGGTCAGATCATCGCGGTCAGTTGGGAGAAGGGCAAGATTTCCGAAGTCTCTCCGGAAGGCGTGGTGACAGAACTCTTTTCCAACAGCTTCTTTTCCAACCGCTTTCAGAATCTCCGCGGAGTAGACTTCGACCGTTGGGGCAACATGTACGTATCCGATTTTACGACCGGAAAAGTCTGGCGCATGAGCTGGGACAAGCGATTTCAAGTCATCGCTGAATTCTTGCCCTCGCCGGGAGATCTGAGCATCGACCGTGAGAATAACATTATCCTTGTGCCCTATGAATTGGCGCATGCGGCAGAGATGAACGGGCTCGAAACCCCCAGCAGTGGGAAAACGAAACAAGAAAAACGGACGTTGGCAGACTATGGCTTCATCCCTCCGCCACCGAAACCGGCACCGGAAGGGCCCGAAAAAAAATGAGCCACTGCGCCTATTGCACACAACGGAAAGGCAAGCGGCCATGCCCCGCCTTGGCGGGACTGATCTGCAGTCAATGCTGCGGCGAACATCGAATCGTGCGGGTTTCATGCCCGGCTGACTGTGTCTATCTCGAATCCGGAAGCGACTATCAGCAGAAGCGGCTGGCGGTGCAATTCATGCCGGTGCGCAGGGAGTTCTATCGTGAACTGGCCGAGCTCGGCGACAAGAAGGCCGTGGCCCTCTTCAATCTCGTTGAAGTGGTCATCTTTGGTTACTTCCAAAGCCGTCGCGACGGCCAAGATGCGGAGATCGTTGCGGCGTTGCAGGCCTTGCGGCGCACGCTCAGTCCCCTCCATGTGCCTGCTGCCCCGATGCCGGTATTCGCAGAACATTTGAAGAAGGAATACGACACGTTCAAGAAGCAGAACCCGCAGGAGATCGCCGATACGTCCGCTGCACCGGAGATACTCGACCGCGCAATCGCCTTCGTCTCACGCTTTTCCGGAACGGACTTTCAATCGCAACGGTTCCTCGGCGGGCTTATCGGCTATGTGCGGGCCTACCATCCTGAGATTGCAGAACACCTGACTAAGCAACGTGAACCGGGCCACATCATCTTGCCAGGCCAGCAGTTCATGCCGCCCCCGGCACCTGAGCCGCATACCCATGGACCGGGGTGTCAACACCACCACTAACCGGTAGCCAACCCCGAGGACAATAGCCCACACCCCATGAGTGCAGACAAAGAACGAAAGATTAGAAAAGCACGACGGGTGGAGTTACGTTGCACTCTGGGATTTTCTTCCGGTGAGATCGAAGGCGACGCCACGATCACAAACATCTCGACAGCCGGCTGTCGAGCCGAATCCGATATTAATTTGGCGGAAGGGATCGACGTTCAGCTCGTCCTTCAGCTGCCCGACCAGTCACCGCCCGTGAAAGTCGAACGCGCCTCAGTCCGTTGGGTCTCGGGCCGCGCCTTTGGCCTCTGCTTCGTTCTGTTCTTTCCGTCCGAGCGAGCCCACCTCCGCACATTCATCGAAAAATCAAATAGCTCCTCCACCCCAACGCTCCGGCTCCACGCCATCGAGGTACATCTCATGCGCCGGAAGCACATTCTGACTGCTCTTATTCGACGATCGTCACCGTGATCTCAATCCGCTCGTTCGGCAAGTCGTGATCGTTTCTCGGCAACATCACGATCTTATCGGCCACGCCAAGACCTTTGGTCACCTCACCGAACGCCGTGTACTTTCGATCGAGGAAGGGGGACGGCTCGACAACAATGAAAAACTGTGACCCCGCGGTATCTGGCTCGTTCGCTCGCGCCATCGACACAATGCCGCGCTTATGAGGAGTGTCGCTGAACTCCGCCTTGAGCATGATGGGATTGCCCTTCTCATCCTTGGGCCCACCCTGTCCATAGAGGTCCTTGCGCAACGAGTTCTTGGTATTGGGATCACCGCCCTGAATCATAAAACCGGGGATAACCCGGTGGAAAATCGTCCCGTCGTAAAAGCCGGACTTGGCCAACTTGATAAAGTTCGCAACATGATTCGGGGCCAGATCCGGATAGAACTTGATATGTATGTCTCCGAACTTGGTCTTGATAATAGCTTTCGGCCCATGACTTGGGGGAGGAGGAGCAACCGGCATCACATCGGCCCTCCCTCCACAACCGATGAGGAGACCGATCCCCAGCAATACCCCACACAACATGAGGCTTCCCATGGCAGTAGCATTACGCATTATCACCCACCAAGTTCGCATTGTTTACTCGAGTACCACGACCGTCATCTCCGCTCGTTCCGTTGGAAGATCGCGGCTGTTTTTCGGCAAGTTGACAATCTTATCCGCGACCTCCATCCCTTTCACCACTTCGCCAAAGACCGTATATTGCCCATCGAGAAAATTCGAGTCCTTGACGACAATGAAGAACTGAGAACCGGCACTGTTGGGGTCGTTCGTCCGCGCCATGGAGACAATCCCCCGGCGGTGAGGAATGTCGTTAAACTCAGCCTTGAGCCGCTGACTCGGTCCACCCTGACCGTAGGTCTCCGGCTTATTCAGATCTTTGGTATTGGGGTCGCCGCCCTGAATCATAAAGCCTGGAATCACTCGATGAAAGATCGTGCCGTTGTAGAAGCCTGATTTTGCCAACGCGATGAAATTTTCAACGTGCTTGGGAGCCTTCTCAGGAAAGAAGACGACGTCCATATCGCCAAACTTCGTTTTAATAGTGGCCTTAGGACCTTTGGCCCCTTCCGCTGAAGCCTTGTCAGGCGCGAAAAGGGCGCCCATTCCCAACAACAGACTCCCCCCGAGCACGAGCGTCACTGCCACCATTTTCACTATCGTCCGTCTCTGCATCATCAGCCTCCCTGGATTAGTAACCGACCCCGTGTGAAATGCCCCTACCGCGCAGTCCCTGCCTGTTGGAGGGCCTGCTTCGCCGCCTGTTGCTCTGCTTCCTTTTTGCTTCGCCCGGACCCTATGCCCACGACCTCACCCTGAATCGACAGTTCCACTTCGAATAACTTCTGGTGGTCAGGCCCTGTTTCTCGAACGGTCGAATAGCGCGGCAATGTGTCATGCCGCTTTTGACACCACTCCTGAAATTGAGTCTTGTAGTCGCCGGCTCCCGGCTGCTCCTGTTGCGCGGCAATATGCGTGAGTTCCTCTGCAAAAATACGGCGCGTCACCGTACGACTGGCTTCGAATCCTCCGTCAAGATGAACCGCCGCCAGCACCGCCTCCAGCGCATCGGCCAGCAACGAGTCTTTCTCACGCCCCTTCGATCGGTCCTCTCCGCGCCCGAGCTTGAGATGCTCTCCCAGTCCAAGCCGGCGGGCTACCAGCGCCAGCGATGCCTCACTCACCAACTGTGCTTTCAGCTTCGAGAGGGCCCCCTCTGAAGACTGCGGCAACGCGGAGGCCAGATACTCACTCATGACCAGCGACAGCACGGCATCGCCGAGAAATTCGAGCCGCTCGTTATGTTGTGCCGAAGCCGTCTTCTGCTCGTTTACGTGAGAGGAGTGAGTCAAGGCTTCTTCGAGCAAGGCAAGCGCCTGAAATCGATAGCCCAACGAAGACTGGAGTGCGTCGGCGGAAGAAGCCGAAGTCATGGTCGCAAGTACATCCCTCGGAAGGGCCTGTTAGGCGTCTGGTTTTCTAAAGAGCAGGCAGGCATTGACCCCGCCGAATCCGAAAGAATTCGACAGCGCGACCTGTCACCGCAGCCGGTCTGGCCCTGTGCGGAATATAGTCCAGATCGCAGGCAGGATCCGGATGGTCCAGGTTGATCGTTGGAGGAAGGATTCCGTGGTGAAGCGCCAGGACACTAAACACCGCTTCAATCCCACCCGCTGCCCCTAGTAAGTGGCCGGTCATTGACTTCGTCGAGCTCACCGGAATACGGGAGGCCTGCCCACCGAATACCTGCTTGATGGCCTTGGTCTCAATCGCATCCGCCATCGTCGACGTGCCATGCGCGTTGATGTACCCGACCTGATCCTTGCCGATGCCGGCATCCTTCAACGCTAGCTCCATGCACCGGACCGCGCCCTCCCCTTCTTCGGACGGGGCCGTAATATGGTAGGCGTCGCTATTCATCCCGTAGCCGATCAATTCGGCATAGATCCGAACCCCACGGCGACGCGCATGTTCCAGTTCCTCCAGGACCACAACTCCGGCGCCTTCGCCGAGCACGAACCCGTCGCGGTCCTTGTCGAACGGCCGGCTCGCTTTCGTCGGTTCATCGTTGCGAAACGACAAGGCTTTCGACGCGGCAAATCCTGCAACTCCCAACGGCGTAATGGCGGCTTCCGCCCCGCCCGCGATCATGACATCGGCATCGCCCGCCTGAATCAATCGATACGCGTCACCGATACAGTGATTGCCCGTCGCACAGGCCGTCACCGCACAGGAGTTCGGCCCCTTGGCGCCCAGTCTGATCGCCACCTGCCCGGAAGCCAGATTGATGATGGTCATCGGAATGAAAAACGGCGAGACGCGCCCAGGGCCTTTTTCCTGCAGAATCTTGTGATAGTGCTCGATCGACCCAAGCCCCCCGATGCCCGATCCGATATACACACCGACTTTCGTCGCCTCTTCCGGCGACACGGTAAACCCCGCATCATCCACCGCCAGCTGGGCAGCGCCCACGGCATAGTGGATGAACGTATCCATCTTTTTGATTTCTTTTTTCTCGATGAACTCGGCTGGATCGAAATCTTTCACTTCACCGGCGATTTGGGCATCGTACGCTGCAGGATCGAATTTCGTGATTCGACCGATTCCGGATTCACCGGCACAGATGGCCTTCCAGGTCTTTTCGACACCCGTTCCCAGAGGCGTGATCAGCCCCAGACCGGTCACCACAATCCGCCTGGTCGAACGAGGACTCATCGCGACCTACGACCGCTAGGCCTTTTCCTTAATGTAGTCCAGCGCTTTCCCGACCGTCAGAATCTTTTCTGCGTCTTCGTCGGGAATCTCGATGCCGAATTCTTCTTCGAGGGCCATCACCAACTCAACCGTATCGAGCGAGTCGGCACCGAGATCCTCTACGAAGCTGGCTTCGGGCGTCACCTCATCCTCTTCGACTCCGAGCTGCTCACCGATAATTTTTTTTACTCGTTCATCCACAGTACCCATTGATTTCCCCGCCTCCTTCCCCATCCTAGACCCTCCTTGTCGCTGCAAGCCTGTCGCCGCAGCATCATACAATATTCTATCCGCACAGTCGTCAGGGCATCAACATCCCACCGTTCACGTGCAATACGTGCCCGGTAATATAGGCTGGCCTCGTCCGACACGAGAAAACGCACCGCCGCCGCAATATCGGCCGGTGTACCCAACCGTCCCAATGGGATTTGCTTCTGAAGCGTGTCTTTCACCTCCGTCGACAATCCCTGCGTCATGGCGGTATCGATGAATCCCGGCGCGACCGCGTTCACCGTGACGGAGCGGCTCGCATATTCCCGTGCCACCGTCTTGGTCAACCCGATCACCGCCGCTTTCGATGCCGCGTAATTGGCCTGGCCCACATTACCCATCACGCCGACGATCGACGCGATGTTGACGATGCGACCATACCGTTGCTTGGTCATCGGGAGCAAGACCGCCTTCGTGCAGTTGAACGTCCCGTTCAAATTGACTTGCAGCACCAGATTCCAGTCTTCTTCCTTCATCCGCAACAGCAGCCCGTCACGCGTGATCCCGGCATTGTTCACCAGAATATCGACCTTCCCCCATTCCTTGAGCACCTGGTCGACCATGGCTTTGGTGTCGGCGGCGTCCGCCACATTGACTTTGACGTTCAGCGCCTTGCGCCCCAACTGCTCCACCGCCGCAACCGCATCCTTCGACCGGCTCGGATCAAGATCGGCGACCACAATATCCGCCCCGGCTTGAGCCAACGACTCTGCGATCGCCCGGCCGATCCCTTGCGCCGCCCCTGTGACAATCGCCACCTTACCATGGAGTGACATCCGCTCGCTCCTCATATCCCTTCACGCACCGAATGCAGCGCGGGTCGCCTCAAGCGACTTAGGATCATTGACATTCATGGTCACCGCGTCCGGCAGAATCCGTTTGATCAAGCCGCTCAACACCGTTCCCGGCCCAACCTCGACGAACGTCGTCACACCCATCGCAGCCATGGCCTTCACCGAGTCTTCCCAGAGCACCGATGAAGGAAGTTGTCGTACCAGCGACGCCTGAATGTCGCTCGCCTTCGTGAGGGCCTTGGCTTCGGCATTGTTAATCAGCGGCATCTTGAGATCGGACCAGGTGATCGCCGCCAAATCTCCGGCAAGTCGATCTGCCGCCTTCTGCATCAGGGGCGTATGCACCGGCACACTCACGGGAAGGGGAATCGCCTTCTTACATCCTTTGGCTTTCGCCAGTTCAATCGCCCGTTCCACGGCAGCCTTTTCCCCGGCAATGACAATCTGACCTGGCGAATTGAAATTTGCCGCGGCCACGACTCCCACCGATGAGGCGTCCCGGCACACCTCTTTCACCACGTCTGCCGTGAGGCCGAGCAGCGCGGCGACAAGCCCGGTTCCCGACGGCACCGCTTCGGCCATATAGCGACCTCGCTTCTGCACAATCGCCACCGCCTCACGATAGGTCATTCCGCCTGCGGCAACAAGAGCCGAGTATTCACCCAGGCTATGACCGGCCACCGCGACCGGTGTGATGCCCAATGGCTTGAACGCCTGGAGCGCGGCGATGCTGCTCACCAACAATGCCGGCTGAGTATATTCCGTGAGGTTCAATCGTTCCGCTGGTCCTTCAAAACACAACGCGGCAATGTCATATCCCAGCACCGACGATGCCTCTTCGTAGAGACTCCTGATGCTCCGGATAGGCTTCCACCAACGCTCGCCCCATCCCGACCGACTGAGACCCCTGGCCTGGAAAGACCAACCCAATACTCGATGACCTTGTTGATTGGAGAGTCGCCATACTACCGGAGTGATTGCACGAGGCTACCGGTTGCTCTCATTATCGTGATACTCGAAGCTGGAATGGGCGCACCGCGCCCTCTCCGTGGGGTTAGATATCGTCGAATTTCCTTTGAATGTCAACGGGAAAAGTTGTTCGAAGCAGCCATTATCAGCGATCTGCAATCAGCCAAATCCTTTGAGCCAAATGCTGATTGCTGATCGCTTCGCTGATTACCATCGAATGAGAGCGGACGCCCACGTCAATCCGGCGCCGAAGGCCCCTAACATCACCAGGTCCCCTTCCTTGATTCGCCCCTGGCGCACGGCTTCATCCAAGGCAATGGGAATTGAAGCCGCTGACGTATTCCCATACCGATCGAGATTCAGCATCACTTTCTCCGGCGGGAGCCCGAGACGCTCGGCCACCGCCTTGAGAATACGCACATTCGCTTGGTGCGGCACATAGAGGTCGAGATCCTCAACACGGAGATGATTCGCAGCCAAGGTTTCCCGCGCGACCTCTTCCAAGGTCCGAACCGCCACCTTAAAGGTCTCGTTCCCCTTCATCTTGATGTACTGCATCCGTTCCGCCACGACCTTTTCAGAGGGCGGCAGACGCGATCCTCCCCCTGGCACCGCAATCAAATCGCAGAGGGCGCCATCGGAACGAAGATGCGTAGACAGGATGCCACGGTCGTTCTCACTGGCGCTGATCACTGCTGCTCCAGCCCCATCGCCGAACAAAATACAGGTGTTGCGATCGGTCCAATCGGTAATCGCCGACATCACTTCCGACCCGACGATCAACACATGGCGCATGCCGGTTTTCACATAGGCATCCGCCACGGATAACGCGTAGACGAACCCGCAACAGGCGGCCGACAGATCACAAGCCGCCGCACGCGTCGCCCCCAGCTGATGTTGAATCAGACAGGCGGTGGCAGGAATCGGATAATCACCGGTGCAGGTGGCCAACAGAATCAGGTCAAGATCGGCCGCACTCACCCCCGCAGCCGTCAGGGCCTGTTCCGCCGCCTTCACCGCCAGATCGGAACAGGCTTCACCGGGACCGGCCACATGCCGTTCGCGGATACCGGTCCGTTCGACAATCCATTCGTCCGAGGTGGCCACCATCCGTTCGAGGTCGGCATTGGTCAACACCTTGGCCGGCACGTACGATCCAGTCCCTGCGATGCGGGCCTTCATGCCGGCGAATCCTCGGTGGACTTGGCTTGCGAGAAGCTTTCTTCAATATCGCGCTGAATCAGCTCATCGACACGACTCTCTGCCAACCCCTTCGCCCGGCGAATGGCATTCTTGATCGCCTTGGCAGACGAACGGCCATGGCAGATCATCGTAATGCCGTTGACACCCAGAAGCGGCGCCCCGCCGAATTCCGCATAATCGATTCTCTTCTTTAAGTTCAGCAGCGGCTTGGCAATGAGCGGATAGGCCAAGCGGCCGAAGAAGGATCCGGAGATTTCCTTGATCAACAACTTCTTGATCGTATCGGCCACTCCCTCGGAAATCTTCAGCGCGACGTTCCCGATGAAGCCATCGCACACCACCACATCGGCGCTCCCGCTGTACACATCGCGGCCTTCGATATTGCCGATGAAGTTGAGCGGACTGGCTTTGAGGAGCTTGAACGCCTCCTTCGTGACCTCATTCCCTTTGCTGTCTTCTTCCCCGATACTCAGCAGCCCGACACGTGGGTTGGGCTTCCCAAAGAGATATTTGCCATACTCATTCCCCATGATGGCGAATTGGGCCAGATGCTGAGCCGTACAGTCCACATTGGCCCCCACATCCAACATGATCGCCGTACCGGTCAGCGTGGGCAGACTTGTCGCGATCGCCGGGCGCTCGACACCCTTCGTCAGCCCGAGCACAAAGAATGACGCCACCATGCTGGCGCCGGTGTTCCCGGGACTGACCACGGCACTCGCCTCGCCACTCTTGACCAGCTCAGTGGCAACCCAGATAGAGGAATCCCGCTTCTTGCGGGCAACGGTAGCCGGCGACTCGTGCATCTCGACGACCTGCGAGGCATGCCGAATAGACAGGCGGGAGTCCGTGCAGCCGAGACGGCGACATTCGGCGGTGAGAATGGCCTCGTCACCGACCAGCAGCACTTCGACATCACATTCCTGGGCAGCCTGGAGAGCCCCCTCAATGGCCGGGGCCGGTCCATGGTCACCGCCCATGACATCAAGCGCAATCTTCATAGAGGCTGAGTACTCATCGAACGATGACGTGTCGCGCGGTCACGAAAGAAGCGCAGCCGTCACGATGCTACATGCGGCAGGATTTTAGAGCAGTGAAATGATCGACGCAACAGGCAAACAGGCATCATCCCGTTGTGATCCGTGGAACCATCGAGCCCTGCAGGGCTGCTCAACGGACCCGTCACGAACCTGCTAGGACTCTTCGACCTGGATGACCGCCTTACCCTTATACGTTCCGCAATTCAAACAGGTGTAATGCGGCAGCTTGATCTCGTGGCACTGCGGACAGACGGACATGCCCGGCGGTGTGATGCGCAATTTTTGTGTGCGCCGCTTGTCGCGTCGTTCCCGTGAATGTTTATGTTTCGGATTCGGCATGGCAACTCCTTCTCACTCTCGATAGCAGGCGGTCACGCTATGATGCTGACGATCCGCCGGTCTTGCGTTTCATGCCCTGGACCACCCGAAATGTCGGAATCGGTGGTTCCGCGGCACACTGACAAGGTCCCTCATTCAAATTTTTCCCACATTGCGCGCAGAGCCCCAAGCAGTCGTCGCTGCAGAGCGGCTGCATCGGCGCGGACAGGATCACGTGTTCACGCAACATGGGAGCCAGTTCCAACTGATTGCCCTGATAGTGATATTGATCGTCGGGCTCCTCTTCTGATTCGACCTCCACGACTTCCGCACGCGTCTTTCTGGGATCGACTCGCTTCGGATGACGAGGCGCCGACTTGGGCTCCGGGATAAAGGCAGCCCGCACAGAAAAAGCCAGCGGATCCTCATACTCCTTCAAGCACCGCACACATTCGCGGACGATCGTGCCTTCCAGAACACCGGTCACAGCGACCAACCCTTCGATGTTGGTCAGGTCCAGACTCACAGCCAGTGGACCCGTGAGCACAGCATCATCCTCGGTGAGGTCGAGTTCTTCAGCCGTGACCTCGCCGACCAGCGAGAGCCCATCGGCAGTGATGTCAGCCAGCAGCGGCCTGAGCAGTTCCATCGTCGCACCTACCTGCATTCCCATCCCCAACGTGACCGGTTATCGCTCTTCCGCAAAGCTGATGAGCGCAATGTGCCGAGCCCGCTTGACGGCAGCCGTCAATTCGCGCTGGTGCCTCATGCAATTGCCGGAGATGCGCCGCGGGACAATCCGACCCCGCTCAGTTAAAAAGTTTCTCAGCAGCCCGACATCTTTGAAATCGATCGACCCTTTATCAATACAAAACCTGCAAGGCCGTCCTGCGTTGGAAAAACCGTCCGCCCCCACCGCCTTCTCGGTCTCCGCCTTGTTGTTCACGCTCCATAAACCGTCTCCCTATTTGTTAGACATGCTCGTCGGATTCATACCCGGCATCATCGTGCGCCGGCGCCTCAGCTCCCGCCACCACCGCCATCCTGGCGTTTCGGCATGAATGTCACCGTTTGGGCCACCACCTCGTGCTTGCTGCGCTTCTGGCCGTCTTCCGTTTCCCACCGGCGCTGCTGCAGCCGCCCATCGACGATGATTCCGCTCCCCTTGCTGAGATACTGCCCGCAATGTTCCGCCTGCTTGCCGAAGACGACAATGTCGACAAAACAGACTTCTTCCTTCAATTCATCGCCCTGCTTGTACCGCCGGCTGACCGCGAGGCCCAAACTGGCCACGGGCGTCCCGTTCGGCGTGTACCGCAGCTCAGGATTCCGCGTGAGGTTCCCGAGGAGAATGACTTTGTTAAACCCGGCCACCGGCAAACTCCTCCGATGACGTTTCGAGCGGCCGTGGCGGCATCAGTTCTTTTTTGAGGTGGACGGTCAAAAACTTGATGATGGTGTCTTCCAGCCGATAGGACCGCTCTAATTCACCAACCGTGATGTTGGGCGCTCTGAAGTAGAAGTAGACGTACGTGCCCTTCCGCTCCCGCTTCACCTCGTAGGCGAGTTTCTTCTTGCCCCAGTTTTCTGATTTGATGAACTGCGCGCCGGTCTTCTCTGCCACCGCCTTCATCTTCTCGATCAAGGCAGTGGTCTCCTGGTCGGAGACAGACGCACGAATAATGAACAGAGACTCGTAGAGCTCCATGCAGCAATCCTCCTGGACAAAGGCCCCCAACAAGGTTGGGAGCGAGGTGTAGGCGCCTCTATATGAGGCTCAAAGAACGGTGGACGGTATCATAGCGAAACTCTGGCTGTCAATGAATCGCGCGAAGGCGCATAGCCGCCGGTCAACGCTCCCAGCCAATCGGAGCGACAGGTTCGTCAGGGGCTCCAGAATGTCCACTTCAGCTCGATTTCCCGAAGCCGCGGAGCAGGGTTTCATCTTTCTTCTGCGTGCTCGGTAAGCCCTGTTCTTCGCAAAGCTTGTTCTGGGCCTCAGCATAGCTCGTACCGGCTAAAACTGGAATGTCCGGCTTCTTTTAGTGCGGCGTTTTAGAATGTTGCTCGACAAGAATGAAGACGACGCTCGAAAAGTAAGGACGAATCTATGGATGCTGTGAGATACGACGGTCGATATTGAGCCAAGGTTGTCAACGACAACTCAGGGGCAATGTACTTCACGATTTGAACGTCTTGCTTCAGAGTCAGAGCAGCGTGAACTATACTGGCAGCACTGTTAATCGCTTGTGCCTGTGAAGCCCTGGCTTGGTTTCGATACGGTGATAAATACAAAGGCGACAAGTTTCTCTCTTGGAATGATGTTGCCATCTCAGTGGCAGCCGGCAGCTAAGAGTTTGTATGACGCGCTAAGAAAGGGTCTCGCTCACGCTTTTGAGACCATGACTATCGTCGTAGGACCACGTCAATTTGAAATAGGAGTTGACTGGGGAAGGCACACTCATCTGCTTTCGACCCTACGCATTTTCTTTTATATCTCAACATTTTCACAATGGCTGAGGACCTTAAACAGGCTATAAATCGGCACGAAGTGGAGTTAAAGACCACCGGGGAAGCACGAGCCAAGTTCCACGAGACCATACTGAGAATGAAGAACAGCTTTCGGAAAGATATCTCAACAAACCCACGGGAACGACCTGTGTGGGAAGAGCTTCTGAAATGGCACTACGAAGCAGTTCAGGCTGCTCAAAAAGGCCATCCAACGAGGCCGCAGGCGAGTCGAAACCGGAGGCGTACCCTCTGGGGGCAGGCTGCTCAAAAAGGCGCACCACGAGGCCGCAGGCGAGTGGGAGGCGCCGGGTACGTTGAGGATTTCGACGAGCCGAGAACGAAGTTGGGGGCCTTTTTCAGCAGCCTGCTAGACGTTGAAGCGGAAGTAGACTATATCCGCTTCTTTGATGACGTAGTCTTTCCCTTCGAGCCGAAACAGCCCCTTCTCCTTCACCTTCGCTTCCGACCCGCAGGCCAGCAGATCGTCGTAGTGATAGACCTCGGCGCGGATGAAGCCTCGCTCCATGTCGGAGTGAATCTTGCCCGCCGCTTGCGGCGCCTTCATGCCTTTGGGAATCGGCCATGCCCTGGATTCGATTTCACCGGCGGTGAAGAAGGTAATGATATTCAGCAATGTATAGGCTTCACGGGTCAGCCGGACAAGACCCGATTCCGTGAGCCCCATCTCTTTCAGGAAATCGGTTCGTTCGGATTCGGGCAACGTGGAGAGTTCGGCTTCGAGCTGGCCGCAGATCGTGACGACGCGCGCGCCGCGTTTGTCGGCGAACTCGCGCACCGCCTTCACCATGGCTTCATCGGCGACTGGCCTGTTCCGACACATTGGCCACGAAGAGCACGGGCTTGGCTGCCAGCAATTGACATTCGTCGAGCACCACGCGCTCTTCGGGGGTGTAGGTCAGGTTGCCCAGCCATTCACCCTTGTCGAGCAATCCGATCAGTTTGTCGATGAACGTCAACTCAAACGCGGCCTTCTTATCGCCCGCTCGAACTTTCTTTTCCGTCTTTTGCTTCCGTCGTTCGAGCGTGTCGAGGTCGGCCAACAGCAACTCGGTTTCAATGACGCCGATGTCGCGAAGAGGATTCACCCCTCCGCTGACGTGCACGACATCCGTTCCCTGAAAACAGCGGACGACGTGGAGGAGCGCATCGACTTCGCGGATGTGTCCGAGAAACTGATTGCCGAGGCCTTCGCCCTTGCTCGCCCCTTCGACCAATCCGGCAATGTCGCGGACTTCCAGCGTGCTATAGGTCGTCTTCTTTGACTTAAAGAGATCGGTGAGGACTCCGAGTCGCGGATCAGGCACCAGGGCGATGCCGGTATTGGGATCGACGGTCGCGAAGGGATAGTTGGCTGCCAACGCGCCGCTACCCGTGAGCGCGTTGAAGACCGTGGTCTTTCCCACGTTCGGAAGTCCGATCATGCCGCAACAGAGCACCCATTGATTACCTCAGTGCTGAGTCCAAAGTGCTGAGTGCTGAGAAGAGACTCCGAGGCTCATTCGGCTCAGCACTGCAGCACCTATTCCTCTTCCGGCGTTTCGCGCTCCCGCACATTGAACTCGTTCATTGCCACCGCGACTCCTCGATGGATCAAACATTCCAACGCATCGACGGCGCGATCGAGACAGGGATTCAATATTTCGATCTCTTCTCTCGTGAACGCCTGCAACACATAGTCCGCCGAATCCTGACGCGGTGCCGGCCGGCCGATTCCGATCTTGATCCGCACAAACTGAGGCGTCCCGATCGCGTCAATGACCGACTTGATCCCGTTATGCCCCCCATGCCCACCGGCTTGTTTGATCCGAAGACGCCCCAGATCGAGATCAAGATCGTCATGGATGAGAATCAGGTCGTCGGCGGTCAGCGAAAACTCACGCAGGAGGCCTTTGAGCGGAGGACCAGTGATGTTCATCCAATCGAGGGTGCCGGCGAGTTCGAGGAGTTCCGACCCAAGCCGTCCCGATCCACGATGAGTCATGCCGCGCTTGGCGAGACGGATGGACCACCGAGCCGCGGCCCGTTCGATGACCCACATGCCGACGTTGTGGCGGGTTTGGGCATAGGCAGCGCCCGGGTTGCCCAGCCCAACGATGAGACGCAACGTTATTTCTTCTTTTCGGCTTCTTTCTTCTCAGCTTTTGGCGCGGCAGCGCCCTTCTTCTCGCCGCCTTTCGCATCAGGAGCGGCAGCCGCCGCACCGGCTTTGGCCGGTTCGCCCCCCTCAGGGGCTTCACCGGCCACTTTGCCCTTCGCGACCACCTCAGGCTCTTTCGCCTCTTCCGGTGCGGCTGCACCGCTCGCGAGAAGCGATTCGAGTTTGGCTTCCGTCATCGGCGCCGCCACACTCACGACCATCTGCTCAGGATCGTCGAGGATAGCGGACCCCTTCGCGCGCAGCCACGTCTTTCAGATGGAGACCTTGCGCAATGGCAAGCCCCGAGGCATCGACTTCGATGAAGTCCGGCAACACAGCCGGCAGACACTCAATATGCAACTCGCGCATATTGTGGTGGAGGATGCCGCCTTCTTTGACGCCCGCAGGCATTCCGCCGGTCAAATGCAGGGGTACCTTCACGCGAATCGGCTTGTCCATCGAAATTTCAAACAGATCCGCATGCAGGACATGCCCTTCGACCGGATCGACCTGAAAATCGCGCAGAAGTGCGGTGCGGTTCGGTTTCGACTTCGCACCAGTCAGCGTGAGCGACACGAGGGCGGCGCCCCCCGCCTGTGCCTTCAAAATCTTGACCAGGCTATCGGGTTCAATCGTCAAAAGCAGGCACTCGCCCTGCCCATACAACACCCCCGGGACCTTGCCCTCTCGCCGAAGCTGGCGCGCCGCACCCTTTCCTGTTTTCTCTCGTATGGTGACTGCTAGATCAAACTTCATGATAGCCCTCCGTCCCCTTCTCGCTGGTCTCTAGGTGCCTCGGTCTCAGGTTATGCAAACAATGAACTCACCGACTCATCTTCATGGATGCGTCGGATCGCCTCACCTAACAGTGGAGCGACCGATAATTGATGTAACTTCGGGCAGAGCTGCTCTTTGCCCCGTAACGGAATCGAATTGGTCACGATCACTTGCTTCAGACAGGATTGCTGGATCCGCTCCAACGCCGGCCCGGTGAGCACCGCGTGGGTACAGGCGGTCCACACTTCCCGAGCCCCGCGATCCATACAGGCCTGCGCCCCCTTCACGATGGTGCCGGCCGTGTCGATCATGTCGTCCAGCAGCAGCGCGCTCTTGCCTGCGACGTCGCCGATGATGTTCATGATCTGCGTCTGATTGGGTCCTTCACGTCGCTTGTCGATAATCGCCAAACTCGCTTCGAGCCGTTTCGCAAAGGCACGAGCCCGCTCGACTCCGCCGGCGTCCGGCGAGACGACCACCAGGTCACTCACCTTCTTCTTTGTAATGTAATCCAACAATACGGGCAGTGCGTAGAGATGGTCCACCGGCAGATTGAAGAACCCCTGGATCTGCCCCGCATGGAGATCCATCGTCAGCACCCGATCGGTGCCGGCGGTGCTGATGAGATCGGCCACGAGTTTCGCTGAAATCGGCACACGTGGCTGATCCTTACGATCCTGGCGCGCATAGCCGAAATACGGGATGACCGCGGTAATGCGATTTGCGGAGGATCGTTTGAGTGCATCGATAATAATCAACAACTCCATAAGGGAGTCGTTGACCGGCTGGCAACTCGACTGCACGACGAACACGTCGCCGCCACGAACGTTTTCCTCAATCTTGACGCGAATTTCACCGTCACTGAATGACCCGACTGTGGCCTCGCCGAGCTTGGTCCCAAGGTAGGCACAAATCTCATGGGCCAGGGCCGGATTCGCGTTGCCAGAGAATATCTGTAGCTCTCCGCTCATCGATTCCTCAGAGGGTCTCTGGATGCCACTGCGTCACGTTCTGATTTCGTACAGGGTTCGTCTCGACGGCGGGCGTCGGTGGGCCTAATCGTGACCCGCCTACCTCTATTCGCTACGCGCTGTTGAGGAAGCCAGCTAAGGGGCCAGACTTTAACGGAATGTACGGGGAGTTGTCAACCGAGCCGTGGCTTATTGTGGTCGTTCATACCGCCAGCTAAGCGGCCCTGCACAGGTGGGAGCAACAAACACCTTCATCGCACTCTCACTCACGAACTGGGCCTGGGCCAGCCGCGCGCACGCCTCGTCCGCAAACACCCCGAACACCGTCGCCCCGCTTCCGGAGAGCAGCGCGATCTCGGCTCCGTGGGCCTGCAAGCTTCGCTTAATCTCCCGAAGCTCTCCATGCGCTGCGAAGACCGGCGCTTCGAAATCATTCTCTGCCGCGGCAATCAATTGGGCCCAGTTCACCCGCGATTGCCGGTCGAGTTCTCGCTGGACCAGCGACAGCGGCGTCACAGCGGCTCTGGTGGCAGCCAATTCTTGATACGCCCACTTGGTATTGACCCCAAACCCCGGGTTGACGAGGACAACCCATCGCGCCCCTTCAACGACGACCGGCCGAACTGCTTCTCCTCGACTCGCCACAAACGCTGAGGGGGCAAAGAGAAAAAATGGCACATCGCTGCCCAACGATTGCCCGGCATCAGCCATCTGCGCCGGAGACCACTTCAACTGTAATAAATGGTTCAGCCCTATGATGGTGGCTGCTGCGTCGCTGCTTCCGCCACCGAGGCCGGCTCCCATCGGAATGCACTTTCGCAGCTCAATGTCGAGCCCGATCGATTGCTGGGCTCGTGCGAGCATCTCCGTGGCTGCGCGATAGACGAGGTTGCTCTGGTCTGCAGCCAACTGCGCCGCATCGCACCTCAGCCGAATATCCTGCCGGTCGGTACGCAACCTGATCTGCACCTCGTCGTCGAGCGCGACCGTCTGCATGACCGACCAAAGATTGTGGAATCCATCGGGGCGACGGTCGAGGATTCGCAGGATCAGGTTGATTTTGGCAGGGGCGAAGACGGTGATCTCGGATGGACTCGGCTGCGGATTAATCACGGCCTCCCTTGATGGCATACTTCTCTAGTCGATAGCGAAAGGATCGCGTGTTGAGCTTGAGAAGCCGTGCGGCTTTTTTCTTCACCCACATGGCCCGTTCGAGCGCCTTCAAGAGCAGGTCTTTTTCAATGCCGTTGATAAGCCCTTCCAAATCCAACCCTTCCTCCGGTAGGTCGGTGGGCACACCCGGCTGCTGAGGAGTCACGACTCGATGAAGCCAGCCACGAATATCCTCATCCGAGACAGGCCCACCGGTGGAAAAGGTGACCACGCGCTCCATCAAGTTTTCAAGCTCGCGTACGTTGCCGCGCCACTCGTGGCCCAACAATACGTGCATGGCTTCCGATGTCAATACGGGAGCCGGCTTGCCGCTTTCCTGTGAAAATTTCCCGATGAAATGTTTTACGAGAAGCGGGATGTCTCCCGTTCGAAGCCGCAACGGTGGAAGCCGAATCGGGATCACGTCCAAGCGATAGTACAAGTCTTCGCGAAATGAGCCGTCGGCTACGGCTTTTTCAAGGTCCTTATTGGTCGCGGCCACAATGCGCACATCGACCTTTACATCCTGGTTGCCGCCCACACGTCGAAACTCTCGTTCCTGAATAACGCGCAGCAGCTTAACTTGAATTGTTGGCGTCGTATCGCCGATTTCATCCAAAAAGATCGTGCCGCCGTTGGCGACCTCGAACAACCCCGCCTTATTGGCCATCGCGCCGGTAAAGGACCCCTTCATGTGCCCGAAGAGTTCGCTTTCGAGCAACGTCTCCGGCACTGCGCTGCAATTCACCGCCACAAACGGCATCGGACTCCGGGCACTATTATAGTGAATCGCGCGCGCCACCAACTCTTTTCCCGTTCCACTTTCCCCGCAAATCAGCACATTGCTCTTGGCGTCCGCGACTTTGCGCACCACGTCGAATACCTTCTGCATGCTCTCGCTTTGGCCGACAATCTGCGCAAACGACGATTGGCTCGCCATTTCGCGCTTTAATAGAATATTTTCCGTCGAGAGACGCCGCTTCTCCAGGGCATTGCGGATGATCAACTGCACTTCATCGACCTGGAACGGCTTGGTCAGGTAGTCGTAGGCACCCTGCTTCATCGCATCGACCGCCGAATCCGCGGTCGCAAATGCCGTAATGACGAGGACCACGGTTTCAGGAGAAGAAGACTTTACCGCCTTCAGGACCGCCATGCCATCGGCTTTCGGCATGCGGAGATCGGTAATGACGAGATCGAAGATTTCCTTGTTTATATGACCGATGGCCTCTTCACCATCCGACGCTTCAGTCACGGTATAGCCCGCGCGTTTGAGCATGATGCTCAACACTTCGCGCAGCCCCCGCTCGTCATCAACGACTAGGATCTTTTCCACGGCGTCCGTCCCTCATGCCACAACCGCACCCCGGCATCCCCTGAACGCGGCAAACATACAACAAACCGTGAGCCCTGATGCTCCTGACTTTCGACCTTGATCCATCCCCCGTGCAGATCGACGATGCGATGCACAGCTGCAAGACCCAACCCTGACCCTGCTTTCTTCGTCGTGAAAAACGGAAGAAAAATCTTATCGAGGTTCTGTTTCGGAACACCCTCTCCGGTGTCCTGAAACGCAATTTCGATGACGTCGCCCTTACGGCCGCCGGCATCAACGTGGCGGCAGCTCGTCGAGATCGTCAACTGTCCTCCCTCCGGCATTGCTTCAAACGCATTCGTCGCCATATTCCAGAACACTTGCCGGAGCTGATCTTGATCGACCATGGCCGTGAGCGCCCCGGTTGCCAGGGATGTGACGATCTTGATCTTCGTACGTGTTCGCGCTTCATGTTGAACGAGATCGAGCGTCTCGGCAAGTACTTTGTTGAGATCACGCTCTGCGAGATTGAGCGCCGGCGGACGTGCATACTGGAGGAATTCGGTAATGATGTTGTCGAGCCGGGTGGCCTCCCGAATCGCAATGTCCATCAACCGGCGATTCGTTTCGTCTTCCATGGTATCTTTTCGAAGCATTTGCATCGCGCCGGCCAAGGCGCCAAGCGGATTCCGAATCTCATGGGCCATCCCGGCAGACATCTCGCCTAAACTCGCCAGCCACTCCTTGCGCCGCATTTCCTCTTCGAGATCCCGAATCTGTGTCAGATCTTTGAACACACCAACCAAGCCTGTCTGCCTCCCCTGCTCATGCAATGGGGAAAGGGTCATACCGAGGATCAGGCGATTGCCGTCGGCACGCTTACATTCCACTTCGAATCGCGTTGTCGTCGACACGGCACCACTGAGTTGTTCGTCTGATTGTTGGCTAGGATGCCAGTTGAAGACCTCGCGCCAGGGACGCCCGACAACGTGCGTGATCGTATACCCGGTCGCTTCCTGTGCCGCCGGATTGAACGAAGTGATGCACCCCGAGGCATCTGCCGTAAACACGCCGCTGCTGATGCTGTGGACGATATTCTCGTGAAAGACTTGGAGACGAGTCAGACCCTGCTCCTTCTCACGTAACGATTGGTCCGCCTGCTGTAGCTGTTCGGCTAACGTTCCGCCCAGTATCCCAACGACAAGAAGCGCGAGGGCATAGACGCCGAAGGTTTGAAAGGTTTCAGGCACGGTCAGCCGACTCGGCGACAGCCACCCCCACCCCTCAATCAGGCCATGCAATTGAATGTTCGTTAAGAGCCCGAACAGAATAATGCAGAAACAAGCGGTAAGAAGCCCCACTCGCCGGCGGGGAACAAGACTGGCCACCGCCACCGTCATGACATACAACACTGCGAAGGGACTTTCGATCCCTCCTGTCCTGGCAACCAGCACCGTTTCAAGAAGGAAGTCGATCCCCACCTGCACCCAAAAAAATATCGTGAGAGCCACCGGCGAGGTGAATACACGGAGCAGAATGACGGAAGGGATCGTCAGGATGTAGGTGACAATAATCAGGGCGTAGAATGTTTCAACCCACCCGCCCTTCGCAGCTTGGAAGGTGAGAGACAGGCCGAGCATCAGGGTCACGAGGGCCATCCGAAGCCCCATGATCCAATACAGTCTTGTGCGCATATCATTCATGATCGGAAGACCACTGGGCGAGAAGGAGATCGGCGGGGCATGAAGAGAGATGTGCCTCGTTCATTGTCCTCGGATAAGAGACCAGGAACTGTGTCATCGCACATGTGATGAGGCACCGAGTGTTTCGGGCCAGAAAGGCGTAGCGCCTTGATACTGGGAACTAGGCCCCAACTCCGTGAGAGAATCGGATTGAACGCCGCCCTCTATCCGATCGCAGACGCCATCTTGAAGATTGGGAGGTACATCGCAATCACGATAAACCCAATCACAACCCCCAGGAACACCATCATCATCGGCTCAAGCAGTGACGTCAGCGAGGCGACTGCCTGATCAACTTCGTCTTCGTAAAAGTCTGCAATTTTCCCCAACATCGCATCCAGCGCGCCAGTTGACTCACCGACGGCGATCATATGCGTCACCATCTTCGGAAAGACCCCGCTTGCTGCCAAGGGATCGGCGATAGTTTTTCCGCCACTGATACTGACGCGCGCGTTGATCAACGTTTCTTCAACAACCTTATTACCCGAGGTTTTTGCACAGATGGTCATCCCATCGAGTAAAGGGACCCCGCTGGCGAGCAATGTCCCAAGCGTACGGGTGAACTTGGCAACCGAGGCTTTTCTGATTAAGTCTCCAACCACTGGCAACTTTAGCAGCAACTTATCAATAACCATTCGCCCTTGAACCGTCCCATAGTATTTCTTAATACCAATGACGATCCCCACAATACCGCCAAGAATGATGTACCAGTACGCGATAAAGAAGTTACTGATGTCGATAACGAGTTGCGTAGGGCCAGGCAACGCCACTTTCCCGCCTGACAGTTCAAGAAACATTTTTGCAAAGATTGGAATGACAAAAAGCATGAGAACAGTGATAACAATAACGGCAACTCCCATGATCGCTGCAGGGTAGATCATGGCAGACTTGATCTGCCCTTTGAGTTTCATCGCTTTCTCGATGTATTTTGCGAGACGCGTCAAGATCGTATCGAGCAGGCCACCCACCTCACCCGCATGCACCAAGTTGACGTAAAGATCGTCGAAGACTTTAGGATGGCGACGTAAGGCATCCGAAAAGGTCGAACCAGCCTCCACCTGAATTTTCACTTCCCCGACAGTCTCCCGCAGCACCTTATTCTCAGACTGGGTCGAGAGGATTTCGAGACACTGCACCAAGGGCAGACCCGCATTGATCATTGTGCCGAATTGTCGCGTAAATACAACCAGGTCCTTATCGGTAAGACCAGACCCCAAACTGATCTTGAATCCGCCCGCGCCACCCTTCTTTTCTTCAAGGCTCGTGACGACGACGCTTTGCTTACGGAGTTGATCCACCGCCTCATCTCGGGTTTTTGCGCTCAGCTCGCCTTTCTTGACGGCACCCGATCTGGTTCGTCCAACATATGCAAAGGTAGCCATGCGCAACACTCACCCTTCGATGTGGCCATCGCTCTGGCCGGTTGTAGATTGAGGGGAATACCTACCAGGCGAGTCTACTGGCCACCCCAAAACCTGTCAAACAAATGCACAATCTCTGCGCAGGCGACGAGGCACGTAGACTCAAGCAATACAGCGCCTTAGCTGCTGATCGTGCTCGTGTGCCGAAAGCCTCGGTAGAGATAATGCAACCCGGATAATAGGGTGAAGGCGACCATCCCGAACAGGAGGGGTAGCATGACGGCGAGATCGATGCGACGGGAAGTTAGGAATATGACCATCACGATGTAGGACAGCTGGAGAAATGTGGTGCCCTTGCCCAAGAAGGTGGGGGTAATATCCACGCGAGAATCTGTGAAGTGAGCCACCGCCGTTCCCAGCATCAGTATCACGTCTCGGCTGACCACGAGGATGGTGACCCACGACGGAACCAAGTGAATCATCGAGAGCGTAATGAACCCGGAGATGAGAAGCATCTTATCGGCCAGCGGGTCCAATACGGCTCCGAGCCGAGTATACTGATTCTTCATGCGGGCGATCGCCCCATCCAGCGCATCAGTGAGTCCCGCCACGAGAAGAACGATGAGCGCTTGATCGAATTTGCCGTAGACAAGTAGCCCGATGTAGCAGGGAATCAGGAGAATACGGAGGATGGTCAGGCTGTTGGGGATATTCATATCTTCCGGAATACAGCAGCCACGGCAGCGGGGGGAGATGATAGGAGGGCGTTACCCAGTTGTCAACGGCTTGCAGTCGGCGCGGCCCCTCACTATAATTCCAACTCTGAGGTGTATCATTTGAATGTCGTGGAGGTCGTGATGAGTTCGCTTCCGCTGCTTTTCAAAAAAGAAGGACTGGTTGAAAAGCACCAAGTTGAAGGTGTCGACCCGAGCGATCGGTATTTCAATCGCACAATCCTCATCAATCGAACACCCTCAGGCTACGCCGCTAAGGTCATGTATGAAGCCCTGAATGTCGAGGGGCATTCGCATCCGACCATAACCGCTGCGGTACAAGAACTCATCGAATCGATGCAGAGATTCGGCTTCAGCAAATTGAGAACCCGCGCCAATTTCAAAGGCACGAAGTATCTCGCCGAAAAAGAAACCTGGCTCGATTACCAGGATCTAGCATAGCCCCAACTCTCACACGGACACAAACTCCCGATATACCAGGTCGTGAATACAGGGGCGGAAGACCTTAATCTTCTCATTCCTTCGACTGGGATGTACCCGGTTGGATAACAGCACCACCTCCAATTCGCACAGTGGATCAATCCATAGTGACGTACCAGTGTAGCCGAGATGCCCGAACGACCGCTCGGAAAAACTGGACCCCGATGAGGACGGTGCAGACGGAGTGTCCCATCCCAACGCCCAACTCGATTGAGCGGCAGATCCTTGGCGGGTCGTAAACTGCCTGACCAGCTTCCCGTCCAGAATCGACTCTCTTCCATGATAGCCGCGGAGCCAGGCTCCGGAGACAGCCAGCACCGATTCGGCAGTCCCGAATAACCCTGCATGCCCCGCGACCCCACCCATCGCTGCGGCATTCTCGTCGTGCACCTCCCCACGTAAGAGCCGATTGCGCCACTCGTCTTGTTCGGTCGGGGCGATGCGTGATACATCGACAATTGGGCGCATCACATCGGGTTGCGCTTGCCCTGCCGTAGGGCAAAACATCAAGGGGTCGGCCCGTAGCGGTCGGACGATCGCCTCTTCGCACCACAGGTCCAGCATCGTTCCGCTGAGACGCTCCACTAGAAACCCTAGCACCATGAACCCCAGGTCGCTGTAGACACTTCTCGTCCCCCGTGCATAGATCAACGGTTCGTCGCGAATCATCTTCAATACATGTTGTTTGACGGGCTGATCCCCGCCAGAGAAGCCCTGGACCATACCTCTCGCGTCAAGCCGCTCAAAGAAAGGTCGCCATCCTGGCAAACCCGAACGATGAGTCAAGAGCTCTCGCACCGTTGCCTGACCGATCGGCGCCCCTTCAAGTTCTGCTAATACTTCTTGCACGGAATCCCCAAGAGCGACTTTGGCGCCCTGAGTCAGAAGCAGGATTGATGTCACTGTCGCCAGCGGTTTCGTGAGAGAGGCAAGGTCATAGATCGTCGTGGGTTGAACGGGAAGGCCCGGAGGCTCTGACGACAATCGCCCGGCCACAACCACACATTGCAGCTCGCCACGTAGACGCACCGCCAACTGGGCGCCGGGAAAGACACCGTCGTCAACGGCCGATTGCAGCGCCGTTTGAATGACGTGATTGGTAGCCATAGGCGAGAGAGCTGTCACTGGTGGGGAACGATGCTGCTGTGATAAGACGCGCGAATCAATTTCCAGAGTGCCTAAGTAGAGAAACGCAGCCACTTCGGACGCGTTATAAAGTTGGGCTGGACTCTCCTTCGAGCTTCTCCTCCGATGCGGTCGCGGCGTCATGAAACGCTTCCTGTTCTTCCACTTCCAACATACGCTCGAACATTCGCAATGACGCGCGCAACCGTTCAACCATGAGCAGTCGCTGTTTCTGGAGCGACGAGAGATCGCGCTGCGTATCGGTCAGTTCGACCCTGGCCTGATGGATCATCTCTCCCGCCTTTAGTTCAGCCTCCTTAATGACGAGATCGGCCTCCCGTTGAGCATTCTGCTTCACATCCTCTGCCAGCGATTGAGCAGAGAGGAGGGTGCTCGATAACGTCGCTTCCGTCCGTTTCAGCTCGGCGAGCTGCTGCTCCAGAAATATAATCTTTTCTCGCTGAACCGCATGGTCTCGATTCAACGATTCGACCGTCTGTGCCAGTTCTTCGAGGAAGCGATTGACTTCCTCCTTGTCATACCCGCGAAAGGTGACCTTGAACACCATTTGCTGGATATCGAGCGGTGTGATTTTCATGGCACCTCCCCAATACTATGTCCGTCCATGGCTACTGCGATCTGAAATAGCGAAGGTACGATCGCTCTCTGAAGAAATATCAGAATCAGTATGAGAACAAAAGTGGAGAGATCAAATCCTAAACGCGTACCGACTATTCGGCGAATTGGACGCCAATGCTGGCTCAGTAACCTTTACCAGAAACTGCACAATCGGGTTCCATGGGTCAGGATTGACCCACGAGATGAGCGCACGAGCAACAACAACATATATATAGATTTCTAAAACATAATGGATGACCGTTGCCAATGCGCTCAGGGCATTGCCTATGACAAACATCAGCGCCCCAACTCCTTCGATCGTATGGTAGCCGATTCGACTGCCGCCATTAGCGCGGCACGGAATCCCGCCTGTTCGAGCTGATGAAGCCCGGCGATGGTCGTGCCTCCGGGGGACGCCACTCGATCTTTCAATTGAGCGGGGTGCACCCCTGATTCCAGCACCAAGCGAGCCGACCCGAGCACCGTCTGGGCGGCAAGAAGTTCAGCGGTCTGCCGCGGCAGACCCATCATCACCCCCCCATCCGCCAGCGCTTCAATAGCCTGAAATATATAGGCCGGCCCACTGCCGCTCAATCCTGTCACGGCATCCATCATTCGTTCCTCAACCAGCACCACCAGGCCGACGGCTTCGAACATGGTTCGAACCAGACGAACGTCATCGTCGGACACCCCGGCACCCGGCGCAAGAGCGGTCATACCTTCCCGGATGAGTGCCGGAGTATTCGGCATCGCACGAACCACTCTCGTCGCACTGCCCGTCTGTTCTTCAATTGTCCGAATCATCACCCCTGCCACAATAGAAATCACAAGAGCATGGGCCAGAGTCGGGCCAAGCTCACTGAGCACAGCAGGAAGCATCTGGGGTTTCACCGCCAAGACGACCACATCAGCCCAGACGACCGCTTCACGATTGGTGGGGCCAACCCGAATGCCGAACTGACTTTTTAAGCGATCTCGGCGCTCGGCAACGGGATCCGCCGCCCATATCGACTCCGCAGAACACACCTGTCCTGAGAGAAGACCGCCGATCATGGCCTCAGCCATCTGGCCACCACCAATGAACGCGATCTTGTTCGTGATCGTTGGACTAGGCACGTCGTGCTCCAAAAGTTGCCGTCCCGACCCGGATCATCGTGGCCCTCTTTTCCACTACACTACCACCGCGTGGATCAGCCCCGCTTCTCGGCTCGTCGGTCTATCTCCTCTGTCCATTCCAGGATATCAACCGAATGGATCAGGTCGAAACCCCTCACGAGACGAAGCGCTCACTCCCCTCTGGCCATCCAGATTGCTGAGTCGCATGTCGGGTCTGCTCTAAAACGAACCGAATTTTTTCACCGATCGAATCACCAGCCGGTAGATCAATCTCATCTGCTCAGCCACAGCTATAGCGCTGTCTCTCTAAAGGCCTGAAGTATTGTACAGAAACCGCCGGGCAAATGTCAGCGCGCACACCCGGACTAGCTCCTATCGATGAGAGAGCAGGGTGATCCCGCTGACCATCGTCCCGTTCACCCGACCTTCCCGTCGATAGGAGTAAAAGAGCTGATCGTGGCAGATCGTACAGAGATTCACCGATGAAACAGAACACGCGGACACACCCTCTTCTTCCACTTGCCGACGGATCAAGGCCTTAAGATCCAGCCGAGCCTTATGCCCTCGGTAGTCATGCACAACCGACTCCCAATCAGGCAGCCCAATTCGGAGCTGGTCAAGCACCGGATCGTCCACTTCATAGCAGCAAGGACCGGCCGAGGGTCCGATGCTGACTCGCAGATCCGACCGCGTCGATCCGAATCGGTTCGCCATCAGCGTGAAGGTCTTCGAAACAATCCCCGCCACAGCACCCCTCCAACCGGCATGAATCGCCGCCACGACACGCCGACGCGGGTCATGCACGAGCACAGGGACACAATCCGCCGTGCGCACCGCCACCGTCACGCCGGGTTGATCGGTCACCAGCGCGTCCCACCCGCCGGAAAACTGATCCGACTCGGTGAGTGGACGGTCCAGCACCAAGGCATCGGTCCCATGCACTTGCTTGACAGACAGCAGCCAACCACGCCCCTGCGACCCAGACTGACGAGCGGGCACTCCTACATCGAATGCCAGCGAGTCTGCATGACCGCGTGTGCCGAAGAAATGTCGGACGCCGTCTCGCGCGGACGCGAAGGCAGGAACCGTGATGACCGCTGCACTCATGGCCATACTCCGCTGAGACTACTCACCCCCACAGACCTGTCGGCTCAGTCGACCTGCTTGCGCAGGAACGTGGGCACATCCCACTCATCATCAGTGACCGCCGCAGTTCGTTCCATCGACTCTCTTCCATCTCCCATCCGCCGCAAGAATGTCGGACGGTCGAGATCTTTGAGGGGCCGCTCCGCGTACGATCGTTCTCCCATCGTCTGGCCGGCGCCGGTCATCGTCTGTTGCCCGGTACGGGAGGTCCGAGCCGCAGCCACGGGAATCGGAGCAGGCTGATCCTCCCGCTCAAACCCGGTGGCAATCACTGTCACGACCAGGTCGTCGCCCATATCGGGATTGATCACCTGTCCGACAATGATATTGGCTTCCGGATCGGCTGTCTGTTGGACAATCGTGGCCGCTTCCTCGATCTCGTGCAGCGACATGTTGGGCCCTCCGGTGATATTCAACAACACACCGCGCGCGCCCTCGACACTGCCTTCCTCCAGCAACGGACTGCAAATCGCCTTTTGCGCCGCTTCAATCGCCCGATTCGTCCCACGCGCCACGCCCATCCCCATCACGGCGCGACCCGTATGCGACATCACGGTGCGAACATCGGCAAAGTCCACGTTCACATGGCCGGTGGTCGTGATCACATCGGCAATTCCTTGAATGGCCTGTCGGAGCACGTCATCGGCTACCTTGAACGCTTCGAGCAGCGGCGTCGCTTTGTCGACGATGCCGAGCAGTCGCTGATTCGGGATCACGAGCAAGGTATCCACATGGCGGCGGAGATCGCGAATCCCTTCATCCGCATGGACCATCCGACGATGACCTTCGTATGAAAAAGGCTTCGTCACGACCCCGACTGTCAAGATACCGAGTTCGCGCGCGATGCTCGCCACGATCGGCGCGGCGCCCGTCCCGGTTCCGCCGCCCATCCCCGCGGTCACGAACACCATGTCGGCGCCCTCAAGACATTCCCGAATCTGATCTTTGCTTTCCAATGCCGAGTCTTTTCCGACTTCCGGCTTCGCCCCGGCACCGAGTCCCCTGGTCCGCTCAGGCCCCAGTTGAACCTTATACGACGCCCGCGACCGATCCAACGCCTGCAGATCGGTATTCGCCGCGATGAAATCGACCCGCGCCAATCCGGACGTGATCATGGTGTTCAGAGCGTTGCAGCCGGCGCCACCGACACCGATGACTTTGATCCGAACGGGGGACACGACATCCTCTTCAAACGAAAACATCAGGACACCTCCCTTGATAAAATTCGCGTAGCAGCCGTCCGCCGCGCGCAACGGTTAAAAGAACTCGAACATCCAGGACTTCATACGATCGAATACCTTATGCAACGGCCGTCCGCTGCGCAGACCAGCCGTGGCCATCTCCTCAACATGGTGCCGGGCATGGAGCAGCAGGCCGACACCCGTGGCATGCATGGGATTACTGACAATGTCGCGAAGCCCTCCGATTCCTCCTGGCGCGCCGCGGCGAGCCGGAAGATTCAAGACCTGCTCTGCCGCATCGGGCATCCCTTCCAACAACGACGTTCCACCTGTAATTACCACTCCAGCCCCCAGCATGCCCTCGTAGCCGGCACGCGCAATTTCCCGACGAACCAGCTCGAATATTTCTTCGACTCGCGGCTCAAGAATCTCGGCAATGTCACGGCGCGAAAACGTCCGTGCGGGACGGTCCCCGACCGACGGGACCTCCACCGTTTCATGGCCTTGCACCAATCCTGTTCTGGCGATCCCGCGCTGCAGTTTGATCTTCTCGGCTTCGGTCTGAGAGGTCAGCAACCCGATGGCGAGATCCTTCGTCAGGTTCTGCCCGCCGATCGGCAAGACCGCCGAGTGCCTGATACTCCCATCGAGGAAGATCGCAAGGTCGGTCGTCCCACCACCGAGATCGACCATGACGACCCCCAGATCGCGCTCTTCCTGGCTGAGGACGGCCTCACTGGAAGCCAAGGGCTGCAGCACCATATCCACGACATCGAGCCCTGCACGATTCACACACTTGATGATGTTCTGCGCTGACGTCACGGCGCCGGTAATCACATGTACGTTGACTTCGAGACGGTTTCCGGACAGACCCAACGGCTCCCGAACCCCCTCTTGCCCGTCCACCATGAATTCACGAGGCAGCACATGAAGAATCCGTCGTTCATGGGGAATGACCGCCAGAGTCCGCGCGCTCTCGATCGCACGCTGGATGTCTTCCCGCGTGACTTCTGCCTTTTTGAGCGCCACAACTCCCTTGCAGTTCTCTGCGGAGATGTGGCTGCCGGCGATGCCGGTATAGACGGAATTGATCTGGACCGCCGCCATCAGCTCGGCTTCCTCGACCGCCTTCTTGATCGATTCCACGGTACTCTCGATATCGACCACGACGCCCTTGCGAAGCCCTCGCGACGGGCTGGATCCGACCCCGATGATATTGAGCGCTCCCTCATCGGTGACTTCCGACACGATGGCGCAGATCTTCGTGGTCCCGATGTCCAACCCCACTAGAATCTGATCACGCTTCGGCACAGCCCTCACACCCTTTCCCGCACAATGACACGGTTGTCGTAACGCAGATCGATCTCGCTCACCGTTCGCTTCCGATCATCGAATGAGCCAGTTTTGAATGACGGGTTCACTTTCCGGAACCGCTCCCACTGGTCAACCAGGGAATCGTCGCCAAACTGGAATCGCACCCCATTGGCTGACGCCACGACATTCGAGAAATTCGTGAGATCGACTTCAACCCGCCCGTCGAGGGTATTGGCGATGAGCTTGGCCACCACGACCCCGGACTGAACCGCGTTGCGGACGCCTGCCTCGCCGTGCTGAAGGGACTGAAGTTCCAACCCGGTCAACAATGGCAGCGTCTGGTCGTCCTGCTTCCCCAACTTGGCAAGGAGGTATCCGCTCTCATCGCTCAACCAATGGTCCGCGCCCGTCCGAATAATGGCAGCCGGCGTGCGTTCCACTATGGTGACATGCAGCAGATGCGGTGGCCTGCGTTCGACCGTCGCCTCCTTGATCCAGGCATGCGCTCTGCACTCGCTCGGCAAGAAACGATGTGCTGATTTGATGGAGCCCCATGCCGGGCTTCAAGACGAGCCGCTCCAACACTTCCGGTTTCGTCACGTGGTGAATACCCTCAACCTCGACGTCGCGGATTTCCAGCCACCCCTGAAGAGCCGGCCCCATCTCTCGCGTGAGCATGGTCAGCCCCCAAGCCAACACCGCAAGCCCGACAATCCATTGCCCCACGCGTAGCGCTCGCCGTCTACCCAAGACGAGTCTTTCTCGATGCGCCTGTTGGCGCTGATCCAAAATCTTACGTGGCACGAGCGCCCCTCCATTGGTTCAGCCGAGGGCCGATTGCAGGCGCCGTTCTCTTCCGCGCCACCACCTTCATGGCATGCTCCCTTCCCCTGACGGACGGGCGAAGCCGAGCCGCGCGAACGAGGGCAGACTCGAGAATCCGTTCGGTCAGCTCGTCATAGTCGATCTCGGCCCGTGCCGCCGCCATCGGCAGCAAACTCGTTTCGGTCATGCCCGGCGCCGTATTGATCTCCAACACAACAGGCGCGGCCACGCGGGGTAATACGGAAATCGACCCGGGCCGCACCTTCACAACCCAACACCTCATAGGTGCGCAGCGCCAACGCGCGAATCTGCCGGGTCACCGACGCGGTCAAAGGCGCAGGACAGAGATATTGCGTGGTCTTCTTTTCATACTTCGCCGCAAAGTCATAAAAGCCACCCGGCGCAACAATTTCCACGGCAGGGAGCACCAATGGAGACAGAATCGCGCCTCCCGATGATCGACACCGTGACCTCACGCCCCGGAATGTAGGCCTCGACCATCGCATCCACGTCGTAGCGATGGGCCAAGGCCAGGGCGTCCCGCCATTGCACCGGCTTCCTCACGATGGTGACGCCGATCGTGGACCCTTGCGACGCAGGCTTCACCACGATGGGCCAGCGCACTTTCGCCGCCCGCATCACCGTGGCGCGCGAGACCTTCTCCCCGCGCTTCACGACTGTGCCCGTCCGGCACAGGAATACGCGCTGAGGCCAAGAGAGTTTTCGCGGTGACTTTATGCATGCCGATCGCACTGGCCTGGATGCCGGATCCGGTGTAGGGAATTCCCAGAGTTTCCAGGAATCCTTGGATCGCGCCATCTTCACCACCTGGTCCGTGCAACGCGAGAAATACCAGGCCGATCTTCTGGTCGCGCAGATCTTGAGCGAGCGTCGGTCCGACATCGATGGCCACTGCGTCGTAGCCACGATGGACCAGCGACCGATGCACCGCGGTGCCCGTCCGGAGCGACACATCGCGCTCAGCCGATCGCCCCCCCATCAGCACCCCGATGCGGGCGCGGGTCAGAAGGGGCCGCTCTGTCGATCGAGGCTCGCTCATACCGCTACGTCTCTCCTACGATTTTGAGTTCAAGATCCAACCGCACCCCCGCTCGACGGCGAATAGCGCTACGGACCTTCCCAATCAGCGCCATCACGTCCGCTGCGCTCGCCTGCCCACGATTGACCATGAAGTTGGCATGCTTCATCGAGACCTCCGCATCGCCGACACGTGCACCCTTGAGGCCAACCGCCTCGATCAGTCGGCCGGCAGAATCGTTCGGAGGGTTCTTGAACACGCAGCCGGCGCTCGGCATCGCGAGCGGTTGCGTGTCCCGTCGATAGTGGAGGTAGTCTTTGACCACTCGCTCAATCTCCGATCGGACCCCTTGCTTTAATTGAACCCACACCCCGACGACGATGCCGCGTGGCAGCAAGGCCCGTCGATACTCGAACCTCACCTGGGCTGCTTCCACGTCCACGACCTGGCCTTTCATGTTCACCATGCGAACGGCCTTGATCGAATCCTTCATTTCCCCGAGCTTCGTCCCGGCGTTCATCACCACACAGCCGGCCACAGTCCCGGGAATTCCCGCCGCCCATTCCAATCCCGCAAGAGAGTGGCGGATGGCGTACCCGATCAACGTCGGCATCCCGACGCCCCCTTCGGCATAGAGAACGGACCCTGATTCCTCCTTAATCCCCCGCAACCGAACCAGACTGATCACGATGCCGCGGATACCCCCATCCCGGATGAGCAGATTCGTCCCACCCAGGACGAACAACGGAATCCTGCGCGCGCGCGCCTGCTGGACCACCAGACAGACATCCTCAATATCAGCCGGCTCAACCACGACATCTGCCGGCCCTCCGATCTTGAACGAGGTGTATTCTCGTAGGGGAGCCTGAAATGACACAGATCCCCGAAGCCCTGCCACGGCAGTTCGCATATCTGCCTGCGTAAATCGCGCATGGACTCTCGCTGCTGTCGTGACACGCCGACCTCTTCGCTCCATGGCATCATGCGGTGGGGGTTAATCGGGCCAATAATCCAAGCCCGGTCTTCCAGATATCCCCTGCCCCCAATGTGATGACGAGATCCCCCGATTTCAGATGGGGCAGCACCTGATCCACCAACATATCTTTTTGTTCCACAAAGGTCACAGACGGATGGCCGGCCGAACGAACAATGTCGGCCAACTTGGCTCCGGACACCCCGGGAATCGGCTGCTCGCCTGCCGCATAGATTTCCGTCAAGAACAATACGTCCGATTGGTCGAACGCTTTCGCAAAATCCTCTAACAAGTCTCGCGTCCTGGTATAGCGATGCGGCTGAAACAGCACCACCAGCCGCCGGTCTCCCCATCCTTGCTTCGCTGCGGCCAGGGTGGCTTTGATCTCGGTCGGATGATGCCCGTAATCGTCCACGACCATGATCCCATTGGCTTCCCCTCGCAGATGAAAGCGGCGCTCTACCCCGGTATAGGCTGCCAGCGCTTTCCTGATGAGGTCTACCGGCACATCCAATTCGATCCCGATCGCAATCGCCACGAGCGCGTTGGAGACATTGTGTCGACCGGGCACCGCCAGGCGGAACGGGCCCAAATTGCGCCCACGGAACTGCGCCCGAAACTCGGCGCCCCATTGGTTCAAGCTGATCTCTGTCGCAAAGAAGTCCGGCATGACACCCTCGCGCTCACGGAGCCCGTAGGTCTGATAGCGTTTCACGATGCTCGGGAAAAGCGCTCTGAGCCGATCATCGTCGGCGCACAACACAGCCAACCCGTAGAACGGCACCTTATTGATAAACTCGAGGAAGCACTCGTTGATGCGTTCCATGCTGCCGTAGTGATCGAGATGTTCCCGGTCGAGATTCGTGACCGCGGCGATGGTCGGAGACAGACGGAGAAACGAGCCGTCGCTCTCATCGGCTTCCGCCACGAGGAACTCACCTCGACCAAGGCGGGCATGACTCCCGAGCGCATTCACTTTGCCTCCTATCACCATCGTGGGATCCAACCCGCCCTGCGCCAGCACATTGGCCACCATCGATGTCGTCGTGGTTTTTCCGTGAGCGCCGGCAATGGCGACCCCGAATTTCAGTCGCATCAGCTCCGCGAGCATCTCGGCCCGAGGAATCACGGGAATCTGCTTCGCCTTGGCCGCCACGACCTCGGGATTCTGTGCCGACACAGCGGAGGAGATGACCACCACTTGAGCCTCCCCCACATTCGATTCCTGATGGCCGACAAAGATGCGCCCGCCGAGCTCTTCCAATCTCCGCGTCGTATCGGAGGCCTGCAGGTCCGAGCCCGTCACTTTGTACCCCAGGGTCAGCAGCACCTCGGCGATGCCGCTCATCCCCGATCCCCCGATTCCGACCAAGTGAATCTGTTGCGTCTTGCGAAACATCGTCGCGCGCCTTACTCCACCAACCGGTGGATACGACTGTGATCCCTGTCCACGTTGCCCAATGCCATTAGCCTCCTGCCGTTCCAACAGACCGGTTAACATCATGATGACCCCCCATGAGTGCATAGCATTCGCGGACAATTATCTCGGCTGCATCGATTCGACGTAGAGATAGACTGGCCTCGCCCATCGCGCGCAATCGTTCAGGATCCCCGAGAATACTCGCCACTGTGCGGACCAACAGGGTACCGGTGAGCACAGATTGCGGAAGCACCACGGCAGCCCCGGCTGCTTCCATCACTTTGGCATTCTGCGTCTGGTGGTCGTAGATGGCGGACGGCAGCGGAATGAGGATGGCCGGCTTTCCGCACGCCGTGAGCTCCGCCACCGTCATGGCGCCGGCTCTCGCCACGACCAGATCCGCCTCCCGTAGCGCCGCAGGCATGTCATAGATAAACGGCATGACATGCGACTCGATGCCGGTGCGACGATAGGCCTCGGCCACCCGCGCATGATCGGACTCGCCGGTCTGATGGGTCACCGTGAGATGAGGCAGTTGTGTCATCAGTTCGGGCAGTCCTTCCATCATCGCTGCATTCAGCGCCTTCGCCCCCTGGCTCCCCCCGAAAATCAGCAGACGTGGCGGTCCCGATGTCTCGCGGCTCTGCTCGCACGCCGTCCAGGAACGCCTTACGAATCGGGGTCCCCACCACACGCACCTTGGAACGATCGAACGAGTCAGCCGCCGACTCGAATGCGAGAAAGACGCGTTGGGCGAACGGCCCCACCGCCTTGTTCGCCATGCCGGGATTCGCATTCGGCTCAAGAATCACGCGTGCCACCCCAATCCATGCTGCAGCAAGCAGCATCATCGGACTGGTATAGCCGCCGACCCCGATGACCAGATCCGCCCGCCTCGTTCGCAGAATGTGCAGACACTGCCACAAGCTGACCGGCATGGCGCACAAGCCCGTCACGGCCCCGAATAGCCCCCTCCCCATCACCGGCTTCGCACTGATCAGAGCCAGCTCGAATCCCTCGTGCTCGAGCACGTTCGACTCAAGCCCACGCGTCGTCCCCACGAAGAGGACCTTGGTCCTGGGATCGCGCCGGAGAAACTCTCGCGCCAACGCCACAGCCGGGTAGAGATGCCCACCGGTTCCTCCTGCTGCAATGACAATCGTCATCCGTAATCCGACCCACCGCGTCCACCGCGCGACTCGCCGGCATGGCGGTCGCGGGAAATACTGAGCAGGATCCCCACGCCGATCAGACTGACCACCAGCGACGACCCTCCGTAGCTCACGAACGGTAAGGTGAGCCCTTTCGTCGGCAACAGTCCGGTCACCACCGCCGCATTCACCAATGCCTGACCGCCGATCAACAAGGTAATGCCCATGCCCAGATAACGGCCGAACGGCACTCGGGCGCGCGCAGCGATCTGAAATCCCCGCCAGACAAAAAATGCAAACAGCAGAGTCACGGCGGCGGTCCCGATCAGCCCCAGTTCTTCGCCGACCAGCGCCAGGACGAAGTCTGTATGCGCTTCCGGAAGAAAGTAGAGCTTCTGTTTGCCCTCGCCCAATCCCACCCCAAACGGACCGCCGCTGCCGAAGGCCAAGAAGGATTGCGTGATTTGGAACCCGGCATCCGATGCATCCTTCCAGGGAGCCAGAAACGTCATGAGCCGTTGGCGTCGATAACTGGAGCCGAGCACCAGCACCAGCACGACCGGAATCGCGCAGAGGCCTAAGGCCAAGAGATGGGAGATGCGCGCCCCGGCGAGAAAATACATCCCGACCGTCACCAGTCCGAGCACCACGACCGTCCCAAGATCCGGCTCCAGCAGCACCAGACCGCTCAGCAGTCCGATCACGATCAGGGCCGGCAGAAGCCCATTGCGAAACAGCGTGATCTTGTCCCCCTTGTTGGTCAGATACGCCGCCATATAGATGACCGCCACAAGCTTGGCCATTTCCGCAGGCTGGACTGAGATGGGCCCCAACCGCAACCATCGCCGTGCCCCATTGGCCGCCACGCCGATCGACGGCACCAACACCAGGACGAGCAGAAGCAACATACAGGCCAACATCGGAATGGAGAGCTTCTTCCAGAACGTGTAATCGATCCGCGACGTGAGATGCATCAAGAGAAAGCCGAACGCGAGCCAGGCGATCTGCCGTTTCAGGAAAAACCCAGGATCCTGAAACCGGTTGCCCGCCACGATGGCGCTCGCGCTGAACACCATGACGAGCCCCACCAGCGCCAACGTCATGGTGACCGCCAGGAGCGTGTGGTCCGCCGCCACTCGTTGCTTGCCACCGGATCGTTGGCTGGGCTGGGACCATGGGAGCGCCAAGGTCCCCGCTGATCGATGTGCCATTGCTCAGAACCGCCCCTCCCTCGCCTTCCACATTACGCCGGTAAGTCATGGACCAACGCCTTGAATTGACGGCCTCGGTCTTGATAGTCCGCAAACATATCGAAGCTGGCACAGGCCGGGGACAACAACACGACATCGCCCGGCGATGCGCCCTGCGCCGCAAGATCCACGGCGTCCCGCAAGGTGGCCGCTTCGCTCATCGTGGTGACATCCTTCCAAGCCTGTCGCAACAGCGGCGCCGCCTCTCCGATCAGAATCACGCGCGTGACCCGCCGGCTGACTGCCTGGGCGAGTCGAGAAAAATCGCCTCCCTTATCCCGTCCACCGGCAATGAGCCAAATCGGTTGATCGATACTCTCCAGCGCTTTGAGCGTGGCATCGACATTCGTACCTTTTGAATCGTTCACAAATCGGACCCCCCGCCGCTCGCGAACGATTTCAAGGGCATGTTCGAGCCCGGGAAATGTCGCAAGGACGCGACGAATCGCATCGAGAGGACAGCCACACAGCACGGCATAGGTCGCGGCCGCCATGACGTTCTCCACGTTGTGGTTGCCGATGATACGGATCTCGCTTCGCCGGCAGATCTCCAGACGTACCCCAGTCACCGTCGTCACGATCTGGTCGCCTTCCATGTAGGTTCTCCCATACATATCGGTGCCGATCGTCGCCCCCCTCGTAAACCCCAGCCGTGCCGCGCGGCCTCGATGTCGCAACGCCGCCACACGGTCGTCGTCAAGATTGAACAGCGCAAAATCAGACGCGACTTGATTCTCGAAGATCCGTTGTTTGGCCGCGATGTATTCATCCAGCGACTCATAACGGTCCTGGTGATCGACCGTCACGTTGAGCAGGGCGGCGATCCAAGGCTGGAATCGATCGATCGTCTCGAGCTGGAAACTGGAAACCTCGACGACGAGATAGTCGAACGGACTCGGCTTCCCCGCCTGGTTGGCACGCAAGTCTTCCACCGCCGCTTCGCTCAAGGCCGTGCCCAAATTTCCGCCGACAAACGCCCGCTTGCCGCTCTCGGCGAGAAACTTGCCGATCAGGGTCACGGTCGTGCTCTTGCCGTTCGTCCCAGTGACGGCAAGGAGAGGACTTCGGAAGAACTGCGAGGCAAGCTCCAATTCACTGATCACCTTCACGCCCCGACGACGGACCGATTCGAGTGGGGCGAGCCGATAGGGCACTCCGGGGCTGATCACCACCAGGTCCGCTTCGTCGAGTGACGATTCGTACTGCGCCCCGACGGTCACACCCACGTGATCGCGGTCGATGGCGCCGAGGGCCGATGTCAGTTCCATCGCTTCCTTCCGGTCGGCAACCGTGACACGTGCGCCTGCCGCCTGCAGTAACCGGCAAGCCGCGACCCCGCTTCTGGCAAGCCCCATTACCGTGACACGCGCTCCCGCAAGTTCCACTGCCGGTTCTCCTACCATGCCATCACCGAAGCTTTAAGGTGCTCAGACTCAACAAGGCCAACAGGATGGCGATAATCCATAAGCGCACCACGACCTTGGGCTCCTCCCATCCCTTCATCTCAAAGTGATGATGGATGGGCGCCATGAGAAAAATGCGCTTCCCGCGCGACTTGAACGAAATCACCTGAAAAATGACCGAGACCGCTTCAATCACAAACACTCCGCCGACCATCAGGAGCAGCAGCTCGTGCTTACTGATCACCGCGACCGTGCCCAATGCCGCGCCCAGAGGAAGCGATCCCACATCCCCCATGAACACGGAAGCCGGATAGGTGTTGAACCACAGGAACCCCAGACTCGCCCCCAGGATGGCGGCAGTAAACACCGCGAGTTCACCTGCACCTTCGATGTGCTGAATGAGCAGATAGTCCGACATCAGTCGGTGGCCGACGACATAAGCCACAATCGTATAGGCCAGCGCCGCGATCATGACGGGCCCAACCGCAAGCCCATCGAGACCATCGGTCAGATTAACGGCATTGGAACTCCCGACGATGACCAGTACAGCAAAGGCGATATACCACCAGCCGAGATCCGGAACGACGTTCTTGAAAAACGGGATGCTGAGCTTGGTCGTATAGCCGGGCAGGAAATAGAGGACCAGCGCAATCGCCAAGGCCAGCGCCACTTGTGACGTGAACTTCTGCCACGGCAACAACCCCTTCGATTGGGTCTTGATGTACTTGAGATAGTCGTCGACAAATCCAATCGCTCCGAACCCCACCGTCGCGGCGAGCACAAGCCAAACGTAGGGCTTCGCAATATCGGCCCAGAGGAGCGTCGAGAGGACCACCGCGAAGAGGATGAGAATCCCGCCCATGGTGGGCGTCCCGCTCTTCGCCAGATGGCTTTTGGGGCCATCATCGCGAATCTGCTGGCCCAGCTTGATGTCTTGCAACTTCCGTATCACCCACGGGGCCAGCACAAAGGCAATCAAGAACGCCGTCACGGCCGCGTAGATGATCCGGAAACTCAGATATCGAAAGACATTCAGAAATGAATATTCCGTATGAAACGGATACAGCCAGTTGTAGAGCATGCGGCCTTTATGTTGAAAATGAGCCGCCCCGTCCGACGACTCCTGCGTCGGATTGGCGCGACCCCTTACGATGCCTGCTTGATGACTGCCCTCATCCCCGTTAGAGCCTGCACAACCTGCTCCATTTTCATGCCGCGAGAGGCCTTCACTAACACCACATCACCCTGGCGCACGATCTTCTTGAGGTGATCGGCCGCTGCCGCTGCATCAGCCACTTCAGTCGATCTGCGCACGTGCCATTCCGCCCAGCCGGGCCCCTTCCGCAATGTCCCGGCCCAACGTCCCGCAGACGATCAGCCGCGACAGTCCCTGTGTGGCAAGAAACTGTCCGACGTCCCGGTGCATCCGGCCTGTCTCAGTGCCGAGTTCGAACATGTCTCCCAAGACGGCAATCCGTTCGCGTGCGGGATTCCACTGTGCCAGCAATTGGAGCGCCGCTTTCATTGAAGCAGGGTTGGCATTGTAGCAATCGTTAATGAAATGGACGCCGTGATGGGTCACCACTTGCGACCGCATCGCGGCCGGACGAAATCGGCTCAGCCCCTGGGCAATCATCGAACCGGACAGGTTCAGGGCAGCGCCCACTGCCGAGGCTGCGAGCGCATTGGTGACGTTGTGGGTCCCATGCACTTTGATTCGAACGATCGTGGGACGGCTCTTTCCGGGAAGGTGCAAGTGAAAGGTCGTACCTTGGCGAACATCTGACGTCACACCGCTTGCGCGGACATCGGCCATCTCCGAAAATCCGAACGACGTCACGCGGCATTGCGCGCGCGCAGCGAGGTAGCCAAAGTAGGGATCGTCGGCATTCAAAATGGCTATGCCATCCGACGGAAGCAGGTCCAGCAATTCCGCCTTCGCCTGCGCCGATCCTTCCATGCTTCCAAAGAACTCGAGGTGATCGGGGCCAATATTGGTAATCACTCCGATCGTGGGCCTGACCATCTCACAAAGCCTGGTCGTTTGCCCTTGCTGATCCACGCCCATCTCAATGACCGCCGCTTGATGGCGAGCCGTGAGCCGAAACAGGGTATAGGGCACGCCGATCCGATTGTTGAAATTCCCTTCGGTCTTCAACACTGGCCACCGTTGAGCCAACACCGCCGCCACCATCTCTTTTGTCGTTGTCTTACCGTTGCTCCCTGTCACCGCCACCACCGGAATATGGAACCGGCTGCGATGATGCGTCGCCAACTGCTGGTAGGCAAACAGCGGGTCGCGTACGCCGAGGAGAAAGGGCGCAGCCCGCCCCTCGATCCGGCGTACCGCTACGGAACTTGGAGGAAGGCGGTATTCATCGTGAACGATGGCGCCCGCTGCACCCTGTGCAAGTACGGCCAGCACAAACTCATGTCCGTCATACCGATCGCCCCTGAGCGCCACAAAAAGATCACCTCGGCGAACCGATCGGGAATCCGTGCTGATCTGTCTGATCCGCCGCTTCCCCGATAGCGAGTCCGGTCCCGTGAGGACTTTCACGCTAATGACTTCCCGTAACTCCTCGACCGTAAAGAGTCCCATCGATTCCTTGTTCTGCGCGATCCCGGCCATGGCCTGGACTCTCACGCGCAATCCCGCAATTGCTGGAGCGCCTCGCGAGCCACCTCACGATCGTCAAAATGAAACTTCTTGGTGCCGATGATTTGATAATCTTCATGCCCCTTGCCGGCGATGAGCACCATGTCGCCCAGGCGTGCCTCTCGAATGGCGGCGCCGATCGCTTCACGGCGGTCCGGCACCAAATGATACTGCACATGACTGCGGCGCTGTAGCGCATCGCGCACACCGATCTCTACTTCATGGAGGATCGCCATCGGGTCTTCGGTTCGAGGGTTATCGGATGTCAGGATCACCACGTCACTGTATTCCACAGCAGCGCGTCCCATCTTCGGCCGCTTCCCTCGATCCCGGTCACCACCGCAACCGAACACGGTAATGATCCGATCGGTCTTTAATGCTTGGGCAGCCGTCAGCAGTCGCAGGAGTGCGTCTTCGGTATGGGCATAATCGACGACCACAGTAAAGTCTTGCCCGGAGGAGATCCGCTCGAAGCGACCTGGGACATTGGTAATATGAGCGGCCGCTTCACAGATTTGATCGGACGTCGCTCCGTCGTGCAGCGCTACTCCGATCGCCCCCAGCAAGTTATAGACGTTGTGCTCCCCGACCAACCGGCTCTCGACGGTGAACGAGCCTGCGGGAGTCACTGCTGTGAACGTGGTACCGGTAAGTGAGAGGGACACTCGTTCCGCCTTGAGATCGGCCTGGCTCTGAATGGCATAACTCCAGACCGGCACAGGACAGGCTGTGCGGATCGCGGCTCCTCGTGGATCGTCCACATTGACGAGGGCGCGCTTCCCATTCTTCTGCCCCCCGGCCAGTCCGGTGAACAGTCGCAGCTTCGCCTCAAAATACTCATCCATCGTGTGATGAAAATCGAGGTGATCCTGCGTGAGGTTCGTGAACACCGCCACGTCATACTCGCAGCCCGATGTCCGGTCTAATGCGAGAGCGTGGGACGACACTTCCATTACCGTGGTGGTGAGTCCACTCTCGACCATCTTGGCCAATAGTTCTTGGAGATCCAGTGCGCCGGGCGTCGTGTGCGAGGCAGGAAGCGTTTCCTGCCCGATCTGGTACCCCACCGTGCCGATCAACCCAACCCGCCGGCCGATCTCTTCCAGTAACGCCTTGCAGAGGTACGTCGTCGTCGTTTTTCCATTCGTACCCGTTACGCCGATCATCTTGAGTCGGGCGGAAGGATCCCCATGAAACCGGCTGCCGAGAAGACCGAGCGCCTTGCGGGAATCAGCCACCCGCACGAATGGTACCGGACCTGATGCCACAGGCGTCTGCGCGACCACGGCGGACGCTCCGGCCCTGATGGCCTGCTCGATAAATCCATGACCATCGATGCGCTCGCCCTTGACGGCGACAAAAAGGCTCCCGCTCGTCACGGCCCGCGAATCGTCTGTGATCGCATGCACCGGACAACTCACATCGCCGCGTTGCTCCAAAACCTCGACCTGCCCACGGAGCGCCGCAAGCAACTGCGTGAGGGTGATGGGATCGCGCGCCATGGCCTGTCAGTGGTCCTTCATCGCCAGTGCGATTTTCACAGTGTCCTCTCTGGACACACCAAGATAGTTGAGCACCTGCTCTCCGACCCGACGAAAGACGGGCGCCGCCACGGCCCCTCCCCAGGCTTCACCTTGAGGTTCATCCAGGACCACGATCATCGCCAGCCGCGGAGATTCTGCCGGCACATACCCGACAAACGACCCGACAAACTGCGTGGAGGAATAGGCACCGGTTCGAGGATCGATTTTTTGCGCGGTCCCGGTTTTGCCTGCCACGCGGAATCCAGGAATAGCCCCCTTCGCCCCCGTCCCATTCGTCACGACACCTTCCAACATCGTCGTCATCGTCCGGGCCGTGTCCGATGACACGACTCGCCGCTTTACTTGTGGCAGTACCTCCTTGAGTAAGCGACCTTTCTGATCGCGAACCTCGGAGACCACATAGGGCTTCATCATCACGCCCCCATTGGCGAGGGTCGCCATCGCCGACACCATCTGGAGGGGCGTCACCCCGACCTCCTGTCCCATCGAGATCGACGCGAGCGATCGACGGCCCCAGTCTTTGGGAGCCTTCAAGAGTCCGTTCACTTCACCCGGCAGATCGATCTCCGTACGCTGACCGAATCCAAACGCCTGGAGATAGCGGTACAGCCTCTGCTCTCCGAGAACCATTCCGGTTTTGGCGGCGCCGATGTTGCTGGATTTTTGAATCACCTCAGAAAACGTCATCCACCCCAGCTTGTCATGGTCATGAATTGTCGTATTCGCGATCACCATCTGGCCGTTTTCACCGAAAACCAAGGAATCGGGTGTCATCACTTTTTCTTCAAGCGCCGCGGCCGCGACCATCGCTTTCATGGTCGACCCAGGCTCGTACGTATCTGTCAGGGCACGATTGCGCCACCGATCTGGCGTCAAGGCGGCAACGACATTCGGATCGAATCGTGGACTGACGGCCATCGCGAGAATCGCACCAGATTGCGGCTCCATGGCGATGATGATCCCGGACTTGGCGTGGGTATGAGTGACGGCCTCTTCGAGTTCTTTTTCTGCAATGTATTGGATGACCTCGTCGACGGTCAGCGTAAGGGCATGTCCCGGCGTCGGCGCTTGCTCCGCCAAACCCTTGGGAAACACCGTGCGGCCTAACGCATCGCGCTGCAACACGGTGACGCGCTTCTCTCCATGCAGGTGCGAATCGTATCGGCGCTCGAGACCCTCAAGTCCTTGCCCATCCATCCCAGAAAATCCTAGGACGTGGGCCAGCAACGGGCCCTTGGGATAAAACCGCCGCCCCTCCATCACCACGCCGATGCCGTCCAACGACAACTGCTCCAGTCGACGGCCTTGCTCAGGCTCGATCTTTCGCGCCAACCACACGAAGCTCTTGTCTTGTCGCAGCTTTCTCTCAAGCTCATTGCTGCGAATTTGAAGCACCGGAGAAAGATGACGGGCGACGGTCGATGGGCTCTCCAACGACGTCGGCACGCCGAACACGGATGGCACCTCCACATTCATCGCGAGCACTTTGCCGTGCCGATCCGACACCATACCTCTGGCCCCCTCGAAGGATACGGTCTTTTGATGTTGCCGATCCGCCTTTGCCGTGAGTTCTGCCGCTTGCAAGTACTTGTAGGGTGACCAGCCGAAATAGAATAATGCTGAACCCGCAAAGGAGCAGGAGCAGCATTACATAGCGACGACCGCGAGAAGGGCCGACAGTCACTCGCTCTCCCTCCCGATTGAGTCACGTTTCGCCAGACGGACTTGCTCCACGGGCGGGAGTGACAGGCTCGGAGCCTCTCCCGGCTGATGCACCATCAGCACTTGCCCCTGCTGCGGCGGAATCAGCCCCAATTTTTCTGTCGCCACTTTCGCGATCCGCTCCGGAGCCGTGAGTGCGGAAAACTTCACTTGCAATTGATCCCGCTCTCGCTCCAGCAATACTTTCTGGGTCTTCAACCGTTCGATCTGATAACCCAACCGAACGACATCGACACGTTCCCACACAAACACGAAGACCAACAGCACACCGGCCACAATCGTTACTGTCTTCATGAGTGACCCTCCTTGGATACCCGTTGGGCAGCCCGCAACTTGGCACTGCGGGATCGAGGATTCCGGTCCGATTCTTCCCTGGTGGGGATCTGCGGCTTCTTGGTGAGCACCACCAATGCGGGATCGTCCTTGCCGGAGAGCGCGCGTAACGTGTGTTTGACGATCCGATCCTCGAGCGAATGGAATGAAATCACACAGAGGCGGCCGCCCGGAGACAACACGTCTGTCGCATCGCGCAACGCCGGCTCGAGACAGTCCAGCTCTTGATTCACTGCAATGCGAATGGCTTGAAACGTGCGGGTGGCACAGTGAAGACGACCATGCCGATAATTCGCTGGAACAGCTCCCTCGATCACTGAGACCAACTCTTTCGTCGTCGCCAAGGGATGGCGTTCCCGCGCGCGGACAATGGCACGCGCAATTCGTCGAGAAAACCGTTCTTCGCCGAACTGAAAAATCGCGTCGGCCAACTGCGATTCCGGCCATCGATTGACAAGGTCAGCTGCGGTCCCGCTCATCGATTGATCCATCCGCATGTCCAACGGACCATCGACTTGAAAGCTGAAGCCGCGAGCAGGTTCTTCCAACTGCAGGGACGAAACTCCAAGGTCAAACAGGACTCCATCGACCTGGCCAATACCACTGGCGGTAAGATGCTGTTTCAGATCCATAAAATGCCCATGGAGCAGGAGTACGCGGTCACCGAATCGTGCGAGCCTTTTTCGACTGGCTGAGATGGCCGCCGCATCGCGATCAAGCCCAATGAGCCTGCTGTCAGGGCCGCTCGCCTCAAGAATTTTCTCAGCATGCCCACTGTACCCCACCGTACAGTCAAGATAGATTCGACCGTCCTCTCGAACGAGCCAAGACAGCACTTCTTCTGACATGACCGAAATATGTCGAGAAACCTCCATAGGTTATTATCAACCAAGTTCACCCACTTTCTCCCACACAGGCGCGCAGTATACACTCACTCAAAGACTTGTCAATAGAAAATTCATGGACTTATGAAGTTCGACGGCATCTGCTTTTAATTGAAATTTGAGGGGTAGAAGAAGCGGATACGGGATACAGTACCCTTCGGGGAGGCTCATACGGCATATGGTGGAATATTGTCCCAAGCCCACAGGCCAGGCTGCCAAGCGCTTGAAGCTCACCCCACAATCCATGGAGGCAAAACTACATCACCTCTTGGCGAACTTGGCGAACTAGAGAGCTGAAGCATCATTCGTGAGTACCACATGCCCGGCACCGCGCACCGATCTCGCGACACGGTTCAACGATTTCACCATGAACCGTCATGGGGTAATCCGCGCTTACTGAATGAGCCATCGTTTGGCGCACCCGAGTTGGTGAGTTTGATTGACAAGGGTTCGAGTCGGGGCGACAATGATTTTATGCGATCGCTCACCACAACCAAGGCCCTCGGCGTGGCCGTCTTCATGGGGGGAGTCGCCTTCACGTTCAACGGCATCACCGCCACCACGGCATCAGCAGCATCACCGCTCTATTGGTGTCCCGATCAAAAATCCGATCGGCAATATTCAGCAGAGCAAGGACCTGGGTGCGTGCCGCTTGTTGAGAAGAAAGAGGCCCAGATAGCAGAGCAAGAAGGGGAAACATCTACGGGCAACAAACCGTCACATGATTTCAAAATCGAGAACTTGCAGGCTGACGTATCGACATTCCTGGGCAAATATCGCCAATTCCTCGATTGCTGCAAGACCGATCTGAACGAACTTCAACAAATCGAAGCAATGGGAAATGAGGTCGGAGATTTGCTCAAGTCCACCCAGACTAATATGTCGAATCATTCGATGGCCTCGCGCGGCATCATGCTCCACGAAATCATCCCGACTGTTTCCAAGGCCCGCGCGGATCTCAAGAAACTGCGTGCCACGCTTGAGCGCATCGGCAGCTCGACCAACGCCCGTAATTCAGGAGGCTTTGAAGCCTCCGGTCGGGAAGCCAACGCGATTCGAGAAATGGAAGAATCGATTGAGAGAGACATTCAAGCACCGAAGTTGTCGACAGGACCAAAAACGGGCACCAGCATCGGCAACGCACCGGCAGCAGGACCGAGTATCGGAAAAACCCCGAAGACCGGCAACACGATCGGCGGGGAAGGCGTCAGCGGCCAAGGCATCGGAGCGTCATCGAAAAATAGCCACGACATCGGCGGCTCAGGCCCAGCAGGGTTTGGGATCGGCGCTACAGGCCGTGCGGGTCCTTCAATCGGCGAGTCCACCTTCAACAGCGAATCGTCTTCGGCGGTCGGCTCATCGCTGCAACGTTCCACGGTGGGGTCCAGCCTGTCGGATTCGACGGTAGGATCGAGCTTCGGCGGCTCTAGCGTGGGCTCAAGCCTCGGAGAGTCGGGTGTTGGCTCGTCATTCGGGTCGTCTTCGGTCGGTTCGACCATTCAAGAACGCGGCACCGCCCCGCGGCAGTAATCTCCCTCACTGGCTTGAAAGCGCAGTCGGCACCAATTCCCAGGTCTCTCCCCGATTCTTACTCCTATACAAGCCACTCCCGTTTGTACCTGCATAGAACACATCCGGATCGGTCGGACTCTGCACGAGTGATCGGATATTGAGCGTCGCAAGACCCGTATTCAGCGTGCTCCACGTCGCCCCACCATCTTCGCTCCGATGGACGCCTTCCCGACCGCCCAGATAAATGACGCCCTTCTTCGTGCGATCCAAGATCATCGAAAACAACATCTGATCTTGGAGCGACTGCCCGATCCGCACCCAGAGCCTTCCCGCCATCCGTCGTCTTATAGAGTCCCGCCAGCGTGGAGGCGTACACCGTATCCGGCTCAAACGGATCGACCAGCACTGCCGTCACGCTGAGCGCCCGCGACGACTTAATAATGTCGGGCGACACGAGGCCGTTGTTCACCTTCTCCCAATGGCCGGCCTCGTCGATCGTTTTGTACACTCCGCCGCTCGTGCCCGCGTATATGATCGCCGGCCTCGTCGGATCCATACCCAGCGTGACCACCATCAGCACTTCCTTCATCCCTTCCATTTTCTTCACCCAATGCTCGCCGCCGTCTTTCGTCTCGGATACACCCATCGTCGTGGCGAGAAAGATGTGATTGCTGTCTGTCGGATCGAAAACGAATTGATTCACCACCGACGAGATCGTTGCATCGTCTAACCCCGAACGCATCGAAGCCCAGTGCTGCCCGCCATCGTGACTCTTAAAGACAGCATCACCCTTCGTACCCGCATACACCGTGGCCGGGTAGGCCGGATCAATCGCCATCGAAATCACGCGCGAGTGGCTCATCCCATGTGACAGATTCGTCCAGGTCTGGCCCCCATCGCGCGTCTTATAGATGTAGTCGTTCGTCGCGACGTAGATGATGTCAGGATTCTTCGGATTGAGCTGGATGACGACGATGGGATCGCCGCGATTGCAGCCCGACGAGAGCCGTAGCGAGAAGAAGCAGAAGAGCAAGAGCGTATGTCATGCGTTGAACGTTGCAGCATCTATCCCGGATGCTCAAACAGGTCGTCCAACAAGGCCGCAGGGAGAATCGAACACCGAGGCGTGCTGCCGCTGCACGTTGAGGGGTTCGATCGACTGAGAACGAAGTTGGAGGCCTGTTTCAGCATCCGGGGCTAGCGGTAGTTGGTGAACTGTAGATCAATCCCAAAATCTTTGCTCTTGAGAAACGCCATGGCCGCTTGGAGGTCATCCTTGCTCTTGCTCAGCACGCGCACTTGCTCGCCTTGGATCTGCGCTTGCACTTTCAATTTTGACTCCTTGATGGCCTTCGTCACCTCTTTCGCCTTGTCCGCCGCGATACCACTTTGGATTTTCGCCACCTGGCGTACCGTCCCACTCAACGCCGGCTCCACCGTCCCGTAGGTGAACGCCTTCAGCGAGACCCCGCGCTTCACGCATTTGGTCTTGATGATATCGTTCACCGCATTGAGCTTGTACTCATCGTCGGAAACCAGACTCAGCTCCTTTTCCTTCTCCTTCAACGTAATCTCCGTCTTCGAATCTTTGAAGTCGAAGCGTTGCTTGATCTCCTTCGTCGCCTGATCGACGACGTTCTTCATCTCTTGCATGTTCACTTCCGAGACCACATCAAACGAAAACTGCTCAGCCACGATCCCCTCCTATCCTGTTCCAGGATCTAGCAACAGCCCCCGCCGGGCAACTGCAACCGCTGCTCCTCATCATGCCGAATCGTCGTCCGCAATCTTCCCGGCGATCCACCACCGGCCATCACTACGACTTCGCTGCTGGTGAACGGGCGCTTCAAGACCACATAGCCATACCACTGCACCATACTATCGCCCAAGACGATCACCGCGAGCAAGGCCACGATAGCCACCAACCCCGCATCCAGGTATAACGCAAAAGCCTGTCCGCCATCTGCGATGGACGAGGCCTTGGTCATAAACAGGCCGAACATCTCATAGGACCCGATCAACGTGATCGTGCCGACGAACAACATCGGCAACGCGGTGATCCATAGATATTGCGCCTTCCGCATCTTGATGAGCACCGTCGTGCCGATACAGAGCGCCACGGTACCGAGCAACTGATTCGCTGCGCCGAACATCGGCCAGAGCGTCGAGATGCTGCCGGTGCCGATGAGATAGGCCCAGGCCCCCACGATCAGTCCGCTGCTCACCGCCACCCCAGGCCACCAATTCATCCGCCGCAACGGAGGATAGAAGCGCCCGCCCATTTCCTGGATGAGATAGCGCCCTACGCGAGTGCCTGTATCGATCGTCGTCAAAATAAACAACGCCTCGAACACCAGCGCAAACTGATACCAATAGGCCATCAACCCGGCCATACCGGGGAGCGCGGAAAAAATAGCGGCCATGCCGACCGCGAGCGACACGGCCCCGCCGGGCCGGCCCGCCACATCCACCTCGACGAGTTGCGAGAGTTCGTGAATCCGTGAGACAGGAAAACCCATCGCAGCCAGCGCATCGGGCGAGAGCATCGTATTGATCGCCAGATAATCGCCGGGGATCAACACCGAGGCCGCAATCAAGGCCATCACACCGACAAAACTCTCCAACAACATCGCCCCATAGCCGACCGTCGCCTGGGACTCCTGCTCGATCATCTTCGGCGTGGTCCCTGAAGAGACCAGCGAGTGAAAGCCCGATATGGCTCCGCAGGCAATTGTGATAAAGAGAAAGGGAAAGAGCGTGCCGGGAATAATCGGCCCGCCTCCGCTTGCAAAGATGGTGACGCGCGGCATCTCGATCGTCGGCGCCATGAGAATCACTCCCACGCCCAGCAATGCCACCACCCCGAGCTTCATGAAGGTAGAGAGATACCCGCGCGGCACCAGCAACATCCAGCCGGGCAAGACAGACGCGAGAAACCCATAACCGGCCAGTCCCCACACCAACGTCGTTCGCTCCAAGCTCGAACCACCCGGCCACCGAAGACTGCGCGACCACCCGCCCGAAGATCACAGCCGCAACCAACAGCACCACACCGAGCAGAGAGACTTCCGCCACCTGACCAGGCCGGAACTTCTGAAGATAGAAACCCATGATGAAGCCAATGGGAATCGTCATCGCAATCGTGAAGGTGCCCCAGGCATTGCGATAGAGCGCGTTCACGACGGCAAAGCCCAGCCCGGCCAGCGCCACCACCACGATGAAGAGCACCGCCACCGCCGTCGCCGTGCCGGTGACAAGGCCCAGTTCATCGCGCGCAATTTCAGGAAGAGAGCGGCCATTCCGCCGCATCGACGCAACCAGGATGATGAAGTCCTGCACCGCCCCCGCCAACACCGCACCGATCACCAACCAGAGAAAACCGGGCAAGAATCCGAACTGCGCCGCCAACACCGGCCCAAGCAACGGCCCCGCTCCGGCAATCGCCGCGAAGTGATGGCCGAACAACACGTATTTATTGGTGGGATGAAAATTGACGCCGTCATTCAACCGCATCGCCGGCGTCACACGCTGATCGTTCAGCTCAACCACACGCCGCGAAATCCAGCGGCCATAGAAACGAAACGCGAGCACATAAATACAAGCCGCCGCCACGACCAGCCAGAGACCATTCACTTTTTCCTGTGGATTGACGAAACCGACAACAAAGGCAAGCGCAACAGCACCAAGAACGGCAAGAAATCCCCAAAGCACCAGCTTTAACGCCGACATGCGCGGCATCCTAACACAAGAGAGCGGAAGAACACCCCTGTCGGTCCGTTGCTCCCGGAGTACACGCAATCAAGGGCATGCCTGAGGGATTGGGAATCCCCAGGATGCAATTCTACATTCAATTGCCAGGAGCAATCTGTTTCAATACTTCCTCAGCTGACATAAACATTCGTGTGGAACAATGCATGCCAATTCTTTTTGCGGCTTGTGATACATATCGGTGCATTCTTCTATCTAACGTTATGAAGTCAATGTAGGGCAGGCATATCAAGTGTTGATAATCTTCCATGTCTGAATCCTTCAAACGGTCGGCCTTGTTTTTGACGATCTGATGCCACACCTCATAAGAAAGACGAATAGAGGGACACCTATCAGGACTATCATAGACCCAATCTGAAAAATTCTTAATTGAAACCTCTGGGCATAATAGACCGTCGTCACGCAGGTTGCGTTCAACCACCTTCGCGAAATGGCTTTTGAGGCTCGGTGGGAGTTTTATGCCCCTATCTGCTGCAACATATTCCTTCATCGATTTGGCATAGTGATCCATACCCTGCAGTCCGCCCTGCGCATAAAGATCCCATACTATTCCCGATAATGAATAATTTATGAATTGATACGTTCCCGGCTTAGCACTAAGGTCTAAAGCTTCGTCAAAGCGTTTCACAAAGGGTAAAATATGCTGATACTCACGTCCCGAAGAGAAGGCATCAAGAGCTTCTCTCAGTTCTAGTCCCCGGATATCGGCATGGACATAAGCAATGGGCAATCCGGCTAGGTCATTCAGGAGTTTCATTACATTCGTCTTTGAGGAAGGATAAAGAAGCGGCGCAGATATCTCCATAATGGTGTAAGACGAAACTGCCAACTGACAACCATGCCGTGTTAGGTATTGGGCGAACTGATTGGCAGTACAAGGTTGTCCAACCTGCAAAATACCGATCAGATCTTTAGCGTCTAAGCATACTTTCATGGAATGTCTGATTAGGATTTAGCTAATACGGCTGTGGGACACGTCTCTTGAACAGCGACGATCGTGTGCAAAGAAAGCTGAGCTTACCCTAGAATGCCAACAACCCCTTTCGATTCCCTTCTCGTTCAAGTAGGAAATATCCTACCATGCAAGGCTGATTCGGATCGCCGGCGGGACATCGGTGATCCTTCCAAGCTCGCTCGTTACTCTCTCCCGGGGGGTGGCCTCCGATTGTCCTCTACTGCGCGGTCGAACGAGGGCCTTCTGAGGGCGCGCGTTCCGCGAGCACGGAGGACATCGGAGATCGCCCCCTCTCTTCCCTCCAAGCTCGCTTGTTCTATTCTCTCAAGGACAGTCGTGACTGCTGCTGCGGGCATCAGAGCCCTGTTGGGGTCTTGCCGTAGCGAAGCGCCGCGGCCCGTTCTTACGGGTGGTGCAGCCTGTTCGACGTTCCGTTCGACGATGAGTCGGAACGGAACTAGTTGCTGCGCCAAGCGGGGCTTCGCTATGGCAAGCAACAGGGCTCTGGCTGTAGCAGCGGCAGCACGACTGTCCCCCCTCTTCCCCTTCTAATGGGGAATTCCCCCCAGCCCCTGACCACCGTTACACTCTGCTCCACGATGGCAACAGACCAAAGCCTACCATCGCGGCCTCTACCGCCTGCCAGTCACCTACCCGGCGATGTACTGTGGGATGTCGACGGTCGGCGAAGGGACGATCACGAATCTTTCGGCAGTGGGATGCACGATCGAAACCGATCAACCTCTGCTGGCAGACCAGGATGTCGCATTGTGCCTGCTGCTCCCCGATCAGCACGAGTCGCTGCCGATTGAACTTGCCCACGTGCGGTGGGCAAATGGCAAACAAGCCGGGATCGAATTCGTCCAAGTGGAACCCACTGCGAATCTCCGGCTGTACGGTTTCGTATTGGACCAGATGGCTCAACGCGCCCACACGATTCCACCGCACCGCGTGACTTTTTAGCAGACTGCGGAAGAACCGTTTGGGCGCAGCAGGATTTCAATGGCGGGCATGTCTGCAAGAGGAGAACTTCTCGGCAGGATGCTTAATCCCGTGCTTCCCGATCATCGCCAGGCACCGCAACCAGCTTCCGATCCAGGCTCGCTCGCGGAACCACCGGAGCAACGGGCGGAAGAAAAAAGGTGTCAGGAACTATTCCTGAATCGTCCGCGCGATTTTTCTGCACCGCATCCCGCCTGCCCATCATCGCGAGGCACAGTCAGCCCGATCCCAATCCATACCAGCTCCCGGAATCGCCGGAGCAACGCGAAGGTGATGCCGGTGACGTCGGAATAGCCGAAGGCCTTGAGGAGCAGCAAATTCCCGCCGTCTTGGGCGCCGAGGCTGCCGGGGATGAAGAAGGTGCCGCCTTTGATAAAGACGGAAAGGGCGCCGATGGAGATGGCGGAAAGGGCCATGGCAGGACCACCGAGATAATAGAGGATGACGTAGACTTCCAACGCTTCCGCCATCCACCCAAGAAAGAACAGCCCGGTGGAGGCATAGAAGGCCGGACGTTTGTGGCGGTAGAATCCCAAGATCGCTCGATCCAGCGACCGTAATTTTTCCTCGCGCGCTTCGAGATATTTAATCTTCAGCCCGATCTTCCGCACAAACTCCAATAGCCAGGTACAGAGTCCTTGCCGCTGCACGAAGACAAACGCGGCAGTCCCCAAAGCCAGCAGGCCTACGCTCAAGAGTGCAGCAGCCACGGTCTGACCGGATGAGTCGTTCCCGCCTAGCAGCCACACACTCAGTGCGATGCCGAGCAGGATGAACAACACTTCGGCAATCGTCATCGTCGTTTTCGCAATGATGACGGAGGTGAACGCTTCCTCCATCGGCACATGATGCTTTCTGAGCAGAGAGGCCTTGAGCGGCTCGCCGCCGACGTAGCCGGTCGGCGTGGTCATGTTTACCACTTCACCGGCGGTCCGAATCGCGAGCACACGCCAGAACGGAATATCCCTCCCCGACGGGCCAAGCGTGACTTTCCATCCGTACGCCTCGACGACGTACATGATGATGGAGGGAATCAGCATGACGAGGAGTGCGACCGGCCCGAGTTGCGCCGCCGCATCGTAGATATTCCCTGGACCGATATGCCAAACGATCAGACCGAGGGTGAGGAGACCGACGACGAGTAAGAAAAGTCTTAGCATGCTACGCCAGGGACCCACTGTGAGCGGAAAAAGGCAAACAGAGGGGGAGAAAGATGTCAGGAACCATTGTCTGGGTTGCGAGTACTGCCTTCCTGAATTGCCACCGACCGCCCACCGGTGAGAGCCAAGCAGAGCAAGCCTAGTCCAATCCAGGCCAACTCCCGAAACCGACGGAGAATGGCGAAGGTGATGCCGGTCACGTCGGAATATCCAAAGACTTCTAACAATAACACATTTCCGCCATCTTGGGCGCCAAGACTGCCGGGGATGAAGAAGGTGCCGCCTTTGATGAAGACGGAGAGGGCGCCAATGGAGATGGCGGAGAGCGCCATGGTCGGGCCACCGAGATAATAGATAATGACGTAGACTTCCAACGCCTCCGCCATCCAACCAAGAAAGAACAGCCCGGTGGAGGAATACACGGCCGACCGATGATGGCGGTAGAATTCCAAGATCATTCGATCCAGCGACCGTCTAAGATTGTGCGATCCAGCGACCGCAATTGCTCCTCACGCGCTTCGAGATAAGCAATCTTCAGCTCCGATCTTCCGCAAAAATTCCAATAGCCACGTAAAGAGTCCTCGCCGCTGCACGAACACAAACGCCGCAGTCCCAATCAGCAGCAGGCCGACACTGAGCAGGGCCGCTACGACTGTCTGCCCGGATGAGCCGTCGGCGCCGAGCGTCCAGAATGCGAGCGCGATGCCCAAGAGGATGAAGAGCACTTCGGCGATCGTCTTCGTCGTTTTCGCGATGACCACCGAGGCGAGTCCCTCCACCATCGGCACATGATGTTTTTTGAGTAGATAGGCCTTGAGCGGCTCGCCGCCGACGTAGCCGGCCGGCGTGGTATGTTCACCACTTCACCGGCGGTTTTGATCGCGAGTACACGCCAGAACGGAATATCCTTCGCCGACGGGCCAAGCGTGACTTTCCATCCGTACGCTTCGACGATGTACATGATGACGGAGGGAATCAGCATGACGAGGAGTGCCGACCGGCCCGAGTTGCGGCGGCCACGTCATAGATGCGCCCGGGACCGATATGCCAGACGATGAGAACGAGGGTGAGAAGGCCGACAAAGAGGAGAATGAGCTTAAGCACGGGTCCTGGCGGACGGTCTGATGACCCAGAGCATCAGGAGCGAGAACACCACGGATCCGATCGCGGCCAGACCGAGAAACCATTCGAGCTTGCCGATCACAGCGAAAATCAGCACGATGACGGAAAAATCCCGGCTCGCGACGTTCTTGAGCATGAAGTCCGACCAGGCAGCCTGCACCGGTGTCTTCCATCCACTCGAGGACTTGATCTTTTGCGCGCGGGTGACGAGCCAAAACGAGAGCCCATTTCCAAGAACCGCTGCCGCACCCAGGGCAAGAGGAATCCACGCACCGTCGCTCCCGGCCACGCGCAGGTAGGAGCCCGCGGCAATGCCGGCAAAGATCGCCATGTGCACCACATTATCCATGGCGATATCGAGCCAGGCCCCGAACGGCGATTCGGTGAACGTGAGCCTGGCGACTTCACCGTCGCAGCAATCGATGATCGCCGCCAGTTGGAACAACAGCGCGGCAATGATGCCGGCGCTGTACGTCCCAACGCCGAAGCAGGTGGCCGCGGCCAACCCAACCAAGGTCGCAATAATCGTAATGACATTCGGCGAGAGGCCTGCGGCGAGAAAGATACGCGTGAACCAGCGGGAGACCTTTCGATTGAAGAACCGATCGACGAAGCCCTCGAACTCGCCCTTGAGGGATTTGAAGAGCTTCCTCTCAGCGGCCTTGACATCGGCGGCATCGCGCACGTCCTGATACCAGTGGGACCGGTTTGTCTCCGTAGACAGCACCCGCACATGCCCGTCCACCGCGGCCCGTTCGAGCCATCGACGAATCGGCAGCGTACCGGTTTCTGCATCGACCTGACCGGCAGCGCTCATAAAACCGGCGGGAAGCACCAGCAGGTCTGTCGCCACCAGCGCCGTGGCCTCCTGTTTCGATGTGATCGAGAGGAGTCGTCCCGCCTGCACTTTCAGACGCAAATTCGACCGGCGCAGCTGTCGATCTCGCTGGCTATCGGCCCGTGCCACGACGATCGCCTGGCCCTCCTGCACCTCATGGCGCAGGCTCTCGATCAAGGGGCCCGCAAATACCCCCTGCACGCCGGACAGGAGACAGAAGCCGCGAACTTCAGCAGCCAGCGCTTCCCACGTGCGTGGATCATCCAGCGGAAACTCACGAATCGGCAACCAGCGCACGGGGATCGTCACGCGTGACCCTTTGCCCAACGCCTGTTTGAGCTGATCCTCCTCCGGCCCGACCAACACCATGAGCTGTCGAATACCGGCGCGCTGCAGCGTCAACACCGTCCGCTGAAACAGGCCGATGCCCACCACGCTGGTCAGTGGACCCACCTCATTGGGATACAATCCGGCCGCCTCGCCAAAGAGGCTCACCGACGGCAAGAGAATCGCTGTGTTCAACCCCTGGAGGCCTGCCTGTTTCTGAACTATGCTTTCGCTCATGATCGGCCAATCCTTGTCAACGGGGGAAGGACTATTTCCATCACCCCACTATTCTAGCAGCCGGTATCCCGTTCATCCCATTCCCCCGCTTCCCCCGCGCTTACAGTTTCGGCAACACATCCCGTTCCGCTTTTGTCACATCTTCCATAAAATCGATTTCGGTCCAGGGGAGTCCACCGATCTTCTCATGCCCGACTTTGACGTCGCGAAAAAACCCGACAAGCGCATCCTCGTATTCCATCTGCCAGGCCTCGCGATCCACATGAGTCTTGAGCGACGCAACCACATAGGGCGTATCGGCATGCCGGACCTTGAGAAACCCTACGCCTTCTCCGGCATAGTCGTAGTGCAGCGGCATCGTTTTTGTCAGCGCAATCACGCGCCCGCCTTCGACCACGACCATACACTCTTCCCCAGTCTGCTTGACGGTGTCATCCATGAGCAGCGCGTTCTCATAGGGAGACTGTACCAAGCGCCGCAAGATCTCTTGGTGAAACAGCACGTCGGCATCCATCACGATCGCGTCGTCATCCATTGCCGTGCGCGCGATCCAGAGCGAAGAAATGCTGCCGCGATGGAACTGCTCATTCACAAGAACATTCACGCGCACGCCACACGAGTTCGCTGCCACAGCCGCGCGAATCATCTCCTGCCTATAGCCCACCACGATGTCGGCTCGGTGAATGCCGACGCTCCGAAGGGCCATGAGGTAGCGATGCAAGAGGGTCTGCCCGCCGATCTCGATGAGGCACTTCGGACGATGTTGCGTGACCTCCCACAGGCGCTTCCCGACCCCAGCCGCAAGGATGATGGCTTTCATGCTGTCCCGCAGATCCGTTCGAACGCGTCGAGGAATCCAACCAACTGCGCCTCGGTAAGTGCGCCCATGTTCGCCACCCGGAAAATTTTGCTCTGAAGTTGGCCTTGGCCCGCATAGATTACATAGCCCTCTTCTTTCAGTCGATCGTGCAACACCTGATAGGCCATGCCCTCGGGAAGAAAATAGGCGGTGATCGTGTTGGACTGTTTGTCCGGGGTCAGGAGCGGCTTCACACCGAGTTTCGCCATGCGGTCTCGAATCAGGGTCGCGACCTTCCTGTACCGTTGAATCCGCTTGGCGACCCCTTCATCCATGAGCTCGTTCAATGCTTCGTCGAAGGCGTAGTAGACCTGCACAGCCGGTGTGAACGGAATCGTCCCGCGGCCCTCATCGTCCACATACTGAGTCATGTGAAGATAGATCGACCGTCTGGCGTATGTCCGCATTCGCTCCAGAAATCCCTTGTTGACGAGCACAAAGGACACGCCTGGGAATCCTTGAATACATTTTCCGGCTGTACCCGCTACCATATAGATGTGGGACCCGGCGATATCCAGCGGCTCCCCTGCCAAGGCACTGACCGCGTCGAGAATGAACACCCGGTTCTGGCTGTCGACGACATCCGCGATTTCCTTCACCGGATTGATGAGCCCGGTAGTCGTTTCATGGTGGACCATCGCGACAGCATGCGCTTCCGGATGCTGCCGTAGCGCGAGTCGCAACCGTTCAGGATCCGGCCTGGTCGTCCAATCGTATTTGAGTTCGGACACGCCCAGGCGATAGAGGCCGATCATCTGGGAAATGCGCTCGCCGTACACGCCGTTGTTGAGCACCAGCATCCGTTTGCCGTGCGGCAGCGCCGACATGACGGCGGACTCCACGGCCGCAGTTCCCGATCCAGTCAACACCACCGCGGCGTACTCCGCCTCCGCCCCCGGCACGAAGAGCTTCAGCAGCTTCGCCTGAATTCCGTGCAAGAGTTCGGTAAATTCCGATTCCCGATGGCAGACATCCGGATGCAACAACGCCTGCCGTACCCGCTCCGACACATTCACCGGTCCTGGATTCAAGAGAACCACAACTGCCCCCGTTAATCGTTAACCGTAAAACGTCAATCGCAAGAAGGGCCAAACCTTACTTCATTAGTCGAACTGCGATTCACGAGTAACGTTATTCTATCGCTTTCATGAACCGTTTCGTAATTTCCGGCGGATCGAGCATCACGCGGCCGACATCTTCCACCATCTCGTTGACTTTCACCAGCAACATACTCGGCCCGTCTTTCTTCAGCATGTCTTTGAACTCGTAGACGAGGTCTTCGCGGTCCCGCACCCGTTCGACGTTCACATACCCGGCCGCCTTCGCGACCTTCTCAAGCGGCACTACATTGGAAATCGTCGGCTGATTGCCGGTACTCCCGTAGACCTCGTTGTCGAACACCACATGAATGAAGTTCTTCGGCTTGAGCGCGCCGACCGTGGCCAAGGTGCCCATTCCCATCAATACGTTCCCATCACCGTCGAATATCACGACTTGCTTCTTCGGCTTGGCCAGTGCCACACCCAGCCCGATTGCCGATGCCACGCCCATGGACCCGATCATGTAAAAATGGGTCGGACGATCGGCAATTTGGTAGGCCTCACGCGAGGGAAACCCGTTGCAAATAATCACCGGCTGATCGCCGAGTAGTTCCAACAACGCCGCCATGGCCATGGCCCGACTCTGCATCGTTCCTTGTTCCGGCCTCATGGGTGCAACCCTTTCACGACACCTTTCGTCATCAAGAGGGCGACGGGAATGCGCTGCTTCATGAACGTCTCCGCCAGCCATTTCAGATCGTCAATCGCCGTCTTTTCCGTCAAGGTGCGATGGGGGATCTTCATCGTATCGAGAAACTGCGGCATCACCTCGCCCATAACCAGATGCTCAGGTGCATCTTTGCCTTGATAGCCGCGCCAGGACACAATCAGAATGCAGGGTTGGCAGTAAATCATGTTCAATGAAATGAGGGCGTTGAGGGACGTACCCAGTCCGGAGTTCTGCATGAGCACGGCGGGGACCTTGCCGGACATATAGGCCCCGGCAGCCATGGCGACCGCTTCATCCTCCCGAACGGCCGGAGTGTAGAGGCGCCGCTCCATCAACTCCGCGATAATGCCGCCCAGGATCGAATCCGGAACCCCTGTAAAGAAATCCACCCCGATATCTTGTAAGGCCTGGACGAACGCATCGCTTTCAATCATCGTATCGGTTCCTCGCCACTACGCACATGGAAAAACCGGCGCATTATAAGCTATGCCTCTGGACATTCTCAACAAAACTGCGGGAGTTGCGCCATACGATCGACCATGGTAGCGTTCTGACATGATCGGACGGCAGAGAAATCACGCGGGCCTATGCCTTGCCCTGTTGGGGCTCTTGCTCTGTCTGAGCCGCCCCCTTCTTGCCCATGCAGTGACGATGTTGAACGATCCGAACGGTTTTCAGACTATGGCCTGGGGGATTGCCCTGACCACGCGGCCGGACTTGGAAATCACCAGGCCAGGTCCGCATGTGAACGAATACCAATTGAGAGGCAGCCCGCCATCATATGGCGGAGTCCCGGTCGAGCGACTCCGCTTCTTGTCGGTCGATGAACAATTCGCCCGCGTGACCATCCACTATCAGGGCGACGATCGGCACAAACAGATCCTCGCCTATCTGGAGCAGCAGTTCGGTCCACTTGAGCGCGTCCCCGGGCAGATGATGCGGGGCCTCAATCAGCAGTATACGTGGCGCGGGACCGATACTGAAATCACCGTGACCTACCATGCGAACACGGAGCGGGGATTTGTGTTTATCGACAGCCGCACCTTGGCGCCTCGGTTCAACGACCATATCGCTGATACAGGGGAGTAGCATGCCTCGCCGTCTCTACACAGACCCTTGGGTCTGTTGCACTTCCCTCATCTGCCTCTTCTTCTTACTCATCCTGCAGAGCACCCTGGCATTCGGCGTACCGATGCAGAACGATCCAAACGGGTTCGAGGGAATCCCCTGGGGCGCAACATTTTCAGAAACCGACACCTTCGTGAAAGTCGAGGACACCGGCCGATCTCAAACCTATGAACTGAAGGCCGGGGCTCCTACGCTTGGCACGGCAAAGGTCGACTCCATGCGATTCGTGACCTCCGAAGGCAAATTCGCGCGTGTCACTGTCCGCTACCAAGGCAAGGCAACCCACGACCAGATTATTGCCTATCTCCAATCCCTCTATGGCCCACTCGATCGCACACCAGGACAGATCGCCGGCGGTCCCGTCAAATTCTTTAGCTGGACTGGGTTCGAAACCGATGTGAACCTCCGATACGAGACCGGCACCGATCGCGGCATCATCTTTTTCGAGAGCCAGGAGCTCCGCCGAAAAATGACCGACAGCAATAATTCCGCCACCGTGTTTTGACGTCGTCACCCCGCTCCTGCCTACCCATCCGAAGCTCTTAGCAGGATGCTCAAAAAGTTCAGACTTCTCACCCGCCCGACCCCGGCGCGCCAAGACGCGCCGTTCCGCGGGCAAGGCCGCAGCGAGTGAAGAGCCAAAGAGGGACAAACCGCACTTCGTGTGGGCCGTTCGCCCTTGTACCGGGTCTTGGCGAACGGAAAAGCCCTTCAGTGATTCCAACTTCCGAGACTCGTTGAGCCTCTGAACGATGCGAGAACGCTGCCTGGTGAAAGGCGCGTCTCGGCGCGCCGGGGTCGGGCGGGTGAGAAGTCTGAACTTTTTCAGCATCCTGCCGGGAAACCCGCGCCAATTGTGCCATGACCCCCAATTCCCCCCTCTTCTGGTGGGGCCTTTATCCCCTCTCTTTAGGGATTGTTGAAATTCTTGAATGCGGTATTCTGAGACCGTCGCAGAGGACAGAGGAACCTCGGCGAAGCCACTGTGGAGGTACCGATGAAGCTGGGCCACCCCATTCTCAAGGTCAACACCCAAAAGTCTCATTCGCTCTTGGATCGGCGCTATGCCGAACGGGTTCCAATTCGATACCGAATCACTTACTCCGGAGAAGAAGGCGCACGAATCGTCAGAGGAGAGGGGGCCTTGAAAGACCTCTCCAAAACCGGCTGCAAGATTTTGGGCGTGGCCACAAGCTCGCTGGGTAGCCGCCTCACTCTGCTCTTAGACCTTGAGGATGGACAAGCCCCCATGCGCCTCACCGACGTCCTTGTCTCCTGGATCGCCAAAGACTCATTTGCCGTCAAATTCCCCAAGCTATCACCGGAAGAAAGGAAGCGGTTGCAAGAAGTTATCTTGAAAAATATCAGCCTGTCGTCCTTAGACGATCGACGAACGGCATTCCGCATTATCTGAGCGTCGACCCAACGCCACGGAGGGAATCATGGGTCCTGATAGCGCTGCTCCCGTCACCACAGTAGCTGGATCCCCCGGTCAATCCGATCGTCGGCATGGCAACCGCACCCCAGCACTCTTTTCTTTACTCTATTCCGGCATGGGCACTGGCCAAATGCTGATCGGTGACGGCATGGTCACCAACCTCTCATCGTGCGGAATCGGCATTCGCGGAAATCGATCGGTTACACCCGGCATGGAAGTGGCCCTCTTTATCGACCTTCCTGGACTGAAGGAGCCACTGTGCGTTGCCCAAAGCCGCGTCTCCTGGGTTGAGGGATGTCGATTTGGAGTGGAGCTGGGGTCCCTGAAGTTGGAAGAGAAGAAGCACTTGCATTTCTTCTTGTGGGATCGCGTCACCCCCACAGATCGTGACGGCGGCAGCTGAGACTGTAGCAGGAACAAGGAGGTGCTCTCATGAAACGAGAACAGGTCGTATCTGGAAACGGGCTTCAGTCTGTGGCAGAAGCGGTCAATCGGAGACAAGCCCCCCGGCCCTCGGTAGAATTCGGGTTGATGTACTCAGCGCAAGACTCTTCCGGCGAACTCCTCATGGGCGACGGAATGGTCACGGATCTCTCGTCTACGGGATTGGGCATTCGCGGCAACGCCTGCGTCACGCCAGGTATGGAACTCACGATTTTTCTTTACCTCCCCGACGGACAGGACCCGCTGTTCGTGATGGAAGCGAAGGTGGCTTGGGCAGCAGGACATCGGTTCGGAGTCGAGATCCTCAAGATGAACCTGCGGGAACGAAACCGACTCCGTTACTTCTTACTCTCAAATCTCGCGCATTCCAATTAGATCGATCGCCGGCTCATAGAGAACTCGATGGCGGAACGACAGAGGATAGGCAAACGAGTGAAGACCCACCCCCCAGTTCGGGCCACTGACCGCAGGGCGGCTCAGCGGGTCCCTGTTCAGATCATGGTCCGATTTTCAGCAACAGACAGCTTTCAACATGTCGGCCATGGGGTGGCCCTTGACCTGTCCGAGAGCGGGTGCAAACTCTGCAGCGCACAAGTGTTGCCCATAGGAAGCTTCTGGGATCTTTACCTGACAATCCCTGAGACATCCCGTCCGGTTCTCATCTCAGAGGTTCGAGTGATCTGGGCCGTAGAAGACGAATATGGAATAGAATTTCTTCTCGTCACGACACGAGAACGAACCCGGTTACGCCGTTTCATTTGGAAGCACATGAACCGCTCCACACTCAGGGGCGGGCCTCCTTTGTTTACCCTTGTTGATCAGGCAAGCCCACGGCGGCCACAACTCAAATCCCTTCCCTAGTCCGACATTGACCGTTCTACTGCGGCGAACTCCGTCGCGCGAGGCTGGGTGGGGTAGAAGCCCGGAGCCTCTACCCTTCCCCCTGCCCATAATACTCACACCATTCCCACCACCGAAGCCTCAATACTAATTCGCATTCATGCCACCACGAACACACCAAACGCGCTGGTCGAAGGCCTTGCTGACGCCGAGCGCGGCGCCGTTGCTGAAGCCCACGCCCCACGTGAGGGTCGGATTGTCCACGTGGGCCGACGCTGACCAATAGTTGGCCGACTGGACAGCCAGAAACGGATGACCCGCCGGAAGAGTCGGGCCCGGAGAAGCGACAGAGGGATCCACCAGACTGGCCAGCTCTGGAAGAGCAGGCAGACGCCAACCTTTTCGGCCTCCGACGGCTTTACTGGCGCAGGCCAAGCGGGCGTTTGGCAAGGATACCGCGGCCGACTGCGGGGACTTCTCCCAGACCAGCCCGGTTTCTTTATCCAACACCGCCTCATTGTTAAAGGCCACCAGAACGACGAACCGCTGCGACGCCGGCATGGCCTTATCCCATTGCATCGTCTGAATATCCTCGTGACCGCGCTCTTCGTGCTTTCTGCTTCCGCACTGGTAGCCTTCGTGGCCGCAAGAACCTGATCGAGCTTGTCCAATATCTGACGAAGCTGCTGTTGCTGCGGAGTCGGATTTTGCGCCCACGTGGGCGTGACCCCTGGACCACCGCTCACGAGGAGTAGCCCTCCGAGTACGAGTGTACCCACACTCGCCGCGAGAAACCATCGTCTCTTCATCACTCCCTCCTTGTTGGTTGTGTTGATGTGGCACGCACTGCTGCCTGGCCTTCTACACTTCTGAGAACTTTTCCCGCCTTGGAGGAGCACTAGGCCGGGGAACAACGCAAGGCACGGTCGCAATGGACACGTGTCCTCAGCCCTTTCAGGTGCCGGAGTCTAGGCTGGAACGGGAAAGGTCTGCGTGAGCATGCCGCTGCTGAGGCACCGGACAAGAAGCCGGTCCAAGACGAACCAACCTGGCTGCGTGCCCCGCACGAGCAGGCCCATCATACGAAAAGATGATGGGCGCACGGTTACGTCTTGAATTGTCAGTGTGTGAGGGCGAACGAGAGATTGTCTGCGGGAAGCACGTCAACCGCTGAGCACCGGCGAGATCCATGCAGGCAATCCTCTAATGCGCAATGTCCGCCTTAGACTTGCTCTAGAACCACCTCGCAAGGTGTATGGCTTATACGGCAGGGCACTTTCCCCTGTCAAGTGTCGTTGTACGTAGAAGGGCGCGCGATACTCCCGTATTCTCCGTTGACCATATCATGACGGTAAAATCAGTCCCGGCGGGTGCGCCCCGTGATTCGGGGGTCTACTTCTGTCCTCCGCCCGCTCATTCACAACTCAACACGTCCGCCCTACGTCAGGTTCTGATCCAATGCTTGTCCTCGAGAAACGCTGCGTGCTAGGATCTCGGTGAGTGAGCACTTACTTACCATGAAGAAACGAACCACACAGACCACGAACGGGAGGCCGCGGGCTTCTGCGCGTGATCGTCAGGCCAGCCTCATCGTGGCCGCCGCTTCGCTCTTCGCCGCGAAAGGGTTCAACGGCACGACCACAAAAGAAATTGCCAAAGCGGCAGGCGTAAGCGAAGCCCTGGTCTTCAAATACTTTCCGACGAAACGGACGCTCTACGCGGCAATCCTTGCAGAAAAAGTCACCGTCACCGAACTGCTCGAAGCCATGGAGGCAGCGGCCAAAAAACACGACGACCATCGCGTGTTTACGATGATTGCGAGCTATCGCATTCGCCCCGGTGTCGATTCGACGCTCTTACGCCTCCTCTTGTTCAGCGCCCTCGAAGGACATGAGCTATCCGAGATGTTCTTCGGCAAGCACCACAAAGTGTTCTACGATCACCTCGCCGCGTACATTCGCACAAGAATTGCCGACGGTGCGTTTCGTCCGGTCGATCCTCTCCTGGCAGCCCGTGCGTTCATCGGCATGGTCGTCCATCACCGCCTGCTCCATGAAATCTTTGGAGTCCCGATGCATCAATCCCACGAGGACACGGTGGCAACCTACGTCGATCTCTTCCTCACCGGATTGATCAAGATGCCGGGGAGGCGTTCGCGATGAATCCCCTGAAACAACATCCGATTGTCACGCTCGGAGTGATCATTTTCTTTGCCATCTCAGCCCTCGTCGTGTTTCGCCTCAGCAGCGGCGCGAAGACCGATACTCGCAAAGCCCGCGTCATCACCGTCGCCACAGCGGCGCCGCTGAAACAGGACCTCGACGTTCGACTTACCTATACCGCCGACATCACCCCCAACCAAGCGGTCAATCTGTTTTCTCGGGTCGACGGCTACATCGCCAAGGTCTACGTCGAGAAAGGCGACCTGGTCAAAGCCAACCAGCTTCTGATCGAGATCGATCACACGGATTACCGGCATGCCGTCAGCCAGGCCAAGGCCAACCTGGCTGCAGCCAGAGCGAGAGTCGCGCAGCAGGACGCCAGTGTGCGCAATACCACCCTCACGCTCAATCGGATGCAAACGCTGATCAAGGACCAGTTTGTCTCGCAGCAGGATTTGGACAACGCCCAGGTCGCGTACGACGCGGCGGCGGCGGCGCTCGACTCACTCCGCGCGCAGGTCCAGCAGTTGGAGGTCGCACTGGCGCAGGCCGAGACGAATCTGGCCTACTCGTATATCCGCGCGCCCTTCCCAGGCTATGTGGCCGAGCGCAACCTCGATCTCGGCTCCTATGTGAGCGGGGCAACCGCCGGCACCTCCACCGTCTCACGCGGGATTCTCACCCTCCATGAAATTCAGACGGTCCGCATTCTGATCGAGGTCGTCGAGAAAGACGTCCCGCTCATCCAGGTGGGTCAAAAGGCAGAAGTTCGCGCCGAGGCCTATCCCGATCGCGTCTTCGAAGGCACGGTCACCCGTGTCGTCCAGGCGCTGAACCGAGCCACCCGCACTATGACGATCGAGGTGGATCTCCCCAACAAAGACCATGTCTTGAAAGGCGGCATGTTCGCCCGCGTCGAGATCTTGGTCGGCACGCATCGACAACGCGATTCAAGTCCCCATCGACGCAGTGAGTCGATTGGAAGACTCCCAATATGTCTACATTGTGCGCGAAGGAAAGGCCCAACGGGTGCCGGTGGAAATCGGAGCCCGCGACGAAAACCGGGTGGAGATCACCAAGGGATTGGACGGATCGGAACAGGTGATCGTCTCCGGGAAAGACCTCGTACACGACGGCGCCCCCGTGCAGACTCAACCCCTCCAACCGGTGAGGAGTGAGGGGTAAGGGGTGAAGAGTTGAATACATCGAATATTCGAGAGTTCTCACATCGAGCCATCACTTCTTGCCCCTTACGCCTCACCCCTAACCCCTTACCTATCCCGCTATGTGGCTGACCCTCCTCGCACTTCGCAACCGCATCGGCATCCTGATGCTGTCCCTTGCCATGGTCATCTTGGGCGGCACGTCCGCGCAGCGGCTCCCGGTCGATCTCTTCCCGCAGATTCAAGTGCCTGTCGCCTTCGTCGGCGTCATCTATAAAGGCGCGCCGCCGCTCGACATCGAACAGAGTGTCGTCTATCCCATCGAGAAAGCCGTCAGTTCTGCATCGAACGTCGAGCATGTTGAGTCGTTTGCAAAGCAAGGCATCGGCGCGGTGCAGATCTGGTTCAACTGGGGCGCAGACATCAACGTCGGCCAGATGGAGGTGATGCAACGCGTCACACAAATTCTCAATAGTCTCCCGCCCGGCATTGTGCAACCCTTCATCGTCAAGTTCGACGTTTCCAATATCCCCGTCTCCCTCGTCACGGTCTCCAGCGACGATCTCGACGAACGGGCTCTGTACGACCTGGCCTCGAATACGATTGCTCCGCAGATCGAGCAGATCGCCAACGTCGCCGCTGCCACCGTGGAAGGCGGGAAGATCCGCCAGATCAATGTCAACCTCGATCCGGCGCTCTTGAATGCCCGGAGCCTCTCGATCCTCGACGTCGTCAAATCCGTGAAGGCCGCCAACCTCATTCTGCCCTCGGGCGACATCAAGGCCGGCAATCTGGACTACAACGTCTTCACCAATAATCAATTCCGCACGGTCGACCCGATTCAAGATGTGATCGTGAAGGTCAACCCACAGGGAAGCCCTGTGCGCGTACGAGATGTCGGAACCGTGACCGATTCGTCGGACATTCAGACCAACATTGTCAGAACGGACGGGAACAGAGCCGTGTACTTACGCGTCAATAAACAGCCGATCGCCAATACCGTGGCGGTGGTGGATGCGCTGCGCAAGGCCCTGCCGAAGCTCATCGGCATTCCTCCCGGCGTGAAGATCGGGATTTCATTCGACCAATCGGTCTATATCCGCCAATCGATCAGCAACCTCATCGAACAGGCGTTGCACGGATCGCTACTGGCCGCGTTGGTCATCTTGATTTTTCTCCGTAATTTTACGAGCACGCTGATCATTTCCGTCGCCATTCCCCTTTCGATCATGGTGACCTTCATCGTGCTGTACTTCTCCGGGACAAACCCTGAACGTGTTCACCCTGGGAGGCCTGGCCCTCGGGATCGGCCGGCTCGTCGACGATTCCATCGTGGAACTCGAGAACATTCAACGCCATCTCAACACCTCGTCCCGCCGTTGGGAAGCGATCCTGGAAGCGGCCCGCGAGGTGGCGATGCCCATTCTCGCGTCGACGATTACCACAGTGGTCGTCTTCCTCCCGATTTTCTTCGTCGCCGGGATTGCCCGCTTGCTGCTGATACCCCTGACCATCACGATCGCGATCTCGCTGTTCACCTCCTTTTTCGTTTCCCGCACGGTGACCCCGGCGCTCTGCTACAAGTTCCTCAAGCCGGAACGGGAGTCTCACCGTTCGATGCCGGCCTGGTTCGTACGCCTGATGGATTGGAGCCGGGAACGGTACGAGTCGTTGGACAAAGGCTATGAGGAATCGCTCCGCTGGGTCTTGTCCCATCGCTGGCGCTTCATCATCGGGGTCCTGCTCCTTTTCGCCGCGTGCTATCGGGTTGGTGCCCAAGATCGGTACGGAGTTTTTGCCGGTGTCGGACGAAAGCCAGTTCCGCATCGTCCTGCGCGGACCGGTCGGTCAGCGAGTGGAGAAAACCGAGCAGCAAGTGGCCGAGGTCGAACGGGTATTGCGGGCACAGATCCCTGCCGAGGAACTCGAAACTATCGTGTCCAGTACCGGCGTATTGGCCCAGGGTCGTTCCTCTCTGTTCAATCCGAACACCGGCCCCCATACGTCGAGCATCTCCGTCCATCTCGTGACGCCGGACAAACGGACAAGAAACCAAGTGCAAATCATGAACGACGTGAGACCCAAGGTCTTACAACTCTTTCCGGGCGTCTCGATGTCTTTCGATCCGGGCGGGCTCATCAAACGAATCACCAGCTTTGGGTCGCAGAAATCCGTCGACGTGGAAATCTACGGATACGATTTAGAGCACGCGCGCGAGGTCATCCGGCAGGTCGAAAGCATGATGCACCAAATACCCGGGCTGGCCGACATCGAAGTCAGCCGCGAGGAGAACTATCCCGAGGTCAACGTGGTGGTGGATCGCGAGAAGGCCGCTCTCCTTGGTATCAGCGAAACGGATGTCGCGACCGCCGTGCTCTTCTCACTCAACGGCAACGGCCCAACCGACCCTATCATCTACACCGACCCTCAAAACGGGAACGAATACTTCATCAGCGTCTGGCTCGCGGAAGAACACCGGAAGGATCTCACAGACATCGAGAACATCGTATTGACCACACGAGCCGGAGAACCAGTCCTCCTCAAGAACGTCGCCTCGCTCAAGCTCAATGCCGGCCCGGTAAAAATCGACCGCAAGTACTTTCAGCGGGTGGTCCATCTGACCGCCAACCCTGTCGACCGTGACCTCGGCGCCATCGCCTCCGATCTGGAGGCGGGCTTAGCCAAGATCCAGCTCCCCACCGGCTTCAGCATCCGGTTGGCCGGCCAGATTCAACAACAGCGAGAAACCTTTGAAGGCCTGCTGTTTGCGACGGTCCTGGCGCTGGTCCTCGTGTACATGGTGATGGCTGCGCAGTTCAAATCGCTGATCGATCCCTTCGTCATCATGTTTTCGGTCCCGATGGGCTTCCCCGGCGTGATCCTGATCCTCTTCCTGACCGATACAACCCTCTCCACCACGTCGATGATGGGCGTCATCATGATGCTGGGCATCGTGGTTTCAAACGGCGTCCTGCTGGTCGATTATACGAACGTGCTACGCCGGCGAGGGCGGGAGTTACACGATGCGGCGGTCACCGCTGCGCGGACGCGGCTCCGGCCCATTCTGATGACCTCCCTCGCCACCGTCTTGGGGCTGCTCCCCATGGCCATCGGCTGGGGTACCGGCGGCGAAACCAACGCCCCGTTGGCGCGCACGGTCGTCGGAGGACTCAGCTTCTCGACGATCCTCACGCTCTTTCTCGTCCCCACGATCTATGTGATGTTAGAAGAACGGTTCCCCCGCCATGCGGACAAGGCGCCAGAGGATGTCGACTGGATACCGGCAGAACCGGCTGGTCGATAGCAGGATGCTCAAAAAGTCAGACAGTCGGTCTTGTTCATCTAGTCTGATAGGTCTGTCTACGTAGCCTATTGGCTAGTCGGATTCTCTAGGTCAGACAACGAAACAAGCCAGATCGACCAGATCAACCAAGCTGGACGAGGGCTTCGCGGAGCCGGTTAGTTACTTGATAGTTGGAAAGAGCGCCTTCAGTTGCATCGCCAAACCGATGTCCCCGCTGATCTTGAGCCGGCCCGACATGGCGACAGCTGGTCCACTCAACTGGCCCTTCAGAATCTTTATGCAATCCTCTCCCGCCATCGAGAGCACAACGTGCGGGTCCGCATGCATTCCCTCTACGACCTGACAGGCTCCATCCCGGATCGTGAGAATGTACTGTCCGCCCTGCGCACCACTCAGATCGAATTGGTAGACCACGTCAAGATCTTCGGCGGCATCTGAATTGAGCCGACCTGGGAGAAGTTGAAGAAACTCTTTGACAGTTGTGGGGTTCATGGCTCGTGGGAAGGCAAGGGCCTCAGCAGGATGCTGAAAAAGTTCGCCAGCGTTCTGAAAGGTTATGGCTCAGGCCAAGGCTGAGATTGCAAGAGCTGTGATCTTCGGTCAACCTTGATCTCAACCTCAGCCTGCTCAGCTCGACACCGGGAGCCGCGGTGCCGCAGCCCCCGGTCTCTTCCTAGTAACGGAGCGTGACCGTCGCGGCACTGCGACGCGCGCCGAAAAAGTCTTTGGAGAACGCCTCGACGACAGCAGGGTCATAACCCTTGCAGCTGAAAATGTCGAGGTAAGCGTTGTTCGTATCGTTTGCAAAATGGCCGCTGATCAACGAGGTCGAGATCAGTTGCACCATGGAATAACCGGCGACGCGGCCGGAGCCGAAATCGACGACCTGGCACTCGCCAAAACGCTTCATGTCGATAAGCTCGCACAGCTCTACGACATAGCGACGGATATGGTCGGCATTTCGAATCAGGTCGGGATGGCAATCTTGGAGATCGACGGCGGTACACAGTCCCCACGCCTTCCCCTCACCCACCATTTCCTGGGGGGCAATGGAAGCGGCTACTGGGGACTCGGATGGAAAGATCGCGGACTCGGATTCAGGTGAGCTACTCATAGAAGTTGTGCACCTTTCTGTTAGGAAGTGAAAAAACTGTGACGGCGGACGGTTAATTCGGACTATACCACGAAACTTTTCACATCAGGGAGAAATGGGGAAACTATTTTTTCACACCGAGGCGTTCAGGAGCCGCTCGATCGTTTGACAAGGTTCTCAGCGGTCGGAGAGAATGTCACACATGGCTAATATCACTCCATCAACACCGAACCCGACTCCGCCCTCAGCCGACCTCCCTGATCGCCTCTGCACCTGGTGCCGGCTTCTGATGAAGAAGCGTCTCGTCGGTGGCAAGCAATTCGTCCACTATACCTGCCCAAAGTGCGTCTTCCAGCACACAACCAGGCTCGGTCAAAAACCACCCAGTCCTGCACACTAACCCGGTCTGTTTGGTTGATCTGGTCTATTTGGTTTGTTTTGTTCATTCGGTTGGTTTTGTTTAACCAAACAAACGAGACGAACCAGAAGAACCAAATAGACCAAATGAACAAGACCGGCTACCGGCGTGAAAAATTGGTCTGCACATGATCGTCGAAGATATGGGTGAGTCGCTCCTTGTCGTCCGGACTGATTGAGGTGATCTTCGCTCCAAACTTAGGGGAACGCACGTGAATGACTTGCAGCCCACAGGTCAAGGTTCTCCCTTGGTCAAGTTCGATCACGAGTTGGAGCGCTTCGCCGCTTTTCACGAACAAGCGGCTTTCAATCCGGACACCTGTCTCGCTGACATCCAGAACCTTGCACGGCGCTGAGAGAGCCCCCTCGCTGCAGACGTCCGCCCCGGCTTACCTCGACACGTGCCCCTTTTCGCTTAAACCCCATCGGCTCCGGCCTCCTGTTTTCGACATCATAGCAAGCGACCACACAACTCAAAAGGAAATTGCCAAATGGAGCTACAGCTTTTGCTCAACAAGGACGCGCACCTGCTCCATGCGCTTGCGATTGACGCCCAAATCGCCGTAGCCGGTGCGGGAGGCGGAACGGAAATGGATGGTCTTGGCTTCGTCGTCGAAGAGAAACTCGACGTCGTCGACAAAGCGAAGCAGCAGGCTGGTGAATTCGTAATGCAGGTACGACTCGTCTTCTTCGACGAGCTTGGTGCGGGGCAACGAACGGATGACTTCCTTGAGTGCCTCCTTCGCCTCAGCCCGCGACTTGCGATAGCGAAATGGCACGATGGCATGGCCCTCATCGGGGGCCTGGGTGGAGACGCAATTGGGGCTGGTGGGACACGGTCCTAAGGTACGAGGGTTCATGTGATACCTGGAAACGCCTTACGAGGGAAGCGCACTCACAATGTCGCGCAACCAGATCTCACAAATCAATACTGCGTCGGGAGGGACGAGATCCGGGATGCCTTTGTCTCGATAGGCCAGGTGCGGGCTGATGCGAACTTTCCGATAGCCGCCGACTTTCATCCCCATCAAGGCATGTTCGACACCGGCCATCGTCTGCCGTCCCACTGTTCCTCAAACTGGGACAATCGCCAACGGAAGGGTGCCAGTCCCCAACAGTATGTCGAAGGGCATGAACGGCGCGACTGCCCGTCACGAGCCGGTAGCCGCGCTTGCAGCAGAAGCTTCATGAATCTGCGGCTAGTACAAGAGCGATCTGGCCGTCGTCCCTGTCTCTCCCCCCTCCGCTACGACAACGGACACGCGTCCAATGATTCGCCCGTCTTCCGTTTCGACGTCCACGCGCCAATCACCCGGATCTAGCCGTTGCTTGAACGTATAGGTACGGTAGCCGCCTTCCCGGCCGCCGGCAATCTTGATCGGAATCTTGTCGGCATGGGTGAAGGACTTGCCGCTGTTCGCTCGGAAGTACCAATGGTGATAAATGGTCGTATTCAAATCGACCGGGGCAAACACCGCCGTGAAGCAGTAGATCGGCTCGTTGGCCGGGAAGATGTCATCCGACCGTTTCCAGATTTGATACCACTGTCTCTCGAACGAGAGTTCGAACCGATCTCCGGACTTCTTCACCTCATGGTAAACCCCGCCGAACTTCAGTGCGAGCGGCACAGGCGGAATCCAATTCAGGAAATAAAACCCGACGAGCAGACCAATGAGCGTGAAGGCAGGGGCCGTGACCCCGATCGCCTCGCGCTTCGAACGATCCGGATTGTTGCGATAGACCAATTGGACCACGCGGAATGTTACGACCGCGCTCAGGACGGCTCCGACCAGGAACACCGCCGCATTCATGTACCCGGTCATGACCGGGAGAAAGAACGTGAAAAAGGCGAAGCATACCAGCGCGTAGAGGCTTACGAGGAGACGCAAGCTGGAGAGCCGATCACGAAGGAATTCGTTGCCGACCAGCAGCCCGACCAACAGAGCAAAAAAGATTGCCGTGCTGGTGAGTGTGGCGCTACGGGAATAGAAAATCGCATACGCGCTGAACAGCCCGCCCAAGAGAAACTGCACAGCCATTGGATAGAAAGGCCTTACACGCAACACCCAACGCACGAAGGGGGAGAACGCTGCTAACTGTTCTCTCTCCGGCGCGGGCTCGATCCCCAATCGCCCAGTCAGCACGATGAGTACGCCCAGGAGGAGCAGATAGATCAGCAGCAAGAGGTTGTCTTGCAGTCGGTCGATCCGGGTGAGTGTCAGCGTGTCATAGGTCACACCGGAGAAAAAGAACACCGGCGGCATGAAGGGCTTGCCCAAAATGGTTCTGAGTGCAGAGGCAGGGGACATGAGTCCTAAACTTCAGGATATTCGTAGGATTGTCAAATGAAGGAGCGAAAGCGGACGGCTCAAAAACTACTGTGGAGGCCAGACCTCCGATGCCTGCGCGTGTGGCGCAACAAAGGAACACTCCCGCGGACTGCTCAAAATGATCATCCAACAAGGCCGCAGGGGAGAAATAACCGGAGGCGTATCCTCTCGGGGTACGTTGAGGATTATTTCGATCCGAGAACGAAGTTGGGGATCGTTTTCAGCTGTCCGCTAGACGAAAGGAGGGAGCGGTGCATACACCACCGGGCACCCGATCACCCGTTCCAGCCAGGGGGCCATGAGATCTTCCCTCAGCGGGGCTCGGTTCAGTCGTGCCTCAATGTGAAATCCCGTCTCATTGCCGACGATCCCGATTATGGCAGAGGCATCCCCCCCTTCCGGAAGCAGCTCCTGTGTTTGAAACTCACAGAGGGTGCTGTAGAGGCGGCCATCAGGATCGATCACCGCTCGAATCTCCGGCAAGTCGTCGAGCGGACAATGCACCGAACAGCGATAGACGGAGCGGGCGGTGGGTTCAATCGCTTGAAAGTCACGGAGTGCGTCCTCTGAGAAGCCCGTGAGGTAGGCCCGGATGCTCGCTGGTCCCGGCGCAGAGGTCTCGGCCAATTTGCTGGCCGGCACCAGGAACTCATAGGCGTCCGCCGTATTGTATTCAATCTGACAGGGCCCGAAGGCATCGGGCCAGGAACAGAAAAATGCCGCTGAGGGATCGACCGGACGCAACACCAGCTGCTGCTTCTCAATCAATGTCTCGATGGGAAGCTCCAACAGCGTGATCGCTTCGAGAAACGCCGTGCGCCGTTCCTCCAGCCACTGCGCCCGCTCGGCATCGCCGCGCGTCTCGCCGGGCGTAATGACCTCTTTCGTTTGGAGCCGTACACGGATAAACGAATGCGCGTGGCGAAATCCCAGCCAGAGCATGCTGCTGTGGGTCGTGCAACCGTAACGGATCGCGAATGCGCCAGGGATGGCTGATCGAGCAGTAGGTGCCCACATCCTGATAGCGCTGATAGACCGTGTGGTAGGCCCCTGCCAGGAGAAAAAAATCGCCCCGCCAACCCTCTCGGACGTGGATCTGAGTCACATCTTCCGTGGACCACGCGTCCAGCTGGTCGAAATCCTCAGGAGACTCGACCGTCCATTCTTCAACATAACAGATGACGTCCTTTGCAGGCACCGCCGGCTTCAACCCCAACGCAGCCAGCCGTTCGCCCACGGCGAGCACCTGACCGAAGGTCAGCGGGGTCGTCGTTTCCCAACGACGTTCACGCACAGTGGGTCATCACTTCCCCCAGCCTATCACCGTGCCGGTCTCAACGCCTTGTGTTCGATCGTTGTTTCAGCAAGGTACCGATCGATATCGTCCTTCAGGGTCTCCGCCAGTAACTGTTGCACATCGTCTTCGTTGAACCAGACCACGGTATCACGTTGCGCTCCCTCGACACTCCTGGTCGTCGAGCTCTGGTCGCCGATATTCTTCGCGACGATCACCAGCTTGCTGCTCGTGGTCACCACCGTCGAGAAGGGTCGACTCTTGGCGTTGACTGAAAAATCGAGCACCTGTCCGCTGATGACGATGTCGGCATCGTTCAGATTCGTCACGGCCCCGCTGGAAGCCACCCGCACCGTCCAGGGTCGATCCTTCCATCCGCGCGTTTTCAGACGATCTGCGAGGACCTGGGCGATCACGTCTCCTGGCCGCTCACCCGTCACATTGAAGTAGGTCACCCCGCCCCACAAATGGGTCCGCAGACCGAGTCGATTCTTTTCCAGTCGCCGATCCTCGAAGGGTTCGATGACGATCCTGACCGGTTCCGGCTCCACGAATTGCGCCGCGGCTTGTTTCTGCTGAAGATTGAGATAGTACGTTTTCCCGGTACCTCCGCAGCCCGCTCCCATCAGCAGACTTGTCGTAAGCACGATACCGACGCCCAGCCGCCCCATGGTCTGTTTCACGATACGATCCTCCTTGCAATTGGCCGCCCCACTATTGAAGCGAGCCCAGTGTACCCAAGATACGGATCAGAGACAAATACCGAGGCGGGCCGGTACTGTGAATACAGTTTGACTCCATTGACCAAATCATAGAATGAAAGCTAATATCGGTAGCCCGGAAAAACATGTGTCACGCGCTTCGATGATCTGCACGCGGGAGGAAGTATGGCGGAAACTCCTGATGTCTATGCCGACCAATTTCAGCTCAATCTTGGACCGCTTGGGTGCACGCTGAATTTTCAAGTCTCCGGAGCAAATCCGGTCGCTCCAGGTACACCCCCGCCAATCGAACGTGTTGCCACTATTCGGCTGAGCCTTCAGCATTTAAAAGCCATGGCGTTCATTCTGCATAAACAAATAGTGGGTTATGAAGCCCAGGCTCAGTTGTCCACTGGCCTTCCGGTCGATGTGCTTCGAGTGCTGCAAATTCGGCAAGAGGATTGGGAAGCATTCTGGCGCCCATAGTTCGTGTTGATGGAAGATACATACGGCAATCGTAAAAAATGATCATGAATAGATTCATAACTGAAGATCGTATCGTCAATCACCCGATTCTGAGTTGGCCCCCTCGTGAGTGATCCCACACATTCAAGACAACCTATCTCGCTGCCACAAATAGTTTTCAGCAGGCTGCTAACGGGTGACGATCGGGAGGATGGCCCGAAAGGTCTCGCGGCTGAATTCCGGCATCTGACCCGACTGAATCCGCGGATCGGTGAACGGCAGGAAGCGGACGATCTTCAAGAAGGTCCGTTCGGCTAACACGGCGGCGATCTGCGCCTTGCGATCGTGGGTGATCGGCAACGTATACCCCTCGCCACGTTTCCATTCCCACAACGTCGGCGCCAACGACAGTTCCAGCCCCTGCCCGGCGAGCTGATGAAACCGGTCCACGATCCGTGCCTTGTGCTGCTTGATCCCCTCCCCCTCCAATAGTCAAGGCGCACACGACGTGGTGCCCCCACCAAAAGAGCGTCCGAAAGGCAAAGGTGTTCGAGTCGTGGAAGTGTTTGGGAAAGTCCAGATATTGGTAGGGAAAGAATTCGAGAGACTCTCCCTTCACAAAGTGGCAGTTGGTGGGATCGAAATCCGGCGGGGTCGCGAGCGATGCCGACGCAACTTCCTCTTTCAACGCCGCATGCGTGGCCGCGAGCAAGTGGCGCACCTTCGCCATGATCTGCGCCTTGGCGAGAAAGAAGTGCTGATCAGCCATTAAGGCCGCTTCTTCGTCTGTAAACTGTGATGGCATGGTCATCGATCGGCTGGACGACCGGCTCGAACGGCGCCGGCTATTTCTGATGTGTTTCGAACTGGGAGACCGTCAGGTCGTACTGCGCCCGGCATTCCGCACAGCGGACCCACACTGCGTCTTGAAACACATCCATCTCTCGAACCGATAGGGCGGGAGCATGGGTGCCCATACAGGTCTTAAGCGCCGCGAGTCCATCCGGCTGCGCAGGATCCGGTTCAGGCACGGAGGAATCCCCTGTCGATACTTGCCTGGTCACCGCATTGGTGGTCACCCGATGCACCATGCGGCAAGAACTGCACGTCAGCACCACAATGCGCTCCGGCTCGACACGCTTGACCGTCAGACAGAGCGGGTGCACCGACCAACATTGTTGGAGAAAGGCTCCGCTGCGGATAATCTCTGCCATCGACCGTCCTCACACATCTGTCTCGTTCATCTGGTTTATTTTGTTTTTTTGGTTTGTTTGGTTCATGTTTCGTTCAACCAAAAAAACCAGACAGACCAGACAAACCAAAGAACGATCTTCTTAGAGCGCCCAAAGGGCCAGCACCACCAACACACCAATCACATAGGGGAGCACACAAGAATAGAGCACGGCCGACCATGCACGGCCCGGCGCCGCGTTGCGCGACAGTTGCTCCTTGTAGACGAATTCACGGGAGAGAATCAGCACCGTGAGCGTCAAGCGCCAACGTCCGACTTGTCTGCGACCAGGTGTAGGAGCCGCTGATGATGAAGTTCGCCGTGAAAAATCCACTGAGGAGGAGAATCAGCGGCGCCAGAACGAACCGGACTGAGTCGGAAAAAAAGGTATGCCAGCCCGGACGGGCTTCCACCGGGCTTGATTGTGAGTGGGGAGTCACGACCCGACAGCCACCGGAATCGCTGCCTTCGGCGAAGAGGAAGGAGTGCCCCCTTCGGCAAGACGGCAGGTCTTGCACAGGCGAGGCCGGGCTTTCAGGAACGAGACTTTGCCGCTGGCCAGACAGCTGTAATGGACGAACTCCTCGCACAAGGCGCAACGAGACCACCCGCCGGAGAACAGCGTCTTGTTGCGGTAGAGCCCTTCCTTGCAGACCTTGCAGAGCCGGGGTTCAATCCCCAACAGCATCGGCTCCCAGGTCCCGCCAGCTTTTCTAATACTCATGCATCGGAGTATAGCGAAGGGGCAAGGCGAGAGGCAAGGGGCGAGAGGCATGGGAGCGGATAGTCAGCAGCTAGGGTTGGCACCGACGCAATGGGCTGCTCTAGTAAATGTGCCGGTGGGAACCGCCGACTTGGGGTCACACTTGGTTCGATAGTTGGAACCGACATCATCCCGCCCCCACGCCTTACGTTTCACGTTTCACCTTTTACTTTTCACGCTTCACGGTTTGACAGCCTCCAGACCTTTTGTTACGCTCCGCGCCGATTCCGGGCCTGTTATGACAAACCCCGTTTTCGCCCCATGAACATCAAGGACTATCTCGAACAGAAGCGGAACGACGTGGATCGGTTCCTCGATTCCGTCATGCCCAGCACGACCACGGCGCCCACCACGCTCCACGAAAGCATACGGTACAGTCTCATGGCGGGAGGGAAGCGAGTCCGCCCGATCTTGGCCATTGCCGCAGCAGAAGCGGTGGGGCAGCCCGCGCCAGGGTTGATGCCGATTGCCTGTTCGCTCGAACTGATCCACACCTACTCCTTGATTCACGATGACTTGCCCGCGATGGACAACGACGACTTCCGGCGCGGAAGGCCGACGAATCACAAGATCTACGGTGACGCGATGGCGATCCTGGCCGGTGACGCATTGCTGACGATGGCGTTCGATCTCTGCAGCCGCCCGGATCTGATGAAGGGCTGCGACCCGGCGCGCCAAGTGCGGCTGATTCAAGAACTGGCCTACGGCTCGGGGAATGTGGGGATGGTGGGCGGTCAGGTACTCGATATCCAGGCCGAAAACAAAGACATCGATCTCGCAACGCTCCAGAACATCCACAAGCATAAGACCGGCATGTTGATACGCGCGGCGGTGCGGATGGGCGCCATCGCCGGCGGCGCACAGGATCGCCAACTGGACGACCTCACGAGTTATGCCGAGGATGTCGGACTGGCTTTTCAGATCGCGGACGATGTGCTCAATGTCACGGGAACGCGCGAAGAACTGGGCAAGAATCCCAACACCGACGCGGAGCGAGGAAAGAAAACTTACCCGACGTTCTACGGAACCGAGGGCGCCAGAAAGCTGGCAGACGACTGTGTGGCCCGCGCGATCGCGCGCCTTTCCTCGTTCGGTCCGGCTGCCGACCCGCTCCGTGAACTGGCCCGTTACATCACCTCGCGGAAAAACTAGTGCTGAGTGCTGAGCGATGAGTGCTGAGGTAAGAACAAGGCCATATTCTCTGATTGACTGCTCAGCCCTACAACAACTTGTCTTACTCTCCGTCACTCGGTACTCAGCACTCACCACTCAGCACTTCTTATGAAGGTCCTCGTTACTGGCGCAACCGGATTCATCGGCGGCGCAGTGGTGCGCGCGCTGGTCCACCGCGGCATCGACGTCCGCGTCCTGGCCCGCGCCGGAGCAGACCTCCAAAATCTTCAGGGACTGACCGTCGAGCGGGTCGAAGGCGATCTGCGCGATCAGGCCTCGTTGCGCAAATCGCTCGCCGGCTGCCGACAGCTCTACCATGTGGCGGCGCACTATGCGCTCTGGGCCAAAGATCCGGCGATCTTCTATGACGTCAACGTCACCGGCACAAAGACACTTCTGGAAGCGGCCCGCGACGTCGGCACCGAACGGATCGTCTACTGCAGCACCATCGGTGCGATCGGCCTTCCGCCCGGCGGAGGGCTCGGCACGGAAGAGACCCCTGTCTCGCTCGAACAGATGGCCGGCCACTACAAACGGTCGAAGTACCTGGCCGAGCAAGAGGTATTCACACTCGCGAAGGCAGGGCTGCCGGTCGTCATCGTGAACCCCAGCGCCCCGGTCGGCGCAAGCGATGTGAAACCGACCCCGACGGGGCAGGTCATCGTGGATTTCATGAAGGGCCGCATGCCGGCCTATATCGAAACCGGGATGAACATTGTGGACGTCGATGACGTGGCCGCCGGCCATCTGCTCGCGATGGAGAAGGGCCGGATCGGCGAGCGATACATTTTGGGCAATGCAAACTTGATGTTGCGTGAAGTGTTCGAGATCTTGAGTCGCCTCACCGGCATTAACGCGCCCTCGATCAAGTTGCCGCGATTGGCAATCCTACCGTTGGCCTATCTCAATCTCTGGATGGCAAACATCACAGGGCACCCGCCGCGCATTCCACTGGAAGGCGTGAAGATGGCCAAATATAAGATGCACTACGATTGCAGCAAGGCGATCAGGGAACTCGGCATCCCGCAAACCCCTCCGGAAGTGGCGTTGGAGAAAGCGGTGCGCTGGTTTAGAGACCACAAATACGTGTGAGCGTTCAACCGTGAATCCTACAACTTCGGCCTCAGCACTCAGCACTCAACACTGATGGAGATCATCGCACTCTTCTTCAAGACCATCCTCTTCCGCCCCTACGTCTTCGTCTTTTTGGCTGCATTCCTGTTCGCCGCAATCAAGCTGATCGGTTGGCCGCGGACCTGGCGCTTCTGGCTGATTAGCTGGGCCACGGCGTTCGTCTGCGAATATTCGTCTACTCGCAACGGCATTCCCTTCGGGTGGTACCACTATAATGGCTCGACCGTGGGCCAGGAGCTCTACTTCTCCAACGTCCCGTTCATGGATTCGATCTCGTTCAGCTTTCTGCTGTACGCCGCCTACTGCGTCGCCCTCTGTCTCCTTCTTCCCATCAAGGCGTCACCTGGTTCCACTCAGCCAATGCTCAAACCGCTGTATCTTGATGTGGGTGCGCGAACGAGTTGGTCTGTGCTTTTAGTGACGACCTTCTTGTTTGCCTTTATCGACATGGTGATCGATCCTGTAGCCCTGCGTGGCGACCGTTGGTTCTTGGGGAAGATCTATTACTATCCAGACCCAGGCATTCACTTCGGCGTGCCCTTCGCGAATTATGTCGGTTGGGCTGTCGTCGGGCTCATTTCCCTCGCCATCTATTTTCCGATCGAGCGCCGACTCCCCGCACTCTCGCTGCCTCCGTCGGTCACGCCTCGACTTCTGCTGGGCGTCGGCCTTTACTATGGCGTCCTGGTCTTTAACCTCGGCGTGACATTTTGGATCGGCGAATCGTTCATGGGGATGAGCGGGCTGCTGATGCATCTCCCCGTTTTCGCACTACTAATGTTTCGCCTCGCAGAACCTCGTCGCGTGTCTCGATCGGGATAACCGGGTGGCATTCAGACAGAAGACTTTGTATAGTCATGGCAGTCGCCATGCGAACGAAATTGATCGGCTTCATCATTGTTGTGGGCGTATTGTGCCTTGGGACTCTCGGTGCCTTCGGATGGATGGGGTATCAATTGTTCACCACCGGCTTTAGCGCCAAACCCGAGCCGCATCCCCTAGAGATTGTCGTCGCGCGGCAAATCCGCCATCTGGCAATCCCTCTCGAACAGCGAAACGCACTGAATCCGATCCCGTTGAACCCCGACGTCATGAAAGAGTCGTTGGCGCATTTTGCCGATCACTGCGCAACCTGCCATGCCAACGACGGCAGCGGCCAGACCCCTATCGGGAAGAACGTGTACCCGAAGGCTCCCGACTTACGATTGGCCGACACCCAGTCGATGTCGGACGGCGAGATCTTCTGGGTGATCCACAACGGTATCCGTTTCACCGCGATGCCGGCCTGGGGAGAGGGTGACCCGGCGGAGGATAAGGCCAGTTGGAAGCTGGTCCACTTCATTCGCCATCTCCCAAAACTGACGCCGGAGGAACTCGAGCGGATGAAGGCGCTCAATCCCAAGACGAAGCATGACCTGGAAGAAGCCGCCTTTGACCAGTTCCTGCAGGGAGACGATGGGGCGGCGGCACGGACTAAGGCCGGCCATCATCACTAATTGATGGACGGCGATAATAGGAAATAGGACTCACCATGTGGTTACGTCTGATTGTGATTGTTACGTGCCTGTTCATCTCGACATTAAGCTTCGCGCACGACGGCGACCAACATGTGCTCGGCACGATTATGGCCATTGACGCGACCCATGTCGAAGTGAAGACGTCCAAGGGCCAGTCGGTGAACGTGCGGGTCAACAAGAAGACCCTCTACAAAGACCAACGCAATCCGAAAGACGCCAACGTGCCGGAGGTGGGCGATCGTGTCGTCATCAAGGCCATAAAGGAAGGCAAGGTTTTGGTCGCCACCGAAGTCCATTTTTCCGCCGCCAAGCGCGTACCGGCCCCCATATCACCCACGCCGGTTAACTAGGATGATCGATGTCGCCCCTTCGCGTCACAGGGGAATTCAGTAATCATTTTGAGGTTACGGGATGCGCGCGGCGATCATTCGAGTCCTGATCACGGGCATCGCGGTCTTTCTGGCGGTCATGATCGTGCCCGGCCTTCAGGTCGACTCGTTCCCCGCCGGAATCGCCGTGGTCCTGGTGCTCACAATTCTGAACCTATTAGTCCGGCCCATTCTCCTTATGCTGACCCTTCCCTTGATCGTCCTCTCGTTGGGGCTCTTTCTCATTGTGGTCAACGCGCTCCTTCTGGAATTGACCGCATATCTGGTCACGGGATTCTCGGTCACGGGATTCTGGCCGGCAGTCGGCGGCTCAGTCGTGATTAGTCTGGTCACCATGATCCTCAACATATGGACCTCTGACCGTCGTCCGGTGGAACCTCGTTCGTTTCCCCAACGCCCGCCCAAGATCATCAATCCCGACGAATAGGAAGACCGTTATTTGGTTTGTTTGGTTTGTCTCGTATGTTTGGTTGAAGAAGATTAACTAGATGAACCAAATAAACAAAATAAACCAAACCAACCGGATGTTCATTGAATTGCCCGTCCTGCGTTGTTACAATGCGCGCGCGTGGCTAGCCTAACTCACGAATGACACCCACAGCTCCACAGAGTAAACAAATTCCCGAAACGCATCTCCAGCGGACCTTGACATCCGTGATCAACGAGCTGCCGGTCGACGCGGCGCTCGCCGCCGTGTTCCACCGTGACCAAGGCCCCCTGGTCGGCCATGCCGCACGAGGCTTCACACCTCGCGATATTCAAGCCATCCTCAGAACGCTTTCGGCCCACGCCATCGCTGCATCGGCCCCCGCGAGCGACCAGGAGGGCGGACGCACTATTCGCCTCCGCTTGATTACGCCGGGCACGAAGTCGTTGCTCGGGGTGTCTCTCCAGTATCGGAATCGGACATACGGCTTCCTCGTTATCGGGCGAAAAGAGAGCGTCACATTCGCGAAAAAAGAGAAGAGCTTGATGGAGCAGGCCAGCGACGAGGTGACGAAAGCGCTGGATCGCGAAGGCCTGTTCGATATGAATGTCGTGCTCAGCCGCCCGTTTGTCGCGCACGAGCCGGTCCCTCCGCCGCCTTCTCCGGCAGAAATGTTCACGGATCCGGCGTCTCAACTCACACCGGAACTCCAAGACAAGGTTATTGCCATCCTGACGGATGCCAACCAATACGTCGCCTACGATCGCATCTGGGCCTGCCGCTACGATCCTCTCGCAGGCAATGTCGAAGTCCTGGGACTGGCGGGTGATCTGAAGAGCGAACAGAAGGATGGGAAGAAGGATCTCAAGCCCGGCCACCGCCTCACGCTCGACAGTTCAGCCTCCGGGTGGGCGGTTCGCCATCGTAAGCCTCGCGTGGATCATGATCTTGCCTCCACACAGGGGCGATTCCTCGATCACAAGTATCTATTCAAGGACCGGCTTCACTCCTCGCTCGTCGTGCCGTTCTTCGTCCGGGGACAAGTGGGCGGGACCATCACCCTGGCATCGAAAGAAGCCGGACGCTACCAACAGTCGGATGCCCGCACGCTTGAACCGACAATTGTGAAGATCGCGGACATTCTCCAGGCTCCGGCGCCGGGACCAACCAGCCAGGCGGCCGCTACTGGGCCAGCAGGCGCCCCCGGGGCAGCGATGGCCCCAGGTCCCTCGGAGCCCATCATTAGAAAACAAGAGCGGCAGGCCGCGATCGGCGAGTTCAGCATGTTCCTGGCGGCAGAAGTGCGTGAGCCGCTCGCTTCGATCCGCGCCCAATTGGAAGAAGTCACTGGTGAAGGCATCCTCGACTTCGACCCACAGACGCGCGTCGAGAATGCGATGCGCGATTTGATCAGGATCGAAGCCATCCTGAACGAGATTTTGGATTTTGCGAAACCGCTCGAGCTGACTCGCCGGCTCCTCCGCATTCCCGAAGTCATCGAGAGCGCGCTCACGGTCATCGCGACCGACCTCGAAGTCACCAGAATACAGGTGACCAAGGACTATGCAACGATGATCGCACCGGTCCGCGGCGACGAAGCCAAGCTCCAGCAAGTCTTTCTCAGTATTTTCAGGAATGCAAGCGAAGCGATGAACCCCGGTGGGCATCTCCATATTCAGGTCACCCAGCATCGCGCGGGGCGCGGCATGGAAGACCAAATCCTCATCAAGAACGACGGGGCTCCAATCCCTGCGGAAATCGTCGATAAAGTCTTTGAGCCGTTTTTCACCACGAAGCGAGCCGGCATCGGTCTAGGGCTCGCCTCGGTTAAGAAGATCGTCGAAGAACATGGCGGCTCGATTTCCATCGGCAGCGCGCCTGGCGAAGGAACAACCGTCACCATCCGCCTCCCCGGTCTCAGCCATGGTCCGTCCTATCGTGGACGCGGGCGCCGCCGTCCACCCTCACGCCGCTAGGCCTGATATGCCGTTTTTGTCCGCACCCACTTTCTTCTGATACTCACAACACCCACTGGTATCTCACGGAAACGGCCCCCTCCACCGCTGTGAAACTCAAGGACTTGCTCTAGCAACTTTTCCGTTCGACCAGCGGTTTAGGAATGGAAGCAAGCCATTTTTAAAAAGGCTCGGTGTTTCAAATGGTTTCCCCGTCTTTCTTTCTGTATCGGGCTCTTAGGTGGTTTTCACTGTCTCCACTGATTCCGATGAGTCTTGGCCTTTAGGGGAATTTTTAGCACAAATTTAGCACAAGCTCTTGGGGTGAACCCCTCGGTTGAGACAATGTGCATGAGCGCACATGGCGGTTACATGAATGGTGCTCCTTTCCCCGCCTCTGAAGAATCAAATGAATAACTACTTCGCTGGATCCGAATAGATCTGGGCGGTCAGCTCACCGTGACTTTTCCGGTAGCGAGATCATACACGGCAGCTTCCACCTTCAGTTCGCCAGCCTTGATCGCCTCCCGGATGACTGGAGAGGAAGTGCGTAACAACTCGGCCTGAATCCGTGCATTGGCTTCGATTGCCTTATCGATGTTGCCGCCAGATTGTGCCACTCCTGGCTGAAGGTGCTGGTACAAGACGCTGATTTGTCCGGGTGCAGCATTGGCTTTCATAGCCGCCTTTACTGCTCCACATCCATTATGGCCAAGCACGAGCAGCGCTTTGATCCCAAGGACAGCCACTCCATATTCGAGGCTGGCAATAACCTCCGGCGTCACCATATTTCCGGCCACTCGTGTGACAAAGAGGTGGCCGATCGTCTGATCAAAAACAAGTTCTACGGGTACGCGAGAGTCGGCACAAGCAAGTACTCCCGCAAAAGGCTCTTGTTTATCGGCGGTGTGCTCTCTCAGGATGGTCAGATCGTGCTCAATCGATGTCGGCTGATTTTCGACCATCCGTTGGTTGCCTGCGCGCAATGCGTGCAGAGCTGCATCGGGACTCAGACTGCTTTGGGCGTACCCCTTGTGAGGAAACGCCAGCCCGATTCCAGCTTGCGCGGCGACCCCAACCATCGCACCTGACAGAATCTTTTGAAGGATCTGTCTCCGGGTGACATCTGCTCGAACATGCGTTTGATCTGACATTTTACGATGTCCTCCTCACACCTGGAAGGTTGGAAAATTTCGCTGCCCGCCGGTAATCTCCCGGGTGATACGGTGTGGCGGATCCCGTGAAATCCATGCACTGTCTCCATTGATTCTGATGAGTCTCGGGATTTAGGGATTTTTCGCACAAATTTACCACACACTCCGCTTAACGGTTCAAGTCTTGTCCGCTTCGCCACCTTGTCCAAAGGACGGAGTAAGTAGCCCCGCGCACCGTGTTCAAAAACCTCTTTCATGGTTGAGGGTCTAGAAGTCGATTTTTCTAGGGCTTTGACGTATCCTTCCGCCTGTTCCAAAAACAAATCATTCTGGCCCTCGGGCTGCTGGCCGGGCGTGATGGCAGCGTAAGTCAATGGGCAGCAGCGAAATGAGAGAGGAGCACAGCGGGTGAGAAGGATTGAAGAAATCCTGGACGGTTGTGATGTCCTCACGAAGGATGAACAAGCAAACGCAATGGTAAAGGAGTTCACACCATGAAGGTGGCACAGATTTGGCGGTACCCGATAAAATCGATGGGTGGTGAACGGCTGAATCACGCGCACATCGGTTCTCTTGGCATCAAGGGGGATCGCGTCGTGCATGTGGAGGACGCGCACGGTCATGTGATCACGGCCAGAACACACCATCGGCTTCTCGGTCACCATGCCACGCTCGATGCGTCGGGCGAGCCTGTGGTTGGCGGCCTGCTGTGGAGCGATCCCAAGGTCCGCACAGATGTTGTGGACATCGTTGGGCCTGGCGCACGGCTGGTTCGCGACGAGTCGAGCGATCGATTCGACGTGCTCCCCTTGTTGGTCGCGACGGATGGAGCTATCACGGCCTTTGGACATGATGGCCGGCGACTCAGACCTAACCTTGTGATCGGCGGGGTCGAGGGCCTGGCCGAGCGCTCGTGGCCCGGACAATGCCTGCATATCGGAGACGTTATCATCGGAATCCAGGATCTTCGTGGGCGCTGCATCATGACGACGTTTGATCCCGACAGCCTGAAACGAGATCGTCAGGTGCTCACAGACATCGTGCGGAAATTCGGGGGCACGCTCGCCTTGAATTGTTACGTGATCCGGGGCGGCGAGATTCGAGTCGGCGACACCGTGGAGCTGGCCCGACACCATCAATGCGAGACCGTCCGCGCATAGAGAGACCAAATCATGAGCGAGATGTCCAAAAGAGTTTCCTGTCAGATTTCTGTTGGTCCCGAAACTGGCATTCACCTATAAAACATCAAGGAAGGTCATCTTCCCAAAAAACGGAGGTGTGACATGGCAACACAGTCCAAGGTCATTTTGGTGACGGGTGCCACGGGACAACAGGGGGGAGCCGTCGCGACCGCGCTGTTGACTAAAGGGCAGAAAATCCGTGTGATGAGTAGAACTCCGGAAAAAGCTGCGGCCCTTGCTCAAGCTGGTGCTGAGGTCGTCAAAGGGAGTTTGACCAATGCCTCAGATTTGCAGGCAGCGTTGCGGGGAGTGCATGGCGTGTTCGCCATGTCCACCCCTTTCGAGGCAGGGATGGACCAGGAAGTGCGCCAGGGCATCATGATGGCAGATGCTGCCAAGCAAGCAGGCATTGCGCATTATGTCTACACCTCTGTCGGGAGCGCGCATCGGAACACCGGGATTCCTCACTTCGAAACCAAATGGAAGGTGGAGCAGCATATCCGCCAGATCGGTCTGCCAGTTACCATCCTGCGGCCCGTCTGGTTCATGGAGAATTTCACAACCTTCTCGAAACCCTCCGCGGAAGGGATACTGATGATGCCCATGCGGGCGGATAAAAAGCTCGCGATGGTGGCCCTTAGGGATATCGGCGAGTTCGGCGCAGCGGCCTTTATGCGACCGCATGATTTTGTAGGGCAGGCCATCGATCTGGCGGGCGATGAACTGACGATGCCGGAAGTCGCGGCGCAACTCTCGAAAGTCACAGGCCGGTCGATCCAGTTCCAGGCGCTCCCATTGGAGCAAGCCGAAGCCGCATTGGGGCACGACCTCGCCACGATGTTCCGCTGGTTCAACGAGGTCGGATACCAGATCAACGTCGCCGCCCTAAAGCAGACATTCGGAATTCCGCTCACCACGTTTGCAGAGTGGATTAAGACGGTCGACTGGGAGATAAGGTGAATGGTGTCAGATAAGCAAAGGACCCAAAACAGTTGTTTTTGACCCTGCTACTTCAGACTCATAACATCTTGATTACTCAGAAAGCAGTCCCCACTCGTTCAACCAGGTTTTTGACATGAGGAAATTGGACCAGAAGAAACTCATTTTGAGGCATCGGAAGGTTTCTGTTTATCGGCGGGGTGAGTGCCAGTTCCACAGAACAACAGCGCCTCACGATTCGGCGTTTTTGACAAATGATTTGCTTCGATAGTCTTAAATTTATTTACCCAGTAAATATCGAATACCAAGAATTGATTACCTCTTAGGATTGCATCAGAGGGATGGTCGTCACAAAAAGATCAAAGAGATAGCCATCTTTAAACGAACGCGCCTCGCATTTAGAGACGAACTCTATGGGGATTTCGAAAAGCGATGTGGCCTTTTCCCATGAGTGAGGGAACGTGACAATATGAAAGTTTTTTTGAAGAGCCAGATATTTTCCTATGTCCTCGTCAGAGGCATAACCGACATAGTACACGATCCCATCATCATGCTTATGAATCTCCAGTGCGAATGTGCTGCCACGTTTAGCGCTTAACGAGTCGACGTTACACATTGCGAAACCGTATATTCCATTCGGCAAATCCTGTATTTTCGTTCCATCTTCCCGTTCGGTAAGCGTTCTAAGTTGATGCGCTTTCCGTAGCGCCAATACCTCTTTGGGGACAGCTCCTACATCCGGCAACTTTCCGACTGCGCTCTGCGTGTTCCTTGCTTGATTGTTCCTACTCCACATGTCCACGAAGTTAATTGGAGAAGTCAATCTGACGATGAGATACACCAATATCACCAACCCAAGCGGCACTATTATCAGATACAGATACCACCGTTTCATGCCTGTTAGGATACGCCTAAGTCGTCCCTCAAGTAAAAAAAGTAGCCTCGTGGAGGCTCTGCGAGCACGAATCCTTCCTTCTCATTTTCCCCCACTTTGCTCCCAGGGTGAGCCGCCAGACCGTTCTTCCCTGCGCGTATTGAACAAGCACGGCTACTGCTATGCTTCATCCACGCTTACGCACTTTTCACAGGCGGGTGGCGCCTGTTGGGGCTCCCACTGCGCGCGTTCAACGAGGGCCTTCCCAGGCCGCGCGTTGCGCGAGCACAGGAGCCTGAGCAGGCCGTAGCATCCTTTCTTGTCATTTTTCCCCATTTCGCCCCCAAGGGGAGTGGCCAAGGTTGCCCTTTACTGCGCGCATCGGACGAGCACAGTTTCATCGTGCGCGTTCTGCGAGCACGAAGGGCACCTGGCCACTCCCCTCTCCCTTTTTCTCCCTTGACAGAGGTACCCCCCACCTGACTATGATTCCCGGACTTGACTCGACTTTGAAATGACGAACGGATTGTTTCCGATCACCCTTATTAAAGGAGTAGGCGTATGAAACTCGTAATCGGCACTGTTGCGACTGTCTCCGGCCTCTTCTTCGCGCTGTCGATGGCCTCGGCGAATCCATCCCTCCTCCCCAAGCATGAAGGCTACCCGATGAAGAACAGCGGAAGCCCCGTAACGGGCCAGCCAACCGCCAATGACCCAGGCCAAACCAATGCAAGCGGTGAGAAAGCCGAACTCAAGGCCGCGGCGTTCGACGATAAGCATGTCCAGCAGAATCTCATGAAGACAGACAATGAGCGGATCACCACAGGTCAGGGAGCGAATCAGCTTCCGACCGTGCAGGGACCACAGATCAAGATCGCTCCTCCGGTCACCTCCGCCACGAAGATTGGCGGCGACAGGAAGATCGACTAGGCGAGTCGTTCAGCGGAATACGATAGGGGGCGCCGAATTAGTCCGGCGCCCCCTATTTTTTTGTGCGTCCGGTCCGAGTGGACGGGGCGACCCGACATAGCCGGAATCGCCAGGGTTTCTGGGCCCACTCGCCTGCATAATCGACACCGATTCGAGGATGAGCCCTCACATCTGCTTTCTTCACCAATACTCCTCGATCCTCGAACCAGATGGATTCGCCCGTCGTGAGATCCACACGGTTGAGGCGGCGATCGATCTGCAGCGCGCGACAGAGCCGCCCAGGTCCATCGATCAACTCTCCATCGATTTCAACCGACCTGATCAATACGGCCGAAGGAAACTCTTCCCGTTCCGTCACGACGTTCAGACAATGATACATCCCGTAGATGAGGTAGACGTACGCGACCCCGCCAGGGCCAAACATCACATCCGTCCGCTGCGTCCTCCCTTTCGACGCATGACAGGCCTTATCCTCTGGACCGACATAGGCCTCCACCTCAACGATCTTACCTGCGAATATCCGACCATCGATCGCTCGAACCAGATACTTGCCGATCAACGATCGTGCTACCGTAAGCGTCGGGCGATTGAAATAGATGCGCGGAAGAATTCTGGGCTTAGTCTTCATATAGCTTCACTATAGACCGCTCAAAACGATCTTCCAACAAGGCCGCAGGCGACCCGAAACCCGGAGGCGTACCCTCTGGGGGTACGTTGAGGAGTTTCGGTAGCCGAGAACGCTGCTGGTGGCCATTTTCAGCGGTTGCTAAAAATACCAGGCCATGCCGCCCATAAAAAAGCGTGGATTGCCCGGCACGAAGTGAATGTCCTGCACACCGCCCGCCGGCTCGCCGGGCAGGCGGGAATTGAATGCAAACGTGGCCCCCTCCCAGTGGGTGTCCAACAGGTTTTGGACGAACAGAAAGGCCTCAAGACGCCCATGAGAGAGCTTGATCGGCAGTTGATAGCGTTCGGTCAAATCAAAGACGGTCCACGATGGCGCTTTGACCGTGCGATCCTCTGTCAGGTTCCTCACGCCGAGATAGGTCATTTGTAGCTGCGAGGAAAGGCCTTCCGGCCATCGCATGATCAAGGCCGTAAATGCGGTTAAGTCCGGCGCCAACGGAATGGCGAGTCCGTCCTTGAATTGGGCATGGGTCCAGGTGAAGCTGCCGTTCACATAGAACGGTCCGTAGATCTGTCCACGTGCGCCCACCTCTACCCCGTAACGTCTTGTGGGCCCACGGGCTTCAGTGGTGCCGGCATCTCCCACGAACACGAGTTCGGAGTTCATATCCAACCACCAGAACGTGGCGAGCAATTCCAGTCGCTCCGGGCCCCAGGGTTTTGACCGCACGCCTACCTCCGTGCCCTGCGCCCTGGCAAGAGGCGAGCTCCCACCCACGACCGTGGACCGCGCATCGTTGCTGTGGAACCCGGTGCCATAGTTCACGAAGAATTCGGTATTGAACCAGGGACCGAGGATCAGGTTGGCCTTCGGATTGACTTGGCCCGAGTTCTTTGTGCCGGCCGGCTGCTCGGGGCAGGTATTGCAGAGATTGGTGACATCAAACGTGAAATAGTCGGCACGGAGACCGCCGACCAACCGCATCCACGGCAGGGGCTGCAGCTCCAGCTTCACATACGGCGAATAGGACGTTTCGTCCACCGCACTCTGCACAATGGTCCCAGTAGGGACACGCGTCGTCTGTGTCCCGAGCCGGATATTGGAGATACTGTCATTGCGGACCTGGAACCCTGCCGTCGCGGCACTGCGCATGCCCAAGAGTTCTCCTGCGTGCTGGTAGCCCAGATTCCCGCCAGACATGTATCGCTGATCCTGTTGATTGATGCCGTCGCCGTTCACCGGGTTATCCAGAAAAAAGGTGAAATTGGTAAAGAGGTCCAACTTGTAATACATCAGATAGGCATCGGCAAAGAACCGCCCATTGGAGGGCGTATCGTAGTGGTACTCCATTCGACCGATCGCGTGCTCCGTCTTGCCTCCTTCCGAGGGATCAATCGAGCCGAACCGACCAATCGTGCCGTCGGTGATAGCACGGAAGGGAACTTCCCCTGAGGCGTTCCAGTTCGCTTTGTTATAGCTCCCTGTGACGCTGAACTCCGAGCGAACCGTCGGGTTCATGGTCGCCTTGCCCATGACATTGAAGCGAAAATAGCGATTGTCGTGCTCAAATGGTCCATTCGTGTAATAGCCGTCCGCGGCAAACAACGTCCGGACTTTGTCCCTGGTGGGCGACAGCATCAAGAGATACCGCTGCGTATCGAACTGCCCACCGGCTCCCTGCACCACGTTCTCTTGCAGCACCTCGCGAGTTTTGAACCGGACGGCGCCGGCCGTATTGAAGTCGCCGAATTCGGCGTGATAGGTCCCCTTCACCACATCGACGCCTTGAATCGTTTCTGGAATGATGAAATTGAGGTCGGTGTATCCCTGGCCATGCCCGTGCGTGCGTAAATTGATCGGCATGTTGTCGATAAAGAACGCCACGTCCGTGCCATGATCGGCATCAAAGCCTCGCAAGAAATATTGATCCGCCTTGCCGGCGCCGCCCGAATGCTCCACGGTAATGAACCCGGGAACCAACCGCAGAACCTGGGCGGGCCGGCCTTGAGGCTGGAGCAGGATCTCTTTGTCCGGAATGAATTGCTGTGAGGAAGCCGCGACCGGTCGTTCTGCGGAGGTCGTGACTCCTGGAACCATGATCACCTCGGGTTCGTTTGGGTCGTGGGCCTGCACCGGCTCCACAACGGTCAACCCCACGATCACGGCAGACAAGAACAAGAGAAGGCGCCGCATACCCACGTCCCACACTTTCATGACGTGGACGGATGAGACGCCCACGATGATCTCTCGACAGCCGACTCATCGACTGGCGCAGACCCTCGTGGCCCGGCGACAACTATGACCTGGGGGAACCCGCTAGACAGACCCGACCGAGCTGACCAAGGAACGGACTCGGGACAGAGACTGTGCAATCAACGTCTCAAGGGTGCAGTCCTCCGCACCCACAATTTCCACGCGAGCCCGATTGAGGGGCAGCAGGACCTTCGTGGCCCGTGCGCCGAGGATGGCGTGCACGATTTCCGGTGTCACCTCACCGAGCAGCGTGCCGGGCAATACCAGATTCAGCGAGGTGACAATCACGTCCACTGTCGGCAACATGTCGGCCATCGCACGAGATCCGACACCCACCTGCGTCGCGCCGGCCTGTTTCATCGCCGCCGCTGCCACCGTATTGGTCCCCAACGCCACAATGTGATGGGCCTGGCCGAGTTCCGAGCGTAGTCCTGCTACCAGCCGAGATCCAAGGCCTCCGCCCCGCCCGTCGATGACACACACGCGCACGGCCTACACCAGACCCTTACCGGTCGTCGTCATAGTGAGCTTGCCATGCTTCACACCCTTGACCGATACCAGCGTATCCGCCACCTTCCTGATCTCAGCCCCTTTGCCTTTCACCACCAAAACCTCAAGACAATGGTCATGGTCGAGATGGACATGCATACCGGCCATGATGTGGCCTTGAAAGTCGTGCTGGATATGAGTCAGCTTTCTTGTCAGGTCACGCACATGGTGGTCGTACACAAACGTGATCGTCCCGACCGTCTCTTTGTTGTCATCCCACTCCTGCCCGACCAGGTTGTCACGGATCAGATCTCGTAAGTGCCTCCGAGCGGTTGGTATACTTGCGCTTCTTGATGTGCAGATCGAAATCATCAAGCAGATGGTGGTCCAACGACACGCCAAATCGAATGAGCTTTTTCATAGCGCCCTCGTGAGTAGCACGAATTTTTTAAACGTAGCATCGTGCGAGATACAAATCAATACTTAATCATCACGATCAAGTAGGGGATGCACTGGGCAGGAATGTACGCTGTCAACTGGCTGGGGGACAGGCTAAGTCGGACTGCGCGCGTCCAACGATGGGGTTCTGCGAGGTAATCGGTGCGTCTTGACGCATCGGGGGTGGGCGGATAAGAACATGCGCGAGCAGCGAGACACCCGCGCCTCCTGCCTTTTCTTCTTCTATTCGCCCTTCACGGGAATGTATAGGACATTCCCCTGCCGATTGACCAGCAGAAGCGCCAGATCAGATGGCTTAATCGGATCGGCCAGTCGCTGAAATACATCGAAGTTGGGAATAGGCTGACGATTGAGTTCCAGCACGACGTCACCTGGCTGGAGACCGGAAGATTCCGCCAGACTGCCTTCTTCGATGTCTGTCACCACCACCCCGCTGGTGACAGCCAGATCCATCTGCCGAGCCAACGGCGCGGTCACATCGTCGAAGACGACGCCGGCAAGGGGATGAGCCGTGGCAGTTGAGGCCGATGCCGCTTGGTTCTTCTTGGTCCGTTCGCGCGGCGCCTCCTGCACAACCAATTCACTCTGATACGGCTTACCTTCTCGCATGAGCTCCAGCCGGTGTTTGCTCCCGATCGTGGACGCGGCCATGAGATTTCGAAGATGCCCGCTGTCCATCACGTCCCGTCCGTCGAATCGCACGACCACATCACCGCGCTTCAGGCCGGCTTTCTCGGCAGACCCTTTCGCCTGCACATCGGTCACGATCGCGCCTTTTACATCGGGGAGACGAAAAATCTTGCCCAAGAGGGGCGTGACATCCTGCGTCGAGGCGCCGAGGAACCCACGGACAACATGCCCTGTCTTGAGCAAACTCTGCATGGCGGTCCGGGCCATATTGCTCGGAATGGCGAAGCCCACGCCGACGCTGCCGCCTGTGGGACTGGCGATGGCCGTATTGATCCCCACCAATTCTCCATTGAGAGTCACCAAGGCCCCGCCGGAGTTGCCGGGATTAATGGGGGCATCGGTTTGAATGAAATCTTCGAAGTCGGCGACACCGACGTCGGCACGACCGACGGCACTGACAATGCCGAACGTCACACTGCGACTCAGCCCAAGGGGGTTTCCGATCGCGAGCACAAACTCGCCGACAGCGAGCGTGCTCGAGTCCCCCCACGTCACCGTCGGCAGATTGGTCGCCTGAATTTTCACCACGGCCACGTCGGTCTTCGGATCGGTAGCCACTACTCGTCCTTTATATTGCCGCCGATCGGCGAGAATCACTTCCACATCGACCGCATCAGCAATGACATGGTTGTTCGTCATAATGTAGCCATCCGCCGACACAATGACACCGGAGCCCTGACCATATTGCCGCCGTGGCGGAACATCTTTAAACAATCCGAACGGCAGCGCTTCGTCGCTGAATGCTTGATCGCGGACCATCACCGTAGAAGCAATGCTGACGACAGCAGGGATCACTTTGGTTGCAGTTGCCTTGACCTGCGCCTGGAGTTCGCCCGCACCTGCCACAGGAGGAACGACACGACTCGCGGCCAGAGCTATTCCACCGGCGATCAAACTCCCCACACAGAGCGCCATCACTATTTGCAATAGAAGGATCGGTCGAAACACCTCACGGTCCTTTCTAACAGGCTGCTGAAAAAAACCGCCAGCGCCACAGACCGTGGCGCGTGAAGCGCGAGACACGCGAGAAAGGCGCGACATGGACTGATTGGATTTCCACCTCATCTCGCCCGCCTCGCTCGGTTAGCAGTCTCTCCCAAACTGACGGCAAACGACTGTAGCCTAGCATGCGTGTGTCGGAGGCGCACTTACAATTCCACATGACGCAGGCGAAGGGCATTGGAGATGACGGACACAGAACTGAAGGTCATGGCGGCACTGGCGATCATGGGGCTCAAGAGCATTCCCCAAACCGGATAGAGCACGCCGGCCGCGATCGGTACCCCGATCACGTTATAGAGAAAGGCGAACAAGAGATTCTGCCGAATATTCCGCATCGTGGCTTGACTCAATCTCCGCGCTCGGAGCAACCCGCGCAGATCCCCTTTCACCAGCGTAATCCCCGCGCTCGCAATGGCCGTATCCGCCCCCGTTCCCATGGCAATCCCGACATCGGCCAACGCAAGGGCTGGGGCATCATTCACACCGTCCCCAGCCATCGCGACCACTCGGCCTTGCGACTTGAGGCCTGCAATGATCTGTCCCTTTTGGTCAGGCAAGACTTCAGCCATGATTTCTTCGATGCCAAGCTGCCGGGCTACGGCTTCTGCCGTATCGCGATGATCTCCCGTCACCATGACGATGCGAATACCTTCGCCCTTGAGTTCCTGCACCGCGTCACGAGTAGAGGCCTTGATCGGATCTGCCACGCCGAGTAGGCCCGCGGCCTGTTCATCGATGGCGACAAACAGGGTTGTCTGTCCTTCACGACGAAGCGAGACCGCCTGTTCGTCGACCTTCGTAAAGCTCTGGCTGGATACCCCAACCTCATTTCGCAAGAACGCGGCTGTCCCTATCGCGACACGACGACCAGCGACCGTCCCGGTCACACCTTTCCCTGTCACTGAACGAAACTGCTCGGCCGGGGTCCGTGCGATCCCTCGTTCTTCTGCTCCTGCCACCACCGCTGCAGCCAGCGGATGCTCGCTGCTCCGTTCAAGACTTGCGGCGAAACGCAACAGATCGACATCAGACCAAGGCGGCACAACCAGCACCGACAGCAGTTTCGGTTTGCCCTCCGTGAGGGTCCCGGTCTTATCAACCACGAGCGTATCCACCTTGCCGAATACCTCCAACGCTTCGGCCTTCTTCACCAAGACACCAGCCGTCGCTCCACGACCAGTCCCGACCATGATCGACATCGGGGTCGCCAATCCCAACGCGCAGGGACAGGCGATAATCAGTACCGCGACGGCATTGACCAGCGCATAGGCCAACTTCGGCTCCGGGCCCCAGATCGCCCAGGCCACTGCCGTGATCAGCGCAGCAGCCACAACCAGCGGGACAAAATACGCCGCAGTCACATCGGCAAGACGTTGGATCGGAGCCCGGCTCCGTTGCGCCTCTCCGACCATCTGCACGATCCGAGCGAGCATCGTGTCTCGCCCGACTCGTTCCGCGACCATCACAATCCCGCCTGTGCCGTTGATGGTCCCCCCGGTTACCCGGATCCCTACTGTTTTTTCGACCGGGATCGATTCCCCCGTAATCATGGATTCATCCACGGCGGTCGTACCTTCTTGGACCATCCCATCGACCGGCACTCGCTCTCCCGGCCTGACGCGCAATCGATGGCCCACTTGAATGTGCTCCAGTGGCACATCGTCTTCCCGTCCGTCCGGCTTGATCAGCCTGGCTGTCTTCGGCGCAAGTTTGAGCAAGGCGCGAATCGCGGAGCTTGTCTGACTCCGAGCCTTCAGCTCAAGAACTTGGCCGAGCAGAACGAGCAGCGTAATAACTGCCGCAGCCTCGAAATAGACCGCAATCGACCCATCATGCATTCGGAATGAACCGGGGAGCAGCGTCGGCGCAACGGTGGCAACCATGCTGTAGCCATAGGCCGCGCCCGTTCCCATGGCGATGAGTGTGAACATGTTGGGCGCCCGGTTCACCACCGAAGTCCATCCTCGCTGGAAGAACGGCCAGCCGCCCCAGAGCACCACCGGTGTCGCCAGCAGCCATTGCACCCAGTTTCTCGTCGAACCGGTGAGGATCTGCGGAAGTGACAAGCCGGGAACCATCTCGGCCATGGCCAAGAGCATGACCAGGAGCGAAGGCCCGAGACAAATCCAAAACCGCCTGGTCATGTCCTCGAGTTCGGGATTCCGTTCATCTTCGAGTGAGACGACTTTGGGTTCCAGCGCCATCCCACAAATCCGGCAAGCCCCTGGTTGTGTCTCAAGCACCTCCGGATCCATCGGACAGATGTACTCAACCACTCCACCGGGCGGGACCGGCATCACGAGAGGAGTGCGCTGCTCAGCAGGAGTCAGATAGTGGATCGGATCGTTCCGAAACTTGGTGAGGCAACTCGTCGCACAGAAGTGATAGGTCTTCCCTTCATACTCATAGGAGCCGGCTGCCGTGGCCCGCTGCACCGTCATCCCGCACACGGGATCGATCACCGCAGCCTCCGTCGGAGCCGGGGCAGGCTGCATCATCGGAAGGGGTTTTCTTGTGGTCGGCTTAGTAGGTGAGACGGGCTGTGGCTGTAAGGCCCGCTCCGGATCGGCTTTGAATCGTTCCAGGCAGGACAGGCCGCAAAAGTAGTAGCGCTGGCCTCGATGTTCGTGACTTCCGGCTGCCGTAGCCGGATCGACCGTCATTCCGCAAATTGGATCGATCGCCATCTCTCCTCAAAGGGAGTGCTGAGTTGAAAGTGCTGAGTGCTGAGTGTTGAGTGACGGTAAGGCCAAAACTTCAGCACTCAGCACTTTCGAATTACTTCTTCCCATCAGCATCCAGAATGCTCTGGATGATCAACTTGAGATTCTCTGGGTCAATCTCCGACTTAATATTCCCCTCTGGGTCGATACTCTCTGCCTTAATATTCCCGTCAATGAGCACGGTCGGGGTAGACTGAACTTTGATGCGCTCGCCCCACTTGCGCCCCTCTTCGAATATCTTGGCTGGCTTCCCGCTGGCCATGCCTTCTTCAAACGCTTTCGGATCGAGTCCGACTTCCCTGATCAGACCTTCTCGTAGCGAGCGATCCAACACTCCGGTGATCTTGTCTTTATGGATGGTGCGAAAGAGGACGGATTTCATTTCATTCCCCTTTCCCATCATCTTCGCTTGCTCATACATATCGAACGCGGTCGGCAACTTCCCGGGAATCACCGGGAACCCCACCATCGTTACCTCGATCTTGTTGCCGAACTCTTTTACAAGCAGTGGCAGGCCTTCCCCATCGAACCGGTGACAATGCGGGCAATAGAAGTCGGCGAACTCAATCAACTTCACCTTGCCGGGCGTATGTGTGGACACCTCACCCTTCAGGACTACGAACTTGCCCTTCAATTCCGGGGACGCAGCAGTGGCTGGTGCGCCCCATAAGATGACGACGCTCCATACAACCGCACAGACCGCCAAGGCCCATCGCGCACAGTGTCTATTCACCATATCGACTCCTTTCTTGGTCACGCATTATATCGAATGTGCCGCAAACTTACTTCCCCACTCTTCATGCTATATACTGAACACATGTTGGCACGTACGCTACTCTCCGCCCTGGCCTTGCTCGTGACGCTCGCAGGCTGCGCCTCGACGCAAGAGGCGGAGAACAGACAGTCGCTCACCTTCCTTCAAGTCAAGGCAGCGCCGGATTCGTTTAAAGGTCAATCGGCGGTCTTCGGCGGAAAAGTATTAACGGCCCGGCGACAGAAAGACAGCACGAAGATCGAGATCTTACAGTTGCCGCTCGATCAATCGGGGCGTCCCGGATACGATTTGACCCAGTCACAAGGCCGCTTCATCGCTGTGCAGCGAGAATTTCTCGATCCCGCGACCCTCCCACCGGGGACCAGAATCACCGTAACCGGCATAGTGTCCGGCTCCATCACGCTACCATTAGATGAGACGGACTATACCTATCCCGTCATCGACATCAAGCGTGTGCAAGTTTGGGGCGGATCGGAAGATGTCGCCCGCCGTAACAACCCTTATTATATGGGGCCAGGTTCCTATTGGGGGCCTTATTGGGGCCCCTATTGGCGGCCGTGGCCTTACTGGTAAGCGAGACGAGCGGGACTCGCGCGAAAGGCGAGACGCGCAACGGTTCGAGGTCCGAAGTTCGAGGTTTTCGGAACTTCGAACTTCGGATCGCGCCTGTCGCGCAAGTCTCGCCCTTCCCGCGCGTCTCGCTTGTTCACCGCCCTGCCGACCCGACGATCCGCTCGACTCGATCGTCACGCCCACCGAGGGAAAGATATTTCTGATATTGGGCCAGCGCTTTCGGCAGGTCTTTTCGATGCAACTCATAGAAAACACCCAAATTGTAATGGGCTTCAGCATAGTCGGGCTTCAACGCGACGGCTCGCTCATAGGATCGCTCCGCCTCATCAAGCCTATTCAGCTCGGTATAGATCACACCCAGGTTCATATGCGCTTCGGCGTACTCCGGGCGGTACCGCAGAACTTCCAGAAGCTCCCGCTCCGCCTCTACGGACTGGCCTTGGCTCCGATGAATAAATGCCAGGTTATAGTGCGCATCCACTAACGCGGGGTTCGCCGCAATGGCATGTCTGTACGAATCAGCGGCTTCCGCGAGCACGTTGTTCTTCTCCGCCATCCGCCCGGCTAGATACCAGGCGTCGGCATACTTGGGATCGAGCTTGAGGAGTCGGCCTACCGTTTCTCGTGCTGCGCGACTGTCTCCCTGCGCCTCATACAGCAATGCGAGATTGTACAGGCCGTCACGGTGGTTCGGATGGACGGCCAGCAAGGCCTGATAGGTCTTGATGGCCGAGGAAAAATCACGACGTTGTTCATACAGCTTGGCCAAGTCGAAGTACGAATTTGCATGGCGAGGATCAATCTCGATCGCACGCTTGAGGGCCTGCTCCGCTTCGGGCGATTTTCCTTGAATCAGATAGACCTCGGCCAGATCGTTCAAGGCATCGGGATAGGCCGGCTTCAGCTTGATCGCGAGGGTGAAAGCATCGACTGCCTGAGCCGCCTTCTTCTCTTTAAAATAGATCAGGCCGAGCAGATGGTGTGCTTCCGCCGAGGAGGGGTTCAACGCGATGGCTTTCCTCGCAGCCTCGGATGCCGCGGCAAGATCGCCTTTTCGCAGCAGCGCGGTACCTCGCTCGTAGTAACGCTGCGCAGCATCCGGTTGCTCAGCCGCATCCAGATCCGGGACAAGATAAGAAACCACGGCCAGGCACAGAGCGAACAGCACAATACCGCTATGATGGAAGAGACGATTCATGGTCGGCCTGTCTGGTTCATTTGGTCTATCTGGTTCATCTGGTTTGTTTAGTTCATCGAGTTGGTCTAGTTCAATCAAATAAACAAGACAAACCAAACAAACCAATTAAGCGAGACAGACCGAACAGACCAAATGACCAAGACAGCGCCTACGAGCGAGGTCGATTCGAACCAGTGACGGCCTGCTTGAACACCGCCCGGAGGCCGAAGTAGGCAATGGAATCTTTGAGGTTGGAATACAGCCGCTTGAAGGTTCCCATGTCCGGGTTGGTGACGTATTCCATCGTTAAGGCGATCCGTTCCTCTCCCTCGCCAAGTGGAGTCACCGAATGCCAAAGCTTATCTCCATTGAAGATGACGAGATCGCCCGGTTGCGTGATCAGTTCCAGATGCCGAGGGGATTTCACAGGATCGTCCTTAAACAGCTCGCAGACCAGTTTGCACTGCGTAGACCTATCAACGAGCCCCATCAGAATGGTATAGCGAGCCCCTTTGTAGTAGGACGTGTCATAGTGAAACCCGATATGGTCCCCCGGCTCCGTATAGTAGTAGAGCGCACAGGAATGGGGATCGTTCTCAGGGCAGAGACTCAGCTTGGCCCGTGTCAGACGGCTCAAGAATTCGATGAAGGCCTCGGATCGATACAGATCGAGAAACCGCGGGGCCTTCTCCATCACCGTGTAGTAGCTCACGCTCCCGCCCTTTTTGTGGCCGGGAATGTAGTTGCGATTCAGCAGGCTCTTCACCCCTTGCGCCTGAGGAACGAGATGCTCTTCCACCACAGACCGAGAGAGAAACTGTGGAATAACCAGGAACTCGTTCTGGTCCCAATATTCACGCGAGACTCGATCGAGATCCAACCGCTTGACTGCTTCATCAACCGCTTCAACCAAAGAGCCGACCATTGATTGATTCATGCCTTCACCTACTCCTCAATCGTTCCCCAGGATGCTGAAAAATCCCGCCAGCATCGTTCTCGCATCGTTCAGACCCTCAACGTACCCAGAGGGTACGCCTCGGGCCTTCACTCGCTGCGGCCTTGCTGACAGCCTTTTTGAGCATCCTGCGAGCGTCCTGATATTGTGCCAGTCGACTGAACTCATCACAGGCACACGCGAGGACCATCGAAATTCTAGCATCCCACAGTAGTTGTTCCGCAACAAGCCAATGTGCATCCTCGAATATGTTTCTGTCACAATCATTGCGGAGCGCTGAACACCGGAGCCTTCACGACTTCCACACCGGGCGGCAACTTGAGATCGAAGAGTGAGTCGCCGAGACCGATGTTGGATTGAAGCGACGAAAATTCAAAATTCGAGACATTGCCGCTGACTTCATGGAGAGAGAGCGTCCGAATGAAATAGGTTTTGGGAAACACTTCAAGCACGATTCGTTGTAACGATCTCCCTGCCTCACCTTCACGCGACTTAGGCAGGAGCGTGAGTAACCGGATTCCTCCCACGCCACGTCCCTTCCCCGGCGTCGGCTCAATGTCGAACGACTCCTCCAGCTTGGCCGCCCCCAGCAACAGCTCCAACGGAGCCTTGGAGGCTGCCATCTGTGTGAGCTTCCCCACCAACACTTGTTTGTGCTCCGGCACATACACTTTCACATCATCTCGATTGACATAGATGTCCTCGACCGAGGGGTCGAGATAATTCCACCGTAACCGGCCGGGCTTTTTGATATAGACCTTTCCCGAGGACGCAATGGACCGTTCGAACCCCTCAATCATGGTCTTCTGCGTAAAGTCTGCCTGGAGATCTTTCGTTTTCTCATACCGCGCCTGGAGCTGCTTGACCACCTCCCGCACTTCCGTCAATGCATTCTCATCGAACTCTTCAGCGGTGGCAAGAGTCGGCAATGGGAATAGGCTCAACGCACACACGAGCACGCCCCCGACAACACATGTCCAATTCCATTTCTTCACCATACCAATCGCAAGGGGAGTGGCCAAGGCTGCCCTTTACTGCGCGCATCGAACGAGCACAAGTTTCACCGTGCGCGTTCTGCGAGCAAGAAGGGCACCTAGCCGCTCCCCTCACACCCCTTCCTCTGCTCCCACCGGCCCCGCCGCCCAACGACCTCTCTCCGTCCATCCCGGCCTGCCGCACCCACAAGGCCATCTGCCTCCATTTGCTCGATCATCCGAGCCGCCCGAGGATAGCCCACCCGCAGCCGACGCTGAATCAGCGAAGCAGAAGCTGAACCGGTGGACAGGACCAGCTCTTTCGCCTGCTCGTATACTTCGCCCAGCGACTCTTCCTCTTTCGCCCCTTCCTGTTTCAGCGCGATCTGCAACTCCTGATTGTAGGCGGGGGCTGGCTTGATCCTTCACGAACTCGACTACGCGGCGAACGTCGTCGTCCGACACAAACGACCCGTGCAGCCGCATGACACGTCCCGTCCCCGAAGCCATATAGAGCATATCCCCACGACCAAGGAGCGCTTCCGCACCGTTCGCATCCAGGATGGTGCGTGAATCGGTCTTCGACGACACTTGAAAGGCAATGCGGGCCGGGAAGTTCGCCTTGATCAAACCGGTCAGCACATCGACCGACGGACGCTGCGTCGCCAGCACGAGATGGATGCCCGATGCGCGGGCCATCTGCGCCAAGCGCGCAATCTTGTCTTCCACTTCCTTCGGCGCCACCATCATCAAATCCGCCAATTCATCGATCATCACGACGATATAGGGCAAGGGCTCAGGCGGAGTCGGCGGCGGCGTGAATGATCCGGGGCTGCCGTCCGGAAGCGCGGTCTCTCCGGCAGAGAGCCGGTCCTCTTCAGACAGAAACTGGATGGGCAATTCCGGCTGGTCCAACTTGGCCGCTGATTCCGTATCCAGCACACCCTGCTTCCCAGCGACTTTTCGATTATAGGTATCGATGTTTCGTACCCCTGCCTCAGCGAGCAATTTATAGCGCCGCTCCATTTCAGCCACAACCCAACCGAGCCCCCGCGCCGCCGACTTGGGATCGGTGATGACCGGCCGTAACAGGTGAGGAATGCCGTCGTACGTTTGAAATTCGAGCATCTTGGGGTCGATCAGGAGCAGCTTGACCTCATCGGGTCGCGCCGAAAACAGCAGGCTCAGGAGCATCGAATTGAGACCGACGCTTTTCCCGGCCCCTGTGGCGCCGGCGACCAGCAAGTGCGGCATCGTTTTCAGATCGGCGATCATGGGGGTTCCGAAAATATCCTTCCCCAAGGCCAAGCTGAGCTTCGATCTGGCGCGGGAAAATGCCTCGCTCGTCATCACTTCCTTCATCGACACCGTCTCGCGATAGAGGTTCGGCACCTCGATCCCTACCACCGATTTTCCCGGAATCGGCGCGACGATCCGGAGACTGATCGCTTTCAGCGCCAAAGCCAGATCATCGGCAAGGTTCACAATGCGCGCGACTTTCGTCCCCGGCGCCGGCTCGAACTCGTACATCGTCACGACTGGTCCAGGACGAACTTCCGTCACTTTTCCTGCGATGCCAAAACTGAGCAATGCGCGGGTCAGCACATCGGATTGCGCCTTGATTTCTTCTTCCGTGACACGTCCTAGGGGGCCTGACGGTTCGCTCAGGAGCACAGCCGGATCCGGTAGAACATAGTCTCCCGCCTTGGCTTGGGCAGCCACGACCGGTTGGTCGGGATCGGGGGCGATCGGCTCAGCCGGTTCGGGAGTCGGTCGTCGTGATGGCTGAATGACCGGCCAATCCAATTCCGGCTCTGCAGACGACTCAGGAAGCGACTCCTCAATCACTGCACGGATGGATGAAGACGGTTTCTGTCTGGTTTTTCGTGGCAACTCAGAAACTTCTTCTTCCACCGGCCGATCGGGAATCAACGTACGTGCCCTGTTGAACACCCTATTGCCCCAACCGGGAAGCCGCCGACCAATCTCCGACAGAGAGATGGGCGCCGTGAAGAGGAGCGAGACCAGTAGTCCCGCCACGATCAGAATATGCGCGCCGGTACTCGCAAAATACGTTCGTAAACTCTCGGCCAACACTTGCCCGAAGAAGCCTCCCGCCATGCCTCGGTATATTAAACCGCTAGAGACGGTCGGCACCGCCATGATTTCGAGATGGAACAGGCCGCTGAGAAACAGCAATGCCGCCAGCGAGGCGCCGGCGTTTCGCAGACGGATCGATAGGTCGCTCTGAGTGAAACAGCGGACACCCATGAGGCCGAGGAGAATAGGAAACAAGTAGGCGGCTCCGCCGATCGACCAGAATAAGGTGGACGCGAAGAACGCGCCGACCGATCCGATGAGGTTTCTGGATGGAGGCGTCGAAGCGGTCCCGGCCTTGAGTTCCCCTGGGACAAAGGACACCAAGCTAAGCAGCGTCAAGAGCGCCAACGCGATCAGGACGACTCCGATCACTTCTCGCTTGATGTGTGAAGGGGGGGCAGCGGCGCCGCGGGCCTCGCCCCGCTTGGCCGAACTGGTGACAGCCATGATCGCGATGCTAGCACAGGGAAACGGTCATTTCAAACGAGAGGAGGCGGAGGTAGTCTGGATCATCCCCTTTGCTCCCGGAACAGAGGAGGGGATGGAGCCTGATGATCTTCTGTGCTCGCGCAACGCGCGGTCGCGGACTCCCCCTCGCTATGGACGGCGGCAGGGCAAAGTGAGAAGATCAATCAGCCCCCATCCCTGAGAGATTACGAGCGAGCTTGGAGGGATCATTTATATGGACGGTGGTCCCTCGACCTGCGCAGTGGGGGGCGACGAACCTTCATGAATCATGCGGGCTGCGAGCCCCAAAATAATCTCGCACCTCGTTAACCAAGAGCACGCGCGAGCCGGAGAAAATCCTCAACCGACAACGTCTCTGCCCTGCGGGTCGGAGCGATATCCAATCGCTGCAATGTTTCGGCAACAGAATGAAGTTCATATCCTTCGTCGCGCAGAGAATTGACGAGCGTTTTCCTTCGATGCGCGAAGGCCGCCTTCACCAGCGCGCGAAATGCGACTTCTTCCTGCAGGCTGAGCCTTGTGCGCTCTTTCGTGCGCAGCAAGACTACCGCGGAGGCCACCTCCGGTCTGGGGCGGAAACACTGGGCTGAGACACGAAACGATTTGGTGATCTCGGCTGCGTACTGCGCCATAACTGAGAGCACCCCGTAGTCCGACCCGCCTGGTTTTGCCACCAATCGGTCAGCCACTTCGTCCTGCAGCATGAGCACCATGCGGGGAAACAGGCCCCGCTGGTCGAGTAGCCGAAAGAGCAACGGGGTTGAAATGTAGTAGGGCAGATTGGCCACGACAACTGTCCCGATCGGCAGGCTTTCGACCGGATAGGCCAGCGCGTCCTCACAGACCAACTCCACATTCGGAAACTCCGACTGCCTGGTTTCGAGATAGGCATGGAGCCGTGGATCCACTTCGACCGCCATCACACGACCTGCCGCGCGGCACAACGCTTCTGTCAGAATGCCGCGGCCTGGACCGATTTCCAACACGTGATCGCTGGCATTCAGTTCCGCCAGCGCGACGATTTTGCGTACGATGTTGGGGTCGATCAGAAAATTTTGGCCGAGCCGTTTGTTCGGAGGAGGGAGATTAACCCGCATAATTCACGAAGGCTTCTACTACAACCGCCGATACGCCGCTACGACAAGCCTGACGGCGGGCGGGCTCGCCGCTCAGTCGGTCAACATACTGCTTCAAGTATGCCTCCCTCCCTCACGGCTCCGCGCGCCCGTCTCGCTTGGCGTCTCAGCGGTTTCGTCACGAACCCTCGTGAATAATGCGGGTTAAGAATCGACACTGGTCAATTCCCGTCGGAAGAACGAGGAGCTGCCTGCGCCAGTTGTTTCGCCAGGTCGGCCAACGGGGTTCGGAAATAGTCGACGAAATCGGTGAACTCTTCTACCAGATCGTTAGTAAAAGAAGGCCCTGGCTGTAGGGCGGCAAACTTCTGCCCTTCTTTCTGACCCAGGGAGTCAGTGATCAGCACGACCGTCCTGGCTTTCCATTTTGCCACTCGTTCAGCTCCGGCGACGATATTGAGCGTTTCCATGGTGTCTTGGAAAATTGCGTCCAATTCCTTCAGCTGTTTCTGAAGCATGTCATGCGCCGCGTTCGATTGATTGATCATCAATAGACTCCTATTGCGATGGTTTATCTGGTTTGTTTTGTTTATTTGGTTTGTTTCGCTGAAGTTTCGGTCAACCAAACAAACAAGACAAACCAAATAGACCAAAAAAACAAGAAAACCCCCTCACCGCCTCTTGGCTAACATGGCGGCCAACGTGATCGCCTCGACCAGACTGCCGGGGTCTGCGATGCCCTTCCCCACGATATCGAACGCCGTTCCGTGATCGACCGAGGTACGGATAATCGGCAGCCCCACCGTCAGGTTCACGCAGGTGCCGAAGGCGACAAGCTTTAGGGGAATTAACCCCTGATCGTGGTACAGGGCCACCACACCGTCGTAATCACCCCTTGCCGCTTTGCCAAACAGGGTATCGGCCGGCAAGGGATCGCTGGCACGAATGCCCTGAGCCTGTGCCGCACGAGCCGCCGGGAGAATGACCCGCGCCTCTTCGTCTCCAAACAGTCCATGTTCTCCAGCATGAGGGTTCAACGCAGCCACACCGACTCTCGGCTTCTTAATTCCGAATAGGTCCCTCAACGCCAGATGGGCCAATCTGATCGCTTTTTCGATCTTGGCCTGGGTAAGGAGCGCCGGCAAGTCTTTGATCGCGACGTGAGTTGTCACAAACATGATTCGGAGCGGTCCGCCGACAATCATCATGCCGGATTCTTGTGCCTTGGTCAGGTCTGCGAGGAGTTCCGTATGGCCGGGGAAATGACAGCCGGCCATGTTGATCGCTTCTTTATTGATCGGCGCGGTGACGATGCCGTCGATACAACCGAGCTGCGCAAGCTCCACGGCTTTCTTGATGAACAGCACGGATGCCGCTCCAGTTTCAAGCGCCGCGACTCCACGCGGGAACCGCCCAAGGGGATGATCGAGCGGGTCCAGCACGGCGAGATGAGTTCCGCCGTGGAGGCACCGCCTCGTGACCCTCCACACGAATCACGTTCATCTTGAGTTTTAGATTCTTGACCGTCTGCTGCATAACCGGAAACGAGCCGATGACCAGCGGACGGCAGAGTCGTTGCACTTTTGCCACAGCCAACGCCTTCGCAATCACTTCCGGGACCGATCCCGGCCGGATCTCCCATGGTGATCCCGAGAAGGGGTTTGTTTGGTTTATTTGGTTTGTTTGGTTGTGTCTTCATTTATCTGCTCCCCATCCAACCAAACAGACGAAACAAACGAGACAAACCAGATAAACCGTCTAAAGCGGTCACCAGCCATATAAATACACCACATACCCTATATAAAGGATGGCGCTCCCACTCAGCAACCAGGGCCGCCAGAGAGCGCCCCACATTGCCTGTGCCAATAAGAAGGTGGCCGCGGCCACCGCGAGTACCATGGTAATCAAGGCCGTCGGCGCCAGCATCCAGTCCGTGCCCAGGAGCCCGATCGAGACCGGGATTGTACCTTGAAAGACCATCGCGCCGGTGACATTCCCTACCGCCAAACGATCTTTCTTTCGATAGAGCCAGAGAAAACTGTTCGACATCTCGGGCAGCTCGGTCGCCAGCGGCGCGACGAGGAGGGCCAGGATTAATGGAGAAATCGACAAGGCTCCCGCAATCGCTTCTGCGGCGAGTATGAAGAGATGCGCTCCGAGCGCGAGCCCGACCAAGCCAAGCACTCCTTGAAGACCAATAAGTCCAAACGACGGGACTGCCGCCTTTCTGGCAAAAAGCAGCGGCTCAAGTCCATCTTCGCCCCCCTCCTCACCCGACTCACTGAACTTCAGCTTGACGTAATAGAGATAGAGGCACGTCAACCCGACGGCGGCTATGACGTGCATCGGTCGAGACGGGACAAACGCACAGGCCAGCGCGACGCTGTAGGCCACCACGAAGAAGGAGAGATCGCCCTTCACGTCTTGATAGTTCAATCGGAAGACGGCAGTTCGTTTCCCAAGTCCGGCATAGACCACCAGCAAGGTGGCCAAGATGGGGATCACCAGGGTGCTCAGCATGAAGGGAGCACCGAGAATCGCCCCCAACCCTACCTCCGCTTCGGCACGGCTGGTCCCAAAGAAAATGGCAATGATGGGGATCGACGTTTCAGGAAGTGTGGTGCCGATGGCCGCCAACACACCGCCGATCGCGCCTTCGGACAGATTGAATCGCTTGCCCAACCACTCAATGGCGTTTGTGAATAACGTGCAGGCGCCCAACGTCACTGCGACGGATACGAGGAACAGAAGTGTATAGAGTAGGACCGTCATCCCCGGCCCGTCGGCCTAGCTACCCGTTGTTTGGCATAGGCAAGGGCCGCGTCTTCGAGCACCTCCTTCACAGGACGGCCCGTTCGTTCGGCTATCTGCTTGCAATCGAGATACTCCGGAGCCGCCTTGGCCGTCGTCTCGTTCACGTCGGCAATCTTCATCCGAACGACTCCTCCACGCACCTTCACCGAAATAAACCGCCGAGGGAGAATCCGTCGCGTCACTTCACGAATCCGAACTCCCAACGTCGTCGTTTCCTTAAACAAGACGTCGAGAATCCGATCCAGTTGCGCGGGGGCCGCAAGACAGGTCAGGACGATGCCGGGCCGTCCACGTTTCATGATGACCGGCGCCAGCGTCACATCGAGCGCCCCACGCGCGAACAACTGTTCCATGACATATTCATACGTCTGCGGGTTCACATCGTCGAGGTTGGTTTCAAACTGCAACACGGTATCCTGTTCGCGCGCTCCTCGGGATGATGGTCGCGCGAGAAACACACGCAAGGCATTCGGCCAGCCGTCGGGATCGGCATCGCCCGCGCCATAGCCGATGGCCGTCGGCGTCATCACCGGCATGGGACCGAACTCCGATGTCAGCGTGCGCAGCAGCGCCATGCCGGTCGGCGTGGTGAGCTCACGGGGAGGGCCCGCACTATATATCGGAATCCCTTTCGCCAGAATGGCGACCGCCGGACCAGGCACCGGCAGAATCCCGTGAGCCGATTGCAGCGTCCCCGTTCCAACATTGACGGGAGAGGCCGTCACACGCGTCACGCCCAACAGATCGCAGCCGATCAGCCCGCCGACGATATCGACAAATGAATCCAGGACCCCCACTTCATGGAAATGGACGTGATCCTTGGCCACGCGATGGGCATGCCCTTCCGCTTCGGCCAATCGATCGAACACCAATCGACTTTGTTGCTTGATCTTGTCGGGGAGTCCACTCGCGGAGAGGATGGCGTGGATCCGATGAAGCGAGAGCGGCTTGCGCAATCCTGACGTGATCACGACGTCCACTTTCGTGGCATGGATCGCCCCTCGATGCACCCGCCGCTTTCGTAGCGTGAACCCTGAAAGCCGGAGTCGCTTCAGCCCACTCACCAAGTCGGGAAACGGAACTCCCACATCCACGAGCGCGCCAAGGATCATGTCGCCGCTGATGCCGGAATAACAATCGAAATGGAGATGCGCGCCCACGTGCGTCCTTTCTCTGTTCCATTCAAACCGCGCCCATCTTACCCAAGCCACGCGCGAACGGCAATCAGTTCAGAAGGCTAGCAGGCTGAAGGCTGAAGGGTTCGGAGCTCTGAACGCCGACCGTGGTTCAGCCTTCATGTCACGCCTGTCGCGCTTTTCCCGCCAGTCCCGCCCGTCTCGCCCGCTCGGCTCGGAACATTGACAGCCTACCGACGCTGTGTTATCCCCACTGCACTCGCCCACCGACTGGGCGCTTTGTCGAAACAGACTGGGAACGCGCGTATCCCCTATGACGATCTGCCGGTCCTTGATCACGCCCTGCTCGGAGTTTTTCGGATTGTGGAGTGGGCGGGTCGCCTGGCTGCTGCTCTGCGCCGCACTGCTACTCTGGATCCCGCCTGCCGCCTCGGCAAAATCGAAACCCCACCGCGCCCCGCGCCCCGAACCGGAACTCAAGATTCTCGACCTGAACGTCTCCCCCAACCCCTATACAATCTCGTCCGGCTCATTGCAGTTTTCTGCCTTAGTCCAGTTGCCTAAGGAGCTGAACGGCGCAACCCTGCTGGAAGTCTCCTCTTTCATCACGTCTCCGTCGAAAAATTCACTCCGTTTTCTGACCGTGCGCAAACCACTGGAGCCTCACGCCGCCTCGACCGATGGCGCCGCCCCTCCACGCATCTCTGTCCTCCTGACGTGGGACGGGTTGGACCAGAAGAAAATCCCGTCGGGAGCAGGGCTCTATAATTTTGAAGTGCGAGCCAAGTTACTGGCGAACGGCGAGAAGGGTCCCAGAACACAGATGGTTGCCTGGCCGAAACGCGGAACGGTAGAAGTGAAATAAGAAGCCGTGAGGGGTGAGGGGTGAAACGTCAGGGGTATGAACTCGATTCGTCTATTTCCCCTTCTCACGCCTCACCTTCCGCTTCTCCCCTAACACGTTAATCCGGTGCGCAAGACAGCCCGCCCCAAACCCATTGTCGATGTTCATCACACCGACCCCTGCTGCGCAGGAGTTCAGCATCGTCAACAACGCAGCGAGTCCGCCGAAACTCGCGCCGTAGCCCCGGCTCGTCGGCACGGCCACGACCGGACAGGGAACCAACCCACCGACCACGCTCGGTAAGACTCCGTCCATTCCTGCCACCACCACGACCACCCGGGCTTGCATCAGCCGGCTCTGACGCTCCAACAACCGATGAATGCCGGCCACGCCCACATCATAGAGCGTCTCAACCCGACTCCCCATCACCTCCGCCGTCACTTTCGCTTCTTCCGCGACTGGAATATCCGAGGTGCCGGCCGTAATCACCAAGATATGCCCTTGCAGCCGCCGCTTAGGGTCACGGATCGATACAATACGCGCCTCGTCGTGATAGACCGCTCGACGGTCGAGCCGTTTGATGAGCGTGGCCACTTGGCGAGTCGCGCGCGTCGCCAACAACGGGCGATGATGTTTCAACAACGCCTTCGCGATGGCGCGGATCTGGGCCGACGTCTTCCCTTCGCAGAAAATGACCTCGGGGAATCCCTGCCGTAGCGACCGGTGGTGATCGACCGAGGCAAACCCGAGATCTTCATAGGGCAAGGTGCGGAGCTGCCCGATAGCCGTTGCCACGGACAGGGTACCCGTTTGCACCTTGGTCAGCAGTCGTTCAAGTGCCTCAGGATTCATGGCTGCCCTTTCTCCGGCTTTGCGTCTCGCTCCATCAGATCGGTCACCGCCTTGCGGCACGATTTGCCTTCGAACAATACCGCGTTGATCTCCTGCACGATCGGCATGTCGACGCGATAACGTCGCGCGAGTCCTAACGCCGCCTTCGCCGTCCGCACACCTTCGGCTACGGCCTGCATGCTTCCGAGGATCGTCTCCAGCCGCTCGCCCTTCCCCAGTCTCACGCCGACCGTGTGATTCCGACTCAAGGCTCCGGTGCAGGTCAGCACCAAGTCGCCGACACCGGACAGCCCGTAGAACGTTCGTGGATCCGCGCCCATCGCGACGCCCAACCGCACCATCTCGGCTAATCCTCTGGTGATCAACGCGGCCCGCGCATTATGACCGAGATCCAATCCATCCACCACGCCGGCCGCGAGCGCCATCACGTTCTTGAGCGCGCCGCCGAGTTGGACACCCAGCACATCGCTGTCGGCGTACACGCGAAAGGCCGGTGTCATCAACGCGGCCTGAAATGTCTTGACCAGCTCCTCGTTGCTCCCCGCTAAACAGAGCACCGCCGGTTTCCCTGCGCTGACTTCTGTCGCGAAGCTCGGGCCTGACAACACCATCAGGTCCCGGTGCATGGCAGGAGGAAGTACGTCGGTCATGACCTGAGTCATCACATTCAGCGTATCTTCTTCAACTCCCTTCGTCGCGCTGATGAACGGGATCGGAGCGGAAAGGGATCTGACTAGCTCGCGCAGTACAGAACGTGCAACGTGGGACGGCACCACGAAGAGCAGGCCCTCGCTCTGCTCGGTGAGATCTACCAACGATCCGGTGGCGCCGAGCGATGAAGGGAGCGCCACACCGGGCAGAAAAACCGGATTCTCGTGTTTCCTGTTGATCGCATCCACGACCTCTCGTTCATAGGCCCAGAGCCGAACTTCGAGACCTTTCACCGCCAGATGTTTCGCCAGGGCAGTGCCCCAGGCGCCGGCCCCAATGACTCCTATGCGATGGACGGATGACATAATTGAAAAGTGGTTTCGACGGAAGGGGTGACATCAACAAGGTTTGTGAGCCCCGCGGATTATAGGAACCGGTTCTTTCACCTGTCAATGAATGAGAGACGGTCTTTGAAATTTGTCAAGTCGAGCCAGGCTCCACCGCCCTGCCAAACAGGGCCGGGAGAATGGGGTGGCATATGCCTTGCTCCCTTTACGTAGGATTTCACAATTTCCTTCGTCCGAACGCATCGGACGATTAGTATGAAAAGGGCAATATGGCATCGTTACAGGTGAAAGTGAGGGAGATGGCAATGAAAACCAGCACGATTGACAAGGCGTTTGGTGATGACGAGTCTGCTGGCACTGCTGACCCCTATTGTTCTCTTCGCGCCTCAGGCGTATGCAGAATCCTACGTGGCAGGGCAGTTCGGCGTGACCCTCCCGCAGAGCCTGAGCAACGGAACGGTCACACAAGATGGATTTGGTGGACTCGATATCTCAGACCAATCCTTAAAAAGCTCCGCGATGTTGGGTGCCAAGCTCGGTCACTACTTCACAAGAGCCCGCTGGATTGGCATCGAGACCGGTGTGTCCTACACCACCCCGCATATCAAAGAAGGGTCGCTTACATTTTCAGGCCCCGGCGGGTCGGCAACTACACCAAGTTTGTCGGGCATTCACCAACGGATGATCATATGGGACACGGATGTCATCTTTCGCTATCCAGAATATCGGCTCCAGCCCTACATCGGAATCGGTCCCTCTCTATACTTTGCAAACCTAAGTGGCCCCACCGCACCTCCAGGACAATCGGCCACCTCAATCGGCTTCAATGCTGAAGGAGGTGTACGATACTACCTCACGCGTAAATGGACTCTGTTCGGAGAAGGCAAATACAACTACGCCCTCATGAATTACTCCTCAAACCATAGCGATCCGAACGCTGACCCATTCGGATTTCGAGCGACCTACAGTGCATTCACCTTGAGCCTCGGCATCAGCTATCACTTCTGATCGACAAACCACCCGCTCCCGCTTTCATCTAGCAAACCAACGCGGTTCCGTGTAGCTTAGACACGGAACCGCTCATGAAAATCTGTCCATCATGTCGACAAGAACTCCCGGAGATTAGCCGCTACTGTTCGCAGTGCGGCCAACGCCTTCATGCAGACCCGTTGAACTCCCCCCGCCACCGCCACGCGTCGAACCACCGGCGGATCGGCTGAATGTCGAAGTTCTGTACGGCATGGTGGCGACGCTGTCCCTCGCGATCCTCTTTCCACCCTGGGAAACCCCGCCGTCACAGGCTCCCGAATTTCTCGGCCTGCATTTCATCTTAAACCCACCGACACCCGATGCCATCGTGAGCCGATTGCTGCTGACGATCGAACTCGTCACCATCGCCATCGCCGGGCTGTACGGATCTTTCCTCTTCCGGCAAAAAAACCCTGAATCGACACATCGCAAGTGTCATTCTTCATATTCCTATTAGGGCAATTTCCGTTGCAGTCAAGGAATTGGAACAGTCGGAAGGCTGCTCAAAATGGCCGCCCATCAAGGCCGCAGGCGAGAAGAAACCGGAGGCGTAGCCTCTCGGCTACGTTGAGGATTTTTTCGAGTCGAGAACGAAGTTGGAGGCCGTTTTCAGCAGCCGAGTGGCTAGTCGAGGGCCAGCGTGAGACACTTCGCCGAGCCGCCCGATTTCATGAATTCATCGAGCGGGACTGGATGAGGAAGATAGCCGCGCGAGGTCAACAGAGATTCTGTTTCCGGACAGCCTGCGGGCAGCACGACGTGTTTCCCGACACAGACGGCATTGCAGGCAAACCTGAGCGCTTCAGCTTCCGGCGACCACGAGACGTCTGGAAGGAGCGATCCGTTCGGCAAGAACCTCTTGCCCATAGCGATCGAAGGCGGGAGGGAAATACAGGAGTTCACCACCGCTCAAGGGACACAAGCAGGTATCGAGGTGATAGAATCGCTTGTCGACCAGTTCGAGCGGGATGATCTCTCGGTGAAACCAGTCGCTGAGCGTCGAGTACACACGGATATCCGATCGTTGTCGATAGCCACCGAACCAGGTGTCGGGAAATCCCAAGAGGTCTCCGGCCCCCTCGAAGAAGTTGCCTGGATCCAGCGTGACGACTTCGTACCCCTGCCCACGAAACCAGTCCTCAAAGTACGCCTCTTCCTTCTGCCGTTCGACATAGCGAAAACGGCTCGGCACCGCTTTGCCTCCAACGACGATGCCGGCATTCGCCGTGAATACGAGATCGGGCAGTCCCGGCACTGGCTTCATCCGTTCTAGGACCACGCCCACGTCCTGTTCGAGCACTTGCATGAGGTGATGCCACTGGCGGACGGCCTCATCTGAATTGACGGCGTTCGAACGGCGCATCCATGGATTAATTTCATATTCGATACTGAAATAGTCCGGCGGGCAGACGAGTAGGCGACTCATGGCCTCCACCCCGGCAGGCTGTCGATTGGTTGCTCTGGTTTGTTTGGTTTGTCTCGTTCATTTGGTTGAACGAAACGAACCAGAGAAACCAGATGAACCAAACAAACCACAATCACAGACGGGCTCCAAGCTCGCGCGCCAGCTCGCGCAGAAACGACGCGGCGTCCATGACCAGCCCGACAGCCTGAAAACTTCCTCGATCCGCGAGTTTCGTCGGGACGGCCGGATTGACATCGACGCAGACGGATGGAATCGTGGCAGGCAACAAATTGCCCGTCGCCACCGCGTGCAGTGTCGAGGCGACGAGCAAGGCCAGTCCGATACCGGGGATTGCCGCACGCATGGCTGCCTGGGCTTCCAGCGAATCCGTGATGACGCCGGGCAACGGACCGTCATCGCGGATCGTGCCGGCCATGACGACGTGGACACCCCGCCTGACGCAGGCCGCCATAATTCCTGTCTTGACGACTCCCGACCTGACCGCGGCTTCGATGCTGCCGATGGCCCTGATCCGATTAATGGTTCGCAGATGGTGTTCATGCCCATGCGGCACGACGCGACCAGCCGCATGCCCATAGCCGAGGGACGTGCCGTAGAGATCGACCTCCATATCATGAGCGGGCAGCGCATTCCCGCAGAACAAGACATGGATGAATTCTTCATCGATGAGCCATGTCAGCGCCTCGCGCCCTCCGGCGTGAACAATCGCCGGGCCTCCCGCCAGCAGCACCTTGCTGCTCCGCTTTCCCCTCTCGGAACCCTGTTCGCAACTGCACGAGGCGCTTGGCGATGTCGCCGATGATATGCCCATGGGGACGCTCGGACGAGACCTGCGATTCCATGAAGCTGAACACATCGCGGTCACGAGGCCGTTGGAGCGGAATCACCCGCACGCCCTCACGACCGATCACAATCTGATCTCCCCGTTTCACCTCTCCCATCGGAACAGTCCGAGCAGTCAGGCTCACGGGGTCCACGCGAATTCCCAGATCCATCTCGATCCCCTCCACCTCCACCCACTGGTCACGCACTCGCACCTGAGTAGGCAAATGGGTTGTCGCGTAAAACTCGTCGGGAAAGATGCCGTCCGCCGGTGCCGCACTCAGCCGGCAATCCCGTTCACTCTCGACCGACGCGCCGTGGGGTTGAATGGCATGGAGAATTTCGCTGAGCAGTTTCGCAGACGAGGCCCGCACGACGATTCTGGCGCGCGACGGCTCCTCGCGGGTCTTGCCGATCTGCATGTCCTGGAGATCGAATGTTCCGCCCATCATCAGAATCGTGTCCAGGACCTTCGCCAGGATCAACGAATCGATGATATGGCCTTGGAGCAGGACGGTTTCTTGGTCATGCATCATAAATCAGATCTCCCACTCTTATATGGATAGGCTCCGCACAGATTCTACCACCCAGTTTCAACACCTGTAGATCAGAATTGCCTGTGCACTTAGACTTGCCTCCCCTCACGTGTGGTCACTCGCTTCCAGTTCTTCTCAGGAATGACTGAGGTAATCCTCCCGCAGGCTGCTCAAAATGCTCCGCTAGCAAGGCCGCAGGCGAGCAAACACCGGAAGCGTACCCTCTTGGGTACGTTGAGGATGTTTGCGACCCGAGAACGAAGCTAGCGGACATTTTCAGCAGCCTGCGAGTCGGTCTTCATGAGTTCGCGAAGAACACTGGTCGCATAGGCACCAGGTGGAAGTGAAAAGGAGAGCGTGAGCACTGTGCCCTCCAAGGCCCACTCCAAATCGGCAAGAGGGATTCGGAACGAGCGCCGTTCACCGCGAAACCCGCAGGCCTTCGCGGCTTCGGTGAGACCCTCCGGCGTGGCCCCGCTCTCAGCGACCACGGCCCGTTCGATCTCGCCCGGTTCTCCGCTGGCCCACGAGGCGCGCGATCCGAACAAGATGCCGGTGGGACTGATCTCGAACCGGTCGGCCCGTGGCTGTTCCTTCACGGCATCCTCGACCAGAAAACAGGCGCCGTTCTCCATTTTCATGGCCCAGTCTCCAACCAGGATACGATCGAGTCGATCCAGTCGTCTGGCCAACATGTCATTAAAGAAATGCGATTGATAGGCGTTGAGGTACCACATGCGCTTGGACCGACTCAGCCTGTTTCGGCGGGCAGGGTCCACCAGTAGTTCGGCTCCGGTCTGGTAATTCTGTCCGCTCCGCCCTTGCCGTTGCGGGCCGAAATAGTTCGGCACGCCTCGTCGCACCAACATGTCCGTGACCAGAGGCACCGTCTCGCGGGCGTGCGTGGCGACATCTCGAATCACCAACCGAAAGTGATTGCCTGCATGATGCCCTGGACGCAAGCGATTACGATGCCGGCCCAGCACCTCCACAGACAAGAGCTGCTCGTCCAATTTCAGCCGATCCAGCCGTTCGGGCGTGACGCCGAGAAGCGAGACCATTTGCGTGGTCACGGCCCTGGCATCTTTGAGGCCAGCCACTCCGATCGCTTGCGCTTTCACCCCCAAGACCGAAGACAGTCGTAGGACGAGATCCGGAGTCGAGAGCAGACGTTTTCTGATCTTGACGTAGAGATGCTCGCCCTCTCCACAGGGAAGATAGAGCGGACGTTCCTCGACCTGGAAGTCTTCCGGAAGAGTCCGCATCTGTCCGCCGATGCCCGGCAATGCTGCTGTCAAAAAAGGCATGGTCATGGCGCAATAGGCCTCTTCTTCATTTGCACGTGATCGCCCTTACCGTTCAGTCAATCTGGATAGGGATGAGACGACTCGCATGATATACTTTTCCCATGTTATTGCGCCCCATGATAGTCCATCGTCCTAACGCCCTCTTGTTAGCGGCAGGAGCGTTCTTCACCGTTCTGATATGTGCTCTGTTCCCAGGGGACTCGTGGGGCAGAGACAATACGATCTTTCAACAGTTCACCCAGCACATCGGCCGGCAGATCCACAAAGACAAACAGGCCTTTGCACAAGCGAACACCTGCGTCTCATGGTTTTATAAGGCGGAGAAGACGCCTCCCCCAACCGTGCAGGGAATCGGCTGGAACCCCACTCCTTCATCCCAAATCGAAGTGGATTGTCTTCGCACACTATCCGAGCGGAATGGACGATGCGCGAGACGATCTTGCCAAGACACAGGCGTTGCTCTCGGTCAGTCTGACCTTCTACGAATTCGCCTTGGTCGCCGACCGGAATGATGATGCGATCTACAGTCCCATCGAACTTCAAGACTTGCTCCGCTCCCTCACTCTCTCGTACCATGACGGGGAGCCGACCCCGAAGCAGGTCACAGCACTCACGGAGCGGTTCGACAGCTGGTACCGCAGCCGCAATATGGACGCCTTGATGCAAGGCATGAGCGATCTGTATGAACGAGGCTATCGCGTGACCCCCTCCGATCGTGTCGAGCTGGATCGGGTGATGGGATGACACGCACGCACAAGGTCCTGGCCCGATCGAGCCCGTTCCTTCATCGGATATTGTCTCAGCGAGCCGCTCTATCGGCTCTTTAGTCTCGTTCCCCACTGGGAATTCGGACTGTCCACACATGAGATTTCCCGACTCACCTATGCGCACGGCCTCTTGGCCGGCCGGCGAGCCGTTCATCTGAGCGATCTGCATCTCGACCGCTATCAGCCACGACACGATCTCATCGTCGCCGCCATCGGCGAACTCCGCCCCGACTGGATCTTTATTACCGGCGACCTGCTCAACGTGCCGGAGGGACTGCCGCATGTGTTCCGATTTCTCGCCGGCCTGCGCGAGATTGCGCCGGTCTTCGTCACCTTGGGCAACCATGATCACTACAGCGGCGTGCCGATCGATCGGTATTGCGAACTCGCCGATCGCCACAAGATCACCCTCTTGATCAATCAGGCCACCTTCATTTCCACGGACTGTGGCGAGATCGCCATTGTCGGCGTCGACGATCCCTCGCTGCATCGGGCCGACCTGAGCTGTCTACCGCCGAGCGCACAGAACCGCTTCACGCTCTTGCTGGCCCATGCGCCGAACATCCTCGATCAGCTGGAGGACCACCACGCCGTCGATCTGATCCTCTGCGGGCATAGCCACGGAGGCCAGTGGCGCATACCCGGCGTGCCGACGTTCTGGCTCCCTCCCGGGTGCAACGGCCGGATCGAGGGGCATCACGGAGGGCCTGGGCGCCGGCTCTATGTCAATCGTGGGCTCGGATGGTCGTTTCTTCCCCTGCGATTGAATTGCACACCGGAAATCGCCTGCATTGAATGGGTCCACGAAAGGGAAGCGGACCCGTCATGACTGCTTGATCCGCTCCAGCGCCTCCTTCGATCGGCTCCTGACGGTTTGATCCCAATCCTTCTCCATGGCAATCGTCAGTTTTTCCCTCGCCTCACTGGCGCGCAACCGGCCCAATCCCAACGCCGCGCAGGAACGAACATAGGCGTGCTCATCCTCCAACGCTTTCAGCAGAAGAGGGATCACTGTTTTATCGTTCAGGACGCCAAGATGACTGGCCGCCATCCCGCGAATCCGGTGCTGTTTGTCGCCCACCGCAAACTGTAGCGTCGTCGCAAAGAGATCTCGCAGCGCGGGCGTCACGGATTCCAACCCTTCACCCCGGTACCCATTCACGTCAATCAGGGCAAAGGCGATCTCCAGCTTTTTCTCCTGTACCGTAGCCTGTTCGAACGCAGCCAATAGCTTCGCACGTTCACGCCGTTGCGCCCTGCGGCGGTTGAACGCCCGCACCAACAAGAATAGCCCCGCCGCGATCACCAGCCCAGCAAACGCCATGGGAATGGCTTGATCGATCACATACTCCTGGGTATCGAGCGACAGACGCTTCCACACCCAGACGCCGGTAATGACGAGGCCGACGAGGACTGCAATGGCAACCAGATTGGTCTTGCCCGATTCAGAACGAATGCTCATGGGGATAGCATCATAGCAGTACGGGGGGAAGAGCAGCCAGGAGGGGGCGTGGCAGCTTGGTCGTCCTCTTGCTCGTGGAACGCACACTTCCTGAATCTCTCTGTACACGCCTCCCTCTAGGGGAGCGGCCGAGGCTGCCCTTTACTGCGCGCATCGGACGAGCACAATTACAAATGGTCCCTCCAAGCTCGCTCGCAACTTTCCTCACAGGGCAGCCTGGTCGATCCTCGATTGCGCGCGTCGATCGAGGCCCTTCTGAGCGGCACGCGTTCCGCGAGCATGGGATGACCAGGCTGCCCATCGCGTTCTGCGAACAAGAAGGGCACCTGGCCGCTCCCCGCCTCCCCTCTTGAATCTTCGTTCTAGTGCGGACTATTCTCTCGGTATGGAGTTGCCGGATCTGAAGGATGATCCCTATCTGAAAGTGTTGCGACCGCTCGTCGAGGCCTATCTGGCCTTCTGGCGCATCGACATCCGCCATATCAAATCTCTGCGGCTGACGCCCTCACAGTTCGATGTCATCGCCACGCTGGGAGATACGGAGGGCATGACCTGCTCAGAACTCTCGGCCCATACGCTCGTCACCAAAGGCACGCTCACCGGCGTCCTCGATCGCCTCGTCTCCAAAGGTCTGATCCGGAGGGATGCGATGAAAAGAGATCGCCGTTGCACCAAGATCTCGTTAACCGCGAAAGGCGATGTGCTCTTTCGAAAGACCTTTGCGGCCCACTTGGCCTTTCTTCGTCCATTCTTTGAACGGGCCTTAAGCCCCGAAGAAGTGGACCAGACTCGCGCGCTGCTCCTTCGCCTGCGGGATAGCTTCCAAAAATAGGTTGAGGTTAAGGCCAAGGCTCAGGATACAATGCAACAGTTACGCTATCACTCAGCCTCAGCCTAGACCTCAACCTCTTTGAATCTATGCGCCTAACCATCCTCGGCTCCGGCACAAACATACACCCCACGCGAGCAGCTTCGGGCTATCTCGTCCGCACCGACCATACGATCCTGTTGGACTTTGGCCCACGCACGTTGGCAAATTTACTAAAAACCGGCGTGAACCGGCATCGGATCACCCACATTCTCTTCTCCCATTACCACGCCGACCACTTTTCCGACTTCATCACCTATTTTTTCGATGCGATGATTTTTACCAAATACCAAGGAGGAACACGGCCACCGCTCACGGTGATCGGCCCTCGCGGAACCAAGAAATTCTTCCAGACCCTCTTCGCCACCTTACCCGGCTTTACCCACGCGCCGTTCGCGGTACATTTCAAGGAAGTGTCGGATCGGGCGTTTGCGATCGGAAAGACGACGGTGATTCCCCGAACTGTGACCCACACGCAGAACCTCCATTGCCTGGGATATCGAATCGAATACGGCGGGAAAGCCCTGGCCTACTCAGGCGATTCGCAATACTGTGACAGCCTCGTCCGCCTCTGTGGAGATGTCGATCTCGCGGTGCTGGACTGTTCTTTTCCGGCGAGTCGGCCGAGCCCGGTCCATTTGCATGCCGGTCAATGTGGGCAGGTGGCTAGAGAGGCCGGAGTCGGCCGGCTCGTGCTGTCGCATTTGTATCCGATCACCGAACGATACAATGTGCGGGAACAGGCGGGGGAAGCGTTCGGAGGAAAGATTGTGGTGGCGCGGGACTTAATGGCAATCAAACTTTAGCAGGATGCTGAAAAAGTCCGCCAGCATCGTTCTCGGCTCATCGAAATCCTCAACGGGGACCCGGCCGCCTCACTAACTCGGCGGCGCGCACAGACGTGGTGCTCCTTATTCGTCGCACCGTGCGCCCCAGAGGGTACGCCTCGGTCCTTCACTCGCTGCGGCCTTGCTGGACGAACTTTTTGAGCATCCTGCGAGGTTATGCTCTGTTGCACTAGAAGCACAGGCCTCTCAAAACTCCACTGAACAGAAATAATTTTCCGCAGGCGCGACTTGTGTGATGACACTCTGATCTGTCCTGCTTTTCTCGCACCTCTCGCCCGAATAACGAGATGCGATTCACGTTTAACGAATTACAAGCCGCCTTCGCGGTTATCGCACCCGAGGATCTCGATGAATTTCGTCAGGCGGGCCTTCTTGAGGGGGTCGTCGAGTTTGGCATAGATGGCCAAGAGGTTCTTGATCATGCGGGAGAGAATCGCGCGCACCGGACTCTGCTGCAAGTATTTCTCGTCGAATCCATAGCCGGCTTCTGTGAGAAACCGCTGACAATTTTTCTCGGTCAGCAACGCCCCCCCGTTGAAACAATCGACGAAGACTTTGTAGCGATCCGATTCGTACTTCACTAAGAAATGGCCCGGCATCCCGATCCCATAAACCGGAAGACCCAGCCGCTTGCCGACAAGGAGGTATACCGTCGAGAGGCTGATCGGAATACCCGTTCGCCGGTCGATCACACAGTTGAGGTAACTGTTCTCCAACTCATAATAATTCTTTGTATTGCCCTTGAAGCCTTGCTCCGTAAAGAGGTACCGGTTCAACGTCTTGATCGTTTCCTCCCCCGATGCTCGCGGACCAATCCGATCCTGCACTTCCTGCGCCATTTCATCGAGCTGTCGCGTATACGAGATGACCGTCAGGGAAGGATACGCATACCGGGCAATGAGAAAGGCGCCCTGTTCGAGGTCTATCGGGCCATCCGGCAACGCGGCCAGCTGCGTGAGTTCATCTTCGAGACTTCCACCGCGGATTTCTTCGAGTACTGAGACAAGACGGTCAGCCATTTCCGGCTGTTCGATTTCCGCTTCCTGGAGCAGGGGAACCGCAGTGGAGCCGATGTCAATGAGTTTACCGCTGATGGTCTCGACAATCTTCTCGTCCTCATCGGCCAGCAGCCGGATCAGAGCCCGGATTTGACTTTCGTTTGTCAGCATGGTGGGACCCCCCGAAAGCCCGCCCATCAGCCCATCGCCCGACGGAACACCTTGGCGCTCCCATAGAGACAGAGGGCGTCGAATATCACCATGACAACCACGACCATCGCGACATGAGGAAGCGCCTCGGTCCAGCCGGAAAGAATCAACGGCCGCACTGCATCGATCGCCCAGGTCATCGGATTGAAGCGCGCCAGGAACCCCATCCACGCAGGCATCCCCGCCAAGGGCACCAAGGCCGAACTCAAGAAAATCATCGGGAGCGATAGAAATCCTAGGACCGAGAAGAAGTCGCCATGACTCTTCACGGAAAAGGCCATCGCCATGGAAATCGCGGTGAGGCCGACGCCAAAGAGCATTCCGATCATCAAGATCGTGGCGATGCCAAGAAGCCCTGTCGCCGGCTGGACGCCGAACAGAAAGGCCACCCCGAGAATCACGAGCACTTGAAGCGAGGTAATCGTCATGACGAAGATGAAGCGGCTTAGGATCACGGAACTACGATGGATCGGCGTGGTCATTAGCCGCTCCAGAAACCCATTCTCCTTGTCGAAGAGCAGATCGACGCCCCCTGCGAGCCCATTGTTGAGCACCGTCATCACGACCACGCCGGCCGTCAGGAAACTGATGTAGTCCGGGGCCTGCGTAATTTGCATATCCGCGGCCCGCTGGAACAGGTTGCCGAAGAAAATCAGCCAGAACAGCATCGGCTGCACGAGCGTGAACAACATACTGAACTTCTCGCGGCTGAGCCGCCGAACCCACCGCATCGTCAACGCATGAATTTCCTGCCAGTACTCTTGCATCCGCTTCGCTCCAGTTACGAGTGTCTGAGTGCTGAGTGCTGAGTATTCAGACACGATACCCATCATCATTCAACATTCTCTTTCGGCAATTCGTCTTTGATCGATCGGCCCGTATGGGCGATGAATACGTCGTCCAGCCGCGGCCGGTGGTACTCGATAAACTCCAGTTGGCAATCCAATCGATTGGCGGACTCGAGGATCGCGGGTAGGGCCTTCTCGGGCGACTCAACACGAATATCCAGGCCGGTCGGCGTCGCCTTGACCGCCCGCATCGCGGGCTGTCTCGTCAACGCAGATACCAACGTGGGGATCTTACTCTGGTCCTTCAAGGTCAACGACACGATATCGCCGCCCAGCCCGATCTTCAGCTCAGCCGGCGATCCAAGCGTCTTGATTTTTCCTCCGTCGATGATGGCCAGCCGATCGCAGAGCTGGTCCGCCTCATCCAAATAATTCGTCGTCATCACGATCGTCATGCCGCGCGCCTTCAACATCCGCACGTAGTCCCAAATCCGGAGCCGGCTCTGCACATCCAAGCCCAACGTCGGCTCGTCGAGAAACAAAATCTTGGGGTCCGGCAAGAGACCGCAGGCAATGTCGAGCTTTCGCTTCATCCCCCCGGAGTATGTTTTTGCCGCACGATCGGCAGCCTCTTCCAATTCCACGAGCTTCAATAACTCGGCGATGCGTCTCGCGGCTTCGGCCTTGGACAAGTGGTACAGAGCGCCGAGCAGTTCGAGGTGTTCCCGGCCGGTGAGAAAGCGATCGATGGCCCGCTCCTGAGGCACATAGCCGATGAGTCGGCGGACAACATCCGCTTCGCGAACCGTATCGTGACCCAAGACGCTAGCCGTGCCCGACGTCGGCGTCAGCAGCGTGATGAGCGTCCTGAGCGTGGTGCTTTTCCCCGCCCCATTCGGCCCCAGCAGACCGAAAATCTCGCCTGTATAGACCTCAAACGACAGCTCGGAGACGGCTGTATGGCCATCATAGGATTTCGTGAGCCGGGACACCTGGATCGCAATGGCGCGATCCATCAGCCCCAACCCTTCGCGCCTGATTGATCGTGCATCATGAACTCGATGAGGTCACTGAGACGGCGGGCCTGTTGGTGGAGACTGTCGGCCTCCAACAGAAACTGCTTTTCTAAGGGCGTACACTCCAAATAGGTGGACAGGGTATTGACGACAATCTCGTCGCTGACTTCTTCGCGAAACAACTCCTGCCATGTGGGCACGTCGTCGCGGGACCGGAGATAGGACTCCAGGGAGGTGAACAGGCGCCGGCGGACCGCGGGATCCAGTGACGTCTCTGTGCCTCGAACGGTGACAGCAATCGTGGCCTCACGATAGGCCTTGTCGTACCACTCGCGTTCAATCTCAAACCGTTCCAGCCCTTGCAGCAGGATGTTGGATCGGCCATCGGCCAACGGCTGCACGCTTGCCAATCGACCGACACAGCCCATGGAGAACACGGGCGGATGGCCATAATAGTCCGTTTCCCATCCATCCTTGAGCAAGGCCATGCCGATGCACTGCCCGCTCATCGCCGCATCCGAGACCATGGCACGGTAGCGGGGCTCAAAGATATGCAGGGGGAGATAGGTCTTGGGAAACAGCACGACATTCGGAAGCGGAAACACCGGAATTCGTGCGGGAATGGAAAACGGCGTGACGCTGTCAGGCTGGTCTCGTCCGTGCTGCTCTCGCCCGTGATCGGTCTGCATGGGGCTCACGATAACTGATGGTCGACAAAGTTGTCAACGGCGCGAGACGGGCATCTGTTCCCCGTCGAGTTGAAGAAAACCCTTATCAACACAGGAGATTTGTGCCGCCTACCGAAGCATGATATAAGCGCACGCGACGATTCCTTCACTTCACGGACAGTCCATTGTACATGCACTACATTGCCGCGCCATTTCCGGCACATCCTCTTCCTTGCAAGTAGTCTGATGGTGGTTGTGCCGGGGCTCGCAGCCGATTCTGCAGAGGAGTTCCGCTTCGCCACGGAAGGCTATCGATACGCCTTCCCTCGCGATCACGGGGCGCATGAAGAGTTTCGCACCGAATGGTGGTACTACACCGGCCAGGTCACGACAAAGGACGGCCGGCCATTCGGCTATGAACTCACCTTCTTCCGTCGTGGCATGCCACGCGAACAGACGAAAACCCTGCCGTCGAAGTGGGCTGTCACACACCTGTACCTGGCTCATTTTGCCGTGAGCGATCTCAGCAAGGGCCGGTTTCACTATACGGACAAAATGAGCCGGGCCGGTTTGGGTAAGGCCGGTGCGGCGCAGGACCATCTCCACGTCTGGATCGATCAGTGGAGCGTCGAATCGCCATCGGCCGCTCCCGACACGCAGATCCTCCAGGCAGCGGAGGGCGACATCGCCATCCACTTCACGGTCTCGCCGGGCAAACCGCTTGTCGTGCATGGCACAGACGGAATCAGCCACAAAGGCTCGGCCACAGGACAAGCCTCACATTACTATTCCTTCACCAGACTGGCCACGACCGGCACGCTCACGATCGGGAATGAATCGTTCGACGTGGCAGGCACAAGTTGGATGGACCATGAGTTTGGGTCCGCCGATCTCGACAAGGATCTGGTCGGATGGGATTGGTTCAGCCTGCAACTCGACGACCAGAGGGAACTCATGCTCTATCGGCTCCGCCGGACAGACGGATCGGCTCATCCAGCCTCAAGTGGCACGTTAATCGACCGAGACGGACGTGGACACCATCTGTTGATCGGAGACTTCACGCTCGAACCGACAAGTTATTGGACCAGTCCTGCGAGCAAGGCCCACTATCCGCAGCGGTGGCGCCTGACCATTCCGTCGCAACAACTTTCACTGGAACTCGTTCCGCGTATGGCAGAGCAAGAACTCTCCCCCAAAAGCAGCACACAAGTCACCTATTGGGAAGGCGCCATAGAGACAACCGGCACGGCACAGGGAAAACCAATTCATGGACAGGGCTACATGGAACTGGTCGGCTATGCCGAACGGATCATGCAGAAACTGTAACTGGTTTGTCTGGTCTATTTGGTTTATCTGGTTTGTCTGGTTCATCGAATTGGTCTGGTTCAACCAAATAAACAAGACAAACCAAATAAACCAAATAAACGAGACAGACCAGACAGACCACATGAACACGACAAGTTGGTGGTGGCTCTGCGCCGATGAGCGAACACGATGTCAAAGACGTGCGTGAGTTGGTGGATGCCGTCTACCGCTCGGAGTCGCGCCAGGTACTCGCGACGCTGATCCGCTTGCTGGGCGATTTTGAGACTGCCGAGGAGGCGCTGCACGATGCGTTCGCCGTCGCAGTCGAACAGTGGGCGCGGGATGGCATGCCGGCTAATCCGCGGGCGTGGCTCGTCTCGACCGGCCGCTTCAAGGCCATCGACGGGATACGCCGGCGCGCCCGGTTCGACGCATCGCTGACGGAACTCGCCAAGCAACTCGAAACCAGCGCCAGCGATCCCGATGAGTTGGACGACGAGCACGTCGAAGACGACCGGCTGCGGCTGATCTTCACATGTTGCCATCCAGCCTTGTCGCCGGAGGCACAAGCCGCCATGACGCTCCGTGAAGTCTGCGGACTCGCGACCGAGGAAGTCGCGCGCGCATTCCTCACAAAACCGGCCACGATCGCCCAGCGAATCGTGCGCGCCAAGGCGAAGATCCGCGACGCACGCATTCCCTACGAAGTGCCGTCGGAGAAAGAGCTGCCGGATCGCCTGGACGCTGTGCTCCGTGTGATTTACCTCGTCTTCAACGAAGGATACTCCGCGTCGTCCGGTGGGTCGCTCACCAGGCACGATCTATCAGGCGAAGCGATCCGCTTGGGGCGATTGCTGATCGAATTGCTCCAGGAGCCTGAGGCAGTAGGACTCCTGGCGCTCATGCTGCTTCACGATTCGCGGCGTGCCGCACGCACCTCACCGAATGGCGATCTGATTCTGTTGGAGGATCAGGATCGCGCTCTGTGGAACCGGAACCAGATCACGGAGGGAGTCTCGCTGGTGGCGCGGGCGCTGGCCTCAGGCCAAGTCGGTCCATACACCATCCAAGCTGCAATCGCCACGGTGCATGCTCAGGCTCCAAGCGCTGCAGCCACGGATTGGGGCCACATCGTCGCGCTCTACGATCTGCTGCTTCAGGCCCATCCCTCGCCTGTGGTTGAGCTGAATCGTGCGGTCGCTGTGGCGATGCGCGACAATCCTGAAGCCGGGCTCGCCCTCGTTGATGCGATCCTCGCCAGAAGGGAATTGGAGAATTATCATTTGGCCCACGCTGCTCGTGCGGACCTCTGCCGACGATTGGGGCGAACAGCAGAAGCTCGCACCTCCTATGAACGGGCCCTGAACCTCACGCAGCAAGAGCCAGAACGACGATTTCTGGGACGACGACTGAGCGAGCTGAAGACGTAGAATATCCCCACGGTTTGCTCCTCGAAACCGGGCGCCTTGCAAAGGCTCAACAGCCGCCAGCATTAATTGGCGGCCATCGAGCCAACACCCAATCAGACCTGCTGAACAGCCTCGGCTTTGTCCGTCACGACTTCAGTGAGCATCCCGCCATCGATATCATAGAAATAGCCGAAGATATTCACATGCGTTAGTGTCCCGGTACGCGATAGAAAACATCGTATTCGTATGGGAGACAATGCGCCGTTCAAGCTCCCTTCATGGCATGTGTACCGTGGGTGATCGCCCCACCCGCGCGCAATGCCGCAGCGACGAGAACGGCCTCGGCGATCTCCGGATCCGACGCGCCTATCTCTCGCGCCTTGTTCGAGTGGAGCTCGATGCAATACGGGCACTGTGTCGTCAATGCAACAGCGAGCGCCATCAGCTCCTTATACTTTCCCGGAATAGCCCCCTCAGCCAAAGCTGCCTTGTCGAAAGCCACAAACGCTTTCATCGCCTCGGGCGCATGAGCCTCTAGATTCTTCATCTTGCTAAGATTCTTCATATCGTACATGACGCCCTCCTGGTGATAGATCATCTAAAGCGATTTCTCGTGCCGTTCCTCTGACTGATGTTTCATGCGCGAATGCGTGTTCTTCCACTCAGGCCCGCTGATACTTCGAGGATCGACGTGTCCATTCGCGGGGCATCCTGACGAATCCACGAAGCGGATCTCCCACGGAGCCCTCTATACCTATTGAGCTCGTGGCCCAGGCTACGTAGGCACGACTGTGTTAACAACGCGAGGAGCCAGAGTCTGACCCGAGGTTGTAGAGTTCCTTTAAATGAGTCAGAAGGTAACTCATTCGCTAGAACCTCGATGCCGTCAGCGTCACGTCCGTGCTCGCCCACGCTCGGCGGAAGCGCGCTTCCGCTGCGGCCGCTTCGGTGTTCTTCCCCTGCGCCCGGAGCGCCTGCGCGAGCCCGAACAGGGACCAGCCGTTCTCGGGGAAGCGCCGGAGGTCCTCGCGATACACCTTCTCGGCCTCGGCATTTTGTCCCGCCTTCACCAGCGCGGCGCCGAGCGAGTGCCGAATCGGGTAGTACCACTTGGGCGGTTCGAAGTAGAGTCCCGCGTCCTCGATCTTGGTCGCCTCCCGGAAGTGGTTGATGCCCGCGTCGAGGTCGCCGCGGCGGGTGGCGATCTCGCCGGACAGCGCGTGCACGGCGATCGAGAGCGCCGTCTTGCCATCGGCACCTTCGGGCGTCGCGGCGTTGATCGCCGTCACCGTGTCGAGCGCGGCTTGCGCCTCCGCCCACTGTCCCTTGGCGGCGTGCGCCACGCCGCGGGCGTAGTACGCCATGGCGTACGAGAAGCGGATGTCCGCCGGCGGAAGCGGTTCGGCAAGCACGTCGTCCCATTTTCCGAACGTCGTGAGCGTGAGCGCGTGGTACGGCAGCATCTCCTGCAGCATCCCGACCTGGCGCGCGGCGTCGAGGTTCACCTTGGAGGTGAGTGTATTGGACGCCTCGATCGCCTGCGCACTGCGGCCCGCCATCGTGGAGGCGAAGGCGAGGAAGTGGATGTTGTGCGGGTAGTACGCGAGCGGATAGACGCCCATCGGGTGCTGCCCTTCGATGAACACCTCGTCGGTGTGGATGGCGTGTTGGTTGGCCTGCATGGCGTCGTTCCACCGTCCGACGCGGATGTAGATGTGTGCGGGCATGTGGACCATGTGCCCTTCGCCCGGCATGAGCCGAGCGAGCCGCTCGGCGCACGGCACCGCGGCCTGCGGGTTCACCGCTTCGACCGCGTGGATGTAGTAATGGCACGCGCCGGGGTGGTTCGGGTTGCGCGAGATGACTCTCTCCAGCTGGCGTACGATTTCATTGGTGCCGGGGTAGGGAGTACCGTCGGGTCGCCAGTAGTTCCACGGGCGGAGGTCCATCAGCGATTCGGCGTACAGGGTCGCGGCGTCGAGGTCGTTGGCGTAGGTGTTGGCGACCCGCTCCATCGCGCGCGAGTACAACGTGTCCAACCGGGCACGATCGGTCGGCGGGACCGCCGCGTAGCGCTGCGCGAGCGCCTCGATGTACGCGCGCTCAGGCGCCGTGGCGTGGGACTTGAGCGCCAGCGCTTTCTGCGCCGCCGCGTACGCGGCGACTCCGCTCGCCGAGTCCATTGGAGCGTTGACGTGCGGGCCGTAGGCGAGTGCGATCCCCCAGTAGCACATGGCGCAGGTGGAATCGAGCTCTGCGGCGCGCGTGAACGAGCGGATCGCTTCCGCGTGATTGAATCCGTAGACGAGTCGCAGGCCCTGGTCGAAGTACTGCTGTGTGGCCGGGACTCGAGTGGAGATGCGTTTGTGGTGGGAGCCGAGGTTCGTGTAGAGGGGGACCGTGTCAGAAAGGCTCCTCGGCGGCGCGGGCGCCACCGTCGACTCTGTGCCCGAGCTGGGAGCGGCACAGGCGAGCAGAGCAGCCGCGGCGAACCCGATGATGTGGGGGGACTTCATGGCGTGCCTCCTTCCCTTAAGCGTGGCTTTTTCAATCTGAACAATGTACCCACTGTGGGCAGTCTCACTTGCGCGTATCTAGCATTCCGCGATCTTGCTTAGATTCTTCGTACATGGGCTCCTCCTGATGATGGATGGTTGGTGGTTAGTTGCTGACTGACGGCCTCATTATCCTATGGACGTTTCAATGCAGAGCTTCGGTTCGCGGCCATGATCGCGCGTTCCCCGTCTCAGGTTCTTTGGCAGGACCATGCATGAAGTATCGGAACTCACGCGTTCCACGTCATGTGATAGGGGCGCTAATAGTCATCGTGTTTCTCCTGGTAAATGTTCTCGGATCGAAGAGCCGTCCGCATCGACGCGCAATCCATGTCGCACTATAGGATGACTGCTTGTGGTTGTTCTTATCCGGGAGTCTGGTTCTCTTAGCCAGAGCAGTGCTAGGCTGCGCTTCACTTGATCTGGCGTCCGGCTACACTTTGCCGACACGCCGTTGCTGCAGTGTGGTGGCCTGCATGGATGTCTTGTCTGAAGTCCTCAAGGCCGTCAAACTCGACGGCGCCATGTTTCTACAACGGCGGAGTTCTCGTCGCCCTGGTGTGTCGCACGAGCCCGACTCGCGCACGATGGCTCCTATCTCTCGCCCACTTCCAGGCACGTGATTATCTTTCACCTGCTGACCGAGGGCCATGGCTACGCACGGGTCGAGGGAGACGGCCGGCCGCTGTCTCTCTCACTGCCGGGGACATCGTCATCTTTCCGCACGGCGATGCGCACATCATGGGTAACGGTTCGCCCGTCAAGCCGGTCGACAGCGCCAGCAAGAACTGCAACGTGTTCTGTCGGAGGGACTAAAGCTCTCACGGCTGGGCGGAGGCGGGGAGACTCACCAAATTCATCTGCGGCTACATGACCTGCGAGCCACAACTCAGCCGGGTGTTTCTGGGTGGACTGCCACCGATGCTGAAGGTGAACATCCGCAACGACTCCGTCAGGCCAATGGCTGGAAAACTCGATTCGCTATTCTGTCGGACAATGCGGATGCTTCCAGGCCCGGTGGTGAGGCTGTGCTCGCCAAGTTGTCCGAAGTCTTGTTCATCGAAACGCTGCGACGCTATATCGCGCTGCTCCCGCCAAGACACAACCGGGTGGCTGGCCGGAGTTCGGGATCCGGAAGTCGGAAAAGCCCTGGCGCTGCTGCATCGCAAGCCGGCCCATCCTTGGACGATCGCGGCACTTGCGAACGAGGTCGGGATTTCGCGTTCCGTGCTGGCCGAGCGTTTCCGGCGTTATCTCTCGGAGACTCCGATGGCGTATCTCACGCGCTGGCGGCTTCAGCTCGGCGCGCAACTGCTCACATCTACGAGCAATAGCGTGGCGACAGATCGCGGCCGAAGTTGGGTATGAGTCGGAGCCGTCCTTTAACCGCGCCTTCAAACGTGAGTTCAGCCTCCCGCCGGCCCGATTCCGCAGCCAATCGAAATCAGCCCGTGGCAGAAAAAAATAAGGGGGCGAGCCCCATTTCTCAGCACGACCTGAGCCGTGCGGTCGCTGTGGCTATGCGTGAGATCTGTTACTCGATCTGAGTTGGTCGGTGCGACCCTCGCGAGGGGAGGATTGAAAGAAAGACCACACAAGGCGCACACCGCGCGGGTGGATCTATGCCGGCGACTGTGCCGAATGACGAAAGCTCGTATCTCCTACCCATGGCATCAATCTTATCCAGCAGAAACCGGAGCAGCGGTTTCTCAAGAGACGGTTGAACGAACTGCCAGATTGAGACATGGATCCAGGAACTCCATCAGGATACCCTGGCAACAGCTCACGACCGGGCTCTGAGCGGTCGCTACTTTAACTCCTGTTGGTCATGTTACAACCGCTCATACTCCTCCCGCACCAACTGCGGGTCATACGTTCGTTCCAGCCTGCGAACAATGAAGTGACCCCGTGCCATCTCCTGGAAATGGTCTATGAACATGACGTTGATCGCGACGCCTCCGGCAGCACCGATCACGGGTACGGCTTGCGCGGCGACCTTCTCGGAGACGTTCACGCCGAAACGCGTGGCCAACTGTGTGATGAATCTGACGATTGCCGGTGCCCCTTCCTCCACCAGACCTCTCTTGGTGATATACCCCGCTGCCTCTGAGACCGACTTCGCCAGAGCCCCACGTATCAGGAAATAGGCGGATTCACTCGCGTCGTCGATCTTGCTTCGCCCGCCAAGAGCGAAGACCTCAAGGCAGGCCAGCTTGGCGCCAGGCGTCCGGAGACGTTCACCCTCACTTCGTGCGATATCTGCAATAGAGCGCAGCATGATGGTGGTGGATAAGGGCAGTTCGACTGGGAGACCGAGCAGTCCGAAGGCGCCTCCTCCCGCGCCGGTCGCCGCGACCGCAAGCTTATGGAGAAACTCCCAAGAGTTCGACTTCGGCTTGTCGTCAAGCGTCAGCAGCGCGGCCTGTAGTGCCGTCTCCAGCGACCTCCTTGTCGCCTCGTTGACGACCATGGCCCATTTCTCCGGAAGTAGCTGGAGCGCCTTCTCAATCGGCATGCCGATCAATCCCGTGATCTTCGCTGCAAGGCCAGGATTCTCAAGGAGAGCCTTCGCGTACCGCAGAGCCTCTTGATCTTCGTGCGATAGCGTCACGCGACCCTCCTTCTCTCGATTACTGCCCGGCTAATAGGTGATCTGGGACAGTGATCGTGGTCCAAGCGGCCTATTCCTAGCAACTCCCTTTTTCAAGGAAGCCCCATTCTGCCTGAAATGTCACCCGCTTACGAAGACTTGTCAAGCACCGAAATACCCCTGTCGATTTTCCCTCTTGCCAACGACTATCTTATGTCAGGACACTGCGAGCGAGACAAGTGTGACTCGCGAAGATGAAATTTCCGACCCGACACAAGAAACGAGCGACAACGAAGACAACGGAAACGACTAGAGGAGGCGCCCATATGAAATACATGTTGCTGATTTACGGCGATGAGAATGGGTTGAGTGAAACTGAGCGGAAGGACTGTTACGTCGAGTCCACGCAGCTTGCACATCAGCTGCACTCGAACGGACAGTACATAGCGGCCAATCCGTTACATCCCACAGCCATGGCGACCAGCGTGCGCGTGCGCGACAACAAACGGCTCGTGACCGATGGTCCGTTCGCAGAGACACGCGAACAACTGGGCGGCTACTTTCTCATCGAGGCGAATAATCTCGATGAGGCGATCGCCGTCGCTGCAAAGATTCCCATGGCTCGCAAGGGCACTGTCGAGGTCCGCCCGGTCATCGAGATTCCGAATCTGCCGTAGAAATCACGAGGAGACGATATGCAAAAGATCACTCCCTGTTTGTGGTTCGATAACCAAGCCGAAGAGGCGGCGAAGTTTTATGTGTCGATTTTCAAGAATTCTAAGATCGGAAACATGACCCGCTATGGAGAGGCAGGCGCAGAGGTCTCCGGGAGACCGAAGGGGTCGGTCATGACCGTGACGTTTGAGATCGAGGGGCAGGAATTCGTTGCCTTAAACGGCGGACCGCATTTCACATTTTCTGAGGCTATCTCGTTGATGGTGAAGTGCGAGACGCAGAAAGAAATAGACGAGATGTGGGAGAAGCTCTCCCAAGGCGGAGAAACAGGACAGTGTGGCTGGTTGAAGGATAAATATGGTCTGTCGTGGCAAATCGTTTCTCCTGAGTGGGACGAGATGTTGCGAGACAAGGATGTCAAGAAATCCGAAAGAGTCATGAAGGCCATCCTTCAAATGACCAAGCCCGACATCAAGACACTCAAGCAAGCCTATGAGCAACCATAATCGCCACAAATTCAGCACGCACGATGGCAGATTGTGGCAGTCACACAGGATGTTCAAAATGCCTTATTCTCACCCGCCCAACCCCGGCGCGCCAAGACGCGCCGCTCCGCAGGCGCGGCCGCAAGCGAAGGAGGCGTACCCTCTGGGGCGCACGGTGCGACGAATAAGGAGCACCACGTTTGTGCGCGCCGTCGAGATGTGAGGCGGCAGGGTCCCCGTTGAGGACGCTTCCGAGCCGAGAACAAAGCTGGCGGACATTTTCAACGTTCTGTTGGAAAGGAGTAAGAGATGAGCAAGGTACGGTTACTCGTTGGGACACGAAAGGGCGCGTTCATTCTCACGTCGGACGGAACGCGCAAACAGTGGGATGTCAGCGGTCCACACTTTGCCGGATGGGAGATGTATCATCTCAAAGGCTCGCCCGTTGAGCCGAACCGCATCTACGCCTCGCAAACCAGCAGCTGGTTCGGGCAAATCATCCAGCGCTCGGATGACGGCGGCAAGACGTGGCACCAACCAGGAACACCGCCCGGCGAACCGACCACCACTCCGGATGGCATGCCGAAGGGAGAGAGCAACAAGTTCGTCTACGACACGTCTCCAGAAACCGGGAAACCGCTCACGACGCACCAGCATTATGACGGCACGCAACGTCCCTGGGAATTCAAGCGGGTCTGGCACCTCGAACCGTCGCTGACCGACCCGGACACAGTCTATGCGGGAATCGAAGACGCGGCCCTGTTCCGATCGAGCGACGGCGGGCAGACCTGGCAGGAACTGGCCGGGCTGCGCGACGTGAAAGGAAATCTGTGGCAGCCGGGCGCCGGCGGGATGTGTCTGCACACGATCGTGCAGGACCCGAGCAATCCACGAGCGCATCTATGTCGCCATCTCGGCTGCAGGAACGTTCCGGACCGACGATGGCGGCAAGACCTGGCGGGCAATCAACCGCGGCTTGAAATCCAAATATGAACTTCCGGACCCGGATGCGGAGGTCGGCCACTGTGTGCATCGCATCGCGATGCACCCGACGCGCCCGAACGTGCTGTTCATGCAAAAGCACTGGGACGTGATGCGGAGCGACGACGCCGGCGAGTCGTGGCACGAAATCAGCGGGAACTTGCCGACGGACTTCGGATTTCCGATCGACGTGCACGCCCACGAGCCGGAGACGGTGTACGTCGTGCCGATCAAGAGCGACTCGGAGCATTTTCCTCCCGACGGAAAGTTGCGCGTGTACCGCAGCCGGACGGGCGGGAACGAGTGGGAAGCGCTCACGAACGGTCTGCCGCAGCGCGATTGCTACGTGAACGTGCTGCGCGACGCGATGGCTGTCGACTCGCTCGATCCGTGCGGCATCTATTTCGGGACATCCGGCGGGCAAGTGTATGGCTCGGCGAATGCCGGTGACAGCTGGACACCGATCGTCCGGGATCTTCCGGCGGTATTATCTGTCGAGGTCCAGACATTGCCATGAATCGCGAGCTCGCTCGAAAGCGTCCTCAACGTACCCAGAGGCTACGCCTCACTTCTCGGCTGCGGCCTGCTGGAGGCATTTTGAGCGCGAAGCAGCTACTCACTAGGAGACGATGGACATGATAAGATCGTACTCCCGGCACATCTGCGGACGCTGGCGCGCGTGGATGGCGAGGTGACGTTGGACGTCACGGGCCCGGTCACGCAGCGTTCGGTGCTCGACGCCCTCGAAGCCCGCTATCCGATGTTGCAGGGGACGATCCGGGATCACGGCACACTCAAGCGCCGAGCATTCGTGAGGTTCTTCGCCTGCGAGCAGGATCTCTCCCATGAATCACCGGATGCCCCGCTACCCGATGCGGTCGCAACGGGGGCCGAGCCTTTTCTTATCGTGGGTGCCATGGCGGGAGGGTAGTCGCCGACAGCCCGCCATATAGGGCACTGGAGCGTACGACTGTTGCGACATAAAGCTCGTTCGACGATGTCGATTTCGCGGCCTCTCGTTCGACAAATTATGTAGAGCCCTGGATCAGACGTCGAGACCGTCTGGAATCCCAGGCTCCGAAACCGAAACCAGAAAGGAGACACGACAATGCGATTCATGATTCTAGTCAAAGCCGACAAAAACTCGGAAGCGGGCGTTCTTCCAGACGAGAAGCTCCTGACCGAAATGGGGAAGTTCAACGAGGAGCTGGTAAAAGCCGGCGTGATGCTCGCGGGCGAAGGACTCCAGCCAAGCTCGAAAGGCGCGCGCGTCAAGTTCTCTGGAAGCAAGCGGACCGTGACTCGACGGACCCTTCGCCGAGACGAAGGAGCTGATCGCCGGCTTCTGGCTGTGGCAGGTGAAATCGAAGGAAGAGGCGATCGAATGGGTCAAGCGCTGCCCGAATCCCTTCCCTGGCACGGAGTCCGAGATTGAGATTCGCCAACTGTTCGAGGCGGAAGACTTCGGGGCCGAGTTCACGCCAGAGCTCAGGGAGCAAGAGGAGCGCCTGCGCGCGCAGATGGGCAAGAAGAAGTAGTTACAGTGGGAGGGACATTTTACTTTACTGATCGCCTCATCCGCGCCCGCGGCTCGTGTGGCGGTTGTACGATCGGCAACTGATGATTGAAGACGCAACCACAAAGGAGGGTTCACATGCGGTACGTCGATGGATATGTTTTGCCGGTCCCGAAAAAGAACCTGGCAGCCTACCGCCGCATGGCCGAGAAGGCGGGTAAGATCTGGCGCGAACATGGCGCGCTGGAATATCGAGAGTGTGCCGGCGATGATCTCAAGGTCAAGTTCGGAGTTCCGTTACCTCGCTTGGCCAAGGCGAAGCCTGGCGAGACGGTGGTATTCTCCTGGATCGTGTTCAAGTCGCGCGCGCATCGCGATCGCGTCAACGCCAAGGTGATGAAGGACCCGCGCATCACCAACATGTGCGACCCGAAGTCCATGCCCTTCGACGTGAAGCGCATGGCCTACGGCGGATTCAAGGTCCTGGTCGACGCCTAGCCCAGGCCTCCTCCGGCATCGAGCACAGTACGCGTGTTGAACGCTCCGATTAGGTTGCGAAGTGGCACTGCAAGAATGAGTCATTAACCATCATGAACTGATTGTTATTTTACAAGGAGGTACCCATGCGTCTCATGCATCTGCCCCTCACCTGTCTTGCGCTCTTTGTCCTGGCGTCTCCCGGTCATGGCCAAAGACAAGAAGCACGGCAAGCAAATGGACCCGCAGGCGATGATGGAGGTGTACCAGAAGCTGGCCACGCCCGGCGAACCTCATAAGCTGTTCGCCAGCCTTGGCCGGCAGCTGGACGACCACGACGAAAGAATGGATGGAGCCGGGCAAGCCGCCAACGGAATCAACCGGCACCGCGGACATGAAGATGTTGCTGGATGGACGCTTTCTCTACCAGGAATTCACCGGCCAGATGATGGGACAACCCTTCTCCGGGATCGGGATCGACGCCTACGACAACATGACCAAGAAATATGTGACGGCGTGGATGGATACGATGGGTACGGGGATTTTCATGATGGAAGGCACGGCCAGCGCCGACGGCAAGACCATCACGCTGAAGGGGTCGCACCCTGAGCCGGGCGGAGGAAAAATGACGCATCGTGCGGTGTGGAAGATCGTCGACAGCAATACCCAGACATTCGATATGTACGGGACTCACCACGCGCGGCAAGGAAATGAAGGTGCTGGAGATCACCTATACCAGGAAGCCCTAGCGATAAGGTCAGCCGCGCGCGGAACGGATTCGACTCGTCCGCGCGCGGCGGTCGCTTGCCGCTTCAAGCGTCCGAAACACCGTCGACTCCATTTCCCGTTCCACGTACGCCTAACCTTACTCACGCGCTCCACGCCTACACCAGCTCTTTTCACACCCCACCACGACCTTGACTCCCCTCTGACCGCTGTGGTTAGGTCACCCGCCGATCTTCTCACGGACAGGCTCTTCACAATGATGACGACGCGTCGAGATTACCAGATCCATCCACGGTCGATTGCCTGCGTCCTTCGCCATACTCCTCTGCCTGGTGTTCACCGGCTGCGAGAAGGAGAGCCAGGCGATCGTCTCCATCGCCTTGCATCCGACCAACGCAAACATCCTGTATGTGGCGACGAACGATGCGGTCTACAAGTCGCGCGACGAGGGGCAGTTGTGGGAACGCTTTCCGAGTTTCAGCGCAAGACGAGTAACGACGCTCGCGATCGATCCTCAGTTCCCGGCTACGATCTACGCTGGCACCATGGCCGACGCCGTCTACAAGAGTCCGGATGGCGGGCAACATTGGCTCCCTCACAATGTCGGACTCAAGGAACACGTCTCCTTTATCAATCAATTTGTCTTTCACCCGACCGACCACGATCAAATCTACGCCGCCACGACCGTCGGAGCCTTTTACACCAAGGACGGCGGGCGCGAATGGGAAGAACGCATGGCTGGAATGAAGGAAGTCCACATCGTGGTCTCCATCGCCATTCATCCACGCGATCCGCGGGTCCTCTACGCGGGAACCACGGGAGGGGTCTATCGATCCGACAGCGCCGGGATGGGATGGAAGAAGGTCAACAACGGGCTGATTCCCGAGCAGGAACTGATGGGGGGAATGGCGTTGGGGGTCAATGCCATCGTCTTCGATGTGGTCAACCCGGACATCGTCTACGCCGGAACCACGAAGGGCCTCTTTCGCACCGCCACGCATGGTGAGCAATGGGAGCGCATTGGGCAATCGCTCCCCGATCTGTTCGTGAGCAGTATCCTCCTCGATCCGACACAGCCGAAGACCCTCTATATCGGAGGACCGGGGGGAGTCTGGAAAAGCCCCGACAGCGGACAGACCTGGGCTGCAATCAACAGCGGACTGGGCTCGCTGAACATTCGCGCCCTCGCGATGAGCCTGCGCGATTCGCACCTACTCTATGCCGGCACGAACGGGAGTGGTCTCTACCGCTCGACCGATGCCGGCGCAACCTGGACACCCCTACCGCTCAAAGCCGCGCCTCCAGGTGCAGGCTGAGGTTGAGGTCAAGGCTGAGTGTATACTCTCCGTGTTCCAGCTCAACCTTATCCTTTTAGTATCCAGTCTTCGCCTCCCCCGCACCACTGTGCTTGTACCGGTTGCTGTAGGCCGACATCTGGTCCGACAATGCCTTCCACTCCTCGACCGTCATGAGGTCCTTCATCCTGAAACGGAGCGAGAGAATCTTCGTGGCCGACTGCATCCGCAGATTGTTCGCGTCATCCAGGACCTTTGTAAATTCCTCCGGGGCCGCTGCGTAGTTCGCATTCAACTCATAGAGTCGACGGTGTCCTGCCCGGTCCTGCTCACGGCCGGCTTTCAATTCTGCAACAATGTCGTTCACAATCGATTTGACTTGCTGAGCCTTCTCCTGATCCTTGACGGTCCGATCAATCAACGATGCCATGTCCTGCTGCCCCTTCTGCCAATAGGCATCACCTGTTCCTTCACCAGCCATCCCAGTGTGATGGTGGGACGAACAACCAGCCAAGGCGAGCACGGCAACGAGTCCGAGGACATATCGCTGAATGCGGTTCATAAGAAGAGCCTCCTTGTAAATAAATGATGGATGACATGTTGTCGCAACGACGGTCCTTCCCGTATCATACTTCCGGCCACCATGTCTGAACCGACTTCTCCCACAACGGATCACTACCCTGGCGCTTCGAGAGGAGTTCCGTCATCACCTCGAAACGTTCTACGCCCAACTCAAGCTGGCGCCGCCGTATGAGAGCGTCGAGAAGGCCATTCGTTCTCTCACAACTTCGGTTCACGCATTGCCGCCGTTGGAGCGCGCGCGTCTGGCCACCGACGCGACCGCGCGATGGCAGCAGTTTCGTCAGGCCTTTGAATCGTCCGGGCTTAGCAAGAAACATCGCGGCATCATTGTAGGTCTCGCCCGCAACCGGTCCAGCCTGAATCTCCCCGCTGAGTATGATCAGTTCTTGAGTTTGTATCTCTAGCAGGAAGCTGAAAAAGTCCGCCAGCATCGTTCTCGCGCTCGTGCAGATCCTCAACGGAGACCCATGCCGCCTCACATCTCGACGGCGCGCACAAACGTGGTGCTCCTTATTCGTCGCACCGTGCGCCCCAGAGGGTACGCCTCCGGTCTTCACTCGCTGCGGCCTTGCTGAACGGCCTTTTGAGCATCCTGCGCGGTGTACTCCTGTTGTCAAAAATGCGCAGACTCGTGAAGTTCCGGCATGCCCACAGAACTTTTCCGCAGCCCGCTCATTCAGGATGGCAATCTGACTCCTTCGAGAACTTCCCGGAGTTCTTGATACACCGTCATCAACCGGGAATTCTCCAGCCGATACGCAAACACAACTATAATGGCTCCGGACAGCAAAAAAACAAACCCCAATCCTACGATCCCGATCCCCAACACCACTCCACCGGACGCCGCCAATTCTCCTTCGACGAACAAGGAGATCAAGGCTCCCACCATCCCCACGACCACCACGACAAACCAAATACCGGTGAGAAGAGCCGAAGACCAGGGAGTGAGCTTTCGGCAGAGCACCGAGAGGGCATCGCCTTCCGGAGACAGGAAGATCAACCCCTTCAACGGCCACAATGTTCGGAAGCCTAGAGCAAACAACCGGTATTGCTGGCGAATCACAATCTGGTTCAGATCCGGGTAAAGCCGGGCAGTTCCATGCGGCAATATCAAGAAACCGCCGGCATCAAACCGGCTCGCCAGCTGCGTGATGGTCGTATGCGTGAATCGATCGTGCGTGCGGGCAATTCCACACCCGTACCGGCTCGCATCCGGTGTGAGACGCATGAAGTAGAGCCAGTCGCCAAGAATGAGGCCGAGAAACAACGCACCGGCGAAGAAGCCAGCGAAGATCATGCTGGTACCTATCCCATAGGGGCCGCGAGTGAATCAAGGACGAAACCGAGATAATCTGTTGACTCGTCGCAGTGAGTTGGCTAGAGTAGCCCACGAGTGCTGTTCAGGCGGGTCCCCTCGCTCCACTCAGGTGCTCCGCCGCACAAATGATTTCCCCCTCTGGAGTTGCGGCAGTCGGCTATCCCTTGCTTGTCGAGGAGCACAAGTCGCCTTTAATGTGGAGTCGGAGGTGATATGGATTTAGCGAAAGTCGAGCGTGTCTATACGTCATACGCCAAGATCTACGATCGGATTTTCGGAAAAGTGTTTCACGAAGGACGTCAGTCGGTGATCAGGAATTTGAACGTCCAGCCTGATGAAAAAATTCTTGAAGTGGGAATCGGGACCGGGTTGGCCCTGCCAATGTACCCCCGTCATTGCCACATCGTCGGCATCGATTTTTCAGAAGGCATGCTGGACCAAGCAAAGCAGAAAGCGGCTGAGCATCAGATGGGCCACGTGCAATTGCATCGAATGGACGCCGGCGCGATGGAATTTAAGGACGATAGTTTCGATACCGTCGTCGCGGCCTATGTCGTCACCGCTGTCCCCGACTACCGCAAGGTCGTCAGCGAAATGATTCGCGTCTGCCGACCCGGCGGACGGATCATCATGCTGAATCACTTCGCCAACGACAATAAGATCATCGCCGTTATGGAGAAAGTGCTTTCCCCTCTCACGAAGCACTTAGGATGGCGGACAGACTTGGCACTCCAGACCGTGCTGGAGGGGACGCCACTGCACGTCGCGCGGAAGCAGAATGTGAATCCGTTGCGGCTCTGGGCTTTGGTGGAATGTGTGAACGAAAAGAACGTGAACGGCAAGACACATATCAACGGCGTGAAAAACGTGAACGGCGCCGCAACCTACGCACATATCAAGGGCACGCATCTGCCGAAACATGCCAACGGGGAAGCGTTGGTCTAACAGGCTGTTGAAAAAGCCCGTCAGCTTCTGCCTCACCTTCACGCCCTATCCGTCAGTCTCGCGGTGCTGTTCGAATGACTTCCAATTCTGCCATTCCCCGCCTGGAATAATCGTATTGCCCACCAAACACTGGCCGGAGAACCGTTGGGCGATCAAGTCCGCCAGGAGCGAGAGCACCTGACCGGTGCGGCGATCCTGCACCCCACGGACCCGCAGCACCACGCCGAACCCAGGCCCATCAAGCGGCCCGTACAACATACAGTGAACCCCTGTGGCACCCACTGCCCCCTGCATCGACGCCGGAAGCAGATCCCCTTCCCACTGAATGGCAGGATGACGCCCGGATGACGAGGTCGTGGCCCGCCAAGTGCAGGGAACACCCGCCACATCCAGTTCCGCCAAGAGCCATGTGACCGTCGGCCAGTCCGACACTCCGCTTTGAAACGTCCATTGCGCCACCTGGTTCAGCGACAAGGGTTCGAGGCTCGGCGCCGCCACTTCCTCTAGCTGCGCTTCTTCGCACACCACATAGAGTTCGCCCTGCGGATCGAACCAGAAACGGAGTTTCCCGTCGGTCAACTCCGTTTGGATCACCCCCAGCGTCGAGCAATCGGCTCCTTCCTGTTCAAACATCGAAAAATCCGTCACACCGGTCATCGTGAGTTTTGCGACACGAGCCATCTGGCGAATACGATAGCGGATCACGACTGTGACCGTAGTCCCCGCCGGCACCTCGCGGCCCGACGCTTCGTCCAGCAGCCGTCGCTTCGACACCTGCACGTCCGTCACATAGCCGCCGCGAAACCCGCCGGTATGACCCAGCAGCCAGCGCACATCATCGATATTCCCAATCTGATATTTCATAGCATGAATGCTCGCACACTCCGAACGATCTTAGCAGACTTCTGCAAAACCATTTCAATTCACCTAAACTTCGATGGCCTGCACGTGTGACATAACACAAGAACTTACCCGCAGGATGCTCAAAAAAGTCCGTTCAGCAAGGCCGCAGCCGAGTGGAAGCACCGGAGGCGTCCCTCTTCTCACCCGCCCACCCCAAGCTGCCAAGACAGCTTGTTCTCCGCGAGGGCTACGCTGAGGATGCTTTCGAGGTGAGAACGAAGCTGACGGACTTTTTCAGCATCCGATTAGAATAATGGCTGTTGCTGCTTGAGCCCATCCACCTGACGCTCCAGTTCCTCCACGCGATCCTGCAGACGGGCGTTGTCGAGCCGAAGCAGATCCAAGCGATCCAAGAGCTGTTCTCGCTGAATCTCCGTCCACTCCAGCGTTCGTTTCAAACCCTTCAGCTCAAGCTGGATCTGTTGCTGTTCGTCAGTCGGGAATGACATGTGTCTTCCACCTGCCCTGCAAGGAGAACATCCTCTGACTAGTATAAATGTAGAACGGGCAGGCGTCCATCACGACCCTTGGAATTTCTTTGCGGTGGAAAACGAATGGGCCCCCGAAAAAAACCGCTCGTTCCGACAGCTTCATCTCCTCCACTTAATCCAGCGGCTATTGAGACTTCGTCCACCGTGACCTGATACCCCGTGTCGCGCATGAGCGAAATGAACGCCGTCGACCGCGAATATCGCCAAGATCGGGATCCTTGCGTTTCAAACTCTGAATCTCCGCTCATTCACCATGGCAAGAAATGAGAAACACGTCTGAGGCTGGCTAAGAAATCGATCGGCCGGTCGATTCCGCCCTGTTGTTCAACGTGCTCGGTGTACAGCCTCAACGCTGCGTGATACCATGTTCACGGTTGCTTCCTGCTTGTGTGATGCCACAATGTTTAGACCTACTCCAGAAGCCCCCCTCTTCCGAAGGATTCCCTATCGGCTGATCGTGTCCGTCCTCTTGATTCTGGCCCTGGTCGTGTCCGTCATTTTGCTCTTTAGTCTGGAACAGGAAAAACTCCTCCTGCAGGGTTTCGCTCAAGGCAAGACGGTTCCCACGGAGCTGTTCCCGGCGCTCTGGCAGTCCCGCAGCGACCTGATCGTCGTGTCGCTCCTCGTATTCTTGTTGAGTGCGATCGGAATCGCGGCGGTTATGACCTTTCTCAACTACGACAGCACCAGAAGTACACTCGAGGAAGTGAAGGGACTGGCACGGAAGATTCTTCAGAGCATTCCGACCGGCGTGCTGACGGTAAGTCCGCAGCGGAGTGATCACCGCGTCAATCCGACGGCAGAAGCAGTACTCAAACGATCGGCGACGGATTTGCTCGGGAATTCTTACGAATCCGTCTTTGCCGAAGGAGAGACCATTCGGGCGGTGCTTGACGGAGCACTGCGGCATCACCGCATGTCAGCCAGAAAGATTTGCCCTATGAGGACCAGGACCGGACCCCGCACACCATCAGGGTGAGCACGGCCGATCTCACAGGAGACGATACAGAGTCGTCCGGCGTCATCCTCCAGGCCCAGGATGTCACCGACTGGCTTTCGCTCGAGCAACGAGTCCGCGTCGGCGGATAAGCTCGCCGCATTACACACGTTGTCGGCGGGAGTGGCCCATGAGTTGCGGAACCCCCTGAGTGCCATGGACTTGAATCTCCAGCTGTTGGAAGAGGAACTCAGGGAGCGCGCATCCTTGCCGGAGCAGGGAGCGCGTTATCTTCCGTGTCTTGAACGCGGAATGCCGACGCCTCTCAGTCATTCTCGACAATTTCATGAAGTTCGCCCGCCCCGGGTCGGTCGGCCTCCACGAGGTGAACGTCTCCGCCCTCATCGAGCACATCATGGCGCTGATGCAATTCGAGGCGGAGGAGCGGAAGATCCGAGCTCGAACAGGCGGTGAAGGAGCCGTTGCCGTCCGTTTTGGGCGACGAGACGGCCATCAGTCAGGTCCTGCTCAATGTCGTCGTCAATGCGTTTCATGCCATGCCGAACGGCGGGCTTTGTCGCATCGCGGCGGAGGCGCGTCACGCCAACGGCACGTGCTGGCTCATCGTGTCGGTGAAGGACACGGGGATCGGCATCAAGAAAGAAGCGCTCGCGCGGGTGTTTGAACCGTTCTATACGACGAAGTCCAGCGGAACCGGTCTGGGTCTCGCCATCGCCTATCGCATCATGGAAGATCATGGTGGAACCATTCAGGTATCCAGCACGCCGGGGATCGGCACCACCGTGGTGGTGACGTTCCCGGTCACAGTAGGAGCGTCGCGGTCCTTGGCGGTGACCTCATGAAGCCATGTGCACACATTCTCATCGTCGATGACGAGATCAATATCCGTGGGGCGTTGGTCACGATGCTCGAGAAGAAGGGGTATCAGGTGCGCGGAGTGGCTACGGCAGAGGAGGGGTTGGAGCAACTGGAAGCGGCTCCCGCCGAGTTGGTCATCACCGATCTTCGGATGCCGGGGATCGGCGGTATGGAGTTTCTGCGGCGCCTGAAAGCGAACATGGCCGGATACGGAAGTCGTCGTCATGACCGCCTACGGGTCCATCGATACGGCAGTCGAGGCGATGCGCTGTGGAGCTTACGACTATCTCATAAAACCCATCGATCGCGAGCGATTTCCCATCGTGGTAGACAAGGCACTGGAGCGGCATGCGCTCACGGTTGAGAACAAGCAGCTCCGAGATCGTCTGGAAACGAGGACGCGCTTTGATCAAATGGTCGGCGAGAGCGAGCCCATGCAGCGGGTCTACAGCCTGGTGGAAATGGTGGCGGATAGCGATGTCACGGTGTTGCTCACGGGAGAAAGCGGGACCGGCAAGGAACTCATCTCCCGGGCGATCCACCATAAGAGCCCCAGAGCCGATGGTCCGTTCATCACGATGAATTGCGGAGCCCTGCCGGACAATCTCTTCGAAAGCGAGTTGTTCGGCTATGAAAAGGGCGCGTTTACCGGCGCCATGGCGACGAAGATGGGGCGGTTCGAACTTGCCGACGGCGGCACGCTGTTGCTGGATGAAGTGGGTGAGCTGTCCTTCAAATCGCAAGTGGATTTTCTGCGCGTGTTGGAGACGAAGGAGTTCAGGCGCTTGGGCGGGACGAAGCTGCTCAAAGTCGATACCAGGATCGTCGCCGCCACCAATCGTAATCTTGAAGAAGCGGTCAAGCAGGGAGACTTTCGGGAAGACCTCTACTACCGGCTCAATGTCGTTCCCATTCGCCTCCCGCCGCTCCGTGATCGAGCGGACGATATTCCCCTGCTGGTAGACCGGTTTCTCGCGGAGTGCTCTGCTCAGCATCACCGTGAGCCGAAAGATGTGTCACGGGAGGCGATGCGGCTCTTGCGGTTGTATGGGTGGCCTGGAAACATTCGCCAGCTCAGAAACCTCATGGAGCGATTGGTGGTGACGGTGAAAGATTCGATGATCCAGCCGGAACACTTGCCGGAAGAGATCCAGGCCAGCAAGGAGGATGCGCGTACGATGGTGGTGACTCTGGGGACATCTCTGGATCAACTTGAGCGAGAGGTGATTCAGCGGACATTAACAGAAATCACGAATCATCGAGAGAAAGCTGCCAAGCTGCTGGGTATCAGTCTCCGGGCCCTCCAGTATAAGATTAAAGAATACGGGATCCGCGAGTAACCTTCCGGTTGTCCTAGCTAATTCGCGCTTCGATCATCCGTGCCCCCTTCCCAATCCAATCCGCAACAGTTGCACATCCCGTGGGCCGATTGACCGAGAATTTGTCCTTTCCCTCGCAGTACTGCAATGATTGCAGGGCCACGTTGACAGTATTGCGGACAACTCTGCAAGTCTTGCATGCGCCGGGGAAGCTGCGTTGTCTCAATTCTTGGAGCGAAGACAACCAACTTACAAGTCCGCATTTTCTTTCACGTCATCCTTGAACACCCACCAAGCCTATCCACGGCATTCTCCTTGCCTTGCTTCTGGTACCCCCAAACGGATGATGACCTACGCGAATGAGACCGGAGGGATCTTGAAGGAGAAACCCAAAAGGCGGAGGGGTGCGAGCAGCGTGATGAACACCGGTGCCACATCATCAGAGTCGTATTCGGCCATCCGGTCTGAGTCGGGAACGTCATGGATTAAGTGGGTGACATTGCTCAGACGCGGTTGACGGACTTCTTACGGATAGGACCCTGACGAGTCCACATGACATGCTGACGCTATTATTTCTCCTTCTTGCAAGCTACGCGATTGGCATCGTACTTCCACTCTGTTTCCCGCGAATGCCGCAGATGCAAGGCGTGCTGGGCAGTGTCTGTGGCTGTGTCGCAAGTATCTTCGGCATCGCATCGGGGATTGGCGGGCTGATCGCTTCTGAACCACTGACGGCTTCGGTCGCCTCGGTCAATCCCTTTCTCGCCTTTGCGGTCCGGCTCGACCCGCTCTCCTCACTTTTTTGTCCTGACCATCTCGCTCGCCGGACTCGCCGCCTCAATCTATGCCATGGGGTATCTCAAGGGGTATTGTCAACTTAAGTCGAATAGGGCGGATTTTCTACCTCGGGCCAGGAACCTGAATAAGGTGTGTGATCTCCGTTTGAGAGTAAGGAGAAGCCAGTGAGTACTGAGCAGTCTTCCGAACAACACGGCGTAGGCACCCAATTGGGAGACGCCTCCCAGCCTGCGCTGAACGAGGCAGAGCGTGAGGAGCTTCGAGCCCTGGTGTCACAGGCGGTCGAGGTCATTCCTCCGAACTGGCCGCTTCGGACGTTCGCCTATCGCAATCCCTTGATCGGGTTCGAACATTTGCCCTTTGATGAAGCTGTCTCGCAAGCGAAGCAAGTGCTTGGAGGAGAAGGCTATCTGTCCACTGCGGAGTACCGAGCCTGCTACGCCGAGGGACGGATTTCCGAGAAGGAGCTGTTGAGCGCCCTGCGATCGCGGGTGCCGGAGCTCGCATCGCAGGACAGTGTCCGTGCCGGTGAACGGAGTCTCCATCCTGAAGAGATCCTCCTAGTCCACTTTGTGTACGGCATCGATCCGCTCGACCCAAAATTATTGCCATGGCAGCTCACGGAGGAAGACGCCACCCACCGTATCCGTCCTGATGTTCCCCAGTCCATCAAAGATCGGCTGAGATCGCACGCGGCGGGGCGCGACCCTGAAGCGGTCTACATCCGTTCGCTGTGGTCCGGGGCCTTGAAGGCGCTCGATCTCTCCGAAGATGGATCGACTGGCAACCACGGGCATTCCCCCACAACGGCCAAGGCTGGAGGGTCTGTGCACGCCGAGCATGGACCGACGCAGCAGCGCATCCGCACCGCAGCCGAGATCATCGACGATCTCACCGGCTCTGATCTGAAACGAGAGATCAACGAACACATGATCAAGTGGTGCGCCGCATTCGTGGATGAAGGCATGGCGGATTGGTCGATGCCCTCACGCACGCACGGATTTTATCGTGCCTGGCGGGATCTCGCGCCGCGCGAGGCTTCCCGATGGACCCTCGGGATCTCCGACTGGGCTCGAAGGGTGGAAGCGCTCCCTGACCGCCCTGAAGACGCCCTGGCGGCGAGCCTTCACCGCTTGCAGGTCCCCGACCAGCAACGGGAAGATTACCTGCGTCGGCACCTCGGCCAGTTACCCGGCTGGGCCGGCTATATTCGCTGGCGAGAGAAGAACCCGGATTATCCTGAACAGGGCCGTCACCCAATCGATCCGCTGGAATACCTGTCCGTGCGCGTGTTTTACGAGGCTGAGCTGGCCGAGAAAGTCTGTCGGAGCACGTTGAGCATCAACCCGGCACTTCCCGATCTCCTCGAACGCGCACGATCCCATGATCTGGAGGACGTCGACTCCCATGCCCACGCGCACGACGCGTACACGGAAACTGTCTGCCGGGACGTCTGGCGCCTCTTCCATATGGCGCAATTCCTCGAGTTTCGCCCGGAGGATCTTCAACACCTGCCACCAGCGGATGCCAGGTCGTTGCTGTCCTGGCTCGATCGGTTCCCTTCTGACGCGCTCCGTCCTGTTTGGCACGAGGCATACGAGAAAGAATATCGAAACTCCCTGATTACGAGGCTGGTAAGTGAGAGGCAGAGAACCGCAGACTACAACAGTCACGAGCGTCCGAGACCCCAAGCGCAAGCCGTGTTCTGTATCGATGCCCGCTCCAAACCTTTCCGCCGTCATCTGGAAGCCCAGGGCGAGTACGATACGCTCGGATTCGCTGGATTCTTCGGCACGCCGATCGACTACCGAATACTCGATCGGAAGGAAGATCTCCTCCTCTGTCCTGTGCTGATCAAGCCAAAATATGTGGTGAGGGAGAAACCGCGGTGGGCTCATGACCCCGGGGTCCAACGCCACAGGCTTGGAGACCGCTGGAACCAGTTCGGCCGGCACCTGTTTCACCAGGTCAAGGCAAACCCCGCCAGTTCCTATCTCACGTTCGACCTGTTCGGGATTGTGTTCGGACTGGCGATACTGGGAAAGACCGTGTTCTTGAAGGCCTATGAGAGTGTGCGCACGGGGTTGCGTCACTGGCTCACCCCACCTATCTCGACCCGAATCCCGGTGGAGAAATTCCCTGAACGGGAGCGTGACGCCTTCATTGCCGGCAACGAGCGGACTTGCATCAACGAGGTGCTCGAGCAGCGGCTCGACCGTCGGAACGTCGCGGTCACCCTCTCGCAGGGGGTACTCGAAGAATTCCGGCTCGCCGCCCTTCGGGAGCCGGAGGATCGTAGTCACGCGATGCGACAGACCAAAGCATCCGAGCGGCTCGGTCTTTCCGTAGAGCAAGAGCATGCCGTTCTGGAGGAACTCCGATACCAGTACGGGCTCAATGCCCGCAACCACCATGTGTCGCTCGAACGCTTCGCTGCGCGCAGGTTCTCCCTGGCAGAAAAATCAGCGGTGGTCGAAAACGCGCTCCGTGTCATGAGCCTGACCAGAGGTTTCGCGCGGCTGGTACTGCTCTGCGCCCATGGGAGCACCACAGAGAACAACCCGTACGCATCCGCGTACCACTGCGGGGCGTGCGGAGGGAATCCTGGTGGACCCAATGCCAGGGTCTTGGCAGCCTTGGCCAATAGGGCGAATGTCCGCCAGGAGCTACGGAACGTGGGAATCGAGATTCCAGAGGACACGTGGTTTATAGCCGGTGAGCACAATACGACTACGGACCACGTCACCTTGTTCGATCTGGAAGAATTGCCCGAGACGCACCGTCCGGAGGTGCTCCAGTTGCAACGTGACCTGGAAGCGGCAAGACTCCTGAACGCTCAGGAGCGCGTTGGTCGATTGCCGGGGGCTCCCAGCCGGCCCTCGCCCCTGGCTGCCGCCCGCCATGTAGGGCAAGTCAGCCGTGACTGGGCACAAGTCCGACCGGAGTGGGGACTCTCCAGCAATGCGGCGTTTATTATTGGACGCCGGTCGCTGACACGAGGCCTCAAGCTTGACGGTCGGGCCTTTCTCCACAATTACGACCAGTCCCAGGACGAAACCGGCAGGGCGCTGGAGGCCATCATGACCGCCCCGCTGGTCGTGGTGCAAATGATCAATTTTCAATATTATTTCTCCGCGACGGACAGCTGGGCCTACGGGAGCGGGACCAAAGTCTTGCACAACGTCGTCAGCGGAGTCGGCGTGATGCTTGGGAGGCACAGCGATCTGCAAACAGGGTTTCCTTTTCAAGCCCTGACCACGGGCACTCGCCGGTTTCATGAGCCGCTCCGTCTTCTCGCCGTGATCGAGGCGGACACGGGACGAATCTCCCAGATCATCTCCCGCCACGTGGTTCTTCAGAATTTTTTCGAAAATCAGTGGATCTATCTCGTCTCCTGCCATCCCACCACGGGAGAGTTTTCGGAGTATCAGCCAGGAGGAACCTGGAAGGCGATTTCACCACCGATATCATGATGATGAATACGGCGTATATTCTGATCCCGGCCCTTCCTTTTGCCGCCTTCCTGATCATCGCGCTGGGCAGCCGGTGGGTCGGCGAGGCGAGCCATCGGCTGGCAATCCCGGCGGTCTCCGCCTCGTTCATCCTCTCGGTTCTGGCCTGTATCGACGTGTACCAAAACGGAGCCAGGTCGATCCCGTTGTATACCCTGATCACATCCGGCCGTCTGACCGTCGAAGCAGGCCTCTACGTAGACGCGGTTACGGTGGTCCTGCTGTTCCTCGTCACCGGGGTCAGCAGCCTGGTCCATGTCTTTTCCAGCCGATACATGCAGGCGGACCCGCGCTACGCACGCTTCTTCGCACTGATCGCGCTCTTTACCTCTGCCATGGTCATGCTGGTCATGGGCGCGAATCTGTTTATGTTATTCATGTTCTGGGAAATCATGGGGTTGTGCTCGTACCTGCTGATTTCCCATTGGTCACGCCGTCCGTCGGCCTGCGACGCCGCGACGAAAGCTTTTCTCGTGAATGGGGTGGCGGATATTGGCCTCGCATTCGGAATCTACCTGACGTGGGCCACCTTCGGCACGCTCGACATCCAGGCGATCTTGTCGGCTGCGCCACAGTACGCCGATCAGACGGTGAACCTCCTTGGATGGCTCGGTCTTGAGTGGCAGGCCCCCATCCTCTCCGTGATTGCGTTGCTGTTGTTCATGGGCCCGATCGGCAAGTCCGCGCAGATTCCCCTCCACGTCTGGCTCCCATTTGCGATGGAAGCCCCCACCCCGGTCTCCGCGCTGATCCACGCCGCGACCATGGTCAACGCGGGCGTGTACCTCCTGATCCGCATGGGGCCGCTGTATGTTCTGGCCCCGACCATCATGACCGTGGTGGCGATCATCGGCGGCGTGACCGCCCTCTTTGCCGCTGCGGTGGCCCTCACTGCATTCGACATCAAACGCATTCTGGCGTACTCGACGATCAGCCAACTTGGGTTCATGGTTCTGGCCTGCGGAGTCGGCGCATATGGCGCCGCAATCTTTCACCTCCTCACCCATGGCGCCATGAAGAGTTTCCTGTTTCTTTCCGCAGGCAGCGCCCTTCACAATCTCGGGGGAACCCACCATGGCGAACACGACGGCGATCACGCCGAACATGGGCATCCATCACGAACACGCGTTTCACGACAACAGGTCCCCCTGTACGTCGGCGCCCTTATTATGGCGTTGATTCCACCGATCATCATTTTCTGGGGGCCCTACGAACAGTTGTGGGTCATGTCGCACCTCGCCCAGGCACGCGTTGTCTTCTGGATCTTGGGGCCGGCAACCGTGTTTTTCACAGCGTTCTATCTGTTCCAGGGGACCATGGAGATCTTCACGCCAACCGGTCATGTCGACTGGTCCCAGGGATTTCGACCGGGGATGATGCGGCCGCAACTGTTTTCGGCATCGCTGCTCCTGGGACTCATTCTCATCACGGCAGGACTCGCCGTGCTCCGACTTCTGATCTGGAGCGACTTTCTCATATTCATCTCTCCGGCACACCCAGAGGGAGCCGCTGCTCTGGCAAGGATTTCGCTCGAGGGCTGGTCCCCTGCGAACCTTCTTCTTGGCATCGGCGTCGCGATAGCCGGCTGGGCCACGGCGTTCTATTTTCATATCTTTCCGGCCCATCCCTCGGCATGGTGGTCAGAGCGCAAAAAAACGTTCTACGTGTTCCTTTTGAACAGAGGGTACTTCGATGAGGTATACGCAACCCTGATTGTTCGTCCTACCTTACGGGTCGCCTCGTGGCTCTGGAGAGTTGTCGATGGGGGGATCGACCGGGCGTATATGGCAGCAGCCGGCGCCTCAGCCGGTATGGCCCGCTCGCTATGGGAAGGTGTGGATGTGTGGATCATCGATCGGCCTGCCAACGGGCTTGCCGCCGCATCGCTCAGAATGGCAACGGGACTCTCGAAATTCGTTACCCACAACAAGTCCGATGAACCTCTGATGACGTTTGTTCTTCTGAGGCTTCTGGTGTTTGTCATTCTCCTGCTGGTTTTGGCCGAGCAGATCGAGCATTATTTCTTAGGGTGAGCATGGAAAATCCTGCAAGCTTGTTCGGGATCCCCCATCTGGTCAGTTGGATTGTGCTGACCCCGCTCATCGGGCTGGTGATCGTTGGATTCCTCCCTGTCCGTGCAGGCGGGCGCCATGTCGAGGCCATTCGCTGGGTGACCCTCGGCGTCACCTTGCTCACGTTGGGGCTCGCGGTGGGGCTGTGGGTGAGCTTTGACCACACGGCCGGCGGGCCGCAATTCGTGGACCGCGTGGAGTGGATACCGACCGTTGGCACCCAATACGCGGTGGGTGTAGACGGTATTAGCTTGCCGCTGGTCCTGCTCACCGCGTTTCTCGTCCCCTTGTGCGTGCTGGGCTCCTGGCGCAGCATCGCGACGAACGTGAAGGCCTTCATGATGCTCATCCTCCTGGTGGAAGGGGCCGTGACGGGCGTGTTCACCGCCCTGGACGCCTTTCTCTTCTTCTTCTTCTGGGAAATCACGGTGATTCCCACGTATTGCATGATTGCGTTCTGGGGAGGCCCCCAGCGGACCCAGGCGGCGATCAAGTTCCTCTTGTTCAACTTTACGGGGAGCCTGCTACTGCCCGCTGGGATTCTGGCCCTGCACCACGTCGGGGGCACATACGACATGCTGGCTCTGATGCAGGTGGAGTATGCGCCGAAGGTCCAGTTCTGGATCTTCCTGGCGTTGTTCCTCGGGTTTGGCATCAAGGTGCCCATGCTCCTCGTTCATGGCTGGCTCGCCGACGCGCACGGGGAGGCGCCCACCGCGGGCAGCGTCATCCTCTCCGGGCTCCTGCTGAAGATGGGGGCCTACGGGTTGCTCCGGTTCTGTCTCCCCATGCTCCCCGAGGCCTCGGCGGCGTTTGCCCCGCTCATCCAGGGGCTCTCCGTGCTGGCCATTTTGTACGGCGGCGCCATGGCCCTCGCGCAACCTGACTTCAAGCGACTCATCGCCTATTCTTCCATCGCGCATATGGGGTTCGTCACCCTGGGTATTTTTGGGCTCAACACTCAAAGCGTCCAGGGCGCCGTCCTCCAAATGGTCAATCACGGGATTACCACCGGCGCCCTGTTCCTCGTCGCCGGGATGTTGTACGACCGCACGCATGACCGGACGATCAACAACTATGGGGGGCTGCATCAGGTGATGCCGAGATTCGCGGTGGTCTTGAGCCTTTTCACCGTGGCGTCCTTCGGATTGCCGGGGACCGGCAATTTCATCGGGGAGTTCCTCGTCCTGGCCGGAACCTGGTCTCATAGTTACCTCATGGTCTTGCTTGTCCTGGCGGGGATTGTGCTGGGAGCCGCCTACATGCTCGGGATGTTTCAACGGCTGGTGCTGGGCCCTGTCTCCCCTCAGAGCGCCACCTTGCACGATCTGAATCGCCGCGAGATCGCGTGCGTGATTCCGTTGGCCCTGGCGGTGTTTGTCATCGGCCTCTACCCGACCGTCGTGCTGGATCTGATGCACGCGAGCGTCACCACCCTCGTGCAGGACTTCGCGCAGGTGCAGCCGCTCAAGATCACGGCAGTGTTCACCGCGCCATGAGGGGGCTTATCGAAAGCGGTTGTCATCAAGAGGACAGAACGTATCGAGTTCTTGTTCTTGCGGATCGTGGCATGAAAGGGTGAGCATGGAAAATCCTGCAAGCTTGTTCGGGATCCCCCATCTGGTCAGTTGGATTGTGCTGACCCCGCTCATCGGGCTGGTGATCGTTGGATTCCTCCCTGTCCGTGCAGGCGGGCGCCATGTCGAGGCCATTCGCTGGGTGACCCTCGGCGTCACCTTGCTCACGTTGGGGCTCGCGGTGGGGCTGTGGGTGAGCTTTGACCACACGGCCGGCGGGCCGCAATTCGTGGACCGCGTGGAGTGGATACCGACCGTTGGCACCCAATACGCGGTGGGTGTAGACGGTATTAGCTTGCCGCTGGTCCTGCTCACCGCGTTTCTCGTCCCCTTGTGCGTGCTGGGCTCCTGGCGCAGCATCGCGACGAACGTGAAGGCCTTCATGATGCTCATCCTCCTGGTGGAAGGGGCCGTGACGGGCGTGTTCACCGCCCTGGACGCCTTTCTCTTCTTCTTCTTCTGGGAAATCACGATGATTCCCACGTATTTCATGATTGCGTTCTGGGGAGGCCCCCAGCGGACCCAGGCGGCGATCAAGTTCGTCTTGTTCAGCTTGACGGGGAGCCTGCTGCTGCTCGTTGGGATTCTGACCCTGCACCACGTCGGGGGCACATTCGACATGCTGGCTCTGATGCAGGTGGAGTATGCGCCGAAGGTCCAGTTCTGGATCTTCCTGGCGTTGTTCCTGGGGTTTGCCATCAAGGTGCCCATGCTCCTCGTTCATAGCTGGCTCGCTGAAGCTCACTCGGAGGCGCCCACCGCGGGCAGCGTCATCCTCTCCGGGCTCCTGCTGAAGATGGGGACTTACGGGTTGCTCCGGTTCTGTCTCCCCATGCTCCCCGAGGCCTCGGCGGCGTTTGCTCCGCTCATCCAGGGGCTCTCCGTGCTGGCCATTTTGTACGGCGGCGCCATGGCCCTCGCGCAACCTGACTTCAAACGACTCATCGCCTATTCTTCCATCGCGCATATGGGGTTCGTCACCCTGGGTATTTTTGGGCTCAACACTCAAAGCGTCCAGGGCGCCGTCCTCCAAATGGTCAATCACGGGATTACCACCGGCGCCCTGTTCCTCGTCGCCGGGATGTTGTACGACCGCACGCATGACCGGACGATCAACAACTATGGGGGGCTGCATCAGGTGATGCCGAGATTCGCGGTGGTCTTGAGCCTTTTCACCGTGGCGTCCTTCGGATTGCCGGGGACCGGCAATTTCATCGGGGAGTTCCTCGTCCTGGCCGGAACCGTGTCTCATAGTTACCTCATGGTCCTGCTTGTCCTGGCGGGGATTGTGCTGGGAGCCGCCTACATGCTCGGGATGTTTCAACGGCTGGTGCTGGGCCCTGTCTCCCCTCAGAGCGCCACCTTGCACGATCTGAATCGCCGCGAGATCGCGTGCGTGATTCCGTTGGCCCTGGCGGTGTTTGTCATCGGCCTCTACCCGACCGTCGTGCTGGATCTGATGCACGCGAGCGTCACCACCCTCGTGCAGGACTTCGCGCAGGTGCAGCCGCTCCGGATCGTGGCCGTGTTCACCGCGCCATGACCGTCCACGCGCGTCTCGTCATACGCCGGGTCCGTGCAAAATCCAAGCGTTTCAGCAAGGTGGTACACTCTCCATCGACCTTGACAAACAACGGTGCCTGAGAAAGGAGAAGGGTATGCGTGTGGTCGTGGCAGTAGATCGATCCGATCCGACATTCAAGCTCGTGCATGCGGTCACTCGACTCTACACCCCGGCTGAGCTCACGCTGGTGCATGCGGTCGATCACGGGCTTGCGCGGTATCTGGCTATGGGGCCTACAGGTCGAGGTATGGCTCCAGAAGAGCTGCGTCCCCTGCTGGACTCCGGTCACAAGCTCCTGGAGCAAGCGGCGAAATCCGTCCCGTCTGAATTGAACCTCGTGGTCAAGCAAGTGTGCGAGCTGGGGAACGCGGCGCGCGTGATCATCAACACCGCGCAGATGGAGGCGGCTGACTTGATCGTCACCGGCTCGCGCGAGCTCAGTAGCGAAGAGAGAGAGTTCACAGTCGGCAGCGTCTCCCACCGGATCGCAAGCCATGCCCCCTGCTCGACGCTGGTCGTCAAACACATGCCGGAACAGATCCGTCGCGTGCTGGTCGCCATTAATGGGGTTGACGACGCTGCACAAATCCAGCGCTGGCTCTTGGCCAACCCCTTTCACGACCCGGTCGAGATGACCGTGCTGCATGTGGTGCCGACGCTCGAGGCGTATCGCAAGGATAGCTCATTGGCCCATCATGATCGATTTCATGAGAATTTGCATGAGGATTCGGTGAGGTGGGGACAAAAACTTGTGGATAACGTCGCGGCAAAGCTCAGCGATACACCTGCCCACGCCCCTGCAGGCGGGTGCTACAAGGCACATGGCCAAGTTTCCACTGGTGATCCGCCTGAGGTAATCGTCCAGGAATCGGCCCAGCAGGACCTCGTGATTGTGGGATCCCATGGCTTTCAGAGCGCGGCCCGGTTCATCTACGGGAGCGTCGCCCAGAAAGTCCTCCACCGCGTCGCCGTCCCCGTCCTGGTCATCGGATAAGAGGACGTATCAGAAGAGGACGGGCTTCTTTTGGTTCTGTCGCAAATAGCTGGGTGTGTTAACCTGAGGCTATTTTAAGGGAGGCCATGAACCTGTTGCACAAACCCATTGACACCTAAGTATAACTATGTGCTTGATTCATCGCTGTAAAGTCCGGGACCCTTCGTTTGTCAACTGGCCTACGATTCAGTATGCGGTACTCGGCAATATCATTCCAGACTTTCCCGTCATCAACAAGAGCTTCAACATGTCGTATGCAGGGACCGATCTCTGAAGAATTGACGAGTGGAGTGACGGTATCATTTATTCACTGACGGTGCCGCAACGACGAAATCACCACATGAATACATGATCAAATTATCCATGGAGACCTATGTATCGTATCGTTAAGAAAAGTCTCAAGACAGGCGTGGTCACGGGACAGTATCCAAAAGCTGAAGCCTTCCAAGGACCAATTGATCCCGAGGCAGTCGGAAAGACCAAACCTTTCCGGCGATCTCTCACCATCCGCGAAGTGGATACGGGCTCTTGCAATGCCTGCGAGATGGAAATGAACGCCCTGGCGAATCCTGTGTATGACGTAGAACGGTTTGGTGTCCATATCGTCGCGTCGCCGCGACATGCGGATGCATTGGTCGTAACAGGACCAGTCACCGGGAACATGGAACGCGCGTTGAAGGATGTGTACGAACAGACGCCTGATCCGAAGATTGTCATCGCTCTTGGCGATTGCGCTGTCAATTAATTGCGGAGCCTTCAAAGGCAGCTATGCTGTGACCGGGCCAGTGGATCGCCACATTCCTGTCGATGTCCGTATAAGCGGATGCCCACCACGTCCGGCTGAGATTATCAACGCACTTGCAGATCTGCGTGGGAGCTCGAACTTAAAAGAATGAAATTAGGAACATGCTGTCCTGTGCGTGGGTTGCAAAGCATGTGTTTTGAGATGGCGACGAAGCGTTATGGGTGTCCACAAGGGGCTTTGCTCGAACACCGCAGCTTCCCACCCCGTCACCACATAAGTTCATGATGGTCGCTAATAAATTCTGTCCAATTCGAGATAGTTGCTGATGTTCAGTTGGCTTCGGATGTGTGCTCTGTGCTGCCATCAATCATCTCCATTGCCCTCAACTGCCAGTTGAGGACAGCGGTGCGCACATGCATCTTTTCCGCCAGTTTCGGGAAATCAACTCGGACAATGTTGGCTGCAAATCCTGACAAGAAACGGCTCTTGAGTTCCGCATAGGTTCGGTTAGCGCCAATTTCTTGGTAAGTCTCCTGGGCCAGCAGCAGGAAACCATCGTCGGGAATGTTGCCGGCGCGCATGTTGGCGTCGATGATACCGGCGGCTTTTCGTATCGGGTCGGCGAGGTCGGGACTGTAGGGACCTATAATGAGTGCCTGATTGGGCATGTACAGCCAGTCGAACCCGCGCCCAATACAGATCATCCATTCGCGATGTTCGATGATGGGTTCGCGGCTGGCTTGCTTGATGCTGGCAATGTGAGCGATGTTTCCCTTCACTAGTGTCAGCAGATCTTGGCGCATCAGGTCGGGCATGTCCGAATAGAGTTGTGCCAGCAATGCAGGCAAGGTTTCTTGATCTGTAGAGGAGATGGTAGAGAGATCCAAAACATTCCCGCTGCTTCCATGTAAGACGAGGGTGTCTTCGTCTGTTTCGAATCCGCAGACCAGCGGGTACACTTTGCAGTGACCGGTGCTAAAGACCGCCTCAATCTGTCGCTTGATACCATACATGTGGGTGCGTGCGCTGTACGTGTCATAGTTGAAACCATCGCAACTGTTGCGGGGATTGCCTTTAGAGTAATGGTACATGACTAGCACCAGGATAGGTCGTCTTTGACTCGCCAAGCCGTCCATAAGCTTTGCCAGCACTCGACCGAGGTGCGGCCACCCCAGGTCGAAGCGCCCGTCGAAATTGCGGAACGACAGGATGATGCCATGCGGCGTGTTGGTAGCGACCGGAATATTGATGCGTCCATCCATGCACGTGAACACAACGATGGCAGTGGGATGCTCCGCGAGATAGCGGCTGCGCGTCAGCTGTGCCTCAGGACGCTGGAATTCCTCGGAGTGGCGACGAGCACAATCAACTAGCCAGTCAATGCGTTCTCGTATAGCGATGGTGTGAATGTCCACGTCCTTTTCGCGAAATTGTGCCACAGGCGGATTCACTTTATATAATATATGACTGATCGACATCAATAATCGCGACCGCAGTTAGGGGAAAATTGCTGGACTGCACACGGCGATACAAAATTGACTTCCTTCCGAAGAACTGAAACAGCAAAAACGGAGTTAGATCGCCTGCCCTGTGGCCATCTAAACAGGGAGGGTGAACAATGAACAAGAGTCAATTCTCGGAGGAGCAAATTGCTACGACCTTACGGCAAGTCAACGCCGGGATGCCCGGTGTCGAAGTGACATAAGGACTGGGCATCAGCGATCAGACCTAATTATCTTTGGCGGGAAAGTACGGCGAGCGAGCGATGGTAGAAATCGTGCGCGCGATCAGATGGACAGAAGCCGGCCCCCCTGCCGGCAGTGACACGGCCTTCTATGGCTGGGGAAATAGTACGCTCATCTGGGCGTGTGCGAGCTGGGACACCTCCATCAGTTGGAGGAAAGAAACGGGAGATTGAAATGGTTGGTTGCGGATCTCTCGTTCAACAAGCATATCTATGGCCCGATCGCGCAGAGAATTCGTCTAGCAGTTTCAGGCAACGTTTCAGGTGCTGGAGCAGTGATAGTTGGGGAAAATTTGAATCGGTGCGAGTGGCACTAGATATGTGTCTACAGGGATAGTGGCTCAATCAATTGTGATATTTATTACAACCGTTCAAAATATTTTTGCTTTCTGGCCCTTTTCAATTCGCCTCCGGTGACACCCCGCTACTCGGGAGGGATGATTTCGAGATTACGCGAACGCCAATCGAGCACGGCGTTACGCATGTGCATCTTATGAGCAAGCTGCGGATGTTTGGCATATATGACATCCGCAGCAAACTTTGAAAGGAAACGGGACTTCAGTTCGGCGCGGGCACGGTCGACGCCAACCTCCTGGTAAGGGACCGAGGCCAGCAGCAGGAAACCATCGTCGGGAATGCGGCCGGCGCGCATGTTGTCGTCGATGATGCCTGCGGCCCGGTCGATCGGATCGTCCAGGTTAGGGCTGTAGGGGCCAACGATGAGGGCGAGGTTGGGCATGTGCAGGAAATCGAATCCGCGCCCGACGCAGATCACCCACTCGTGGTGCTCGATGTCCAGTGCGCGCTCCGTCTTCCGAAGCTCAGCGACACGTTCCATGTTGCCGAACACGAGCGGTTCGAGGTCATAGCGGACCTGGCTGTGCATGTCCGGAAACATCTCTGTCAGGCGCGGGCGCAAGCTATCCTTCTCGTCCGCTTCAAACTGCGATATATCCAACATTTCGCCGTTTGCGCCGTGCAGCACGAGAGCCTCCTCGTCTGTTTCGAATCCGCAGACGATGGGATAGACCGTGCCGTGGTCGGCGCCGAAGACATGCTCGACCTGTTTTTTGATGACGTAAGTGGAGGCGCGTGCCGCCTGGGTGTCGTAGTTGAACCCGGCACAGCCGCGGTACTTATCGCCTTTGGAATAGTGATACGTGATCAACAGCAACACTCGCTGCCCACGGCTGACCACGGTATGCACGTAATGAGACAGTACCTCGCCGAGGTGCGGCCAGCCTAAGTCGAACATCCCACCGAGATTGCGGAAGGGCATGATGATGCCGGGCGGCGTGTGGGTATCGACAGAGAGGTTGATGCGCCCATCCATGCATTTGAGCGCAGCGATCGCCGACGGATGCTCGGCCATATAGCGCTGCCGGGTGATACTCGCCTCGGAACTGGAAAACGACGCCGTATACTGGCGTGCATGCTCCATCAGCCATTCTATGCGCAGGGCAATGGGTTTGTGGGTGCCGGGCATGAGAAAACTTATACAGGTTTTGTGTCTAAACGGCAAGTTCGAGAGTCCTGTAATCGTCTTCCGCAAGCCAACAGAATCATTTACGATAAACCGCATTTGAATGCCCCGCCCTACCGGGCGGGGATGAACAATGCATGCTGCCGGAGACATCAGTAATCCGGCACATCGGTACCACAGCAATCAGATGACTCAGCCACAGTGTATACAACACCCGCAAGCATCCTCAGCTGTGTACTCGCAAATCTTGCGCATGTCAGAGCGTGAGATTGCCAGTCAAGCTCTCGACCACACCTCTTTTCTGCAAGAACTGCAGCGACTGCACGCGTGCGATGGGCATCGATCTGCAAATAATGCAGAGGTATCCCCAGCAGATGCCGCACCATCTGCCTTGCTCCGTATGGCTAGATCGTAAGTCCTCACTTTCATTGCCACAAGCCGTAGAGACGCTCATTCGTTTTGCGGCACTTTCCATGCATAGCTTCCATGTGTATCAGGAGCAATCGATCGGAGATTTGGGCGTGGGGAAAAAAGCTAAACAGACCACGAGCATGGTGGTGAAATTGCAATGCTCGCTGGAACCACCAGCAGGCACACACCATGAGCCGAACGAGGAATGGATCACACGAATCGGTCAGCTTCAGGATGCCCTGGCGGTCTGTCCCAACGATATTTTGGCGAGGAGTGAGCTGGCGACGTTGTTGGAACAATTGGGACAACCGAAACAGGCCTTGTGTCATTGGAACATGGTCCTGGCCTGTGATTCCAATAGTCTGAACGGTCGAGAGGGAGTGGCTCGATGTCGGCAACGGATCGGGTAGCCCTTTGCGGTCTGCTTTGTGAGAGGGACGATGCCCACGATCTGGGGCTATCTTGAGAAGGTGGAGGAATTGTCTGGCGCCTGCCCCGAATATCCAGGTGAGGACCTTATTGCATGGCGGAACTGTTCTACGGGTCCGCGCCAATATCGGACCACAGACTCTCATCGCCAGAGGCATCAAGCCGATTGATGTGTCGGGTCTACTGGAGGGCGAATTCGTGGAACTGTCCTATCGGCAAGGTAAGGAGGGAAGGTTGACTGCGGTCACGATCTACGTTCGACCGGAGCGGACCGTCGCCGGTTAGGGCAGTCACGGGCGACTCGATCTTACCATTCGTCGGTATCGGGTGAAGAGGGATCGTCATGTTGGCCACCTGGGGTCGTGTCGAATCGGTCGTGAACCAACCGGAATCTTCTTCGAACCGATGCAGTGAATACGATGGAACCAATTGAATACTCGGCTACAAACGTCCAAACTGGGAGTCCGGTCACATCTTTGGGTTGGTGACTGTTGCTTCGACGCTCCTGGCGGTTCATCGAGCGAGGCCGCCACACAGACCCACGCAGCTTCCTGCGAAGGAGACAGTCTATATTCAGACGGCTATGGACCGCGCTTACTGGTTGCCGCTAAGGATACAAGTGCCCGGTTACTCTTCTCAGTACTCATCACGCATGACGGGTGCCAATGTGTTTAGCGCCGGTGACGGGTTTGACGCGCTTCAGGAACTCAAGAAACACAACGTCTACGTCGGAAAAATGAAGAAGCGTTGATCGCTTCAAGGAATGACAGGGAAACAGAGGATGTAGGAGGAACCGCATGTCATCGCATGGATCGGCAACTCTCGCAATAGACGATATTCCAGCAACAGAGAAGCCCCAAAACGGGGTGGCGGGGCTGAAGCATTGGCGCTATGACCTGATGGCGGGGCTGCAAGTCGCCATGATGGGGATCCCGCTCTCGCTCGGTATTGCGGTGGCCTCCGGTGCGCCTCCTGTCTGCGGTCTGATCTCAGCGATCATCGCCGGATTTGTCTTCCCCTTCCTCGGTGGCGCCTATATCACGATCAGCGGGCCGGCCGCCGGCCTGGCGCCGGCGCTGTTGGCCGGCACGCTGGCGTTGGGTCATGGAGATTTGGTGGCGGGTTATCCGCTCTTGCTGGTGGGCATTTGTATCGTCGGTATCGTCCAGGTGATCTTAAGCATCTTCAATGCCGGGAGATTCGCGCTATTTTTCCCCATCTCGGTGGTCGAAGGCATGTTGATGGCGATCGGCATGCTGATCATCATCAAACAAATCCCGGCATTTCTCGGGTACATTACGCCTCCCATCAAATCCATTCCCAAAGCCATCCTTCTAGTCCCCGAACAGATCATGGGGATGAATCCGATGATCTGCGCCATTGGCGCCATCGTCTTATTCCTCCTCTTTTTTCTCACCAGTAGAAAAGAACGGTGGGTCACACTCATCCCGGCGCCCTTCCTCGTTCTTATCCTGGCCGGCGTGACCTCTTGGTTCCTACAGATCCCGGAGGAATACCTCATTCATGTGCCCCTCAATGTGTTTGAACATGGCATTACCGTTCCCCATTTTCAGGAAGCCTTGGAAAGAACAGACCTGTGGGGGACTTTCTTGGTCCTCATTATCACGCTGACGCTTATCGATGGCACCGAGTCGCTCGCGACAATTGCCGCCATCGATAAGATCGATCCGTTTAAACGAAAGTCGAACCCCAATGTCACCTTGCGGGCCATGGGGGTCTCCAACACGCTCTCCAGTCTGGCGGGTGGATTGACGATCATCCCCGGCGGGTTAAAAAGCACGACCAACATGCTCGCGGGAGGCCGCACCCTCTGGGCCAACTTCTACTATGCGTGCTTTCAGTTGATCATCTTGTTATTCGCCGCAGCCCTCATCAATCAAATTCCAAAATCGGCCCTGGCGGGGTTGCTCATGTGGATCGGATGGAAACTGTGCTCGCACAAAGTCTTCAAGAGAATCTTCGCGGTCGGCAAGGAACAGATGTTTATCGCCATGGTCAATGTCGTGGTGACGTTATACACCTCGGACCTGCTGGACGGCATGATCGTCGGCACGCTGACGAAGATTGTCTTGCTCGTGAAGGATGTCGTACGGGCTTCCCCGGGTGAGGGCGTGGGGGCCGCTTTGAAAGAATTGTTCCGCAATCCCGTCATCCGAATCGGAGACGCCCGCGGCTCTCGTGAGGTGATGACCGTCGCAGCAAGCGCGGTGCTACGAGGCACCGTCGTAGCGATGAAGAATCCCTACAAAATCTACCTGTCTTCGGCCACCTGCATGAATCTGGTGAAACTCGACGCGGCGCTCAAGAAGATCGTGGTGCCTGAGGGCTCCAAAGCCAACTATATGCTTATTTTGGCCGGAAAGGTTGTTGACCACACCACCATGGAATATTTGCACAATTTTCAGGATCGAGCCATCGAAGGCGGGCATACCTGTGTCCTCGTCGGGATGGAACACTTCCGTGGGCTCTCGGACCACGCGCTGGCCTATCGCGTGAGTCAAACCCCCGGGAACCTCACTGCCTTTGCATGAGGATGCGCGGCGTGCACGGAAGCCGCAGACGCAAGGTGTGATTGGGCGCTGAAACGTCTGAAGCTGTTGCCGGCCCATACGACCTTACTCATGGATGGATAGAAGAAGACGATGTGCGTCTTGTCTCATGATTCTGTTGAAGTTCCGTTACGCCAGACCATCAACCGACTAGTTACATCTGAGACCACAATGGTGTGCCCACTTAAATTGTGGACAGATGGCTCAATCGGATGGCTTTCCCTTGAGATATGGAAACTTAAAAGGGGCTGGATTCTCCGCAGAATTGATGGGTAACAATGTTCAGCTAACTGTCCACAACGCTCTCGGCATTCAGAACAATCATTCTTGATGTTTCGACCATCTCCGCCGCATTTTCCAAGTCCAGCCTAGGTTGAAGTGGGAACCAGAACTCTGGTATTTCTCAAGAGCCTCTTACCTCCATCGGGAAGCTTTCAAGGAGTGTCAATGCGTGCGGTCTGTCTGAAACACGTTCCCTTTGAAGGGCCTGGAGCCTTTGCGACGGCGCTGACTGCACGCGGTGTGAGCCTGGAACGTTATCTCGTCCCACAAGACGGGCTGCCGAAGGATGCGGGCGATGTGTTGATCGTGATGGGCGGGCCGATGTCGGTGAACGATTCTGATTCTTGGATTGCCGAGGAGACGGCCTTCATCAGATCCGCACTCCAAGCGGGCAAGCCAGTAATCGGTGTCTGCTTGGGCAGCCAATTCATGGCGAAATCGTTGGGCGCCGCCATACGTCCGGGCAAGGCGCTGGAAATCGGCATGACACCGGTCAGACTGACGGCTGAAGCGAAACAGGACCCTGTGTTCAGTACACTACCGGAGTCTTTCGAGGTCTTCGAATGGCATGGAGAAGTGTTCGACCTCCCCAAAGACTGTGTGCCCTTGGCCGGCTCCGATATCGCCCCTTTGCAAGCTTTCCGTTATGCCGCTCGTGCCTACGGGCTTCTGTTTCATTTGGAGATGGAAGAAAATGGAATCGAATCGCTGTGCCGAGAATGTGCGCCCGACCTGACGAAAGCACGCCTGACCTCGCACCATGTAAAAGCGGCAACCCTCCCGCATCTACCGCAACTCCATCAGATCGCCGATCGGCTCATAGACCACCTTCTCTCTCCTCAACATTGATTGCCGCCTCATTCCTGCTGTACTCTTACCAATCTTCATCGCAGGATGGTCAAAACAGCCGTCCGACGAGGCCGCAGCGAGTGAAGGTCCGAGGAGGTACAAACCGCACTTCGTGTGGGCCGTTCGGCCCTAGAATGGATCTCGGCGAACGGAAAAGCCCCGCAGTGATTCCGACTCGGCCGGGCTCGTTGAGGGTCTGAACGAGCGCGAGAACGAAGCTGGCGGTTGTTTTCAACATCCTGCTGGAAAGGAGCCTGTTCGCATGTCTGGTTTCCAGATCGAGGTCGCAACCCGAATTAAGACGCTGCCCCCCTATCTGTTCGCCGCGATCGACACGATGAAGCAAGCCGCGATTGCGCGGGGAGTCGATATCATCAATCTTGGGATCGGCGATCCTGATTTGCCGACACCATCCCCGATCATTGACAGCCTGGCGAAAGCGGCCAAAGACCCGAAGCACCACCAGTATCCCTCGTATGAAGGCATGCTGTCTTTCCGCAAAGCGGTGGCTGATTGGTACACACGCCGCTTTCATGTCACGCTCGATCCGGCAAACGAAGTCCTCACGCTGATCGGCTCGAAGGAAGGCATCGGACATATTCCGCTTGCATTCGTCGATCCCGGCGATATCGTCCTCGTCCCAAGCCCCGGCTATCCTGTCTATCCCGTGGGGACTGGCTTCGCCGGAGGTGTCTCGCATCTCATGCCGCTCACGAAGCAAAACGGCTTCTTGCCCGACCTGAAGTCGATTCCCAAGGACGTGGCGAAGAAAGCGAAACTGATGTTTCTGAATTCGCCGAACAACCCGACTTCGGTCATCATGAGTAAGGACTACTTTAAGCGAGTGGTGGACTTTGCCCAGGAGAACCAAGTCATCGTCTGCCACGACGCAGCCTATTCGGAGATTTTCTACGACGGCAAGCCCCCTGCGAGCTTCATGGAAGTCGATGGGGCGAAAGACGTGGGAATCGAATTCCACTCGCTGTCGAAGACCTACAACATGACCGGCTGGCGCATCGGGTTTGCCGTCGGGCACAAGCAGGTCTTGGCGGGACTCGGCAAGGTGAAGAGCAACCTGGATTCCGGCTGTTTCCAGGCCATTCAGGAGGCCGGCATTACCGCGCTCAGCCTGGATGATTCTGTGACGGATGGCTTGCGCAAGATCTATCAGGAACGGCGCGACACTCTGGTCCCAGGCCTCAAGCAGCTTGGGCTTGAGGTCGATCCACCTCCGGCTGCGTTCTACATCTGGGTCACGGTGCCGAAGGGATACACCTCCGCGTCCTTCACGGCTCACTTACTGGAGAAGGCCGGAATCGTGACGACACCGGGGAACGGCTTCGGCGCTCCGGGCGAAGGGTATATCAGGATGACCGTGTGTACGTCGAAAGAGCGATTGGCTGAAGCGGTGGAGCGGATTAAGAAGGCGGGGTTCTAGACGCGAACGTTAAACGATGAATGCTGAACGTGAATTAAACTGTGACCGATTCAATTCGAATTCACGATTCACACATTCAACATTAGCGAGCGCTATGCACGGAGACGGTGTTCATCGGATTTGGCTCGAACGTCGGGGATCGAGTCGACTTCTGCGATCGTGCCGTGACGTTGCTGAGCCTACTGCCACACTCGCAAGTCGTAGGGGTGTCGCTGCTCTATGAGACCGAGCCCGTGAAGGATCATGCCCAACCTGGCGATGGCTGGTTCTTGAACGGGGTCGTGCAGCTTCAGACGGATGTCACGCCGAAAAGCCTCTTGGCCATCCTGCAGGAGATCGAGCGCTCGCTCGGCCGGGATGAGGAGAACCGATCAGGTCCCAGGACCATCGATCTGGACATCTTGTTCTATGGCCAACGGGTAATCAACGAACCGGATCTCGTGGTGCCGCATCCTCGCATGCATCAACGCCGGTTCGTCCTCATGCCGTTGAGCGAACTCGATCCACTTTTCGTGCATCCATCACTCCAGCGTACAATCAGCCAGTTGCTCGCCGAGACCGGGAAGCAACCGGAGGTCCGCCTCCTGTTTCCCCAGCCCTCGACCCGCTATGGGTCTCGCCCTGCTTGCGTCCCACCCCCAGGCTTATGAAGATTATCCGTACCGCACACGCCATGACTGCATGGAGCGAACGACTACGCCGGGAAGGTGTGACCATCGGCTTCGTTCCCACGATGGGTGCGCTGCATGACGGTCATCGCTCCCTCATTCGAGCCGCACGATTACGATGTGATGCACTCGTCGTAAGTATCTTCGTGAACCCGACACAGTTCAGCCCGACCGAAGACTTATCCACGTATCCCCGCCCGATTGCCCGGGATCGTACACTGTGTCGCGACGAAGGGGTGGATGTCTGTTTTGAACCCACGGCCCTGGCCATGTATCCTGAGGGCTTCCAAACGACCGTGACGGTGCCGGCGCTCGCGAGCCGATGGGAAGGCGAGGCCCGGCCTCACCACTTCGCCGGCGTCGCCACGGTGGTGACGAAACTCTTCGGAATCGTGCGACCCCATCTGGCCTTGTTCGGCCAGAAAGATTACCAACAGGCAGCTCTGGTTCGGCAACTTGTAGACGATCTTAATCTCGGCGTGACGATTCTGGTGCGCCCGACAGTCAGAGAGCGGGATGGGCTGGCCATGAGTTCGCGCAACGTCTATCTCAGCGCCGACGAACGTCGGATTGCCCCCCTGCTCTCTCAGGCACTCCAAGCCGGTAGACAGATGATCGTGGGTGGAATGGACGATGTGGCTGCGATCGAGCGGATCATGCGGCAGACCATCGAGCAGGCGCCCACCGTTCATGTCGAATACCTGGCAGTCTGCGATCCGGACAATCTGGTGCCTCTGTCTGTCGTTACGGCTCGTACGGTACTCTTGGGCGCAGTCCGGATCGGGTCGATCCGCTTGATCGATAATCTGCTGGTGAAAATGCCGGGTAGAAAGAGTCGCGCTAGCCCGCATCATTCATGACGGTTCGTCGCGAAATCGCCCGAAAGTGCGTTCCTCGTGAAGCGTATCTCGTATCTCGCATGAGAGGATACAGACACATTCCTTCCTGCGCTTCACGCTTCACGAACGACGCTTCACGTGCAAGAGCAGCGGATCGGCGATTGCGGCAGAAGTGTTCATGAATAATGCGGGCTAGGCGTTGAGTGGGGGGGCGAGGCCTTGACCGACTAAGAGCCCGAGGACGACCTGAGCCAGACGGCGATAATGTTCTGGTGGGATCTCCAGGAAACGGACCCCAATCGATAACGGGCGAACGGAACAGACCATCGCCGTTTCAACATGGATCCTTTCCTCCTCCACAGTCGGCTTCAAGACCAATTCGATAAAGGCTCCCTTGGGGAACCCAGTCGTCTGCAAGGTGCAGCCATCCATTGAGATGTCGGTGATTCGGTTGGTTACGGAAGGCTGATTGCGGTCCAAGATCTGGGCCTCGATGGAGGCCGTCAGGCGCGTGTACTGACGCCGATCAAACGCCTGCGTATTGTGGCGCGCACCGGCATAGAATGTACGAAAACGATTCGTGCACAGCTGACATCGAAATGGAAACACGTTGACGCGGCTCAACAGGCGCTCGACCCTGCCCTCCTGGTAGGTCAGGCGGACGAATGAACTCCCACAATTTGAACAGTGCAATTCTCTCATGATCCAGAAAGGACCTTGCGCTACGCCGGCCCCTGTTCAGCCACGATCGGTTCGATGCGCGCCGGCGAGTACGTGGCCGGCTTCACCCATTTCCCATCTTCACGCTTATAGCCACCGACCTTGCTCATGTTGGACCGATGGACTTCTCGAAAGACCGGATCCATATCGATACCATAGGACACCGCGGTACCATAGACGACGTAAAGGAGATCGGCCATCTCCTTGGCAATGGATGAAAGATCTTCTACCGCGAGGGCCTCTTTCAACTCATCGAATTCCTCTTGAATGAGTTTTATGCGCAGTTCGCGCGTCTGCCCGTCGATGACTGTCGGGACTGGATTGACCATGATATCGAACGTCCGGTGGAAGGCTTCTACCATCGCCTGCTCGTCAGCCATCAGAGGCTCCTTATTCACTGTCAAACGGCAACGCTTTGCGAGAAACGAGTTCCACCGGATCTAACATGGGAATCTCTTTCTCCGACGAGACGCCGAGTTCCTTGAATCGACGGGCCGCCGGCAAGATTCTCGTTTCGAGCGACCCGATCGCTTTGTTGTAGGCCAAAACGCTCTTCCCGAGCGCCTGCCCAACATCGTTCAAATGCTCCGTCAGCACGGCCATCCGTTCGTAGAGATCCTTCCCCAACCGCCCGGCTTCCTCGGCATGCTCGGTCAATCGCTCCTGCCGCCATCCGTAGGCGACCGCCCGTAAGAGGGCCATGAGCGTCGTGGGGGTGGCAAGGACCACACTTCGAAGAAACCCATCCTCAATGAGCCGTGGATCATGTTCGAGTGCGGCTCCAAGAAACTGTTCGCCCGGCAAGAATAGTACGACAAACTCCGGCGCCTGCGCGAATTGATTCCAGTAGGCTTTCAGGCTCAACTCGTCCATGCGCGACCGGACTTGAGCGGCATGACGGCGCATTCCTTCGAGACGCTGCTCTTCGGTCGAGGCTTCATGCGCATCGAGATAGCCTGCCAAAACGGTTTTGGCATCCACGATGATCTGCCGCCCACCCGGCAACTGGACCACCATGTCGGGACGGAGCCGGCCGCCGTCGACCGTGATGGACTCCTGCTCGAAAAAATCGCAATGCGCCACCATACCGGCCAACTCGGCCACGCGCTTGAGCGTGATCTCACCCCATTGGCCGCGGATGGCCGGCGCGCGCAACGCCTTCACAAGGTTGCCGGTCTCCGACTGCAGTCGCTGCTGCGACTCGGCCAGGAGTTTCAGGTGCTGATCGAGGCCTCCGTAGGCCGCTTGCCTCGATTGCTCCAGCTGCCGGAGTTGGTCGTCGTATCGATGCAGCGAATCTTGGAGGGGCTTGACCAGACTATCGATCGCCTGTTGCTGCTGGGCAAGATCGCCCTTGGCCTCGGCTTGGAGCGTTTCGAATGAGCTGCGTGCCAGGTTCAGAAAGGCTTCGTTGTTCTGTTTGAGGGCTTCGCCGGAGAGAGCTTGGAAGGTTTCGGCCAATTCCTGTCTGGCCTGGCCGAGCAGAGTCTTTTGTTCGTTGAGATGGAGCGCGGCCTCACCGGCTTTGGTCTCGGCCACCGCACGGGCTTGGGAGGCCTCCGAAAGATCCTGCCTGATCCGATCGAGATCGAGACGATCTTGCTCAGCTTGGCGGCGTAATTCGTCTGCCAGCGACTCTGCGCGCTGCGCCCGTTCACCGGTAGTCAGCAATTGTGCCTGCAGGCTCGCGCGTACGCGGGACGCAATCCAGAACCCGACGATCAGCGCGCCGAGGAAGCCTCCGACAAGAACCCCTGCACCAAAGACCGTGCCGTCAATCATGGGTGATCGTCCACATCATGCCGTCGACCCATATTCGACCAGGTTGTAGGGTGTTGCGATGAGGAAAGAATGATTTTGGAGAATACGTAAACTCCTGTGAAAGGTCAAGACCACATTCAGCCCTATCACATCGCATCATGATTTGCTGGAGCGTTCCGATCTCGCAAACAAATCTCCTCTTCGCTATTGGACGATGATCGTTCCTCGCTCCGCATCCAAGCTGATTCGATCGCCTTCCTTGAGCCTGGTGGTAATGCCAGGTACATTCGCAACTGCCGGCAATCCGTACTCGCGGGCTATAATCGCCCCGTGTGACAGTGTCCCGCCCATCTCGGCGACCAGCCCCGCTACCACGCCAAACAACGGCGCCATGCCGGGGTCGATCACCGAAACCACGAGAATGTCGCCACGGCAGACTCGGCTCCAATCCTCCATTGATCGGACGAAGCGAACCGGTCCCACGACCCGCCCCGCACTGATGGGAATACCGTGCAGGATCCCATCCGGAGCCACAACGGAGGGCGCGACCGTGCCGCGCACGACTTCGTTCCAATCTCGAATCGTGTCTGGAACACTGGTCTCGGCATTACGGTCTCGTTCGGCGCGGCGAGCTTGAATCACTCCCTTCCAATCACTCGATCCTCCGGCTAACAAGTCGGCGCGTTCTTCGATCCTGAAGTAAAAAATATCCTCTCGCGACGAGAGTTGCCCCTGTTCGACCAGCCACTCGCCGAGGCGAAGTAGGAGACTACGTGCCGCTGCCGAGTAGTACATCAGATGATGTCGGTTCGCCTCTCGCAGGGCGAAGAACCGGCAAAGCCGTCGATACCACCAGGAAAAGATGGCCCACCGATGGAATCGCCATCCAAACCTGGCACGAATCTCTGCAAGCGCCCGTTCCCGTATCATCGTTTGGCGCTGAAGAATGTCCGCCGGAGTGGCGCTGGTTGGAGCCAGAATCTGTGTTCGCAATACCGCCAGCAACAACTCTGGTCGATCCGCGAACCGAGGCGACATGACGTCCGACTCACCGACCCCGCGATGGCCATAGTCTTCGAGATACCGGTCAAAGGCGCAGAGCACGTCAGTCCCCTCGAGCTTGCTGCGAAACTCAGTTGGGGCCCACCCCTCTGCGCTGAACCACGAAGCCGCTCTGGGGTCGCCACGAACCATGTCTGCTAATTCCGCCAACCGGACAATCTGTTGCGCGCTGATCACCGCCGCCTGGCCCTGCAGCGCCCCGTTCAGTAACGCTCTCCAGTCTTCGCCTAACCATCGAGGCAGCAAGCCGCCTAACGCCTGCAAACACTGTGACACCCCTCCCGCGATGCCGAACGTCAGTTCGTGCTCATCGAGCCATTGCGTGATGGCGTCGAGGCGCGAGGCGATGTGGTCGCCTGGGACAGTCCGAAGCCGGTCGGCGCGATGCTCGGCCGCCATCGCTTTCATGTCCGCAAACCAGGCCGGCCCATAGCGCACCACCTTTCTCAATCTCGGCCATCATCACGACACCGGCACGGGCGAACGCAAACCACCCGAGCGGGTGGGCCTCCGGCACCCTCGTCACGCGTTCCCCTCCCATCTGCTCCACCAACAAGGAGGGATCTCCCCGCAGTTGTGCCACGAGGGAATGGAACAGCGTCATGTTGATGTAAGGACGTCCCTGGAACGTACGAACCGATGAGACCCCATCAGGAATTTTACAGCCCAGGCGCCGATAGGGTGAAACGATGTGTCGTTCCATGAACAGTTCGAGAAACGACAGGCCGAGGGGACTCGGCAGTTCCGGCATGGTTTCTTTGAAGTTGGTACGCGACCATTCGCAGTCATCATTGGTCAGTTGCCGAGGCCTAGTCAGACCGGAGATGGGGCGCGCTTGGAGCAGCCACAGGCCACGCGCATCGTAGAGCCATTCAAGATCCACTGGATGGCCGAATGCCTTTTCAATTTGCTTGGCCGTACGGGCCAGGGCAAGCAATTGGTCGTCCGACAAGGCAGCGCGCCTAGTTGCATCATCCGACAGCGGCACGTCGCGAAGGCCCTGGCTGGTGACCCGCAACGCCTGAGTCTGCCCGACGATGGTCCGTTCGCTGATCCGGATGGGCTCACTGTTCTCGGCGATCTCAACCACATACTGGTCCGGCGTCGCGCGCCCATCGACAAGCGCTGCTGCAAGCCCCGCAACTGCATTGACCATCACCTGGGTCGCCCGCCCTGTAAGGGGATGGACGGAATACGCCACGCCGGCGGCTTGCGCCTCTAACAGCGGCTGGATCACGACGGCCATGGCGGGAGGTGCTCCGCTCAATCCTGACGTCACGTGATAATTCAAGACTCGTTCATCCCAAATCGATAACCACAAGTCTTTCACTGCAGAGCCGATTTCCTCCAGCGGAATACCGAGGCGCGTCTTGTACACTCCGGCAAAACTCGCATGCACTCCATCTTCATTTGTCGCTGACGACCTCACAGCCCACAACCCAGACGCCGGCAGATCCTGCCGGCGCACCTGTTCGACGATCTGAGTCCTCAGTTCAACGATGTCGTGGTTTCGAATGATGGTGTGACAGTGGGAAAGTATCCGCTGGCGCTCGACCCCGGAGGAGTGCAGCGCTGCCTGCCACTGTTCCGCTGAAGAAAAACCCGGCGCGCGAATCGCGTGATCATAGGCCTCCGTCGTGACGCAGAATCCTGATGGGACAGGGAATCCTCCTGCGAGCAAACGCGCTAAGCCGAGGGCTTTCCCTCCTACAAGCGATGGTTGCGTGCAGGAAGCCAAGGGAAGAAGGAGAGGGCGATCCATTGAAATGGATACTACCTAGAGTGCGAGGAGGAGGTAAAGGTCATTCACGTTCGTGCCGGTGGGACCGGTGACGATGAGCTGATGGAGCTGCTTCAACGCGGGGTAGATGTTGTGGCGTTTCAATGCGCCCTCGAGATCCACCGAGAGTCGCTTCGCACGCGCCACGGTATTGCCATCGATCACTGCGCCAGCTGCATCAGTCGGACCATCGGTGCCATCGGTGCCGATCGCCACCACCCACACCTTGGCCAGACCGGCAATTTCCAGAGCGGCAGCTGCGGCAAATTCTTGCGCCCTCCCGCCTGTTCCCTTTCCAGTGACGGTCACGGTAGTTTCCCCACCAGCTACCACACAACAGGGCCTCCGCAGCGGTGTACCCTCGCGCGCAATCTGCCTCGCCAAGGCGCCAAATCTCTGCCCTTCGTCTCGGGCCTCGCCGATTAAGGCCGGCGTATGCACGAGGGTTCGAAGACCGGCTTCTCTGGCTGCGCGGACCACAGCCGTGACGGCCGCATCGTTGTTCCCGACGATAGAATGATGGACTCGACGAAATAGCGAGGAGCCGGGTTTCGGAGTCTCACTCGCGAGTCCCTCGACATCCACGGTCGAGATGCCGACGCACTCGCTGGCGGGACTGCCCGCCAGATGCGATGGCGCTTCAGAATCGCGACGGCCTCTTGATAGGTTGTGGGATCTGGGGCTGTTGGCCCTGAAGCAATGGCGCTGAGGTCGTCGCCCAGCACATCGGACAGAATCACGGTCACGACGGTGGCCTCGGTCAACTCGGCGAGACGCCCACCCTTGATGCGCGAGAGATGTTTCCGAACGGTGTTGATTTCGCGGATGCTTGCTCCGCATCGCAGGAGTTCCTGTGTGGTCCGCTGCTTGTCGGCTAGCGTCACCCCTGCGACAGGAGCAGGCAGCAAACTAGACGCACCGCCCGAGAGGAGCACGATCAAGAGATCGCGTCGACCAAGTTCTGCCGCCATGGCACAGAGCCTGGCGGCCGCACGCTGGCCGGACGATCGGGAACGGGGTGACCGGCCTCCGCCACAACGATCCGTCTCGTCGGCACAACATGGCCGTGCTTGACGACGACGAATCCGCCCTGCAGCCGAGATCCCAACCGCTGTTCTACCGCCTGGGCCATCGAGGCCGTGGCCTTCCCAGCCCCGAGCACGACCACACGCTCATAGCGACGCAGGTCATACCGGCGCTTGCCGATGACCAGCTTCTCGCCGTTTCTGGAGATGGCGCGACCGACCGCCCTCCTGGCGTCGACCGCATTCAGTCCTCGAACGATGAGTTTTCTCAAAAGTGGCCGGATAGGAGAGGAAGGCAGGCTGAGGTCGAGGTTAAGGTTGGGCGAAGACCTGACGTTCTTCATCTCAGCCTTGGGCTCAGCCTTAACCTTCCGATAACACCGACGATGGGCTAGGGAGTCTTGTCCTGATTGAAGCAACGGGTCGGACAAGTCTGCCGTGGGACTTTCATCTGATAGGTCCCGCGGGGAAGCACGTCCTTCTTGAATTCAGGATTCAGCATCTTGAGTTCCAAGAAGTAGGTCCCAAATTCTTCGGCAATCGAGGTGAGGGCTCGTTGGGAATCTTTCACGTTGACGGTGACCGTTTCGGTTTCCACCGGCATATACAGGTCTTTCTTGCTGAGCCCCAAATACTTCTCCGGCTGTGAGTAGATTTCCTTGGCGGCGATGATTCTCGGGACATAGCGCATCGTTTCCCGTGGCCCGTGCATCTTCCAATAGTCGGTAATTTTCTGTTCCTTCAATAACCGACGAATTCGTTCTTCACCGGCATTGTACGAGGCCATGGCCATGAACCAATCGTTTTCCTTGAAATCTTTCAGATAGCGCAAATACTTGACCGCCGCTTCCGTCGACATTTCCAGATTGCGACGATCGTCGCGGACTGCGTCGCTCTTGAGACGATAGCGTCGCCCGGTGGAAGGAATGAACTGCCACGGCCCCGACGCTTTCGCCTTTGAATAGGCGGCGGCCACGCACTTGCTCTCCACCAGCAACATATACTTGAGATCGTCCGGCAACCCGGCATCGGCCAGCTGCTTTTCGGCGGGAGGGAAACAGCGTCCGGTTCGTTTGGCAAGGATGATACTTTCGCCCTGGTCTTCTAAAAACTGATAGAACTCATACTCAATACGTTCACGTACCTGCCAGTTATCGAGCGGGACTGGTTGGCCGGCAAAGGTCAGCTTGTCAGGCAGCTTGAACGAACTGAGGAAGTAGCGCTCTCCTTCTCGCTTGATTTCCGGAAGAATGACGAGGCGATCTTCTGGCTCGTTGGGGTTCTCAAGGGGATCGAGCAGGATCATCTCTCGCTCTGCTTCTCCATTGGCTCCAGATCGAGGCGTGTTCTCCTTCGCCTCGATCTGTTCAGGTTGCGGCGGCGCTCCTGTCGCAATCGGAAGCGTGACCACCATCCACAACCCACTGAGCACCAGCGCTCGTCGAACCCATGTCGTCATGCCAATCCTGCCTCCTACATGCAGTGAACGATCCGAAGTCGAGTACGTATGCTAACAGCAGGGCGAGGGACCGGCAAGCATGATCGACTTTCAGATTCATGCTAGACTGCGCCAACTATGCGTGCGCTGACTCTCCTCAACGATCGCATCACCCACTGCACCGCCTGTCCACGGCTCGTCACCTATCGGGAGGCGATCGCCACAGAAAAACGGAAGCAGTTTGAGGACTGGACCTATTGGGGACGTCCGGTCCCTGGATTTGGGGACTCCCACGCCCGCCTCTACGTGCTCGGGCTGGCGCCGGCCGCCCACGGCGGCAATCGAACCGGACGGGTGTTTACAGGCGATCGTAGCGGGGACTGGTTGTATGACGCCTTACATCGATTCGGTTTCGCCAACCAACCCGGCTCTCACCACCGGGATGACGGGCTGAAGCTATCGGATTGCTACATCGGCGCCACAGTCCGTTGTGCGCCGCCCGACAATAAACCGGCCCCTGAAGAATTCAAGGCCTGCCGCCCCTATCTGCGGGAGGAGCTTCGGTCGTTACGGAAGATCCGAGTGGTTGTGGCGCTGGGCAAGATTGCGTTCGATCATTACTTGAAAGCCTGCCGTGATGAGGGGTTGCAGCTTCCCTCACCGCTCCCGAAGTTTTCCCATGGAATGGTACAGGTCCTTCCGTGGAGCATTACATTGATCGGCTCATACCATCCCAGCCAGCAAAATACCTTCACCGGATTATTGACCAGGCCGATGTTTCACCATATCTTCGCAACTGCTCGCCAGCGACTTGCCGAACCGAAACGCACACGATCCGGCCAATAGGTTTTACTTCTTGGCTTGTGCTTCCCAATCCGCCAGGAACTTCTTGAGTCCACTATCCGTCAGCGGATGTTTCACCATCTGCTGAAAAATCGAGAAGGGCATCGTACAGATATGCCCACCAGCTAGCGCAGCTTCGACCACGTGCTGAGGATGGCGCACGCTGGCCACCAACACCAGGGTTTTATAGTCGTAATTGCGGTAGATGGTCAGGATCTGACGGATGAGTTCCATCCCGTTTGAACTGATGTCGTCAAGCCGACCGATGAAGGGGGAGACGCACCAGGCGCCGGCTTTTGCTGCGAGAAGCGCCTGGGTTGGAGAAAAGCACAATGTGACATTTACCTTGATGCCCTCGGCGGCCAATCTCTTGGTGGCCTTCAACCCCTCCGCAATCAACGGCACCTTCACCACAATGTTCTTATGGATCTTCGCAAGTTCCTTCCCTTCCTTCACCATGGCATCGGCTTCGAGGCTGACGACTTCTGCGCTGATTGGCCCATCCACGATTTTGCAAATCTCGATGAGCATTTCCTTAAAGACGCGCCCTTCCTTCGCGACAAGGGACGGATTCGTGGTCACTCCATCAAGAAGTCCGAGGCTGGCCGCCTCCTGGATTTCCTTCACGTTGGCTGTATCAAGAAAGAATTTCATGGGCGTGTCCTTTCATTTCAGGATGAGAAATCCTTGTGCTCAATTCGCTATCGGTTATTCTATGAAGAACTCAACTTGGCCGCAATCATCTGTTGGCATACGCCGGTTTGACAGGCTTCAGACCGCCGGTTAGAATCCGGCTGCTACACAAAGGCTCGTTTCTGCCTTTATCTACTTTGATCGAGGAGCGTGCACGATGCAACGATCGGCCTGGGTTCTCCTTTTCGGTCTGGCCTTGACCGGCTGCGGCGGTAGTAATCCTTATCTCGAACAGTCGCTCAAACCGGCTGAACTTCAAGGCAAGGACAAGGCCTGGTTTGAGAAGAACTGGGGACCGCCGAGCGGCAAAGCCACGAGATTTTTTGGCGGCGAAACCTGGACCTACTATCGCATTGCCGGCGGCAAATCAGGCCCACCCTTCTTTAACTTCACTCCCAATCAGTGCCAGATCACGCTCAAATTCGACAAAGAAGAAAAGCTCTCCGACTCTAGTTACTCGGGCTGTTAGCCGGCAAGCTTTTCCTGAAACTTGTGTGCGCAGGATTGGCTGCAAAAGTAATACGTCTGCCCCCCGATATCTTCCGTTATCGCTGTGCCCCTTGGAACAAATACCTTGCAGACGGGATCCTGAACCATGTGATTCTTACCAGGAGGGAGAAGGTCCGGCTCGCCCTGGCTTTTAAACTCTCGAAGGGCACGCCGGACGAGAAAATACAGCACGACAAGTAGCCCAAGAATGAAGATAATTCTATACATAGTGGGGGACTCTTTCTAATACCACAATCCTATGGGACAGCATGACCTCTGTCAAGGACTCCAGAATCTGTTCTGGTTGATCCGCTACTGAACTCTTATTTCTACTCTCTACTCAAATGGCCTAGCGGTATATGAGCGGAAAGGCCTATTGCCCAAGAAGACCCAGTACTTCAGATGGATATGCTTCTTTTTTCTAGCATGGTACAGTGCGCCATGACGATTTGTGATAAATGCCGCGGGGCGATGTTACCGGAACGGGCAGTGGATCTGAACGCAGGGCTTGCGATCACAGTGTTTGCTTGTTTGAATTGTGGTCGCCGGAAATCAGCGGACCAGGAACCTCGGCCCATTACCGCAAGACATTAGCCGGCGGCGCTATGACAGAACCGAAATCGCTCACGTACGACGAGCATAAGGCAGCTGAAGCCGCCTTCCGTGGATATCCGCCTGATGCTGATTGGACGGATTCCGCCCAGGAAATTTATGCCCGTCTATCTGAGGCGATCACGAAACGAAGTACCGCTACCCTCGACCCCACAAGCAAGAGGGATCTAGAAGAAGTCAGTCGATAACTCGTGAAAAGGTTTCCCTGCCGATAGTCTTACCTAAGTCCCAGAGATCATCCTGCTCAACTTTTGATTCCGCTATCGCGTGGTCAGTAAGACACCGGAATACCAGACCATCGACTGCACATGGTACAGAAGGGCGATGCGATCCCCCTCCTGCGCCACACAGTAGCCGAACTCACATCTCTCGCGCTGCTTTGGCTGATGTGAACCAGACTTCGCTTCAGCAGAAGGTCCATCACGATAGCAAGTTGTTGCTGGTCAGATTCGCGATGTGGGAGCCGGAACAGGAGGAAAGAACTATCGGAGATTCAGCACATCCATCATGTCGTACAGGCCTGGTGGCTGCCGAACCACCCACCGAGCCGCACGCAAGGCGCCTCCCGCGAAGGTATCTCGGCTACTCGCTCGATGCGTCACTTCGATGCGTTCACCCATCCCGCCAAAGAGAATCGTGTGGTCGCCGACAATGTCGCCGGCACGGATTGTTTGAATCCCGATCTCACCCTTCTTCCGTTCCCCGATCAGACCTTTTCTGGCATAGACGCCGACCTGATCCAGATCGCGGTTCACAGCTTTCGCCAAGACTTCCGCAATCTTGAGCGCCGTCCCGCTCGGCGCATCTTTTTTCAGACGATGATGGGCTTCAATCACCTCAATGTCGTAGTCGTCCCCCAGCGTTTTCGCCATCTCGCTGATGACCTTGTAGATCAGATTGACACCCACGCTCATGTTGGGGGACAACACGCAGGGAACTTGGCATGCAAGCGATTTCAGCTCTTCGAGCTGGGGAGCGGAAAACCCCGTCGTGCCGATCACCATGGCTCGTCGATGTTGCGCCACCGTGCGTAAATGATGCAGGGTCGCTTCAGGAGCGGAGAAATCGACGACCACTTCGCCTCTGTCAAGGAGCGCCGCGAAATCGTCGGTGATCGGAATGCCGACACGGCCACAACCCGCTGTCTCCCCGGCATCGTCACCTACAGCGTGATGGCCCTTCTCTTCGATCGCACCAGCCAGCGTCAGGGTGGTCGAATCTTTGATAAGAGCAACCAGCCGACAGCCCATACGACCGGCAGCCCCTGCGACAATGACGTTGATCATGCCGAGTACCCGAGCCCTTACTCCTCGAGCTAGATGAGGCCTGCATCCTTTAAGGCCCGCGTAAGTTGGTCCTTTGTCTCGGTCGCCATGGCACAGAGCGGCAGCCGCAGCTCCGGATCGATTTTCCCCATCATGCCTAACGCGGTTTTCACCGGAATCGGATTGGTCTCGTAAAAGAGCGCGGTGAAGAGCGGCGACAATGCGAAATGAATCCGACGCGCCTCTTCGATGCGTCCACTCAAAAAGGCCTTGACCAATTGAGCCATCTCGGATGGGACGATGTTCGACGTCACGCTAATGACACCTTTTCCTCCGACTGCCATCATGGGCAATGTCAGGGCATCATCGCCGGCAAGGACCGTCATCCGATCGCCGCACGTACTGCGCAATCTCAGAAGCCTGCTGGACTGATCCGCTCCCCTCTTTGATCCCGACGATGCTCTGTAGCCCACAAAGCCTTGCGACAGTGGATGGCAACATGTTCACGCCGGTCCGCCCGGGAATGTTATACAGGATCTGCGGAAGATCCACGGACTCGGCGATCACTTTGTAATGCCGATACAGTCCCTCTTGCGTCGGCTTGTTGTAATAGGGCGTAATGAGCAGCGCCCCATCGGCTCCTGCCTGCTTGGCGTGTTTTGTGAGTGACACCGCTTCTGCCGTGCTGTTGGAGCCGGTCCCGGCAATCACGGGGACGCGCCGATTGACCACCTCGACGGTCAATTCGACCACGCGGTGGTGTTCCTGGTGCGAGAGGGTGGCGGATTCGCCGGTGGTGCCGCAGGGCACAATCCCGTTCGTCCCGTTGGCAATTTGCCATTCTATAAGGTCGCCGAAGGCCCGCTCGTCGACCTTGCCATTCCGGAACGGGGTCACAATGGCAATCAATGCACCCGTAAACATGCTCACTCCTTCGCCGCAGCGCTCACTCCTCAATCGAGGAATGCCGGAATCGTTTCGCCCTTCACCAAATCGTCGTACGTCTCTCTGGTCTTGATGACGTGGATCTCCCCGTCCTTGATCAGGACTTCCGGTACCCGTGGTCTTGAATTGTAATTGGAGGCCATCACAAATCCATAGGCCCCCGCACTCATCACCGCCAGCATGTCACCCGGGTTGACCTCCGGCAGTGACCGGTCCTTCGCCAGAAAATCGCCGGACTCACAGACCGGGCCCACAACATCGACCTGATGCTTGGGCCGCTGCAACACCGCTTCGGACAAGGGACGAATCTCGTGATAGGCCCCGTAGAGGCTCGGTCTGATCAGGTCGTTCATCGCCGCATCGACGATAATAAACCGTTTCGCTTCGCCGTCCTTCCGATACAACACCTTCGTCACGAGAATGCCGGCGTTGCCGACGATGACGCGACCCGGTTCCATGATGAGGGTGACATTCAAATCCTTCAGGAGCGGCGACACGGCATCCGCCAGATCTTGCGGCAGCGGCGGCGTTTCGTCCGAGTAGGTAATGCCGAGGCCGCCGCCGATATTGACGTACCGGATGTTGATCCCCTGAGCCTTCAAGGCTCCGACCAGCTTCACCACCTTCTTCACGGCCTCGACGAACGGCGTGACTTCCGTCAACTGTGACCCGATATGCTTATGTACCCCGACGACATCGATGTTGGCGAGCGAGGAGGCCAGCGTGAATTCTTCGAGCGCCCGATCGGCGGCGATCCCGAACTTGCTCTTCTTGAGACCGGTCGAAATGTAGGGGTGCGTTTTCGGATCGATGTCGGGATTGATGCGCAGGGCGACTCTCGCCTTGGTCCCGACGGAAGCCGCCACCTCATTAAGCGCCTGCAGCTCAGCCGAAGATTCGACGTTGAACATGAGGATGTCGGCCTTCAAGGCCTCGCGAATCTCCTCCGCGTTCTTGCCGACGCCCGCGAAGACGATCTTTGAGGGAGGAACGCCCGCCTTGAGCGCCCGAAAGAGTTCGCCGCCGGACACAATATCCACCCCGCTCCCCTCCTTTGCCATGAGACGGAGGATCGCGATATTGGAGTTGGCCTTCATGGCGAAGGCAATCACATGGGGTACGCTCTTGAAGGCTCCATCATAGGCCCGGAAATGACGAACGAGGGTCGCATAGCTGTAGATATAGCAGGGCGTGCCGACCTCTTTCGCAATCCGGCTGACCGGCACCTGTTCGCAATAGAGTTCGCCATGTCGATATTCGAAATTATGCATCCTGCAAATCTTCATTGAGATGTTCGAGGCCTGCGAGCGAGAAGCCCTGCAAGCCTGCGAGCGAGAAGCCCTGCAAGAGGCCTCGAACGCATCCTTAAACTTGCGATAGCGGACCTTCACATTCGGAATCGCGACCTTCATCGCGTCTGAATCCACCAACGCTTTGAGGGCGTCGGGCGTCGCCAGCTTGAGGTGCTCGAAGTTGACGATGATGTCCATGCGCGCCTGATTGGCCGCTTCCTTGATCCGCTTGATCAATTCCAACGCATTCAGGCGATCGAGGGTACCCTCAAGATCCACGAACAGCGCGGCAAACTTGTCATGCCGCTTGGCCTTGATGTGGAGCATCAATGTTGCGCCGAGAGCGCGTTCGGATCGAAGCGCTGTTTCAGTGCATGCAGCGCGCTAGGAATCAATTGCTCCTTGTCCAACACCGGGAGCTTCGCTTGGAGATTCTTCAACACCCCCGCGAGCGGCGACAGGGACGCTTTGGGGCAGGTTCGCTTGACCAACTTCCGAAACTCCCGATTCATCTCCCATCGCGGAATCAGCCGCTGACTCGTGCCCGACAGTCGTTTCCAGATCGAAGGGAGCGAATAGAATTGATGGTTGGCCCAGTGGAAGCCGTCTTGTAGTTGCTCGGTCGTCATCCGGCTCGGCTGAAACACCACATGCTTGCCGTCGTACTTCGCCCAGTCCCTATCGAAAATACGACCGGCCTTTTCGAAGCGGTCGAACAGCGCCGTACCAGGAAGGGGCGTCAGCACGTTGAAGTAGGCCAATTCCACCTGGTTCTTCGTCAAGAAATCGACGGCCCGTTCGAACACGGTCACATCGTCGCTGTCGAATCCGAACACGATCCCGGGATTCACCATGATCCCGTAATCGTGGAACATCTTGATCTCCTTGGAGAACTTCTGGACTCGGTTAAACGGCTTGTTCGTTTCATCCAACGCGTCTTCATCGAGCGATTCCATCCCGACGAAGACCGACACGCAGCCGCTCTCGGCCGCAAGCTTGACCATCTCCTCGTCGTCAGCCAGGAACATCGTGGACTGGCAGCCCCATTTGATCTTGAGCGGCTTCAGCGCGGCCCAGAGCTCACGACAATAGGCACGGTTGCTGTTGTGCAAGTCATCGACAAACGCGACGATGCTGCCGTCCTCGATTCCCACCCGAATCCGAAGCGCGGTGACGAAGGCGTTCCACAGCGGCTCGTCGCGCAATCGCTCGACCAACTCACTGCGAATCCATCGCTGAACATTTCGAAGTTCCGTGACCACTTCCTGCACCGGCCGACGCCGCGTGGTCTTTCCGTTAAACGGGGACACGCTACAGAACTCGCAATCGAAATGACATCCTCTGGTCGTGAAACTACACTGTCTCGTCATGTACGAGTCGGGGCTCAGCAATTCGACACGGGGACTCTTGTACTTCTCCAGGGAGGGGAACGATGTCATCTTATACATGCGCTGCATCTTCCCCGCCTCATAGTCCGCGACCAACTGTGGCCAGAGATCTTCGGCTTCTCCACAGACGATCGCGTCGGCATACCGAAGAGCTTCGTCGGGGCAGTAGGTGGGATGGACGCCCCCCATGACGATCGTCTTGCCTCGCTTGCGAAATTCCGTTGCGATCTCGTAGGCGCGAGGGGCATAGCAGGTCATGATGGAGAGGCCGACCATGTCACAGGGATAGTCGAAATCGATATCTTGAACCGCTTCATCGACCAGACTGACTTCCCAATTCTCCGGCGTGTAGGCCGCAATCGTCGGCAAGCTCAGCTTGGGAAACCAGACCGCGCGTCGCTCCGACGCGGTCAACCGATAGGGGTTATTGCGCGGATAGGGATCGACCAGCAACAGCCGCTTGCCTGGTGCGTGCTTGACCGTTGCCGCCTGCCCAATGAGCTGACTGTGCCGCGTGGGTTGAATAAGCTCCATGAATTGATCCTCCTCACCTCTATCCGGCTATCCGGCTGAGGTTGTCAATACGTTCGTTGAAATGTTCTGAGTTGCTCCCATGGTTGTCTCACGCCGCCGCTTCGTTGGAGCGCGCGGCTCCGCTCGCTCGGTACCGCGAGAACCTGGCGATCCCCGCACAGAAGAACACCTCGCCGCCCCGATGGATCGTGTCCGGGAACGAGCGCACTCCGAACCGGAAATGCGCTCGGGAACGTCCGCAGCGGTCTACCCAAGCGCCGTCCTGCTTCACCGCCTTATGTCAGTTCTCATATGGCGTTTCTTTCGTTATCACTAGCGTAGAATATTCCACGGAGGGAGGCACGCGTCAACATTCAACGGGTTACAGTATAGCGTTATCCGGCTACACAGGTCCAGCAGATGGCGGTTCACCACTACCGGGTTCCCACCGGTTGTAACGGGGGAAGGTTGACATCCTGCCCCTGTAGCATTGGGTCCGGTTGTGGCTCAGTGGATTCGGCTGCCGCTGCGGCCTCATGCTGTTTCTCCTCGAGCGCCTCTAACTTCTTTTGCCGCTCAATGGTCGGATTCACGCCGACATTTTCAGGAGGAACCGGCGACCCCACGACCCCGCAGGCCGACCAACATTCCCATCATCACACCCACCACGATGGACATCGCACTCTGCATTCGCACCTTCACGAGAGCATCCGCTCGAGTTCTTTGATGCGCTGCTCCACTCGCGTTCGGGCAGTTCCGCCTACCTGAGACTTCCGGTCGATCGCGGCAGTGACCGTCAACCGCAAGAACAGACCCTTTTCAATTCGCTCGGAAAATGTCCGCAGCTCCTCGAGCGAGAAGTCCGTGAGTTCACGGCCTTGATCCAATGCGGCCCGCACCAGTCGGCCCGTGATCGCATGCGCTTCGCGAAAAGGTACTCCTCGGGTCACAAGATAGTCCGCAACCTCCGTGGCCAGCATTCCACCACCCTGAACCGCCTTGCTTGAGGACGTCCCGGTTCACGGTGAGTCGTCGCATCAGTTCCGTCAAGACCTCCACCGACGCGGTGACGGTATCGAGGGCATCGAAGAGCGCCGGCTTATCCTCTTGGAGATCTCGATTATAACTCAAGGGCAGGGCCTTGAGCGTCGTCAACAGATTGACCAAATGGCCATAGACACGTCCCGTCTTGCCCCGCACCAATTCCGGCACATCGGGATTCTTCTTCTGCGGCATCATACTGCTCCCGGTACAGAAGGCATCGGGAAGCTCGACGAATTGAAACTCCTGGGACGACCAGAGAATCAATTCTTCACTGAGCCGGGACAGGTGCATCATCGTGATCGACAGCGCCGAGGCCACCTCGATCATGAAATCCCGATCGGACACGGCATCGAGACTGTTTTGCGTCACGGAGGGAAAACCCAACAGCTCCGGCGGTGAACCGGCGATCGACTGGGTAGTTGGTCCCCGCGAGCGCACCGGACCCCAACGGCATGACATTCAATCGCGCCGCCGCGTCGCGAACATCGTCCCTTGTCCCGCTCGATCATTTCCACGTAGGCCAAGAGATGATGAGCAAACAGGACCGGCTGGGCACGCTGGAGGTGAGTATAGCCAGGCATGGCGACCATTCGATTCGCCTTTCCCTTCGCCACCAAGACCCGCTGAAAATTTTCCAGATGCGCCACGAGCTGACTGAGTTGTTCCCGCACATAGAGCCGAACATCCAGCGCAACCTGGTCGTTCCGGCTCCGGCCCGTGTGCAACTTGCCGCCGAGCGGAC